>NZ_AQQZ01000001.1 GCF_001205715.1 Pseudaestuariivita atlantica
AGGGCTCATCCTTTGAGTGTTTTACTCTCCGGTAAACCCGGGGCGGTTCAATCAACGACCTGGCTCTGCTGCCAGCTACGGTCGAACCAGTGCAGAAGATCATCCGTCTTGAGCGGATTGACCGCCATTTGGAGCCAGCACGCGCGCCAATCGGAGGCCTCGATTTCGACAGCCTCCTTGAAGCTCTTCGTACTGGAGATCAACACAGGCTCTCGGCTCTAACAGATCAATTTCTGAATTATTCTGGAGAGCGCCCTTCATTTGCCGCTTTCAAGAGCGAAGTTGCGGATGATTTGAAACAATCAGATTGGCTGCAAAGAATTATTGATCGTCTTGGACTATACCATCATTACCCGTTCGTTCCGGGTAAGCCGTACAGGTTTGCACTCATGGAATACACTGCCGACGAAGTGATCAAGCAGGCTCGTGCAAAGGGAGTTGATCGGTGTTTCTCTTTGGCGACCGTTGTTGAGTGCCAGGACAATCCGGCATTCTTTCCTGTGCCGCGCTCGACTAGCCATGGCTTCACGGTCGACCTGCGTGAGCGCAATCCGAAAAAGCCGAGCGTACGTGAGATCCTACACATCCGCTTCGATTATTCGTGGAGACATGTAAAGCGGCTAGTCGAATGGTCGGGAGCGGATGTTCCCGGCATTGAGGCCGCGCGCGATCGTCACCTTGATACTCTGCGAACGGAAACGGGGCGCAAGGATTTTGGCGAAGTCGGGGTCTGATCATGACGACGCCTTCAGCCTTGGAGAAATGGAAAGCCCAGCTAGGGGATGACGGGAAGGCCGCACTTCGGGTTCTCCTAAATGGGACGGCGTCGCTCGGGCGGCTTTCAGCTGCCGAGCCTGAAGACGCTGTGGATGCAATTCTTGCTTCGGAAGCCCGCGATTCCGATATCGTTAGCGGCTTCGACCGCGGCTGCACTGAACTCCTAGAGGAGTTCCGTCTCACCCTACTGCAGCAGGAAGGCCGTTCGTTTCGGATCGAACTGGCTAAACTCGTAACGCTTGTCACGATCATTCGACGGCTGCTGCCCGAGCAAATGGTTGTGGACCTCCACCGCCGTTACGTTCTGTGGAGCGGCTTCTTCGAGAACTTTGTCGTGGATCGCGGCCTTGACCTGCGTCGCGAATATTTTCGCATCCTGGCACTCAGCCAGGATGTCGCCGCGGATCATGGTCTGGAGCCGCGTCGGCTCATGTCGCTTTGGTTGTCAGTGTGCGCGGAGAGCGGTGACGCAGGACGGTACGATGCCAGCTACCTTCGGGTCGCCCTTCTTGGGCTGCGTCGCCTTCCATTGGGCGATGACTTCGATGCGAACGAGGACTTTACACTGCAGGGGCTTGCGCGTTGGGCTGTGACACAGCGGCCGACCACCGCGGCCTTCGAGCGCGAATGGCGAATCCTTGAGGGTGATTTCCCCCGTGATGCGGGTTTCTGGGGAGACCGCGTTCAGATGGCTGTTACGGCTGCAGAGCGGGAACTCGCGGAGCGCACAAATGGTGCAGAAACAACATTCCCGATTGCCAGATGGTGGCGGGAAGATGTCGACATTCATCCAAATGAGAACCGCCTAAGGGGTGGTTCGGCACACGAGCCACCTCCACGTGAGGCTCGCGAAGCTATTCTGCGCGACATTGGACGGGCGCTGCCTCAATTGAGCGATCGCATAGATACGCTGATGAAAGGGCATAAGCGCTACGCAGATTGCACGGGTGACGTTTTCCACTTGGTTCGTTCCTCCTGCAACATAGGAATGCGTCTGCTAGAAAAGGGATCTTCGGAAGAAAGAGTGGACAGAGGAAGACTGTCGGTCTCATTAGCTGCGCTTGCCTTCGAATATGACCCGCTCAACGCGCATGCTTGGTCTCTAATGATGCGCGCCCTGCGCACTGCAGGGCGGGTTCAAGATGCCGAGTTGGTCGGCTGGGAAGCTCTGCGACGTTTTCCAGAGAATGTTCAGTGGCGTACCCAACTCGCAAGCTTGCTTGCGGGTGGCGGAGCCAAGCCAGACGAGGCAATTGCACTGTTGAAAGAGGCGCAACAGCTCTTTCCGGAGAATGCGTTTGTTCGAACACAGTTGGCGGAGATTGTTGCGGAGGACAGGGGTGGAGCACAAGAAGCTGTGAAGCTCCTTCAGGAAACGATTTCTCTGTTTCCCGGCAACCCATATGCGCGCAATCAGCTTGCTATGGTTCTGGCTGACGATCTGAAGCGTGCCGATGAGGCCCGCGACATTCTGAATGGCGCGATTGCTGAAGGCGCTGCAGATGATGTGACGCGGTCGCTACTGCAAAAACTGGATCAGGGGCGCGTGCTTCGTCGCGCCAAGCCGAAGGCGGTAGTTGTCGAAGATGCGAGTACGTTGATGTTGCCGACAGCAATGGCACGTCGGCAGTTATTTCTATTTGAGGCTGGCCTGTCGTCCGCGGACTCTCTGCGGGCGTTTCTCGCAGACACGCCGCAGGACAGCTATGCAACCTACGTGTCCGAACGAGCCGGGTTGACGGATGTTCCGTTCAAGACGACTTTTGCCACGGCCTTCGAGGATGCACTGGAAAAGGCCGAACCCTCTGCAATGCGTGCGCTCATTGCCCGAGCACGCCCGATGGAGCGAGCCATCGTCGAGGAAGCGTTCGCTGTCAGCGAAGGCCGGGTCGTGGCATTCTCGGAATTCTTCGCTGATGCTGAGGGGGATGAACGCCTACAGACGCTTGAGCGAACTCTCGGACAAGAAGGCGGACGTGCAGATCGCCGCACTCTGCTACTTCGTGATTTTGCGGCGTCAACGCTCTCGACCAGTGTCGTATCGTTGGTGGCTGCTTGAAGCCAGAAGGCAGGTTCTCACCAGTTCATCCACTGGGATCGTACCGGGGATAATAATCTCAGAAATGAGCTCATTTTCCGATGTACACCGAGTTGTGCTGCACACTTTGCTGCACAAACCGCACCACGCTGCACTCCAGAACTCAACAAGAACAAACACTTAAGTGGCTGATCAAAAGCACCTTTCGGACTTCGTCTCCGCCACCATCACCCGAAAACGCGATGTTGGCCCGGTGCAAGAGATGCTCCTGGAGCGGTTGCATATGCAACGGTCTGGCGCAGAGGGCGGACGGTCAGGTGTCGCGACCCAGCGGGCCGACGTTGTTGCGGCGGACCTGCACGCGGTTGACGGTGAAGCTTTCCCAGACATTGGCGGTGTTCAGGGGGTCGCCGGCGACCAGTTGCTCGACCTTGCTTCGGTTGGCGGAGGAGATCAGGAAGAAGCTGCCGTTCATCATCTCGCCGTCTTCGGTCGTCAGGGGACCCGCCATCAGCACCGAAACGCCCAGTTCGCCGGGCGCGCGCGACTGGTAGGCGCGGTGCGATGCAAGAACGGCAACGCGCCGTTCGTGCGCATCGTCGTGGTCTTTCGCTTGTACGACGAAAATCACCGCGAACCTCCTGATTTCTGTCCCGAATTCTTCATGCCGCGGGCAACTTAATCTGGGGTCGGTGAATGTCACCGGAAATTTTTCAAAAAGTGCTCAAATTTCCGGCGGAAGTCTCAAAAAGTGTTTTTTCAGAGTGGTTTCGAGGCCGAAACAGCCGTTTCGACGCGATCAATGAAAGGGTAAATTGCCTTCTGGTTGAGCGCGCAGGCCGGGCAATTCTCCGATGCACGGGGAGGCGCGATGAAAAGGGCCGGAGCGGCTGGCGCAGTTCCCTTCCGCGCCGCTTCAAGGACCAGCGGGAAGGGGAGGGCGGGGCAAAGGCGCCCTAGGGCGCGTCGAGGTCCAGCGCCAGCGCGTGGATTTCGCCCATCAGGTCGGGACCGATGGCCGCATGCACGGCGCGGTGGCGTGCGATGCGCGACTGGCCCGCCATGGCCGCGGCCCGCATCCGGACGCGGAAATGGCTTTCGCCGCCATCCTGGTACCCGGCATGACCGCGATGCGCCTCGCTTTCATCCTCGACCTCCAGTTCGACCGGGGCAAAGGCCTGCTCAAGCGCTGTTCTTATCCGCGTGGCTCTGCTCATTTTTCGCCTCCTCCCCCTTTCCATGGGCCGTGGATTGTCTACACTCCGGTACCCGAGTCGGAAAGGAGGCACCATGAGCAAACCCGATCCCTTCGGTTTCGACATGTCGGTTTCCAGCGCCAAGAAGAAGAACCCACGCGGGCGCCGGGGCATGTCCGGGGCATCAGAGACGTCGACACGCGAATGCGAACACGACGGATGCACCGAGGCCGGAAAATACCGCGCGCCCAAGGCGCCCGACGTGCTGGACGAGTATCGCTGGTTCTGCAAGGACCACGTGCGCGAATACAATTTGAAATGGAATTTCTTCAACGGCACGACAGAGGCCGAGATGAACGCCCAGATGTCCAAGGACAAGGTGTGGGAGCGCGAGACCCGCGATTTCCGCGACCCCGAGGCGCGCGCATGGGCCCGGCTGGGGATCGAGGACCCGCACCAGGTGCTGGGCAAGAACGCCACGCAGAATCCGGGCCGCAACGCGACGTCTGCAGGTCACAGCCGCCGCCTTCCCCCGACCGAACGCCGCGCCATCGAGATCCTCGAAGCGCGCGACACGTGGACCAAGGCCGAGGTGCGCAAAAGCTACAAGGCGCTGATCAAGGTGCTGCACCCCGACATCAACGGCGGTGACCGGTCGCAGGAAGAACAGCTGCAGGAAGTCGTCTGGGCCTGGGACCAGATCAAGGACAGCCGCAACTTCAAATGAACCGGCTGGCGCCGCGCGTCAGAGCGTGACGGCGGCCAGCGCAAGCACCTCGCCCGTGGGCGCGCCGGTGGGCGAGCCGCCCTGCGGTTCGTCCGATACGGCGAGGATGGCACCGTCGAGGATCGCGGCGGTGTTCGGGTCGATCACGATGCGGGCGTCGGTGTCGCGCGGCAGGACGCCCAGCGACACGGGCGCTGCCTCTCCGACGATCAGCCACAATTCATGGTCACGCCCCGCCGCCGGGGTGGGTGTCGTGCGAACGAGGATCAGCGCCTGCAGGTCGTCCTCGACCGCGACGGAGGCGACGTAGGCGCGGCTGTCACCCGACAGTTCCGCCACCACGCGCGGTTCCGGCCCGCCGGGCCAGCCCAGCATCACCACGACCAGTGCCACCGCGGCGAGCGTTGCGACGGCAAGGGCCGGGACAAGGCCAAGGCGCGACCACCAGCCGCGCTGTGGCCGGGCGTCGAACAGCGTGGCCTCGACCTCGGCCCAGACCCGCGGCGGGACGGCGACATCGGGGATATCATCGGCCAGCGGCACCAGCCGTTCCTCCCAGAAGGCGACCAGCCGGCGCAGGTTCGGCTCGACGCGCAACCGGTCCTCGAACGCGACGCGTTCGGCTTCGGGCAGAAGGCCAAGGGCGTATTCGCCCGCGCGCGCCGCATCGCCTTCGGGTCCCTCCCAATCGGGGTCCTCTGGATATGGACGGTCGTCGGTCATCTGCCCAGGCACTCTCTCAGACTTATCAGCGCACGCCTCAGCCACGTGCGCATCGTGTTCAACGGCACCTCGAACCGGTCAGCCAGCTCGGCATAGCTGTCGCCGTCGAGGTAGGCCCTCCTGACCGCTTCCGCGCGTCCTTCGGGCAATTCACCCATGCACGCCGCAAGGGCGCGCATGTCCGACGCGATCTCGGCCAGTCGGGCCGGACCATGCGCCGCGTCGGGGACCAGTTCGGCGGCATCCTCGCGCTCGTCGCGCCGCGCTTCCGCCTTCAGCTTGCGCTTGCGGTCGATCGCGGTGTTGCGCGCGATGGTGATGAGCCACGTCATCGGCGAATAGGTCCCCGCGTGATATCGCCCGGCATTGTGCCAGATCTTCACGAAGGTTTCCTGTAACGCGTCTTCGGCCAGGTCCCTTTGCCCCAACACACGCAGGCAGACGCCAAAGAGTTTCGCCGAGGTGTGCGAATAAAGGTCGGAAAACGCCCGGCGGTTGCCAAGGGCTACCTGGGCGATCAGGTCGTCGATCTCGTCCCGCGTGCGCATGCGCCGACGTTCGCCCGGAATGGTCCGATGCGCAACGCCAATGTGCGACCGAGCATCACATCCGCGCGACGGGCCTGCCCCTTGCCCTTGGCGGCGATATGGGGCAGGGAAGCGCGGACGTGACCTTCCCGGAAGAGGATCAAAGCGATGGCCGACGGCGCAGCAGAACTGGACATGAAACCGACGGTTGATGTGCATGTCCGCGATGTGTTCGGCATCGACACCGACATGGTGGTCAAGGCGTTCCCGGAAGCGACTGACCGCGTGCCGGATCTGGATTCGACCTACAAGTTCGATCCCGACACCACGCTCGCCATCCTTGCAGGCTTCAGCCACAACCGCCGCGTGATGATCCAGGGTTATCACGGCACGGGTAAGTCGACCCACATCGAACAAGTGGCCGCGCGGCTCAACTGGCCCTGCGTGCGCGTGAACCTCGACAGCCATATCAGCCGGATCGACCTGATCGGCAAGGACGCGATCAAACTGAAGGACGGCAAGCAGGTTACCGAATTCCAGGAAGGCATCCTGCCCTGGGCGCTGCGCAACCCCACGGCCATCGTGTTCGACGAATACGATGCCGGTCGCGCCGACGTGATGTTCGTGATCCAGCGCGTGCTGGAGGTGGACGGCAAGCTGACCCTGCTCGACCAGAACGCGGTGATCCACCCGCATCCCTATTTCCGCATCTTCGCGACCGCCAACACGGTGGGCCTGGGCGACACGACGGGCCTGTACCACGGCACCCAGCAGATCAACCAGGGCCAGATGGACCGCTGGTCGCTGGTGGCCACGCTGAACTACCTGTCGATCGATGCCGAGACGGCGATCGTCCTGTCGAAAGCGCCGCATTACAACACCGACAAGGGCCGCAAGACCATCAAGCAGATGGTCACCGTCGCCGACCTCACCCGCACGGCCTTCATGAATGGCGACCTGTCGACCGTGATGTCGCCCCGGACGGTGATCGCGTGGGCCCAGAACGCCGAGATCTTCCGCAACGTCGGCTACGCGTTCCGCGTGTCCTTCCTCAACAAGTGCGACGAGCTTGAGCGCCAGACGGTGGCCGAGTTCTACCAGCGCTGCTTTGACGAGGAACTGCCGGAAAGCGCGGCCTCGGTCAGCCTGGGGTAGGCCCCATGCGCCGTGCCGCCGCCCTGCTGGTTTCGGTCTGCGGGGCGCTTGCGGCATGTGATGCCCGTGACGAGGTGGCGCGCATCGCCACCTGTGTCGGCCTGGTCGAAAAGCTGCACCCCCACGCTCCCGATCTGCCGCTTGACGCGTGGCGGGACCGGCTTGCAGCGGCCCGCGCGGCGGCGCCGGACCTGTCCGATGGCTACGTGAGATCGCATATGGGGGTCGGGTACGAGGCGTCCTTCATCATCCTGCAGAACGCCACCGTGGCCGCCCACCCGACGCTGTTCGACCGGTTCTATGCCCGCCGGATCGCCGCGCGTTGCGACGCAGGCCAGGCCGCGCGCCGGTTGATGCGCTGACCGCCCGGCGCCTCAGGCACCAAGGATCAGCCGGTCACACTGCGTGACAAATCCGCGCGCCGCCCGGTCGGCCCGGTCGGACACCGCGTCGTCCCCCGCAAAGGTCGCGCTTTGCAGAAGCGCGGCATGCGCCAGCTTTGCTTCCACCCGCCATGCGATGATCTGACGCCCGGTGATCCCGCTTTCCTCGGCCATCGGCAGGCTCGCCTGCACCAGTTCGGCGAAAAGCTCACGCCGCTGCATGATCTCGTCCCGCGCGGGGCCGCCCATCAGCCAGACATGCTCCACCTCGGCCGAGTAGCGCCCGGCGCAATCGGCGAAGGCGCGCACCCGTTCGTCGGCGGATTGGGGCAGGGCCGCGACGCCGGAGGCGAGGCACAAGAGGCCCGCCACGGCGCTGATCGTTCTTTTTCTGCTCATGTTTTGAACGATACCCCAAAATCGTGACCCATCAATTGATCATTCTGAAAACTTTCGGCCCGGTACGGCCCGGCGCGGGGAGCCGGTTATGGCCTTTCTCCGCGCCGCGTTCTGGCAACCCGCGCACCGGTGCCCTACCTGTTGGTGAAGGGAGCAAGACACGATGACAGACTGGCCTGAAGACCTGCCGCGCCGGCCATTGCATGTCGGCCTGATCGGCGGGATCGGCGTTGCCGCGACGCTGGTCTACTACCAGCGTCTGACCGCGCGGTGCGCGGCGGCGGGCGTCGTGCCCGAGATCACCATCGTGCATGCCGACGTGCAGGAACTGATCCGCAACAACCTCGCCGATGACCGCGCGGCGCAGGCGCAGAGTAACGCCCGACTGCTAGCGCGGCTGGCGGATGCGGGGTGTGACCTGGCCGCTATCACGTCCCTCGGCGGGCATTTCTGCTTTGCCGAAACGCAGGCGATCAGCCCCCTGCCGCTGGTCTCTGCCGTGACCCCGCTTGATGATCATTTCGTCGCGCAAGGCCTTGGAAGTGTTGGCCTTCTGGGCACCCGTGTGGTGATGCAAACGCGCGCCTACGGGCAGCTGGCCCGGACCCGCGCGCTTGCGCCCGATGACCGTCTGGACGAGGTTGGCCAGCGGTACCAGGACATGGCCGTCGCAGGGCGCTGCACGCCCGAGGACCGCGCGTTTTTCTTCCGCACCGCGGCCGTCCTGATGGATCGCGGGGCGGAGGCGATCGTGCTGGCGGGCACGGACCTGAACCTCGCATTTGACGGCAGCACCGATCCCGGATACCCCGTGATCGATGCGCTGGATGTGCATGTCGATCTGCTTGCGCGGCTGGCCTCGGGGCCGGACGCCCTATCACCGGACAGACCATGAGCACGAAACCGACGGACAACCCTGCCGAACCGTTCAAGAAGGCCCTTGCCGAGGCGACCAAGGTCATGGCCGACGACCCCGAGTTGTCGGTCAGCTACAGCGTTGATCCCGCTGGCCTTTCCGGCGATCAGATGCGCCTGCCGCAGGTCACGCGGCGGATGACGCGGGACGAGGTGCTGGTGGCGCGCGGCACCGCTGACGCGCTGGCGATGTACCGCAAGTACAACGACGCGGGTACCCATGCCCGTTACGCCCCGCCCGGCGACATGGCGCGCGACCTCTATGAGGCGATGGAGACGGCGCGCTGCGAGGCGATGGGCGCGCGCGACATGCCCGGCACCGCGTCGAATATCGACGCCAAGATCGGGCAGGAAGCGGTGCGGAAAGGCTATGGCCAGATCACCTCGACCGACGAGGCGCCGCTGGCCACCGCCGCGGGCTACCTGATCCGCCACCTCGCCACGGGCCGAGACCTGCCCGAGGGCGCGCAGAACGTGATGGAGCTGTGGCGCGGCTTCATCGAGCAGCAATCGGGCGATGCGCTTGATAACATTGACGATCTTCTGTCCGACCAGCAGGCTTTCGCCAAGTTCGCCCGGCAGATGATCACCGATCTCGGCTATGGCGACCAGTTGGGCGACGATCCCGACCAGTTCGACGACGACCAGGAAGACGACGCGGAATCGGCGCAGGACGAGGAGGAGGAACCCGACTCGACCGGCCAGGACGACAGCGAGGAGGAGGCCGAGGCCTCTCCCGAGCAGTCGCAGGACGAACAGCAGGATGCGAGCCAGGCCCAGGTCTCGATGGACGAGATGGCCGACCAGGAGATGGGCGAAGAGGCCGAGATGCCGGAAGGCGAGGCCCCGCTGGAGCCGCCCCCGCCGCAACCCCATTCCGAGGCAGATCCCGAATACCAGGTTTATACCACTGAATTTGATGAGGAAATCCGGGCCGAAGACCTTGCTGAACCGATCGAGCTGGAACGGTTGCGCGCCTATCTCGACCAGCAGCTTGAACCGCTGAAAGGCGCCGTGTCGCGGCTGGCCAACAAGCTGCAGCGGCGTCTTCAGGCGCAGCAGAACCGGTCGTGGGAGTTCGACCTCGAAGAGGGGATGCTGGATGCGGGGCGTCTTGCGCGGGTCGTGGCGAACCCCACGACACCTCTCAGCTTCAAGGTCGAGAAGGATACCGAGTTCCGCGATACGGTCGTGACGCTGCTTCTGGACAATTCCGGGTCGATGCGCGGGCGGCCGATTTCCATCGCGGCGATCTGTGCCGACGTGCTGGCGCGGACGCTGGAGCGGTGCAGCGTGAAGGTCGAGATTCTTGGTTTCACAACAAGGGCTTGGAAGGGCGGGCAGTCGCGCGAGGCGTGGCTGAACTCGGGCCGGGAACAGCAGCCGGGTCGCCTGAACGACCTGCGGCACATCATCTACAAGGGGGCCGATGCGCCGTGGCGGCGGGCGAGGCCGAACCTTGGGCTGATGATGAAAGAGGGCCTGTTGAAGGAGAACATCGACGGGGAGGCGCTGGAATGGGCGCATCGCCGGATGCTGGGCCGTCCCGAGGCGCGGAAAATCCTGATGGTGATCTCGGACGGGGCGCCGGTCGACGATTCGACATTGTCGGTTAACCCCGCGAATTACTTGGAAAAACACCTGCGCGACGTGATCGCGATGGTGGAGCGGCGCAAGCAGGTGGAGCTGCTGGCCATCGGCATCGGGCACGACGTGACGCGGTATTACGACCGCGCCGTCACGATCACCGACGTGGAGCAGCTGGCGGGCGCCATGACCGAGCAACTGGCGGCGCTGTTCGACAGCGATCCGCGCGCACGGGCGCGGTTCGCGGGGATGCGCAAGGCGGGATAATTCTGTGCAATTTGCACAGAACCCCCCTATGGATTGAGCAATCGGGTTCGGCGGGCCGGGATTTTTCGACAAATCCCGGAAGCGATCTTGCAAGATCGCTCAAGCGCCCGCGCGGGCGCTTGCACCGCGGCGCGCGCCGCGGTGGCAACGAATTTCGAAATTCGTTGGGCGTCAATCCTTCAGCTTTTGCGCGATCAGCTGGTTGACGACCTTCGGGTTGGCCTTGCCGCCCGTCGCCTTCATCACCTGCCCCACGAACCAGCCGGCCAGCTTGGGGTTCTCGCGGGCCTTTTCGACCTGCGCGGGGTTGGCGGCGATGACCTCGTCCACCGCCGCCTCGATCGCGCCGGTATCGGTGACCTGCTTCATGCCTTTCGCCTCGGCCACCTGCGCGGGGTCGCCGCCTTCGGTGTAGACGATTTCGAACAGGTCCTTGGCCATCTTGCCGTTGATCGTGTCGGACGCGACCAGATCGACCACGCCGCCCAGTTGCGCCGGTGACATGGGGCTGTCGGTGATGGCGGTGTCGTCGCGGTTGAGGCGGCCGAACAACTCGTTGATGACCCAGTTCGCCACGGTCTTGCCGTCACGGCCCTGTGCCGCTGCCTCGAAATAGGCGGCTGAATCCGTCTCGGCCGTCAGGACGTTGGCGTCGTATTCGCTGAGGCCGAAATCGCCCATGAACCGCGCCTTCTTCTCGTCCGGCAGTTCCGGCAGCGAGGCGGCGATGTCGTCGACCCATGCCTGTTCGATCTCCAGCGGCAACAGGTCGGGATCGGGGAAGTAGCGGTAATCGTGCGCCTCTTCCTTGGACCGCATCGAGCGGGTTTCGTTCTTGTCCGGGTCGTAGAGGCGGGTTTCCTGATCGACGGTGCCGCCTGCTTCGACAATGGCGATCTGGCGGCGTGCCTCGTATTCGATGGCCGCCTGGATGAACCGCATCGAGTTCATGTTCTTGATCTCGCACCGGGTGCCCAGATGCGAGAAGTCCTGCGTTTCCTGGTACTTCTCGTACTGGCCGGGACGGCAGACCGACACGTTTACGTCCGCCCGCAGGTTGCCGTTCTGCATGTTGCCGTCGCAGGTGCCGAGGTAGCGCAGGATCTGGCGCAGCTTGGTGACGTAGGCTGCCGCTTCCTCTGGGCCGCGGATGTCGGGGCGGGAGACGATCTCCATCAGCGCGACGCCGGTGCGGTTGAGGTCCACGAAGGACATGTGCGGGTCCATGTCGTGGATCGACTTGCCCGCGTCCTGTTCCATGTGGATGCGTTCGATGCGCACGAGCCGCGCGATGCCCGGTTCCATGTCAACCAACACCTCGCCCTCGCCGACGATGGGTTCGTAAAGCTGGCTGATCTGGTAGCCCTGCGGCAGGTCGGGGTAGAAATAGTTCTTCCGGTCGAAGGCCGATTTGAGATTGATCTGCGCCTTCAGGCCCAGCCCCGTGCGCACCGCCTGTTCGACGCAGAATTCGTTGATGACGGGCAGCATGCCGGGCATGGCCGCGTCCACGAATGACACGTTCGAGTTCGGTTCGGCCCCGAATTTGGTGGAAGCGCCGGAGAACAGCTTGGCCTCGCTGGAGACCTGCGCGTGCACCTCCATCCCGATGACCAGTTCCCAGTCGTATTTCGCCCCGGCGATGACCTTGGGCTTCGGAGGCTGGTAGGTGAGATCGAGCATCGGCGCGGGTCCCCGGCTGGGTGAATACTGGCCGGGGTTTTAGGTGACGCGCCAGAGCGGGGCAAGGCCTGTCAGGCGGCGGGGGAGTAGACGATGCCGTCGGGGTCGAAGCGCACGATCTGGCCTTCGGCCATGACATGGGCAAAGGCTTCGCTGATGCGGCTGAAGGCGGCGGCGCGGCCCCGGCGGATCAGCGAGGCGCGGTCGGGCAGGCCCGCCACGGGGGCGAAGCGGTCCGCCGCCTCGGCCCAGAGCAGCGGGTGCAGTTCGCGCAGGTGGTCGTGCAGGACCCAGCGGAACCCGGCAGAGAGCCGCGCGCGGGCGCGTTCGATCAGGCGGGCATCGCCCGATTTCGGCGCGACCGCGCGGGTCGAGATGCCGAGATAGGCGGCGAAGAGGTTGGCGAGGTGCTGGCTGGGGCGACGGGTGAGGATGTCGCGCACGCCGTCGAGGAAGAAGTCGGTGTCGAGCATCTCGTAGGCGCGTTCGTCGACCAGCAGCGCGTCCATGTAGACCCACGCGTAGCCGCCATTGCCCCATGCGTCGTTGGTGGCCGCCGCCGTGCGCCGCGCTTCGAGGTTCAGCCGGTCATAGGAGCCGAACCAGCGCGGCAGCAGGTGGTTGCCATAGGCGCGCATGTGGCCCGGAGCGTTCGGGTCGAGCGCGATCAGCGTCTCGTAGGCGGCTGTCAGGCGGTCGGTCGGGACCTGCCCGCCCGGCAGCGCGGCGCAGCGCGCGGCGGCGAGGGCGGGGGAGTCGCATGTGATGGGGTCGAACCGGTCGAGCAGTTCGCTGGCGCGATCGAAGTGACGGGCAAAGCTTTCGTGGTCCCGCGCATCCATTTCCGAGGACCAGCCTTCGCCCCGGAAGGACCAGCCGATGTCGATATGGGCGAGTGCCGCGACAAGCGTGGTGCCGTAATCGTCCGCGCGGTCGGTGGCGAGCGCGTCGAGCGCAGCGACGCCAAGGCGGCGGGCCTCGGTCACGGGGGCGCCGGAGGGCAGGGTGGGCGACACGGTATCGGCGCGCGCGCCCTGGGCCAGCAGCGTCGGGATCGGCGTGCCGCCCGGCGTCGTGGCGCGCAGCCCGTCGAACTGGCGCAAGAGGTGGGACAGGTCGTCCCAGCGTTCCTGCCGGGCCAGGTGCAGGCCCTGCCGGTGATGCCAGCCCTGTTCCTTCTCCTCGCGGGAGCGGTCGCAGGTGGGGATCACGAGCCGCGGGCTGAGCCGTGACAGCCGGTGCGTGGGCGCCGAAAGTTGGGAAGGCTCGGGATGCGGTGTGCTGGATGGATGCCGCGCCAGTGCCTGGAGCGGCGCCGTCAGGGAGCGGGCCAGCCTTGTCAGTGTGGGCATGTGGAAGGAGCCTTAGGTTCGTTCGTCGGTCTGACGCTGTTGTGCATCTGCTTTGGGGCGGAAAGGGGGCGCGGGGGTGCCGGACCCCGACAATGTTTCTGACATTTTCCGGCACGGCGCCCACGAAGCCGCCTAAATTATTACTAAAGGTGGATTTCGACTAAAATCTTCGCAGAAAGGTTGATGCGCGCCTGTGTCACCCGCTGCAGCGGATTCGCGTCAGGCGAGCCGGCGCGGCGCGCGGCGCGGGCCCAGCCATGCAGGGCGGCGAGTGTTGTCGACGAGCGAGACATCGGGCGCGCTGCCGCCGCCAAGCGCGAGCGTCCGGTCGCGCAGCAGGGCGATGCCGTCCTCGGACCGGGCGGGCAGGTCGCGGGCGGGTACGGGCGCGCCGATGGTGATGCGGAAGGGCTGGCGCGCCTTGTTCAGCGTTTCGTGAAACAGGGTAATGTCGCGCAGCGTCGGGTGCACGAGGTCGAACAGGTAGAAGAGCGCCGAGTTGCGGGCGCGGATGTTGATCGGGATCACCGGCAGGTCCAGCCGCCGCGCGATCATCGCCGCCGAGGCCATCCATGGCCGTTCACACAGGCGCAGGCCCCGGCGCTTGGCCAGCCGCCCGGACGGAAAGATCACGCCCAGCCGGCCCGCCTGCACCGCGCGGTGCACATAGGCCATCGTGGCGCGGGTCTTGGCGACGGTGCGCCGGTCGGCGCGCCACTCGACCGGGGCGATCATCTCTTCAAGCTGCGGCAGGACGCGCAGGATGTCGTGATTGGCAAAGAAATAGTGATCGGGCCGACGGTCGCGCAGGGCGTGGTACAGCATGATGCCGTCGGCGATCCCGGTGGGGTGGTTCGACACGACGAGCGCCGGGCCGCGCGCCGGGACATGTTTCAGCCCGGTGATGTCGACATCGTGGGCCAGCAGTTCGGCCATCGTGTCCATGATCGCGCGGCAGGGCATGTCGGCCATGGTGTCGGCCAGCGCCACGGTGCGCGGATAGCCCAGCAGTTTCATCAGCGCCGCGCGGCAGAGCGCGTGACCGGGACCCGTGCGGAACACCCACGGGGCGCGTTCTTCGATCAGGGGGTCGATCCGGTCCTGCATGATCCGATGAAAGCAAGATTCGGGTGACAACGGTATGACGACGGTCGGAAAGCCCGCCGTTTGGCAATCCTTTGCCGGATGCGCGACGCCCGTTCAAATATAGTTACCCTAGAGAAGCGCGAAGGCGTTCCGGCGCACGTCGAGCCCGCGGGCGCGGCAGGTGGCGTCGATCACGTCCTTGTCGGGTACGCATTCGGAGGGCAGGCGCAGCTTGCTGCCATCGCGCAGTTCCAGCGTCATGCGGGTCGACAAATCGAGCCGCGTGTCGAGCACGACGCGGGAGATGTCGGGCAGGGGCACGGTGCCTGTCTGCCCGGCGGTCGACCAGCCAAGCGCCCGGTCATCGAGCGACAGCGTGGCGACGTGGTTGCGGGCCATGTCCCAGACAGCGGGCAGGGTCACCAGCGCGCCGACGGCGAGGATGCCCCATGCCGCGTCGAGCAGTACCCGCGCCGCGCCCAGCCCGAACAGGACCGTGATCACCACGACGACGTTGCGCCGGGTGCGGGCGGGCCGTTCGAAGTGGAACGGCGGCGCGGGCGTGTCGGTCATCGTCCGCCGGTCACGTCGAGCGTGGTGGAGGTCACGTAGGACGCGCCGTCCGACAGGAGCCAGACGATCCCCTGCGCCACCTCCATGGCCGAGCCCGACCGGCCCATGGGCACCATGTGGGCGAGGCGTTCGGCGCGTCCCGGCTCGCCGCCCTTGGCGTGCAGTTCGGTGTCGATCAGGCCGGGGCGCACGGCGTTGACGCGGATGCCTTCCTGCCCGACTTCAAGCGCGAGGCCCTTGGTGAAGGTGTCGATCGCGGCCTTGGAGGCGGCGTAGTCGACATACTGGTTGGGCGAGCCGATATAGGCCGCCGCCGAGGAGATGTTCACGATGCTGCCGCCATGGCCGCCATGCTTGGTCGACATGCGGCGCACCGCCTGGCTGGCGCAGAGGATCGAGCCGGTCACGTTCACCGCCATGATGCGGGCGACGCGCTCGGCGGTGTAATCCTCGACCCGCTGGGTCATGCCGACGATGCCCGCGTTGTTGACGAAGCCGGTGAGGGGGCCCATGGCGTCCACCGCCTTGAACATGGCGGGGATGGCGTCGGGGTCGCCCACGTCGCCCGGCACGATCATCGCCTCGCGCCCGGCGGCGCGCACGTCGGCGGCGACGGCCTCGGCGGCGTCCTTGGACGACAGGTAGCCGATGGCGACGTTCCAGCCGTCGGCGGCGGCGAGGCGCGCGGTGGCGGCGCCGATCCCGGTGGAGGCGCCGGTGATGAAAAGGTTCTTTGCGGTCATTGTGTCAGGCCTTCAGGATGCGGGTGATCATTTCGGACGTGTCGCGCGACAGGTCCGGCTTGGCGAGGATGCGCTCCATCTGCGCGCGGGCATGGGCCTTGCGGCCCTCGTCATAGCGCGCCCATGTCTGGAACGCGGCGCACATGCGGGCGGTGGTCTGGGGGTTGAGGTCATCGAGCGTGATGAGCCAGTCCGCCAAGAGCGCATAGCCCGAGCCGTCGGCGCGGTGGAAGCCCGCGTGGTTCATGGCAAGCCCGCCCAGCGTGGCGCGGAAGCGGTTGGGGTTCTTCACGTCGAAATCGGGGTGCCGGGTCAGCGCCGCCGCGGTGGAGGCCGCGGCATCGGGCGCGGCGAAGATCACCTGCATCGAGAACCACTTGTCGATCACCAGCCGGTCGGCCTGCCACTGGTCGTAGAAGGCGGCGATGGCATCCTCGCCCCGTTTGGCCTGCAACAGGCAGCCGAAGGCGGCGAGTTGCTGGGTCATGTTGTCGGCCCCGTCGAACTGTGTCTGCGCCTGCGCGCCGCTGTCGAGCCGGGTGATGAGCGACAGGACCGCGTTGGCAAGCGACCGGTGCCCGGCAGAGGCCGCGTCGGGGCTGTAGGGGCCGTCGACCTGGTGCGCGGCGTAAAGCCCCGGCAGCGCGTCCTGCAGCTTTTCCGCCAGCGTCTGGCGCAGGGTTTCCTGCGCGTCATGGATCGCGTCGGGGTCGGGCACCGTGCCGCGCGCGTCGAGCGCCTGCGCCAGTTCCGAGGCCGAGGGCAGCGCGAGGATCAGGGCGCGGTAGGCGGGGTCGAGAGAGGTGTCGCGCAGGACCGCCGCGAGCCCGTCGAGATAGGCGCCCTGCGGTGCGGCCCCTTCGGTGACCATCGCGATCAGCGTGTCGCGCGCGAGGTTGCGGCCCGCGTCCCAGCGGGTGAACGGGTCGGTGTCATGCGCCAGGAGGAACGCCTGTTCGGAGGCGCTGCTCTCCCGATCCAGCACGACGGGCGCCGAGAAATCCCGCAGGATCGAGGGCACGGGCCGCGAGGAGAGCCCGTCGAAGGTGAAGGACTGGGTGGCCTCGGTCATCTCAAGAAGCGTGGTGGGCACGGTCTCGTCACCGTTGGGTGACAGAAGGCCCACGGCGATGGGCAGGACCTGCGGCAGCTTGTCTGACTGGTTGGCGTCGGGCGGCGTCGATTGCGTGAAAGTGAGCGTATAGGTGCCGTCCGCCCAGTCTTCGGCGACCGTCAGGTGCGGGGTGCCCGACTGGGTGTACCAGCGTTTGAACTGCGTGAGATCCCGCTCGGTGGCGTCCTCGAACACCTGCAGCCAGTCCTCGATCGTGCAGGCCTGCCCGTCGTGGCGGTCGAAATAGAGGTCGAGCGCGTTCTTGTACGCGTCGTCCCCCACCAGCCGTTTGAGCATGCTGATCACCTCGGCCCCCTTTTCGTAGACGGTCGCGGTGTAGAAGTTGTTGATCTCCTGGTACCGGTCGGGGCGGACGGGGTGGCTGAGCGGGCCCTGGTCTTCGGGGAATTGCCGCGCGCGCAGGTCGATCACGTCGCCGATCCGCTTGACCGGAGCGCTGCGCATGTCGGCGGTGAACTGCGCGTCGCGGAAGACGGTCAGCCCTTCCTTCAGGCACAGCTGGAACCAGTCGCGGCAGGTGATGCGGTTGCCGGTCCAGTTGTGGAAGTATTCGTGGGCGATGATTGCCTCGATCCGTTCGAAATTGCCGTCGGTCGCGGTTTCGGGCGAGGCGAGCACGGCGGCGGAGTTGAAGATGTTCAGCCCCTTGTTCTCCATCGCGCCCATGTTGAAGTCGTCGACCGCCACGATGTTGAAGACGTCGAGATCGTATTCGCGGCCATAGACCTCTTCGTCCCACGTCATCGAGCGTTTCAGCGCCTCCATCCCGAAGGCGCATTTGTGGGCGTCGCCCTCGCGCACCCAGATGTTGAGCGTGACCTCGCGGCCCGAGGCGGTGGTGAAGTGGTCGGGGTGGTTGACGAGGTGGCCCGCGACCAGCGCGAACAGGTAGGCCGGTTTCGGCCACGGGTCGTGCCATTCGGCCCAGCCGTCCCCTTCGCCCGCCGGGTTGCCGTTCGACAGAAGCACCGGCATGTTGGAATTGATGCGCACCGTGAAGGTGGCCATCACGTCGGGGCGGTCGGGGTAATAAGTGATCTTGCGAAAGCCCTCGGCCTCGCATTGCGTGCAATACATGCCGCCCGACATGTAGAGCCCTTCGAGCGCGGTGTTGTTCGCCGGGTCGATTTCGACCTCGGCCTCCCACGTGAAAGGCGCGTCGGGGACGGTGCAGGTGAGGCCGGTGTCGGTGATGTCGGGCGTGACGGGGGTGCCGTCGATCCTTGCCTCGATCAGGGTCAGTTTCTCGCCATGCAGGAAGAAGGTGCTGTCGGTCGCGTCGGGGTTGGGGCGGAAGTCGATCCGGCTTTTGACGCGGGTGGCGTTGGGCGAGAGGTCGAAGGTGAGGTGGACCGCGTCGATCAGGAAGCCGAAGGGCGTGTATTCGGACAGGTGGATCGTCTCTTGCGGGGCGGCGTCCTTCATGCGGTTTGCGTCCTTTCGTCCGGCTGGCGCGTTCTCGGTTCTGGCTTATGTCCTAGTGCGGGAAAGGAGGCGCTTCAATGTCGGGCGGTATCACGGTTCTCTGGTTCAAGCGCGATCTGCGGATTGCCGACCATCCGGCACTGGCGCGGGCGGCGGATCTGGGCCGGCCGGTGCTGGCGCTTTACATCGTGGAGCCGGGCCTCTGGGCCGAACCCGATGCCTCGGGCCGGCAATGGGATTTCGTGCGCGAGGCGCTGGGCGATCTGGCAGGGGCGCTGGCCGGGATCGGCGGGAAGCTGGTCGTGCAGGTGGGCGAAGCGGTGGAGGTGCTGGACGCTTTGCACCGCGACCACGGCATCGCGCATCTGGTGAGCCATCAGGAGACCGGGACGCTCTGGACCTATGACCGCGACCGGCGCGTGGCCGATTGGGCGAAAAGCGCGGGCGTCGCGTGGGACGAGGTGCAGCAGACGGGCGTCGTGCGGCGTCTGAACACTCGTGACACGTGGGCGGCGCAGCGCAACCGGTTCATGGCGCGGGAGCAGGTGGAAGTGCCGTCGGGCCTCACGTGGGTCGACGCACCGTCGGACCCGTGGCCCGACCTTGGCCTGCTCGATCACTGCCCCGAGCGGCAGGTGGGCGGGCGGCAGCAGGGGCTGTCGCTGTTGGGCGGGTTCCTGACCGAGAGGGGGAAGACGTACCGGTCGGCCATGTCCTCTCCCGTCGAAGGGGAATGGGCCTGTTCGCGCCTGTCGCCGTACCTGGCGTTCGGCTGCCTCAGCGGGCGGGAGGTCGTGCAGGCCACCGCCGCGCGGCAGGCAGAAGGGCCGGGGCGGGGCTGGGCCGGATCGCTCAAGTCGTTCCAGGCGCGGCTCGCATGGCGGGATCACTTTGTTCAGAAGCTCGAAGACATGCCCGATCTGGACCGGCGCAACATGCATTCGGGCTATGACGGGTTGCGCGGGACCGATCCGGAGCGGTTGCGGGCGTGGTGTGCCGGAGAGACGGGGGTGCCCTTCGTCGATGCCTGCATGCGGTATGTCTCGGCAACCGGCTGGCTGAATTTCAGGATGCGGTCGATGCTGATGGCGTTCGCGTCCTATCACCTGTGGCTCGACTGGCGGCAGACGGGCCTGCACCTTGCGCGGGTGTTCACCGATTACGAACCGGGCATCCACTGGGCGCAGACGCAGATGCAATCGGGCACGACGGGGATCAACACGCTGCGCATCTACAACCCGGTGAAGCAGGGCGGCGACCAGGATCCGACGGGCGTGTTCACCCGCCGTTGGGTGCCGGAGCTGGCGGAGGTACCCGACAAGTACCTGCAGGCGCCGTGGGGGTGGGAGGAGGCCGAGGGCCTCGCCTATCCGCCGCCCGTTGTCGACGTGGTCGAGGCGGCGCGGGAGGCGCGCGGCAGGATCTGGGCGGTGCGGCGCGGGCCCGAGTTCCGCGCCGAGGCCGACGAGGTGGTGCGCAAGCATGCCTCGCGCAAGGATCGCCATTTCGTCAACGACCGCGCGCCGCGCAAGCGGGCGGCGAAGAGGGATGGGCGGCAGATGGACCTCGGCCTGTGAGACGCGAGAGCAAGCGCGCGCCGAAGCCCGTGAAGGTCTGCGTGACCTGCGGGCGTCCGTTCGAGTGGCGGAAGAAGTGGGAGAAGGTCTGGGACGAGGTGAAGTATTGTTCCAAGGCTTGCGGGGCGGCTGCTCGCCGTAAGTGACCGGGGTGCGGACGGGCCGCGGTGCGTCGAACCGACGGGTGTGCTTCTTCCTTTATGCCAGCCAAGTCCTTGCGCCGCATCGGTGGTGTGCCAACCCCAGCCAGTTCGACGTGCCGTGCGGGCGGCCCGTCGAAGCGCGGCGGCCTGCGGCCTTGATTCCGCGCGGGGGCGGAGCGCGCGAAGGTTCGGATTGCTCGTTGGTGAACCGATTGCAAACGGGCCGCGGTGCGTCGATCCGACGGGAGTGCTGAGCGGTTTATCCTTGCCAAGTCCGCGTAATGCCCCAGCGATGCGCCAAGACCCGCCAAATCGACGTGCCGTGCGGGCGGCCCGTCGATGCGCGGCGGGCTAAAGCCCTTGATTCCGCGCGGGCGTGGGGTGTGTGATGTTTCCCTTTTGTTGATGTAGAGACGGGTGCAGACGGGCCGTGGTGCGTCGAACCATCGGGTCTGCTGAGCGATTTATCGTTGCCATGTCCGCGTGACGCCCAAGCGCTACGCCAAGACCAGCCAAATCGACGTGCCGGGGGGCGGCCCGTCGAAGCGCGGCGGCCTGCGGCCTTGATTCCGCGCGGGGGCAGCGGCCTGCGGCCTTGAGTCCGCGCAGGCGCGCAGCCCCTACCGCATCCAGAAACCTTCGCGCTTGATGCGGTTGCGGATGGCCTGTTCGCGGCGGGGCAGGTCGTCGCGGTCGAAAAGGGCGCGCACCTTCTGGCCGCGCCCCTGGTAGATCATCCGCTTCATCGGCTCGTACTGCTTGAGCACGCGCTTGATCTTGTGCGGCTCGGCCACTGACTCCAGCGTTTCGACCACCGCGTCGGCCTCCCGCGCGTATAGCAGCGGCAGCACGCGGTAATGGCAGGTCACCGACCCGTCGAGCAGGCCTGCGGGCAGCGTATCGCGCCCGCCGCCGAAGGAGTGGATCACCAGCGGCAGTGCCACCTGGTCGAGCCACGGGTCGAGCGGCTGGCAGACCAGCTCTTCGGGCGGGTCGTTGCGGATCGACAGGGCGTAGTCGAGGAACCGGGTGCCAAACTCGTGGGGGCAGCGGAAGAAGAAGAACCCGGCGTTGAAGTAGAGATAGCGCTGCCAGTATTCGTCGGGATGCGAGGTGTCGAGCGAGCTTTCGAAATCGAGCCCGAACCGGTCGTAGAGCGACTTCCACGTGGCGGTCGGGCCGGGGCCGTACAGCTCTTTCACCGGCCACGTGCCCTCGCGCCGCATGGACGCGGTGGGGCGGTCGAAATCGAAGGGCACGTCGCGCAGGTCGCCGGTGACCAGCGTGTCGGTGTCGAAGAACACGAAGGGCTCGCCCTCGGGCAGGGCCTGCAACATCTCGATCTTGTTGCCATAGGGGTATTCGGCGCCGAAATGGCGCGACTCGAAGGGCACGAATTCGGCTCCCAGTTCGGTCAGAAGCGCGCGGACGTCGCGGTTCGAGATGCCGGGATTGCCGGGCCAGCGCGGGCCGGGTTGCGGTTCGGCCACGAGCAGCTTGCCGGCAAAGCGCGGGCAGGCGCGCCGGAACGAGGCGGCGAACAGCACGGCTTCGTATTGCAGCCGCCCCGATTGCGCGACGATCGCGACGTTGAAGGGGCGCGGTTCGCCCTCGATCTTGGCCATGTTGTCCCGTCTGCCCGGTTTCGTGTTATTGTCCAAGACATATCCGAATGTCCCAGGCAACCCAAGGGTGATGCACGGGGAAGATGGCGAAGGGGTTAACCATGCTGCACCTGATCCTCGTTCTTTTGTCCTTTTCCGGGGTCGGTGCGGAACCCGCCGACACGGCGGTGGTCGAAGCCGCCGTGCAGGCGCCCGAAGGCGGCGTGACGCTGGAGGCCGAGGACCAGACGCCCACGGGCCGGTTCCTGACCGCGACCGAGGTGCGCCCGATCCTGAACGCGACCCGCGCGAACTGGATCGCGGTGCGCGACTTCAACGGGCAGGACCTTGTCTATGTCACGCATCTGTGGTCGTGGCGCTGCGGGCTTTTGCGGATCGAGGTGGCGATCAATGGCGGCGCGTTCGAGGACTGGCCGATGCCCGCCTGCCATGACGACACGTCCGCGCCGAACGCGATCCTGCCCGAGGACGGGTTGCCCTATATCGCCCATGCGGGCGGGTCGGTGAAAGAGGTCGCGGTGCGGATCACCTATGACGACCTGGGAACCGACGAGGCGCGGTTCGACGGCAAGGGGATGCTGCAGCCCTAGGGCAGGACCAAGAGCCACAGCCAGACCGACACGACCGACGCCCCCGTCGCGATCAGGACCGAGGACGCGGCGACGCGCTGGGCGCGGGCATACATCGTGGCAAAGAGGAACGCGTTCACGCCGGGCGGCATGGCGGCGGTGAGGACGGCGGCGCGCAGCTCTCCGACCGGCAGGCCGATGGTGGTGGTGATGCCAAAGGTCAGGGCGGGGTGCAGCACAAGCGACACGGCGCAGACGGCGAGGATCGTGGGCATGTCGCCTTCGGGGCGGTAGCGCACGAGGATGCCACCCAGACCGAAGAGTGCCGCGGGCAGGGCGGCGCGGCCCAGCATGTCGGCCGCGTCGTTCACCACGGCAGGCACGGGCAGGCCGGTGACGCTGACGATCAGGCCGGCGGTGATGCCGAGTATGATCGCGTTGGAAAACATCGCCTTGAGGATGCGGCGCAGCTGCTCGGGGCCGGGCGCGCCACGGGCGCGAAGCACTTCCATGCAGGTGATGCCGACGCCATAGCAGAAGGGCGCGTGGAAGGCGATGATGGTGAAGTTGGGCGTGAGGCTCGCCGCCCCGAAGGCGCGCTCCGATATGGGCAGGCCCAGAAGCACCGAATTGGCGAAGAGGCAGACGAACCCGATCGCCACCGCGTCCTCGGTCCCGCGCCCGAAGACCAGCCGCGCCATGGCAAAGCCGGTGGCGAAGATCAGCAGCGCCCCGGCATAATACCCGCCCAGGAGCGGCAGGTTGACGAAGTCGCGCACGGCAAGGTCCGACACGGCGCGGAACAGCAGGCAGGGGATCGCGAATTTCTGGGCGAAGGTCATCAGCCCGTCGGTCACCGCGTCCGAGATGATGCCGCGCGCGCGGGCGACATAGCCGAAACCGATCACCAGGAAGACGGGCAGCACGACCTGGAGAAGCGCGCCCATCGGGTCAGTCGGCGGGAAGGGTCAGGACCAGCCCGTCATGGGCGGGTTCCACATGCGCGGGCGTCTCGTTCAGGACGGTGTCGTAATCGAGGTCGATATGCATGTTGGTCAGGACCGCACGCGCGGGCGCGGCATCGGCGATCCAGCCGAGCGTCTTGGCAAGATGCGCGTGCGTCGGGTGCGGATCGCGGCGGAGCGCGTCCACCACCCAGATGTCGAGGTCGCGCAGGTGCGTCCAAGAGGCCTCGGGGATCTCGGACACGTCGGGCACGTAGGCCAGCCCGCCGATGCGGAAGCCGAGGCAGCCGATGGTGGAATGGTCCACGTCGAAGGGGGTGAAGGGGATCGCCCCGCCCGCGCCGTCGATCTCGAACGGGCCGTCGATGGTGTGCAGGTCGAGGATCGGCGGGTAGGCCGAGCCCTTGGGCTGCACGAAGGCGTAGCCGAAGCGCGAGATCAGGTCATCCTGCGTGTCGCCATCGGCCCAGACGGGCAGGCGGCGGCGCATGTTGAAAACAATCATGCGCAGATCGTCCAGCCCGTGCACGTGATCGGCGTGCTGGTGGGTGTAGACGACGGCGTCCAGCTCTCCCACGCCCGCGTCGAGGAGTTGCGCGCGCATGTCGGGCGAGGTGTCGATCAGGACGCGGGTGGTGCCCGTGTCCGTGACCCGTTCCACCAGCATGGAGCAGCGGGTGCGGCGGTTCTTGGGGTTGGCGGGGTCGCAATCGCCCCAGTGACCGCCAAGGCGGGGCACGCCGCCGGATGACCCGCATCCGAGGATGGTGAAGCGGAACTCGGCCATCAGGCGGCTTGCGCCCAGTCGGCGGCCTTGGAAAAGAGCCGGTCGAAATTGGCCTCGGTCGCGGCGGCGAAGTCTTCGAGCGACATGTCGAAGATCTCGGCCCCCTTGGCGGCGGTGTGCGCGACATAGGCCGGTTCGTTGCGCTTGCCGCGATAGGGCGGCGGCGCGAGGTAGGGGCTGTCGGTTTCGACAAGGATGCGGTCAAGCGGAGCGGCGGCGAAGATGTCGCGCAGGGCTTGGCTTTTGGGGAAGGCGGCGATGCCGGACATCGACAGGTAGAAATCGAGGTCGAGCGCGGCGCGGGCAAGCTCTGCCCCCGAGGAAAAGCAGTGCATGACGCAAGCGTAGGCGCGTTCCCTGAAGCGCTGCGTGAGGATTGCCGCCATGTCGTCATCGGCGTCGCGCGCATGGATGATGAGCGGCAGCCCGGTTTCCTGCGCGGCGGTGATGTGGAGGTGCAGGCTTTCCTTCTGCACCTCGGCGCTGTCGGCGGTGTAGTGATAATCGAGCCCGGTCTCGCCAATTCCCACCATCTTGGGGTGGCGGGCCAGCGCGATCATCTGGTCGACGGTCGCCATCGGTTCTGACGCCGCGCTCATCGGATGGGTGCCCGCGGCATAGAAGACGGGGCCGTGCGCCTCGGCCAGTGCGCGGACCTGCGGTTCGAGCCGCAGTTTGGTGCAGATGGTGACCATGCGGTGCACGCCCGCATCCGCCGCGCGCGCAACGAGCGCGGCATGCTCGCCGTCGAAATCGGGGAAATCGATGTGGCAGTGGCTGTCGGTCAGGAGTGGCAGGGTCATGTCAGCGCCCGGTTCGGGTCCTGGAGTTTCAGAAGCGTATCCAGCACCAGCGCGGCGGGGTCAAGGTTCACCGCGCGCCCGTGACGCAGGCGCGCGCCCTGTGTCTGGGCAAGCTGCGCCCATGCCCGGCCCGAGGCGGCATCGGGCGCAAGGCGGACCATCAGCGTCGCCTCTCCCGGTGCGGCCTGCTGCGCGGGCGGGATACCCGCCGCCCCGGTGCGCGCGAGGCGGGCGAGGAACAGGTCCATCATGTCCAGGAACATGTCGAACCGCGCCTCTTTCCCGCGCTGGGCGACGTGATCGGCCAGTGCCAGCGCCTGACGGCGATCGATGCGGGGCAGGGTGCCCGCGAGCTTGACGATGGCCGCGTAAAGGTCGAGCCCGCCACCGTCGATCAGGCGGATCGCGGTGCCGACCGATCCGCCCGACAATTCCGCCACGGCCACGGGGTTGTCCACCGTGACCTCGGCCTGGTCGAGCGCGCGGGCCATGTCATCGGGGCCGAGCGGCGCAAGGCGCAGGGTGCGGCAGCGCGAGCGGATCGTGGGCAGAAGCCGCGAGGGCGCGTGCGAGATCAGCAGCAGGACGGCGTTCGCGGGCGGCTCTTCGAGCATTTTCAGGAGCGCGTTGGCAGCGGAGGTGTTCAAGAGATCGGCGCTGTCGACGATGACGACCCGCCGCCCGCCCTCGGTCGCGGACAGGTGGAAGAACCCGGCGAGGTCGCGCACGTCCTCGACCACGATCTCGGTCCGGGGGCGGCCGGTCTTTTCGTTGACGGTCGGGCGCACCAGTTTGAGGCTGGGTTCCGACCCGGCGAGGATGCGGCGCAGGACGGGGTGGTCGGGTGGCAGGTCGAGCGACGTGGCGGGTTCGGGCGCACCGAAGAGCCCGCCGCCATCGTCGGGCGGGTTGGCGATCAGGTGGGCCGCGATCTTCCATGCGAGCGTCGCCTTGCCGACGCCCTGCGGCCCGGTCAGCAGCCAGCCGTGGTGCAGCCGGCCCGATCCCAGCGCGTCGAGAAACGCCGCCTCTGCCGCGTCCTGCCCGAAAAGGCGGGCGGTTTCGCGGGGATGCGGGGCGCCGTCGATGCGGTCGGGTTCGTAAAGCTCGGGCTCGGCCATGGGAGCCTTATGGCAAGGCGGGGCGCACGGCGTCCAGCACCGCGGCGGCCACGCTGTCTTCATCCGCGCGGCCATCGATGACGCGGAACCGTTCGGGTGCTGCGGCGGCGAGTTCGAGAAAGCCGTCGCGCATGGTGCGTTGCAGGTCGAGGCCGAAATCCTCGAACCTCTCCTCGTCTCCCTGCCGCCCCTTGGCACGGGCGAGGCCGGTTGCGGGATCCATGTCGATCAGGATGGTGAGGTCGGGTTCGCGGCCGATCATCAGGTCGTGCAGCGCGTCGACCAGCACCCGGCGATCCCCGCGCGACGCGCCCTGGTAAAGACGCGTGCTGTCGGCGAAGCGGTCGCAGATCACCACCTGGCCCGCCGCCAGCGCCGGCAGGATGCGCCGCTCCATGTGGTCGCGGCGGGCGGCGGTGAAGAGCAGGATCTCGGTCTCGGGCGACCAGCGGTCGGGATCGCCCTGCAGCACGAGCGCGCGGATTTCCTCGGCCCCCGGAGAGCCGCCCGGTTCGCGTGTCAGGTCGACGGTATGGCCCATCGCGCGCAGGGTGTCGGCCAGACGCCGCGCCTGCGTGGATTTGCCTGACCCGTCGATCCCTTCGAAACTGACGAAGAGGCCGGTCTTTTTCGTCAAAATGCGCCCTCGTTGCCTTCGCGCAGGCGGTCGAGCACGACCTGGCCCACGGTGGTGATGCGTTGCATGAACCCGGCATGGGCCACGTCCGCCTCGGCCACAAGGGGGATTTTCTGTTCCGGCAGGCCCTGCGGCTTGATCAGCAGCACCGCGACCGGGTCGCCGCGCCGGATGGGGGCCGACAGCGGGCCTTCGTAGACAACCTCGGCCTCGACTTTGTCGCCGCCCAGAACCGGCAGCAGCAGGCGCACGTTTTCGTGCGGCACCAGCCCGACGGAGGGCTGGTCGCCCATCCAGACCTCGGCCTCGGCCACGCGCTGGCCGGCGGCGACCACGTCCTTTTCGGCGAACTGGCGGAAGGCCCAGTTGACGATGGCTTCGGATTCCTCGGCGCGGGCGCGTTCGCTGTCCAGCCCCGAGATGACGAAGACCACGCGCCGGTCGCCCTGCTTGGCGGACCCGACAAGGCCGTATCCCGCCTCTTGCGTATGCCCGGTCTTGAGCCCGTCGGCACCGATGCCGAGGCCCAGAAGCGGGTTGCGGTTGTTCTTGTTCTGCGGCGCGCGCCCGTCGAACAGGAACTCCCGTTCCGAGAACATCGGGTAGAATTGCGGGAAATCGAGGATCAGCCGGTTGGCCAGCAGCGCAAGGTCGCGCATCGACATGAAATGTCCGGTGGCGGGCCAGCCGTTGGAGTTGCGGAAAGAGGAATTGGTCATGCCCAGTTGCTGCGCGCGCTGGGTCATGAAGCGGGCGAACCCGGCCTCGGTCCCGTCGGGGCTGAGCGCCTCGGCGATGACGGCGGAGGCGTCGTTGCCCGACAAGACGACGATGCCGCGGATCAGGTCCTCGACCTTCACGCGGTCACGGGTGTTGAGGAACATGGTCGAGCCGCCGTAATCCATCGCGTGCTGCGACACGGGCAGCTTTTCGTCGAGCGACAGGCGGCCATCGCGAATCGCCTCGAACGCGACGTAGAGCGTCATCAGTTTCGACATGGATGCAGGCGGCAGCGGTTCGTCGGCGTTCTTGTTCAGAAGCACCGTGCCGGTGGACTGGTCGAGCACGAAGGCGGCCTTGGCGCGGGTTTCGAAGGCGGCCGCGGAGGCGGCGAGCGCGATCAGAAGGGACAGGGCGGCAATGGCCCGTGTCAGCAGTCTTGGCATGTCGGTCCTCGTCAGTCGGGGTAGGCTACGGGATATGCGTCAGTAAAGCCCCCGGAGTTCACCAAATTCAAGGCATCGGCAAGTCCCGTTCGCGTGAGCAGCGGACCGACGGTCACGGACCAGAGCGGTTTTCCCGCCGATCCCCGATTATTAACGGTGGTTTCGAGCCCCGCCTCGCCGAGGCGGCGGGCGGAGTTCCGCGCATTCTGTTCCACCCCGAAGACGCCGACCTGAAGGTACGGCGTGGGCGTGAGGGTGGAGAGGTCGGCTGGTGGCGGTGCATCGTCGCGCCATGCCTCATGGTCCGGTGCGGGCGTGTTCGGTCGTGCGAAGGCCCAGTCGACAAGCGCACGGGCGGTGTCGCGGCGCGCGCTTTCGGTGCGCAGGCCGGTCATGGCAAAGAGGATCTCGCGCCCGTCGCGGGTGACAGAGCCGGTCAGGCCGTGCCCCGATGCGCGGGTGAACCCCGTCTTCATCCCGTCCGCGCCCGCCACGTCCTGCAGCAGCGGGTTGCGGTTGCGGGTGTGGGCGAGAGCGCGGCCATCGAAGGTGTACGAAGGCTTGGCACAAAGGCGCGCGGTGGCGGGGTCAGAGCGGCGCAGGTGGTGGGCCAGCGCCACGAGGTCGCGCATCGACATCATCTGGCCGGGCGAGGGCAGGCCGCTGGCATTGTCAAACGCCGAACGGGTGAGGCCGAGTTCTGCGGCTCGGATGGTCATGGCGCGGGCAAACCCGGCCTCGGTGCCGTCGGGCGAGAGCGTTTCGGCCAAGGCGGTGGCGGCGTCGTTGGCCGACAGGACGCCCGCGCCGTGCATGAGGTCGATGAACGGTATCTGTTCGCCCGGTTGAAGGGCAAGCGTGGCACCCCCGCGTGATGCGGCGTGGTCGGAGATGGTAACCGGGGTGCGTGCGTCGATGCGGCCCGCGCGCAGGGCTTCCCCGGCAAGCGTGAGGGTCATCAGTTTCGACATCGACGCGGGCGGCAGGGGGCGGTGCGCGTCCCGATCCCAAAGGATGCGGCCCGCGGTCACGTCCACGACGTAGAGGGCGCGGGCGTCTTGCGCGATCATGTGCGAGACTCGGGACGTGAAAACGGGGCCGCGCGGGCCCCGTTTCGTGCATCTGTCATGGCGCGCGGCGTCAGTTCGACACGGCGTAGGCGTCGGTAAAGCCCTTGGCCTTCACCTTTTTCAGGATGTCGGCCAGTTCAGACTGCGTCGTGGCGGGGCCGGCGACGACGCGCCAGAAGGTCTTGCCCTTGGCGCTTTGCTTCTTGACCGTGGGCACGATGCCGAGGCCCGAGAGCGTGCTGGCGGTGTTGCGGGCGTTCTTCTCGATCGAGAAGATGCCGACCTGCACGTAGGGTTTCGACAGGGCCGAGGTGACCGGCGCGGCGGGTGCCACGGCGTCGGCGGAGGCGGCGGCCTCGATCACCGGGGTTTCGTCGAGCGCGCGGGCGGCGACGTCGGCCACGGGGTCGAGCGTGCCGGTTGCGATCTCGGCCGGTTTGGTGAGGGAAGCGGCGGTCGTGTCGGGCGCGGGCGCCACGTCATCGGCCACTTCCTCGCGCCGGAGCGCGGTCACGTTGAGGTTCATCGGCTGGCCCGCGAGCATGCCGAGCGCCGCCGCGGCATCGGACGAGACCTGCAGGCGGGGGCCGGGGGCTTCGCGTTCGCGGCGGAACAGGGCCCCGATCACGAACTTGGAATTCTTGGAATTGCGGATGATGACCCGCTCGGGCTCGGCCACGTCGGGATGCGCGACCCAGACGCCGCCAAGGGAGGGACGCCCGTCCCAAAGCCCGGCCTCGGTCGCCTGGAAGACATCGGGGACTTCGACATCGCGTTCGATCAGCTTGATGGAGCGGTTGGCGGTGACGACATCACCATCGGCGCTGGCACCGGCGCCGTCGCGCTTGAGGTTCTTGAACGAGAAGCCCTGCCCTTCGGCACAGGCGGTGAGTGCGAGCGATGCCGCGAGGAGCGGCACGGCGAACATCCGGCTCCGGCGCGGGAAGCGCCCCTGAACACGCGTGTCTGACATGGTGACTATCTGCCTCTTGCCTGTATTGCCCGCGTGGTCGCGGACGCGTTTTTCTTGTCTTCGTTGGTACTGCTCGGCCTCCGCTGCGCGAGGCGCGCGGGTGCTCATTGACGGGAAGTGTAGCGATTTCTGCGCTTTCTGGGAAGTACCTGAGACCGGATGGGCAGATTTTCGTCGGCTGTGACCTTTTAGAATCGCTTGCGGGCTAGTATCGCCAGCGACCAGCGGAGGTTTGGCAGAGTGGTCGAATGCACCGGTCTTGAAAACCGGCGGGCGTGAAAGCGTCCCCAGGGTTCGAATCCCTGAGCCTCCGCCATCCCCTTAAATCCGGCCCCCTGACAGCGAAGATCCCTCAGGCCCGCGCCGTGAAGAAGCGGGTCATGTGTAGGGCGATCTCGGACGGGATTTCCTCGGCCATGTAGTGGGAGGCGTCGAGCGCCTTGCCGGTCACGTCGTCGGCGCGCGACCGCCAGAGCGAAAGCGGGTCGAAGGCGCGTTCGATCACGCCGCGCCGCGCCCAGAGGGCGAGCAGGGGTTGGGAGACCTTGCGTCCCCCGTCGACGTCGTCATGGGCGATGTCGATGGTGGCGGCGGCGCGGTAATCCTCGCAACTGGCATGGATCGCGGCCGGGTCGTCGAAGCAGCGCAGGTATTCATCCTTCGCGTCGGGGTGGAAGGGGCCGGTGCCGGTGCTGCCCGCCTGCCGGATGCATTTGCCCAGCCAGAAGGCGCGCGGATCGTGGCCGATCATGGTTTCGGGGAAGGGCGCGGGCTGGGTCAGGAAGTACCAGTGCCAGTAGGCGCGGGCGAAGGTGGTGGACGTGTTGGCGTACATCTCGCGCGTGGGCGCGATGTCGAGCAGGACCAGCGCCCGCACGCGGCCCGAATGGTCGAGCGCCATGCGATGCGCCACCCGCGCGCCCCGGTCATGCGCGCCGACCCATGCGCTGTCGTGGCCGAAATGGTCGAGAAGTGCTGCAAAGTCATCCGCCATCGCGCGCTTGGAATAAGGCGCATGGTCGGGGGCGGAGGCGGGCTTGTCCGACCGTCCATAGCCGCGCAGGTCGGGGCAGATGACGTGAAACCGGTCTGCCAAAAGGGGTGCCACGCCGTGCCACATGGCCGAGGTCTGCGGGTAGCCGTGCAGCAGGAGAAGCGCGGGCCGGTCGGGCGCGGCGTTGTGGCGGACGAACAGCGTGACCGCACCGCAGGGGATGCGCTCTTCGGTGAAGCCGGGGAAGAGGGATGCGGTCATTCCGCCGCTTGCGCGGCGTCCAGCCGCGCATAGGCATCCAGCACCAGCCCGTGGAAATGGTGCACGGCGTGTTCGGATTTGCCCGACCCGTCGGGGTCGTTGACGATGCGGCCTTGCGTGAAGGCGGGTGTTTCCATGCCGCGCTGCACCGACTCGACCAGCCCGATATCCTCGACCTGCAACACCTCGTCGAGGTAGCGGATGGCGTCCAGTTCCATCGCGTCGGGTTCGGGCGTTTCAAGGAAGAAGTCATAGGTTTCCAGCGTCCGGTCGGGACCGACGGGGATGATGTTGAGCACGATCATCGAGGACCGGCCGGGATAGCGCATCAGGCAGGTCGTGGGCCAGAGCCACCAGACGGCATGGGTGCGCACCGTGGCGTTCGACACGTCGTAGGCCGAGTTCGCGCCTTTCCCTGCATCGGCCATGTGCGAGGAATAGATGCCGTGGGTCGTGACCTTGTAGGTGTCCATGTCGACAAGGTCGCAGAAATCCTTGTGCGCGGTGGGGCAGTGGTAGCATTCGAGGAAGTTGTCGACGACGTTCTTCCAGTTCGACCGGATGTCATAGGTCAGGCGGTGGCCGAAGGTGAGCGCGTCGATGTCGGGGGCCCAGTGGCGGATCTCGGTCTGCAGATCGCCGCTCTGGTCGGCGAGCGACGGGGCGGAGGGGTCGAGGTTGACGTAGATGAAGCCGCAGAATTCCTCCACCTGCACGGCGTCGAGGCAGATGTCGCGCGCGTCGAACCCGTCGAGGTTCTCGGTATGCGGGGCGCGGACAAGCTGGCCGTCCAGCGCGTAGGTCCATGCGTGGTAGGGGCACATGATGCGCGTCGTCTCGCCTTCGCCCGACAGCAGTTCGTGGGCGCGGTGCTTGCAGACGTTGTAGAAGGCACGCAGCGTACCCGACCGGTCGCGGACGATGGCGACGGGGTGGCCCGCGATCTCGGCCGTGACGAAGGCGCCCGGCTTGCGCAGTTTCTCGACATGGCAGACCCATTGCCAGCTGCGCGCGAGGATGCCCGCGCGGTCGGCGGCGAACCAGTCGGCCTGGGTGTAGGCGTCCTTGCGCAGCGACAGCGAGCGGGACGGGTCCGGGTCGTATCCGGAGCGGATCGCGGCGAGGCGGGCGGCATCGGGCAGGGCGGTCATGCGGGTCTCCGGCGCGGGCAGGTGATACCCCAATCGCTGGACCCGCGCGGGCCGTGCTGTCAAGCCCGCGGGCGACACGGGGCGGGCGGTTCTCTGCGGAATCCGTTCGACAAAGCGGATGCGCCCGGCCATGGTACCCGTCAGGGTCCCCGGACGGTGCCGTCGGTCCATCCGACGCGCGCGCCACAGGGAGAGTGGGGACCGCGCCAAACAGGGAGACAGAAAAGATGAAAAACTGGGTCTTTGCATCCGCGCTTGCGGCCAGCGCCTCGGTCGGGTCGGTGGCGGCTGCCGATTGCGGGGAAGTGTCCATTTCCGAGATGGACTGGGCCTCGTCCGCGGTGGTCACCTATGTCGCCAAGTTCCTGATGGAACAGGGATATGGCTGCACGGTGCAGACCGTGCCGACGACCACGGTGCCCGCCATCGCGTCGTTGGCCGAGACCGGCAAGCCCGACATCGTGACCGAGCTGTGGACGATCTATACCCCGGTCTATTTCGAGCTGAAGGACGAGGGCAAGGTCATCGAGTTGTCCAAGGTCCTGTCCGATGGCGGGGTCGAGGGCTGGTGGATCCCGAAATACCTGGCCGACGCCAATCCCGAGCTTGCGACCATCGAGGGCGTGCTGGCGAACCCCGCTGCCGTGGGTGGCCGGTTCCACGATTGCCCGGCGGGCTGGGGCTGTGACGTGACGAACCTCAACAACCTCAAGGCGGCCGACGCCGAGGCGGCGGGGCTGGAGCGGTTCCAGCACGGGTCGGGCGAGACGCTGGCGACCTCGATCGCGGCGGCCTACGAGGCGAAAGAGCCGTGGTTCGGATACTACTGGGCGCCGACCAGCGTGCTGGGCAGCTACCCGATGGTGAAGGTGGAAACCGCGCCTTATGACGAGGCGACCCACACCTGCAATGCGGACGAGAACTGCGCGACGCCGGGCCTGTCGGATTACCCGCGTGCCGACGTCGTCACCACCGCGACCAGCGCCTTTGTCGAGCGGGAGCCGGAAGTGGCCGAGTTGATGAAGAACCTGTCCTTCACCAACGAGCAGATGAACGAGATCCTCGCATGGCAGGAAGCCAACGGCGCGTCCTACGAAGAGGCGGCGGTGTATTTCCTGACCAATTACAAGGACGTCTGGGGTGACTGGCTGAACGACGAAGCCCGCGGCAAGCTTGCCGCGCTCTTGAAGTAACGCAGACCCGACGGGGCCGCGCGCCGCGCGCGGGCGGCCCCGTTCAGGACGAAGACGACCCTCATGGCAGCATACGAATCCTTCTTCGACGCGCTGGGATTGCGCGACTGGTGCGACGCGGACAAGACCGACGGTCCGATGTCCATGGCGCAGCTTCTGGCGCAGACGCAGGGCGGCGATGCGGGGGCCGAAGGGCCGGTGCTGCCGTTCCCGTCGCTCGACGTGCTGCACGAGGCCTGCCACCGCATCGGCCAGACCCGCGACGTGACCGAGGGGCTGGAGCGCGGCTTTCTCGACATCCGGCCCGAGTTGAAGTTGGTGCTGGACCCGATCACGCAACCGCTGAGCTGGATGCTGGACGGCGCGTTGTGGGTGGCCGAGGGCACGCCGTGGTGGATCATGATCCCGGCGCTGCTGCTCTTGTCCTACCTCGTCAGCCGGTCGAAGGCGGTGACGGCCTTCGTGGCGGCGGTGCTCGTCTTCTTCGCGGTGATCGACCATTACGACGTGGCGATGCAGACGCTCGCCATCGTGTTCGTCTGTACCGGGCTGTCGGTGCTGTTCGGGGTGCCCATAGGCATCGGCATGTCGAAATCGAACACCGCGCAGCGGCTGATCGTGCCGATCCTCGATCTGTTGCAGACGCTGCCGACCTTCGTCTACCTGATCCCGCTGATCTTCCTGTTCTCGGTCACGGAATCGAAACTCTACGGGATCGCGATCATCCTCTATGCCATCGTGCCGGTGATCCGGCTGACCGACCTGGGCATCCGCCTTGTCGACAAGGACGTGGTGGAGGCCGCGAATGCCTTCGGCATGAACGCGTGGCAGAAGCTGAGCCGGGTGGAGTTGCCGCTGGCGCTGCCGAACATCATGGCCGGCGTGAACCAGACGATCATGATGAGCCTTGCGATGGTCGTCATCGCCTCGCTCGTGTCGGCGCCGGGGCTGGGCGTGCTGGTCCTGCGAGGCATCCGCAACCTTGAACTGGGTGTGGGGATCGTCGCGGGGCTGGGGATCGTGCTGCTGGCCGTGATCCTTGACCGGGTGTCGAAGGCGGCGCTGGCCCGCGTCGACCAGCAGCGCGGGCACTGAGACATGAGTGCCAAGGTCGCGATCCGGAACCTTTACAAGATCTTCGGCCCCCGCGGGGCCGAGATGGTGCCGCTTGTCGAGAACGGCATGGACAAGGCCACGCTGCTGGACCGGCACGGTCACGTGCTGGGCCTGCGCGATATCAATGTCGACATGGCGGCGGGCGAGATCACGGTCATCATGGGGCTGTCGGGGTCGGGCAAGTCGACGCTGATCCGCCACCTCAACCGGCTGATCGAACCGACCGCCGGGGAGATCCTGATCGACGGGCAGGACGTGATGCGCCTTGGCCCGGCGGAGCTGCGCGCGATGCGGCAGAAGCGCATGTCGATGGTGTTCCAGAAATTCGCGCTCTTGCCGCACCGGACGGTGCAGCAGAACGCCGAGATGCCCTTGTCGGTGCAGGGGCACGACCCGGCGCGCACGACGGAAGATGCCAAGCGCTGGCTGGCGCGGGTGGGGCTTGCCGGGAACGAACAGCAATACCCCGCGCAATTGTCAGGCGGCATGCAGCAGCGCGTGGGCATCGCGCGGGCGCTGACGGCCAACACCGACATCATGCTGATGGACGAGGCCTTTTCGGCGCTCGACCCGCTGATCCGGTCTGACATGCAGGACCTGCTGCTGGAATTGCAGAAGGAATTGCAGAAGACCATCGTCTTCATCACCCACGACCTCGACGAGGCGCTGAAGCTGGCCGATCACCTCGTGATCCTGAAGGATGGCGCGGTGGTGCAGCAGGGCGAGCCGCAGGGTATCCTGCTGGCCCCGGCGGACCCGTATATCGAGGACTTCGTGAGCGACATCAACCGCGCCCGCGTGCTGCGCGTCCGGTCGATCATGGAGCCGGTCGACCGCGATACGTTCGACGGCGACGTGTCACCGGACAGCAACCTCGAACGGCTGATCGCGCAGTCGGATGGCGACACAAACCATGTCTACCGCGTGGTCGAGGACGGCGCGGTACTGGGGCAGGTCAACATGCAGACGCTGGTCAAGGCGCTGGTGCCGCGCGTGCGCAGCACCGACCGGACCGCCGCGCGCTAGGCCGTTATTTCCGGCCAGCGTGGCTGTCGGGTTGTCCACCATCGCAGTGTAATGATCGGGGCGCTTGAGGTATTTCGAGCGGGCCTCGAATGCGCGCCCTTGCACGTGGTCGCGCGGCACCTCGATCCTGCGCCGGTTGTCGATATGGACGCGTCTCTGTGCCGTGCGCCGGGGCCGTGTCGGGACGGCCCCGGCGATGCGCTTATTTGGCGCAATCCGGGATGGTGTAGCCCGCTTCCTCCCACGCGGCGACGGCGCCGGGGTGGTACTTGACCGGGTTGGCGCCGCACATGTCGGTGAAGGCGATGTCGGTCTCGCCGTGCCATGCGTTGGGCATGAACGGCGCCTTGGCGCGGTAGACGTCGTCGAGGCCCGCGATGAAGGCCGCCGTCAGCGCCTTGGCCATGTCGAAATCCATCGACTTGTTCACGACCTCGCCGCCCACGGTGCCGGGGCCGCGGAACATGTCGTCTTCGGACACGATGGTCACGGTGCCCTCGGCATAGCCCATGTCGGCAATGGGCAGCGTGACCGGCACGGTGCCGGGCAGCTTGCCCACGTTCTGGAACGCCTCGCTGTCATAGGTCGCCTTGGGCACCGACCAGATCGTCATGTCGCCCGAGGCGAGCGCGGCGGTGATCCGCCCGTCGGGGAAGGCCATGGGCAGCACGAAGGCGTCGGCCGAGCCATCGGTGATCGTCTTGACCGCCTGTCCCCATGTCACCTGAACGCCGTCATAGCCGTCGCCTTCGTCCATGCCGGTGTTCAGCTTGATCAGAAGGCGCGCATTCGTCAGCGCCGCGCCGCGCGGCGGGCCGTTGTAGATGGTGCGCCCTTCAAGGTCGTCCCAGCCTTTCACGCCGCTGGAATCGAAGGCGTAAAGCCCCTGTACCGAGATCCGGTAGGTATAGAGTACCGCGAGGTTCGAGACGAGTTCCGCCCCTTCTTCCTTGGTCAGCTTGCCATAGGGCCCGACGGCGCGGGCCAGCAGGAAGGGCAGGATGAAGGGCGCGGCGGCGATGTCGGTCTTGCCCTCGGCGACGTTCTGGACCGAGTTGGTCAGCGTCTGGCCGGTGGCGACCTGGATGTCGGCGATCCCGGCTTTCGAGGCGACCTCGGACAGCGAGATCACCGAAACGCCGGGCGCGGTGTTGGGTGAGGCGGTTTCCGCCGTCAGCACGGTCTGGGCCTGCGCGGTGGCGGCCAGCAGGGCGGCAATGGCGCCCGCGATCAGTGTGTTTTTCATGTGTTCCTCCCTTGGTTGGTCTGCGGTCCGGTTGGTCCGGTCCTGTTTTGTCCTTTGCTATCCTGTCACGTGGTCGGGCAGCGGGCGGCCTTCGGCTTCGGCCTCTGACCGGTTCCAGTGGCCGATGAAGATGCCCGGCGGTTCCTTGCCGCGCGCCATCGCCTCGATCCGTTCGGCGGGCAGGGTGGTGCGGGAATGGTGCTGGCGGGCCCAGTCGAAATGCGCCTCGCGCAGCCGCGCGATCTGGTCGCCGTGGGCCGGATCGCCGCCGAGGTCGGTCAGTTCGTCCGGGTCGGTTTCAAGGTCGAAGAGCATCGGGCGGTGGCCTTCGGAATGGATGTATTTCCAGCGTCCGTCGAAGATCATGGTGAGGCGTGCATCGCGCTGGTCGATCCCCAGCGCGGTCCGCGCCTCTCGCGTGGCATAGTCGTACTCCGATACGGCGTAGTCGCGCCATTCGGGCACCTCCCCGTGCAACCACGGCATCAGCGAGCGGCCTTCCAGGATATGCGGTTTCGGCGCGATGCCGAAGGCGTCGAGGAAGGTCGCGGGCAGGTCGATCCCTTCGACCGGCGCCTCGCAGGCGGTGCCGCGCGTCGTGTCGGCGGCGTCCCGTGGGTCAACGACGATCAGCGGGATGCGGGCGGAGCAGTCGTAGAAGAGGTCCTTCTCCCCCAGCCAGTGATCGCCGAGGTTGTCGCCGTGGTCCGAGCAGAAGACGATCATCGTGTCGTCCATCCGCCCGCTGTCGCGCAGGTGGTCAAACAGCCGCCCCAGCTGGTCGTCGAGTTCTTTCACGAGGCCCATATAGGCCGGCACCACCCGGTCGCGCACCGCGTCGCGCGAGAAGGATTGCGCGTAAGCCGCGCCCAGCCATGCCCGCATCAGCGGGTGGTCGGTCTCGCGTTCCGCCGCGCTGCGGACGGGCGGCGGGATGTCGTCGGGGCCGTACATCGCGTGGTAGGGCGCAGGCGCAAGGTAGGGCCAGTGCGGCTTGATATAGCTGAGATGGCAGAGCCACGGCGCGTCGCCCTGCGCCTCGATATACTCGATCCCGCGGGTGGTGAGCCACGCGGTTTCGGAATGTTCCTTGGGCACGCGGGCGGGCAGGTGGGAGTTCTCCAGCGCCCAGCCGGATCGCATCTCCCCCGTGGCGGGGTCGATGGCGGTGTTGGCCCATTCCTCCCACGGGTTGTCGCCGTCCATGCCGTGGGCGCGCAGGTAGGCGTCGTAATCGGCAGCGTGGCGGGAGGGATAGGCGCTGTGGTTGGTGCCGTCGTCGCGCACGAACACCTCGAACCCGCCTTCGGCGATACACCGGCCCGTGGGGCTGGCGGGGTCGATGCCCAGCCGGCGCATGCCCTCGATATCCGCCGTCATGTGGGTCTTGCCGACAAGGCCGCAGGTCACGCCCGCCTCCCGCAGGTGGTCGCCCAGCGTCGGCTCGCCCACGCGCAGGGGGAAGCCGTTCCACGTAGCCCCATGGCTGCGCACGTAGCGCCCGGTATAGAACGACATGCGGCTTGGCCCGCAGATCGGCGATTGCACGTAGGCGCGGTCGAACCGCACGCCCCGGCTGGCCAGCCAGTCGAGGTTCGGCGTGTCGATATGCGTCGCACCATAGCAGCCGAGGTAATCCCAGCGCAGTTGGTCGGACATGATCCAGAGGACGTTCATCCAAGCCCCCGGAAATGCGGGACCGAGGTGACGTCGCTGCCCGCCGCGCGCCGTTCGGCGGTGTAGGCGGCAAAGAGGGCGGGTTCGCCTTCGGGCTGCCAGTCCATCAGGCCCGAGGTGAAGCTTTCGCGCCGTGTCACGCGTTCGAACCATGCGGGCAGGTGGGCGTAGCGGCCAAACGGCCAGTCCATCAGGCGCATCCGGTGCAGGTTGGGCATCCACGCGATGTCGGCGAGGGAGAACGTTTCGCCACCAAGGAAGCTGCGCCCGTCGGAGAGGCGTTCCTCCAGCGTCCAGAACCCTGCATCGGTGCGGGCGACGGCGGCGTTGATCCGCTCGGGCGCGAACCCCGCCGCCCAGTCGCGTTTGAACCGGGTGAGGGTGGCGTTGCGGTGGTCTTTCTGGAACGCCTCGGCCTTTTCCGGGGTCGGTGCGGGGCGGGCGCGGAAGAGGAATTCGTGGCTGAGCAGTTTCAGGTCGGCCTGCGCGGCATCGGCGAGTGACAGAAGGTCCTCGATCCCGTCGGTCGCCAGGTCCGGCGCGACCTCGGCGATGATGTCGACGCTGTCGATGAACAGGCGGCCATCCTCGGCATAGGCGGGCACAAGGCCTTGCGGGTGGATCGCCTGGTAGGCGGCGCTGGCATGTTCGTCGCGGCCAAGGTTGATGACGTGGCTGTGCCAGTCCGCGCCCGTTTCGGCCAGCGCGATGCGCACGCGCTGGGAGCACGAGGACATGGGCGCGTGCCACAGGTGCCGGCCCGAAAGGCCCGCGATGCCGGGATCCTGTGGCGTGATCTGCGGCATGTCAGAACTGCACCCTGTCGCCGCCCTTGAGGTCGAGGATTTCGCGCGCCTCGTCCGGCGTGGCGACTTCGGCGCCGAGGTCCTCGATCACGCGGCGGATCTTCTCGACCTGCTGGGCGTTCGAGGTGGCAAGCTCCCCGCGCCGGATGAAGAGCGAATCCTCCAGCCCCACACGCACGTGCCCCCCCATCTGGGTCGCCGCCGTGGCCAGCCCCATCTGCGCCGCGCCCGCGCCGAGGACGGACCAGCGGTACTGGTCGCCGAACAGCCGGTCGGCGGTGCGTTTCATGAAGACGAGGTTGTCGATATCCGCGCCGATCCCGCCAAGGATGCCCATGACGAACTGCAAAAAGACCGGCGCCTTGAACATGCCCTGATCCATCAGGAATTTCAGGTTGTAGAGGTGGCCGACATCGTAACACTCGTGTTCGAATTTCACGTTGTGCGGCCTCAGCCGGTCGGCGGCGAGGCGGATGTCGGCGAAGGTGTTGCGGAAGATGTTGGCCTCGGACCCGCGGATGTATTCCTCCTCCCAGTCGAACTTGAAGCTGTCGTAGCGGTCGGCGAGCGGGTGGAAGGCGAAATTCATCGAGCCCATGTTGAGGCTGCACATTTCGGGGCTGAACGTCTCTGCCGCCTTGATGCGGTCCTCGATCAGCATGCGCGGGCTGCCGCCGGTGGTGATGTTCACCACCGCATCGGTCGATTGCTTCACGCGGGCGAGGATGCCGGCATAAGCCTCGGGTTCCACCACCGGCTGGCCGGTTTTGTTGTCGCGGGTGTGCAGGTGCAGGATTGCCGCGCCTGCCTCTGCCGCCTCGATCGCCTGCCGCGCGATATCGTCATGGGTATAGGGCAGGTGGTCGGACATGGTGGGCGTGTGGATGCCGCCCGTCACGGCGCAGGTGATGATCGTCTTTTGCTTGGCCATGGTCAGTCCTTCCTGCGCACGCGGTGGCTGAGGGGGAACAGGTCCAGGTCGAACCGGTCGCGGATCAGGCCCCAGACGCCCTTGGGCGCTTTCAGCATGACCACGATGGCAACAAGGCCCGGTTCCATCAAATGAATTGTGCCGTAATCGGCCAGAACCTCGCGCGGGGCGAAGAACCGCAGCGTGCCGATGTTCGGTTTTTTTCGAGTGCGCCGATCATGCCGGTCACGAAGGTGAAGGCCATGAAGGCAGTCCGGTCGTTCACGCTGAACGCGGCATCGGGGGAGATGCGGAGGCGGCTGGAGGTTGCACAGTCGACCTTGGGCTGCCGGTCGGTTCCTTGGCCGTGCGATGCAATAAATCCTGACCCGCGGGCCGGTCGCCGGGCTTGCGAGGTGAGGGTCCTGTCCCTACGGTTCGTGACCAGACCGGCAAAATGCCGGCAGGCGCGACCGGGCCCCGCGTGACGGAACAGTCGAACGGGTCCGCCGAAGGGAGAGAGATCAATGACCTATGCCAAGAGCCTTGCGGGCCTGGCCGTGGCCGCCGTGCTGTGTGCGGGCGGGGCGGCGGCGCAAGCCAATCTGACAGCGGAAACCGCCGCCGCGACCGGCGTGCCGGGCAACACCGTGCTGGCGCTGGGTGAGTTCGCGGCGGCCGCGGGCGTGGCCGACATCCAGGTGGCGACCGGCCAGACGCTGACCAACTCGTTGCAGAACACCGCCGAGGGCAAGACCGACGTGACCGCGTCGCCTTTCATCCTGCCGTTCCTGCTGCAACGCGGGGCAGGGCCCTATGCCAAGCTGGGGCCCGAGGCGGGGGCGGAGCTCGCCGACCGGCTTGCGGTGCTTTACACCTACCGCTTCGGCGTCTTCACCCTGTCGGCCTATGACAGTTCCAGGGTGAAGGGCTGGGACGACCTTGCGGGCGCCACCGTCTATAACGGTCCGCCGCGCGGCGCGGCGCTGACCAATGCGCGGGGCGTGGCCAAGATCGCGACCGGCCTTGACGACGGGGACGGCTATTCCGGCGTGCAGGTCAACTGGGACCAGGGCGTCAAGACGATGACCGACGGCACCGCCGACGCCTTCATCCTGCCGTCGAGCTTCCCCGACGGGCGTCATACCCGCGCGGTGGCGGCGGGCCGGATGACCATGTGGTCCTATCCCAGGGCGATCTTCGAATCCGAGGCGGCGCAGAAATACATGAAGGCACCCGGATCGGGCCGGGTGGAGATGCCGCTCGCCGATGCCGTGCAGCCAGAGGGCGTAACCGTCGTGTCCGAGGACGACACCTTCCGCGGGATCGCCACCGTGGGCGGGGAGATCGTACGCAAGGACATGGACGAAGACCTAGCCTACCGGCTGACCAAGGCGGTGCTCGACAACCTCGAAGGGGTGCGGGCAAGGGCGCCCTTCATGCGCAATATCGGGCTGGGCGAGATTGCCGACACCTCGGCCACGGGCATGTGTGGCCCGATGCCGCTGAAATACCATCCCGGCGCGATCCGGGCATGGGAGGAAGCGGGATACACCGTGCCGGATTGCGCGCGTCCCTGAGCCGTGACCTGACGCATTGACACGGGCGGGCGGCGCCTGACGCCGCCCCTTGCCCAACGGCACGCCATCGCGCGAAAGGACCGCCGCCGATGTCCGAACAGACCCCGGAAGTCCCACCGGTGAAGCCGCCCCTGCCACGGCGCGGCTGGCTTTACTGGTCGTCGCTGTTGCTGGTGGTGCTGGGCCTGATGAACGCGACGCCGGGCATTCCGGGGTATGACGACCTTGTCGCGCGGGTCACCGGGTGGGACTGGGCGATCCTGCGCAAGTTCCCGCGCGAATGGTTCTTTCCGGGCGTCTTCGCCCTGATGATGCTGGTCGTCGTGCTGAAGCATTCGATGTGGCGCGACTGGCAGGACCGCTCGCCCGCGCGCCGCAGGTTCGGCCTTTTCATGGACATCGCCCTGCTGGTCGCGGCCTTCGGGCTTGCCCTGACCTTCCTTGTGGAGATCGAGGCGGTCTGCCTGATCGACCAGATCACCGGAGAGCGCGAACGCCTGATCGCCGAAAGCCTCGCGCGCGAAAAGGAGACGGCGGCTTTGTACGGCCTGCCCGAGCCCAAGACGGTGGATGACCCGCAATGCGTGACGACGACCGAGGGCTGGCTGGTCGCCATCATGGGCGCGGCGATCGTCATCTTCCTTGGCTACAACATCAAGGTCTGGGGCCTGCCGCTGGTCCTCGTCGCGATACTCGTCGCGGGCTATACCATCGGCACGGTCATGGTCTGGTACGTGTTCGGCGCCGACGACATCAACAAGTACCTGATGACCAAGCTGGGGGGCGAGCCGCGCCAGCTGATCGACGGGCGGCCGCGGGTGCACGACATCCTCGTGAACAACGCCTCGGGCCTTCTGGGCCGGTTCATGGACATCATCCTGAACACGATCTTTCCCTACCTGATCCTTGGCGCACTGTTCGGTGCATCGGCGGGCGGGCAGTCGCTCATCAAGCTGGCTTTCCGCTGGACGCGGAAGCTGAACGGCGGCCCGGCCCATGCCGCCATCGTGTCCTCGGCCATGTTCGGCACCGTGTCGGGCGGGCCCATCGTGAACGTGCTGTCGACGGGCGTGCTGACCATCCCGATGATGATCCGGCGCGGCTTTTCAAAGGTCTTCGCGGGCGGGATGGAGGCGGCGGCCTCATCCGGCGGGTCGATCATGCCGCCGGTCATGGGGGTCGCGGCCTTCGTCCTCGCCGCGCTGACGGCGGTGCCTTATTCCGAGGTGATCGTTGCCGCCGTGATCCCGGCGCTGGCCTATTTCACCTGCCTCTTCCTGTCGGTCGTCTACCAGGCGCGGAAGCAGAAGATCCGCGCCTATGGCGAGTTGACGCCCGAGATGTACCTGAGCCGTCAGGACCTTCTGAACCTCGCCATGATCTTCGGCCCGATCCTCCTGATCCTCGCGCTTCTGCTCACGACCAAGGACGCGGTGGGGTGCGGGGTGCTGGGTGGCCTGCTGGGGGCCGAGCGGGTCTTCACCGAAAGCGGCTGCCGGGTGACGGAATTGTCGTGGTTTTTGCAGATGGTGCAGAACTCGGCCGGGGATGCGGGCTCGGCGGGCTGGTGGGCGGTGGCCTTGCTGATGTGCCTGCTGTTCGTCGACCCGGCGATGCGCGCCCGCCCGCGCAAGCTGTTCGATGCGCTGGCCGATGCGGGGCAGCTGATTTCCACGCTCTACCTGATGTTCCTTGCCGTCTCGATCATCGATTTCTGCCTCAAGCTGACAGGACTGCCGATCTTCATCTCTCTCGACGTGCTGAGCTGGCTGAAATCGCTGGGGCTGGGGCAGGACGGGTCGGTGCTGTTCCAGTTCCTCGCGCTTCTGGCGACGATGGGGCTGGCGGTGCTGTTGGGCATGGGGATGCCGGCGGTGCCCGCTTACGTCAACGTCGCCCTACTGATGGGGCCGGTGCTGGCGGGGCTGGGGCTGGCGGTGTTCACCGCGCACATGTTCGTCTTCTACTTCGCCGTGGCGTCCGCCATCACGCCGCCCGTGGCGCTGGCGGCCTTCGCGGCGGCGTCGATCACCAAGGAGGACCCAATGCGCACCGGGTTCGCGGCGGTGAAGGTGGGGATCATGCTGTTCGTGATCCCCTTCGTCTTTGCCATGTACCCGCAGCTTCTGCTGATCGAAGCGGCGGTGATCGACCCCAACGACACCAGCGGGCGGGTCTACCTGCCGGGGCATGACGGCATGGTGAACTGGTCCGAACTGGCGGTGCTGGTGGCGCGGCTGTTCCTTGCCCTGTTGCTGCTGGCGAGCGCGCTGGCGCGGTTCGACCGGGTGGCGCTGGCGACGTGGGAATGGATCGCGCGTCTGGCGCTGGCGGCGCTGGTCATGGCGGGCAGCGTGGTTGTCTGGGCCCCGGCGGTTGTCGCCGGGCTGGGCCTGCTGGCGCTGCACCGGCTGCGGTCGGGCGCGGTGGACGAACCGGCGGGGTGAGGCGCGCGCGGGCCGTTACTCGGCGGCTTCGCGCACCTGCAGCTTGCGCAGCATCTCGGCGATCTCGGGCCGGCAGGAGCCGCAATTCGTGCCCGCCCCCAGCGCCGCGCCGACCTGCTCGACTGATCCCAGCCCCTCTGCCGCGATGGCCCGCGCGATGGTGTTCGTGCCGACCGAGAAGCAGGAACACAGGACCGGGCCGGGGTTGGGGCGGTCGGCGGGCGACCGGCCCGACAGGACGCCCGGCGCGGGCGTGCCGGGCAGGGTGGCGAGGTAGTCGCGCATCAGGGCCATGGGCCGGGGGGCCGCGAAGAGCGCGCCGGTCAGATGCCCGTCGCGGAAGAGCGCGATGCGCGCCTGTCCGCGCGCGGTGTCGATGATCGAGGCGACCTCGGCCTCTGCGTCACCGAACAATCGCCGCGCCTCGGCCTCCCAGTCGGTGATCGCCGACGCGCCTGCCAGTTCCGCCCGGAAGCCTTGCGTCGTGCGCGCCAGGGCCCAGTACGCGGCGTCCGGTGTCATCGCGTCGCGGGAGACGGCAAAGCCGTACCACGCCGCGTCGAAGCGGGAGACGGCGACCACGGCGGCCTTGCTTTCGGGCTGGCCCGACATCGGGTCGCAGGCGGCGGGGATCAAAGCGCAGGTCCGGGCCGACGGCGCGGTCTCGCCGGTCCAGTGCATCGGTGCGAAGACCTGCCCCGGCTGCACCGCGTCGGTGATCCGCGCCCGCAGGATCGCGCCGCCCGTGGGAGCGGTGACGCGGGCGAGGTCCGACGGTGCCAGCCCCAGCCGCGCGGCATCGGCGGGATGGATGTCGAGGAACGGCTCGGCCAGGTGCGCGGACAGGCGCGGGCTGAGGCCCGTGCGCGTCATGGTGTGCCACTGGTCGCGCACCCGCCCGGTATTCAGGCGGAAGGGGAAGCGCGGGCCGGTGCGGGCGGCGGGCGGTGCCCACGTGACCGGGATCAACCGCGCCTTGCCGTCGGGATGGAAGAACCCGCCCTCGGCAAAGAACCGCCCGCCCTGCCGCGTTTGCGTCACGGGCCAGCGGCAGGGGGCGAGCGTGGCATAGCCCGCGTCGGTCAGGTCCGCGAGGCCCGAGATGTCGAAATCCCGTCCGAACTGTCCCGCGACGCCCGACAGGGTGGCGTATTCGCGGAAGATCTCGGCCGGGGAGGAATAGTCAAAGGCGCGGGCGTGGCCCATGCGGCGGCCGACCTCGGCCAGGATGTCCCAATCGGCGCGCGCCTCTCCCGGCGCATCCAGCACGCGGCGCTGGCGACTGATCGTGCGGTCGGAATTGGTGACCGTGCCGTCCTTTTCCGCCCATGCGGCGGCGGGCAGCAGCACGTCGGCCAGCCGCGCGGTGTCGGTCCGGGCGGTGATGTCGCTGACGACCGTGAAGGGACAGCCGGCGATGGCGTCGCGCACCGCGTCGGCCTCGGGCAGGGAGACGGCGGGGTTGGTGTGGATGATCCAGAGCGCCCGGATCCGCCCGTCGCCGACGGCGCGGAACATGTCGACCGCTTTCAGCCCGGCAGCATCCGGCAAGGCGGGGGCCTGCCAGAACTCCCGCACCGCCGCGCGGTGATCGGCGTGTTCGAGATCGAGGTGACAGGCGAGCATGTTGGCCAGCCCGCCCACCTCGCGCCCGCCCATGGCGTTGGGCTGGCCGGTGGCGGACAGCGGCCCCATGCCGGGCCGCCCGATGCGGCCCGTGGCGAGGTGGCAGTTGAGGATCGCGTTCACCTTGTCGACGCCGCGCGTCGACTGGTTCACGCCCTGCGAATAGAGCGTCACGACCCGCTCGGTCCGGGCGAAGAGATCGCAGAAGGCGGCGATCTGCGCCTCGGGCAGGCCCGTGGGCGCGGCGGCATCGGCGCGGGCGGCGGCGAGCGCCTCTGCCAGCCCGGTGGTGTGGCGCAGGTAGTCCGGGTCGGTCGCGCCCGCGTCGTCCAGCGCGACGAGCAGGCGGTTGAACAGGGCGACATCCGCACCGGGATCGAGGGCGAGGTGCATGTCGGCCCCGTCGCAGCTTGCCGTGCGGCGGGGGTCAATCACGACGATGCGGGTGCCGCGCGCCTTCCGCGCCGCCAGCAGGCGCTGGTAAAGCACCGGGTGGCACCATGCGAGGTTCGAACCCACGAGGACGACGAGGTCGGCGGCGTCGATGTCTTCGTAGGTGCCGGGCACCGTGTCGGTCCCGAAGGCGCGTTTGTGGCCTGCGACCGACGACGCCATGCAGAGCCGGGAATTGGTGTCGATATTGGCCGAGCCGATGAAGCCCTTCATCAGCTTGTTGGCGACGTAGTAATCCTCGGTCAGCAACTGGCCCGAGACGTACAAGGCGACGCTGTCGGGGCCATGGGTGGCGATGGTGTCGCGGAACCTGTCGGCCACGTTTTGCAGCGCGTCGTCCCATTGCGCGGTTTTGCCCCCCACCTTAGGCGTCAGCAGTCGCTCGCCCAGCCCGACCGTTTCCCCCAAAGCCGCGCCTTTCGAGCAGAGGCGCCCGAAATTGGACGGGTGGTCGGGATCGCCGCGCACGTCTAGACCGCCTTGCCCGTCGGGCCGGAGCAGCACGCCGCATCCCACCCCGCAATAGGGGCAGGTGGAGCGTGTTTCTGGCAGGGCGGTGCCGTCCATCAGGCCGCGCTCCGCGCCGCGAGCTTGGCCCCGTCGATCAGGATGCGCCCGTCGCGCACCTGCACGGGGAAGGTGGTGATCGCGGCGTCCTCTCCGCGCGCCTGCCCGGTCTGCAGGTCGAACACCCAGTTGTGCAGGGGACAGGTGACGCCGGTGCCGTGCACGATGCCTTCGGACAGCGGGCCGCCGCGATGCGGGCAGGTGTCGGTCGCGGCGAAGACCTGGTTCTCGCCGGTGCGGAAGACGGCGACGCAGCCCATCGCGGTGCGCACCTTGCGCGCGCCGCGCAGGGGGATGTCGCCCACGGGTCCGATATCGATCCAGCTCATTCCGCGGCCTCCAGTGACAAGTCCGCCATCGGCTGGAAGGCCTGCGCGCGCCTGGCGTGCTCTGCCCACGGGTCGCGGCGGTAGATGGATTGGGACAACTCGAACGCGGCGATCAGGCGCGCGCGTTCGTCGAGGTCGTTGACCACGCGCTCCTTCACCCAGTCGAGCCCCACCTTGGCGACCCATTTGTAGGGCCGGTCGAGGTACTTGGCATTCTCGCGGTAGAGCTGGACGAAGGCGATGGTCACGTCGATGGCCTCTGCCTCGGTCACCACGTCGCACAGGCGTTCGGTCTCCTTCACGTCCATGCCCGCCGCGCCCGCCACGCCCACCTGGTAGCCGGAATCGACGCAGACGATGCCCACATCCTTGCAGGTCGCCTCCGCGCAGTTGCGCGGGCAGCCCGAGACGCCGAGCTTGACCTTGTGCGGCGTCCACGACCCCCAGAGCACCTGTTCCAGCTTGATGCCGAGGCCGGTGCTGTCCTGCGTGCCAAAGCGGCAATGGTCGGTGCCGACGCAGGTTTTCACCGTGCGCAGGCCCTTGGAATAGGCGTGGCCCGACACCAGCCCCGCCTTGTTCAGGTCGGCCCAGATGAAGGGCAGGTCCTCCCCCCGGACGCCGAGGAGGTCGATGCGCTGGCCGCCGGTCACCTTGACGGTGGGGACGTTGTACTTGTCGGCGGCATCGGCGATGGCGCGCAGTTCGGTCGGGTTGGTGATCCCGCCCCACATGCGCGGCACGACGCTGAAGGTGCCGTCCTTCTGGATGTTGGCGTGCTTGCGTTCGTTCACGAAGCGGCTTTGCGGATCGTCGCGGTATTCGAGCGGCCAGTCGGCCAGCAGGTAGAAGTTCACCGCCGGGCGGCAGACATGGCAGCCGTTGGGCGTGGTCCACCCAAGCTCCTGCCAGACGGCGGCCTGCGATTTCAGCTCCCGCGACTTGATGAGCCGCCGCACGTCTTCATGCGTCAACTCGCAGCAGCCGCAGATCGGCTGCACGGCGGGCGCTTCGAACGCGTCACCCAGCGTGACCTGCAGCAATTGCTCCACCAGCCCCGTGCAGGTCCCGCAGGAGGCGCTGGCCTTGGTCGCGGCGCGCACCCCGCCAAGGTCGGTCGCGCCGCCCGCGATGGCGTCCACGATGGTGCCCTTGCAAACGCCGTTGCAGCCACAGATTTCCGCGTCAGGCGGCAAGACTGCAACGGCTGAGAGAGGGTCCGCGGTGTCGCCCCCCTGATAGGCCGGGCCAAAGATCAGCGTCTCCCGCATCTCCGAGATGTCGGTGCCGTCCTTGATCATGCCGAAGAACCAGTTGCCGTCGGCGGTGTCGCCGTACATCACCGCGCCGACCAGCCGGTCGTCCTCGATCACCAGCCGTTTGTAGATGCCCCGGCCGGGATCGCGCAGGACGATATCCTCGCGCCCCGGTGCCTCGGCGAAATCGCCTGCGCTGAACAGATCGCACCCGGTGACCTTCAGCTTGGTCGCCGTGTCCTTCACGACAAAGGCCGCGCCATCGTCCAGAAGCGACTGCGCCAGCACTTTGGCCTGATCGTAAAGCGGCGCGACAAGGCCGAAGAGGTGGCCATCGAACTCGATACACTCGCCCACGGCAAAGATGTCGGGGTCCGAGGTCTGCATCTGGGCCGACACCGAAATCCCGCGCCCCACGTCCAGCGCGGCGTCGGTGGCGAGCCGGGTTTCGGGACGGATGCCCACGGCCATGACCACGAGGTCGGCCTCCAGCCCGGTATTGTCTTCGAGCAGCACGCCTTCGACCCGGTCCTCGCCAAGGATCGCGACGGTAGAGGCCTGCGTGCGGATCGTGATGCCGCGCTTTTCGAGGTCGCGGCGCAGGAGATAGCCCGCCGCCTCGTCCAGCTGCCGCTCCATCAGGTGGCCCATCAGGTGCAGGACGGTCACGTCCATGCCGCGTTCGGCGAGGCCCGCCGCCGCTTCGAGGCCAAGCAGCCCTCCGCCGATCACCACGGCCTTGCCGCCTGCATCGGCGGCCTCGATCATCGCGTTGGTGTCGTCGAGGTCGCGGTAGGTGATGACGCCCGGCAGGTCCTTGCCCTCGACCGGGATGATGAAAGGTGCCGACCCCGTCGCGATGACAAGCTTGTCGTAAGGGACGGGGCCGTTTGCGCCTTCGACGACCTTGGCGTCGCGGTCGATGCGAGTGACCGCCTCGCCAAACCGGCAGGTCACGCCGTGGGCGACGTACCAGTCGTCATCATGGGTGACGATGTCGGCATAGGTCTTTTCGCCCGACAGGACGGGGCTGAGCATGATGCGGTTGTAGTTGCCGCGCGGTTCGGCGTTGAAGAGCGTGATGTCGAAGGCGTCCGGGTCAGTCTCGACCAGGTGTTCGATCACCCGGCCCGATGCCATGCCCGCGCCGATGATGACGAGTTTCTGTGTCATGGGATCACTCCGCCGCCACGGCGGCCGCTTCGGTCGCGGGCGGGTTGGCCGTGGGTTTCGGTTTCGGCTTGGCGCCGTGTTCGTATTCTTCGAGGAAGTCGAGCACCTCCTGCCGGTAGGCGTAGTAATCGGGGTGTTCGAGCAGCGCCTTGCGGGTGCGCGGGCGGGGCAGGTCGACGCGGGTGATCTTGCCGATCGTGGCCTGCGGCCCGTTCGTCATCATCACCACGCGGTCGGCGAGCAGGATCGCCTCGTCCACGTCGTGGGTGACGCAGATCGCGGTCACCTTGGTGCGGGACCAGACCTCCATCAGAACTTCCTGCAGCTCCCAGCGCGTCAGGCTGTCGAGCATCCCGAAGGGCTCGTCGAGCAGCAGGAGCTTGGGCGACAGGGCGAAGGCGCGGGCGATGCCCACGCGCTGCTGCATCCCGTTCGACAGCGCGCTTGCGGGCTTGTCCATCGCGTCGGCCAGCCCCACGCGTTCGAGATAGTATTCGACCACGTCCTGCCGTTCGGCCTGGCTGGCGCGGGGATAGACCCGGTCGGCGCCGACGCTGACGTTTTCCTTGGCGGTCAGCCACGGGAAGAGGGATGGCGACTGGAACACCACCGCGCGTTCGGGATCGGCCCCTTCGACGTGGCGGCCGTCGAGCTTGATCGCACCTTTCGAGATCTCGTTCAGCCCCGCCGCCATGGTCAGGACGGTGGACTTGCCGCAGCCCGAATGGCCGATGAGCGAGATGAACTCTCCCTTGTCGATCTTGAGGTCGAAATCCTCCACCACGGTGAGCGGCCCCTTGGGCGTCGGGTAGACCTTGTGCAGCATCGAGAAGTCGAGGAACCGGTTGTCGATCAGGCCCTTCTGCGCCTCGACCACCGCCGCGGGCACGCCGTGGATCGGGGTCACGTCGGGCAGGATGCGGGAGCCTTCGACCTTGGCCTCGATCCCGACATCCATCAGGTACTTGGTGACGTCGGCGCGCAGGCGCTTGAACGTGTCGTCGGTGTTCATCGCGGAGCGGTCGCGCGGGCGGGGGATGGTGACGGTGAACTCCTCCCCCAGCGTCCCGTCGGGGTTCAGCGCGATGATGCGGTCCGCGAGCAGGATCGCCTCGTCCACGTCATTGGTGATGAGCACGCAGGTCTTGCGGTCGGCCTGCCAGATCGCCTCGATCTCGTCGGCGAGGTTGGCACGCGTCAGCGCGTCGAGGGCCGAGAGCGGCTCGTCCAGCAGCAGTACCTCGGGGTTCATCGCCAGCGCGCGCGCCACGTTCACCCGTTGCCGCATCCCGCCCGACAACTCCGCCGGGCGGCGGTAGGCGGCGTGGCCGAGGCCCACCATGGCGACATACTTGTCGACCAGCGCCGATTTCTCGGACGCGGGCATCTTGGGAAACACGCTGTCGACGGCGAGGCGCACGTTGCCGGTGACCGTCAGCCACGGCATCAGCGAGTAGCTTTGAAAGATCACGCCGCGTTCGGGGCCGGGGCCGGTGATTTCGGCTCCCTTGAAGGTGGCCTTTCCGGTCGTGGGCGTGTCGATCCCGGCCAGCAAGTTGATCAGCGTCGTCTTGCCGGTGCCCGAGAAGCCGAGGAGGACGAGGAACTCGCCCTCCGCGACATCCAGCGTGATGTTCTTCAGAACGTCCGTCTTTGCCGTGCCTTCGCCGAAGGATTTCGAGACGGAGTCGAGTGTCAGGATACCCATGGCGCTTACCGGTGGTTGGTGAAGGTGAAGAGGGACTGGATGGCGTACATCAGCCGGTCCAGCATGAAGCCGATGATCCCGATGGTCAGGACCGCGACCATGATCTTGGCCAGCGACGAGGACGACCCGTTCTGGAACTCGTCCCAGACGAACTTGCCGAGGCCGGGGTTCTGCGCCAGCATCTCGGCCGCGATCAGCACCATCCAGCCGACGCCCAGCGACAGGCGCAGACCGGTGAAGATGAGCGGCAGCGCGGAGGGCAGGACCAGCTTGGTGATCTTGGTCCAGGTGTTCATCTTGAGCACTTTCGAGACGTTCACGAGGTCCTTGTCGATGGACGCCACACCCAGCGCGGTGTTGATCAGCGTCGGCCAGAGCGAGCAGAGCGTGACGGTGATGGCCGAGGTCAGGAACGACTTGGCGAACCACCCGTCCTGCGTGACGTAGACGGCGGAGACGACCATCGTCACGATCGGCAGCCATGCCAGCGGCGAGACCGGTTTGAAGATCTGGATGATCGGGTTCAGCGCGGCATTGGCGGTGGGCGAGAGGCCTGCGGCGATGCCCAGCGGGATGGCCACGACCGAGGCGATCAGGAAGCCGAAGAACACCGTTTTGATCGAGGTCCAGATCTGCGCGTAATAGCTGGGTGCGCCGGTATAGGCGCGTTCGACCGGCTCTTTCCCTTGCGCGATGCGGCGTTCGTTCAGCTTGGCAACTTGTGCTTCGAACTTGGCGCGGGATTCGCCCTTGGCGACCGCGTCCTCATGCAGGTTCACCGCCTCGGCCCAGACCTGCGCCGGGCCGGGGATCGCGCCGAGCGAGGTCTGCACGGTGGGCGCGAGCGTAGCCCACAGGGCGAGGAAGCCAACGATGGCGAGGATCGGCACGCCGAGGAGGCGCCAGATTTCGCCCGCCTGCGCGCGCGGGTTGTCCCCGGCGGCGGCTTTCAGGACCGGCGTGACCCAGCTGAGCCCCAGCACCTGGAACCAGCGGTCGGCCTTGTTGATGCGGGTGAAGAGGCGGGCCTTGCGCTCTTCGCGGGCGGCGGCGTCGATGGCCGAGGGGTCGATGGCGGTCATGGTTGGATCGCGTCCTGTGAGATGCCTCGCGGCGCGTGCCGCGTGTTTCGGGGGGAGGTCGGCTGGCGAGCAGCCGACCTACATCTGTGCGGGGCTGTCGTAGGTCGGCTGATCCTCAGCCGACCCCCTTGCAGGATCAGCCCTGGACCTCGTTGCCGACGACGATCTGCTGGCCCTTCAGGCCGATCGGCAGGCTTTCGAGATACGCGTTGGGGAAGCGACCGTCGTAGGGGATGCCGTCGATGATGTCCTCGGCGGGGGTGGCGGCCTTGTAGCCGTCGCTGTCCCACGGGAAGTCGGCTTCGTTGGCGAGGCCCTCATCCACCAGCAGACGCGCGGCCTTGAGGTAGATCTCGGGCTTGTAGACGTCCTTGGCCACGTCGTGGAACCACTCGTCCGACTTGGCCTCGGGGATCTGGCCCCAGCGGCGCATCTGGGTCAGGTACCAGATCGCGTCGGAGTAGAACGGATAGGTCGCGTTGTAGCGGAAGAACACGTTGAAGTCGGGAATGTCGCGCTTGTCGCCCTTCTCGAACTCGAAGAAGCCGGTCATCGAGTTGGCGATCACCTCGTAATCCGCGCCCACGTATTCGGGGCGGCTGAGGATTTCCACGGCGGCGGGGCGGTTGGCGTTGTCGTTTTCATCCAGCCAGATCGCGGCCCGGATCAGCGCCTTGGTCACCGCGAGCGTGGTGTTGGGGTATTTCTCGGCGAACTCGTTGGTGATGCCGAACACCTTTTCGGGGTTGTTCTTCCACAGCTGGTAGTCGGTGATGACCGGCACGCCGATGCCCTTGAATACCGCCTGCTGGTTCCAAGGCTCACCCACGCAGTAGCCATAGATGGTGCCCGCTTCCAAAGTGGCGGGCATCTGCGGCGGGGGGGTGACCGACAGGAACACGTCCGCGCCGATCTGGCCGGTCACGTTTTCGGGGCTGTAGAAGCCCGGCTCCAGCCCACCGGCGGCCAGCCAGTAGCGCAGTTCGTAATTGTGGGTCGAGACGGGGAAGACCATGCCCATGTTGAAGGGCTTGCCGGCGGCATTGTATTCCTCGACCACGGGCGCCAGCGCCTCGGCGGAGATCGGGTGCTGCGGGCGGCCGTCATCCATCTTCGGGATATGCGGCAGCATCTTTTCCCAGATCTCGTTCGACACGGTGATGCCGTTGCCGTTCAGGTCCATCGAGAAGGGCGTGATGATGTGCGCCTCGGTCCCGAAGCCGATCGTCGCGGCCAGCGGCTGGCCCGCCAGCATGTGCGCGCCGTCAAGCTGGCCGTCGATCACGCCGTCGAGCAGGACCTTCCAGTTCGCCTGTGCCTCGAGCGTGACGAAAAGGCCCTCGTCGAGGAAATAGCCCTGTTCGTAGGCCACGGCGAGCGGCGCCATGTCGGTCAGCTTGATGAAGCCGAAGGTCAGTTCGTCCTTTTCGAGGTCGAGCAGTTCCGCGAAGGCGGGCCCTGCCAGCGCCGTGCCGAGCGCGAGGCTCAGGAGAGTGGGTTTCATGGTCGTCTTTCCTTTCTTGGCGGCCGGCGGGGAGGAGGTCCGCCGGGTGCAAAACGAAAAAGGCCACGCACGTCCCGCCGGAGGTTTCGGCGGAAAGTGAGCGACCTTGCTCGGGAGAACCCATTCGATGGGAGGAATTCGGGCGACCCACGCCATTGCGGGCCGGTGGTTGGATCATGTGCGCGGCGGGCGGGTCGGTGAACCGGAAAATCGCGGAAACGGCGGGTTCATGACGCGTCGTCCCCCGGTTTGCACAGGTTTTGGGCGTTCAGGCGCGGGCCGGGTCGAATATGCGGCCATCGAAGAACGCGTCGGGCAAGAGCGTGAGGTCGCCTTCCGCCGAGGCAACGGGCGTCGCGCGGCGAATCGAGCCTTCGACCTTCTCGGACGCGCCCGGCATGTCGATGCCCGCCGCGCCGAGGTGCATGCGGTGCAGGTCGGCGCGGAACACGCGCGCCGCGCCGGTGGTCCGGGTCGGGTCGGCGCCGTGCAGGGCGGCCATCTGGGCCGCGATCCATTTCGCCTGGCTGCGCCACGGGAAGGTGGCGGTGCCGTGGTGAAACTCGATGAACCGCGCCACCTGCCGGTTCTCGCCGCGCGAGGACAGGGTCAGGTGCCCCGACAGCGCCCGGTCGATCAGTTCGGGAGAGACGTCAAGGTAGGCCTTGCGCGACAGGACCTCTCCGGCCGTGGCGCGCGCGTCCGGATCAGCGAGCCAGCGCCCCGCGCGCCAGACCGCGCGCATCAGGCGGCCCAAAAGGTCGGGTTCGGTTTCGGCCCAGTCGGTGCGCACGGCGAGCACCTTTTCCGGCGCGAATTGCCAGATCGCCGTGCCCGGCAGCAAAAGCGCGCCCGCGCCCTGTTCCACTGCGACCGACCCCCACGGTTCGCCCACGCAGAACGCATCCACATCGCCCGCCGCCAGCGCGCTGGCCATCAGGGGCGGGGGCACGGTACGGATGACGATGCCGTCCGCGCCAAGCGCGGTGGCGCGGCTCCAGTAATCCAGCAGGGCGACATGCATCGAGAAGGGGAACGGCACGCCGAACACGATGGGCCGGTCGCGCACGGCGGCCAGCGCCGAGGCTGCAGCCTTGGGGTCGGCGAAATCGAACGGGTGGCCCGCCGCGCGCAACCGCTCTTCCAGCGGGCGGCCCACGCCCACGACGTTGCCGTTGACCGACAGGACCGACACGGCCGCAAGCGAGGTCGCGACCCCGCCCAGCCCCATCGCCATCGCCACGGGGACGGGCGACAGCATGTGCGCGGCATCCACCCGGCCAAAGGCGAGCATGTCGCGGACCGAGGACCAAGAGGGCGCGGGCACAAGATCAAGCGCGATGCCTTCGGACTGCGCGAACCCCATTTCCTGCGCAAGGATCAGCGGCGCGGCATCGACTAGCGGCATGTAGGCCGTGGGCAGGCTGACGAGCCTCATCCCAAAAGCCCCGACGCGGTCACCAGCGCCTCGGCCACATCGGCGACGCGGCGGCCCTGGTCCATCGCGGTGCGGCGCAACAGGGCATAGGCCGCGTCCTCGTCGATCCCGCGCGCTTTCATCAACAGGCCCTTGGCGCGGTCGATCACCTTGCGCTCTTCCAGCGCGCGGCGGGTTTCGGCCAGTTCGTTGCGCATTTGGCGGACCATGGCAAAGCGCGCGATGGCGGTGTCCATCACCGGCTTGATGCGTTCGGGGGCTAGGCCGTCAACGACATAGGCCGACACGCCCGCCTCGATCGCGGCCTGCGCCAGTCCGCCCGCCGCGCCGGACACGAACATGGCCACGGGCCTCTCCATCGGGCCGGAGGCAAGCGTCAGTTCCTCCATCATGTCGCGGGTCGGGTTGTCGACGTCGATCAGCACGATGTCGGGGGCGTGGGCGGCGATCCGGCGGGCCAGCCCGCTGGCATTGCCGATGACGAATACCTCGCAGGCGCAACTGTCCTTCAGCGCGTCCACGATCGCGATGGCGCGGTCGCGATCTTCCTCCACCACGACTATGGTCAGCGTCTCGCCCATGTCCGAGCCATGCCGCAACGCGGCATGGGCTGCAAACCCGGCGCGCGTCACGGGCGCGACTTGCGGCAAAAGGCGCGGTGATGTGCCTGATTTTTGACCAGTCCGAGGGGCGCGCGGAGCGTGTCCCGGAAACGACGCGGGGCCGCGCCGGTTTCCCGGCAGCGGCCCCGTCATGTCTGTCTTCCCGCGAGGGAAGTTGGAGCGGGCGATGAGATTCGAACTCACGACCCTTACCTTGGCAAGGTAATGCTCTACCCCTGAGCTACGCCCGCGTCCTTGGGTACGGCACGAAATAGAAGGAACGCGCGCAGGCTGCAAGCGCAAAATCGCCCCCGCTTGCGCAATTTCCGGATCAGTCGGGCGGGGGTGTCGGGGTGACGTAGCTGTCCCAGACCCAGCCGTCGGTCGGGCCGTCCGGTGCCATCACGCGCGCGCGTACCCAGCGGCCCCACTGGCCGAAGACAAGCACGGCAGTGTCGCGGTTCACCTGCGTCAGCGGCGTGGCCGACAGGCTGGGCGCGGGGCGCACGTAAACGCGGTCCCCGTTGATGGTGGCGGGGATGATCGCCGGGCTGTCTGCCGCCCGGTCCGCGAGGACGGGGCGGGCGCGCGCCGGTCGCGCCGCGCGTTCGGGCAGCGCCTGTTCTGGCGGGACGGGGCCGGATGCATCCGCCACGGGCGCTGCGAGGAGACCGCCGAGCGCGGCAAGGAGGCGCGTGCCGGGCAGGGGCGCGGGGCGTGAGGGTGGCGGGTCTCCAAAAATGCCGGTGGCCTGCGCCTGCGGTTCGGGACGGCGGTGCGGGGCGTCCGGCGCGGGCTTGGCCGAGGCATCCGGCGCGGCGGCGGCCACCTGCGGCATCGCGGGGTCGGGCAGGTCGGGGCGCGCGGCGGGGCCGGTCGCGTCGGGACGCCAAGCGCCGGGCCGCAGGGGCACGAGGCGCGGGCCGCTTTCCGGGCGTGTCACCGTCTGCAACGGGTCAAGACCCGCGGCAAGCGCCGGTCCGTTCCCGTCAGGGGCTTGCGGCGCGGTGATGCCCGGCAGCCGACGTGCCTCGGGCAGGCCGATATCGCCGGGACGGGCGTCGCGCGGCAGGGCGCGCGGGGCCGCCATCACGTTGCCCTGCATGACCGACGACATGCGGCCCGGCGCCTCGGGCGCGGGCCGGGGCGGGCCCGCGGCGAACAGGGACGGCGCGGGCAGGGCGGGGCGCGGCCACGACGCACGCTCCACCGCGACATCGCCGCGGGCCAGTTCGGGCGCGCGCACCCTTTGCGCCGCGTGGCGGATGACAGCGTCGGGTGGCGGGGATGGCCGGGCAAGCGCGCGTGGCACCCCGGAAAAGACTGCCACGTCGGTGCGGACAAGCTCCTCGGCTGGCATCGTGTCGACGGGATTGGCAAAGACGATCTCGGGCGCGCCCTGCGTCACCGCGACATAGAGCGACAGACCGATGAACAAGACCGGTCCCAGTGCCGAAGATGAGCCTGCATCTGCCATGCCCGACACCTATCACCGCCGCGGGCATGCGGGCAATCGCGCTGCGCCGATCAGATCACGGCATGGGCGACGAGGCCGATGGCCGTCAGTCCGATCATCGCGAAGGTCAGCATCATGCCGCCCACCCGCAGTTTCGGGCGCGGCGACGGGCTCGACAGGGCCGCGCCGTGCATCGCGCGTCCGGCCAGAAGGGAGAGGCCCAGCAGGTGCAGGACCCAGCCCGGCGTGCCCAGCCCCTCGGCCAGGCCAAGCAGGATCAGCCCCATGGGCGCGTATTCGGCGCAATTGGCCTGCGCGCGGATGCGCCGCATCAGCACCTTGTCGCCCTTGTCGCCGAGCGAGATGCCCGCGCCGCGTCGGTAGCGGATCACGCGGACCGACAGGGTGATGAACAACAGCGCGACGAGGCCGGCATAGAAGGCGGTGATGGGCAGGGGCATGGGGGTCTCCGTGTTGTCTGGGCGGGACCCTAGGTGCAGCGCGCGGGACTGTCACCCGCGCGCCGCGCATTCATGGTCAATCCAGTTCGACGAGCAGGTCCTTGGCGTCGATCTGGCTGCCCGCCTGCACGTGCACCGCGCGCACGACGGCGTCGCGTTCGGCATGCAGGCCGGTTTCCATCTTCATCGCCTCGATCGTCAGCAGCAGATCGCCCGCGCTGATCGTCTGGCCGGCCTTGACCGCGACGCTGGCCACGACACCGGGCATGGGCGCGCCGATGTGGTTCTCGTTCGCGGGGTCGGCCTTGGGCTTGTCGGCGACCTGCACCGCGGCGGCCTTGTTCACCACGCGCACAACGCGCGGCTGGCCGTTCAGTTCGAAGAACACCCGCGACGAGCCGTCCTCCTGCGTGTCACCCACCGCCTGCAGCCGGATTTCGAGCGTCTTGCCCGGATCGATTTCGGCGGTGATCTCTTCCCCCGGCACCATGCCGTAGAAGAAGGTGCGCGTGGGCAGGGTGCGGATGGGACCGACGACGGCGTGCTTGTCGGCGTAATCGGCAAAGACCTTGGGGTACATCATCGCGCCCATCAGGTCCTCGTTGTCGATGTCGATCTCGAACCGCTTGGCAAGTTCGGCGTGGCGCGCGTCAAGGTCCTCGGGCTCCAGCAATTCGCCGGGGCGCACGGTGATCGGCTTTTCGTCCTTCAGGACCTTCCTGACGATGTCCTTGGGGAAGCCGCCGGGGGCCTGACCGACCTGCCCGCGCATCAGCGTCTTGACGCTTTCGGGGAAGCTGACCTCGGTCTTGGGGTCCAGCACGTCTTCGCAGGTCAGGCCCTGGCTGACCATCAACAGCGCCATGTCGCCCACCGTCTTGGCGATGGGCGTGACCTTGATCACGTCGCCGAACATCCGGTTCACGTCGGCATAGGTCCTGGCGACCTCGTGCCACTTGTCCTCCAGCCCCATCGAGCGCGCCTGCGCCTTGAGGTTGGTGAACTGGCCGCCCGGCATCTCGTGCAGGTAGACCTCGGACGAGGGCGATTGCATGCCCGATTCAAAGGCCGCGTAATGCCCGCGCACCGCTTCCCAGTAGTTTGAAATCTGGCGGATCGCGTCGATGTCGAGCCCGGTGTCGCGGTCGGTGTGGCGCAACGCCTCAACCACGGTGCCGAGCGTCGCCTGGCTGGTATTGCCCGACAGCGAATCCATCGCGCAGTCGACGGCGTCGACGCCCGCGGCTGCGGCGGCGAGGATGCTGGCCGACGCGATGCCCGCCGTGTCGTGGGTGTGGAAGTGGATCGGCAGGCCGGTCTCTTCCTTCAGGGCCTTGAACAGCACCGTGGCGCTCGCCGGTTTCAGAAGGCCGCCCATGTCCTTGATGCACAGGACATGCGTGCCCGCATCCTTCAGTTCCTGCGCCATCTTCAGGTAGTATTTCAGGTCGTACTTGGACCGCTTGGGATCGAGCACGTCGCCGGTATAGCAGATCGCCGCTTCGAGGATCTTGCCCGATTCGAGTACCGCATCCATCGAGATGCGCATGTTTTCAGTCCAGTTGAGCGGATCGAAAACGCGGAAAAGATCAACGCCGGATTCCGCGGCTTGTGCGACAAAGGCCTGCACGACGTTGTCGGGGTAGTTGGTATAGCCCACCCCGTTCGACCCGCGCAGAAGCATCTGGGTCAGCAGGTTCGGCATGCGCGCGCGCAGGTCGCGCAGGCGCTGCCACGGGCATTCGTCGAGGAACCGGTAGGCCACGTCGAAGGTCGCGCCGCCCCAGCATTCGACCGAGAAAAGCTGCGGCAGGTCATGCGCGTAGTTGGGCGCGATCCCGATCATGTCGATCGACCGCATCCGCGTCGCCAGAAGCGACTGGTGGCTGTCGCGCATCGTGGTGTCGGTGATCAGAAGCTGTTTCTGCTTAGACATCCAGTCCGCCACGCCCTGCGCGCCCTTCTTTTCGAGGATCTGGCGCGGGCCATCGGCGATCTCGGCATTGGCGGGCTTGGGGGCCTTGGGCAGTTTCAGGTCGGCGGGCGGGCGCGGGCGACCGGCGGTTTCGGGATGCCCGTTCACCGTGATTTCGGCAATGTAGCCCAGCACCTTGGTGCCCCGGTCGCGGCGCTTGTCGAACTGGAACAGCTCGGGCGTCGTGTCGATGAACTTGGTGGTGTACTGGTTGTTGAGGAAGGTCGGGTGCTTCAGCAGGTTCTCGACGAAGGCGATGTTGGTGCTGACGCCGCGGATGCGGAACTCGCGCAGGGCGCGGTCCATCCGGGCGATGGCCTTTTCGGGCGTCGGTGCCCAGGCGGTGACCTTTTCCAGAAGCGAGTCGTAATACCGCGTGATGACCGCGCCGGAATAGGCGGTGCCGCCGTCCAGCCGGATGCCCATGCCGGTCGCACCGCGATAGGCGGTGATGCGGCCGTAATCGGGGATGAAGTTGTTCTGCGGGTCCTCGGTCGTGATGCGGGTCTGCAGCGCGTGCCCGTTGAGGCGGATGTCGTATTGCGAGGCCTTGCCCGTCGCCTCGGCGAGGCTCTTGCCCTCGGCGATCTGGATCTGGGCCTGCACGATGTCGATGCCGGTGACCTCTTCGGTCACGGTGTGTTCGACCTGCACGCGCGGATTGACCTCGATGAAGTAGAACTTGCCGGTGTCCATATCCATCAGGAACTCGACCGTGCCGGCGCATTCGTAATTCACATGCGCGCATATCTTGCGGCCCAACTCGCAAATCTCTTCGCGCTGCGCCTCTGACAGGTAGGGGGCAGGGGCGCGTTCCACGACCTTCTGGTTTCGCCGCTGGACCGAGCAGTCGCGTTCATAAAGGTGGTACAGGTTGCCATGCGTATCGCCGAGGATCTGCACCTCGACGTGCCGCGCGCGGGTGATCATCTTTTCGAGATAGCCTTCACCGTTGCCGAAGGCGGCCTCGGCCTCGCGCCGGCCTTCCAGCACCTTCTCTTCCAGCTCGTCCTCGGACTCGATGGGGCGCATGCCGCGCCCGCCGCCGCCCCAGGACGCCTTGAGCATCAGGGGGTAGCCGATCTCGGCCGCTTCCTTGCGGATCGCGTCCATGTCGTCGCCGAGCACCTCGGTCGCGGGGATGACGGGCACGCCTGCCTCGATCGCGACGCGGCGGGCGCTGGCCTTGTCGCCCAGCTTGCGCATGGTTTCGGCGCGGGGGCCGATGAAGGTGATGCCGTTCGCGGCGCAGGCATCCACGAGGTCGGGGTTTTCCGACAACAGGCCATATCCCGGGTGGATCGCATCCGCGCCCGACATCTTGGCGACGCGGATGATCTCGTCGATCGACAGGTAGGCCTGGACCGGGCCCAGCCCCTCGCCGATGCGATAGGCCTCGTCGGCCTTGAACCGGTGCAGGCCCAGCTTGTCCTCTTCGGCGAAGACGGCGACCGTCTTCTTGCCCATCTCGTTGGCGGCGCGCATCACGCGGATGGCGATTTCACCGCGGTTGGCGATCAGGATCTTGGAAAAGGTGGTCATCTTGGTTCCCCGCGTCGGATTGTACCCGTGCTATATGACGCGGGTGCAGCCGGGTAAACTGAGGGGAAGTGGGTAGCCCGCCAGATCATGCTGCACCTGCATAATCCGCGAAAAGTCGTAGCCGGTCGAACCCTGGAAGGAAAGCCCGCCTGAACGGGCCGGGGTCCGGCGGGGCCTTGGCTGCATGCCCCGCCGGGTCGTGCGCGCGGGTCAGGCGTGGTGCCGGAACTCGGGCGCTTCGGCGACCGCAAGGTCGACAAGGTGTTGCGCGGTTTCGCGCAAGGTGGGCGTTCCGGTCTGCGACAGGTCCAGCAGGGACATGTCCGCCTGTTGCGCCGCGGCCAGCCGGTTTTCGGCGGTTGTGCGCACCTTTTGCAGCGTGTCGTCCACCGCCCGGCACATCCCCGCAAGGAACCGCGCCGATGCGCGCAGGTCGCAGTCACTGGCCTGTCCCGCCTCCATCGCGTCGAACAGGGCGCCGATCCGCGACAACTGAAACGAGGCCTCGGTCGAGAAATAGCGCACGTCCTCGAACGCGACGAGATCAGCCTGGTCCCGTTCCAGCCGGCGCACGCACAGCGCGTGGCCAAGGATCCGTTCCGCGCCGCCTGGCATGGTGACCGGGCAGACCGTCGTTTGCCACGTCAGCGTGCCGCCGGGCTTCGACAGGACCTCCTGGTAGTCGATGGGGCCGCCGCGCGCGATGGCTTCGGCATAGTGGGCGTTGACCTCTTCCGCCTGCTTGTCGGGCAACAGGTCGGACACGCGCTTGCCGCGACACGCACCGAACTCCATGCCGCTTTCGCGTTCATGCGCCTCGTTCAGCCCTATCAGGTGGAATTGCCGCTGGCCGGTCTGTCGTTCTGCCACGAATACCGGGATTTTGAAGGAATCGAGCTCTACGCGAAGCTCGTCAAGATCGGTTGCCTGGAACATTGCTGCCTCCGGGAAATCTTCAATGGCCAGTACAATCGGACAAACCGGTTTACGAAACCTGAAGATCAGGCCGACCAGACGTCTTGATTTAGAGACAAATTCGAAGCGGGAGCGCAGATGGGCGGATTGGCGCGGGCAAGAACAAAACGCGATCAAAGGCTTTTGTCCGGCGCGCTTCCGCCGTATGATCGCGCCATGAGCAGTTACCACGAAGACGACGCGTTCGAGGCGGCAGCGGCCTCTCCGGGACTTGCGGCACGGGCCATGGCGGCGCGGGGCGCGCCTTACCTCGACGGGTTGAACGCCGAACAGCGGCAGGCGGTCGAACAGATCAACGGCCCGGTGCTGATGCTGGCAGGCGCCGGCACGGGCAAGACGCGGGCGCTGACGACGCGCATCGCGCATCTTCTGCACACCGGCACCGCGCACCCGAACGAAATCCTTGCCGTGACCTTCACCAACAAGGCCGCGCGCGAGATGAAGGACCGCGTCGGCGCGATGATGGGCCACGCGGTCGAAGGGATGCCGTGGCTCGGCACCTTCCACGCGATCTGTGTCAAGCTGCTCCGCCGCCATGCCGAACTGGTGGGGCTGAAGTCGAATTTCACCATCCTCGACACCGACGACCAGATCCGCCTTCTGAAACAGCTTTTGCAGGCCTCGAACATCGACGACAAACGCTGGCCCGCCCGCGCGTTGTCCTCATTGATCGACGGCTGGAAGAACCGCGCGCTGACGCCCGACAAGGTGCCCGCCGCCGATGCCTCGGCCTTCGATCACAAGGGCGTCCAGCTTTATGCGCAGTATCAGGAGCGGCTGAAGGAGCTGAACGCCACCGATTTCGGCGACCTTCTGCTGCATGTCCTGACGATCTTCCAGGAACATGACGACGTGCTGGCACAGTACCAGCGCTGGTTCCGCTATATCCTTGTCGACGAGTACCAGGATACCAACGTCGCGCAGTACCTGTGGCTGCGGCTGCTCGCACAATCGCACAAGAATATCTGCTGCGTGGGCGACGACGACCAGTCGATCTATGGCTGGCGCGGGGCCGAGGTGGGCAACATCCTGCGGTTTGAAAAGGATTTTCCCGGCGCGCGCGTGATCCGGCTGGAGCAGAATTACCGCTCGACCCAGCATATCCTGTCGGCCGCATCGGGCGTGATCGCCGCCAACAAGGGGCGGTTGGGCAAGGAATTGTGGACCGAGGCCGAGGGCGGAGAAAAGGTCCGCCTGATCGGTCACTGGGATGGCGAGGAAGAGGCCCGCTGGATCGGCGAGGAAGTCGAGGCCATGCAAAGGGGCACGCGGGGCATGGACCCGATGAGCCTTGACGACATGGCGATCCTTGTCCGCGCGTCGCACCAGATGCGCGCGTTCGAGGACCGGTTCCTGACGATCGGTCTGCCCTACCGCGTGATCGGCGGCCCGCGCTTCTATGAACGGATGGAGATCCGCGACGCGATGGCCTATTTCCGCGTCGTCGTCTCGCCCGAGGATGACCTGGCCTTCGAACGCATCGTCAACACGCCCAAGCGCGGCCTTGGCGACAAGGCGCAGCAAAAGATCCAGTTCACCGCCCGCCAGCACGGCGTGTCCCTGACCGAAGGGGCGCAGATCCTGCTCGATGAAAAGGGGCTGGGCGGCAAGGGCGCCAAGGAATTGCAGACCCTTCTGGACGGCCTGCAGCGCTGGGGCCGGATGGCCGGCGACGGCAAGATCACCCACATGGAACTGGCCGAGATCATCCTCGACGAGAGCGGCTACACGACGATGTGGCAGAACGACAAGACGCCCGAGGCGCCGGGGCGGCTGGAAAACCTCAAGGAACTGGTCAAGGCGCTGGAGGGGTTCGAGAACCTGACCGGGTTCCTCGAACACGTGTCGCTGGTGATGGACAATGAACAGGGCGGCGACGGCGAAAAAGTGTCGATCATGACGCTGCACGCGGCCAAGGGGCTCGAATTTCCCGCCGTGTTCCTGCCGGGGTGGGAGGACGGGCTGTTTCCCTCGCAACGCTCGATGGACGAGAACGGGGTGAAGGGCCTCGAAGAAGAACGGCGGCTCGCTTACGTGGGCATCACGCGGGCTGAACGCGTCTGCACCATATCCTTCGCGGGCAACCGCCGCGTGTTCGGCCAATGGCAATCGGCGCTGCCGTCACGGTTCATCGACGAGTTGCCCGAAGAGCATGTGGAGGTGCTGACGCCCCCCGGCCTCTACGGTGGTGGCTATGGTGCGGCGGCCCCGCAATCGAACCTGCACGAGGCCGCGTCCCGCGCCGATGTCTACAACTCGCCCGGCTGGCGGCGGCTGCAACAGCGGTCGTCCCAGCGGCCCGTGTCGCAACCGCAGGAATCGCGCAACACGGTGATCGACCTCACGGCGTCGTCGTCGCACACGGTGGGCGAGCGCGTGTTCCACCAGAAATTCGGCTATGGCACGATCACCGGGATCGAGGGCGACAAACTCGACATCGCGTTTGAGAAGGCGGGCGACAAGAAGGTCGTCGCCAAGTTCGTGATGCCCGCCGACGAGATCCCGTTCTGAACGGCGGCCGGGCCACTGGCCCGGCGCCGGTGTTGAAGCGCTCAGTCGTAGATCGGGAAGCGGTCGCACATCTGCTGCACCTCGGCGCGGACCGCGTCCTCGATGGCGGCGTTGCCGTCTTCGCCATGGGTTGCCAGCCCGTCCACCACGCGCACGATCCAGTCGGCAATCTGGCGGAATTCCGGTTCGCAGAACCCGCGTGTCGTGCCCGCCGGGCTGCCCAGCCGGATGCCGCTGGTGATCATCGGCTTCTCGGTATCGAAGGGGATGCCGTTCTTGTTGCAGGTGATATGCGCCCGGCCAAGCGCCTTTTCGGTCGCGTTGCCCTTGACGCCCTTGGGGCGCAAATCGACCAGCAACACGTGCGTGTCGGTGCCGCCCGTGACGATGTCGAGCCCGCCTTTCATCAACTGGTCGGCCATTGCCTTGGCGTTGGCGATCACCTGCTTCTGGTAGGTTTTGAAACCCGGCTCCAGCGCCTCGCCGAAGGCCACGGCCTTGGCTGCGATCACGTGCATCAGCGGGCCGCCCTGGATGCCGGGGAAGATGGCGGAGTTGAATTTCTTCGCCAGCGCCTCGTCATTGGTGAGGATCATGCCGCCGCGCGGGCCGCGCAGGGTCTTGTGCGTGGTCGTGGTGGCGACATGGGCATGCGGGAAGGGGGAGGGGTGCTCTCCGGCGGCGACGAGGCCCGCGAAATGCGCCATGTCGACATGCAGGTAGGCGCCGACGCTGTCGGCGATCTCGCGCATCCGGGCGAAATCGATCTGGCGCGGCACGGCGCTGCCACCGGCGATGATCAGCTTGGGCTGATGCTCTAGCGCCAGCGCCTCCACCTGGTCGTAGTCGAGCCGCAGATCGTCCTTGCGCACGCCGTACTGGACCGGGTTGAACCACTTGCCCGACTGGTTGGGCCGCGCGCCGTGGGTCAGGTGCCCGCCCGCATCGAGCGACATGCCGAGGATGGTGTCACCGGGCTGCAGAAGCGCCTGGAACACGCCCTGGTTGGCCTGGCTGCCGGAATTGGGCTGGACGTTGGCGAAATCGCAGCCGAACAGGCGGCAGGCGCGTTCGATGGCAAGGTCCTCGGCCTTGTCCACGAACTGGCAGCCGCCGTAATACCGGCGCCCGGAATAGCCCTCGGCATACTTGTTGGTCATGACCGAACCCTGCGCCTGCATCACGGCGCGGGAGACGATGTTCTCGGACGCGATCAGTTCGATCTCGTCGCGCTGGCGGCCCAGCTCCTGCTCGATCGCGCCGAACAGCTCGGTATCGGCATCGCGCAGGTCGCGGGTGAAGAACGGGTTCTTTTCGGTGTAGGCGATATTCATCGGGGTCCTCCGGTAACGGTCAGCCGGTCCAGCCAAGGGCGGCCGAGATCGAGTTCATGGATTGCAGCAGCGGAACGTTGGCGCGGCTTGCGCCTGTCGTCGCGCGGCTCTGGTGCAGCAGGTCGACCTGAAGCGCGTGGATACGCTCCATGTTCGCCCTGTTGCGGTCGAAACTTGCGCGGAAATGCGGGAAGCGCGCGCACAGGGCGGTGTCGCCCGTCAGGAACCGCACGCCCCGGCAGGCCCGCGCGTATTCATCCGAGATCGCGCCGAACACGGCGGTGCGAACCTCGTCATCGGTGACCAGCCCGGCATAGCGTTCGGCGATGGCGAGGTCGGCCTGGTAGAGCGACTTCTCGACCTCGGCGACGACAAGCGCGAAGAGCGGGTGGTTGGCGAACATGTCGGCCAGCACGCGGTCGCCGCGGTCCTTGCGGAAGCGCCGGAAACTTTCGATGGCGGTGCCGAACCCGTACCAGCCGGTGATGATGTGGCGGTTCTGCGACCACGCAAACACCCACGGGATCGCGCGCAGATCGGCCAGCGTGGCCGCCCCGAACCGCCGCGCGGGGCGCGATCCCATCCGCAGTTGCGCCAGTTCGTCGACCGGGCTGGCCTCTTGAAAGTAGCGGACGAAACCGGGCGCGTTCAGGAGGCTGACATAGGCGGTCTGCGACAGGCCCGACAGGGCGTCGAAGGCGTCTTCGAATTCGGGCCGTGCCGCCGGTTCCGCCGGGCGGGCGGAATGCTCGAACACGCTGGCCGCCAGCAGTTCCAGATGCGCCGCCGCGGTGCCGCGGTTGGCGTATTTGTGGGACACGACCTCACCCTGTTCGGTCAGCCGCAACCGCCCGTGGACCGTGCCCGCGGGCTGGGCCGTGATGGCGCGGCCGGTGGGCGCGCCGCCCCGGCTGACCGATCCGCCACGGCCATGGAAGAAGCGCGGCGTCAGGCCGTGCCCGGCAAGCGTGCGCGCGATCCGGCGCTGGGCGCGGTCCAGCTCCCATGTCGAGGTCAGGTAGCCGCCATCCTTGTTGCTGTCGGAATAGCCCAGCATGATCTCGATCGACTTGCCGCGCCGGGTCAGGCTGCGCCGCGCCAGCGGCACGCCCAGCAGCGCGTCGAGGATCGCGGGCGCGTTGCGCAAATCGTCGATGGTCTCGAACAGCGGCACGACCGAGATATCGAGTGTCTCGGCCCCGAAGCCCGCGTAACGCGCCAAGAGGTAGACGGCGAGCAGGTCGTCGGTCGACCGGGTCATGGACAGGATGAAGGGGCCGATGGCGTCGGGGTCGGGGCCGGTATGCGCGGCATGGACCAGCCGCAGGAGGTTCAGCGTCTCCACCGTCATGGGCTCGAGCCGCGCGGTATCCGGCGCGGGCAGCGTGCGGCTGGCCAGTTCGGTGCGCAGGCGGCTTGACCATTCCGTGCTCTGGCAGTCCGGCGCATTCTGCCAGATATCGGCCAGCGCGGCGTTGATGACGGACGAGTTCTGGCGGATGTCCAGCGTCACGGTGCGGAAGCCGAAGACCGAGGCCTGCCACCGGATACGCCGCACGTAGCGGCGCGCGAGCGGTTCGGCATCCATCGCGCACAGGGCGGCATCGACGGTATCTAGATCGGCGATGAACTGGCCGACATGCGCATAGGCATCTTCGCGCAGGCGCAATTCCATCGCCGAAAGGGCGCGGCGGAACAGCTCGTTGCCGTTGCGGTCGAACCGGGGTCCGGCCTCGACAATGCGGTGCAGCGCGGCGCGGTGCGCATCGGGCAATTCGGCAACGTGATCGCTGAGGCTCAGCCGGGCGGCGGCATTGGTCAGCATGTCGCGGTAGCGCTCAACGATGGCCGCGCGGCCACGGCGCAGGGCCAGTTCGGTCATGTCGGCGGTGACGTTGGGGTTGCCGTCGCGGTCGCCGCCGATCCAGCTGTGAAAGCGCAGGCAGGGGCGGGCGTCGGGACCGGTGCCGAAATGCCCCTCGACCGCGCGTTCGAAGGCGTCGAACACCTGCGGCACCGCATCGAAGATGCTGTCGCGGAAGAATTGCAGCCCCCAATCGATCTCGTCGGTGAGGGTGGGGCGTTCGAGGCGTAACTCGCCGGTCAGCCACAACAGGTCGATTTCGCCTTCGATGTCGGCAAGGATCGTGTCGCGTTCGCGCCGCGTCCAGCGCTGCGTTTCCAGCTTGGTCAGGTCGCGGTAGATGCGGCGGTGGATTTCCAGCACGGTGACGCGCTTGGCCTCGGTCGGGTGCGCGGTGATCGTGGGACCGATGGACAGGTCCCGCGCCAGCGCGGCGAAGGTCGCGGCATCGGGGTTGGTGAGGGCAAAGGCCTGCGCGAAGCTGCCGGGAACGGTGGCCGCGCCGGTGCGCCCTTCGGCCTGCCTGCGGTCGCGGATTGCGATGTTTTCGTCCGCGATCCGCTGCAACTGGAACCAGATCGTCATCGCCTGCAGATATGGTATCGCCCCGTCGCCAACCGGCACGGCGGCGCCGGTGCCCGCGTCGAACCAGTCCGCCACCTGCGGGGCGCGGCGCGCCAGCACCCCCCGCCACAGCGTGGCGAGGGTCGCGCGCAGATCGTCGGCATAGGTGTCGCCGCCCGCCTCGGGTCCGGCGGGCTCGGGCAGGGCGGCGCGCATCAGATCACCCGGTCGCGCGGATCGCGGCCAGAGAAGAAATCGGCGAGGTTATCGAGCACCCGGAACCCCATCGCCTCGCGCGCCTCGCGCGTGGCGCTGCCGAGATGGGGCAGCATCACGAGGTTGTCGCATTGCATCAGGTCCGGCGCGATCCGCGGCTCGCCGTCGAACACGTCAAGTGCCGCACCACCGATCGTGTCGAACATCAGCGCCTGGGCCAGCGCCCATTCGTCGATCACCTCGCCACGGGCAGTGTTGACGAGGAAAGCGCCCGGTTTCATCAGGTCCAGCCGGGCGGCGTTGATCAGGTGCCGGTTCGCGGCACCACCGGGGCAATGCAGCGACACGAAATCGGCCTGCGGCAAGAGTTCCTCGACCGTGTCGACCTGAACGGCACCGTATTGCGCAAGGATCTCTGGCGCGACTTTCGAGCGGTTCTGCACGACGATCTTCATGCCGAAGCCGTGATGCGCGCGGCGGGCCATTTCCTGCCCGATCCGCCCGAACCCGATGATGCCCAGCGTCTTGCCACTGACCTTGGTGCCGACAAGGTGGGTGGGACGCCAGCCGGTCCAGCGGCCTTCGCGGACCTCGCGTTCGCCTTCGCCCGCGCGGCGCGCGACCATCAGCATCAGCGTCATGGCGATGTCGGCGGTACATTCCGACAGCACGTCCGGCGTGTTGGTCACGGTCAGGCCAAGATCGCGGGCCGAGGATTCGCAGATATGGCTGTAGCCGACGCCGTAATTGCCGATGATCTTCGCCTGCGGCTTGGCGACCTCGAACACGTCCGAGCCGAGCTTGTCGGTCACCGTCGGCAGGACCGCGTCGAAGCGTGTCATCGCGTCCCGCATCTCGGGTCCCGCCAGCGGGATGTCCGAGGTGTTGAAGGTGGCGTTGTAGGATTCGGCCAGTTGCGCCTCGACGGCGGCGGGCCAGCGGCGGGTAACAAGAACGGAGGGTTTCACCATATCAGGCAGCCTTTCCCATGACGCGCGCGACGGTTTCACCGATCACGGCGGGGTTCTCGGCGACGGTCACGCCGACATTGGACAGGATTTCGACCTTCTCGCTGGCGCTTTCGCCGAAGGCCGAGATGATGGCACCGGCATGGCCCATGGTGCGGCCCTTGGGTGCGGTCAGACCCGCGACATAGGCCACGACGGGCTTGGTCACGTGGTCGCGGATGTAATCCGCGGCCTCGGCCTCCTGCGGGCCGCCGATCTCGCCGATCATGCAGATGACAGCGGTGTCGTCGTCATTCTCGAACCGTTCGAGTATATCGCGGAAGGACGAGCCGTTGATCGGGTCGCCGCCGATGCCGACCGAGGTCGACACGCCAAGCCCCAACTCTTTCAGCTGCGCCGCGGCCTCGTACCCCAGCGTCCCTGACCGGCCGATGATGCCGACATTGCCCGGCAAATAAATATGGCCCGGCATGATGCCCAGCAGCGCCTTGCCCGGAGAGATCGTGCCGGCGCAGTTGGGACCGGTCAGGACCATGCGGCGCTCCTTGGGATAGCGCATCATGTACCGCTTGACCCGGATCATGTCGCCCGCGGGAATACCGTCGGTGATGCAGACGCAGTACCGGATGCCGCCATCCGCGGCCTCCATGATCGAATCCGCCGCGAAGGGGGGCGGGACGAAGACGAGGCTCGCCTCGGCCCCGGTCTTTTCCACGGCGTCCTTGACGGTGTCGAAGACGGGCACGCCCTCGACCGTCTCGCCGCCCTTGCCGGGCACGACGCCGCCGACGACATTGGTGCCGTATTCCAGCATGTCCTTGGTGTGGAACCGGGCCATGCGCCCGGTGATGCCCTGCACGATCACCTTGGTGTCGCGGTCGAGAAGGATGCTCATGTCACGGCCCTCATTCTGGTTGCTTGAGAGAGGTCGTTCCTCCACGCGCCCACGGCACGTTCGGCGGCCTCCATCAGGGTGTTGGCGCGGATGATCGGCAGGCCCGACTTGGCGAGGATCTTCTGCCCTTCCTCCACGTTGGTCCCGGCGAGGCGCACGATGACGGGCACGTCGACCTGCACCTCCTTCAGCGCCTGCACGACGCCCTCGGCGACCCAGTCGCAGCGGTTGATCCCGGCGAAGATGTTGACCAGCACCGCCTGCACGTTCTTGTCCGACATCACGAGGCGGAACGCCTTGGCGACGCGTTCGGGCGTGGCCCCGCCGCCTATGTCGAGGAAGTTGGCAGGCTGGCCGCCTGCCAGCATGATCGTGTCCATCGTCGCCATGGCAAGGCCCGCGCCGTTCACGATGCAGCCGATATTGCCGTCGAGCCCGACATAGCTGAGCCCCCGGTCGGCGGCGCGGCTTTCGCGCGGGTCTTCCTGGCTCTTGTCGCGCAATTCGGCCACCTGCGGGTGACGGAAGAGCGCGTTGTCGTCGAACGTCATCTTGGCGTCGAGCGCGATGATCCGGTCGTCGCCCGTCACCACCAGCGGGTTGATTTCGACCATCGTCGCGTCCAGCTCGGAAAAGGCGCGGTAGCAGCCCATGAGCGTGCGCACCATCTGGCTGACAAGCCCCGCCTCGACCCCGAGGGCAAAGGCGATCTCGCGCGCCTGGAATTCCTGCAGGCCGACTGCGGGTTCCACCGTGGACCGCACGATGCTGTCGGGTTTCTCGGCGCTGATCTCCTCGATCTCCATGCCGCCTTCGGCACTTGCGACGATCATGACGCGCTGTGACGAGCGGTCCATGACGAAGCCGAGGTAGAACTCGTGCTCGATCGGCACGGCACCCTCGACATAGACGCGGTAGATGCCCTTGCCTTCGGGGCCGGTCTGGTGGGTCACCAGCTTCTGGCCGAACATGTCCTCGCAGGCTTTCTGGATGGCGTGGTCGTCCTCGCACATCTTGACGCCACCGGCCTTGCCGCGTCCGCCGGCATGGACCTGTGCCTTGACGATCCAGCGGTCGCCGCCGATCTCGCGGGCGCGGTAGGCGGCCTGTTCCGGGCTGTAGGCGAGCGCGCCGGGCGGCACCTCGACCCCGAAACCGGACAGGATCTCCTTGGCCTGATATTCGTGAATGTCCATGGGATGATCCTCCTATTCCGCGGCGATCGCGACGCCGTAGTGACGGTGCAGGACCGCGTCGACGTCTTCGTTGTTCACCTCGCCGCCAAGGTCGCGGATCGCCTGCGCAAAGCGGCGCACGATCTCTTCGATGGCGGATCGGTTCAACTGGTTGAGGATGCCGATGCGCACCTGCACGGGCGCCGACAGCGTCGGCCAGATGCCGAAATTCTGCGCGCGGCAATGCTGCACCAGTTCCATCTCGCGGCCCGCCAGCGACGGCGGCAGGTTCAGGACTACCAGCGACGTCATGTTCGAGGTGACCTCGCATCCCATCGCCTCGACCGCCTCGCGCAGGACCGCTTCGTGCCGGGTGTAGTCGGCGGCGCGGCTGGCGACGGATTGTTCCAGCGTCAGGCGCAGCGCCTCGTGGAAGGCGGCGACGGCATAGCCCGAATGGGTGCGGTGATAGGTGCCCTTCTCGACATCCTTGCCGTCGACGATGCCCCAGTGGCGGGCTTCGAAGATCGGGTGGTTGCCGTAGGTCGACGCGCCGGTCGCCTTCAGGCTGTCGATGAAGCGGTCGGTGAAGCTGACGGGGGCGTAGGTGAGGGGCAGGCAGCAGATGCCTTTCTGCGGGCACGAGGCCCAGCCCACGACGCCCGGAAAATCGTCGATCCGGAAGTCGCCGACGCCGAGGGAGGAGACCGCGTCGACCAGTCCCATGGCCCCGTGGGCCTCGCACGCATCCGAAAAGGCCTGCACGTCGTTGATCCGGCCCGATCCGGTTTCCCAATGCGCCATGAACGCCCATTTGGGTTTGTGTTCGGACAAGGCCGCCTCGATCACGTCGGCGGTGACCGACTGGCCGTGCGGCACCTCGATCACCGTGACGCTGGCCGCCTGCGGGTCGAGCGAGTTGGCGGCAAGCTCTTCGGTGGTGGCTGCCTTGATGCGCAGCGTCAGCGCGTCGATGCCCGAGAAGGTGCCGTTGGTGAAGGCCACGACCTTGTCACCGGGCCGCACCGCCGCGAACATCATGTCGAGCGCGGTCCAGCCGGTGCCCGCCGCGCCGAAGGTGTGCACGTTGTCGGTGCCCCAGACCTCGCGCAGCATGTGCTTGCATTCGACCATGCCGCGCAGAACGTCGGGGGTCATGTGATCGGCCACGCCCGCCGAGGCAAACCGCTGCAACACGCGTTCGTCGGTGTTGCCGGGGCCGGGGCCGGCGGCCAGCGTGTGGGGGATTTCAAGCTGCGGGAATACGTGGACGGTCATGTGCTACACCCTGTGTTTAACTGGTTGCGTCGAAATGATCGCAGCTTGCCGAACCGCACAACCTCCGTTACTCCTGCTTTTGGGTATCTAAAGGGATGGGAAATTTCCCATCCATATTGGTAAGTATCCGGTTGTATACCGTATCGATACGACCCAAATGGGTAGTTTTTTGTGATTCAGGGCCTGTTTTCAGATGGTTAACGATATCGACGAACGGATCGACGTGATGCTGGCGGATGGCAACCCGCTGGTTTTGTCGGCAATGTCCGAGATTTTCGAACGCGATCCGCGATTCTCGCTCGTGGCGACATCGGCCACGGCCGAGGGGTTCCTGGGCATGGTGATGCGGGTGCCGGTGACGGTTGGGGTGATCGACTGGAACCTGCCGGCGCTGGGCGGCGCGAAACTGATCGAGGTGCTGCGCGACCAGGAACAGGCGCCCAAGCTGGTGGTTTACGGCGAGGATGCGCGCGACCTGCCTCGGCTGGCCATGACCGCCGGGGCGGCGGGGTTCGCCGCCCGGTCGGGCGAGGTGGAGGGCCTGCTGACCACCTGCGCCGAGGTCGCCGCCGGCAAGATGGTGTTCCCCTTCATCGACGTGCGCGACCTGCAGACCGACCCGATGCAGACGCTCAGCCGCAAGGAACGCGTGATGCTCGAGGCGCTGTCGAAAGGGCTGACCAACCGCGAATTGTCGGCCGAGCTGGGCATCTCGACCAACACGGTCAAGTTTCACCTGTCGAACCTTTACGACAAGCTGAGCGTGAAGAACCGCACGCAGGCCATCGCTTTCTACTACTCGTCCCGGATGCCGGGTGGTGACACGTAATCATCTTTCTTCTGTGTGCAATTGTACGCAATAAAATTTCTTGACAGGTGGCGATTTGCCCCATCTGTCTGGCCGCCATCTTGAACCCGCCGAACAGCAGGAGTGGCGCACATGAGTTTTCACCCCATCGAACAGGCTCCGGGCCGTCTGAACCGCAGCGAGCTGGCCGTTCCGGGCTCTCAGCCGCAAATGTTTGAAAAGGCGGCGCAATCCGACGTCGATGTTATCTTCCTCGACCTCGAGGACGCGGTCGCCCCGGACGAGAAGGAACAGGCCCGCAAGAACATCATCAAGGCGCTGAACACGGTCGATTGGAACACCAAGACGATGTCGATCCGAATCAACGGACTCGACACGCATTACATGTATCGCGACGTGGTCGATATCCTTGAACAGGCAGGCGAGCGGCTGGACCTCATCATGATTCCCAAGGTCGGGACCGCCGCCGACGTCTATGCCGTCGACATGCTGGCGACGCAGGTAGAGGACGCCGTGGGCCTGACCAAGCGGGTCGGGTTCGAACATATCGTCGAGACGGCCCTCGGCATGCAGAACGTCAACGAAATCGCCGGTGCATCGAAGCGCAACGAAAGCCTGCATTTCGGGGTGGCCGATTACGCCGCGTCGATGCGGGCGCGGACCACCGTGATCGGCGGCGTGAACGAGCATTACTCGGTCCTCACCGACCCGGCGGGTGACGGGTCGCGGCAGGTGCATTGGGGCGACATGTGGCATTCGGCCATCGCCAACATGGTGGTCGCCGCGCGCGCCAACGGGTTGCGCCCCATCGACGGCCCGTTCGGCGATTTCAGCGATCCCGACGGCTACAAGGCCGCCGCCTACCGCGCCGCCGTTCTGGGCTGCGAAGGCAAGTGGGCGATCCATCCCAGCCAGATCGCGCTGGCCAACGAGGTGATGAGCCCGTCGGAGGCCGAGATCGAGAAAGCCAACCGCATCCTCGCCGCCATGGCCGAGGCCGAGGCAGCGGGCAAGGGTGCAGTGTCGCTGGACGGGCGCCTGATCGACTACGCCTCGATCCGGCAGGCCGAGGTGCTGGTGGAAAAGGCCAAGCAGATCGCGGCCTGACCACCGGCCTTAATAAGAAAGGCGCGCGCGTCCTGCCTTAGGGCGGGGTGGGCGCGCCGATCCAGCCTGAGCACGCGCATGGGTCCCGCGCGTTGACCGGGCGCGCATCGTGCCGTTACCCTGCGCAAAAGCGGGTGCACCATGGCCATTGCTCAGATGAACTGGGGTCGGATGACCCATCCCCTGACGCATCCCGACATGTCCGAACTCGCGTCCTCGCTCGACGCCGTCTATCGCGCCGCCGAACAGCATCCCGGTTTCATCTGGCGCGTCCCCGACGAGGACGCCGCCCGCCAGCTTGCCGCCCTTGGCCACGATCCGCAGATCTCGGCGACGGTGTCGGTCTGGACCGATCTGGAGACGCTCAGATCCTACACCTTTTCCGGCGCGCATGGCGCCTTCCTCGCGCGGGCGCGCGAATGGTTCGACGTGGTGGAGGGCCCGCAGCTGGTCATCTGGGACGTGCGCGCCGATCACCGGCCCACCTTCGCCGACGCTTTCGACCGGCTGGCCCATCTGCGGGACCATGGCCCGTCGCCGTGCGGCCGCGGCTGGGACGGCTAACGCGCAGGGCGCCGTCACGTCACCTGTCTGGTTCACCGGTATCCTGAAAACAAAAACGGCGACGTCCGGGAGGAGGTGGACGCCGCCGCTCTGTCTGTCCCGATGCCGAATGGGAGGAAGGCATCGGGAGGTACCGGCACGCTCCAGGGAGGAGGAGAGGAGCGGGCCGATCCGGGTTGGGCCACGAAGGACCCGAAGAAAAGAGCGGCGACATCAGGGAGGAGGTCGATGCCGCCGCAGATTACAGGCACTCCAGGGAGGAGGAGAGGAGCACCTGAACCGTGTTGTCGTTATTTCGCCTTACCGTAGGCGGCCTCGTAAGCCACCTGGTGCAGCATGGACCGGTTGAGGCCCAGGTCGTTCAGTTCGCGGGCCGACAGGGCCTGCAGTTCATTCAGCGTCTTGCGGTACACCCGGCGGCGCGTCCATGCGTCACGGATGTCTGCAACCATGCCTGCGATCCGGCTTTCACCGGCAACATGGGCCGTGGGGAAGTTCGTCGTCACGTAAGCCATTACATTGCCTCGTATGCGTCTTTTCTTGCGGTTCGAACCCATAGCTAGTCGGATTCTGCACCTGCACAACACACAGCTTGGCAATGCTGCTATGCAGCAAATGCATAAGCGATTCTGACCTGTCTTCAAAGCCTTTCCGGACCCGACCTCGGGTCACATGTCGAAAATCGCCGCCTCGGATGCGGCGTTGCCGGGGATTTGGGCAGCGATCCTGACGAGTGCCGCGGGGGCAGGCGGGTGCAGGACGGGTCGCGGCATCAGTCCCGATCCCGATCGGTGCCATGGGAAAACGTGGGACGGGGATGGGACGGCCCGTGTCTTCCGCGTGTTTCTGCGAAATTTTTGGAAAAGTTTGAGCTTGAGTGTTGTTGAAATGCACCAAAATCGCCAGATTTCCGAAATTTCTGGGAATTCATGGGACAAGTCTTTGGGTGTTGCGATGGCACTACATATTGATGTCATGGCGCCAAAAAGGACCATATGATCCGATTTTGAATCAGTTTGTTTCCAGTTTTGAACCTCGATCACGGGACATGGCCTACAAGAAGGTCACCATCGGAGGGCTACTTTCCATTGCTTCCCATAATCTCCCATGTCATCCCTATGACCGTGATGAACGCGGGACGGGGCGACCAAGACCCCAGACCCACACCAAAACAAAAACAAAAAAAGCAGGTTTCATACAGGCACCCGCTTTCATCACACCAAGGATCCGGCGCGCGGGCGAGCAGACATCCCCCCAGGTGGCGCGCGCAGCTGGACACTCCCGGAGACGGGACGAGGGCGGCGAGTAGGGCAGTGGCAGCAGCTCTACTCGCCGTTTCCCATTCCGGGACCCGCAAAGTCAACAACGGGGGGGAGAGAAGGACGAGCGTGGCACGAAAGGTGTTCCGCGGCGAGAGCCACCACAAGGTGGACACGAAGGGACGGGTCTCGATTCCCGCCACCTATCGCCGTGTGCTCGAAGCTTCCGACCCCAACTGGCGTGACGGCGACAACCCCGAACTGGTCATTGTCTACGGCGATCACCGCAAGAAACACCTTGATTGCTACACGATCGAGGCGATCGAGGAGGTCGACGCCAAGATCGCGGCGATGCCGCGCGGCTCGAAAGAGCGCAAGGTGCTGCAACGCCTGTTCCACGGGCAATCCTTTCCCACCAACGTGGACGAAACCGGGCGGCTGGTCCTGCCGGCCAAGCTGCGCCAGAAGATCGGGCTGGAAGGCGAGGCGTTCTTCATCGCCGCGGGCGACACGTTCCAGATCTGGAAGCCCGAAACCTACGAGGCCGAGGAACTTGCGGCGACCGAGGATTACCTCGACGAATTGCCGGACGACTTCGATCCGCTGGAATTCCTGGACAAGGCAGGCGGGTGACCGATGATGGCGGTACGTCCCACCCCCGTTCCGCACATCCCCGTCCTGATCCGCCCGCTGATCGCGGCGGTCTCCCCGGTTACGGGCCATTGGGTCGACGGCACCTTCGGCGCGGGCGGCTATACCCGCGCGTTGCTTGAAGCGGGCGCAACCCACGTCACCGCCATTGACCGCGACCCGCTGGCCTTTGAACTGGCCGCGCCCTGGGCCGATGACCGGATCACCATGGTCGAGGACGTCTTTTCCAACCTCGACGCGCATGTGTCGGACGTGGACGGTGTCGTGCTGGATCTTGGCGTGTCGTCGATGCAGCTTGACCGGGCCGAACGCGGCTTTTCGTTCCAGAAGGACGGGCCGCTCGACATGCGCATGTCGCAATCGGGGCCGACGGCGGCGGACATCATCGCCGACGCGACCGAGGCCGAACTGGCCGACATTCTTTATGTCTACGGGGAAGAACGCGCCTCCCGCCGGATCGCCCGCGCGATCAAGGCCGCCTGGCCACTCGACACGACTTTGGCGCTGGCCGAGGTGATCGAGGGCCAGTTGCCCCGCGCCAAACCCGGCCAGTCCCACCCCGCGACCCGCAGTTTCCAGGCGCTGCGCATCGCGGTGAACGCCGAATATGACGAACTTTATCAAGGACTTATGGCGGCGGAACGCGCCTTGAAGCCCGGCGGCGCGCTGGCGGTCGTGACCTTCCACTCGGTCGAGGACCGGATGGTCAAACGCTTCCTGCAATCGCGTGCGGGCGCAACCGGCAACGCCAACCGCTTCGCGCCCGAAACCTCCCGCGCGGATCCCGCCTTCACGCTTGTCAGCCGCAAGGCGATCCAGCCGGACGAGGCGGAACTGGCCGAAAATCCCCGCGCGCGGTCGGCGCTGTTGCGCGTGGCGCGCCGGACCGACGCGCCGGCGGGCGAGATCGACGCGAAAACGATTGGTGTACCAAGTGTGAAAGGGCGGCGCTGATGCGGTCTTTCCTTTATATCCTGACATCCTGCGCGGTGATCGCGCTGGCCTTCTGGGCCTACCGCGAGAATTACGCCACGCAAGAGGCGCTGTCGAAAACCGAGACGTTGCAACGGGATATCGGCATCGCCCGCGCCCGGCTGAAGGTGTTGCGCGCGGAATGGGCCTATCTCAACCGGCCCGAACGCCTGCGTGACCTGGCCGAGATCAATTACGAACGCCTGGGCCTCGCGCCGCTCAGGGCTGACCAGTTCGGGCGCATTGACCAGGTGACCTACCCGGTCGAGCCCTTGATCGAGATCACCACGCCCATCGACATCTCGTCGCAGAACGCGGAGACGCAGCCATGATCCGCACGCCGCTTCGCCCGCTGGCCCGCATCCTTGACGCGCGGCAGAAAGGCCAGAACCCCGACGCCATCGAACGCGAGAACGTGCGCATCCGGCACGAACAGATGCGCGATGCCGCGCGCATCCGGGCCGAGGGACGTTTGCTTGTACTCGCCGGGCTGTTCCTGCTGGGGTTCATGGCCATCGGTGCGCGGATGGGGGCCTTGTCGGCGTCGGAGCCGTCCGAGCCGCGCGCGCAGGGCGCCGGGGCCTCGATCATCGCGCAGCGTGCCGACATCGTCGACCGCAAGGGGCGGATGCTGGCGACGAACATGGACACGTTCTCGCTTTATGCCCATCCCCAACAAATGATCGACGCGCCCGCCGCGATCGACGGCCTGCTGAAAATCTTCCCCGATCTCAAGCGCGAGCGGCTGGAGAAGGATTTCCTCGGCAAGCGCAAGTTCGTCTGGGTCAAGAAGAAGCTGAGCCCGGAACAGAAACAGGCGGTGCACGACTTGGGTGAGCCGGGCCTGTTGTTCGGCCCGCGCGAGATGCGGCTGTATCCCAACGGCGCGCTGGCCGCGCATGTTCTCGGCGGTGCGCAGTTCGGCAAGGAAGGCGTGCACGCCGCCGAGGTGCTGGGCGTCGCGGGCGTCGAAAAGGTGTTCGACGAGGCGCTGCGTGATCCCGCGAACGGGGGCCGCCCGCTTCAGGTCTCGCTCGACCTGACGGTGCAGGCGGCGTCCGAAGAGGTGCTGTGGGGCGGGATGAAGCTCCTGAATGCCAAGGGCGCTTCCTCGGTCCTGATGGACGTGCGCACGGGCGAGGTGATCTCGATCGTCAGCCTGCCCGATTTCGATCCCAACAACCGCCCGCGCCCGCCGGTCGAGGGCGCGCCGGATGACAGCCCGCTCTTCAACCGGGCGGTGCAGGGCGTGTACGAGCTTGGCTCGGTCTTCAAGATCTTCACGGTCGCGCAGGCGCTAGACCTCGGGCTGGTGAACGCGGCGACCCCGATCAACACCTCGACCCCGATCAAGATCGGCGGCTTCACGATCAAGGAATTCAAGAACAAGGATTACGGCACGATCAGCGTGTCGGACGTGCTTGTGAAATCGTCGAACCGGGGTACCGGACGGCTGGCGCTGCAGATCGGGGCCAAGCGGCAGAAGGCGTTCCTTGACGCGCTGGGCTTCTTCGATCCCACCCCGTTCGAAATTTTCGAGGCCCGCGCGGGCAAGCCACTCCTGCCGAAACGGTGGGGAGATTTGTCTACGGTGACAATATCTTACGGGCACGGACTGTCGTCATCTCCGCTGCATCTGGCGGCCGGTTATGCCGCGATCGCGAACGGCGGATATGCCGTGCGTCCGACCATCCTGAAACAGCCGGGACCGGTGCTTGGCCCGCGGGTGATGTCGCCCGCCGCCGCCGAACAGGCGCGCGCCATGCTGCGCAAGGTCGTGACCGAGGGCACCGCCTCTTTCGGCGAGGTGCCGGGCTATCACGTGGGCGGCAAGACCGGATCGGCGGACAAGCCCAAGCCGCGCGGCGGGTATTATACCGACCGCCTGATTTCGACCTTCGCCTCGATCTTCCCGGCGCATGACCCGGCCTACGTGCTGGTCGTCACCTTCGACGAGCCGGTCGAGACCTCGGGCGAGAAACCGCGCCGCACGGCGGGCTGGACGGCGGTGCCGGTCGCGGCGGAAATGATCGGGCGGATCGCGCCGCTCTTGGGCCTGCGGCCCGACGTGACACCCGGCCAGCTTCCCGGCATCACGCTCACCGGCAACTGAGGCGCGCGGGCCGCGCCCGCAATCCCCATGGTATCCGCCCGCATGTTGCGTTAATCTTTCGCCCAACAGCGGGGCAAACCCGCGCGAGCGGTACGAGGGCGCGCCATGGCGGCATCTTCACGGACGTTGACGGACCTAGGTCTGCACGCTCAGGGCGGGCGCGAGGTCGAGGTCACGGGCCTGTCGGTCGACAGCCGCGCCGTGAGGCCGGGCCACCTCTTCGCCGCGCTTCCCGGCAGCCGCGTCCACGGGGCCGAGTTCATTCAATACGCCCTGCGGATGGAGGCCTCGGCGATCCTGACCGATGCCGACGGCGCGCGCATCGCGGCGGACGTGATCGCCGAACATGACCCGGCCCTGATCATCGCCGCCGATCCCCGGCAGGCCCTGTCGGGCGCGGCGGCGCTGTGGTTCGGCGCGCAGCCGCCGGTGATGGTCGCGGTCACCGGCACCAACGGCAAGACCAGCGTGGCGAGCTTCGTGCGCCAGATCTGGATCGCGCTGGGGGAGAAGGCCGTGAACCTCGGCACCACGGGGGTCGAGGGCGTGTGGACCGCGCCGCTGGCGCACACCACGCCCGAACCCATCACGCTGCACCGGGCGCTGGCCGAGGCGGCGGCGAACGGCGTCACCCATGCCGCGATGGAGGCATCGTCGCACGGGCTTGACCAGAAAAGGCTCGACGGGGTGCACCTGACGGCGGCAGGGTTCACCAATTTCACGCAGGATCACCTCGATTACCACGAAACCTTCGATGCCTATTTCGAGGCCAAGGCAGGCCTTTTCACTCGCGTTCTGTCGCCCGAGGGCACGGCGGTCATCAATATCGACGATCTGCGCGGGCCAGACATGGCGGCGCTGGCCGAAGGACGCGGGCAGACGATCCTGCGCGTGGGCACTGGGGCGGACGCCCATCTGCGCCTGACGGCCCAGCGGTTCGACGCCACCGGGCAGGACATCCGCATCGCGTGGCACGACGCGCCGCACCAGGTGCGCCTGTCGCTGATCGGCGGGTTCCAGGCGGAAAACGTGCTGATCGCGGCGGGCCTCGTGCATGCATGCGGTGCCCCGATGGAGGACGTCCTGCGCGCGCTGCCCGAGCTTGAAACCGTGCGCGGCCGGATGCAACTGGCCGCGACCCGAGAGAACGGTGCGGCGGTGTTCGTCGATTACGCCCACACGCCCGACGCGGTCTCGACCGCGCTGAAGGCGCTGCGCCCGCACGTGATGGGCCGGCTTGTGGCGGTGGTGGGCGCGGGCGGGGACCGGGACGCCGGCAAGCGCCCCCTGATGGGGCAGGCCGCGGCAGAGAATGCGGACGTGGTATTCGTCACCGACGACAACCCGCGCAGCGAGGATCCCGCGCTGATCCGCGCCGCCGTGCTGGACGGCGCGCCCGACGCCGTGGAGGTCGGCGACCGGGCCGAGGCGATCCTGCGCGCCGTGGACGCGCTGCAGCCGGGCGATGCGCTGCTAATCGCGGGCAAGGGGCACGAAACCGGGCAGATCGTGGGAGATGCGGTGCTGCCCTTCGACGATGCCGAACAGGCCAGCGTGGCCGTGGCCGCGCTTGACGGGAGGCTTGCATGACACTCTGGACAGCCCAGGACGCCGCCGCCGCGACGGGTGGCAGGGCCACCACGGACTGGGCGGCCACCGGCGTCTCCATCGACACGCGCACGCTGGAACCGGGTGACCTGTTCGTCGCGTTGCAGGCGGCGCGGGACGGGCATGAATTCGTGGCACAGGCGCTGGAGAAGGGCGCCGCCGCCGCGCTGGTGTCGCGCGTGCCGGACGGCGTGGCCGAGGACGCCCCGCTTCTGATCGTGGAAGACGTTCTGACCGCGCTCGAAGACCTCGGGCGCGCGGGCCGTGCGCGGACCGGCGCGCGGGTCGTGGCGGTGACCGGGTCGGTCGGCAAGACCTCGACCAAGGAAATGCTGCGCACGGTGCTGGAACGGCAGGGGCGCACCCATGCCTCGGTCAAGTCCTACAACAACCACTGGGGCGTGCCGCTGACGCTGGCGCGGATGCCCGCCGATACCGACTACGCGGTGATCGAGATCGGCATGAACCATCCCGGAGAGATCGCGCCCCTTTCGCGCCTCGCGCGCCCGCATGTCGCGATGGTCACCAATGTCGCGCCCGTGCATCTCGAAGCCTTCGATGACGGGCTGGTGGGGATCGCGCGCGAAAAGGCCTCGATCGTCGAGGGGATCGAGGACGCCGCCGACGACAAGGCCAGCGTCCTGTGCGCCGACGTGCCCGAAGAGGCCTATAAGGAGCTGGACCTGACCACGCCGGAGATCCGGCGGTTCTGGTACGGGAGCGAAGACGACAACCCGTGGCATCTGCGCAAGGTCACGCTCACCGACAGCGCTACGGTGGTCGAGGCGACGACGCCGCATGGCCCGGTCATGTTCAAGCTGTCGGTACCGGGCAAGCATTTCGCCATCAACGCGCTGGGCGTGCTGGCCGCGGTCGAGGCGCTGGGCGCCGATCCGGTGCTGGCGGCGCTGGACATCGCCCGCTGGACACCGCCCGAAGGGCGCGGCACGCGCGAGCGGCGCTTGCTCGACCCGATCGACGAAGCCACCGGGTTCGAACTGATCGACGACGCCTACAACGCCAACCCGACCTCGATGGCCGCCGCGCTGGAAGTGCTGTCCGTGACCCGCCCCCGCGACGGGATCGGGCGCGTCGCGCGCGGGCGCCGGATCGCGATCCTTGGCGACATGCTTGAACTTGGCCCGGACGAGGCGGCGATGCATGCCGGGCTGGCCGACCTGCCGGCGATGGAAAGCCTCGCGCAGGTGCATTGCGTCGGACCCCGCATGCGCGCGCTCTACGATGCCCTGCCCGAGGCGGTCCGGGGCCGGTGGGCCGAAACCGCGCCCGACCTCGCCGCCAAGGCCCACACGCTGATCGATGCCGGTGACGTGGTGCTGGTTAAAGGATCGTTAGGCAGCAAGGTTTCGCAGGTGGTGGACGGCCTGCGCAAAATAAGCCATCCGGTGGCGACAGATGACGAGGGATAGTTCATGCTTTACTGGTTGACCCTGCTTTCGGACGACGGCGGCTTTTTCAACCTCTTCCGCTACATCACCTTCCGGGCGGGCGGGGCGTTCTTTACCGCGTTGATCTTTGGTTTCGTCTTCGGACGGCCGCTGATCAACGTGCTGCGCAAGCGGCAGGGCAAGGGCCAGCCGATCCGCGACGACGGCCCCGAAGGCCATTTCGTCAAGGCGGGCACGCCCACCATGGGGGGCCTCCTGATCCTGACCGCGCTTCTCACCTCGACGCTGCTCTGGGCGCGGCTCGACAATCCCTATATCTGGATGATCCTGTTCGTCACCCTGTCCTTCGGGGCGATCGGGTTCGCCGACGATTATGCCAAGGTGTCCAAGCAGAACACCGCCGGCGTGCCGGGCAAGGTCCGCCTGCTGCTGGGCTTCGTGATCGCCGCGATCGCCGCGTTCTGGGCCGTGTATTTCCATCCCGAACCGCTGCAGAACCAGCTGGCGCTGCCGGTCTTCAAGGACGTGCTGATCAACCTCGGCTACCTGTTTTTCATACCTTTCGCGATGATCGTGATCGTGGGTTCGGCCAACGCGGTGAACCTCACCGACGGGCTTGACGGGCTGGCGATCATGCCGGTGATGATCGCGTCGGCGACGCTGGGGATCATTGCCTATGCCGTGGGGCGTGTCGACTTTACCGAGTATCTCGACGTGCATTACGTGCCCGGAACCGGAGAGATCCTGATCTTCGCCGCCGGGCTGATCGGCGGGGGGCTGGGCTTTCTGTGGTACAACGCGCCACCGGCGGCCGTGTTCATGGGCGATACCGGGTCGCTGGCGCTGGGCGGCGCGCTGGGCGCGATTGCCGTGGCCACCAAGCACGAGATCGTGCTGGCCATCGTCGGCGGCATCTTCGTGGTCGAGGCGCTGTCGGTCATCATCCAGGTCCTCTACTTCAAGCGCACCGGAAAACGCGTGTTCCTGATGGCCCCGATTCACCATCATTACGAGAAGAAGGGCTGGGCGGAGCCGCAGATCGTGATCCGGTTCTGGATCATCTCGCTGATCCTCGCGATGATCGGACTGGCGACGCTGAAGGTCCGCTGACGCGCCTGCCGAAACCCTGAAATCCGCACACCCGTTTGCAACGCCCGGCCTCCGCGCCGGGCGTTCGTCGTTAAGCATTCGTTAAGTTCGGCGGTGATTTTATACAAAAGGATAGGTATCCCTGACCGCATGATACGCTTCGCTACCATCCTGCTGACCTTTTGCTACGCTGCCGGTGCCTCGGCCTTCGAAGTCGAACGGCCCTTGCCCGACTGTTTCGTGGGCGATCCCACCTGCGGGGTCAGCGCCGGGGCGGGCTGGAAACTGGTGGCACCGGCGCAGTGCGTGGCCGCCATGTCGACCGAAGCGCGGGCCATGGCCGCGTCGCTGGGCGCCTATCCCGAGGATACCTGCACCGGAAACGAAAAGACCGGCTGAACCGGGCCGGGGCCCGCGGCCTCTGGACCGGCAGGCGACAATCCCTTACCCAAGCGTGACCATTCACGGCGGAGGGGCGGATGATCCCGGTCACAGGTGTTTCGGGCGAAACCATCGCCGTCCTCGGGCTTGGCCGTTCGGGCCTGACCGCGGCCCGCGCGCTGCGCGAAGGCGGTGCGACGGTTCTCTGCTGGGATGACAACCCCGCCGCGCGTGACACCGCCGAAACCGAAGGGTTCGAGGTGCGCGACCTTATGAAACAGGGCGCTTTCGACGGGATCGCCGCGCTGATCACCTCGCCCGGCATCCCGCATCTCTACCCCGCGCCGAACCCGGTGATCGCGCGGGCCTATGAGGCGGGCATCCCCGTCGACAACGATATCGGCCTGTTCTTCCGCTCCTACGCCACCCGCGCATGGGAAAAGTTCGACACATCGCCCAAGGTCATCGCGGTAACCGGGTCGAACGGCAAATCGACGACCTCGGCCCTGATCCACCACGTCCTTGTCGACGCGGGGCGCCCGGCGCAGCTTGCAGGCAATATCGGGCGCGGGGTGCTGGACCTCGACCCCGCCATCGACGGCGAGGTGGTGGTGCTGGAACTGTCGTCCTACCAGACCGACCTCGCGCGCAGCCTGACGCCGGACGTGGCGGTGTTCACCAACCTCTCGCCCGACCACCTTGACCGGCATGCAGGCTTCGGCGGCTATTTCGCCGCCAAGCGCCGGCTGTTCGCCGAGGGCGGACCGGACCGCGCCGTGATCGGCGTGGACGAGGTCGAAGGGCGTTACCTCGCCGCGCAGATGGCCGAGGGCGCGGCGGATGACCGGGTGATCCGCGTCTCTTCGGGGACCAAGCTGACGGGTCCGGGGTGGTCGGTCTTCGCCCGCAAGGGGTTTCTGGCGGAGACGCGCAAGGGGCGGCAGGTGGCGTCGATCGACCTGCGCGGGATCAAGGGCCTGCCGGGGGCGCACAATCACCAGAACGCCTGCGCGGCCTATGCCGCCGCGCGCGCGCTGGGCCTTGCGCCGCGCCAGATCGAGGCCGCGCTGAAAACCTTCCCCGGCCTGCCGCACCGGTCGCAACTGATCGCCGAGGCGGACGGGATCGCCTTTGTCAACGACAGCAAGGCCACGAACGTGGACAGCGCGGTGATGGCGCTGCGCGCCTACGAGCGCATCCGCTGGATCTGTGGCGGGCTGCAGAAGGAAGGCGGGCTCGACGCGCTGGCGGCAGAGACGGGCAACGTGCGCAAGGCCTATGTCATCGGGCGCGAGGCGGCGCAGTTCGCGCTGGGCCTTGGAGGGGTGGAGGCGCAGGTCTGCACCACCATGGCCGCCGCGGTGGAGGCCGCCATGCAGGAGGCCGAACCGGGCGACACGGTGCTTCTGGCACCCGCCGCGGCCAGTTTCGACCAGTACGACAATTTCGAATTGCGCGGCGACGATTTCGTGGCCGAGGTCACCGCGCGGCTGTGATCGCCTCCGCCGCGGCCACCGCCGACGACCACGCCCACTGGAAATTGTAGCCGCCCAGCCAGCCGGTCACGTCCACCGCCTCGCCGATGGCGTAAAGGCCGGGGACGGTTTTCGCCTCCATCGTCTTCGACGACAGATCGTCGGTGTCGATGCCGCCGAGCGTGACCTCCGCCGTGCGGTAGCCTTCCGATCCGGTGGGGGAGAGCGTCCAGCCGCGCAGCGCGCGTTCGACCTCGTCGATGGCGGTGTCGCTGCAATCGGCCACTCGGCGGTCGAGCCCCAGATCGGCGGCAAGATGCTGCACCAGCCGCTGCGGCAGGTGGCGGGCGAGCACCGAGGAGAGCTGCACGCGCCCCGCCTCGGCCCGTTGTGCGCGCAGCGCGGGCGCAAGCCTGCCCGCCGGGTCGAGGTCGATCCGCACCCCGTCGCCTTCCCGCCAATAGGTCGAGACCTGCAGGATCGCGGGGCCGGAGAGGCCGCGATGGGTGAAGAGCATCGCCTCGTCAAAGGCCGCGCCCCCGGCGCTGGCCGTGACCGGCGTGGCGACGCCCGACAGCCCCGCGAAGGGCTGGCCGTCGAAGGTGAGGGGGACAAGCGCGGGCCGCGTGTCGGTGACCCGCAGCCCGAATTGCCTTGCGAGGTCATAAGCCAGCCCCGTCGCGCCCATCTTGGGGATCGACTTGCCGCCCGTGGCCAGAACGACGGCGCGGGCGGTGACCCGCTCGTCGCGCCCGTTACGCGCGAGCCTCGCTTCGAACTGCGCGCCGTTGTGGGCTAGGGAGGTGAGGCTGGTGTCGAGCCGCAGGTCGGCATGGGCCATCTCGGCGCGCAGCATGTCGACTACCTGCGTCGACTTGCCGTCACAGAATAGCTGCCCCAGCGTCTTTTCGTGCCACGCGATGCCGTGCCGGTCCACGAGGTCGATGAAGTCCCATTGCGTGTAGCGGGCGAGCGCGGACTTGGCGAAATGCGGGTTGTGGCTGACGAAGCGTGCGGGTTCGACGCCGAGATTGGTGAAATTGCAGCGCCCGCCGCCGGAGATGCGGATCTTCTCCCCCGGTTTCGCGGCGTGGTCGATCACCATGACGCGGCCCGTGCAGCGGGCGGCGCACATCATGCCGGCGGCGCCCGCGCCGAGGATCAGCGTGTCGGTTTCGGTGTGTCGCATCGTGCGGAGCGCGGGATGGTGGGCCGGGAACCGGGGGTTCCACCCCCGGACCCCCGACATATTTTCAAAGAGAAGAAGGGGTGGGTCGGGTCAGGTGTCGGCATCGGGGTCGGCCTGGCCCACGCCCTTGAAGATGAACTTGAAGGGCAGCGCCCAGAGCACGCCGAGGAGGACGTAGACCAGGAGCTCCACCAGGATCGACGGGCGGTCGAGCCAGTTGATGACCGTGATGCAGGCCACGATGTAGAGCGGCATGCCCACGAGCAGGATGATGAGCGACCAGCGCCGCCGTGCCTTGTAGCTGAGTGCCATGTCCTCAATCCGCGAAAGGGTCTGTCACGAGGATGGTGTCCTCGCGTTCGGGTGAGGTGGAGACTAGGGCGACGGGGCAGTCGATCAATTCCTCGATCCGCCGCACGTACTTGATCGCCTGCGCGGGAAGGTCGGCCCAGGACCGGGCGCCCGCCGTGCTGTCGGACCAGCCTTCCATTTCCTCGTAGACCGGCATGCAGCGCGCCTGCTGGTCGGCGGCGGTGGGCAGGTAGTCGAGGCGGGTGCCGTCGAGGTCGTAGCCGGTGCAGATCTTCAGCGTCTCGAACCCGTCGAGCACGTCGAGTTTCGTCAGCGAGATGCCGTTGACGCCCGAGGTGGCGCAGGTCTGTTTCACGAGGCAGGCATCGAACCAGCCGCAGCGGCGCTTGCGTCCCGTGGTGGTGCCGAATTCGTGGCCGCGCTCGCCCAGCCGCTGGCCGTCATCGTCGTGCAGTTCCGAGGGAAAGGGGCCTTCGCCGACGCGGGTGGTGTAGGCCTTGGTGATGCCGAGCACGTAGTCGATGGCACCGGGGCCGAGGCCCGTGCCGGTCGCCGCCTGTCCCGCGATCACGTTCGAGGAGGTCACGAAGGGGTAGGTGCCGAAGTCGATGTCCAGCAGCGCGCCTTGCGCCCCTTCGAACAGGATGCGGTGACCCGCCTTGCGGCGTTCGTTCAGCACCTTCCAGACCGGGGCCGCGAAAGGCAGGATCCTGGGGCCAAGCGAGCTCAGTTTCGCGATCAGCGCGTCGCGGTCTATGGCCTCGATCCCGAGGCCTTTGCGCAGCGGGTCGTGGTGCTGCAGCGCCCGGTCCACCCGCGCGGCCAGCGTGGCCGCGTCGGCCAGATCGGCCACGCGGACCGACCGGCGGCCGACCTTGTCCTCGTAGGCGGGGCCGATGCCGCGGCCGGTCGTGCCGATCTTTGTCCCTTGCGAGGCGGCTTCCTCGCGCGCGCGGTCGAGTTCGCCGTGGAAGGGCAGGATCAGGGGCGTGTTCTCGGCGATCATCAGCGTGTCGGGGGTGATCTCGACACCCTGCGCGCGCACGGTTTCGATCTCGTCCAGCAGGTGCCACGCGTCGAGCACCACGCCGTTGCCGATCACCGAGAGCTTGCCGCCGCGCACCACGCCCGAGGGCAGGGCGTGCAGCTTGTAGACCGCGCCGTCGATCACCAGCGTGTGGCCTGCATTGTGCCCGCCCTGGAAGCGGCAGATCACGTCGGCGCGTTCCGACAGCCAATCGACGATCTTGCCCTTGCCCTCGTCACCCCACTGGGTGCCCACGACCACCACGTTCGCCATGTGCCTTGCGCCCTTTGCCTGCGTCAAACCCGCGTCCGTATAGCGGCGGCGCGACCCGTGCGAAACCTGAAAATGCGCCGCCGCGCCGCCGGGCCGCGTGCATTTGCACCGAACCGGGACCCGTGCCACACTTCTTGAAAGGGGCCTGCCGGGTTCCCATATTTTCAGTATACAAAAGCATACAATGGAGGGATTGGTGGAAGACTTTCTTCTTGATTTTGCCGGGCAGAACGCGGTCTGGATCGCGCTCGCCGTGTTCCTGGTTCTGTGCGTCCTGCTGGGCGTGCGGATCGTGCCGCAAAGCCAGAAATTCGTGGTCGAACGGTTCGGGCGGCTGCATTCGGTGCTGGGGCCGGGGATCAACCTGATCGTGCCGTTCCTCGACAAGGTGGCGCACCGGATCTCGATCCTCGAACGGCAATTGCCCAATGCCAGCCAGGACGCGATCACCAGCGACAACGTGCTGGTGCAGGTGGAAACCTCGGTCTTCTACCGCATCCTCGAACCGGAAAAGACGGTGTATCGCATCCGCGACGTGGACGGGGCGATCTCGACCACCGTGGCGGGGATCGTGCGGGCCGAGATCGGCAAGATGGAACTGGACGAGGTGCAGTCCAACCGCAACCAGCTGATCGCCGAGATCAAGAAGCTGGTGGAAAGCGCGGTGGATGACTGGGGGATCGAGGTGACGCGGGCCGAGATCCTTGACGTGAACCTCGACCAGGCGACGCGCGACGCCATGCTGCAGCAACTGAACGCCGAACGCGCCCGACGCGCGCAGGTGACCGAGGCGGAGGGGCAGAAACGCTCGGTCGAGCTGAACGCCGATGCCGAGCTGTACGCGGCAGAGCAATCCGCCAAGGCCCGCCGCATCCAGGCCGAGGCGGAGGCCTACGCGACCGAGATCGTCGCCAAGGCGATCCGCGAGAACGGGATCGAGGCGGCGCAGTACAACGTCGCTCTGAAACAGGTGGAGGCGCTGGGCGCCGTCGCGCAGGGGCAGGGCAACCAGACGGTGGTGCTGCCGTCGGATGCGGTGGACAGTTTCGCCGATGCGTTCAAGATGCTCTTCGGGAGGAAAAGCCAATGATGACGACATGGTGGGCCTGGGCCGCGGCCGCGCTGGTGCTGGGCGTGATCGAGATGCTGGCGCCGGGCTTCGTGTTCCTCGGGTTCGCGATCGGGGCGGGCGTGGTTGCGCTTTTGTTGCTGGTGGGCGGGCCGTTCGCGGTGTGGATGACGGGCAATCTTGCGCTGCTGTTCGTGGTCTTTGCGGCGCTGTCGCTGCTGGCGTGGATCGCGCTGCGGGCGGTGTTCGGGCGGCCCGGGCAGGCGCCCAAGCGGTTCGAACATGACATAAACGAGTGATCGTTCCGCAGGATTTACACATTTTTGTGGGTGGTGAACCTGACAGTCTTGGGCTACACTGGTCCTGAACCTGCACGGCACGCGGTTCGCCAACGCGCGCCTAGACCGGATCGGACGACTACCCATGGCGGATCAACAGCTTGTTTTGGAAATCCTCAAGGACATCCAGGCCCGGCAATCCCGGACCGAGGCGAAGCTTGATACCATGATGCGGCGCATGTCCACGAACGAGGAAGCGGTGGCCAACACCCAGCGATCAGTCGATGACCTTGGCCGCTGGCTGGATGACCTGATCAAGGCCGCCGACCTCAACACCGCGTCCGGAGGCTGACGGGCGCGCACCCCTTGCCCCGGATACCCGGCTTGCGCTAGGCCGCGAGCAGAGTAATCCGGAGGCGTCTGATGGGGTTCCTGTTTCGCTGGCTGTTCGCGTTTGTCCTGCTGGCGCTGACCTTCAATCCCACACCGTGGAATTATGTCGCGTGGAGCCTGCGCAGTTACGAGGCCTCGCTGCCTCTGGTGGTGCTCAGCGGGCTGCTTCTGCTGGTGGGCTACATCATTTACCTGCGCGCCACGCTGCGCTCTATCGGGCTGTTCGGGATGGTGCTGGTCTTGGCGGTTGTCGCCGCCGCGGTCTGGGTGCTGTTCGACCTGAGCTGGCTGCGGCTCGACAATCCTGACGTGACGCTCTGGCTCGGCATCTTCGCGCTGTCGCTGGTGCTGGGCATCGGGCTCAGCTGGTCGATCGTGCGCCGCGCTCTGTCGGGACAGGCCGATGTCGACGATGTCGAGGAGTGACGTGCGGGCCGATGTCGCGCAATGGGCTAGCGCGATGGGCGAATTGCCGCTAGAGTAGTGCCAAAGCCCCCAAAGAGGGGCGGGTATCGAGGCAGTGAGCGGCTCTCCATGACGGAAATGGTCTATGGCACCGTACCGGTGCGGGACGTCGAACCCGTGTTGCCGAAATGGTGGCGCACGGTCGACAAGTGGACGATCTCTTGTGTCCTGATGCTGTTCGGCATCGGGTTGCTTCTGGGGCTGGCCGCCTCGGTCCCGCTGGCCGAACGCAACGGGTTCGCCAATTTCCACTACGTGCAGCGACAGGCTTTCTTCGGGGCGATGGCGCTGGTGGCGATGTTCATCACCTCGATGATGTCGCCGACGCTGGTGCGGCGGCTGGCGGTGCTGGGTTTTCTGGTTACCCTCGTGGCGCTGGCGCTTCTGCCGGTCTTCGGCACCGATTACGGCAAGGGGGCCGTGCGGTGGTATTCGCTGGGATTTGCCAGCGTGCAGCCCTCGGAATTCCTCAAGCCCGGTTTCGTCGTGGCCGCCGCGTGGCTGCTGGCCGCAGGGCAGGAGATCGGCGGGCCTCCGGGACGGCTGTGGTCCTTCGCGCTGACCGTGACCATCGTTCTGATGCTGGCGCTGCAACCCGATTTCGGGCAGGCCTGCCTTGTCCTGTTCGGCTGGGGCGTGATGTATTTCATCGCCGGGGCGCCGATGCTGCTGCTCGTGATCCTCGCCGGCGTGGTGATCGCGGCGGGCACGCTGGCCTATCACAATTCCGAACACTTCGCGCGGCGGATCGACGGGTTCCTCAACCCCGACATCGATCCCACGACGCAGCTTGGCTATGCCACGAACGCCATCCGCGAAGGCGGCTTCTTCGGCGTTGGCGTGGGCGAGGGGCAGGTGAAATGGTCGCTGCCCGATGCGCATACCGATTTCATCATCGCCGTCGCGGCCGAGGAATACGGGCTTGTCCTCGTCCTGTGCATCATCGCGCTTTACGGGATCATCGTGATCCGGTCCTTCATGCGCCTGATGCGCGAACGCGACCCGTTCATCCGGCTGGCGGGCGCGGGGCTCGCCGCGATGTTCGGCGTGCAGGCGATGATCAACATGGGGGTCGCCGTGCGTCTTCTGCCCGCCAAGGGCATGACCCTGCCGTTCGTGTCCTATGGTGGCTCGTCGCTGATCGCGGGCGGGATCGCCGTCGGCATGCTTCTGGCCTTCACCCGGTCGCGCCCGCAGGGCCAGATCGGGGACCTGTTGCGGGGCGGTCGGTGATCGCGCCGCTTCTCGTCATCGCCGCCGGAGGCACCGGCGGGCACATGTTCCCCGCGCAGTCGCTGGCCGAGGTCATGCTGGCGCGCGGCTGGCGCGTGAAGCTGTCGACCGACGAACGCGGCGCGCGCTACACGCAAGGGTTCCCGCATGAAGTGGTGATCGAACAGGTGCCCTCGGCCACCTTCGCCCGCGGCGGTCTTGTCGCGAAGGCGCGGGTACCCCTGCGCATCGCCGCCGGGACGCTGAGCGCCCGGCGCGGGTTCCGCCGCGACCGGCCCGCCGCCGTCGTGGGGTTCGGCGGCTACCCGTCGATCCCGGCACTTGCGGCGGCGGTGCTGATGGGCCTGCCGCGCATGATCCACGAACAGAACGGCGTGCTGGGGCGTGTGAACCAGCTGTTTGCGCGCCGCGTCGCGGGCATCGCCTGCGGCACGTGGCCCACCGACGTGCCCGCGGGCGTGACCGCGACCCATGTGGGCAATCCCGTCCGCGCGGCCATCCTCGAACGCGCGGGCGCGCCCTACATGCCGCCCGGTCCGCACCCCGTGTCGGTCCTCGTGATCGGCGGCAGCCAGGGCGCCCGCATCCTCAGCGAAACCGTGCCGCCCGCTTTGGCCGCGCTCGACGGCGAGTTGCGTCGCCACCTGCGCGTCAGCCACCAGGCCCGCGCCGAGGATGCCGAGGCCGTCGCCGCACAGTACGCCGAGGCCGGGATCGATGCCGAGGTGCAGCCCTTCTTCCACGACGTGCCCGCCCGCATGGCCGAGGCGCAGCTTGTCATCTCCCGCTCGGGCGCGTCCTCGATCGCCGATCTGTCGGTCATCGGACGCCCCGCGATCCTCATCCCCTTTGCAGCCGCCGCCGCCGACCACCAGACCGCCAATGCCCGCGGACTGGCCGAGGCAGGCGCGGCCGAAATCGTGACCGAGGCCGAGTTGTCGCCCGCGCGCCTGTCGGACTGCGTGGCCGGCATCCTGTCGGACCCCGCCCGCGCCACCGCCATGGCCGAGGCCGCGCTGGCCCTTGGCAAACCCGATGCCGCGCAGGAACTGGCCGACATGGTCGAAACGCTTGCGGGCCAAGAACCGAAGGAGCGCGCATGAACGCCGCCACCAAGCTTCCGGGCGATGTCGGCCCGATCCATTTCGTCGGGATCGGCGGCATCGGCATGTCGGGCATCGCCGAGGTGCTGCTGAACCACGGCTACGTGGTGCAGGGGTCCGACCTCAAATCCTCGCCAATCACCCAGCGGCTCGCGGCCAACGGCGCGCTGATCTTCGAGGGCCAGCGGGCCGAGAACCTCGAGGCCGCCGAGGTCGTGGTGATCTCTTCGGCGATCAAGCCGGGCAATCCCGAACTGGACGAGGCGCGCCGCCGCGGCCTGCCCGTCGTGCGCCGGGCCGAGATGCTGGCCGAACTGATGCGGCTCAAGTCAAACATCGCCGTCGCGGGCACCCACGGCAAGACCACGACCACGACCATGGTCGCCACGCTGCTGCACGCGGGCGATTTCGACCCGACGGTGGTAAATGGCGGCATCATCCACGCCTTCGGCTCGAACGCGCGGACGGGGCAGGGTGAGTGGATGGTGGTGGAGGCCGACGAGAGCGACGGCACCTTCAATCGCCTTCCCGCCACCATCGCCATCGTCACCAATATCGACCCCGAGCATATGGAACACTGGGGCAGCATCGAGAACCTGCGCCAGGGCTTTCTCGACTTCGTGTCGAACATTCCCTTCTACGGCCTCGCCGTCGCCTGCATCGACCACCCCGAAGTGCAGGCGCTGGTCAGCCGCATCACCGACCGGCGCGTCGTGACCTACGGCTTCAACCCGCAGGCCGATGTGCGCGCGGTGAACCTGCACTACAAGGCGGGCGTGGCGCATTTCGACGTCGCCCTGCAGGCCGAGGAGATGGTGATCGAGGATTGCTCGCTGCCCATGCCCGGCGATCACAACGTGTCGAACGCGCTGTCGGCCATCGCCGTGGCCCGGCATCTCGGCATGAAGGGCGACCAGATCCGCGAGGCCCTTGCCAATTTCGGCGGCGTTAACCGGCGCTTCACGAAAGTGGGCGAATGGAACGGCGTGACGATCATCGACGATTACGGCCACCACCCGGTGGAGATCGCGGCGGTGCTGAAAGCCGCGCGGCAGGCGAGCGAGGGGCGCGTGATCGCCGTGCACCAGCCGCACCGCTATTCGCGCCTGCATGACCTGTTCGGCGATTTCTGCACCTGTTTCAACGACGCCGATGTCGTCGCCATCGCCGAGGTTTTCGCCGCCGGGGAAGAGCCCATTCCGGGGGCCGACCGCGACAGCCTCGTCGCCGGTCTCATACAGGCGGGCCACCGCCACGCCCGCGCGATCCTTGGTGAAGAAGATCTCGAACGCCTCGTGCGCGAACAGGCCAAGCCGGGGGACATGGTCGTCTGCCTTGGCGCGGGCACGATCTCGGCCTGGGCGAACGGGTTGCCGCAACGGCTGGAGGGCAAGTGATGGTACTGATCGCCGCGTTCATGGTGCTCGTCTCGGTGGGGGCCTGCGTCTATTTCGCATGGGCCTACGGGATCGTGCGGTTCCACTACGACGTGATGGCGCTGCTGACCGCGACGCTGGTCTTTCTCAGCCTGTCGATCCTTGGTGGCGGGGGCTGGTTCTCGACCGCGATGCGCGCGGGATCGGCCCTGTCGCTCATCACCGCCTTCGTGATCAGCGCCGAGACGGTGCTGAACGCGCTCCGCTACCACCTCGACCAGCGCCGGGACGATGCCGACCTGATGGATGACGAGGCCGAGGCATGACCTGGTCGCTCGCCGCCGCCTGCGGCTGGGCGCTTGTCGCCAACCTGCTGGCCATGCTGCCGTCGCGCGACAACCACTGGCGCCGTGCCTACGTGCTGATCGCCGTGGGCGTTCCGATCCTCGGCTGGGTGACGTACGAGAACGGCCCGTGGTGGGGCCTCGGCGTGCTGGTCGCCGCCATGAGCGTCCTGCGCTGGCCCGTCATCTACCTCGGCCGCTGGCTCCGCCGTACCGTCATCCGCTCGGACGTCGAACCGGGCTAGGCACCCCCGCGCCCCGGACCTGATCCGGGGCCTCTCACTTGTCGGGCCAGAGGTCCCGGGTCAAGCCCGGGACGGGAGTTGATCGCACGGCCCGCTTCGGTCAGGGTCGGGCGCATGGATGCGAGTGAGATCTGGGATCGCGAAAGCCTCGAACAGTGGCTGGATGCGCAGATCGCCGAACACGGCGAAGAGGAAGGCCGCGCCCGCGCGGTCTGGATCGCCCACCGCTGCGCGATGCGGGTCTTGCCAGTGGCATGGTCGTGGTTCCGGTCGGACAAGGCGCGGGAACGTGATTTGACAGACATGGCCGTCTTGCGGACAAACCTGATCTCGGGGGTTGCGAGCACATGGCCAACCCCCGAGATCAGGCGCGCCCACGCCGCCGCCCACGCCGCCGCCCGCGCCGCCGCCCACGCCGCCCACGCCGCCCTCGCCGCCGACGCCGCCGCCCACGCCGCCCTCGCCGCCCACGCCGCCCTCGCCGCCCACGCCGCCGCCCACGCCGCCGCCCACGCCGCCGCCCGCGCCGCCGCCCGCGCCGCCGCCCACGCCGCCGCCCGCGCCGCCGCCCACGCCACCGTCTGGAATGAAATTCGAACCGACGCGCAAGATTGTGGCCGACCCGCGAGGCTTTCAGGCCCCGCGCTTTGGCGGGCCAAAGACAATCCCCTTCAGCGCGTCTGGCATGACCTGCGTGCCTCTCTTCCAGCCGGCCAACGCGACAGCGAAGCAATCGAGGGGTCCGCCGGAGAAGACTACACCTTCTGGATCAAGTGGTACGAGGACGCGCTCGCTGGCACCCCGCCCAACTGGGACATGCTGAAAGAGATCGTCGAGACGATCACGCCCGACCAGTGGGATGAAGGGCACAAGGTGGTCACGCCGATCATCAACGGGATCGTCGAGAAATATGCGGTTGGTAGATCGCGCAATGCGGAACGTCTGGTTCGTGCGGCTCCGGATGACAAGGTTGAGGCTGTTCCGGTCACAGAACTGGGTCACGACGACCTGACCGACGCCCGTGATCGCATAAGCGATGCTGTGGAGTTCATCCGAGGATGCGAGGCGCAAGGCAACCTGTGCTTGGCCGATATTCTGAAGGGCGAGCTGGCGGAACTGGAAGTTTACCTTGAGAAATACGCTGAACGCCCTTTGCGTCTGTACGAGATCTGTATCGATGTAGCGCGTGGCGTCGAGGACAAGATCGCAGACGGGCGGCTGCCCATTCGAGATGAAAACCTCTCTCGGTTTCTGAGGCAACTCGATCGGTCTTCGACCGACATCCTCGCCAACGACAGCGAGGTGGAGGCCAAAGTGCGCAGGCGCGCGTCGGTTCGCTTCTCTCGAATGAATGATGCCGAGAAGGATCGGCTGCGCGCCGTGACCGAGGCTGCTGCCGAAGATGCAAAACAAGGCTTGGCAAACGAATACCGCGACGATCTTGCAACTGCCCTCGACGAAGGAGCGGACAAGGACAAACAAGACGACAGCCGATACCGGATTGGCAGCCGCCTGATCCGGCATCGAAAGTTGAAACGGGAAGAGATCGTCAAGGCAGGCGACGATGTATCGAAGGTTGGCAAGGGTGTGTCAGCCGTTTGGGACGCCGTAACCTGGGTAGCCACGTGGTTTGTATGATGGTCGCCTGACGGTCTTGGGCAGTCCCTACATTCGGGCAGTCGCGCACCAACGAGGAGAAGTCACGTGATGATCGCCTTCCCCCTGATCTCCATCACCGTAGCGGTCATTCTGGCGCATTGGCTGGCGAGGAGCGGACGGGGCGTGGCGCGGGGGTCGGCTGGCGAGCAGCCGACCTACATCTTCGCGGCATCCCGCGTAGGTCGGGTGATCCTCACCCGACCCCGCCTGCAATCGCACTTGTCCGTCACCGCTGATCGGGGCAGAACCGCTGCATGACCGATCTTCCCACGCCTCGCGGCACGCTGACGCCGGACCGCCCCCTTGCCGATCTCACATGGCTGCGCGTGGGCGGGCCGGCGCGGGCGCTGTTCCAGCCTGCCGACGAGGATGATCTCGCGGCGTTCCTTGCCGCGCTCGATCCCTCCATCGCGGTCTTTCCCATGGGGGTCGGGTCGAACCTGATCGTGCGGGATGGCGGGCTGGATGCCGTGGTGATCCGGCTGGGCCGCGCCTTCAACGGTATCCGGGTCGAGGGCGACCGCGTGATCGCGGGCGCGGCGGCGCTCGATGCGCATGTCGCCCGGCGCGCGGCAGAGGCGGGGCGCGACCTGACCTTCCTGCGCACCATTCCCGGCGCGATCGGCGGGGCGGTGCGGATGAACGCGGGCTGCTATGGCTCTTACGTGGCCGATCACCTGGTCGAGGCACGGGCCATCACCCGCTCGGGCGAGCGTGTGACGCTCTCTGCTGCCGATCTCGACTTCCGGTACCGGCAATCGACCCTGCCCGACGGCTGGGTCCTGGTCGAGGCGACGTTCCACGCAGAGGCGGGCGATCCGCAGGAGCTGGCCGACCGCATGGCCGACCAGCTGGCCAAGCGCGACGAGACCCAGCCCACCAAGGACCGCACCGCCGGGTCGACCTTCCGCAACCCCGCGGGCTTTTCCAGCACCGGGCGCGACGACGACACGCACGAGTTGAAGGCGTGGAAGGTGATCGACGACGCGGGCATGCGCGGGGCCACGCGCGGCGGCGCGCAGATGTCGCCCAAGCATTCGAACTTCCTCGTGAATACCGGTGGCGCCACCGCCGCGGACCTCGAAGGTCTGGGGGAGGAGGTGCGAAAAAGGGTTTTCCAAAACAGCGGCATTTCGCTACAATGGGAAGTGATACGGGTGGGTGACCCCGCCCCAAGCGCCTGAAGGCGCAATAACAACACGAGGCAGCGGCCAGCGGATCGCATCCCCCGGCCACGCAAGAGACCCGAGGAGACTTCCGACGGTCGACAAGCAAGACCCGGCGCAAAGACCGGGTCGCGGTGACAACAGGGCGGAGAGCCGCCCGGGACATTGAGGCAGTCGGGTATGTCGAGCAGGGCATTCCCCCATGTTGCCGTCGTGATGGGCGGGCCCTCGGCAGAGCGCGAGGTGTCGCTGTCGTCAGGACGCGGTTGCGCGGCGGCATTGCGGGGCGAAGGATACAAGGTGACAGAGATCGACGCAGGGCGTGACCTTGCGCAGGTCCTTGCCGACGCCTCTCCCGACGTCGTCTTCAACGCCTTGCATGGCCGCTGGGGCGAGGATGGCTGCGCGCAGGGTCTCTTCGAATGGCTCGGTCTGCCCTACACCCATTCCGGCGTCATGGCGTCCGCCATCGCCATGGACAAGGAGCGGACCAAGACGGTCTACCGCGCCCACGGCCTGCCCGTGGCGGACAGCCTGCTGGCATCCAAGGCCGACGTTGCCGCCGCCCACCTGATGGCGCCGCCCTACGTGGTCAAACCCTATAACGAAGGTTCCTCGGTCGGCGTCTACCTCGTGCAGGACGGGGCGAACGGCCCGCCGCAACTGGCAGGTGACATGCCCGACACGGTGATGGTCGAGGCCTTCGCGCCGGGGCGCGAGTTGACGACCTCGGTCCTTGGCGACCGGGCGCTGGGTGTGACCGACATCCTGACCGACGGCTGGTACGACTACGCCGCCAAGTACGAAACCGGCGGCTCCCGCCACGTGATCCCCGCCGACATCCCTGCCGACATCACCGCGCTTTGCGAGGACTACGCCCTGCGCGCGCACCGGGCCTTGGGCTGTCGCGGCGTGACCCGCACCGATTTCCGCTGGGACGAGGCGAAGGGCGCAGAGGGGCTGATCCTGCTGGAAACCAACACCCAGCCGGGCATGACGCCCACCTCGCTGACGCCGGAACAGGCGGAGCATGCGGGGATGAGTTTCGGCGCGCTGTGCGCATGGCTGGTGGAGGACGCCTCGTGCAACCGCTGACCGCACCGCCCCGCACCCCGCCGCGCGCCGATCCCGCGCCGACCCGCTGGCAGTACCGCTGGGCGCGGCTGAAACTGTCGCCGCTCTTCCGCGGCTTCGTGCGGGTGGGGCTGCCATTCGGCCTCACGTTGGGCGCGGGGCTTTGGTACTTTTCCGACCAGGACCGCCGCGACGCGATGAACCTGATGATCGCCGATGTCCGGCAAGAGATCGAAACCCGCCCCGAATTCATGGTCCAGATGATGGCCGTCGACGGGGCCGGGGACAGCGTCAGCGAGGATATCCGGGAAATCGTGCCGGTGGACTTCCCGGTGTCGTCCTTCGACCTCGACCTCGATGCCATCCGCGACACGATCACCTCGCTCGAAGCGGTCAGGACCGCCTCGGTCCGCATCCGCCCCGGCGGCGTGTTGCAGGTGCAGGTGACCGAACGCGTGCCCGTGATCCTGTGGCGCGGTCCCGAGGGGCTGGAACTGGTCGATGCCGAAGGCATTGCCGTCGGCGCCATCGCCGCGCGGGACGAACGCCCCGACCTGCCGCTGATTGCCGGTCTCGGCGCGGCGGATGCCGTGGACGAAGCCCTTGCCATCCTCGCCTCTGCCGCGCCTCTGGCAGACCGGATGCGCGGCCTCGAACGGATGGGAGAGCGCCGCTGGGACGTGGTGCTGGATCGCGGCCAGCGCATTCTTCTGCCCGCCGACCGGCCCGTCGGCGCGCTTGACCGGGTGATCGCGATGGACGCGGCACAGGACATGCTGGCGCGCGACATCGCGGCGATAGACCTGCGGCTTCCCGGCCGCCCGACCCTCAGACTCAACGACCAGAGCCTCAAAGAACTCTGGCGCATCAAAACGGTGGATGTGGACCAACAATGATCGAGCTTTACGAGTCCCAGCGCGCGATGCGCAACATGCGCAAGGCGGCCATGCAACGCGGCGTGATCGCCATTCTCGACGTCGGCACGTCGAAGATCGCCTGCCTTGTCCTGCGTTTCGACAGCGGCGAATGGCAGCCCGAGGTCGAAGGCGTGGGCGCACTGGCGGGCCAGTCGGGCTTCCGCGTGGTGGGGGCGGCGACGACCCGGTCGCGCGGCGTCCGCTTCGGCGAGATCGAGGCGATGCACGAAACCGAACGCGCGATCCGCACCGCCGTGCAGGCCGCGCAGAAGATGGCCGACATCCGCGTCGACCACGTGATCGCCTGCTTCTCGGGTGCCGATCCGCGCTCTTACGGGCTGGCGGGGCAGGTGGATGTTGAAAGCGGGCAGGTGAGCGAACAGGACGTGGCGCGCGTGCTGTCCTCTTGCGATGTGCCCGATTTCGGCGAGGGACGGGAGGTGCTGCACGCCCAACCCGTGAACTTCGCGCTCGACCACCGGTCGGGCCTGATCGACCCGCGCGGGCAGATGGGGCAGGCGCTGGCCACCGATCTGCACATGCTGACGGTCGATGCGACCGCCGTGCAGAACCTCGCCTATTGCGTCAAGCGTTGTGACCTCGAACTTGCGGGTATCGCGTCCTCGTCCTTCGTGTCGGGTGTCGCCTCGCTGGTCGAGGACGAACAGGAGCTGGGCGCCGCCTGCATCGACCTTGGGGGCGGCGCGACCGGCCTGTCGATCTTCATGAAAAAGCACATGATCTTTGCCGATACCGTGCGAATGGGCGGCGATCACGTGACCTCGGACATCTCGATGGGCCTGCAGGTGCCGCTGGCGACGGCGGAACGGATCAAGACCTTCTATGGCGGCGTCGTCGCCACCGGCATGGATGACCGCGAAATGATCGAGATCGGCGGCGATACCGGTGACTGGGAGCATGACCGCCGCACCGTCAGCGTGGCCGAGGTTATCGGCATCATGCGCCCGCGGGTCGAAGAGATCCTCGAAGAGGTGCGCGCGCGGCTCGACGGGGCGGGGTTCGAACACCTGCCCAGCCAGCAGATCGTGCTGACGGGTGGAGGATCGCAGATCCCCGGCCTCGACGGGCTGGCATCGAAGATCCTTGGCCAGCAGGTCCGGCTGGGCCGCCCCCTGCGCGTGCACGGCCTGCCGCAGGCGGCGACGGGACCGGGCTTTGCCTCGGCGGTCGGTCTGTGCCTGCAGGCGGCGCATCCGCAGGACGAATGGTGGGATTTCGAAATCCCGGTCGACCGCTACCCGGCGCGGTCGTTCAAGCGCGCGGTGAAGTGGTTCAAGGAGAACTGGTAGGCCGAAGTCCGGTCCTTCGTCGCGCGGAATCAAGGCGAAGCCGCCGCGCGATCGCCGGCGCGCCCCCACGCGGCGGCGATTTGGCATCCGCCAGTGCGACGCTCACATCTCTTGCAGGGTTGAACGATAAACCGCGCCGCCCGACGGTCTGATCGCCACCGCGCGCGCCGTCGACCGCGCGGCTCCGCACTGATGGCGTGACAGCCCCGGTCGCATGCGTTAAGATATCCACAGCGCCCGCAAGAGGCGCGGCAGGGATGTCGGGCAGGCTTCCCCATGATCGACCGAACCACCCCGCGCGCCGTGTCAGGCCGCGCGCCCTAGTATTTTGCGCGCCGCACACCGCTGCATCTTGTCGTACCCCCGAAATCCAGCGGAACCTTGCCAAAATGTTGCCTTATTTGGCGGTATTCGGGCAGAAATCGCGTGACGATTGCGCCACAGTTGCGTAGATTGAAGGGTGAACAGGCAAAAATGGGCTGGAATCAGCCCGGACAAAAACAGGCGGTACGAGCGATGACATTGAGTCTTTCCATGCCCGGTCAGGAAGAACTGAAACCCCGGATCACGGTCTTTGGCGTCGGTGGGGCCGGCGGCAACGCGGTCAACAACATGATCGACAAGGCGCTGGACGGGGTCGATTTCGTCGTCGCCAATACCGACGCGCAGGCGCTGCAGCAGGCCAAGGCGCAAAGCCGCATCCAGCTGGGCGTGAAGGTGACCGAAGGACTGGGCGCCGGGGCGCGGGCCACCGTGGGCGCCGCCGCTGCCGAGGAAAGCATCGAACAGATCGTCGATCACCTTGCGGGTGCGCACATGTGCTTCATCACCGCCGGCATGGGCGGCGGTACCGGGACGGGTGCCGCGCCGATCATCGCGCAGGCCGCGCGGGAGCTGGGCGTGCTGACCGTCGGCGTCGTGACCAAACCCTTCCAGTTCGAAGGCGCCAAGCGGATGCGCCAGGCGGAAGAAGGCGTGGACAGCCTGCAAAAGGTTGTCGACACGCTGATCATCATTCCCAACCAGAACCTGTTCCGCCTCGCCAACGAGAAGACGACGTTTACCGAAGCCTTCGCGCTGGCCGACGACGTGCTCTACCAGGGCGTCAAGGGCGTGACCGACCTGATGGTCCGTCCGGGCCTCATCAACCTCGACTTCGCCGATGTCCGCTCGGTCATGGACGAGATGGGCAAGGCGATGATGGGCACCGGCGAGGCGCAGGGCGAGGACCGCGCGGTGCAGGCCGCCGACGCCGCGATCAACAACCCGCTGCTCGACGAAATCAGCCTCAAGGGCGCCAAGGGCGTTCTCATCAACATCACCGGCGGCAACGACCTCACGCTGTTCGAACTGGACGAAGCCGCCAACCGCATCCGCGAGGAAGTGGACGCGGACGCCAACATCATCGTCGGCTCGACGCTGGACGAACGCATGGACGGCGCGATGCGCGTGTCGGTCGTCGCCACCGGCATCGACGCCTCGGAAGTCCCGATGGACATCCCGGTGCCGCGCCGCTCGCTGGCCGAACCGCTGAAACAGCCCGCCGCGGCCCCTGCGCCGGAACCGATGGCCGAAGAGCCCGCGCCGATGCCCGCCGTCGCCGCGGCGACCGCAGCCGCGGCCCCGGCCGAGGAAGAGCCCTCGCTCTTCCCCAACATGGAGCCCGCCGCGCCGCAGGAGGCCGCACCGGCCGCCGCCGCTGCCGACGACCTGCCGCCCCCGGCCTACCAGCCCCAGGTGCCGCAATTCGAACCGCAGCCCGACGCGCTGGGACAGGAGGCCGAGGAGGCCGCCGCTGCCGCTTACGTCGCGCCCAAGGCCCCCGCGCCGGGCACGCCGTCGCAAGACGCGCTGACCCGCCTGCAAGAGGCCGCGCGCCGCTCGGCGCCGCGCCCGGCGATGACGGCGGATCCCGAGCCGGCAGAGGCCGAGCGCCCGCGCTTTGGCATCAACTCGCTGATCAACCGCATGACCGGCGCCCCGTCGGCCGAGGCAGCGCGCCCGGCGGCACCCGCGCCCGCACCGGCCCCGGCAGCCCCTGCCGGATCGCCCGTGCAGCGCAGCCAGGCCGCGCCCGCACCGGTCCAGCCGGAACCGCAGGCCGACCCCGACCAGGAGCGGATCGAGATTCCCGCTTTCCTGCGCCGGCAGGCCAACTGACGCCACGTCACGAACAGGATTTTCCGAAGGCCCGCCCTCACGGCGGGCCTTTTTCATGTCACATCCTGTAACACTGACCACGCACACCCTCGCGGCGGTTCGGAATTTACCAGCGATTACAGGGCCTTGACGATAGGCGGAAAAATGTAGCTGTTGTTACATCCCGTAGGATTCTTTGATTTGAGCGGTTGCAGCGCAATGTTTACCACCGTCAGGGCCGAAATCCTTCGGCGCGCCTTGTTGGGGGATGGGGCGGAGTTCGTATCGCAAGAGACGTCTGGGGGCGCCCGTGCAACACACAGTCAAAGCACCGATCCGGTTCGAGGGCGTAGGCCTTCACTCCGGCGCGCCCGTGACCCTGACGATCCAGCCGGCCTCTGCCGAGCACGGCATCTGGTTCCGCCGCATCGACCTTGATGGCACCGACACGATGGTCCCGGCCCGCTGGGACGCGGTCAAGCAATCACCGCTCTGCACCCGGCTGGTGAACGCGGCGGGGGTCGAGGTTTCGACCGTCGAACACGTGATGGCCGCGCTGATCGGCTGCGGCGTGCACAACGCGCTGATCGACGTGACCGGTCCCGAAGTGCCGATCCTCGACGGATCGGCGGTGCCGTTCGTCCGCGCGATCCTCGCCCGTGGCCTTCGCAACCAGCGCGTGCCCGTCCGCGCGATCGAGATCCTCGAAGTGGTCGAGGTCCGTCGCGGCGACGCATGGGCGCGCCTGTCGCCCGCCGACACCCTGCGCATGGATTTCCATATCGAGTTCTCGGATGCCGCCATCGGCCGCCAGGACAAGAGCATGACGCTCTCCAACGGCGCCTTCGTGCGCGAGTTGAGCGACAGCCGCACCTTCTGCCGCCAGTCCGACGTGGACGCGATGCGCGCGCAGGGCCTCGCCCTTGGCGGCACGCTCGACAACGCGGTCGTGGTCGACGGCGACATGGTGCTCAGCCCCGGCGGCCTGCGCCACCGGGACGAGGCGGTGCGCCACAAGATGCTCGACGCGATGGGTGACCTCGCGCTGGCGGGTGCCCCGATCCTTGGCCATTACGAAGGTCACCGCGCGGGCCATGCCGTCACGAACGACCTGCTGCGCGCGCTTTTCGCGCAGCCGCAGGCCTTCCGCATGGTCACCTGCGACGGTGCGCAGACCGCCCGGCTGCCCGGCGTGGGCGTGACGCACCGCGAAATCCCGGCCCCTGTCTGATCACGACGGCACCCGCCACGCCGAAAGGCGTTTGGCACCGCCGAAATCTGTGCTAAACCGCCGGAAACAGGCGGATGTGCGCCGCCGTGGCACGGGGCCCGATCAGGGGCTTGGTGCCGGGTACCGGCGCAACGCGGGCCGGGCGGGCAGGCCGCCGGCAAGGCAAGACGAGGTCGATGCATGACGGGCAGCAAGGTGCTCCGGACAGCGGTTATGGCGACGCTTGTGCTGACGCTCGCGTCTTGCGGCGGCAATCGCGGGTTCAACCTGTTCGAACGCCAGCGCGGCGTCGGCACCAACGGCGCGCCCATCGAAGCCTTCACCGCCCAGCAGATCTTCGAACGCGGCGAGTTCGAGAACGAGCGCGGCAAGCACGAGGAAGCCGCCTTCTACTTCTCGGAAATCGAGCGGCTTTATCCCTATTCCGAACTGGCCAAGCGCGCGCTGATCATGCAGGCGTTTTCCTTCCACCAGGACAAGGATTACGAGGCTTCCCGCTCCGCCGCGCAGCGGTATATCGATTTCTACCCGGCGGACGAGGACGCGGCCTATGCCCAGTACCTCCTCGCGCTCAGCTATTACGACCAGATCGATGACGTGGGCCGCGACCAGGGACTGACCTTCCAGGCGCTGCAGGCGCTCCGCACCGTGATCGAGCGTTATCCAGACAGCGAATACGCCCGCTCGGCGATCCTGAAATTCGACCTCGCCTTCGATCACCTCGCCTCGAAAGAGATGGAGATCGGCCGCTACTACCTGCGCCGCGACCATTTCACTTCGGCCATCAACCGCTTCCGCGTGGTGGTGGAGGATTTCCAGACAACCACCCACACCGCCGAAGCCCTGCACCGGCTGGTCGAAGCCTACCTCTCGCTCGGCCTGACGGACGAGGCGCAGACCGCCGGCGCGATCCTCGGGTTCAACTACCAGTCCACCGACTGGTACGAGGACAGCTACAAGCTGCTCACGGGCCGTGGGCTTGAACTGAAAGCGGCGGGCGACAGCTGGCTGCGCCAGATCTACCGCCAGATGGTCAAGGGGGAGTGGCTCTAGGCCGCTCCGCACCCCCTTCACACCGGGCCCGCACGGCGTTAACCCCGACCCATGCTCCGCACGCTCGACATACGGGACATCCTGATCATCGACCACCTCGCGCTCGACCTGGGCGACGGGCTGAACGTGCTCACCGGTGAAACCGGCGCGGGCAAATCCATCCTGCTCGACGCGCTCGGATTCGTGCTCGGCTGGCGGGGCCGGGCGGAACTGGTCCGGCAGGGCGCCGCGCAGGGAGAGGTGACGGCGATCTTCGATCTCGCCCCCGACCACCCCGCGCGGGCCGTCTTGCGCGAGGCGGGCTTGCCAGAGCCCGAAGAGCAGCTGCTCCTCCGCCGCACCAACACCGCCTCGGGCCGGAAATCCGCGTGGATCAATGGCCGCCCGGCCACGGGTGAGCAATTGCGCGCCCTCAGCGACACTCTGGTCGAACTGCACGGCCAGCACGACGACCGCGGCCTCCTGAACCCGCGCGGCCACCGCGCGCTTCTCGATGCCTTCGCCGGGCATGACGACCTGCTGACCGCCACCACCGCCGCATGGCGCGCACTGGCCGAGGCGCGGACGGCGCGCGAACAGGCCGCCGCCACGCTCGACGCTGCCCGCGCCGAGGAGGACTTCCTGCGCCACACCGCCGCCGAGCTCGACTCGCTCGACCCACAGCCGGGGGAAGAGGCCGAGCTCGACGCCCGCCGCCGCCTGATGCAGGGCGCCGCCCGCATCGGCGAGGACATCAGCCGCGCCGCGCAGGCGCTCGGATCGGACGGGGCCGAGGGTCGGGCAGGGGACGCGCTCCGCTGGCTCGAAGACGCCGCAGCCGATGCCGGCGGCACGCTCGACGCGCCCCTCGCGGCGCTCTCCCGCGCGCTTTCCGACCTTGCCGAGGCGTCAGACGGCGTCGCCCGCGCGCTCGACACGCTCGCCTTCGACCCGCACGAGCTGGAGATCACCGAAGAGCGTCTCTTCGCCATCCGCGCGCTCGCCCGCAAACACCAGGTCGCCCCCGACGCGCTGGGTGAATTCGCCGAAGAGATGCGCGCGCGCCTCGCCGCGCTCGACCAGGGCGATGCCGCCCTGCGCGACGCCACCGCCGCCGAAGAGGCCGCGCGCGCCGCCTATGCCAAGGCAGCATCCGCCCTCTCCGCATCCCGCGCGGATGCGGCGCGGCGGCTCGACACCGCCGTTGCGGCGGAACTTGCGCCGCTTAAGATGGACCGCGCGGTCTTCTCGACCGAACTCGGCACCGCGCCCGATGGCCCCGAGGGCACCGACGCGGTGCAATTCCTCGTTGCCACCAATCCCGGTGCGCCCGCCGGTCCCATCGGCAAGATCGCGTCAGGCGGTGAACTCAGCCGCTTCCTTCTGGCGCTCAAGGTCTGCCTCGCCCGCGCCACGGGCGGCGTCACCATGATCTTCGACGAGATCGACCGCGGCGTGGGCGGGGCCACCGCCGATGCGGTGGGCCGCCGCCTCGCAGCACTTGCGCGCGACGGGCAGGTGCTGGTCGTCACCCACTCCCCGCAGGTCGCGGCCCTCGGCAACACCCACCTGCGCGTCGAGAAACGGGTGGAGGGCGAGGTCACACTGTCCACCGTGACGCCTCTCTCGGACGACGACCGCATCGACGAGGTCGCGCGCATGCTCGCCGGTGACACCGTCACGCCCGAAGCCCGCGCCGCCGCCAAATCGCTGCTCTCGGCCTGAAAGGGCTGGACAAGCGCGCCCCTTTTGCGGCACCTGTCGCCCCATGACCACGGCACAGACCTTCCGACGACGCGCCTGATGCGCCTCCACCGCCCGTTTTCCGGGCGGCGTCTTTCCGTCCGTCATCCATCCACCATTCAAACTTGACCCGTCCGTGTGCGTCTGCACAGTGCGGACTTCCAACACCGAAGGACCAGACCCATGATCCCGTCGCTTCTGCCCACCTATTCCCGCGCGCCCCTGACCTTCGTGTCGGGCTCCGGCGCATGGCTGGAGACGGAGGATGGGCGACGCTTGCTGGACCTCGGCGCGGGCATCGCCGTGAACGCGCTGGGTCACGCGCATCCGGCGCTCGTGGCGGCGCTGACCGATCAGGCGCAGAAGGTCTGGCACCTGTCGAACCTCTACCAGATCCCCCAGCAACAGGCGCTCGCCGACGCACTGGTCGCGCAGACCTTTGCCGACACGGTCTTCTTCACCAATTCCGGGACAGAGGCCTGCGAACTGGCCGTCAAGATGGCGCGCAAGCACTTCCACGATGCCGGGCAGCCCGACCGGGTGGAGATCATCACCTTCGACGGCTCCTTCCACGGCCGCTCCTCTGCGGGCATCGCCGCCGCCGGGTCGGAAAAGATGACCAGGGGCTTCGGCCCGCTCCTTCCCGGCTTCGTGCACCTGCCGTTTGGCGATCACGACGCGCTGAAGGCCGCGATCACCGATCACACAGCGGCCATCCTGATCGAACCGATCCAGGGAGAAGGTGGCATCCGCCCCGTCCCCGACCAGTGCCTCAAGGGCCTGCGCGAGATGTGCGACGCACACGGCCTGCTCCTCATCTTCGACGAGGTGCAATGCGGCATGGGCCGGACGGGCAAGCTCTTCGCCCATGAATGGGCCGGCGTCGCGCCCGACATCATGATGGTCGCCAAGGGGATCGGCGGCGGCTTCCCCCTCGGGGCGGTCCTCGCCACCGAAACGGCCGCCTCCGGCATGACGCTCGGCACCCACGGCTCCACCTATGGCGGCAACCCCCTCGGCTGTGCCGTGGGCAAGGCGGTCCTCGACATCGTCGGTGAGCCCGATTTCCTCGCCGACGTGAACCGCCGCGCGGGCGCGCTGCGCCAGAAACTCGAAGGCCTCGTGGCGGCGCACCCGGACGTTTTCGACAGCGTGCGCGGCTCGGGCCTGATGCTCGGCCTGAAATGCAAGCTGCCCAATACCGACGTGGTCGCTGCGGGCTATGACGCCGATGTCATCACCGTGCCCGCCGCCGACAACGTGGTGCGCCTGCTGCCGCCCCTGACACTGACGGACGAGGACATCTCCGAGGCTCTCAAGCGGCTCGACCGCGCCGCTTCCGCAATCCTCACCCCTGCATGAGCCGCTTCTTCTCTTGAAAAATATGGCACGGGGGTCCGGGGGTGTGAAATCCCCGGTTCCTCCGCCTGCCGGAAAGCCCTGACCGATGCCCCATTTCCTCGACATCCACAAAACCGACGCCGCCGACCTGCGCCACATCATCGACCACGCCCGCACCATGAAGGACGCACGCGCGGGCAGGCCCCGTGGAGCGGCGGACGACGACCTGCCGCTCGACGGGCGCATGGTGGCGCTGATCTTCGAAAAACCCTCGACCCGCACGCGCATCAGCTTCGACGTGGGCGTGCGCCAGATGGGCGGGCAGACGATGGTGCTGTCGGGGGCCGACATGCAACTGGGCCATGGCGAGACCATCGCCGACACCGCCCGCGTGCTGTCGCGCTATGTCGACCTGATCATGATCCGCACCTTCGACGAAACCGTCCTGACCGAGATGGCCGAATATGCCGACGTGCCCGTCATCAACGGCCTCACCGACCGCACCCATCCCTGCCAGATCATGGCCGACGTGATGACGTTCGAAGAGCACCGCGGCCCCATCGCGGGCAAACGCGTCGTGTGGTCGGGCGACGGCAACAACGTCTGCGCGTCCTTCCTGCACGCCGCCGGACAGTTCGGGTTCGACATGACCTTCGTCGGTCCCGAAGTGCTTGATCCCGAACCCGACTTCGTAGGCTATGCCCGGGACAAAGGCGTGAAGGTCGAGATCAAGCGCGACCTGATCCCGGCAGTCGAAGGCGCGGACCTCGTCGTGACCGACACGTGGATTTCCATGCACCAGTCCCAGACCGCGCGCGAACGCCGCCACAACCTCCTGCGCCCCTACCAGGTCGACCGTCACGTGATGGAGGCGGCGGGCCCGCAGGCGCTCTTCATGCACTGCCTGCCCGCGCACCGGAACGAAGAGGCCACGTCCGAAGTGATGGACGGCCCGCAATCGGTGATCTTCGACGAGGCCGAAAACCGGCTGCACGCGCAGAAGGCGATCATGCGCCACTGCCTCGGCCTCTAGGCCATGCTGCGCAGGGCGGGGGGCGCTCAGCCCCCGTGCGCGCCGCGCTGCAGGTCGACGGGCAGGGTCACGGTGACGGGTCCGGCCCGTTCGAAGGTGAAGGTCACCTCGACCGCGTCGCCATCGGCCAGACCGCGCGTGAGGCCCATCATCATCACGTGATGCCCGCCGCGCTCCAGCACCAGTTGGCCGCCTGCCGGTATCTCGAACCCCTCGGGCAGGTGCAGCATCCGCATCACGCCGCTGTCGGTCATGGAATGGGTGTGCAACTCCACCCGCTTCGCGGCATCGGTGCTGGCCGCAAGCAGGCGGTCGGGCATGTCGGTCGGGTTCTCGATCACGACAAAGGCCGCCCCGGCCTTTGCTGCGGGCGTTGCGGCGCGCGCAAAGCCGTCTCTCAGGATCAATCCGCTCTCGGTCGTGGCCAGCGGGGCGGCGGTGGCTTCTTGCCCCTCTCCGGCAAGGGCTGGTGTGAGAAGGCAGGCAATGGACAGCGCGGTAGCGCGCAGGGTGAGGGACAGCATGGAAGGTCTCCGATCAGGATGCAGGACGGGTGGATCGAAGATCAGGCCGGCGGCGCGCGGGCGCGTGGCGGCTCACGGGCCGCAACGGTCAGAAGGGGCGCGTCATCCGGCCTGATGGCCGGCCTCCGCTGGGCCAGCGGCGCGACCGGCACGCCCTGCGCCCCGGCGATGAGAGCGGGCAGCACGCAGAGCGGGCAATGCGTCGCGGGGTCTGGGGATGTGCCGTTTGCATCAAGCCGGACTTGGGCGTCGCCTGTGGGCATGGCCCGTGCCATCCCGCCATGATCCGCCGCGCCCGCAGGCGGGGCCATGCCCGCCATCGACAGGGCAAGCGACAGAACGCAGAGGAGGGATGAAAACCGGCGCATGGGCGTGGGTGTACGCCGGTCGCGCGTCGAGGCCAACCGCCCGCGACACCGGGTCACGCAAACGCGAAACGCCCCGCCGGTGAGGGCGGGGCGCTTTCGTTCAGGCGATGGCGTCGGCTCAGGCCGAGGCTTGCGCCTTGATGATCGCTTTCTTCACCTTCAGCGCGTTGTCCGACAGCTCGGCGTCTTTCGCTTTCAGAAGGTAGGCGTCCAGACCGCCACGGTGATCGACCGACCGCAGGGCCGCCGCCGAGATGCGCAGCTTCACCGGACGACCCAGCGTCTCGGAATGCAGGGTGGTGTCGTTCAGGTTCGGCAGAAACCGGCGTTTGGTCTTGTTGTTGGCGTGGCTGACATTGTTGCCAGTCATCGGGCCTTTGCCCGTCAGTTCGCAGCGGCGCGACATGGGTTTCGTCCTCGTTTCTCGGTGCGGCCCGGCAGCGGGTGGGCCAAACGTAAACGGGTGCGCGCGGCACCCGGGAATTTCGTCTGCGCGGGATATGCCGAAAGGCGGGGGCGGGTCAAGGGGGCGCAGGCGGGATTTGTGGGGCATCGGCGCGGAATCAAGGCGAAGCCGCCGCGCCATCGACGGGCCGCCCCCCGGCACGTCGATCTGGCTGGTCTCGGCGCACCGCTTGCATGGCTTGCGGACGTGGCAGCCATAAATCGCACAGCCTGAACACTGGATCGACGTACCGCGGCCCGCCGATACCGCTACATCGCGTCCTTCAACGCAGTCAGCACCTCGAACTGGTCCTGCGCGGCCTCGGCGAACTCGACCCGGCCATGCCGCGCGGCCACTTCCGCGATATGCCGCCAGTAGACCGGCGCGATCCGGCGCGAGGCGCGGTGCAGCCCCGTCACCGCCTCCCGCGTCAGGCCACCGCGCCGCAACCACTTCTGAAGGTTCGAGAAATTGCGCGCCCCGTTGATGACCTGCGTCGCCGGATGCCCGCCGCCGTTCAGCCGCGCCTGCGCGACCTGCGGTTGCAGCACCGCCAGCTGCCGCGAATGCAACAGATCCCGCCGCCGGAACGGATCGTACAGGTAAATGCCCTTCAGCCCCGGCAACCCGTGCGTTTCCAGCAATGACAGCTCCCGCTTCCACGCCGGCGCGTCGGGCTGGTAGCGGTGATCGAACTCGGCATGGAAGGGCGGGATGGACGAGGCCGACACGTACATCCCGTCCGTCAGCCGCAAGCACCGCGCGAAGCGCAGCGCGCCGTAGCCGCCCATCGAAAAGCCCATCACCACCGACTTCCGGAACGGGGCGGTGAAATCGGCGATCGCCGCCTCCATCGCCGTGGTGTCCTCGTTGATGTACCAGTCATTGGCGCGCGACTGGATGTGCAGGTGGGTGTAATTGCGGTCGGTGAAACTGCGCACCGGCTCGGCCTCGACCCAGACCGAGGGGTCGGGGACGCGCTGCCGGAACGAGGTGAAAAGCTTGCGCTGGCCGGGATTGAAGACCGTGACGCGCAGATGCGCGCCGTCAAACAGGATCTCGGGCTCCAGCGTCACGCCTGCCCCTCAAGTGCGGCCAGCATTCGGCGCGCGGCCTCGGCCGAGGTCAGCCGCCCGCCGGCGACGTCCGTGCCAAGGCCCGCCATCTCCTCCTGCGCCTCGGGCGTGGCCAGCTTCGCCAGAAGCGCGCGGCGCACGTCCTCCTCGAACCAGTGCTGCGCCTGCTCGGCCCGGCGGGAGGCGCGATGCCCTTCCTCGCGCCGCCACGCATCCAGCGTCTGCATCTCGCCCCAGGCATCTTCCAGCCCGTTCTCCTCCAGCGCCGACACGGTCATCGCCTTCGGAAAATCGGGCGGGTCATAGTCGCGGCGCCGCAACAGGCGCAGCGCGCCCGCGTAATCGGCGCAGGTCCGCATCGCCGCCGGTTTCAGGTCGCCATCGGCCTTGTTGACGAGGATCAGGTCTGCCATCTCCATGATGCCGCGCTTCACGCCCTGCAACTCGTCCCCGCCGGCGGGTGCCAGCAGCAGCACGAACAGATCGGTCATCCACGCCACGGCGGTCTCTGACTGGCCGACGCCCACCGTCTCGATCAGGATCACGTCGAACCCCGCCGCCTCGCACAGCCGCGCGGCCTCCCGCGTGCGGCTCGCCACGCCGCCCAGTTGCGCGCCCGACGGCGACGGGCGGATGAAGGCGCCGGGATCGCGCGACAGCCGGTCCATGCGCGTCTTGTCGCCCAGAATCGACCCGCCTGACCGGGCCGAGGACGGATCGACCGCCAGCACCGCAACCCGCAGGCCGCGCGCCGTCAGCATCATCCCGAAACTTTCGATGAAGGTCGACTTGCCGACCCCCGGCGTGCCCGACAGCCCGATGCGCAAGGCCTCCCGCCCGTCGTCGCGGACGGCCTCAAGCAGGTCGACCGCCGCCGCGCGATGATCGGCGCGCGTGCTTTCGACCAGCGTGATGGCGCGGGCCAGCGCCCGGCGGTTGCCGGTGCGCAGATCGCGGGCGAGGGCGGTGACGTCCATCAGGGCTCCGGGGTGGCTGGTTGACCGGGTGGATGGTTTTTGCTTTCTCGGACGCGACATGTCCAGACGGGGGTCGCCGATGAAATCGTTACTTGTGGCGCTGATGACGCTGATCCTTCTGGGCACGGGGGCCGAGGCCGCTTCGGAAAAGGCGCGTTTCGACGTCTACCTGCAGGGCCAGAAGCAGGGCGACCTGCGCGTGCAGGGGCGCGAGAAGGGTGCGAAATACTCCGCCGAACTGCGCCTGAAGATAAAGGGCGACATGCCCTTCACGGTCGAGGCCAAGGTGCAGGGCCAGCTGGTCGACGCGGCCTATGTGCCGGTGAAATATACCGAAAAGCGGACGGATGCAGATGGGAAGACCGGCGTGACGATCACCTATCCGGAGGCCGATGGCCCGCCGTCGGTCGCGCGCCGGGGCGAAGCCGCGCCGCACTGGCTGATGCCCGAGGCGGGCACCGGCCTCGCAGATCCGGCCACCGTGCTCTGGCAGCTGATGCAATCGCGCCTGCCCGAAGCGGCCTGCAACCTCGACCTGCGGATGTTCGACGGGGCGCGCATCCTGCGCCTGCGCACGCTCGAACCCGCGCCGCGCGGCCCGTCGATCACCTGCAACGGCAATCTCTTCCGCGAAAAGGGCTTTTCCGACGAAGAGCTGGAGGTGTTCGACATCGTCAACTTCGTGATCGAATACGCGCCCGTCCGGGGCGGGCTGATGCAGACCAGCCGGATCAACCTCGACTTGCCGCAGGGCCGCGTGATCCTTGTGCGCCGCTGACGCGCTGCCGATCGACGCGGCGCTGCCCGACCTCGTCGCGGCGGTGCGCGACCACGGGCGCGCGGTGCTCGAAGCGCCGCCGGGCGCGGGCAAGACCACGCGCGTGCCGCTGGCGCTGATGCAGGCGGGCGTGATCGCGGGCCGGATCGTGATGCTCGAACCCCGCCGCCTTGCTGCCCGCGCCGCCGCCGAACGCATGGCCGAAACGCTGGGTGAACCCGTGGGCCAGACCGTCGGTTACGCCATGCGCGGCGACGTGAAGGTGTCGGACGCCACCCTGATCGAGGTGGTGACCGAAGGTATCCTGACCCGCCGCCTGCAAACCGACCCCGAGCTTGCGGGCGTCGGCGCGGTGATCTTCGACGAATTCCACGAACGCTCGCTCAACGCCGATCTGGGCCTCGCGCTCTGCCTCGAAGTCGCGGGCGCGCTGCGCGACGACCTCGTGCTGATCGCGATGTCCGCGACCCTCGATGCCGGACCGGTGGCCGAGTTGATGCAGGCGCCGGTCATCCGCTCCGAAGGGCGCAGCTTCCCAGTCGACATCCGCTGGGCCGACCGCCCGCTGGGCAAGGCACGGTTCGAAGACGCGGTCGCTACGCAGGTCAGGACGGCCCTGTCCGAGACCAAGGGCGGCGTGCTCGTCTTCCTGCCGGGGGAGGGGGAGATCCGCCGCGTCGCCGGCCGCCTCGGCGCGTTGGGCGATGGCATCTCGGTACGCCCGCTTTACGGCGCCATGCCCTTCGCCGATCAGCGCGCCGCGATCCGGCCCGTGGAGGCGGGGCGCAAGGTGGTCCTGTCCACCGCCATCGCCGAAACCTCGCTCACCATCGAGGACGTGCGCGTCGTGATCGACGCGGGCCGCGCCCGCCGCGCGCGGTTCGATCCCGGATCGGGCATGACGCGGCTGGTGACCGAGAAGGTTACCCGCGCCGAGGCCACGCAGCGCGCGGGCCGCGCCGGGCGCGTGGCTCCGGGCGTGGCCTACCGCCTCTGGACCAAGGGGGAGGAAGGCGCCCTGCGCGCCCATCCCCCGGCCGAGATCGAGGCCGCCGACCTCACCTCCCTCGCGCTCGACCTCGCGCAATGGGGCGCGTCCGCCGACGCGCTGCCCTTCCTCACGCCCCCGCCTGACGGCGCGCTGGCCGAGGCGCAGGCGCTCTTGCGCGACCTCGGGGCGCTCGATGCGGCGGGCCGGATCACCGATCACGGCGCGGCGCTGGCCCCGATGCCGCTGCACCCGCGCCTTGCGCACATGCTGCAACAGGCGGACCCCGATGCCGCGCCCCTCGCCGCGCTGATGGAGGCGCGCGACATCCTCACCGGCGCGCCGGTTGACCTGTCCCTGCGCCTCGACGCGCTGCGCGATCCCAAACGCTTTGCCGCCGAGCGTCCCTTCGGCGTCGACCGGGGCGCCGTCGCGCGCCTGCGCGAGGAAGAGCGCCGCCTGCGCCGCCTCGCCCCCCGCGACCGGCCCCGCCTGACGCCCGCGCAGATGGCCGCGCTCGCCTACCCCGACCGCATCGCGCAGCGCCGCGCGGGCGACGCGCCGCGTTACGTGATGTCGGGCGGCAAGGGCGCGGTCCTGCCCGACGGCGATCCGCTGTCTGCCGCGCCGTTCCTCGTGGTGACCGACACCGACGGCCAGCCGCGCGAGGCCCGCATCCGCGCCGCCCTGCAGATCACCGACCGCGAACTGCGCGAGGTGGCGGACGGCATCGCGTGGGAAGAGGTCTGCGCATGGTCCCGTCGCGACCGCCGGGTCACCGCGCGCCGGCAGGAGCGGCTGGGCGCCATCACGCTTGACGACCGCATCTGGCGCGATGCGCCGCCCGACCGCGTGGCGCGCGCGATGCTCGACGGGGTGGCCGACCTCGGTTTCACCTTTTCGCCCGCCGCCGAACGCCTTCGCGCCCGCGTCGCGCTGATGGAGGGGTTCCCCGACATGTCCGACGCCGCGCTGATGGAGACGCGCGCGGACTGGCTTCTGCCCTACCTGACGGGCATCCGCACCGCTGCCGACTGGCGCGCCTTCGACCTGCACGACGCCCTGCGCGCGATGCTGTCATGGGAGGAAGTGCAGACGCTCGACCGCGCCGCGCCACCGGCCTTCACCACGCCGCTCGGGCGCAAGATCCCCATCGACTACGCCTCCGACCCGCCGGAAATCACGCTGCGACTGCAGGAAATGTTCGGCCAGACCCGCCACCCAACGGTCGCGGGGCGCCCCCTGCGCGTGACGCTTTTGTCGCCGGGACAAAAGCCCATCCAGACCACGCTCGACATTCCGGGGTTCTGGGCCGGGTCCTATGCGGACGTGCGCAAGGACATGCGCGGGCGCTACCCCAAGCACCCCTGGCCCGAGGACCCGACGCAGGCCGACCCCACCCTGCGCGCCAAACGCCGCAGCTAGCGACGGAGAATTTTCGCAAGAAAATTCTCCACCCCCCAAAATTTTCGCAGAGAAATTTTGGCGCCTCAGTCCCACCACGGTCCGTGATGATCGCCGTCGCGGTCGACGCGTTTGAACCCGTGATACCCGAACCGGTCCCGCTGCGCCTGGATCACCGCCGCCGTCCCGCGCGACTGGCGCATCGTGTCGATGAAACTCAGCGCGCCCGCCAGCGCGGGCACCGCGTGCCCCGCCGCCATCGCGCCGCTCACCACGCGGCGCAGGGCGGGCAGGGTGTCTGCCAAGAGGCGCGTGAAGCGCGGCGCAAGGATCAGCTCGCCCCGCGGCGGACCCGCGCGGAAGGCGTCCGATATGTCGTCCAGCAGGGCTGACCGGATGATGCAGCCCGCGCGCCAGATCTCGGCGATGCGCGCATGGTCGAGCGCCCAGTCGTATTCCTGCGACGCCGCTTCGAGGATGCGGAACCCCTGCGCGTATCCCAGCGCGCGGGCGCACAGGAAGGCCTGCGCCAGCGCGCCCTCGCCCGGATCGAACGCCTCCCGCGCGCCGCCCATCGCGGCTTCGACCTCGGCACGGGTGTCCACCTCCGACGACCACGCCCGCCCGCTCACCGCCGCCTCGATGGCCGAGGCCGACTGGCCAAGCCGCACCGCCTCGATCACCGTCCAGCGGCCGGTGCCCTTCTGGCCCGCCGCGTCGAGGATCATTTCGATCATCGGCGCGCCGGTCTCGGGATCGTCGTATCCCAGCACCTCGCCCGTGATCTCCACGAGGTAGGATTGCAGCGGGCCGTCGTTCCATCGGGTGAACACCTTGCCGATCTCCGCCGGGATTCTGCCGCCGCCATGGCGCATCAGGCCGTAGAGTTCGGCGATCATCTGCATGTCGGCATATTCGATACCGTTATGCACGGTCTTGACGAAATGCCCCGCGCCGTCGGGGCCCATGCGGTCGACGCAGGGGTCGTCCTCGAACCGCGCGGCGATGCGGGTGAGGATAGGTTTCAGCTGTGCCCACGAATGCTCCGACCCGCCCACCATCATCGACGGCCCGTGCCGCGCGCCCTGTTCGCCGCCCGACACGCCCATGCCGACGAAGTGCAGGTCATGTTCGGCCAGCCGCTCTGACCGCGCCCGCGTCAGGTGGAAATCGGCATTGCCGCCGTCGATCACCGTATCGCCCGGCTCCAACAAAGGGATCACCTGATCCAGCATCATGTCCATCGGCTTGCCCGACGGGATCATGAACAGGATTACCCGTGGCGTCGCCAGGTCGGCGATGAAATCCTCCAGCCGTTCATGCGGATGCAGGTTTCCGGCGAGGTCCTTGGCCTCGGCCACGAAATCGGCGATCCACGAGGTCTCCCGGTTGGTGACCGCCACCTCGATGCCCTGTTCGGCCATGTTCAGCGCCAGCGCGCTGCCCATCGTGCCCAACCCGTATACCCCGATCTGCGCCCGCGCCATTCCGGTCTCCCCGCTTGCCCGTTCCCGCGCAGCCTAGGGTATGGTGGGCGGGGCGCAAGGGGCGTCGGGCGTCAGGACGTCAGGGTCGCGACCCAGGCGGGCACCGTTTGCGTCGCGGGGCCGACATGGTGGTGGTCAAAGACGGGGCCGATCTCGTCCGCGTCAAGATTGAACCCGTGGCAGGTCACCCCGCGCGCGGCGGCATGATCGACGAACCCGGCGGCGGGATAGACCCGCCCCGACGTCCCGATCGAGGCAAAGATGTCGGCCCGTTCCAGCGCCTCCGCGATCCGTTCCATGTGATAGGGGATTTCTCCGAACCAGACGATGTCGGGGCGGGTCGCGCGCATGGCGCAGTCGGGGCAGGGGTCTTCCGCAGCCATGACCTTCGGCGCGGGCCAGCGGTGACCGCAGGCGGCGCAGAGCGCGTCCGCCAGTGCGCCGTGCATGTGGATCACGTCCCGCGCGCCCGCCGCCTCGTGCAGCCCGTCGACGTTCTGGGTGACCAGCGTCAGGTGGATGTCGTCCCGCGCGGCCAGTTCGGCCAGCGCGTGATGCGCCGCGTTGGGACGCGCCGCGCCTGCCTTGCGGCGGCGCTCGTTGTAGAACCGGTGCACCAGCGCGGGATCGCGGGCGAAGGCTTCGGGCGTGGCCACGTCCTCGACCCGGTGATCGTCCCACAATCCGCCGCCGCCGCGAAAGGTGCTCAACCCGCTTTCCGCCGACACGCCCGCGCCCGTCAGAACCACGATCCGTTGCATCCGCCCCTCCTGCCTGTCACCCTTGCCCCATGCAAATCCTGACCGTCTGCCTTGGCAATATCTGCCGCTCTCCCACCGCCGAAGCCGCGCTGCGTGCGCACCTGCCCGAGGCCGTGATCGACAGCGCGGGCACCGGTGACTGGCACGTCGGCCGCCCGCCTTACCCGCCGATGCAACGCGCAGCCGCCGCGCGGGGGCTCGACCTGTCGGCGCTGCGCGCGCGCCAGGTCACGCCCGCCGATTTCGACCGGTTCGACCTGATCCTGACCATGGATGCCGACAATACCCGCGATGTCGAGGCGTTGCGCCCGCCGGGCAATACAACGCCCGTGCAGGCCATGACCGATGCGCTGCCCGCGCCCGACGCGGGCCAGCCCGTGCCCGACCCGTATTTCACCGGCGACTATGACGGGGCTCTCGCGCTGATCGACCGGGCTGCGCGGGCCTGGGCGGCGCGGCTCACCTCCTGAAGAACGCGTCGCCGAACCCGGCGCGCCGGGCGGCGGCGAGCGCGGCGTTCAACTGGTCCTGCGTGCGGAACGGCCCGGCGAGGACGACCTCCAGCTTCCGGCCCTTGCGGGTCATCAGGCCGATCTTCACCGGCAGCCCCATCCCCTGCAACCGCCGGGTTGCGGCGCGGGCATTGGCGGGGTTGCCATAGGTGCCGACCTGCACGAAGCGGTGCGAGGCGGCGCGCGCCACCTTCGGCGCCTGCACCGCCGCGGCGGGCTGCACCCGGCGCTTGGTCTTCACCACCTGCGGCGCGCTCTTGGTCGAGACGCGGGGCGTGTCGGCATATTCCACCCGGACCTTCACCTTCTTGCCCTGCGCCTTGGCCAGACGCGCCGCGTCAAGCTGGGCCTGGCTGGTGAAGGGATAGTAGAGCGTGGGGAAATCGGCGGTCACGTCGCGGCCGGTCTTGCGGTCGATCAGCTTGCGCGGGACCGTGCGCGTCCATGCAAGGTCCATCTGCGCCTTGCCCGCCAGCGTGCCGTAGGCGCGGCGGGGGTTCAGGCGGTCGTCGTCCCATGCGGGGCGATAGCCATGCGGCACCTTCACGGTGTGCTGCTGCTCGGCCACGTTCTCGGCATAGACATGCTTGGGAATGACCAGCGCCTGCGGGTGCACCGACGGGGCCGGGGCGAGGCCAAGCTTCTTGGCGTGGCGCTTGGACTTGATGCCGATCTGGTTCGGCGCCTTGATCTGCGCCGTCGCCGCCGGGACCTGCGTGCCATAAGTCAGCTTTTGCTGCGGTACCACGATGGGGCCGCTGGGGGCCGCCGCGCCGTGACCGCCGGGTTGCGGCCCGCAGCGCACGAACAAGCCGGTCTTGGTCGACATGTACGTCTGCGACACCGTGCTGCGCTCGGGGCAGGGGCCTTTGCCGGCGGGCATCACCACGACCGGGGTCTTCATGGTCGGCCGCACCAACACCGGTTTCGGTGCCGCGACCCGAGGCGCCGCCTTGGCCACGCGCACCGGTTGCGGCTTGGGCGCGGGCTTGGGTCTGGGCTTGGCCACGACGCGCGGCGCGAGCTTGGGTGCCGGGGCGATGACCGGGATCTCGGGCGTGGGTTCGATCGTGATGACGGTGACGGACGGTTCGGGCGCCGGGGCGGGGGCCGCGGCCACCTGCACCCCGCTCAGCGAGGGCGTCTGCCCGCAGACATGCTGGCGCGAGCGGCTGACCCGCGGCACCCATGTCGTGTTGCCGTCGATCCCTGCGCGGATATAGACGCAGCCCTTGCTGTCCACGTATTGCTTGCCGGTATAGGAGGCGGGCGGGAATTCTGCCGGTTCATCCGCCCGGTTCAGCGATTGCGCCAGCGCGCCGCCTGCCACCATTGCGGCGACCACCGCCGCCGCCACCACGCCCCGTTTTACCGACATCATTTGCCTCCCCAGGCTTTTGTGCGGCGAGGATGCCGTGATTCCATGCGCGAAGCAACGTCGGCAGAGGCCTGATTTCGCTTATTTTGTGCCGAACATGCGGTCGCCCGCATCCCCTAGGCCCGGCACGATATAGCCCAGCTCGTTCAGGTGACTGTCGAGCGCGGCGGTCACGATCGGCACATCCGGGTGCGCCTCCTTCATCCGCGCGACGCCTTCGGGCGCGGCCAGAAGGCACATGAAGCGGATATTCTTCGCGCCCGCCTCCTTCAGCTTGTCGATCGCCGCGGCCGAGGAATTGCCCGTCGCCAGCATCGGGTCGACGGCGATCACCAGCCGGTCCTCCAGCGCGTCGGGCACCTTGAAATAGTATTCCACCGGCGTCAGTGTCTCCTCGTCGCGGTAAAGGCCAACAAAGCCGACGCGCGCCGACGGCACGAGGTCGAGCATCCCGTCCAAGAGCCCGTTGCCCGCCCGCAGGATCGACACCAGCGCCAGCTTCTTGCCGTCCAGCACGGGGGCGTCCATCTCGCACAGGGGCGTCTCGATCCGCTTGGTGGTCATGGCAAGGTTGCGCGTGATCTCGTAGGCCAGAAGCGCGCTGATCTCGCGCAGGCACTGCCGGAACACGGCGGTCGAGGTCTCCTTCTCCCGCATCAGCGTCAGCTTGTGCTGGATCAGCGGGTGGTCGACGACGGTCAGGTGTTCGGTCATGTCAGGTCCAGTCGTTTGGCGATCCGGTCGCGCGTCGCGGTATCGCAGAACGCCGCGTCCAGAGCGGTTTTGGTCACGGCATCAAACACATCCGCGTCCCAGTTGAAGCATCGGGCGAGCGCGGCGTATTCGCGGCGCATCGTCGTGTGGAAAAAGGGCGGATCGTCCGTTGACACCGTCACGTTCACGCCTGCACGGCGCAACTCGTCGATGGGATGATCCTCCAGCCGGTCGTAGACGCCAAGGAAAACATTCGATCCCGGACAGCATTCCAGCGTGATGCCCGCCTCGGCCAGTTCCTCGACCAGCGCGGGGTCCTCGGCGGCGCGCACGCCATGGCCCACCCGTTCGACGCCCAGGTCGCGCACCGCCGCGCGCACCTCGTCCGGCCCGCGCCACTCGCCCGCATGGGTCGTCAGGCGCAAGCCCGCTTCGCGTGCCGCGTCAAAGGCCCAGGCAAAGTCCTTCTGTTCGCCCATGTTTTCCGCCCCGCCCATGCCGAACCCCACCAGCCAGTCGCCGGCGGTTTCCGCCGCGCAGATCGCGGCCTTCTTGGCCTGTTCGGGGCCGAGGTGGCGGATGCAGGTGACGATGCCGCGCAGGGTGATGCCGTGCTGCGTCTCGGCCTGCTCGGCGGCTTCGCGGATCGCGGCAAGGTACTCGCGCCACGCCCCCAGATCGCAGCCACCGCAGAAATCGGGGCTGAGGAAGGTTTCGCTGTAGACGACGCCGTTTGCGGCGCTTTCCTCCAGCACTGCGTGAACCAGCCGGTGGAACTCCTCCGGCCCTATCAGCACCGTGCAGGCGGTGTCATAGACGCTCAGGAAATGCTCGAAATCGCGGTAGGCATAGCCGCCCTCGGGCGTGAAGATGCCCGAGATGTCGATCTTCTTCTCCCGGCCAAGGCCGCGGATGAAGGCAGGTGGCGCGGCACCTTCGAGGTGCAGGTGCAATTCGACCTTGGGCCGCGCCACGATCTCCTCGATCTCGTCATCGGTGACCTTGTCGCGCGGATCGCGTGTCATAGGAAACTCCGTCCCGGCCCGTCATTCGCCACGCCCAGATGTGCGGCAACCGATGCCGCCACATCGGCAAAGGCCACCTGACCCACGGCGCGCGCAGGCCCGGGTGCCAGCACCGGCACGCGTTCGCGCGTGTGGTCGGTGCCCACCCATGTCGGGTCATTGCCATGATCGGCGGTGATCAGCAACAAATCGTCATCTCGGAGGCGCGGCAGCAGGCGGCCAAGGCAGGCATCGAACCACATCAGGTGCCGCGCATACCCTTCCGGGTCGCGGCGATGGCCGTAAAGCGAATCGAACTCCACGAAATTCGCAAAGGTCAAAGAGCCATCGGGCATCTCTTCCACCGCCTCGTTCAGATGCCGCATCAGCGCCGCATCGGTGCCCTTCACCACCTCGTCAATCCCGTGCATCGAAAAGATGTCACCGATCTTGCCGATTGCCCGCACCCTGCGCCCCGCCGCCTGCACCCATTGCGTCAGCACCGGGCGCGGCGGGGCCAGCGCGAAATCGCGCCGGTTCTGCGTCCGCGTGAACGCGCCCGCGCGCCCGACGAAAGGCCGCGCGATCACCCGGCCCACGCGCATGTCGTGCAGCAACGGGGCGATGTCCGCACACAGCGTCAGCAACCGGTCGAGGCCGAAATGTTCCTCATGCGCGGCGATCTGGAACACGCTGTCGGCCGAGGTATAGCAGATCGGCCAGCCCGTCCGCAGGTGTTCACCCCCCAGCCGCGCGATGATCTCGGTCCCCGAGGCATGGCAATCGCCCAGAATGCCTTCGGTCCCCGCCGCCCGCTGCACCGCCTCCCGCACGTCCGGCGGGAAAGACGGGACCGTGTCGGGGAAATAGTGCCACTCGAATGGCACCGGCAGGCCCGCCAGTTCCCAGTGCCCCGAAGGGGTGTCCTTGCCCTTCGACACCTCGGTCGCGGCGCCCCACAGGCCCGTGGGCGTGGCGCCGAGACCAGGTGCTGTGCGCCCAGATGCCAGTTCCACCGCAGCGCCCAGCCCCATCGCGTCCAGATGCGGCAGGCGCAGGGGCAGGGTGTCGCCGATATGGGCCAGCGTGTTCGCGCCGATATCGGGCACCTCGCCGTTGAAGAACGCGCCCGCGTCCGGCGCGCCGCCGATGCCCACTGAGTCGATGACGACAAGGAAGGCGCGCGGCATCAACCGACCCGCCCGTGGATCAGCGGCGGCAGGTCCGGCGCGGCGTCGCCGATGCTGATCGCGGCGCGGATCGTCGCCGCCGCCTCCTCCGCCTGCGCTTCCCGCGCGGCATGGATGCGGCACAGGGGCTGGCCGCGCCGCACCTCGTGGCCCAGGGGCAGGATGTCGCCCAAGCCCACGGCAGGATCGACGCGATCGGTTTCCACCGCGCGGCCCGCGCCAAGCGCGACGGTGGCAAGCCCCAGCGCCTCGCCCGCCATCGCGGTGATCCAGCCGTCGCGCGGGGCCGGGACCTCGCGGATGACGGGCGCTTCGGGCAGGTAGCGCGCGGGCGCATCGACAAACCCCATCGGCCCGCCCTGCGCCACGACCATGCGGCCGAACCGCTCCAGCGCCGCGCCGCCTTCGACCGCCTCGCGCATCTTCGCGGCCCCCAGCGCGGGCGTGTCGGCCAGACCGGCCCCCGCCAGCACCGCACCGCCCAAGGCGCAGGACAGGTCCAGCAGCGCGCCGCCCGCGCGCCCGCCCAGCACGTCGACCGCCGCCAGCACCTCCAGCGCGTTGCCCATGGCGGGCGCCAGTGGTTGCGACATGTCGGTGATCAGCGCCTGCGTCGGGCAGCCGGCGGCATTCGCCGTCTCGACCAGCGCCCCGGCCAGCGCACGGGCGTCGTCTTCGGTCTTCATGAACGCGCCCGACCCGAGCTTTACGTCCAGCACCAGACCGTCGAGGCCCGCCGCCAGCTTCTTCGACAGGATCGACGCGGTGATCAGGTCAAGGCTTTCGACCGTCGCCGTCACGTCGCGCACCGCGTAAAGCCGCTTGTCGGCGGGCGCGATGTCCGGCGAGGCGCCGACGATGGCGCATCCCGCCTCGTCCACCACCGCGCGGAACCGCGCCTCGTCCAGATCGACACTGACGCCGGGGATCGCCTCCAGCTTGTCGAGCGTGCCACCGGTATGGCCCAGCCCGCGCCCCGAAATCATCGGCACATAGGCCCCGCAGGCCGCCAGCGCCGGGGCCAGCACAAGGCTCACGCAATCGCCCAGCCCGCCGGTCGAGTGCTTGTCGAGGACCGGACCATCCAGCGCCCATCGCAGGCACCGCCCGCTGTCGCGCATCGCGCGGGTCAGGGCCACGCGGCCCTCGGGCCCCAGCCCGCCCATGCAGACCGCCATCGCAAAGGCCCCCGCCTGCGCGTCACTGACCGACCGGTCGGCAAGGCCCTTGGCAAAAGCCTCCAGCGCCCGCGGATCGGGCGGTTCGCGGCGCCGCAGGGCGGCAAGGAGCGCGCGGGTCGTCACCGGATCATTCCATATGCGACGCGTCGAACGCGCCCGGCAGCAGGTCCGACAGGCGCAGCGTCTCGGTCTTGCCGTCGGTCGTGGCCATGGTCACGGGCACGTCGCCGGTCCCGAACTCCGCCAGCTTCTGCCGACAGCCGCCGCAAGGCGGGCAGGGGGCGGGGGAGGCCGCGATCACGTAGACCTCGGTCAGCCGCGTCTCCCCGGCGGCGACCATCGCGGCGATCGCGCCCGCCTCGGCGCAGGTGCCTTCGGGATAGGCCACGTTTTCGACGTTGCACCCGGCATAGATCGCGCCCGACGCGCCCCGGATCGCCGCCCCCACCTTGAAACCCGAATAGGGCGCATAGGCGCGGTCGCGCACCTCAGTGGCAACGGGATGAAGCGGGTGCGTCATGGGTTCTCCTGTCAGGCGCGCGGACCCCGGTGGAACCGGACGCGGGGCCGCGTGGTTTTGTGAGTGACACTCAGGTTAGAGGAGAAATCCAGTGACCAAAAGTACCCAAGACGCCGCCCTCCTGCGCCAGCGCGCCGGGACCCCGATGGACCCGGTCGACCCCGACACGCCGATCACCGAAGTCACCGCCGCGCGCCTGCGCGACGCGGCAGAGAAAGCCGGCGAACCCTTCGATGGCCGCAGCCTGACAGAGGCTCAGGCCCGCGAACGCCTGCGCCACCTCGAGGCGGCCAACAAGGATTAGGCTCAGCCCTCGATCCGGGTCGTGACCCGCCCCGGCAACGCCACCTCAAGCAGTTCGAGGTCGCCGCTGGGAGCCTCGACCCGCGTGACAAGGCCCGGCGGGATGACGAATGCGTCGCCCGCCGTCAGGTCTCGCGCCTCGTGGCCTTTCGCGGCCAGCCGCATCCCGCCCTTCAGCACGAAACTGAAATGGATGTCGGCGTCATGCGCCGTCCAGCCCGTTTCCCCCTGCGCGCGGCGCAGAACGCGCACATCCGCCACGCCGCCGGTATTGGCGGCAATCGTGGTATCCCGCGCCTCGAAGCCCGGCAAACGCGCAGGCAGCCATTCGGCCTTGTCGGCCTCGTGATGCACGAAGCGCTGGCCGTCGAACAGCCTTTCGGGGGCGAAGGTTCCGGTGGGCAGCGGCGTCTGGTGGTCGATGGTGGTGATATGCTCGGCCGGGACCCCGATCTCGATCACCTCGATATTGTCCGACGCATAAAGCACCCTGTGCCGGATCTCGGGCGGCTGGATCACGCAATTGCCCGCGTGCAGCCGGAAGGGCGGGCCCTGGTCCTCGTAGACAAGGTCGACCCAGCCCCGGATGCAGAAGATCAGCTGAAACCCGACCGAGTGGTAATGCACCATGTCCGGCACCGGCCCGCCATCGGGGATGCGGATATGGCTGGCGATGATCGACCCGCCCAGCCGGTCGGGGATCAGGTCGCGGTACTGCATGCCCGCGCGTCCCACGACCCACGGCGCCTCGTCCACCAGCCGCCGCACTACGAAGGCATGCTCGACCGGCGGCATCACCACAGGCGGCGCCAGCGGCGCGATCTCCACCCGTGTGCCGCCGGGCGCGTCAAGCGTCGTCGCCCCGTCCGCGATCAGCTCCGGCTCGTCCCCCAGAAGCCGCAGAACCCCCGGCGCGGCCTCCAGCCCCCGGTCCAGCCGCAGCCGCAGGCCATAGCCCGAGAAGACCGCGACCCGCGGATCGTCGGCGGGAAAGACCTCGTCCATGCGAAATCCCAGCCGGTCGGTGAAAAACGCCGTATCCCCCTGCAAATCCCGCGTCGGAAGAAGAACCTCCGCTCGAATGTTCTGCATCGCGTGCTCCGCATCTGATGGTTCCGCGCGCCCGTGACCGCGCCGGCGCGGCATGTGATCGCAAACAATGTTCCCACGGGATTCCCGATTTGTTAAGAACCTGAACGCTCCGGGCTTGCTTCGGGCGTGGCGTCATGGCGCAAACGGGTCTGGCGCATCCCAGAAAACAAGATAGTTTAACGTTAAACTATTCCGAGGACGCCGTGACCGAAACGCCCAAAGATTCCGCCCGCCAAGCCGCGCTCGACTACCACGAATACCCCAAGCCCGGCAAACTCGAAGTGCGCGCGACCAAGCCGCTGGCCAACGGGCGCGACCTCGCGCGGGCCTATTCCCCCGGCGTGGCCGAGGCCTGCCTCGAAATCCGCGACACGCCCTCGGACGCGGCGCGCTTCACCTCCCGCGCCAACCTCGTCGGCGTGGTGACCAATGGCTCCGCCGTTCTGGGGCTGGGCAATATCGGCGCGCTGGCCTCGAAACCGGTGATGGAGGGCAAGGCGGTCCTCTTCAAGAAATTCGCCAATATCGACTGTTTCGACATCGAACTGGACGAATCCGACCCCGAGAAGCTGGCCGACATCATCGCCGCGCTCGAACCCACCTTCGGCGCGATCAACCTCGAAGACATAAAGGCGCCCGAGGCGTTCACCGTCGAACGGCTCTGCAAGGAGCGGATGAACATCCCGGTCTTCCACGACGACCAGCACGGCACCGCCATCGTCGTGGGCGCGGCGGCAACCAACGCGCTGCGCATCGCGGGCAAGGACTTTGCCGATATCAAGGTCGTGTCGACCGGCGGTGGCGCGGCGGGCATCGCCTGCCTCGACATGCTGGTGAAACTGGGTGTCCGGCGCGAAAACGTCTGGCTGGTGGACCTGCAGGGCCTCGTGCACGAAGGGCGCGAAACCGACATGACGCCGCAAAAGGCGGCTTACGCGCAGCCGGGCGGGCCGCGCGAACTGGCCGACGTGATCGACGGCGCGGACCTGTTTCTCGGCCTGTCGGGCGGAGGCGTGCTCAAGCCCGAGATGGTGCGCAAGATGGCCTCCAAGCCGGTCATCCTCGCCCTTGCCAACCCGATCCCCGAAATCATGCCCGACGTCGCGCGCGAGGTCGCGCCGGACGCGATCATCGCCACGGGCCGCAGCGATTTTCCCAACCAGGTCAATAACGTGCTGTGTTTCCCCTTCATCTTCCGGGGGGCGCTCGACGTGGGCGCGACGCAGATCAACGACGCGATGAAACTGGCCTGCATCGACGGGCTGGCGGCGCTCGCGCGCGCCACCACCAGCCCCGAGGCCGCGGCGGCCTATGCCGGGGAACAGCTGACCTTCGGGCGCGATTACCTGATCCCCAAACCCTTCGATCCGCGGCTCATTTCGACCGTGTCCTCGGCGGTGGCGCAGGCCGCGATGGATACCGGCGTCGCCACCCGCCCGATCGAGGACATGGACACCTACCGCGACCGGCTCGACCAGTCGGTCTACCGCTCCGCACTGCTCATGCGCCCGGTGTTCGAGGCCGCCCGCACCGCCGCCCGCCGCATCGTCTTTGCCGAGGGCGAGGACGAGCGCGTGCTGCGCGCGGCACAGGCGATCCTCGAAGAGACCAGCGAACAGCCCATCCTGATCGGCCGCCCCGAGGTTATCGAGTATCGCTGCGAAAAGCTGGGGCTCAAGGTCCGGCCCGGTTCCGATTTCCCCATCGTGAACCCCGAAAACGACCCGCGCTACCGCGACTACTGGGAAACCTATCACCGCCTGCGCGCCCGCCACGGCGTGACGCCGGACCTCGCCCGCGCGATCATGCGCACCAACACCACCGTGATCGGGGCCACGATGGTCTACCGCGAAGAGGCCGACAGCCTGATCTGCGGCACGTTCGGGCAGTACCGCTGGCACCTCAACTACATCGAACAGATCCTCAGCGGCGAACGCGAGGATGACGAACCGATGACGCCGCATGGCGCGCTGTCGATGATGATCCTCGAAGACGGCCCGCTGTTCATCGCCGATACCAACGTCTGGACCGAACCGACGCCCGCACAACTGGCCAAGATGTGCATCGGCGCCGCGCGCCATGTCCGCCGCTTCGGCCTGACGCCCAAGATCGCGCTGTGCGCCCATTCGCAGTTCGGATCACTGCCCGGAGATACCGGCGAACGCCTGCGCGAGGCGATCGCGCTGCTCGATTCCGAACCGCGCGACTTCATGTACGAAGGCGAGATGAACATCGACAGCGCGCTCGACCCCGAACTGCGGACGCGGGTCTTCCCCGACAACCGCATGGACGGCACGGCGAACGCGCTGGTCTTTGCCCATGCCGACGCGGCCTCGGGCGTGCGGAACATCCTGAAGATGAAGGGTGGCGGGCTCGAAGTCGGTCCCATCCTCATGGGGATGGGCAACCGCGCGCATATCGTCGTGCCGTCGATCACGCCGCGCGGCCTGCTGAACATGGCGGCCATCGCCGGCACGCCGGTGGCGCATTACGGTTAGTGCACGCGCTGCGCGGGCAGGGCGTCGATCGCGCGTCCCAGCCAGCCGAACCGCTTGGCCGCGTCGAGCAGCGCGCGGTCGTCCTGTCCGGTCTCCACCGGGCGGGCGATCTTGATCGCGCGCGGGCAGAACAGCGCCAGCACGAACGGCTTCGATCCGCCGATCAGGTCGATCGGATGCTCGTTGCTGATCGGCTGGCCGCGGAAGCTCTGCGGGCTCATCCCGTGCCCGTGCGGCGCCAGCAGCGCCAGCCCGGAATCGCCCCGGCGGGACGGCTTCTCGTACAGCTGCGCATCGCCGTCCCCGATATTCAGTGAGTAATGCGTGCCGAAGGCCAGGAACAGGTAATCGTCCGGCGCGCGCATCTTGCGGATGCGCGTCTTGGCGGTGGCCCGGATGCGGGCCACGTAATCGCTCGCCACGGCGGAATCGTGGTCCAGCGCGATCTGCACGCGCCACGGCCGGTCATCCCAGCGCCCGTTCGTCGATTTCGTGAGAAACTTCGCCGCGTCGCCCTGTCCGCGGAAGATCACCTTCGCCTTGCGCCGGTCCAGCCGCGCCCAGATCGCGTGGCGGATGCGGTTGCGGGTCTCTTCGTCATGCGCGTCGTCGCACAGGACCAGCAGGCGGAAGTTGGAATGGGTCTGCGCCGCAAGCGAGGGCAGGGTGATTTCCGAGAGATAGGCAAGCTCGGTGTCGAGGCGCGCCGGGTCCGACCAATCCTCTGCGTGGCCAAAAACCACCTGGAACACAACATGCAAGTCCATGGGCGATGCCCCCTGTTGATTGCGGGTGTCACCGCTAACAATCGCCGGGGAAGTGGGCGGGCTTGGTGCGAAAATCTGACCTTATTAAGGTATCTTTAACTTTTTACACGCGCGCCGTTAGCGCTGAGCCCCTTGCCGCCCCGTCAAGCGCGCGGTAGCGAAGGCGCGCGAAGGATGAAGGAGCGCACACCATGGGATACAAAGAGGTCTATGCCGGTTGGAAAGCGGATCCCGAAGCGTTCTGGATGCAGGCCGCGGATGGCATCGACTGGGACCGCGCGCCCTCCCGCGCCCTCGATGACAGCGCGGCGCCGCTTTACGAATGGTACACCGACGCGCAGGTGAACACCTGCTGGAACGCCGTCGACCGCCACGTCGCCGCGGGCCACGGCGACCAGGCGGCGATCCTTTACGAAAGCCCGGTGACGGGCGCGTCCTCGACCACCACCTTCGCCGAATTGCAGGACCAGTGCGCGCGTCTTGCCGGGGCGCTGGCGGCGCGCGGCGTGGGCGTGGGCGACCGGGTCGTGATCTACATGCCCATGGTGCCCGAGGCGCTGGTGGCGATGCTCGCGTGCGCCCGGATCGGCGCCATCCACTCGGTCGTCTTCGGCGGGTTCGCCGCCAACGAACTGGCGGTGCGGCTCGACGACGCGACGCCCAAGGCGGTGATCGCGGGCTCCTGCGGGATCGAACCGAACCGCGTCGTGCCCTACAAGCCGCTGCTGGACGAGGCGATCGAGATCGCCGCGCACAAGCCCGATTTCTGCGTGATCTTCCAGCGCGACCAGTCGCCCGCCATGCTGGTCGAGGGCCGCGATGTCGAATGGCATGCGGCGCAAGAAGGCGTCTCGCCCGCCGAGTGCGTGCCCGTCGCAGGCAACCACCCTGCCTATATCCTCTATACCTCCGGCACGACCGGCGCGCCCAAGGGCGTCGTGCGCCCCACCGCGGGCCACCTCGTCGCGCTCAACTGGTCGATGAAGAACATCTACGGCGTCGATCCCGGAGAGGTCTTCTGGGCCGCCTCGGACGTGGGCTGGGTCGTGGGTCACAGCTATATCTGCTACGCCCCGCTGATCCACCGCAACACCACCGTTGTGTTCGAAGGCAAACCCGTCGGCACGCCCGACGCGGGCACCTTCTGGCGCGTCATGGCCAAGCACAAGGTCGCGGCCTTCTTCACCGCCCCCACCGCCCTGCGCGCCGCCAAGCGCGAGGACCCAAAGGGCGACTGGATCCGCGAGTTCGACCTGTCGGCCCTGCGCACCGTCTTCCTCGCCGGTGAACGCGCCGACCCGGACACGATCGAATGGCTGCAGGACAACCTGCAAAAGCCGATCATCGACCACTGGTGGCAGACGGAAACAGGCTGGACCATCGTCGGCAACCCGGTGGGCATCGAAACCCTGCCCGTGAAACTCGGCTCCCCGACCGTGCCGATGCCGGGCTATGACGTTCAGGTGCTGAACGACGCGGGCGAACCGCTCGCCGCGGGCGAACTGGGCGCGCTGGCGGTCAAACTGCCCCTGCCACCCGGCACGCTGCCGACGCTCTGGAACGCCGAGGACCGGTTCCGCAAAAGCTACCTCGACACCTTCCCCGGCTACTACGAGACCGGCGATGCCGGGTATGTCGACGAGGACGGCTATGTCTTCATCATGGCGCGCACCGATGACGTCATCAACGTCGCGGGGCACCGCCTGTCCACCGGTGCGATGGAAGAAGTGCTGGCCGGCCACCGCGACGTCGCCGAATGTGCCGTGATCGGGGCCGGGGACGCGCTGAAAGGGCAGGTGCCCGTCGGGTTCCTCTGCCTCAACAGCGGCGTGAACCGCGCCGCCGAAGAGGTGGTGGCGGAATGTGTCGCGCGCGTGCGCGACCAGATCGGCCCGGTCGCGGCCTTCAAGCAGGCAGTGGTGGTGGACCGGCTGCCCAAGACGCGCTCGGGCAAGATCCTGCGCGGCACGATGGTCGCCATCGCCGATGGCAAGCCCTGGAAGATGCCCGCCACGATCGACGATCCCGCGATCCTCGACGAGATCCGCGACGCCCTGCAAAAGCTGGGTTACGCCGAGGTCGGGTGAGGATCACCCGACCTACACCCGTGCTGCAATGACGTAGGTCGGATGCCCGCATCCGACGCCAGCGCACCCCCGGTAGGTCGGATGCTCGCATCCGACCCCGCCGCACCACCCGTAGGTCGGATGCTCGCATCCGACCCCCTGACCCGGTCGCGTTTACGGCCCGTTTACCGATTCGCCTGCAGGATCGGGTCATGCAGTACCGTCGCTTTCGCGTGCCCGGGGGCACCTACTTCTTCACCGTCGCGCTGAACCGGCGCGGCTCGGACCTGCTCGTGCGGGAGATTGGCGCGCTGCGGCGCGCCTGGGCGCAGACCTGGGCGGAACGGCCCTTCACGACCGACGCCATCGTCGTCCTGCCCGATCACCTGCACGCGATCTGGACCTTGCCGGAGGGCGACAGCGACTTTTCCACGCGCTGGCGGCTCATCAAGTCGCGCGTGACGCAGGCGCTTGCACCGGGGGAGGCGCCGCTCTGGCAGCAGCGTTTCTGGGAACACGTGATCCGCGATGCCGATGACCTCGCCCGCCACCGCGCGCTCTGCTGGACGAACCCGGTGCGCCACGGCCTCGTGCGCCGTCCGGGTGACTGGTCCCACGGCTCCTACCGCCGCGACCTGCGCCTCGGCCGCGTGCCCGCTACGCTGACCCAGCCTGCACCCGGCCCCGCGGATGGCGAACCCTACTGGTCCGACCCGGTCACGCCGCTGAAACGGGTCGGCTGACACGCAGCCGACCTACGCCGTGGCCCTGTAGGTCGGCTGCTCGCCAGCCGACCGCGCGTTCAGGCGAACTGTTCCCGTATCAGGCGCTCTTCCAGCCCGTGGCCGGGGTCGAACAGCAGCCGGTGGGAGATCTCGGGCGCGCTTTCCACGTCCACCCGCACCACGTTGCGGACCGAGCGGGCATCGGCCTCGGCCATGACCGGGCGCTTGTCGCCGCCCAACACCTCGAACGTCACCCGCGCCGTCTTGGGCAGCAGCGCCCCGCGCCAGCGCCGGGGGCGGAAGGCGGCCATCGCGGTCAGCGCCAGCACGTCCGCCCCGATCGGCAGGATCGGCCCGTGGGCCGAGTAGTTGTAGGCCGTCGATCCCGCGGGCGTCGCCACCAGCGCGCCGTCGCAGACCAGCTCTTCCATGCGCGGCTTGCCGTCCACGAGGATGCGCAGCTTCGACGCCTGTGGTCCCTGCCGCAAGAGCGACACCTCGTTGATCGCAAGCGCCTTGCGCACCTCGCCCGTGACCGTGGTCGCCGTCATGCGCAGCGGGTTGATCACCGCCTCTTCTGCCGCCGCCAGCCGTTCGGGCAGGTCGTCGTCGGCGAACTCGTTCATCAGGAACCCCACGGTGCCGCGGTTCATGCCATAGACCGGCGCGGGCAGGCCCTCGGTCCGGTGCAGGGTCTGCAGCATGAACCCGTCCCCGCCAAGCGCTACGATCACGTCGGCCTCCGCCTCGTCCGCCTGCCCGTAGGCGCGGATCAGCGCGTCGCAGGCCTCGACCGCCGATGGCGCGCTCGACGCCGTGAATGCCAGTTTCTGCGCCATGCGCGCTCCCCTCGTTCCGCGGGCCGAAAGAACCACAGAACGACGCGCCGCACCACCCTGCCACCGGACCCGCTTCGTATGCAAAAGTATTCTGTGCCGCGGCCCTTCCAAGACGTGCGTCTTTGCCCTACAGACCGGCCCAACCACGACGGACAGGAGGGACGTCTCATGAATGCACCGCACCGCGATACCGGCTTCTTCACCAAGACGCTGGCCGAGTCCGATCCCGCCATCCAGGCGGCGATGACCGATGAACTGGCCCGCCAGCGGGACGAGATCGAACTGATCGCCTCGGAAAACATCGTCTCCCGCGCCGTGATGGAGGCGCAGGGCTCGGTGATGACCAACAAGTACGCCGAAGGCTATCCGGGCCGCCGCTACTACGGCGGGTGCCAGCATGTGGACGTGGCCGAAAACCTAGCCATCGAACGCGCCTGCCAGCTGTTCGGCTGTGGCTTTGCCAACGTCCAGCCCAACTCGGGCAGCCAGGCCAACCAGGGCGTGTTCCAGGCGCTTCTGCAGCCCGGTGACACGATCCTCGGCATGTCGCTCGACGCGGGTGGCCACCTGACCCACGGCGCGCGCCCCAACCAGTCGGGCAAGTGGTTCAACGCGGTGCAATACGGCGTGCGCAAGCAGGACAACCGCCTCGACTATGACGAGGTGCAGGCGCTGGCGACCGAACACCAGCCCAAGATGATCATCGCGGGCGGCTCGGCCATCCCGCGCACCATCGACTTCGCCAAGATGCGCGAGATCGCCGACAGCGTCGGCGCCTACCTGCTGGCCGACGTCGCGCATTTCGCGGGCCTGATCGCGGCGGGTGAATATCCCAACCCGTTCCCGCACGTGCACGTGGCCACCACCACCACGCACAAGACCCTGCGTGGCCCGCGCGGCGGCATGATCCTCACCGACGACGAGGCGCTGGCGAAGAAGTTCAACTCAGCCATCTTCCCCGGCATCCAGGGCGGGCCCCTGATGCACGTGATCGCGGCCAAGGCCGTGGCTTTCGGCGAAGCGCTGCGCCCCGAGTTCAAATCCTACATCCAGCAGGTCGTCGTGAACGCGCAGGCGCTCAGCGACCAGCTGATCAAGGGCGGGCTCGACACCGTGACCCATGGCACCGACACCCATGTCGTGCTGGTGGACCTGCGTCCCAAGGGCGTCAAGGGCAACGCGACCGAGGCCGCGCTGGGCCGCGCCCACATCACCTGCAACAAGAACGGCGTGCCGTTCGACCCCGAGAAACCGACCGTGACCTCCGGCATCCGCCTCGGCTCGCCCGCGGGCACCACGCGCGGCTTCGGCGAGGCCGAGTTCCGCCAGATCGCCGACTGGATCATCGAGGTCGTCGATGGCCTCGCCGCCAACGGTGAAGAAGGCAACGCCGCGGTCGAGGCCAAGGTCAAGGCAGAGGTCGAAGCCCTCTGCGCCCGGTTCCCGATCTACCCCGCGCTCTGACGCAGGGTCGCCGACACATGACGCAAGGGCGCGCTTTGAACGGGCGCGCCCCCGCGCTAGGCCTCTGACATCCACTCAGCGAGGCCGCCCATGACCACCTACGACATCACCATCTCGTCGCCCATGGGCGAATTCCCCGCCACGATCACGCTGGGCGAGGGCGAAGGCCACATGTCGGGCAAGGGCGGCTCCGGCCCGTTGGAAGAGCTGCACCGCGCCGAAGACGGCTCCATCCGCTTCAACGTCCGCATCGACCGTCCCATGCCCATGACCATGAAATTCTCCGGGGTCGAAACCGATGCCGGGATGGACGGCACCGTGAAATTCGGCCTCTTCGCCAAGGGCACCTTCGCGGGCACCCGCGCGACCTGATCCCGCACCACAAACCACCCACTTGCGCCGCGTGCGCAATCCCCGCAGGCTCCGCGTCAAAGGAGCCTGCCCATGTCCGATCCCTACCAGACCTCGATGATGGAAAACCTCTACTGGTGGGGGGTGCCGACCTTCTTCCGCTGTCCGCACGAGGCACCGGACGCGCAGCAGATCGGCCTGATCGGCGTGCCCCATTCGACGGGTAACGGCACCACCGAACGCGATCAGCACCTCGGCCCCCGCGCGGTGCGCAATGTCTCCGCCGTGGGGCGGCGCGTGCATCTCGACATGGGGCTCGACCCGTGGAGCGCCGCGCGGATCGCCGACCTCGGCGACGTGCCCCTGCCACGCGCCAATGACAACGAGGCCTCGATCGCCGACATCACCGCCTTCTACCGCGACGTGGACGCGCGCGGCATCCGGCCCGTGTCGATCGGCGGCGACCACTCGATCACCGGCGGCATCGTTCAGGCGCTGGGGCAGGGCACACTTGCCGGCGGCGAGCCGGTCAGCCTCCTGCATCTCGACGCGCACACGGATGTCTTCACCAAGGTCGATCACTTCCTCGGCGCGAAGAAATCCGCCGCGCATTGGGGGGCCTACCTTGCCGACCAGGGGCAGGTGGACCCGAAAACCTCGATGCAGATCGGCCTGCGCGGCCATCCCCGCACGCTCGACTGGCTGCAACCCTCGTACGACTACGGCTACAACGTCGTGACGATGCAGGACTTCCGCAAACGCGGGCTGGCCGATGTGGTGGCGCAGGCCCGCGACACGCTGGCAGACCGCCCCGTCTACATCACCTTCGACCTCGACTGCCTCGACCCCACCATCGCGCCCGCCGTGTCGAACCTCGAAGCGGGCATGCGCGGCTTTGACATAGACGAGGCCGTGGCCCTTCTGCATTCCGTGCGGGGGCTCAACATCGTCGGGGCCGACATCGTCTGCATGATGCCCACCAAGGACGCGCCGAACCAGATCACCGCGCTCACCGCCACCGCGATCATGTTCGAAATGATCTGCCTGATGGCCGAGGGGCAGGGCGCCTGACCGCCCATGGCATTCCTGCCAACTGGACGCCCGCGCCCGAACCGGCCTAGAAGGCAGCCATGAAAGGCGATCCCACCGCGCAAACACGACAGACCGCCACGGCCGCGCTGGAACACGCGCTGGGCGATGCCGCGCGCGCGTGGCTGCCTGCGCCCGTCGCGGGCTTTGCGCTGTTCGTGCTGAAACAGCTCTGGGCGGCGCTCTTCGGCCTCCTGATCCTCGCGGGTCTCATCTTGACCGATGCCATATGGCAGGACGGCTGGAGCCTCGCCCGCTACGACGCGCTGGTGATCTATGCCGTGACGCTGCAGGTGCTGTTTCTTGCCTTCCGGCTGGAAACATGGGCCGAGGCGCGGGTGATCCTGCTGTTCCACCTCACCGGCACGGTGATGGAATGGTTCAAGGTCTCCGCCGGATCATGGGCCTATCCCGAAGCCTCGCTCTTGAAGGTGTTCGGCGTGCCGCTCTTCACCGGATTCATGTACGCCTCGGTCGGGTCCTACATCGCGCGGGTGGTGCGCATCTTCGGCCTCGTCTTCGCGCCCTATCCGCCGCTCTGGCTGACGTTTGCGCTGGCGGGCGCGATCTATGTCAACTTCTTCTCGCACCACTTCCTGCCCGACATCCGGCTGGCGCTCTTTGCCGCAACGATCCTGATCTACGGCCGCACCCGCATCTGGACGGTGCAAACCGCGCGCCCGCGCTGGGTGCCCCTGCCGCTGGCGGCCCTGTTCGGCGCCTTCGCGCTGTGGGTGGCGGAAAACGTGGGCACCGGCACCGGCACGTGGGCCTATGCGGGGCAGGGCGCGCTCGACTGGGTGAGCCTGTCCAAGTTGGGATCGTGGTACCTGCTGATCTATGTCAGCTTCGTGACCGTCACGCTCGTCTCGCGCGAGGCGCTCCTGTCCGCGCCCTTCAGACCCAGCCTTGCCACCACGCCAGCAGGATCACCGCCGTCGCGATCACCAGCGCGTTGAAGGCGTTGACCGCCAGAACGCCCAGCACGTAACCCTTCACCCGGTCTTTCGGATCGACCGCGTGCAGATGCTCGCAAGCGCGGGCATAGGCCGCCTCGATCCGCCCGGCATCCAGCTGCATCGCGATGCGCGGATGCCGGATCAGCCCCTGCGCACGCTCCACCTCGCGCACCGCGCGCCGCACGTCGCGCGGCAAGAGCCGCCCGGCGCGCTTGCGCCGGATACGCAACCCGCCGCCGCGCACGCCGTACTTGCGGCCCAGAAGGCGCGTGAGAACGCGCGCCTTGCGCTGGATGTCCTGCGGATCGACCATGCAAGCAGCCTACCAATCACGCCCGCCCGGCCTCAACGCCTCTGGCGCGGCATGGCAAACGGCACTATCCCGAACCCATGCTCAACACCATCGTCACAGGCACGCCCCATCCCGACCGTCCGCCCGCGCTGATCGTGCACGGGCTCTACGGCTCCGCGCGCAACTGGGGGGTGATCGCCAAGCGCCTGTCGGACACCTGCCAGGTGCTCGCGGTGGACATGCGCAACCACGGCGCCAGCCCGCACCTGCCCACCCATTCCTACCCCGACCTCGCCGCCGACCTGGCCGAGGTGATCGACGCCCACGGCGGCCGCGCCGCCGTGATCGGACACTCGATGGGGGGCAAGGCGGCGATGGTCCTCGCGCTCACCCGCCCCGATGCGGTCTCCCGCCTGATGGTCGCCGACATCGCGCCCGTCGCCTACAGCCACACGCAACTGCCCTTCATCCACGCCATGCAGGCGGTGGACCTGTCGCGCGTCGAAAAACGCTCGGACGTGGATGCGCAACTGGCCCGCCATGTCGACGACCCGACTTTGCGCAGCTTCTTCACCCAGTCGCTCGACCTGAAAGAAAAACGCTGGCGGCTGAACCTCGACACGCTCGCCGCCGAGATGCCCAAGATCCTGTCATTTCCTGAAATTTCGGGTACTTACACGGGGCCGACCCTGTTCCTGTCCGGTGCCGACAGCACCTACGTCACCCGCGAACACCGCCCGAGGATACTGGAACTTTTCCCCTCCGCCCGGTTCGCCAAGATCCCCGGCGCGGGCCACTGGCTGCATGCCGAGAAGCCGCGCGAATTCGAAGCTGCCGCCCGCGCGTTCCTCACCGCGTAACGGGTGCGAGGCGCGCCCGACCGGGCGCGACGAGCGCGCCCTCAGGCGCCCCGGCACATCGCTTCGGCGGTCTTCCCGAAAGCCTTGTATTTCTGCCAGAACTTCTCGTGGTTCACGCGGTCCGATTGCCGGATCACCTGCGCCTTGTGCGGATCCTTGAAGAAACTCGCTGCCATCTTCTGGTCGGACCGCGTCAGGGTCTTGTTGGCGACCGACTGGATACAACCACACAGCGAACGCGACGCCGCCTTGCGGTCCGCCTTCAGGCACGCGCGCGAGATCAGACCCGCCTCCGCCACCTGCGGCACCGAACCCACGCCCGCCATCCCGACGGCGAGGATTAATACGATTTTCCGAAACATGCCTGCCCCTTCTTAACGAAGTGTCTTGCGCGGCACCCTACACGACCGGCGCGATTGGGCCAAGATCGCGAAACGATGCGGCAAATTCCTGCCGATCGTTCACGCCGGCGGATTCGCGGCGCCCAGTGCCTCGACATAGGCGCGCAGACTTTCAGTCGCCTCCGGCTCCGGCTCCCGCCCGGTAAAGACCTTCAGGTACATCGGCGCCTGCCGCATCCGTTCCTCCATCGGCTCCCGCAGGTCCGCGTCGTTATACCCGATCTGCATATAATAAAGGACCCGCGCCCGCGTCTCTGCCTCCGCCGCCTCGTACCCATACCGCACGAACATCGCCGCCAGCGCCCGGATACGCGCCGTGTCGCCAAGGTCCAGCACGCGGCGCACCGCGCCCGACCGCCGCGCCCAGTCCCGCACCGCGAAATCCAGCGCGATGTTGAACAGCGCCGGGTCCACCACGCAGCGAAAGACGTTGCAGACCGCCACGCTGATGGACGCCGCGGGCGCCTCGGCCTGCGCGACCATCGCCGCCGTGTTGGTTGCCTGCCAATGCTCCAGCAGCGTGTCCAGAAGGTCCTGCCGGCTCTTGAAATACCAGTAGAAACTCGACCGGCTCACCTCCAGTTTCTCGCTCAGCGTCAGGACCTTGACCTGGTCCACCCCGTCCGAGATCAGCGTGTCCAGCGCCGCCGCGATCCAGTCGGCGCGCGTGGCCTTCGTATGGCTCGGCTCGTCCCTCATCCGCCCTCCGGCAGGGCCCCGCCCGCCGCCTCCATCCGCGCGGCCTTGGCGCGGAACGCCTCCAGCCGGTCACCGTCGCCGGTAAAGCCCGGCCCGGACAGGATGCCCTGCCAGATGCCCGTCGCGCGGGTTGTGGCGTCCACCGCGCCGCGTTCGGTCCAGGTGCCGAAATTCGACCAGTCCGCGACCAGCGGATCGTAGAATTCGGTCTGGTACCGCGCCATCGTGTGCGCCGCGCCAAAGAAATGCCCGCCCGGTTGCACCTCTTCCAGCGCATCGATGCCAAGGTCCGCGTCCGGCGCGGCACACAGCTCCGCCACCATCTGCAGGACCTCCACATCCGTCACCAGCTTCTCGTAGCTGACGGTCAACCCGCCCTCCAGCCAGCCTGCCGCGTGGATCACCACCGTCGCGCCGCCCATCAGGCAGCCCCACAGGCCCATCTGCGTCTCGTTCGCGGCCTGCACGTCGTTGAGGTTCGCCGCCGACCCGCTGGCCGACCGCCACGGCAGCCCGATATGCCGCGCCAGTTGCCCCGCAAGGACGCTGGCGCGGAAGTGTTCCGGCGTGCCGAAGGCGGGCGCGCCCGACTTCATGTCCACGTTCGAGGTGAAAGTGCCATAACAGACCGGCGCACCGGGATTGACTAGTTGCGTCAGGGTGATGGCGGCCAAAGCTTCGGCATGACTTAAAGTCAGCGCGCCGCCCACGGTGATCGGCGCCATCGCCCCCATCAGGGTAAAGGGCGTCACGATCGACACCTGCCCGAACCGCGCGAAATCGATCAGGCCCAGCGACATCGGCACGTCCAGTTGCCGGGGAGAGTTGGTGTTGATGATCGTGTAGGCATGCACATCCTTCACGAAAGCCTCGTCCGACAGGCCCCTGAAATCGCGCAACAATTCGAACGACTGCTCCACCTGTCCCGTCCCGCGCGAGAAGATGAAGGGAAACTTGTCGCTCAGCTCCAATTGCGCTTCCAGCGTTGCGTAATGACGCGTATGGGTCGGCACATCCTGTGGCTCGATCAGCGGCGGCATCATCTGCAGGACGTCGAAATGATGCGTGATCTGAACCAGTTCGCGGAAGGACTTCAGGTCACCGGGCCGCCGCCCGTTCACCAGATCCGTCGCATGAGGCGCACCCGCTCCGGGCTGGAACACCAGCGATCCCAGCTCCAGCGTCAGGTCCCGATCCCGCGCGCCCGCCCGCAACTCGATCCGCCGAGGGGCCGAGGCAAGAGCAGCCTCCACCATCTCCCGCCCGATGAAAACCATGTCGTCCCGGCGGGTTGCGCCGCCCCGTTCAAAGAGTGCGCAAGCCTCGGGCGACAACACCTTGATCCCCAACCGTTCCAGCACGTCGAGTGCCGCGTCGTGCAGCGCCGCGACCTCGTCGTCGGAAAACAGGCGCATCGGCGGGAACGGGTTGCGCAGCCGCCGGTAATCGACGTTGCGCTTGGGCGCGCGCGCCTCTGCCCGCCGCCCGCGTCTCATTCCCGCATCGCCTTGCCGTCGGGATCATAGGGCGAGGCCGGGATCACCACCGCGGGCCGTTCCACGCCGACGACATGCACCGTCATGTCCGTGCCGGGGGTGGCGAGATCGGTGTTGACCAGCGCCATCGCCAGCGACTTGCCCGTCGTGTGGCCGTACCCGCCCGAGGTGACAAAACCCACTTTCTCACCCTTGTGCCACACCGGTTCATAGCCCGACGCATCGGCGTCATCGGCATCGATCTCAAGCGTGACAAGGGTTTGCGCGGGGCCGTTGCCGTCGCGTTCAGCTTCCGCCGCCGCCTTGCCGGTGAATTCTTTCGACCAGTCGATCCAGCGATCCATGCCCGTCATGCCCGGCGTGTAGCCTTGCGTGAACTCCGCCGACCAGATGCCGAACGATTTCTCCAGCCGCAGCGACAGCAGCGCGTTGAACCCGATCTCGCGGATGCCGTGCTCCGCGCCTGCCTCCAGCAGCATCCGGCGCAGGGTGATGTGGTCGCCATAGCGGCAGTTGATCTCGTAGCCCAGCTCACCACAGACCGACATGCGCGCGACGCGGGCGCGGATCATGCCGATATCGGCCTCCGTCACGCCCATGAAGGGCAGGTCTACGGATGTCTCCGCCACCGCCTCGATCACCTTGCGGGCGTTGGGGCCGGATAGCGAAAAGCCGCAGATTTCTTCACCCAGATCGCGCACTTGCACGCCGTCCTTCAGGTGATCGTTGAACCAGCGCATGTGCCATTCGCGCAGGTAGTACGACCCCATGATCCAGAACGTCCCGTCGCCCCAGTTCATCACCGTCAGATCGCCTTTCAGACGTCCGGACGGCGCGAGCATCGGAGCGAGACGGGCACGCCCGGGGCCTGGCAAGCGGCTGGCCATCATGCCGTTCAGCCAGTCTTCGGCCTTCGGGCCCGACACTTCGAACCGGCTGAAGGCGGAAATGTCCAGCAAGCCAACGGTTTCGCGGGCGGCCTTGCACTCGGCGCCCACGATGTCATGCGCGTTCGACCGTTTCAGGGTCGGCGTTTCCTTGAACCCCTTGGGAGCGAAATAAAGCGGCACCTCCATGTCCCACGACGTGCCCCAGACCGCACCCGCCGCGTCCATGTCGCTGTAGGCGGGCGCACGTTTCAGCGGACGGCCCGCCGGCAACTGCTCGTTCGGGTAGGTCATCACGAAGCGGCGGGAATAGAATTGTCCCGTCGTTTCGCGGATATAGCGCTTGTTCTTCGCGAACTCGCCGTACCGGGCGATGTCCATGCAGTACGTGTCGGCCTCGGTCTCGCCCTCGATCATCCACTCGGCCAGCGATTTGCCCACGCCGCCGCCCTGCAGGAAGCCCGCCATGACCGCGCAGGCGCACCAGTATCCCTTTTTGCCCGGCACCGGCCCGACCAGCGGGTTGCCGTCGGGAGAGAAGGTGAACGCCCCGTTCACCCACGTCTTGATGCCCACGTCCTGGATGGCCGGGTAGCGTTCGAACCCCAGCGTCAGCTCGTTCTCGATCCGGTCCAGTTGCTCCTGGAACAGCTCCATCCCGTAATCCCACGGCGCGCCATCCATCGCCCAGTGCTCGTGCTCGATCTCGTAGATGCCGACCAGCACGCCCTTCTGGTCCTGCCGCATGTAGGTGAACCCTTCGAGGTCCACGGTCATCGGCACTTCGAAATCCAGCGCCGCGACCTCGGGGATCGTGTCGGTGATCAGGTAATGGTGCTTCAGGGGCGACACGGGCAACTCGATCCCCGCCATGCGCCCCACCTGTTTCGCCCACAATCCGGCGGCGTTCACCACGTGCTCGCACCGGATGGTGCCCTTGTCGGTTACCACTTCCCAGCCCTCGGCGGTCTGGTTCAGTTCCTCGACCTTGGTGTGTTCGTAATATTCCGCGCCGCGTTTCTTGGCGGCGACGGCATAGGCGTGCACGGTGCCGGTGGTATCGACATATCCCTCCCGGTCGGCCCACATCGCGCCCAGCACGCCGTCGGTCGACATGATGGGGCAGGCCTCCTGCGCCTCCTTCGGCGTCATCAGGCGGCAATCCTCGATCCCGATGGACTGGAACACGCGATAGGCCGATTGCAGCCACTCCCACCGTTCCGGCGTGCCCGCCAGCGTCAGGCCGCCCGTCATGTGCAGCCCGATATTCTGGCCGCTCTCTTCCTCGATCTCGGACAGCAGATCGATCGTGTAGGCCTGCAACGCCGCCATGTTCGGGTCGGCGTTCAGCGCGTGGATGCCGCCCGCCGCGTGCCACGACGACCCCGCCGTCAGGACCGACCGTTCCAGCATCACGCAATCGGTCCAGCCCATCTTGGCCAGGTGATACAGAACCGATGACCCGACGACGCCGCCGCCGATCACCACCACGCGATACTGGTCCTTCATTGCGCGAATCCCTCGTGCTCTCCCTTGTCGCGGGAAGGCTAGGAGGTCTGGACAGTCATGTCTAGACACCTGTGTTCAGACACGCGGCGCATGCAGGCACCCATACGAAAAAGGGGCCCCGCGGGGCCCCTCGAAGTCTCAATGTCGATCAGCTTACAAAAGCTTCAGGTCGCCTGCCGAGGACTTGCCGTTGCGGCCGGTTTCCATCTCGTAGGACACTTTCTGATTGTCCTTGAGGTCGGTCAGACCCGCGCGTTCGACGGCAGAGATGTGCACGAACACGTCCGCGCCGCCCCCGTCGGGTTGAATGAAACCGTAGCCCTTGTCGGGGTTGAACCATTTGACGGTGCCGGTAGCCATCGTCGTCTCCTTGAAATGCCGGGGCCGCATCGTGCGTCCCCATGGTATGCCGTGTCAGTGCAGAATCGAGAAAGCACGGCACCGGATTTCCGGGAGCAGTGGGTCGATAGTGGTAACGTAGCCCCCCTCACATGCGCTTCTTCGCGCGACAAAACAAGTCATAGCTGCTTTGCAGGCCCCGTATTCGCGCCTTTTCGCGGATGATACATGTCACAGGACATGCCCCGAACGGGTCATCGAAGGCTTGCCCGCGCGTCACCTTGGCCGCAGGATCGGGGCGCATTTGCGATCAGAAAAGGCACGCCATGTCCTGGACCCTGCACCACGTCAATCTCGAAGCGCGCGACGTGCGCGCCACCGCGCAGTTCTATGCCACCATGCTGGGGATGAAGGAAAACGCGTGGACCTTTCCCGAAACGCGCGGCTACCTGCCGGGCTCGCCCGACCGGCTGGCGCTGTTCGGGGATGGGCGGCAATCGCATACCGGGCTGCACCTGATCGCGCCCGACCCGGACTTCCCGGCGCGCAACAACCTCACCCATAACCCCTCCGTCGGCGGTCACCCGGCGTTCCAGGTGCCCGACCTCGACGCGGTGATGCGGCGGCTCGACGCGGCGGGGATCCGGTATTCCTACACGCCCGAATTCGCGATTCCGGGCTTCCATCACCTGTATCTCGAGGACCCTTCCGGCAACCTGATCGAGGTCAACGCCCGGATCTAGGACACCGCGACCGGGTCGGCGGCCAGCACCTGCGCCTCGACCCGGCGCAGGGCAGGGCGGCACAGGGGGCGTTCCGCGTGGGTCAGGTCGGGGAACAGCCGCTCCAGTTCCATCCGCGCCGCGCCCTGCACCGCTTCCAGCGCCATGGGTCCGGGATGCAGGCTTTCGCTGACCAGCCCGCCGGTTTCGATCAATTCGTGGCCGTCGAACAGGACGTGGATGTATTCGATCCGCCCGCCGCGCCGCAGCCGCACGCTGGTGTCGTTGACCAGCGCGATGGCGGGGACCAGCACCTCGGTCTCGCCGAACATCAGTTCCGCCTGCCAGCCGGTCACGAGGATGCGATGCTGTTGCGACACCTCGATATCCTGTGTCGTGCCAAGCGTGCCCCTGGCGATCCGCACCGGGGCAAAGGCGCCGTCCGCCGCGAAAATCGACCGCCCGACCCAGCGCACCGGCACCAGCCGCCAGTCGGCCACGCGGATGCGGTCGCCGATCGCGACCTCGCCCATCGTCGTCAGGCCTTCGCCCGTCTCCACCGGCGTGTCCGCGGCGAAACAGATCGGCGTCGCGTAAGATGTCGCGGCGTAATTCGGCCCTTCCTGCGCCGAGGTCACCGTCAGCGGTACGCCTGCGGGCGGGAACCCGCCCGGCCCGCCGATCACCGCGATCCCCTCGACCGTGGCGTAACTCGTGCCGCCCTCGTTCACGTTGAACCCGATCAGCTGCCACGTGCTGGTCACGCCGGTGCCCGGATCGGTGTAGGACACGGTGAACCCGTATTCCGCCTCGACCCTCTGGCCGCCGGAATAGGTGACCCCGTCAACTTCCTGCGGGCCGTTCAGCGTCTGGCTGTTGTCGCTGTCCTGGAAGTTCGGGTCGTCGCTGTCGGTGACGAAGATTTCCGTCCAGTTGGGCGTGTTGATGGTGATCGTCGCGCCCACAAGGTGCGACCCGTCACCTTGCGTGACACCGTCCAGCCCATTGCCTCCGGACGTCCCGGTAATCGTGACATCGCTCTCGTCGAGAACGTAGATACTGTAATCGGGCACTGCTCTGCCTCGTGGCCGGTCCGGGTGTCCCGGATCTCGTTTGCCTCAATTTAACCTTAATTGCGGGCAAACGATACCCCCGGAAATAGCGATGTGGCATCGCCGCCGCACTCCCGGCAAGGAACCGCCTTGACGGGTGGCAGTACCCCCTCGCGCGGAATCAATGGCTTCAGCCCGCCTCGCGTCCGTCGCCCGGCAGTCGATTTTTTAATGAGAATCGGCGAGAGTGGACTGGCCGCCCCCACGGCGCGTCTGCACGCGTCGCGCTTGGCGCTACCCACCACCAGACAGCCTCTTCAGATCAACGCATGGCTCTCCCGCGCGGAATCAAGGCCGCAGGCCGCCGCGCATCGACGGGCCGCCCCCACGGCACGTCGATTTGGCTGGCCCTTGCTCGCCGCTGGCATGTCGCACGGACTTTGCAACCATAAACCAGCCAGCAGACCCTTCAGATCGACGCACCGCGGCCCGTCTGCAACCGCCGCGCGTGCTGCCGTCAATCACCGCCGGATTGACCCACCGCCCACCGCCTGTACCCACCGCGCAAGCCGCCCGATCCACGCACTCCCGCAGGGTGCGAACATCTCACGCACCGCGCCCCATTGACCGCCCCGGCAAAGAGCCGCATATCCTCGCCCATGACCGAGCTGACCCATATCCGCAACTTCTCGATCGTCGCGCACATCGATCACGGCAAGTCGACGCTGGCTGACCGCCTGATCCAGGACACCAACACGGTGGCCGACCGCGACATGAAGGAACAACTGCTTGATTCCATGGATATCGAGCGCGAGCGCGGCATCACCATCAAGGCCAACACCGTCCGGCTCGACTACACCGCCGACAACGGCGAACACTACGTCCTGAACCTGATCGACACGCCGGGCCACGTCGACTTCGCCTACGAGGTCTCCCGCTCCATGCGCGCCGTCGAAGGCTCGCTGCTGGTCGTGGACTCCACCCAAGGAGTCGAGGCGCAGACGCTCGCCAATGTCTACCAGGCAATCGACGCCGACCACGAGATCGTCCCCGTCCTCAACAAGATCGACCTTCCGGCATCCGATGTCGACCGCGTCGCCGAACAGATCGAGGACGTGATCGGCATCGACGCCTCCGGCGCGATCCAGGTGTCGGCCAAGACCGGCGTCGGCATCCACGAGGTGCTCGAATCCATCGTTCACCACCTGCCCGCACCCACCGGCAACCCCGACGCGCCCCTCAAGGCGATGCTGGTCGACTCGTGGTACGACGCCTATCTCGGCGTGATCGTCCTCGTCCGCATCATGGACGGCCACCTGAAAAAGGGCGACCGGATCAAGTTCCTGTCGAACGGCACCACCCACCACGTCGACCGCATCGGCGTCTTCCGCCCCGCCATGCAGAACATCGACGTTCTGGGACCGGGAGAGATCGGCTTTCTGACGGCCTCCATCAAACAGGTCCGCGACACCCGCGTCGGCGACACCATCACGCACGAGAAAAAGGGCACCGAAGACGCGCTGCCGGGCTTCAAACCCGCGCAACCGGTCGTCTTCTGCGGCCTCTTCCCGGTGGACTCCGCCGAGTTCGAAGACCTGCGCGACGCGATCGAGAAACTGGCCCTCAACGACGCCTCGTTCTCCTATGAAATGGAAACCTCCGCCGCCCTCGGCTTCGGCTTCCGCTGCGGCTTCCTCGGCCTTCTGCACCTCGAAGTCATCCGCGACCGCATCGAACGCGAATACAATATCGATCTCATCACCACCGCGCCGTCGGTGATCTACCACATCTACATGAAGGACGGGGAGATGATCGAGCTTCACAACCCCGCCGACATGCCCGACCTCAGCAAGGTCGACCACCTCGAGGAACCGCGCATCAAGGCGACGATCCTCGTGCCCGACGACTACCTCGGCGACGTGTTGAAACTGTGCCAGGACCGCCGCGGCATCCAGCTTGACCTCACCTATGCCGGCTCCCGCGCGATGGTGGTCTATGACCTGCCGCTGAACGAGGTGGTGTTCGACTTCTACGACCGCCTGAAATCGGTGACCAAGGGCTACGCCTCCTTCGACTACCAGATGACCGGGTATCGCGAGGACAACCTCGTCAAGATGCAGGTGCTGGTGAACGACGAACCCGTCGACGCGCTCTCAACCATGGTCCACCGCGACCGGGCCGAGATGCGGGGCAGGGCGATGTGCGAAAAGCTCAAGGACCTTATCCCCCGCCACATGTTCAAGATCCCGATCCAGGCCGCCATCGGCGGCAAGGTCATCGCGCGCGAGACGCTGTCGGCCTTGCGCAAGGACGTGACGGCGAAGTGCTACGGCGGCGACGCGACCCGGAAGCGGAAGCTCCTGGACAAGCAGAAGGCGGGCAAGAAGAAGATGCGCCAGTTCGGCAAGGTGGACATCCCGCAAGAGGCGTTCATCTCTGCGCTGAAGATGGACAGCTAACGCCCAAGCCGCGCACCGACGGGCCCTGGACCGGCGACCTGACGGTCATGTCCGGGCCCTTTATCCCTGCCAATCCGCGAAAGCTGTGAACCTTGCGCCTGCATCAGCCGTATCGCCGGGCCGTGGGAGTGCCTGTCCCCTCTCGCCGATTTCCTTTGAAAATCGACTGCCGGGCAGCGGATTCACGGCGGGCTAAAGCCCTTTTTTCCGCGCGGGCGAGGCGGCTTTCCGGCACTTCACCGTTCCCCAAAAGCATCGAACTCCGAAGATAGCGCACCGACGGGCCCTGGACCGGCGACCCCCCGGACCTTCCCGGGCCCTTTATCCCCGCCAATCCGAAAAAGCCGCGAACATCTCGCCTGCATCAGCCAAATCGCCGGGCCGCGGGAGGGCCCGTCGATGCGCGGCGGGCTAAAGCCCTTGATTCCGCGCGGGCATCGCGGTGCTGTGTGTTGCAGGAGCGATGCAATGCCTCGCAAACCTGCCAATCCCGCGTTACGCTTCCCACATGCCAACAGTCTTTCGCCACGACGGATTCAGGTTCTTCTTCTACTCCAACGAAGGTGATCCGCGCGAACCGGTCCATATCCACGTCATGAAAGGCGGTGCCGAAGCCAAGTTCTGGGTGGAGCCCGTGGTGATTGCCCGGTCCTCGGGCTTTGACGCAAAGACGCTGCGCAGTGTATCAATGATCGTGGCGGACAACGCCCACAGGATCAAAGAGGCCTGGAATGACCATTTCAGCGACTGAAGCGCATTGCGACGACAGCACCCTTTGGGTGACCCTGTCGGATGGCCGCGTTCTGGGCGTCCCTCTTGTCTGGTTTCCCCGCCTTGCCGCTGCGTCCGAGGCGGCCCGCGCCGCCGTCGAAGTGTCGCCCTTTGGCTTGCATTGGGAAGCGCTGGACGAAGACATTTCGGTCCCCGCTTTGATGGCAGATGTTGTCAAAGTCGCCGCTGAATAGAGTCCGCTATTGCGACCGCGCCGATCGCCCGGAAACTAGATCTGACGTACTTCTAAGTAGCCCAAAAAACGCGATATTCTGTGAACCTCGAAGATTGGCGAGCGCCAGTTTAAAACCATGTTTTTAGGCGCTTGTCTCACCACTCCGTCCCCTTCCCGAACTCACCCCACTCGAACGGAGTGAACCCGTCCTCGTCCGTCATCGCGCGTTTCCAGCGGGCATAGCACGCCTCGATCCGGGCGCGTTCGTCGGCAAGGGATCGGCGCTCGAACTTCTCCAGCCGTTCGCATTGGAACATCGGGACCAGTGCGGCCTCGCATCGGCCGTGGCGGGAGATCCAGACGCGGCCGCCTTCCGACCGCACCCAGCCCGTCCAGCGGGAGCAGTCGCGGCGGAAGTCCGTCAACGGAACGATCTGGTAGGGGGCAAGTGTCATGAGGGAGTGCTAACCCGGCGACCCTTGCCAATTCCCTGACCCACCGCGCGGCGCTCCGGCGCGTCGCGGCGGGTCATCTGCTCAGATCAGGGGGTCATTCTGTGCAATTTGAGCAGAACGACCCCGGCAATCTTACTCGCCGCACAGCGCCGGATCTTCCGCGCAACCCGACCCGGTCCCGACGCCCAGATCGACGTTCCCGCCGGTGTCGCCTTCGTAGGGATCATACTCTTCCTCGGTATGAATTTCCCCGATCCGCCGCTCCAGGTCCTTGAAACCACGCTCTTCTCTCTGCGTGTCCAGCAGCAGCCACTTTTCCCGCACCCGGATATATTCCTCGATCTCCGGGATCGACGGGTTCGACGCGCGAATGAAAGACCGCGTCTGCCGCATCAGGCCCTGCAGCCTCTCGGGCGGGGCCTTCGACAGGTCGCGCGCCGGGGCGTCCCAGCGCGGACCGCCCAGGTATACGGCAGCAAACATTATTTTCGCCTTCAGCTCCCGCGTGCCCCCGACCCTCAGCGCGTCATAGAACATCCGGTGCGTGTTCTCCCACGTCCGCGCGTGGTACTCCGACCCTTCCTCGTTCCCGATCCCGCAATAGGCGTCGTGCACCGCCGCGGCGTTGACGACCGACGGATCGGTGGGCGAGCCGACGATGGGCACGAACAACAAGGGGATCGAGGCGCCGTCGGTCAGCGTGTCGCGCGGCGCGACCCATGTCGCGTTGCGCCCGTCGGTGAAGGACAAGCCATTGGCCGTGCGATAGAATTTCGCGGCACGCCCCGGTATCCGGACGGCTTTCCCGGTGGTCTGGACGGGCGTGTTCACGAACTTGCACGACGGCGCGCTGCTGCCGCGGCAGAAGGAGGCGGCAAGCGCGATCTCGGCGTCCCGCAGTTGCTCTTGTGTCGCGAAATAGGCCGGGCCACATCCCGACAGGGCGATCAGGGCCGCAATAGGCCAAACTCGTTTCGTCATTTTATACCTACCTGTAAATTCAGATGCCAAACACGTGGCGGGTGATGCAATTGGTGAGGGATACTAGGGAAATCTCGATCCGGTTCAAGTGGAGGAGGGCGCGCAGCGGCAAGTGACGATGCGTCGCGCACCCGTTTGCCGGGTTCGCGGGCACCACGCGAACGCACCCGCGGGCGCAAGCCGGTGGACGGCGGGGTTGCAAGGCGCTAACAGCACCCCGCACGCAGACCACGAGGAGAGCCGCGATGTCCGGCCATGGCACCCCGATCCCGATGACCTCGCATCCCGTGACGGGACTTGCCGGCGAGGCGCATGTTCCGGGGGACAAGTCGATCTCGCACCGGTCGCTGATCCTCGGCGCGCTCAGCGTGGGCGAGACGCGGGTGACGGGGCTTCTGGAAGGCGACGACGTGCTGGACACGGCGGGCGCGATGCGGGCCTTCGGGGCCGAGGTGGTGCGCGAGGCGGACGGCACGTGGCGGATCAACGGCGTGGGCGTCGGCGGGTTCGCCGAACCTGACCAAGTGATCGATTGCGGCAATTCCGGCACCGGCGTGCGGCTGATCATGGGGGCGATGGCGACCTCTCCCATCACGGCGACCTTCACGGGCGACGCCTCGCTCAATTCGCGGCCCATGGCGCGGGTGACCGATCCGCTTTCGCTGTTCGGGGCGCAGGCGCATGGCCGTTGGGGCGGGCGCCTGCCCATGACCATCGTCGGCGCGCGCGACCCGATGCCGGTGCGCTACACGCTGCCCGTCGCCTCGGCGCAGGTGAAATCGGCGGTCCTGCTGGCGGGCCTCAACGCGCCCGGCGAGACGGTGGTGATCGAGGGCGAAGCCACCCGCGACCATACCGAGCGGATGCTGGCGGGCTTTGGCGCGACGCTGAATGTCGAGGACACCAAAGAAGGCCGCGTCATCACGTTGCAGGGCCAGCCCGACCTGCAACCGCAGACCATCGTCGTGCCGCGTGATCCGTCCTCGGCCGCGTTCCCCGTCTGCGCGGCGATTATTACGCCCGGCTCGGACGTGTTGGTCCCGAATATCGGGCTGAACCCGACCCGCGCGGGGCTTTACACCACGCTGAAGGAAATGGGCGCGGACCTGACGTTCGAGAACATGCGCGAGGAAGGCGGCGAGCCGGTGGCCGACCTGCGCGCGCGGTTCTCTCCCGACCTGAAAGGGATCGAGGTCGACCCCGCCCGCGCGGCCAGCATGATCGACGAATACCCCGTCCTGTCCTGCGTCGCCGCCTGTGCCGAGGGCCGGACAATCATGCGCGGCGTCAAGGAGTTGCGCGTCAAGGAAAGCGACCGGATCGACGCGATGGCGCAGGGCCTGCGCGCCAATGGCGTCACGGTCGAGGAAGGCGAGGATTGGTGGATCGTCGAAGGCCGTGGCGCGGGCGGCGTGCCGGGCGGCGCGACCGTCGAAAGCCGCCTCGACCACCGGATCGCGATGTCCTTCATGGTGCTGGGCATGGCCGCGCAAAACGCGATCACGGTCGATGACGGCACGCCCATCGCGACCTCCTTCCCGATCTTCGAGGGCCTCATGGCGGGGCTGGGCGCGGACCTGCGACGCGGCGCGGGCGCGTGAGGCGGCTGATCGACGCCACGCGCCTTCCGGTCCGCTGGGCCGGGCTGACCCTTGTGCTGTACCTCGTGCTGGCGGGGATGGTGTTCTTCTGGCTGGTGCCCCATTCCGGCGGTCGCCTGCCGCTGGACGTGCGGTTCCCGACCTATTCGGTCGGCGAAGCCTCGACCTACCTGCAGCTTCTGCCGTTCTACGCCCGCGACATCTATGCCGGGCCGGTCTTCTGGGTCGACATGCTGTTCCCGCCCGCGCTGGGCGTGACGCTGGCGCTGTGGTTGAAGGCCTGGGGCGTGACGCTGTGGCGGGTGGGGCCGCTGGCCTACGTGCTGGCAGACTGGTCGGAAAACTTTCTTGTCGGCAGGCTTCTGGCCGGTCTGCCGGACCTGCCGTCGGTCGAATTGATCCAGATGGCATCCTACGCGACACTGGGCAAGTTCGTGGCGCTGGTCTGCACGCTGGCGCTTTTGCTCGTGACGGTCTTGCGGGAGAGGATGAATGACTGACGGAAGCTGCCTGCGCACGCATGTCCGGCACCGGGCCACCGGGGTGGCCGCGTGAGCTTTACCGTTGCGATCGACGGACCGGCAGCGTCGGGCAAGGGCACGATCGCGCGCGCGGTGGCGGCGCGGTTCGGGTTCGCGCATCTTGATACCGGGCTGCTGTATCGCGCGGTTGGGGCGCGGACGCTTCTGGGCGAAGAACCCGAGGTCGCGGCGCGGGCGCTCAGGGCCGAGGACCTCGACAACGAGGACCTGCGCACGCCCGAGGTCGCGCAGGCGGCAAGCCGGGTGGCGGCGATCCCCGAGGTGCGCGCCGCGCTGGTCGATTTCCAGCGCAGTTTCGCGATGCGCGCGGGCGGCGCGGTACTGGACGGGCGCGACATCGGCACCGTGATCTGTCCCGAGGCCGACGTGAAGCTGTTCGTCACGGCCAGCGCCGAGGTCCGCGCCCGCCGCCGCCATGCCGAACTGGTGGGCAAGGGCCATGACGTCACGCCGGGGCAGGTGCTGGCCGATATCCGCGAACGCGATGCGCGGGATGCGGGGCGGGCGGATGCACCGATGGTCGCGGCGGAGGATGCGATGCATCTCGACACCTCGACGCTCGACATCGACGCCGCGGTCGAGGCCGCCTGCGCCGAGGTCGCGCGCCACCGCTAAGCGCTTGCGCTTTGCGCGGGATGGGCGAACATGGCGCCCATGTCCGATACCACGATCACCTGTCCCCATTGCCAGTCCGACATCGCGCTGAGCGAACAGCTTGCCGGCCCCTTGCTGGCCGAGGCGCGCAAGGAGTTTGCCGCCCGCGAAGAGGCGCTGGCCAAGCGGTTGCGTGCCGAGGCCGCCGCCGAAGCGGCTGCGGCGCAGGCCGCGGAACTGGCCGAGTTGAAGGCGCGCAGCGCTGCCGAGGCGCAGGCGCGGGCGCGCGAGATGGAAGAGATGCGCGCCGCCCAGAAAGTGCAGGCCGAGCAACTGGCCGCCGCGCAGAAGGCGCAGGCCGCCGCGATCCGCCGCGAGCGGGAGCTGGAAGAGCGCGAACGCGCGCTCGATCTTGCGGTCGAGACCAAGCTGGCGGAGGCCGTGACTGCCGAACGCGCCCGGCTCGCATCCGAGGCGGAGCTGGCGCTGAAGGCGCGGCTGGAGGCGGCGGACGAGGCGAGTGCCTTGAAGCTGGCCGAGAAGGATCAGCAGCTCGAAGGCCTGCGCCGCCAGCTGGAGGCCGCGCAACGGCGGGCCGAGAAGGGATCGCAACAATTGCAGGGCGAGGCGGCGGAGGTCGTGCTGGAGGATCGGCTGGCGGCGGCCTTTCCGCTCGACGTGCTGGCACCCGTGCCCAAGGGCATCCGGGGCGCCGATTGCGTGCAGCAGGTGGCGGGACCGGCGGGACCGGCGGGCGCGATCCTGTGGGAATCGAAGCGGACCGAGAACTGGTCGCCCGGCTGGTTGCCGAAACTGCGCGAAGACATGCGCGCGGCGGGCGCGGACCTTGCCGTCCTGACCTCCCGCGCGCTGCCCGAGGGCGTGGGATCGTTCCAGCAGATAGACGGCGTCTGGGTCACGGCCCCCGCCCACGCGATCCCGCTGGCGAGCGTCTTGCGGCAGGGGTTGATCGAGGTGGCGCTGGCGCGCGGCCAGAGGGAAGGGCAGGCGACCAAGGCCGAGATGATCTTTGACTACATCACCGGCCCGCAATTCCGCGCGCGGGTGGAGGCGGTGGTCGAGAAGTTCGATGCCCTGCGCGAGGATCTGCGGCGCGAGCAGAAGACCATGACCTCGCTCTGGGCCAAGCGCGAGAAGGCGCTGGGCGTGGCCGAGGATGCGATGATCGGGATGTACGGCGATTTTCAGGGCATCGCGGGCGCGGCGGTGGCCGATATCGAGGGGCTGGACCTGCCGCTGCTGGAGGATGGCGAGGACTGAACCGCTCGCGCCGCGTTCACCGCATCGTGGCTCGCCTTTGATCGGAAATGGGGTAGGCTGGGGCGGTCCCTTGCCACGGAGCCTGCCGATGATCCGCCTGACCCTTGCCGCCCTGATCGCCGCGCTGCCCCTTGTCGCGGGCGCGCAATCCGCCGACCCCGCGCCGGAGGCGGTGCCCGAGCCGGAGGCCGAGGTCGCGGCGGAACCGCCCATGACCCTGCCGCGCCTGATCGCCATCGTGCAGGCCGTCGATCCCGAGGCTCTGGTGCGGGGCACCGTGGTGCAATTCACCGTCGCGGACGTGCCCGTCCTGATCATCACCGACCCGGTCGCTGACCGGATGCGCGCGATGGTCCCGATCCGCAGCGCCGAGGGGCTGGAACCCGACGAGTTGATGCGGCTGATGCAGGCCAATTTCGACACCGCGCTCGATGCGCGATACGCCGTGGCGCGGGGGCGGTTGTGGGGTGTCTACATCCATCCGCTGTCGCCCCTGAAAAAGAACCAGCTGCTGTCCGGCCTCGCCCAGACGGTGGCCGTCGCCCAGACCTATGGCACGCTCTATTCCGGGGGTGCGGTGGTGTTCGGGGGCGGGGATTCCGACGGGATCTACCGCGACCTGCTGCGCGACCTGCTGAAGAAGGGCGAGGATATCTGAGACCGGGGCAGGGTAACCCGGCGCAGGGGGGTAACCCGCGGGTTACGTGGAAAGAACTGTTTAACAGCGGCGCCGTTTGCCGGGGTGCCGTTCACCTTTTCTCAACCACCGAGCGTCAAGCGACGTGGCTTGTCCCGCGCCGGAAGCTGGCATTGGCGATCATGAAGACGATCAGGTCGAACGGGTCGTCGACCTGCAGCGGCCCGTCATCGTCGGGCAGGGCCAGAAGATCGCCCAGCGACAGCGCGTCGTCACCCAGCCACGCAATCTGCCAGTCCCCCAGCCGCGGCGCGTCCAGCGCGCCGGATGTCTGGACCGTGAGGTCACCGTGACGCGGGTCGCAAGAGATCACGGGCAGCAGGTGGTCGATCGCCGCCTTCGGGCCTTCGAGATACTGGATGAAATGCCCGCCCTCGCGGTGCAGGAACCCGGTCACGCCAAGCGCCGCGTTGTTGCGGCGCGCGACGGCGAGGATGTCGGCATGCGCGGGATCGTCGGGCGCGATCCGGGCGCGGCTGGTATAAAGACAGAAATGCATGGGCGGCCTCCTTCCCGCCGTTCTGCCCCTGCCGGGATTAAGGCCCGGTAAACGCGGCTCAGCCGAAGATGTCGGGGTCGAGCACGGTGCCGGATTGCGCGGCGCCGGCCACTTCGTCGTTCACGCGCGTGTCGGCGTCGGGGTCGATCGTGGGGCGGTAGGCCGACCAGTCGATGCGGTCGTCGCCGTTCTCACCGTACAACATGTCGCCGTCGGCATCGGGATCGACCGAGTTGGGGTTGTCGGCACGGGTGTAGGGATCGACCGAACCCTGCACGCCGTTGCCTGTGCCGTGGAATTGAAATGTGTCAGAGCCGAACATGGGCTGTCTTCCTTGTGAAAATGGGATCGTCTGAAATGCGATGACCACAGCATGCCCCGCACCGGGGCGCGGCACGAGGCGGGGATTCCCGACCTTTGGCCCGCGGCGGGGTGGGGAATTCCAGACCGTGCCGGCCCATATGGCGCAAGGCTTGCCAGCGCGGACGGGTATGTATATAGCGAGCGGCGTCAAAGGGGCGGAAAAGCCCGGACACGATCGAGCGGGGCCGGACTATCCGGCCCTTCGTTTGTTTTGGGTCCGTCCCTGACCAACGCAACCCAAAGACCCGCGGACCCAACCGTGCGGCCAGTCACACCTTCGGGCCGAAAGCATGGCCCATCGAAAAGGATCATAAACGCCACATGGCAAACGCAACCATGGAGGAGTTCGAAGCCCTCCTGAACGAAAGCTTCGAAATGGACACGCCCGAAGAGGGCTCTGTTGTCAAAGGCAAGGTCATCGCGATCGAAGCGGGACAAGCCATCATCGACGTCGGCTACAAGATGGAAGGCCGGGTCGAGCTGAAGGAATTCGCGGAACCGGGTGAAGCACCGACCGTCGCCGTGGGCGACGAGGTCGAAGTGTACCTGCGGGCCGCAGAAAACGCGCGGGGCGAAGCGGTCATCAGCCGCGAGATGGCCCGCCGCGAAGAAGCATGGGATCGCCTTGAAAAGGCATATGCCGACGACGCGCGCGTCGAAGGCGCGATCTTTGGCCGGGTCAAGGGTGGCTTCACCGTCGATCTGGGCGGTGCCGTGGCCTTCCTGCCGGGCTCCCAGGTTGACGTGCGCCCCGTGCGCGACGCGGGCCCGCTGATGGGTCTGAAACAGCCGTTCCAGATCCTGAAAATGGACCGCCGCCGTGGCAACATCGTTGTCTCGCGCCGTGCGATCCTTGAAGAATCCCGCGCCGAGCAGCGCGCTGAGGTCATCGGCAAGCTGAACGAGGGCGACGCGGTGGACGGTGTCGTCAAGAACATCACCGAATACGGGGCCTTCGTGGACCTCGGCGGTGTCGACGGCCTGCTGCACGTGACCGACATGGCATGGCGCCGGGTCAACCACCCGTCGGAAATCCTGTCGATCGGCGAGACGATCAAGGTGCAGGTCATCAAGATCAACAAGGAAACCCACCGCATCTCGCTGGGCATGAAGCAGCTGCAGGAAGATCCGTGGGATCTGGTCGCCGCCAAGTACCCGCTGGAATCGGTGCATACCGGCCGCGTCACGAACATCACCGATTACGGTGCCTTCGTGGAGCTGGAGCCGGGCGTCGAGGGCCTTGTGCACGTGTCGGAAATGTCGTGGACCAAGAAGAACGTCCATCCCGGCAAGATCGTGTCGACGAGCCAAGAAGTCGAAGTCATGGTGCTGGAGATCGACGGTGCCAAGCGCCGCGTCTCGCTGGGTCTGAAGCAGACCATGCGCAACCCGTGGGAAGTCTTTGCCGAGACGCACCCCGAGGGCACGCAGGTCGAGGGCGAGGTCAAGAACATCACCGAGTTCGGCCTGTTCGTGGGTCTCGAAGGCGACATCGACGGCATGGTGCACCTCAGCGACCTGTCGTGGGACGAGCGTGGCGAGGATGCCATCCAGAACTACCGCAAGGGCGACATGGTCGAGGCCGTGGTGTCGGAAGTGGATGTCGAGAAAGAGCGCATCTCGCTGTCGATCAAGGCCGTGGGCGGTGACAAGTTCGCCGACGCCGTGGGCGGCGTGAAGCGCGGCTCGATCGTCACCGTCGAGGTGACCGCGATCGAGGATGGCGGCATCGAGGTGGAATACGAAGGCATGAAGTCCTTCATCCGCCGCAGCGACCTCAGCCGTGACCGTGCCGAACAGCGCCCCGAGCGTTTCTCGGTCGGTGACAAGGTCGACGTGCGCGTCACCAATGTCGACAGCAAGACCCGCCGTCTGGGCCTGTCGATCAAGGCGCGCGAGATCGCCGAAGAGAAGGAAGCCGTGGAACAATACGGTTCGTCCGACTCGGGTGCGTCGCTGGGCGATATCCTTGGCGCGGCATTGAACAAGGACGAGTAATTCGTCCGCGATATGTCGCATGACAATCAAGCGCCTCGCCCGTCCCGACGGGCGGGGCGTTTTTCGTCAAAGCGGGCGAATCAGGGCGCGAGCGCTAACCGTGATGTGCGGGACAGCGCTGGGTAGATTGGCGATGCGCCGTTTCACCCGGCTGGAAATCGGGGCGGGCAGGCGGCAAATCCGGCAGTTTTTGTCGCGTTTGCATGGGTTTTCATTTTCGTTCCAACGTCAAATCCCTATAGTCTGTGACGTGGGCACAGCACGACGCCCGGGGGGATGCTGCGATGATCAGATCGGAATTGATTCAGAAGATTGCCGATGAAAACCCGCACCTGTACCAGCGTGATGTCGAGCGGATCGTGAACACGATTTTCGAAGAGATCATCGACGCCATGTCCCGCGGCGACCGCGTGGAGCTGCGCGGGTTCGGGGCATTTTCGGTCAAGAAGCGCGACGCGCGCACCGGGCGGAACCCGAGGACGGGTGAATCGGTTGAGGTCGAAGAAAAGCACGTGCCCTTCTTCAAAACGGGCAAGCTGTTGAGGGACCGTCTGAACGGTCACTGAAAAAGGCGGAGCAATGCGCTACATCAAGTACCTGTTCCTGGCGGCGCTTGCCGTCATTCTCATTTCCGTTGCGCTGGCCAATCGCGGCACCGTCACGCTGAACACGCTGCCGGAAGGCCTGCGCGAGATGCCGGGCATGGGCGTGGCGTCCTATTCGATCGAGCTGCCGCTGTACCTCGTGATCTTCATCGGGATCGCGGCGGGCCTGCTGATCGGGTTCGTGTGGGAGTACCTGCGCGAGATCAAGCACCGCTCGATGGCGAGCCGCAAGGCGCGCGAGGCGCGTGAGCTGGAACGCGAGGTGAAGCGCCTGAAGGCCCAGAAGAACGAAGGCAAGGACGAGGTCCTCGCCCTTCTGGACGAGACCGGCTGACCACGCCCCATGTCCGCCGCCCGCGTCAAGATTTGCGGCCTGACCGAACCGGCGGGCCTTGAGGCCGCGGTCGCGGGTGGCGCGGCCTATGTCGGGTTCGTCTTCTTCCCGAAATCGCCGCGGCACCTGGAACTGGACCGGGCGCGCGAACTGGCCGTTGAGGTGCCGCCCGGCGTGGTCAAAGTCGCGCTGGTGGTGAATGCTGACGATGCCACGCTGGACACGATCGACGCGACGGTGCCTATCGACATGTGGCAATTGCACGGATCGGAAAGCCCCGAGCGCGTGGCCGAGGTCAAGGCGCGCTACGGCCTGCCGGTGATGAAGGCGCTGGGCGTGGCCGAGGCCGATGACCTGAAGGCCGTGGACCTCTATGCCCCGGTGGCCGACCAGCTTCTGATCGATGCCAAGCCGCCCAAGGGGGCCGACCTGCCGGGTGGCAACGGTCTGGCCTTTGACTGGCGGCTCGTCGCGCAGCGGCGCTGGGCGGTGCCGTGGATGCTGGCCGGCGGGCTGACCCCCGACAACGCGGCGGAGGCGCTGGCGCTGACGGGTGCGGCGCAGCTTGACGTGTCGAGCGGGGTGGAATCCGCGCCGGGAGTGAAGGACCCCGAGCGGATCGCGGCCTTTCTCTCCGCCGCGCATCACCGGCGTTAACCGGCCTTTAACCGCGATCCGGCAGCGTGCGCACATGCCGCTGCCACCGCACCTTTCCGCCCGCGACTGGCTTGACCAGATGTTCACGTCCGCGACCGCGCGGAAGGGCGGGATCGTCAAGCGGCAGGTGCGTGACGTGGAGCGACTGGTCGGGCGGGAGGCCTTTGCCGCCGAAGTCCGCCGGCGCGGTTTCCAGGCGCTGCGCAACGGCGGGCATTTCATCGTCATCTGCAACGATCAACCGATCTACCGGCTGAAGTGAGGCGCAAGCCTGTTGGAACAGGCTTGCAAGCGTCTTCGAAGACGCTTGCCGCCCGGTTTCAGGGGTTGGCAATCATTTGCGGGCAGTTTGGGGCCAAACGCCGCGCCCGTTGCCGCTTGTTCCCGGCATCGGCGCGATGTACGCCTGCGGGGCGCAAACGGAGGAAGCCAGATGCCCGATGATCTGATCAACAGCTTCATGACCGGCCCGGACGAAAACGGCCGGTTCGGCAAGTTCGGCGGGCGGTTCGTGTCCGAGACGCTGATGCCGCTGATCCTCGACCTGGAAAAGGAATACGAGCACGCCAAGACCGACGACAGTTTCTGGGCCGAGATGAACGATCTCTGGACCCATTACGTCGGTCGCCCGAGCCCGATGTATTTCGCCGAGCGGCTGACCGACTACCTTGGCGGGGCCAAGATCTACCTCAAGCGGGACGAGCTGAACCACACCGGCGCGCACAAGATCAACAACGTGCTGGGCCAGATCCTGCTGGCGCGGCGCATGGGCAAGACCCGCATCATTGCCGAGACCGGGGCGGGCCAGCACGGCGTCGCCACCGCCACCGTCTGCGCGCGGTTCGGGTTGAAATGCGTCGTCTACATGGGCGCGCATGACGTCGAACGCCAGAAACCCAACGTCTTCCGCATGAAGCTCTTGGGGGCCGAGGTGATCCCGGTCACGTCGGGCCGCGGCACGCTGAAGGATGCGATGAACGACGCGCTGCGCGACTGGGTGACGAACGTGCGCGACACGTTCTATTGTATCGGCACGGTGGCGGGCCCGCACCCGTACCCGGCCATGGTGCGCGATTTCCAGTCGATCATCGGCAAGGAGGCCAAGGCCCAGCTGATGGAGCAGGAGGGCCGCTTGCCCGACACGATCATCGCCGCGATCGGCGGCGGGTCGAACGCGATGGGCCTGTTCTACCCCTTCCTTGACGACAAGAGCGTCAACATCATCGGCGTCGAGGCCGGCGGCAAGGGCGTGAACGAGAAGATGGAGCATTGCGCGTCGCTGACCGGCGGCCGCCCCGGCGTGCTGCACGGCAACCGCACGTACCTGTTGCAGGACGAGGACGGGCAGATCCTCGAAGGGTTCTCGATATCGGCGGGGCTGGACTATCCCGGCATCGGGCCGGAACATTCGTGGCTGCACGAGATCGGGCGCGCGAAATACGTCTCGATCACCGACCGCGAGGCGCTGGACGCCTTCCAGGTCTGCTGCCAGCAGGAGGGCATCATCCCCGCGCTGGAACCCAGCCACGCGTTGGCCCACGTGATGAAGATCGCGCCGAGCCTGCCCGCCGATCACCTGATCTGCATGAACATGTGCGGACGCGGCGACAAGGACATCTTCACTGTCGCCGCCGCGCTGGGCGTCGAAATGGGTGCTGGCGACTGATTTCGCATAAACCCAGGTTTATTCGGGTGGGCCACCGGTTTATCGCCGGTGGCCTAAACGTTTGGCGCATGGTTTGGTGACAGGCGCCGCGACAGGCTGATCCCGCAACACGTGCCCTTTTGGCGCGTGACACCGAAAAGGGACCAGACAGATGTTCAAACGCACACCGATTTTCGCCACCGCCACCGCCATCATCCTCGCGGGGTCCGTCGCGATGGCCGACAGCTTCTCTGACCGCGTGATCGAGAACCTGCAGGCCGAGGGCTTCACCGGGATCGAGGTCAAGAACGGCCTGACCCAGACCAAGGTCGAGGCCGTGCGCGGCGACCGCAAGCTGGAAGTCATCTATGACCGCGCGACCGGCAGCATCCTGAAGCAGGAATGGGAAGCGGCGGATGCGAACGACCTGCGCGACGGCGTCGAGGTGCAAAGCACGTCCCGCGATTTCGTCGATGACGGTGACGATGACGGCGAGGATCACACCAGCGGCACTGACGATTCCGGCTCGGGCGGCTATGATGACGGCGACGACGACCACGATGAAGATAAAGACGACGACGACCACGACGACGACGAAAACGACGACACCGACGACCACGACGAAGACGATGACGACGACGATGACGAAGACGACGATGACGAAGACGAAGATGACGATGATGACCACGACGACGACGAAGATGACGACGACGAGGACGACAACGACTGATCCGTTCCGGGATCGGACAACGAAGGGCGCCCTCCCGGCGCCCTTCACCTGCTGGAGGGATGCGGCATGCGCCTGACACCATGGATAGCGGCGGCGGTGATCGCGGGCGGGCTTGCCGGCGGCGCGCAGGCCGAGACGCCGAAAGACCTGATCATCAAGCGGCTCGTGGCGGACGGGTTCACGCGGATGGAAGTGTCCCGCACCTTCCTTGGCCGGATCCGGATCGTGGCGACCCGTCCGGGGGCCGAGCGGGAAATCGTGTTTAACCCCACGAACGGCCTGATCCTGCGCGACTACCTCGAACTGGACGATGCCGGGGATGATGACGAGGACGAGGATAACGGGTCCTCCCAGGCACAGGTGAGCAGCGGAAGCGGAAGCGGCGGCGGAAGCAGCAGCAATAGCGGCAGCGGAAGCGGCGGCGATGATGAGCCTGACGACGACGACAGTGACGACGACGACAGCGACGATTCCGACGAGGACGACAACGACGACGATTCCGACGACGACGATAACGACGACGACGGGGACGACGACGATGATAAATGAGGCGGATCTGGGCCGCCGTGCCGTTCCGCTGGGGCTTGGCGTCCTGCTTGTGCTTCAGGTGGCGAGCGCCGTCTTTTTCATTGTCGATATCTTTTCGGCGCTGCTCGGGTGGCGGCCGCTTGCGTGGCGTCTGTACGAATTGGTGCAGGTCGGCGCGGCCCTGTCGCTGATCCTTGGTGTCGTGGCGACGGCGCTTGTCCTGCGGCAAAGCCGGATGCGCCTGCGCCGTGCCGAGGACGCGGTGCGCGCCGCGCGGGGCGCGATGACCGAACTGATGGACGAGAGGTTCGACGACTGGGGGCTCACCCCGTCAGAGCGGGACGTCGCCATCTTCTCGCTCAAGGGCCTGTCGATTGCCGAGATCGCAGCGATCCGGGCGACATCGGACGGGACCGTGAAGGCGCAATGCGCGGCGATCTACCGCAAGGCGGGGGTCAGCGGGCGCAGCCAGTTGATGAGCCTGTTCATCGACGACCTGCTGGGGCCGGGCCTGCAGGCGGCGGCCTGACGATCAGCGCGTCAGGTAGAGGATGTCGTAGTCGGATTCGAGGATCGGGTCAGGCTGCAAGAGCCGCGCGCGGTTCTCGCCCATCTGCTCGAAAAAGCCGATGACGGCGACGGTCTGGCCGGGATTGACCGGTTCCTGGCTTTCGGGGGGCAGCGTGTCATAGCTGGCCGAGGGGCCGTTCAGCACGTAGCCCACGCCGTAATACTCCACCGCACCCTCGGTTTCCCACAGATCGCCCGACGTGCGTTGCGAGCCGGTCAGTTTCTCCAGCCGCCAGTGGCCGCGCTCGACCTCGGTGATGCGGCATCTGAAATTGCCGTAGACCACGAGCGGCAGGATGTCGCCCAGCTTCATCGTGCGGCATTTCCAGTCGCCCACGGGGGAGACCGGGCCGGGGCCGCCGCGCATCGCCTCGACCAGCAGGGCGACATCCGAGGGCGCGCCGTTGTTGAGCGCGCCGCGCAGGGCATTGCCCAGAAGCAAGTCGTTGCGTTCATAGCGGGGAATGTCGGCGGGCCGCAGGTCCTGCGCCAGCGCCGGGGTGGCGAGGCAGGCGAGCGCGAGGCAGGTTGCGCGGATCATGTGGCGTCTCCATCCGGGTCGAGCGCGTGGGTTTCCAGCACGTTCAGTGGCACGATTTCCAGCGCGCGGGCATGGGTCGCGGCGAGGTTGACGCGCGGGGCGCAGCCTTCGTCATGGGCCTGCAGGAAGCGGCCCGCGCAGAGGCACCAGTGATCGCCGGGCTTGAGGCCGGGAAAGCGGAATTGCGGCATCGGCGTCGACAGGTCGTTGCCCACGTATTTCGAGAAGGCGAGGAATTCCGCCGTCATCACCGCGCAGACGGTGTGGCTGCCGGTATCGGCGGCGCAGGTGGAACAATGCCCGTCGCGGAAGAACCCGGTCATCGGGTCGGTCGAGCAGGGCGCAAGCGCCGCGCCCAGCACGTTGAGGTCGGGATCCTTGTCCATGCCTCACCTCACCACAGGGGCGCGCGCCAGTCCACCCAGCGTCCGTGATAATCGATACGCCCGAGGTCTTGGGTCTGGCCATCCGGCCAGAGCGTGAGCGTGATGGCGGCGCCGGGATCGGAGCCGTCGGCCTCCATCCCCAGCCGGGCGAGGGGGCGGTCGGGCGTGGCGCGCGCGCCGGCGGCAGCGATGATCGCGTCGCCCCGCGCGCGGTGGGCGTCGGGCAGGTATTGCCACGCGATGGTGTGGTAGACGAGGTGCAGGTGCCCGTCCGTCTGCGCTGCCAGCCGGTCGGGCAGCCAGTCGACGGCGTCCGCCTGATCGACCGGGGCGGAGGCCACCGAGATGGCGGCGCGGGTGCGGGCGATCCGCTCGGGCTGGTCCGGCCAGAGATAGCTGAGGAGCCGTTCGGCATCGCGCGGTGCGCGCGGGTCGATGGGGGCGAGGTCCACGCCGCGCCGGTCGGCGATCCGGGGTGCGACGCCTTCGGGCGCCGCCCCGCGCCAGTCGGGCGTGAGCGTCAGAACCGCGTCACCGGGGCCAAGCCGGGTACCGGCGGCGTCGAGCGCGAAACGGTCCCACATCAGGTTCAGCCCCGCGCTGGCCCCCAGTTCGGAGAGCATCATCGGCATGTCGAAGCGTGCGGCGAGGGCCGATCCGGCGGCGATGAGGCAGGCGGCGCGGCGCACCTCGTTCGTCTGCGGCGGGGAGGCGAGGAAGGCGAGGATCGCGGGTGCGTGGTCTTCCATCGCTTGCGTTACGGCGGACCAGAGCGCGTCATCCGTGACCGCGTTGGGCGGGTAGGCGCTGGAAAGGTCGGGCGAGGCTCCGGTAACGACGAGGTTGTGCAGCGCGCCCGCGATGCGCAGGGGTACGGATTGCGCGGCGGGGCTGACATCGCCGGGCCATGCCAGCAGGTGATCGGCCACCGCGCCGCCGGGCGCGAGCCGGTCGGCGAAGAGCGCCATGAGACGCCCCATGAAGGGCGAGCCGAGGGTCGGACAGACATGGGCCTGGTGGCGGAAAGCGTCGCTCAGGTTCACCGGAACCTGTCCACCAGCTTTTGCAGGGGGGAGCGGGCGTCGGGTGCCTCGGCGGCGGGCTCGTCGGCCTCTTGCGTGGCCGCCTCGCTTTTGGCGGGGCGGGTGGTGGAACTGCGGGGCGGGGCGACCTGCAGCGCGACCGCGTTCATGAAGCGCCCGCCATCGCCCGATGCCAGCGCTGCCGCGCCGTCCGAGATGCCCCGCAGCAGCGGGTCGAGCCAGGCCTCGTCGGCCTTGGGGAAGTCCTTGAGCACGTAGGTGGGCACCAGCTCCTTGCGGCCGGGATGGCCGACGCCCAGGCGGACGCGGCCATAACCCTCCCCGATATGGGCGTGGATCGAGCGCAGGCCGTTGTGGCCGGCATGGCCGCCGCCCTGCTTGACCTTGACCTTGCCGGGGGCGAGGTCGATCTCGTCATGGAAGACGGTGATGTCGGCGGGGTCGAGCTTGTAGAATTGAGCCGCGGCCTGCACCGACTGGCCGGAGCGGTTCATGAAGGTTTCGGGTTTGAGCAGCAGCACCTTTTCGGTGCCGAGCCGTCCTTCGCTGACCTGCCCCTGGAATTTCGACCGCCACGGGCCGAAGCCGTGATCGTCGGCGATGCGGTCGACGGCCATGAAGCCGATATTGTGCCGGTTGCGGGCGTATTTGGCTCCGGGATTGCCGAGACCGACGATCAAGCGCATGGGACCTGTCCGGTTGGGATGTGTTGGCGTCTGGATACACCGGGCGGAGGACGGGCACAAATGCGGGGCGCGCGCGGGCCCCCGGACAAGGAAACGCCGCCCGCGGAGGCTCCGGGGCGGCGTTGGTGTTCCTGTCGCGTGGACGGGGTGACGCGAAGATCAGTCCTCGGACTGTTCGGTCGCGGGCACTTCGTCTGCCGCGGTTTCTTCCGCGTCGTCCTCGTCCGCGTCATCGCTCGATGCGAGGCCCGAGGGCGCCTGCATGTTGGCGATCACGAAGTCGCGGTCGATCGTGGGCTTGGCGCCTTTCGGCAGCGTCACGTCCGAGATGGTCACGGTGTCGCCGATTTCCAGGCCCGAGACGTCGACCTCGATCTGCTCGGGGATGTCGCCGGCGGTCACGATCAGTTCGATCTCGGGGCGGACCACGGTCAGGACGCCGCCCTTGCGGCTGCCGGGCGCGGTGTCTTCGCCGACGAATTCGACCGGGATGAACAGGTTGATCTTGGTGGTGCGGCGCAGGCGCATCAGGTCGATATGCGTCGGCAGGTCCTTGACCACGTCGCGCTGCACGTCGCGGCAGATCACGCGAACGTCGTCGTGCCCGTCGACCTTGAGGTTGAACAGGGTCGATTTGAACCGTCCGTCCTTGAGCCGCTTCAGCAGTTCGTTGAACGGCACGCTGATCGGCAGCGGATCGATGTCCCCGCCGAAAACGATGCCCGGAACGCGGCCTTCGCGGCGCGCCTGACGAGCGGCGCCCTTGCCTGTCCCCGTCCGTTCCTGGGCGTGAAGATCCGGAATTTCTCCAGCCATGTGTCTCTCCATTGGTGGGGCGGGCATCCTCCAAGGCTGTATGCCCGCGTGAAGGCTGCCCAATAGACCGGTCGGGCGGGTTTGAAAAGGGTGAAATGGTGCGGGGCGGCAAGACTTTTTGATGCGGGGATGGCTTGCGGGGCGGGCGGGGCTGTGGAACCCCTGCGGTATGAGCTGGAAACGCGATTTCACCCTGTCCCGAGCGACGCTGCCCGCCTTCATGGCGCAAGGCGTGCTGTGGGGCGCCTACGCGGCCTACGTGCCCGACATCAAGGCGGGCCTTGGCGCCGGTGACGGGGCGTTCGGCGTGGCGCTTCTGTTCGGGTCGGCGGGGGCGGTGAGCGCGATGCTGACCGCGCCGCTTTACGACCGGGTGACGGGCCGCTGGGCGCTGGCGCTGGGCGCGGTGCTGTTGCTGGTCGCGGGGCAGTTCATGGTCGCGGCCCCCGTGCTGTGGGTGTTCGCGCTGGCGCTGTTCTTCACCGGTGCGGCATCGGGGCTGCATGACGTGGTGATGAATGCGCGGCTGGCGGGGATCGAGGGGGCCGAGCAGGCGTCGCTGATGAACCTCAACCACGGGTTCTTCTCGGTCGCCTATGCCGGGGCGGCGTTCACCTCGGGCCTTGCGCGGGAGGCGGGCGTGCCGGTGGAGACGATGTTCGCCATCTGGCTGGGCGTGGTGGCGCTGGCGGCGTGGTGGATGATCGAGCCGCCGCGGGACGCGCCCGCCGATGACGGCGATGCCGAGGGCTACCGGATGGGAAGGGCGGTCTGGTGGGGCGGGCTGATCGTGCTGATTGGGTTTTTGTCGGAGAACGCGACGGAGGGCTGGTCGGCCCTGCATATCGAGCGGTCGCTGGGCGGCAACGCCGCCGAGGGCGCGCTGGGCCCCACCATGCTGGGCCTGACCATGGCGGTGGGCCGGTTGTCGGGGCAGGCGGTGGTGGCGCGGTTCCACGAGGCTACCGTGACCTTCTGGGCGGCGCTGATGGCGGGCGCGGGCGCACTGATCGCGGCGGCGGCGCAGGCGGAGTGGGTGGCCTATCTCGGCTTCGCCGTGCTGGGGCTGGGGGTGAGCGTGATCGCGCCCATGGTGCTGGCGCTGGTCGGGCGGCGCGTTCCGGCCCACCGGCGCACGGTGGCGATCAGCCGGGTGGCGATCATCGGCTATCTCGGCTTCTTTTTCGGGCCGCCGATGATGGGTCTGGTCTCCGAGGCTGTGGGCCTGCGGGGGTCGTTCATCTGCGTGGCGATCCTGCTTGCCAGCGTACCGCTTTGGCTCGCCTTCCTGCGCAGGGCGGAGCGGGCGTGACCTGAATGTGCGGCTGCGCCGCGCTTTATTCTGGCGCGGGGTGGCGGGCCGGCGGCCTTTTTGACCGCGCGGGGGACGTGGGGCGGGCCGGCCCTCCGGGGGACATATTTGTCAAAGAGAAGAAGCGGGGATGTGGGTGCGTCCGAAATCGGGGGGCAGGAGGAGGATGTCGCGGCCGAGTTCGGTGACCTTTTGCCTGCCGCAGAGGGCCATCGTCATGTCGAGTTCGCGGTGCAGGATTTCCAGGGCGCGGGTGACGCCGGCCTCGCCCATCGCGCCCAGCCCGTAGACCCATGAACGGCCGATCATCGTGGCCTTCGCGCCAAGGGCGAGGGCTTTGAGGATATCCTGGCCGGAGCGGATGCCGCTGTCGAGCCAGATCTCGGTCCGGTTGCCGACGGCGTCGACGATGGCGGGGAGTGCCTCGATCGAGGACATGGCGCCGTCGAGCTGGCGGCCGCCGTGGTTCGACACGACGATGGCGTCGGCACCGGTGTCCGCGGCCTTCACGGCGTCTTCGGGATCGAGGATGCCCTTGAGGATCACCTTGCCGCCCCAGAGGTCCATCAGGCGTTTGACCTGGTCCCAGTCGAGCCGGGGGTCGAATTGTTCGGCCGTCCATGCGCCGAGGCTGCGGGTGTCGGAGATGCCGTCGACATGGCCCACGATGTTGCCGAACTGGCGGCGCTTGGTGCCGAGCATGCCCATGCCCCAGCGCCACTTGGTGGCGAGGTCGGCGAGCACGGGCAGGGTGAACTTGGGCGGCGCGGAGAGGCCGTTCTTGAGGTCCTGGTGGCGCTGGCCGAGGATCTGCAGGTCAAGCGTGATGACGAGGGCCGAGCAGCCCGCAGCCTTGGCCCGTTCGATCAGGCGGGTGGTGAAGTCGAGGTCCTTCATCGTGTAGAGCTGGAACCAGAAGGGGGCGGGGCTGGCCTCGGCCACGTCCTCGATCGAGCAGATCGACATGGTCGACAGCGTGAAGGGGACGCCGAATTTCGCGGCGGCGCGGGCGGCCTTGATCTCTCCATCCGCGGATTGCATGCCGGTGAGGCCGACGGGGGCGAGCGCCGCGGGCATGGCGACGTCCTGCCCGATCATCTGCGTGGCGGTGGAGCGGCCTGTCATGTCGACGGCGACGCGCTGGCGCAGGCGGATGCGGTCGAAATCGGCGCTGTTGGCGCGGAAGGTCTGTTCGGTCCAGCTGCCGGATTCGCAGTAATCGTAGAACATCTTGGGCGTGCGGCGTTTGTGCAGGCGCTGGAGGTCCTGAATATTGGTGATGACCGGCATGGTACCCTCGATATTGGTTAGGTTTGCTTACCAATATCGGGATAAAGGGGCAAGTACCCGGCATTTGGTACGATATCGAACTTTATTGTTGCCAGTGGTACGAATTCGTACTAATTGGTGCGATATCGTATCAAAAGAGGTTCCCATGACGAGACTGACACGCAGGCGGACGCTGGCCCTTGTCGGGGGCGGGGTGATCTTGGCGGCAGGGGCTGGCGCGGTGGAGCTTGGTGTCCCGCCGTTGCAGGCGCGTGCGCCGTGGCGGCTGGCGGGCGACTATGACGATCCGCGTCTGCGGGCGCTCAGCTGGGCGATCCTTGCGCCCAACCCGCACAACCAGCAGCCGTGGCTGGTGGATATCGGGACACCGGACACGGTGGTTCTTTACGCCAATCCCGAGAAGCTGTTGCCGCACACCGACCCGTTCAGCCGCCAGATCGTGATCGGGCTTGGCTGTTTCCTCGAAACGCTGGCGATCGCGGCGGCGGAGGAGGGTTACGCGGTGACGACAGAGCTGTTTCCCGAAGGATCAGACGCGCGGGCGCTGGATGCGCGGCCGGTGGCCATCGCGCGGTTTGCCGCGGGTGCGGCGGAACCCGATCCCGATTTCGCGCAGATCGCGCATCGGCGGACGCAGAAGGAGCCCTATGCCGAGCGGATCGTTCCGGACGCGCTTCTGGCGGAGGTGCTGGCAGCGGGTCGGCACGGCGTGCGGTTCGACGGCACCAATGACCCGGAGCGGATCGGGCAGTTGATCGACCTGAGCGTTGCCGCGTTCGATATCGAATTGCGCACGCCGCGCACCTACCGGGAATCCGTGGACGTGTTCCGCATTGGCCGGGCCGAGATCAACGCCCAGCCCGACGGGATCGACCTCGGTGGACCGATGTTCCAGGCGTTGGGGCGGCTGGGGCTGTTGACGCGCGAGACCGCGCTCGACCCCGAGGGGATCGTGTTCCGCTCGGGCTATGACGCGGTGATGGCCAACGTCACGACCGCGGGCGGGCATGTGTGGCTGTGTACGCAGGGCAATACGCGCGCGGACCAGATCGCGGCGGGGCGCGACTGGATGCGGTTTCACCTTGCCGCGACGCGGGTCGGGCTTGGCGTGCAGCCTCTCAGCCAGGCGTTGCAGGAATATTCCGAGATGGCGCCGCTTTACACCGACGTCCACGGACGTCTGGCCAATCCGGGAGAGACCGTGCAAATGTGGGCGCGCGTGGGCTTCGCGCCCGACGTGCCGCCCAGCCCGCGCTGGCCCATCGAGGCAAAGGTCGTGAATGCGTGACGCCGATATCCCCTTGTATTTCGCGCTCTTCAACGAGATCGGCATCCTGTCGCAACTGAGCCGCACCGTGCTGGAAGCGCGATTGCCCGAGGGGTTGCTGGTGAGTCATTTCGGCGTGCTGAACCACCTGATCCGGGTACAGGATGGCCAGACGCCCCTGCGTCTGGCCCGCGCGTTTCAGGTGCCGAAGACGTCGATGACGCATACGCTCGCGGGACTGGAGAAGCGCGCCTTGATCGAGATGCGGGTGAACCCCGAAGACGCGCGCAGTAAATGCGTGTGGATCACCGAGGCCGGGCGCGACGTACGGGATCGCGCGATCCGCGACATCTCTGCCGACATGGAGGCGATGGTGGGCGAGTTCGCGCCCGACCGGGTTGCGCGACTGGTGCCGGAACTGGCGGAGTTGCGGAAGATACTCGATGCGGCGCGGGACTGACGGCTAGTCAGAGCGGAGGCCTTCGGCGACGGTGCGGACGATCCCGGCGATCCGGTGCAGGTGGTCTTCGAGCGGCGAGGTGCGGCGCCAGACCATGCCGATGTCGCGGCCCGGTTGCGCGCCATGGAAGCGGCTGATGCGCACCGCGGCGGAGCGGGTTTCGATGGGGATCGCCATTTCCGGGATCAGGGTGATGCCCAGTCCGGCCCCCACCATCTGGACCAGCGTCGACAGCGAGGAGCCGTCGAGACCGTCGCGTGCCCCACCGCGCGCGGTGCTGCAGAAGGACAGGGCCTGGTCGCGCAGGCAGTGGCCTTCCTCCAGCAGCAGCAGCCGTTCGGAGCCGAGGTCGTCGAGCGTGGGAGAGGGGCCGGTCGCATTGTCGGGGCGGACCAGCACGAAATGTTCGGAGAGAAGCGGCGTTTCCGACAGGAGCGGGTCGCCAGAGGGCAGGGCGAGGATGGCGGTGTCGATGCGGCCGTCCTTCAACTCCTCCACCAGTCGCGCGGTCGTCGTTTCGCGGATATGCAGGTCGAGGTCCGGCAGGGCGCGGGCCAGCGCGGGGATCAGGTGCGGCACGAGGTAGGGCGCGATCGTGGGGATCACGCCAAGGCGCATCCGCCCGCCCGGCACTTCGGAACTGGCGCGGGCAAGGTCGCCGAGGTCGTCGACCGCGCGCAGGATGGCGGCGGCGCGGGCGGCGAAGGTCTCTCCCAGCCGGGTAGGCAGGACGGCGCGGGGGCCGCGTTCGAACAGCGGCTGGCCGAGCGTGTCTTCGAGCGCGCCGATCTGCATCGACAGGGCGGGCTGCGACACGGCGCAGGCATCGGCGGCGCGTCCGAAATGGCGGTGCCGGGCCAGCGCATCGACGTAGCGGAGCTGTTTGAGGGTCAGGTTCATGATCAGGGCAGCTTATGGCCGATATCAGAAAACGCAACTTAGACTTATTCCAAATCACTGGTACAAGGTGGCATCGAGACGAGTCGCGGCCTGCGACCTCTCCCACGACAACCACGCACATGCGACAGGAGCCCAAGATGATGGACGGATCCCCCACGGACGGCGAGGGCAAATGCCCGGTCATGCACGGTACCGCGCGCAACAGCGCAAGCACGGCGAACCAGGATTGGTGGCCGAACCAGCTGAACCTGAAAGTCCTGCACCAGAACGCGGCCGAGGCGAACCCGTTCGGGGCCGCCTTCAACTATGCCGAGGCGTTCAAGGGGCTGGACCTTGACGGTGTGGTCGAGGACCTGCGCGCGCTGATGACCGACAGCCAGGAGTGGTGGCCCGCCGATTACGGCCATTACGGGCCGTTCTTCATCCGCATGGCGTGGCACTCGGCCGGAACCTACCGCATCCAGGACGGGCGCGGCGGGGCGCGGTCGGGCACGCAGCGGTTCGCGCCGCTGAACTCGTGGCCGGACAACGGCAACCTCGACAAGGCGCGGCGCCTGCTGTGGCCGATCAAGGCGAAATACGGCGCGGCGCTGTCATGGGCCGACCTGATGATCCTCGCGGGGAACGTCGCGCTGGAGACGATGGGCTTCAAGACGTGGGGCTTTGCCGGTGGGCGCGAGGACGTGCACGAACCCGAGGACGACATCTACTGGGGTCCCGAGACGACGTGGCTGGGGGACGAGCGGTATTCCGGTGACCGCGAGCTGGCCAACCCACTGGCCGCGGTGCAGATGGGCCTGATCTACGTCAACCCCGAGGGGCCGAACGGGCATCCCGATCCGATGGGGTCGGCCCGCGACATCCGCGAGACGTTCGCCCGGATGGCGATGAACGACGAGGAAACCGTGGCGCTGGTTGCCGGTGGCCACACCTTCGGCAAGGCGCACGGTGCCGGTGATGCCGGGCTGGTGGGGCCGGAACCCGAGGGCGCGGGCCTGACCGACATGGGCCTTGGCTGGCTCAGCACCCATGCGTCGGGCAAGGGCCGCGACGCGATCACCAGCGGGATCGAGGGCCCGTGGACGCCGACGCCGACGGCGTGGGACATGTCCTATTTCGACGTGCTCTTCGGCTATGACTGGGAGCTGACCAAGTCGCCTGCGGGGGCCAACCAGTGGCAGCCGGTCAACCTGAAAGAAGAAGACCGCGCGCCCGCGTCGGACCTCGACGGGACGGTGCCGATCATGATGACCACCGCCGACATGGCGCTGCGGACGGACCCGGCCTATATCGAGATCTCGAAACGGTTCCAGTCGAACCCGGCGGAGTTCGCCGAGGCCTTTGCCAAGGCGTGGTACAAGCTGACCCACCGCGACAGCGGCCCCTACGATATGGGTCTGGGCAAGCTGCAACCGGCGGAGCCGCTGATCTGGCAGGACCCGGTTCCCGCGGTCGATCACGCGCTGGTCGATGCGTCGGACGTGGCGGGCCTGAAGGCGAAGATCCTCGATGCCGGCCTGCCGGTGACGGCGCTGGTGAAGGCGGCCTGGGCCTCGGCCGGGACCTATCGCCAGTCGGACCGCCGTGGCGGCGCGAACGGCGCGCGGGTGCGGCTGGCACCGCAGAACGGCTGGGCGGTCAACGACCCGGACGAACTGGCGCAGGTGCTGGAGATGCTGGACGGCATCAAGGCGGGCTTTGACGGTGACGCCAAGAAGGTGTCGATGGCCGACCTGATCGTGCTGGCGGGCTGCGCCGGTGTCGAGGCGGCGGCGAAGGCGGCGGGCCACGATATCGAGGTGCCGTTCACGCCCGGCCGGACCGATGCGACGGAGGAGATGACGGACGCGGACAGCTTCGCGCCGCTGGAGCCGACCTCGGACGCGTTCCGCAACCACGCATGGACCGAAGAGGCGCGGCCGCAGGCCGAACTGATGATCGACCGGGCGCAGCTTCTGGGCCTCACGGCACCGGAGATGACGGTGCTGGTGGGCGGCATGCGCGCGATCGGGGCGAATACCGGCAACACGTCGCTGGGCGTGCTGACCGACCGTCCCGGTGCGCTGACGACCGACTTCTTCGTCAACCTGCTCGACATGGGTACGGTCTGGTCGGAAGAGGCGGACGGCACCTATGTCGGCAAGGGCCGCGACAGTGGCGAGCAGCGCTGGACGGCCACGGCGGTGGACCTCGTCTTTGGCTCGAACTCGCAATTGCGGGGACTGGCAGAGGTGTACGGCGCGTCGGATGCCGGGGCGAAGTTCGTCGGCGATTTCGTCCGCGTCTGGACCAAGGTCATGGATGCGGGCCGGTTCGACATGTGATCCGGGCGGGTCGGGTGAGATCACCCGACCTACCTGCCTGAAAAACCGAAGGCCCGCGCGGTGACGTGCGGGCCTTCGTCGTTGAGCCGGGGTCGGTGTCGGGTGGCGAGCACCCGACCTACGCGGGTGGGTCCTGCGCGGCGCGGGCCGCCTTGAGGGCCGCGTCGAGGCGTTGGTCGAGCATCTTGCGCGCGCGTTCCTCGGAGATGAGCACGCGGGCCGCGGTCAGGAAGGCTTCCTGCATGGTGGTCGAGGAGGCTTCGAGCAGTTTCGAGACGTCGTTGACGAGTTCCTCGTCGCCCAGTTCCTTCTGCGCGGCGATGACGTCGCGGGCCAGCGCCTCGGCCAGCTCTTCGGCCATCTTCACCGCGACGTCTCCGTCAGGCGGCGTTTCACGTAATCCGTCACGTTGCCGATCATGTCGTCCATGTGCGGCTCCTTGAAGAAGTGGTCGGCGCCTTCGAGCTCGGTATGGGTGATGGTGATGCCCTTCTGTTCGTGCAGCTTGTTCACCAGCGAGACGGTATCGGCGGGCGGTGCCACCCGGTCGGCCGAGCCGTTGATGATGAGGCCCGAGGAGGGGCAGGGCGCGAGGAAGGAGAAGTCGTACATGTTGGCGGGCGGAGAGACCGAGATGAAGCCCGTGATCTCGGGCCGGCGCATCAGCAGTTGCATGCCGATCCACGCCCCGAACGAGAAGCCCGCGACCCAGCAGTGCTTGGAATTGTTGTTCATCGACTGCAGGTAGTCGAGCGCCGAGGCCGCGTCGCTGAGTTCGCCCACGCCCTGGTCGTATTCGCCCTGGCTGCGGCCCACGCCGCGGAAATTGAAGCGCAACACGGTGAAGCCCATGTTGTAGAAGGCGTAGTGCAGGTTGTAGACGACCTTGTTGTTCATCGTCCCGCCGAATTGCGGATGCGGATGCAGCACGATGGCGATCGGCGCGTCGCGGTCCTTCTGCGGGTGATAGCGGCCTTCGAGCCGGCCTTCGGGGCCGGGGAAGATGACCTCGGGCATGGGCGGTTCCCTTTGGTGTGCGCGGGTCCGGGCGAGGCGGTTGACGCTGCCCCGGCGCACATCTTAGAATGGTTCTAAACTTGCCCCTGACAGGGCGCTTGAGTGAAGCGGACATAAGCGTTGCGGCTGGGTCCGTCAATCGTTTGCCGCGAGCCTTGGGGGGACGCACGGTGAAACTGTCGACCAAGGGGCGGTACGCGATGCTGGCGCTGGCCGATATCTCGTTGCAGCCGGACGGCGCGCTGGTGCCGCTGGGCGACATCGCGCGGCGGCAGGACATGTCGCTTCCCTATCTCGAACAGCTGTTCGTCAAGTTGCGGCGTGCGGGGCTGGTGGAATCGGTGCGCGGTCCGGGCGGGGGGTACAGGCTGGCGCGGCCAGCGTCCGAGATCCGGGTGGTGGACGTGCTGTCGGCGGTGGACGAGACGGTCAACGCGCTGCACAAGGGCGCGGGCGCGAGCGGCGGCCAGTCGGGCAGCCGGGCGCAATCGCTGACCAACCGGTTGTGGGAGGGGTTCAGCGCGCATGTCTACGTGTTCTTGCACCAGACCCGCCTGTCGGACGTGATCGAGAACGAGCTTGCGCCGTGCCCCGCCGTGCCGTCGCTGTTCGAGATGGTGGACGAGTAGGAGAGGGCGGGAGCGGGGGCCAGCCCCCGCGCCCCCGCCATATTTGGAAAGAGAAGAAGACGTGGAGCGGACCTACCTCGACTGGAATGCCACGGCGCCTTTGCGGCGTGAGGCGCGCGACGCGATGATCGCGGCGATGGATGTCGTGGGCAATCCGTCGAGCGTGCATGCCGAGGGGCGCGCGGCCAAGGCGCTGGTTGAGAGGGCGCGGGGGCAGGTCGCGAGCCTGGTGGGGATCGACCGCAACGAGGTGGTCTTTACCTCGGGCGCGACGGAGGCGGCGGCGCTGGCCTGTGCCGGGCACGAGGTGGCGGCGGCGGGGTTCGAGCATGATGCTGTCAGTGCGCATATGACGTCTGACCTGCCTGTGTTGCCGAACGGGGAGGTTGCGCCCTTCAAGGCGGTGCCGGGGTCGCTTTTGGCGATGCAGGGGGCCAATTCCGAGACCGGCGTGTTGCAGGACAATTTCCGCTGGGCGCAGGTGGCCTGGGCGTCGGGTGCGATGGTGCTGGTCGACGCGGTTCAGCTGGCGGGGAAGGTCCGGACCTCGGTCGACGTGCTGGGGGCGGATTACCTGATGCTGTCGGCGCATAAGCTGGGCGGGCCGAAGGGTGTGGGAGCCCTGTGTCTGAAGCTGGGTGTTGATGTGCAGGCGCAGATCACCGGTGGCGGGCAGGAGCAGGGGCGCCGGTCGGGCACCGAGAACGTGATCGGGATCGCGGGGTTCGGGGCGGCCTGTGCGGCGGCGGAGCGCGATCTGGAGGCAGGTGTCTGGGCGCGTGTCGAAAAACTTAGAAACATTCTAGAAAACGCCATTGCGGCCAGCGCAGATCAGACTATTTTTGTCGGGAAAGATGCGCCACGGCTGCCCAACACGTCCTGCTTTGCGACCCCCGGCTGGAAGGGGGAGACGCAGGTGATGGCGATGGACCTTGCGGGTTTCGCGATCAGCGCCGGGTCGGCCTGTTCGTCGGGCAAGGTGAAGGCAAGCCGCGTGTTGCGCGCGATGGGATATGACGAGGTGACGGCGGCGAGCGCGGTGCGCGTGTCGCTGGGGCCGGACACAACGGAAGACGAGGTCATGAGATTCGCCGAGGCGTGGCTCAGGGCCCACGACAGGTTCCGCGCGAAGGTCGCGTGAGAGAGGATCAGGATGGCTGCTTTGGATGATGTGAAGGTCAAGGACGGGGTCGAGGAAGAGACCGTCGAACTGGTCCGCGAAGTGGGCGGTGCCTACAAGTACGGCTGGGAGACCGACATCGAGATGGAGTTCGCGCCGAAGGGCCTGAACCCTGATATCGTGCGCCTGATTTCCGGGAAGAACGAAGAGCCGGAGTGGATGACCGAGTGGCGGCTGGAGGCCTATGCCCGCTGGCTGGAGAAGGAAGAGCCCAAATGGGCGATGGTCGACTACCCCGAGATCGATTTCCAGGACCAGTATTACTATGCCCGTCCGAAATCGATGGAGGTGAAGCCCAAGTCGCTGGACGAGGTCGATCCCAAACTGCTCGCCACCTATGAAAAGCTGGGCATTCCGCTGAAGGAGCAGATGATCCTTGCCGGTGTCGAGGGGGCCGAGGATGCGCCCGCCGAAGGCCGCAAGGTCGCGGTGGATGCGGTGTTTGACTCCGTGTCCGTGGGCACCACGTTCCAGGCGGAGTTGAAGAAGGCGGGCGTGATCTTCTGCTCGATTTCCGAGGCGATCAGGGAACATCCCGATCTGGTGAAGAAGTACCTTGGGTCGGTCGTGCCGGTGTCGGACAACTATTATGCGACGCTGAATTCGGCCGTGTTCTCGGACGGCTCCTTCGTTTACGTGCCGCCGGGCGTGCGCTGCCCGATGGAATTGTCGACATACTTCCGGATCAATGCCGAGAATACCGGGCAGTTCGAGCGGACGCTGATCATTGCCGACAAGGGGTCTTACGTTTCCTACCTCGAAGGCTGCACCGCGCCGAAGCGCGATACCTCGCAGCTGCACGCCGCGGTGGTCGAGATCATCGTCGAGGAAGATGCCGAGGTTAAGTACTCGACCGTGCAGAACTGGTACCCCGGCGACGAGAACGGCAAGGGCGGCATCTATAACTTCGTGACCAAGCGCGCCGATTGCCGGGGCGACCGGGCCAAGGTGATGTGGACGCAGGTGGAGACGGGATCGGCGGTGACGTGGAAGTATCCGTCCTGCATTTTGCGCGGCGATGACAGCCAAGGCGAGTTTTACTCCATCGCCATCGCGAACAATTACCAGCAGGCCGATACCGGGACCAAGATGATCCATTTGGGCAAGAACACGAAATCGCGGATCGTGTCCAAGGGGATCAGCGCGGGCAAGGCGCAGAACACCTATCGGGGCCTTGTGTCGATGCATCCGAAGGCGAAGAACGGGCGGAACTATACCCAGTGTGACTCGCTCTTGATCGGTGACAAGTGCGGGGCACATACGGTGCCGTATATCGAGGTGAAGAATAACTCGAGCCGCGTGGAGCACGAGGCGACGACGTCGAAGGTGGACGACGATCAGCTATTCTATTGCCGCCAGCGCGGCATGGACGAGGAAGAGGCCGTGGCGCTGGTCGTCAACGGGTTTTGCAAGGACGTGCTGCAGGCGCTGCCGATGGAGTTCGCGATGGAAGCGCAGCAGTTGGTTGCGATCTCGCTTGAAGGGTCGGTGGGTTAAGGACCCGGAAAACGCGATGACCCTGACAGCCAAGGATATCGACACGCTGGCCTCTCGCGCCACCAAGGACCCGGCGGCGGAGGCGGCGCTGATCTGGCCCTTCGCATGGGGACTGGCAAGTGTGGCGTTGATCTGGGCGTTCGGGGATTTCGCGTTCTGGCGAACCGATGCGGGCGTGAACGTGTCGCTTGACGCGGTCGGGCTGGGCCTTGTGCTGGGCGGTGTCCTCGCGGCGGGCGTGATGTGGGTTTATTTCCGGTGGCGTCGGCAATCGGTCGCCGCGGCGAAACGGACATTGCGGAGCCTTGCGGAACAGGTGCGCGCGCAGGAGGTCAGTCGATGATCGTCACCACCACCCCCTCGGTCGAGGGCTACCAGATCGCCGAATACAAGGGCATCGTCGTGGGCGAGGCGATCCTGGGCGCGAACATCTTCCGCGATGTGTTTGCCGGGATCACCGACATCATCGGCGGGCGGTCTGGCGCGTACGAGGAGAGCCTCGGCGAGGCGCGGGAGACGGCGCTGCGCGAGCTGGAAGAGCGGGCGCGGGCCAAGGGGGCCACGGCCGTCGTGGGCGTCGACCTCGACTACGAAGTGGTTAACAACATGCTGATGGTCTCGGCCTCCGGCACGGCGGTGGTTCTGGGATGAACCGCATATTTTCGCCATATTTCGTGCCCTTACGTCACGAAACGGGACGTCCCGTTTTGACCCAGAGCGTGCCACACCGCTGCCACATAGTTGAATCAAATTGCATCGGTCCAACACACAGCGGAGAGGTGAGGCACGATGGGAGGAATGGCACAAGCGAGCTTTGGGCAGCGAATCCAGACGATCGAAAACCGGTCCGCACGTCGCTACGTCCCCGACAGTCAGCGTGGTCCGAAGACCGTGTCGTTCCTGTGGTCGCTTGGCCTTGGCGTGGCGGGGGCCTTTGCCGGGCCGGTTCTGGCGAAATTCGCACCCGAAATGCTGGCCTTCCTGCCCGAGGGGCTGGAGCCGTGGATCGCCGACGCCGCCGTTGCGGGCGTTCTGTCGCTGTGCGTGGCCTTCGCGGTGTCGCTGACCTCGACCAAGCACGTGTTTTCGCTCATGCTGGGCCTTGGCCTGACGATCGGCGTGATGCACGACCTGCTGCCCGATCCGCAGACGGTGATGAATTCCGATCCGGCGGAGCTGCGCGTGGCCTATCTCGACCCGGTTCTGGCGTATCTGCCCGCAGACCTGCTGGACTGACATCCCCCACATCCTGTTTCCAGGCGGCCCGCACCAGCGGCGCTGCCTGTTCTGCTGTTTCCAGAAGGACAAATCATGCTTGAAATCAAGAACCTGCACGCTTCTCTTGAAGAAGAGGACAAGGCGATCCTGAAAGGTGTCGACCTGACGGTCGAGGCGGGCAAGGTGCACGCGATCATGGGGCCGAACGGGTCAGGCAAGTCCACCCTGTCCTACGTGCTGTCCGGCAAGGACGGATACGAGGTGACGGACGGCACGGCGACGCTGGAGGGCGAGGACATCCTCGACATGGAGCCGGAAGAGCGCGCGGCGGCAGGCCTGTTCCTTGCGTTCCAGTACCCGGTCGAGATCCCCGGCGTGGGCAACATGACCTTCCTGCGCACGGCGGTGAACGCACAGCGCAAGGCTCGCGGCGAGGAAGAGATGTCGGCGACCGAGTTCCTGAAGGTCGTGCGCGCGCGCGCCAGGACGCTGAACATCGATGCCGAGATGCTGAAGCGTCCCGTCAACGTGGGCTTTTCGGGCGGCGAGAAGAAGCGCAACGAGATCCTGCAGATGGCGATGCTGGAACCGAAGATGTGCATTCTCGACGAGACCGACTCCGGCCTCGACGTGGACGCGATGAAGCTGGTGGCCGACGGTGTGAACGCGCTGCGTGCCGAGGGGCGGGGCTTTCTTGTCATCACGCACTACCAGCGGCTGCTCGACCATATCAAACCTGACGTCGTGCACATCATGGCCGACGGCCGGATCGTGAAATCGGGTGGGCCGGAGCTTGCTCTGGAGGTCGAGAACAACGGCTATGCCGATATCCTTGCCGAGGTGGCATGATGGCCAAACCGCAACTGAAACATGACCCCACCGAGGTGCGGTTGCTGAACATCGCGCGGCCCGACGCGGCGGCGTGGACCGGGCCGGCGCGGGATGCGGCGGTCAAGCGGGTGCAGGAGATGCGCCTGCCGGCACGGCGGGACGAATACTGGAAATACACCCGGCCCGACACGCTGGTCGACTACCAGGCGCCCGCGGCCGCGCTGTTCCACAACGATGAAGGACGGCTGTTCGACGGGATCGACCGGCTGACCATCGTGTTCGTCGACGGCGTGTTCGACGCCGAACGCTCGGACGACCTGGAGATGGCGGGCGTGCGGATCGACCGGCTGGCCGAGCCCGCCGATATCCACTGGGCGGCGGAGACCTACGGTTCGCTCGAGGCGGCGGGTCACTACGTGCCGCGCGCGCTGGCGGCGCTGAACACCGCCTTTGCCAGCGACGGGGTTCTGATCCACGTCACGGGCAAGACCGAACGGCCGATCAACCTTGTCTACGAGCATGCGAGCGAAACCTCGGACGCGATGCTGCACCACGTGGTCAAGCTCGATGCGGGGGCCGAGGTCACGCTGCTGGAAAACGGCCCGGCGGCGGCACGGCTCAACATGGTGATGGAGGTGGACGTGGCCGACGGCGCGGCGTTCCACCACGTGCGCGCGCAGGGCCGCGATCACGAGCGGCGGGCGGTCACCCACATCTTTGCCCGGCTGGGCACGGAATCGGTGTTCAAGTCCTTCACCCTGACGGTGAACGGGCGTCTGACGCGCAACGAATGCGTGGTCGATCTGACGGGCGACAACGCGGTGGCCCATGTCGCGGGAGCCTGCGTCGGCGACGGCGATTTCCATCACGACGACACGGTGTTCGTCACCCACGACGCGGTGGATTGCGAAAGCCGGCAGGTGTTCAAGAAGGTGCTGCGCAACGGCGCGGTGGGCGTGTTCCAGGGCAAGATCCTTGTGAAGGAAGGCGCGCAGAAGACCGACGGCTACCAGATCAGCCAGTCGCTGCTCTTGGACGATGACAGCCAGTTCCTCGCCAAGCCCGAGCTTGAAATCTATGCCGATGACGTCGCCTGTTCGCACGGGTCGACCTCGGGCGCGATCGACGAGACGGCCTTGTTCTACCTGCGCTCGCGCGGCGTGTCGCGGGACGAGGCGACGGACCTTCTGACGCTCGCCTTCCTTGCCGAGGCGGTGGACGAGATCGAGGCAGAGGCCCTGCGCGCCGACATGCTGGCGCGGCTGGAAAACTGGCTGAAGCGGCGGCGCTGAGCCATGTCGGTGACGCGCGATATCGTGGCCACGTACCGGCGGCCCGGCACGGTGATGCGGCGGTTGCTGGACATGGGCCCGCGCGAGGACCGCGCGCTTGCGATCCTGATGGCGGCCTGCGTGCTGGTCTTCATCTCGCAATGGCCGGTGCTGAACCGCCGCGCGCATCTTGAACAGGTGGAGCTTGCGCCCTTGCTGGGCGCGTCGCTTTTGGCATGGGTGTTCATCGCGCCGCTGATGTTCTACGTGATCGCGCTGATCGTCACGATGGCGCTGCGCGCGTTCGGCTATTCCGAACCGGGATACCCCGCGCGCATCACGCTGTTCTGGCCGCTTCTGGCGACATCGCCCCTGATCCTGCTATATGGCCTGACGCTGGGCTTCACCGGGCCGGGACCGGCGGCGTCCATCGTGGGCGCGATCTGGTTCGCGGTCTTCATTTGGTTCTGGATCAGCGGTTTGCGACAGGTGACACGATGATGATGGGACAACCCTGGCATTGGTGGATCACACAGTCGGTCACCGACCCGCGCGGCGTGGCGCGGCTGTTGATGGCGATGAACCTGTCGCGCGAACATGTCTGGATGGCGCTGGCGGCGACCTGCGCGCTGGGCGCGATCCTGACCTCGCTTCCGATCCTCGGCGTGACCACGCCGCCGCCGGAATGGACGCCGATCCAGGTCCAGATGTTCGAGATGATGCGACGCCCTGTCATCTTCGCGCTGATCAATTTCGCGGGCACGGTGGTGTTCATCTTCGGTTTCCACTGGACCGGCCGCGCACTGGGCGGGACGGGGCGGCTGGAGGATATGGCCGTGCTGATCACGTGGCTGCAGGTGGTGATGCTGGTCTTCCAGGCCGTGCTGTTCGTGCTGGGGCTGATACTGGCGCCGATCGCGGCCCTTCTCAGCATCGCGGTCCTGCCCGTGACGCTGTGGATGACGGTGAATTTCGTGGATTGCGCCCATGGTTTCGACAGCCTGATGAAGGCGCTCGGTGTGATGTTCGCGTGGGTGGTCGGCCTGACCTTGGGATTGACGATGCTTCTGGCGCTGATGGGCGTCGGGGCAGGGGGGATGCCCGCAAATGTATGACGTGGAGCGCATTCGCGCCGATTTTCCGATCCTCGCGCGCGAGGTGAACGGCAAGCCGCTTGTCTACCTCGACAACGGCGCCTCGGCGCAGAAGCCGCAGGTGGTGATCGACGCCGTCACGCAGGCCTATTCGATGGAATACGCCAACGTGCATCGCGGGCTGCATTACCTGTCGAACCTCGCCACCGACAGGTACGAGGCCGTGCGCGGCACCATCGCGCGCTTCCTGGGTGCCAAGGACGAGAACGAGATCGTCTTCACCTCGGGCACGACAGAGGCGATCAACCTCGTTGCCTATGGCTGGGCGATGCCGCGGATGCAGGCGGGTGACGAGATCGTCCTGACCGTGATGGAGCATCACGCCAACATCGTGCCCTGGCATTTCCTGCGCGAGCGGCAGGGCGTGGTGCTGAAATGGGTGGAGATCGAACCCGACGGATCACTCGACCCGCAGAAGGTGATCGACGCCATCGGCCCCAAGACAAAGCTCGTTGCCGTCTCTCACCTGTCGAACGTGTTGGGCACGCAGGTCGACGTGAAAACCATCTGCCGGGAGGCGCATGCCAGAGGCGTGCCGGTGCTGGTCGATGGTTCACAGGCGGCGGTGCATGGCCCGGTCGACGTGACCGACATTGATTGCGATTTCTACGCGATCACGGGGCACAAGCTGTATGGCCCGTCAGGGTCCGGCGCGATCTACATTAAGCGCGCGCGCATGGACGAGATGCAGCCCTTCATGGGCGGCGGCGACATGATCCGCGAGGTCCACCGTGACAAAATCACGTGGAACGACCCGCCCATGAAATTCGAGGCCGGAACCCCCGGCATCGTGCAGCAGATCGGGCTGGGCGTGGCGCTCGACTACATGATGGACGTGGGGATGCAGAACATCGCCGTGCACGAGGCTGATCTGGCCTCGTATGCCGGGGGTCGGCTGCACGGGCTGAACTGGCTGAACGTGCAGGGCAACGCGCCGGGCAAGGCCGCGATCTTTTCCTTCACGCTGGACGGCGCGGCGCATGCGCATGACATCTCGACCATCCTCGACAAGAAAGGCGTCGCGGTGCGGGCGGGCCACCACTGTGCCGGGCCGCTGATGGACCACCTTGGCGTGACCGCCACCTGCCGCGCGTCGTTCGGGATGTACAATACCAAGGCAGAAGTGGACGCGCTGATCGAGGCGCTGGAACTGGCGCACGACCTGTTCGCCTGAACCTTTGGCGGATCGATCAACTTGAGGTAGTCTTCCGGGATAAGTCATTTTTCTGGAGGGCGTGTCCGTGTCCAATTCGATTACCGTATTCGACAACAACCTTATTCCGTTTCTCGAAGAGGCCGTATTCGGCTATGCCCGCGGGCCGCTGATCCCCGGTCCGTCCATCGGCAACGGCCTTGTTCAGCGGGTCACCATCATCGAGGCCGGCATCCGCGTCGTCCTTCAGGGCGATGACCTTGCGCTGTCGGGGTCGCCACTTGCGATGACCGGCGGCACGATCACGCAAATCTACGTGTTCGACGCGGTCTCGGGCGACACGCTCTACCGCGTGGCCAATCCCGACGGCATTCTTGACGCGGTGACCTACCAGACCATCCTCGACGTCGCGCAATCCGATCCCTTCGCCGCCGGCCTGCAATTCCTCGCGCTGCTGGACGCGGCACCGGCCAACGTGTCGTTGGGGTCGGGCGCGCAGTTCTTTGCCGGAGCGGGAGACTGGGATTTCCTCGCGGGCGACGGCAGTTTCGTCGATGCCGGGGCGGGTGACGATTCCGTGCGCGCAACCTTCGGCGCCACCGTGATCGGCGGGGAGGGAGACGATATCCTGACCGGGTTCTTCGGTCGCAACTTCATCGAGGGCGGTCCGGGCAGCGACCGTGTCTACGGCGGTTACGGGAACGAGACGCTGCTGGGCGGATCGGGCGACGACACGATCGCCGGGTGGTACGGCCACGACCTGATCGAGGGCGGCGCGGGCAACGACCTGCTGTCCGGCGACTTCCGCAACGATACCGTCGATGGCGGGGCGGGCGATGACGTCGTGCGCGGCGGCGAAGGCGATGACGACCTGAGCGGCGGTGCGGGATCCGACACGCTGTTGGGAGAGGCGGGCAATGACCTTCTGGACGGCGGGCCAGGCGATGACCTGCTGAACGCGCATTTCGGAGATGACACGCTGATCGCCTCGGGCGGGTCGGACACGCTGCTTGGCGGGTTCGGGGACGACCTGATGGGCGCGTTGCCGGGATTGGCCGCCCCGGCCGAGGGGTTCCTGATGTCCGGCGCGGACGGGTCGGACAGCATGTTCGGTGGTACCGGCGATGATACCGCCTATGGCGGGGCAGATGGCGACGTCATGCGCGGGCGGGCCGGGAACGACCTGCTGCGCGGGCAGGATGGTGCGGACATTGTTCGCGGGCAGTCGGGCGACGACACGGTCGACGGCGGCGCGGGCGACGACACCCTGCGCGGCGGGGACGGCGATGACCGGCACTTCGGAGGCGGAGGCGACGATCACCACCTCGGCGGTGCAGGCGCGGACGTGTTCGTCCTGCGGGAAGGCGACGGCGCCGACACGATCGGCGATTTCGAAGCGGGCGTGGACAGCCTGTGGCTGGAGGCCGAACTGGTCGCCGCTGCCGGGTCCACCGACATCGCCACGATCCTCGCCGACTACGGCACCGTCTTCGCGCGGGGCCTGCGGTTCGACTTCGACGACGGCACCTCGGTCTTCCTGACAGGGGTGACCGATCCGGCGATGCTCGACGGGGATATCGTGCTGGTCTAGGCGATCCCGGTCGCGCATTTCTGCCGTTGCCGCCGCCGCGCGCCCGGCCTATACACGGCCGCAGGCACCTGTAGCTCAGCTGGATAGAGCGCTGCCCTCCGAAGGCAGAGGCCAGAGGTTCGAATCCTCTCAGGTGCGCCATTTCCCCTTCAGGACAGCCGTGCTCAGTCGTCGAGCAGGATGCGTGCGGCCTCGCCGTCGGGGTCGTCGTACTGGCGGGATTTCAGCGTCCAGATGAAGGCCACGATCCCGGCGCCGCCGAGCAGCAGCGAGACGGGGATGAGAAAGACCAGCACGTTCATTGCACCCGTCCCACGCGGATCGCGTTCAGAAGCACGGTGATCGAAGACAGCGACATGGCGAGCGCGGCGAGGAGCGGAGTGGCATAGCCCAGCACCGCGACGGGGATCGCGACCGCGTTATAGGCCAGCGCGATGCCGAAGTTCTGGCGCGACAGCCGCACCGCCTTGCGCGCCACGGCGAAGAGGCGCGGCACCTGCGCAAGGCCACCGCCGATCACCACCACGTCAGCGGCGTTGCGCGCGGCGTCGAGCGCGGTGCCCGGCGCGATGGAGGCATGCGCGCGGCTGAGCGCGATGGTGTCGTTCAGCCCGTCGCCGATCATGCAGGGCAGCGCGCCCGCATCGGTCAGTTGCGTGACGCGGTCGGTCTTGGCCTCGGGCGACAGGCTGGCCTCGAAATTCGGGATGCCGGTCAGGCGGGCGAGGCGTCTGGTCCGGTCGGGGGTGTCTCCCGACAGGATTTCAAGGTCGAGCCCGGCGGCGCGCAGGCCGCCTGTCATCTCGGCCACGCCGTCGCGCAAGGTCTCTTCATAGGGCAGGTCGATGATCCGCGCGCCGATCTTCAGGGCGAGCCCATCGCCGTCGCCGCCAAGCCACGCGGCGCGGCCAAGCGCGACGGGGGTGCCGTCGGCCATGGCCGAGATGCCGTTGCCCCGCGCTTCGGTCACGTCCGCGAGGTCGGCGGCGGCCTCGGCACCGAGGTGGCGGTCAAGCGCGCGGGAGAGGGGATGCGCGCTGGCATGGGCCAGCGCCTTGGCGATGCGGCGCTCGTCAGGTACGAGGAGGCCAGCGTCGAAGGAAAAGCCGGGCGTCGTCAGCGTGCCGGTCTTGTCGAGCAGGACCGTCCGCACCTCGGCCAGGCGTTCGAGCGCGGTGCCCGACTTGACGAGGAAACCGAGGCGGTAGAGCCGCGAGATGGCGGCGGTCGACACGGCGGGCACGGCGAGGCCAAGCGCGCAGGGGCAGGTGATGATGAGGACGGCGATCGCGATGTTGAGCGCGAGGCGCACGTCGCCCGAGACCACCATCCAGCCCGTGAATGTCGCCAGCGCAAGGACGTGCACGGCGGGCGCGTAGATGCGCGCGGCGCGGTCGGCGAGCGAGGTGTAGCGGTTGCGCGCGGTTTCCGCCGTCTCGACCATCCGCGCGATCTGCTGCAGGCGCGTGTCCTGCCCGACGGCGGTGGCGATCAGCGTGAAGGGCGCGCCGAGGTTGATCTCGCCCGCGTGGACGAGGTCTTGCGCGGCGTGGCTCACCGGCGCGCTTTCGCCGGTCAGGAAGGCGCGGTCGGTATGCGCCCCGGCGCTGGTGAGGGTGCCGTCCACGGGCACGCGCATGCCGGTGGGAACAAGGATGGTATCCCCCCGGTTCAGCACCCGGATCGGGACGGTTTCGAACCCGTCCGCCGTCTGGCGGCGCGCCTCGTGCACCTCCAGCGCGCCCAGTTCGCGGGCCGAGGACCGCGCGGCGGCGCGGGTGCGGTGTTCAAGGCAACGCCCGATCAGCAGGAAGAAGGTCAGCGACAGGGCGGCGTCGAAATAGGCATGCGCGCCGCCGTTCAGCGTCTCGTAAAGCGACATCGCGGCGGCGAGCAGGATGGCGAGCGAGATGGGCACGTCCATGTTCAGCCGCCCGACGCGCAGCGCCGTCCATGCATGTGCGAAGAAGGGTTGCGCGGAATAGATCACGCAGGGAATGGCGATGGCGGCAGAGATCAGGTGGAACAGGTCGCGCGTCGCGCCCTCGGCCCCCGACCAGACGGCGACCGACAGCAGCATGACGTTCATCATGGCGAACCCGGCGACGCCCACGCGCATCAAGAGATCGCGCCCCGTCACGTCGGTTTCGGTCGCAAGGGCCACGGTGTCGAGCGGGTAGGCGTCGTGGCCGATCTCGGACAGCGCGCGGACGATGTCGCCGGCGGGGCGCGACGTGTCCACGGTGACGCGCTTCCGGCTGAGGTTCACGCGGGCCGATGCCACGCCGGGCAGCGCGTTCAGGCGGTCCTCGATCGCGGCGATGCAGGCGGCGCAGCGCATGCCGGGGACGGACAGCAGGACCTGCCCGGCCTCGCGTTGCGCGTCAGGCGGGGCCGGGACGGGCGCGGCATTGGCGGGAAGGGCGATGGTCATTTCGGGGTATCCACCACGATGCGTTGCCGGAACAGGGTGCCGTCCGCCGCGCGCGCGACGAGCCGCAGGTTCCAATTGCCGCCATCGGCCTCGACCGGCGCAGTGTAGGCCCGGCCGTCGAACGCGAAGGCGGGTTCCTGGTCGGCATTGACGGTGTGGGCGCGCCCGAAGGTCGCCTGTTCGATCACCGCCTCGACCGGGGCACCGCCCTTCAGGATGCTGAGGATCAGAAGGTCTCCGTCAAGCCGGGCGGAGACGTCCCAGCCAAGCGCAAGCTGCGCGGCGCGGTCGGCGTCGAACGTCTGGCTGGCGACGTAGGAGTTCTTGACCTCCAGACCCGGAAAGGTGCGCACGGCGCTGAAGGCGAGTGCGAGGTTGACCGAGATGATGATGCCGAAGCCCAGTGCGAACATGGCAAAGACGTGGAAGCCGGTGACCTGTTTCATCCGTCGGTTCTCCCGTTGAAGATCGAGTTCTTGTAGGCGCGTTCGCCGCTCTGGTTGTCTTCGACCCAGAAGCGGATGTCGGTCGTCGCGGTGCGCGCGACGGCGGACCCGCCGGGAGCGGTGACGTAGACGCGCAGTTTGAGCGTGTCGTCGGCGGGGACCTCGATGGCCGAGTAGGGCGTGCCTTCGATACGCAGGCGCAGGGCCAGATCGCCGCTGACATGCACGCCGAACATGCGCGGCTCGCCATTCTTGTTGCGCAGGCGCAGTTCGAACGCGTTCTGCACCGCGCCGTCGGACATCACCACGTAGGTCGGGTTGCGCACGGGCGCGACCGTCATCTCGATCTCGGGCCGGATGAACAGGGTATAGAGCATGGCAAGCCCGATCGCGGACCAGAGCGCGGTGTAGAGGATCGTGCGTGGCCGGAAGATGTGCTGCCACGGGCGCTTGGGCGGCTCGCCCGCGCGCTCGCGCGCCTCGTCCGACAGGGCGAGGTAGTCGATCAGGCCGCGCGGGCGGCCGAGCTTGGCCATCACGTCGTCGCAGGCGTCGATGCACAGCGCGCAGGTGATGCATTCCATCTGCTGGCCGTCGCGGATGTCGATGCCCATCGGGCAGACGTTCACGCAGGCCATGCAGTCGACGCAGTCGCCGACGCCCTCCTTGTGCAGCTTGCCGCGCGGCTCCCCGCGCCAGTCGCGATAGGCGACGGTCAGCGTGTCGTTGTCCATCATCGCGCCCTGGATGCGCGGCCAGGGGCACATGTAGATGCAGACCTGTTCGCGCATGAAACCGCCAAGGACGAAGGTGGTGGCGGTCAGAACCGCAACGGTGATCCACGCGACCGGCGGGGCCGAGAGGGTGGCGAATTGCGCCGCCAGCGTCGGCGCGTCGGCGAAATAGAACACCCACGCCCCGCCGGTGGCGAGGCCGATCAGCGCCCAGACCACCCACTTGGTCACCCGCAACCGCGCCTTGCGCAGCGACCACGGGCTGCGGTGCAGTTTGACGCGGGCGTTGCGGTCGCCCTCGATCCAGCGCTCGACGAGGATGAAGAGGTCGGTCCACACCGTTTGCGGGCAGGTATAGCCGCACCAGACCCGCCCCAGCGCCGAGGTGAACAGGAACAGGCCCAGCCCCGCCATGATCAGAAGCCCCGCGACGAAATAGAATTCGTGCGGCCAGATCTCGATCCAGAAGAAATAGAATCGTCGGTTCGCAAGGTCCACCAGCACCGCCTGGTCGGGCAGGTTGGGCCCACGGTCCCAGCGGATCCACGGGGTCAGGTAGTAGACGCCCAGTGTCAGGGCCATGATGACCCATTTGAGATTGCGGAAGCGGCCCTTGACGCGGCGCGGGAAGACCGGTTCGCGCGCGGCGTAGAGGCTTGGGGAGGAGTCAGTCATGAAAACGGGTCACCCTGAATTGCAAGGTGACCCTAGGATGGGCCGAAGCCGGGTACCTTGATCTGCGTCAAGTTTGCCTATTCACCGCCGCCGAGGCTGTGCACGTAGGTGGAGACCGCCCGCACGTCCTCTTCACTCAGCCGCTGCCCCCAGGCGGGCATCACGCCGAAGCGGGAATAGGTGATCGTTTCGATCAGGCTGTCGCGGTCTCCGCCGTACAGCCAGATCGCGTCTGCAAGGTTGGGCGCACCCTGTTCGCGGTCGCCGGTGCCGTTGGCTCCGTGGCACGACGCGCAATTCTCCGCGAACAGGGTGGCCCCACCGCCGCGTTCTCCTCCGATAACGGGCAGTGTGGGGATGAAATCGGCAAGCGATTCGATCTCTTCCGGCGAGAGGATTTCGCCGAAGGCGGGCATCTGCGACCAGCGGGCATCCGTGTCGGTATCGTTGCGGATGCCGTGGCGGACCGAGAACGCGACGTTGGTCAGGTCACCGCCCCAGAGCCAGTCGTTGTCGAGCAGGTTGGGATAACCCGGCCCGCCCGCAGCACCCGCGCCGTGGCACTGGCTGCACTGGGCGCGGAACACCGCGCCGCCACGCGCCACGGCATAGCGGTGCACGTCGGCCTGGGGTTCGAGCGCCGCCAGATCGACGGCCAGCAGCGCCTCTGTCAGATCCGCGTTCGCGGCATCGTGGCGTGCGATCTGCTCGGCCACCTCGGCGCGGGTGGAATAGCCCAGAAGCCCCGCCGTCGCGCCCGAGATCATGGGCCATGCCGGGTAGGCGATGGTGTAGGCCACGCCCCAGATGATGGTGAGGTAGAAGGTGATGAGCCACCACCGCGGCATCGGCGTGTTCAACTCCTCGATGCCGTCGAAATCGTGACCCATGGTCTCGCGACCGGTCAGCTTGTCAACGCGGGGCTTATCCATTGCGGAGCTCCTTGGAAATGTCGGTGTTGCAGGTGCAGGTCTCGCAGGACCCGGTGCAACCGGTGCCGGTCTCGTCGTCCCGGAAGGGGATCGACGCGGCGGCGTCACGGGAGGATTTGAGGGATGGCCAGAAGGCATAGACCCACGTGCCGAGGAAGAAGGCGACCATCGCGATCAGGAACCAGCTGTCGGCGAAGGCGCGGAGTGTCGAATAGGTTTCCATCGTCTGCTCCTCAGCGGCTCGCATCCGGCACGAAGGTCGAGAAATCGACCAGCGTGCCGAGCATCTGCAGGTAGGCGATCAGCGCATCCATCTCGGTCACCTGTGGCTGGCCGTCGAAGTTGCCAATGGCGGCGCCGGGATAGCGCTCGACCATGGCGTCCCAGTCGGCATCGGGATCGGCCTGCACCCGGAAATCGGACGCGGCGTTCGCGATCTGCTCGTCTGTGTAGGGCACGCCGACGATGCGGTGCGTACGCATCAGGTCGCCGATATCGTCGCCGTCGAGGCTGGCGTTCAGCAAGAAGCCGTAGCCCGGCATGATGCTTTCCGGCACGACCGATTGCGGGTCGATCAGGTGGGCGAGTTGCCATTCGTTGGAATACCGCCCGCCCACGCGGGCCAGGTCCGGCCCGGTGCGTTTCGACCCCCACTGGAACGGGTGGTCATACATGCTTTCGGCGGCCAGCGAGTAGGGGCCATAGCGTTCGACCTCGTCCCGCATGGGGCGGATCATCTGGCTGTGGCAGACGTAGCAGCCTTCGCGGATGTAGATGTCGCGCCCGGCCAGTTCGAGCGGGGAGTAGGGGCGCATGCCGTCCACCTCCTCGATCGTGTTCTCCAGCCAGAAGAGCGGCGCGATTTCTACGATCCCGCCGATCGTCACCACGGTGAGCGAGAAGGCCAGCAGGAGCGAGGGGCTGCGTTCGAGGACGACGTGTTTGTCGATGAGGGCCATTGGTCGAAGCTCCTTATTCGGCCGGTGCGGCGGTTGCGCCCGCGGGCGGGGTCATTTGTGCGACGGGCTGGCTGACGCGGGCGTAACCCCGGATCGTCATCCACATGTTCCAGCACATGATCCCGGCACCGGCGAGGTAGAGGATGCCGCCGAGGCTGCGCACGAGGTACATGGGGTACTTGGCGCTGACGGTGTCGGCGAAGGAGTTGACGAGGAAGCCCTGGTCATCGACCTCGCGCCACATCAGGCCTTCCATGATGCCCGACACCCACATCGACGCCGCGTAGAGGACGATGCCGATCATGGCGAGCCAGAAGTGCCAGTTCATCGCGGCGTTGGAATACATCGCGCCGCGGTTCCACAGGCGGGGCGTCAGGAAGTAGATCATCGCGAAGATGATCATGCCGTTCCAACCCAGCGCGCCGGAATGCACGTGGCCCACGGTCCAGTCGGTGTAGTGCGACAGCGAGTTCACCGCGCGGATCGACATCATCGGCCCTTCGAAGGTCGACATGCCGTAGAAGGCAAGGCTGGCCACGAGGAAGCGGATGATCGGGTCGGTGCGGATCTTGTCCCACGCGCCGTTCAGCGTCATCAGCCCGTTCATCATGCCCGCCCAGGACGGCATCCACAGGATGACCGAGAAAACCATGCCGAGGGTCGAGGCCCAGTCGGGCAGCGCGGTATAGTGCAGGTGGTGCGGACCGGCCCAGATATAGAGGAAGATCAGCGCCCAGAAGTGCACGATCGACAGCTTGTAGCTGTACACCGGGCGGTTCGCCTGCTTGGGCACGTAGTAGTACATCATGCCGAGGAAGCCCGCGGTCAGGAAGAAGCCCACGGCGTTGTGGCCGTACCACCATTGCGTCATGGCATCCTGCACGCCGCCGAACAGCTGGACGGATTTCGAGCCCCAGATGCTCACCGGCACGGCGAGGTTGTTGACCACGTGCAGCATCGCGACGGTGATGATGAAGGCGAGGAAGAACCAGTTGGCGACGTAGATGTGCCGCTCGCGCCGGTTGATGATGGTGCCGAGGAAGACGACGAGGTAGGCGACCCAGACAAGTGTCAGCCAGATGTCGACGTACCATTCCGGTTCGGCATATTCCTTGGATTGCGTGGCGCCCAGCAGGTAGCCGGTCGCCGCCAGCACGATGAACAGCTGGTAGCCCCAGAAGACGAACCAGACGAGGTTGCCGCCGTAAAGGCGCGTGCGCGACGTGCGCTGCACGATATAGATCGACGACGCGATCAGCGCGTTGCCTCCGAAGGCAAAGATCACTGCCGACGTGTGCAGCGGCCGAAGGCGCCCGAAATTGCCGAAGGGTTGCGCCCAGTCGAAGTTGAGCACCGGGAAGGTCAGTTGCAGCGCGATCAGCACGCCCACGGTCAGGCCCGCGATGCCCCAGAAGGCGGTCGCGATCACGCCGGCGCGCACGACGTCGTCGTTATACTGGTCGGTCGGAACCGGCGCGGCGGGTTCGCCCACGTTGCGCAATTCGCGGATGAACAGGCCCACCGCCACCACGAAGATGATGACCGCGTGAACGCGATAGGCCAGGTCCTGGCCAAGGTCGGTCGCAAGCGCCGCGAACAGCGCGATCAGACCCAGTAATATCAGTTTGACGATGGCCATGGCCGGTTCCCTTCATCCGCGCCGAACGCGCAAAAATCTTCCAGTCTGGGTGGGAGGTATCGCGGGCCGGGGTCGGCCCGCCTTGATCTGGATCAATCCGCGGCGCGCTTGCGCAGGACATGGACCGAGCATTGCGCGTGGCGCACAACCCATGCCGCGGTCGATCCCAGAAGGATGTCGGACAGCTCCGGCTGGTGGGACGGGATCACGATGCAGTCCACCGCATGTTCGTCCGCCCAGTCGACGATGCTGCGTCCGACCCCGCCCTGCAGGGTCACCGCATCCTTGATGCCTATTTCCTGGGACAGGGCGGCAAGCTTGGTCTTGGCGTTCTCGAACGCCTGAGTGACGATATCGGCGGGGACGTAGACATCGATGCTGGTGGGGAAGGGGGCAACCACATTCAGAAGCGTGATCTTGCCTTGCGGCGCGAGCAGCGCCCGCGCCGTGGCAACGGACCGTTTGACTTTCTCGGTATCGGCGAGGTCAACAGGAACGAGGATATGAGGGTACATGACGATCTCCTTGCAGTCTGGTGCAAGAATCGCCGAATCCCGCGCGGCATACCTTGATTTGGGTCAAGTTTGCGGATGTTTGCCTGCCGCGCCCGCAAAGGCGCGCGCCGTCAGATGATCACGCCGCCATCGGCATCGTCGCCGGTCGCGTCCTGAAGCGCCGCAAGGTCGTTGATGACAAAGCTGCGGCGGTCGCTGAAGGTGATGATCCCGTCCTTTTTCATCAGCGAAAGCTGGCGGCTCACCGTTTCGATCGTCAGGCCGAGGAAATTCGCGATCTCCTCGCGCGTCAGCGGCAGGACGTGGCGCGGGGCGTCATGCGTCGGCACGGTGTCGCGGCGCACGATCATCTCGATGAAGGTCGCAATCTTTTCGCGCGCGGTCTTGCGACCCAGAAGCACCATCCACTCCCGCGCCGCGCTCAACTCATCAAGCGCCATCTCCATGACGCGGTGCGACAGGTGCGGCAGGTCCTCGACCAGCCGCTCGAACGGTTTACGCTCGAACCGGCAGAGGGTGACATCGGTCACGGCGGTCACGTCGAAATCCACCGTCTCGCGCCCCGGCCTGCCGATGAAGTCGGAGGGCAGCAAAAGGCCCACCATCTGGGTGCGCCCGTCTTCCAGCGTGCGCGACAGCGACGCGATGCCAAGCACGACGGACGAGAAGTATTTAAGGGTGTCGCCGCGCCAGACGATGGTCTGGCCCGCCTCGAACGTGACGTAGGACTTGGTCTTTTCGAGCAACTCCATCTCTTCGTCGTCGCAACGGGCGCAGATGGCGCGATGCCGGATCGGGCATTTGCCGCATCCGTCCCGTTCGTTGAACACAAAAGTCATGGATGATTGACCCAGATCAAGGTTGCCCGAAAAACCCGAGCATAGCCTTGTGTCATGGATCACGCAAACACACTCAGACGCTTCGGGCTTTTTGACGCCAAGGTCCCGCGCTACACCAGTTATCCGCCCGCGAACCGGTTCGAACCGGATGTCGGTGCCCAGAATCAGGGCAACTGGTTGCGGGCGGTGCCGCAGGACAAGCCCGTGTCGGTCTACGTCCACGTCCCGTTCTGCCGGCGGCTCTGCTGGTTCTGCGCCTGCCGGACGCAAGGCACCAAGACGCTGGCACCTGTCGAGGCCTATCTTGACGTGCTGTTCCGCGAAATCGACCTGGTCGCCGGGGCACTGGGCGAGGCGCGCCCGCCGATGGCGCGGCTGCACCTTGGCGGAGGAACGCCGACGCTTCTGAGCGGGGACATGATGACGCGGCTCATCGACCGGATCGACGCCGTGTTCGCCCGCAGTCCCGAGTTCGAGTTCTCGGTCGAGATAGACCCGACCGAGGCAGCGCAGGACGTGCTCGACGCGCTGGCGGAGAAGGGCATGACGCGCGCCAGCGTCGGCGTGCAGGATTTCGACCCCCGCGTGCAGAAGGCCATCGGGCGCGAGCAGGGTTTCGGGGTGACGCAGGACGTGATCACGCGCCTGCGGCGCAACGGCGTGCGCAGCTTGAACGTCGATCTTCTGTACGGGTTGCCCTACCAGACCTCGCTTGGATTGCTGGCGACGCTGAAACAGGTGGTGACGCTGTCGCCGGACCGGTTGGCGCTTTACGGCTATGCCCATGTCCCGCACATGAGCAAGCGGCAGGTGATGATACCCAGCGTCGCCCTGCCGGACCCCGAACGCCGCTACAAGATGTCGGCAATCGCGCGCGACCAGCTGGTTACCTGGGGGTTCGACGCGCTTGGCATCGACCATTTCGCGCGTCCCGGTGACAGCCTTGCCGTGGCCGCGCGAAACGGCCGGATGAAGCGCAATTTCCAGGGCTATACCGACGATCCCTGCGACACGCTGATCGGTCTTGGTGCTTCGGCGATATCGAGTTTCCCGCAGGGCTACAGCCAGAACGCGGTCCCGACCTCTGCCTACAACCAGCGGATCGGCGCGGGCGGGCTGGCGGGCCACAAGGGGCTTGTCCTGTCCGGGCAGGACCGGTTCGTGCGGGCGCTGATCTCAAGCCTGATGTGCGACGGCGCGATCGACCCCCGCCACATGGCCGAAACCTATCCGTCCTTCACCGGCGACCTGCGCGCGCGCCTTCTGGACCTCGACCGCACCTTTCCCGGCGCGCTGGAGCGCACGGGCGGGCAATTGCGCCTGAGGCCCGGACTGGAACCGCTGGCACGGCTTCTGGCCGCGCGGCTGGACACAAGCGGCACGCGCCCCGGCATCCACAGCCTCGCCGTCTGATCCCTTGCAACGCCCGGCTCCCGCGACACGGGAAAGGGCCATCGCACGTGGCCAATTCCTTGGCAGGGCCGTCGCGTTGCGGGGCGCGGAGGTATTTTGAGCATCGCCAAGGCTTGCAACTCCCTTTATATCCAGCGACATGCGAACTGCGCCACGGCGCGGACGTGATGGATTTTTTTCAGGACGATCATTTGCAATGGCGGGCAAGACTTTGAAAATCGTGGTGCTGGGCGGGTCCGGCTTCATCGGGGCCCATGTCCTGCGCGCCCTTTCGGGACGGGCGGATGTCGACCTGCACTGGGTCAGGCGGCACGCCACGCCATCGCCCGACATCGACGGGCTTCCGGCGCCGGTTCTAATCGAAGACCTCGAAGCCGTCGACATCAAGTGGCTGAGCGACGCCGATGTCATCGTCGACCTGGTGTCGCGCGGGCGCGGGCGAATGGTGCAGACGCGCGACATCAACCTGCGGATCCGGCCGCACCTGCGGATCATCGACGGACTGATCAACGCGGGCAGCCGCGCGCATTACATCCTGCTGTCGTCGGGCGGCGCGGTCTATGGCACGACGTCCGAGGCGGTGATCCACGAAACCCACCTGTGCAGCCCGCAAACCGAGTACGGGCTGGAAAAGGCCATCGTCGAGATGCACCTGCAGGCCGCCGCGCAAACCACGCTCGAGGCGACGATCCTGCGGGTGACCAACGCCTATGGCCTCGGCCAGCCGATCAAGCCCGGTTTCGGCGTGATCCCCACCATGGTCAGCGCGATGGATACCGGCACGCCCTTCCGCGTCTTCGGTTCGGGCGAGATGCAGCGCGACTACGTCAACGTCATCGACGTGCGCGGCGCCATCGAGGCCGCGATCAAGGTCGGCGGATCGGGCATCGTGAACATCGGCACTGGGCAGGGCACCTCGATCAACGACCTGATCGCGCTGGTGCAGGAATTGAGCGGCCGCGAACTGGCGCTGGAATTCGTCGAAAGCGGCACCGAGCCCGGCTTTGCCCAGCTCGACACGACCCGCGCCCGCGAGGTGCTGGGCTGGACGCCGACGATTTCGCTGCATGACGGGGTGCGGGAGATCCTCGAAGCGGCGGGGCTGGCCAGGGCCTAGGGTCGACCAGCGACCGGGGCCGGGGCAAAAAGAACATCAACATCGCCTCGCAAGGCGCTGATGAAGCAGGATTTTTCGGGATAGTGGCGGAGAGACAGGGATTCGAACCCTGGGTGGGCTTGCACCCACAACGGTTTTCGAGACCGCCCCGTTCGACCACTCCGGCACCTCTCCGCGGGGGTCTGGTGGCGGTCGTTTAGCGGTGGGTTTCCGCCTCTGCAAGCCGAAAACGCCCCTGTCGCGCCTGCCGGGCCTTGGAATACGCATGGCGAGAAGCTACCTCCTCCATGACCCCGCGTCCAATCGGAGCCCCGCATGATCCGCGCCACATTCGCCGCCCTGTCCCTTGCCGTCGTGCCGGGGCTCGCATGGTCCGAGCCGTCCCTGCCGGACCGGCTGCTCGACGCGATGGGTGTGGACGGGATCGTGGCGATCATGCGCGACGAGGGGCTTGCCTATGGTGACGAACTGGCCGCGCAGATGGTGCCCGGCGGCCCCGATGAAAGCTGGCGCGCGGCGGTCGCGCGCATCTATGACACCGACCGCATGACACAGACGGTGCGCGTCAATTTCGCCGAGGCGATCGACGGCACCGACATCACGCCGCTGATCGACTTCTTCGAAAGCCCCGGCGGGCGGCAGCTGATCTCGCTCGAACTGTCGGCGCGGGCGGCGATGATGGACGAGGCGGTCGAGGAAGCGGCGAAGGACGCCTTCCACGCCGCCGAGGAAAACCCCGACGACCGTTTCCGACAGATCACCGAGTTCGTAGAGGTCAACGACCTCGTGGATTCGAATGTGGTCGGCGCGCTCAACTCCAACATCGTCTTCTACCAGGGCCTCGTCGATGGCGGGGCGCTGGACCTTGGCGACGAGGACATCCTGCGCGACGTGTGGGAGCAGGAGGAAGAGACCCGCAGCGACACGCGCGAATGGGTCTACGGCTTCCTGCTGCTGGCCTACAAGCCGGTCGAGGATGACGTCCTGCAGGATTACATCGACCTGTCGGCGACCAAGGCGGGCATGGCGCTGAACCGGGCGCTCTTTGCCGGGTTCGACGCGATGTATTCCGACATTTCCTATGCGCTGGGCCGCGCCATCGCGCGCGAGATGCAGGTGCAGGACCTGTAGTCCGCGCACGACGGGCCCCGGACGAGAAACACCGTGGCCCTGATTGCGGGTTTGTCGCGGGACACGCCGGAAGGCTCTTGACTTTGGATGGCGTCTGCCGCATTGCGCGGGCTCGTTTCAATGACACGCCGGAAGGGCGTGCGCTGTTACCATGGCGCGGGGCGCGCGAAACAGCCCCCGCAGAAAACCGGAACCGGTGCCTCGGGACGCGAAAGACACAGGAGACGCGACATGTTCGCAGTCATGAAGACCGGCGGGAAGCAGTACCGGGTGCAATCCGGCGACACGCTGCAGATCGAGAAGCTTGCCGCGGATGCGGGTGAAACCGTGCAATTCAACGAGATCCTGATGCTGGGCGGTGACAAGGTCACCGTGGGCACGCCCGTGGTCGACGGCGCCGCTGTGCAGGCCGAGGTCGTGGACCAGGTCAAGGGCGACAAGGTCATCCACTTCGTCAAGCGCCGCCGCAAGCACGGCTCACAGCGCACGAAGGGCCACCGCCAGCAACTGACCATGGTGCGGATCACCGAGATCCTCGCATCGGGCGGTGACAAGACCGGCGTGAAGGCCGCCATCGGCGCGGGTTCGGTCGCAGCCGTGGCCGTCGCCGCGACCGAGGCGAAGAAGCCCGCCAAGAAAGCCGAGAAGAAGGCCGAGGCCCCCAAGGCCGAGAAGAAGGCCGAGGCCGCGCCGGCAGCGGACAGCGAAGGCACCAAGCCCGCCAACCTGCTGACCGAAGCGCGCGGCGGCAAGCCGGACGACCTGAAGAAGATTTCGGGCGTGGGTCCGAAGCTCGAAGGCCTGCTGCACGAGAACGGCGTGTTCCACTTCGACCAGATCGCGGCTTGGGGTTCGGACGAGATTGCCTATATGGATGATCGTCTGTCCTTCAAGGGCCGGATCGAGCGGGACAACTGGATTGAACAGGCGGCCGAGTTCGCCAAGGAAGCGGAGTAAGACCTCATGGCACACAAGAAAGCAGGCGGTTCATCCCGGAACGGGCGCGACTCTGCCGGTCGTCGCCTTGGCGTGAAACTCTTCGGTGGTCAGCATGCGATCCCCGGCAACATCATCGTGCGCCAGCGCGGCAACAAGTTCTGGCCGGGCGATGGCGTGGGCCAGGGCAAGGATCACACCATCTTCGCGACCGAAGAAGGCGCCGTGACCTTCCGCAAGGGTTTCAAGGGCCGCACGTATATTTCGGTTCTCCCAATGGCGGAGGCTGCCGAGTAAGCCGAACCCCCGATTTAGGGTTTTCTTGAAAGGGATCGGCGACACCGCCGGTCCCTTTTTCATTTTTAATTTGCGAGGTGGGCCATGACCCATCCCATTGAGGTCCTTCAGGATGGCGCGTTGCGTCTGCGCCCGGCGACGCCGGGTGATGTGCCCGCGATTGTCGCGGGTCTTGGCGATTTCGAGGTCGCGAAGTGGACGGCGGGCATCCCCCATCCCTTCGCCGAGGCCGACGTGAAGCTGGCCAACGAGGATGGCTCGCCGCTCTGGCCCGACGCCGGCGTGATCGAGTGGCAGGGTGCCTGCGTCGGAACGATGCGGGTGGACGGGCGGATCGGGTACTGGCTGGCGCGCAGGGCGTGGGGGCAGGGCATCACGACGCGCGCCGCACGGCTGATGCTGCGGGCGTATTTCGAACGGACCAAGGATGCGGGAGAGGTCTCGGCTTGCGTGTTCGAAGGCAATCCCGCCTCGGTCCGGGTGCTGGAAAAGCTGGGCTTCGTCCGCGCCGAGGGCGCCTGCACCGGGTTCTGCCGGGCACGGGGCGAGGACCTGCCGCAGACCAATTACCGCCTGACCCGCGACGCGTGGGAGGGTTTGGCATGAGCGTCGCCCTGGGCTCTTTCCTTGTCTTCGCCGCCGCGCAGGTGGGCTCTCCGGGTCCGGCCAACATGGCGCTTCTGGCGACGGGTGCGGCGCAGGGGTTCCGCCGGGCGCTGCCCTTCGTGGCGGGCGTGGCGTTGGGCAAGCAGCTGATCATCTGGCCCATCGGGTTCGGCGTGATGAGCGTGCTGGCGCGGTATCCGGCGGTGTTCGAGGCGCTGAAATGGGCGGCCGTCGCCTATATCTGCTGGCTCGCGTGGCGCGTGGCCTTCACGCGTCTGGCACCCGGGGCGGGGGGGCGCTCGCCCGGCCTGATGGCCGGTCTCGCCGTGCACCCGCTCAACCCCAAGGCCTGGGCGATGATCCTGACGGCCTTTACCGGCTTCGTCGATCCGGCGACACCCGCACTGATCGCCACCGCGACCGTCGCCGCCGGGTTCCTTGCCGTGCAACTGGTGCTGCACCCGGTCTGGGCCTATTTCGGCGACCGCCTTGCGCGCACCGTCGCGGGCACGCGGTACGAACGCGCCCTGATGGTCGGGCTTGCGGTGCTCATCGTTCTTTCAGTTCTCAACGTTCTGCTGGCGGGAGGAGAGACCCCATGACAGCTGCAACCATGACCGCGCAACCGGTGATCGAAACCGACCGGTTCGACCTGCGCCCGGTGCGCCATTCCGATGCGGGGCTGATTTCGCATTACGGGTCCGACCAGCGCATCGCGATGATGACCACGTCGATCCCCCATCCCCTGCCGCCCGGCGCGACCGAGGCATTCCTTGTCCGCGCGTTGAGCGGGGACCGGACCGAGGATGTCTGGGTCCTCGACGGCACCCGCACCGGCGGGCCCGAGGTGATGGGGCTGATGTCGCTGGAACGCCTGTCGGACGACCAGTCCGAGATCGGCTACTGGGTCGCGCCCGCCTTCTGGGGCAAGGGCGTGACGCGGGCAGGGCTCGACGCGCTGCTCGATACCAACCCGCAGGGGTGCAAGACGGTGTTCGGGTCGGTGTTCCAGGACAATCCCGTCTCTGCCAAGGTGCTGACCGATTGCGGTTTCGCCTATATCGGCGATGCCGAGGTCTATTGCGTGGCCCGTGCCGCAAACGTCCCCACCTGGACCTACCTGAGACAGATGTGACCCTTCCGGTGCTGAAAACCCGTCGGCTGGTTCTGCGCCGACCCGTGCCCGCCGACGGGGCGGCGCTGCGCAGGATCGCGGATGACCCGCTGGTGGCACGGTGGCTGTTGACCATGCCGCATCCCTACGGCCTGCCGGACGCGCAGGCATTCATCGCCCGCGTGGCCGACCAGCCGGTGTGGCTTGTAGAGGATGACAGCGGGCCGGTGGGTGTCGTGAACGCCGGGCACGAGTTGGGGTTCTGGTTCACCCCGCGCGTCTGGGGGCGCGGCTATGCCGGGGAGGCAAGCGCGGCGGCGCTCGACGATTTCTTCCATCGCCGCAATGGCACGGTGATCCCAAGCAGCCATGCCTATGGCAACTCCCGGTCACAGCGTGTGCTGGTCAAGCTGGGATTTTCCTACACCGGGCAAGACACGCCGCGCAAAGCCGAGTACGTGGGCGACGATGTCGTGTCGCGCGGGATGCGGTTGACCCGTGACGATTGGACCGCGCGCACCCCCGTGGCGCTGACGGCGGGGCCGCTGGTGCTGCGCCCCATGCAAAGCACGGATGCCGAGGCATTGCGGGACATCGTGACCCAGGCATCGGTGGGCCGCATGCTGTTCAGGTTCCCGCCCGACTGGACCACGGCGGAGGCCGGGGAGTTCATCGCGGCTACCTGTGACGCGTCGGCCCCGCCGTTTCGCCTGGGGGTCTACGCGGATGACAGGCTGATCGGGTCCGTCGGCGTGGATGCGGGTGACGCGCCCGACGTGTTCTACTTCCTCGACCCGGCGGCTCAGGGGCAGGGATATGGCCGCGCGGCGATGGTGGCCTTCTGCGCCAACCTGTTCGCGCGCTTCGGGCTCGCTTCGCTGACGGCGGACGTCTTCACCGACAACCCGGCCTCCGACCACATCCTGCGCTCCATCGGGTTCGAACGGACCGGCACGGGCATGGGCACATCCGCCGCGCGGGTTGAGCCTGCGCCCATTTGGCTCTATCGCCTGACCCGCAACGCATTCGAGGCCGCCACATGAAATTTCTCGACCTCTGCAAGGTCTATATCCGCTCCGGATCGGGCGGCGGCGGAGCGGTCAGCTTCCGGCGCGAGAAGTATATCGAATACGGCGGGCCAGATGGCGGTGACGGCGGCAAGGGCGGTTCGGTCTGGGCCGAGGCGGTCGAAGGCCTGAATACGCTGATCGATTTCCGCTACCAGCAGCACTGGTTCGCCGACAATGGTCGGCCCGGCATGGGCCAGAACCGCACCGGCCCCTCGGGCGACGACATCGTGCTGAAAGTGCCCGCCGGGACGGAAATCCTCGACGAGGACGAGGAAACCGTGATCGCCGACCTCGTCAACGTGGGCGACCGCGTCCTGCTGGCGCGCGGCGGCAATGGCGGCTTCGGCAACCTGCATTTCAAGACCTCGACCAACCAGGCCCCGCGCCACGCCAATCCCGGCCAGCCGGGGGTTGACCGCACGCTGTGGCTGCGGCTGAAACTGATCGCCGATGTGGGTCTTTTGGGCCTGCCCAACGCGGGCAAGTCGACCTTCCTTGCCGCGACCTCGAACGCGCGGCCCAAGATCGCCGATTACCCCTTCACCACGCTGCACCCCAACCTCGGCGTGGTGGGCATCGACAATACCGAGTTCGTGGTGGCCGACATCCCCGGCCTGATCGAAGGCGCGCATGAAGGCCGCGGCATCGGCGACCGCTTCCTCGGCCACGTGGAACGCTGCGCCGTGCTCTTGCACCTGGTCGACGGCACCGTGGATGACCCCGCCGCCGACTACCGCACCATCATCACCGAGCTTGAAGCCTATGGCGGCGACCTCGCCACCAAGCCGCGCATCACGGTGCTGAACAAGATCGACGCGCTCGACGACGAACTGACCGAGATGCAGCGCGCCGAAGTGGCCGAGGCCTCGGGCGGCGAGGTGATGGTGATGTCGGGCGTGTCGGGGCAGGGCGTGCCCGAGGTCCTGCGCGCGCTGCGCCGCGTGATCGATACCGAACGCCGCGCCGAACGCCCCGATGGCGGGGAGGACACGCCGTGGCACCCCTGAGCGAGGCCCGCCGCGTCGTCGTCAAGATCGGCTCGGCCCTACTTGTTGACCGCGATACGGGCGCTTTGCGCGACGCCTGGCTGACCGCCCTTGCCGCCGATGTCGCCGCGATCCGCGCGCGCGGCACGGACGTGGTGATCGTCTCGTCCGGCTCCATCGCGCTGGGCCGGGGCGTGCTTGGCCTCGGCTCCGACACGCTGCCGCTCGAACAATCGCAGGCCGCGGCGGCGGTGGGCCAGATCCGGCTCGCCCGCGCCTACGAGGATGCGCTGGGCCTGCACGGGCTGAAGACGGCGCAGGTCCTCGTCACGCTCGAAGACAGCGCCGACCGCCGCCGCTACCTCAACTCGCGCGCCACGCTGGGCCAGCTCCTGTCGCTGGGCGTCGTGCCCATCGTGAACGAGAACGACACCGTCGCCACCGACGAAATCCGGTTCGGCGACAATGACAGGCTGGCAGCCCAGATCGCGGTCACCGTCGGCGCCGATCACCTCATCCTGCTGTCCGACGTGGACGGTTTCTACACCGCCAACCCCGCCACCAACCCCAACGCCAAACGCTTCGACACGGTCGACCGCATCACCCCGGCGATCGAGGCGATGGCGGGTGACGCCGGCTCGGGCCTGTCCAAGGGCGGGATGAAGACCAAGCTGATGGCGGCCAAGACGGCCACGGCGGCAGGCTGCGCCATGGCCATCGCGCTGGGCACCCCAGACCATGCCCTTGCCGCGCTGGAAACAGGCGCCCCGGTCACATGGTTCACGCCGCAGACAGACCCGGCCTCGGCCCGCAAGGCATGGATCGCGGCGATGAAACCGCGCGGCGGCGTGCACCTCGACGCGGGCGCCGTCCGCGCGCTCTCCTCCGGCAAATCGCTCCTGCCCACTGGCGTCACCCGGATCGACGGCAGCTTCGAACGCGGTGACCCGGTCGCGGTGCTCGGCCCCGACGGGCAGGGCCTCGGGCAAGGCCTTACCCGCTACACCTCCGACGAGGCCGCCCGCATCCAGGGCCAGCACTCCTCCCGGTTCGAGGCGCTCTTGGGCTATCCCGGCCGCGCCGCGCTCATCCATCGCGACGATCTCGCTTTCTAGGCTTCTTCTCTTTACAAATATGTCCGCCGGAGGCTCCCTCCCGCGCCACGAGGACCACCCGATGAAAGATCTCAGCGACATCCCCGCCCTGATGGCCGACCTCGGCCAGCGCGCCAAGGCCGCCGCGGCAATCCTCGCCTTCGCCCCGGCCGACCGGAAACGCGCCGCGCTCGACGCCGCCGCCGAGGCGCTCACGCAAGGGAGCGACGAGGTCCTCGCCGCGAATGCAAAGGACCTCGATTATGGCCGGGACAAGGGGCTGTCGGAGGCGATGATGGATCGGCTGATGCTGGATGGGCCCCGGATCGCCGCCATGGCCGACGGCCTGCGCGCGGTCGCGGCGCAGGACGATCCGGTGGGCGAGGTGCTGGCCGAATGGGACCGGCCCTCGGGACTGCATATCCGCCGGGTCCGCACGCCGCTCGGCGTGATCGGCGTGATCTACGAATCACGACCCAACGTGACGGCGGATGCGGGCGCGCTGTGCCTGAAATCGGGCAACGCGGTGATCCTGAGAGGCGGGTCGGAAAGCTTCCATTCGTCGGGCGCGATCCATGCCTGCCTGCAGGCGGGCCTCCGCGCCGCCGGCCTGCCCGAGGACGCGATCCTGCGCGTGCCCACCCGCGACCGCGCCGCGGTGAGCGAGATGCTGACCATGACCGACTACATCGACGTGATCGTGCCGCGCGGCGGCAAGGGTCTTGTCGGCCTTGTCCAGCGCGAGGCGCGGGTGCCGGTCTTCGCCCATCTCGAAGGCATCGTGCACATCTATGTCGACAAGGCCGCCGATCCGCAGAAGACGCTTGACGTGGTGCTGAACGCCAAGACCCGCCGCACCGGCATCTGCGGTGCCGCCGAATGCCTGCTGATCCACCGCGACGTGGTGGACACGCTGGGGCAGGGCGTCATCCGCGCCCTGATCGACCGGGGCGTCGAAATGCGCGTGGACGAGGGGCTGGCGCATATCGAGGGCACGGTGCCCGCGAGTGAGGACGATTGGGGACGCGAATACCTCGACATGATCATGTCGGCGCGCGTCGTCGATGACGTGGACGGTGCCATCGCGCATATCAACCGCTACAGCTCCAGCCACACCGACTGCATCCTGACCGAGGATCAGCCCACCGCCGACCGCTTCTTCCAGCGGCTCGACAGCGCGATCCTGATGCACAACGCCTCGACCCAGTTCGCCGATGGCGGCGAATTCGGCATGGGGGCCGAGATCGGCATCGCCACCGGCAAGATGCATGCGCGCGGGCCGGTGGGCGCGGCCCAGCTCACCAGCTTCAAGTACCTCGTGACCGGCGACGGCACGGTGCGCGGATAAGGGGCACGGGCCGGTTTCGCGGCGCGTTTTCCGGGCAATCCGGCGTCTGGACTCATGCACCCGGTCCAACTGACGCTTTCCATTTGCGCACGAACCTGTTGCCTTTCGCGGCGTGTGACGGAAAGATGTCAGACGCCGGTTCCGCTATGCGTGCGCCGGCCGGTCGCCCGATAACAACAATGCGGCGGCCTGCATGAAAAAGGGAGAACTTCATGAAACGCAAAAACCTGACCGCGCTTCTCGCGGGCACCGCGATGGCGCTTTCGGCGCAGATGGCCGCGGCTGACGCGCATGGCGAGATTACCGTCGCCTACTTCCTGGAATGGCCGATGCCCTTCCAGTTCGCCAAGGTCGAAGGCATGTACGACGAAGCGCTGGGCATGAAAGTCAACTGGCGCGCGTTCGACTCGGGCGTCGCGATGTCCGCCGCGATGGCCTCGGGCGACATCCAGATCTCGGTCAGCCAGGGTCTGCCGCCCTTCGTGGTCGCCACCTCGGGTGGACAGGACCTGCAGATCGTCGACGTGGCCGTGTCCTATGCCGACAACGACAACTGCGTCGTCGCCTCGGCACTGGAAATCGACAAGGACAGCGCGTCGGAACTGGCCGGCAAGAAGGTCGCCGTTCCGCTCGGCACCGCGGCCCATTACGGCTACCTCAAGCAGATGGAACATTTCGGCGTTGATCCGGCGTCGATGGAAATCGTCAACATGAACCCGCCGGAAGGCGCGGCCGCGCTGGCACAGGGTGCCGTCGACATGGCCTGCGGCTGGGGCGGCTCGCTGCGCCGCATGAAAGAGCACGGCAACGTCCTGCTGACCGGCGACGAGAAGACCGAACTGGGCATCCTGGTGTTCGACGTGACCTCGGCGCCCGCGGGCTTCGTGGCCGAGAACGGCGACGTGATGGCGACATTCCTCAAGGTCACCGCCGACGCCAACGCGATGTGGGCGGACGAGGCGAACCACGCCAAGATGCTGCCGGTGATCGCAAAGGATGCGGGCATGGATGAACAGGCGACGATGGAAACCATCTCGACCTTCACCTTCCCGACCGTGGCAGACCAGCTGGGCGCGGGCTGGCTGGGCGGCAATGCCCAGTCCTTCATGAAAGGCGTCGCCGACGTCTTCGTGCAGGCCGGCTCGATCGACGGCGCTCTCGACACCTACGAGAATGCAGTCAACACCGGTCCGCTCGAAGCGATCGCGAACTGATCCGATACGACGACGGGCGCGCGGGAGGTCTCGCGCGCCCACCCGCTCCGGGCCGTGTCCGGGGCCGCTGCGCCAACCTCCGAAACATATGAGGACACCGTGTCCGACCTAGTGATCGACAACATCTCGATGCGCTTCGACCTGCCGAACGGCGATTACGTGCAGGCGTTGCAGGACGTGTCCCTGACGCTGCAGAGCGGGGAACTCATGTCCGTTCTTGGCCCGTCCGGATGCGGCAAGACGACCCTTCTGAACATCGTCGCGGGCTTTCTCGCCCCCACCTCGGGCGAAATCCGCCTGAACGGCGACCGGGTCGAGGGACCCGCCGCCGAACGCGGCATGGTGTTCCAGCAGGGCGCATTGTTCGAATGGATGAGCGTGCGCGACAACGTGGGCTTCGGCCCCAAGATGAAGGGCGCCCCCAAGGCGGAAAGCCGCGAGACGGTGGACCACCTGCTCGACGTGGTGGGCCTGCAGGATTTCAAGGAAAAGATGGTCTATGAACTGTCGGGCGGCATGCAGCAGCGCGTGGCACTGGCCCGCTGCCTTGCCAACGATCCCGACGTCATCCTGATGGACGAACCGCTCGGCGCGCTCGACGCGCTGACGCGCGAGAAGATGCAGGGCCTTGTCCTGAAGCTCTGGAAAGAGACGGGCAAGACCATCATCCTCATCACCCACTCGGTCGAAGAGGCTCTGCTGCTGGGCGAACGCCTGCTGGTCATGGCCCCGCGTCCGGGCCGCATTCACAAGGAATACCGTCTGCCCTTTGCCGATCTGGGCGTGGGCAAGGACCTGCGCGAGGTCAAGACGCATCCCGATTACGGGCCCAAGCGCGAGGAGATCCTGTCGATGATCTGGGACATGGAAGAAGAAATCATGGGCCGGACCGAGGAGGCAGGCGCATGATCCCCCTTCTGATCTACGTCGCCATCTTTGTTGGCGCCTTCTTTGCCGTGAAATTCATCGTGCGGCGCACCCAGCCGCGCGACTTCACCTCGCTCAAGACCGTGACATTCGGCGATGAAAGCGCCGTGCGCGCGGACAGGTGGGCCTCGATCATCTCGGTCGTGGCGCTGTTCGTGCTGTGGGGCATGTTCACCGGGTCGGCCCTGCTGCCGAAATTCCTGCACATGCCGGGGCCGTTCGTGGGCGATACCTCGTTCGCCTACACCGCCGAGGGGCCTGCCGGCACCGACGACGCGGTTGTCACGGTGCGCGTGCATCCCGTCGACCAGAAGCCCGACGCGCCCGAGGTCGATCCCGGCGACGGGTTTGCCAAGAACGACAGCGTCCTGATCGGGGCGTGGCGGTCCGGTCTTATCCTCTGGGACAAGAACGACGAGGCCAAGCGCAAGGCCGACGGTGCGAAGATCATCGCGATCGACGGCAAGCCCATTTCGGCCGGCGAACGCGTGCGCACCGCCAACGGCACCGTCGCGATTACTGATAAGGGCACGATCAACTTCACCCCCGCCAAGGGCATGCAGATGGAGCCGATCTGGCTGCCATCGCCCGAGGCCGTGTGGGCGCGGTTCATCGACCTCACGCAAGAGGGCTACCAGAACTTCACGGTGCTCGAACACCTTGGCTGGTCGCTCTTCCGCGTGGTCGTGGGCTTCTTCTTCGGGGCGCTGATCGGCATCCCGCTGGGCTACGCGATGGGTCTCAGCAACTGGTTCCGGGGCTGGTTCGACCCGATCGTGGAATTCATGCGGCCCGTGCCGCCGCTGGCCCTGATCCCGCTGGTCATCATCTGGTTCGGGATCGAGGAGGACGCCAAGATCATCCTGCTGTTCCTCGCCGCATTGTGGATCATGGCGATCGCCGCGCGGGCGGGGGTGTCGGGCGTGAACATTTCCAAGGTACACGCGGCCTATTCGCTGGGTGCCAGCAAGTGGCAGGTGATGCGCTACGTGATCGTGCCGAACTCGCTGCCCGAGATCTTCACCGGCGCGCGCGTCGCGATGGGGGTCTGCTGGGGCACCGTGGTTGCCGCCGAACTGGTCGCGGCGGAAAAGGGCGCGGGCATGATGATCATGGTCGCCTCGCGGTTCAACCTGACGGACATCGTGATCGTCGGCATCATCCTGATCGGCGTGATCGGGTACGGCATCGACATCCTGATGCGGCAGGCCGAGCGCTTCCTTGTTCCGTGGAAGGGCCGCGCCTGATCGGCGCCGCCCGGCGGCTTCACGGCTGAAACCGACCTGCGCGTGTCGTCTTTTTCATGGCGTCACGCGCAGTGCCTGTGCCAAGCTGCCACATGTGAGACATGTGAAACCCATGACCTACCAACCGCCGCCCGCGTCCGCCTGACGCGCCGGGCGCCGCCCGGTCTGTTTTGGCTTTCCGGGAGATTTCCATGTCCGCACCCAACATCCTCATCGTCATGGCCGACCAGCTGGCGCCGCATTTCACCGGCGCCTATGGCCATCCCGTCGTGCAGACGCCGCACATGAACCGGCTGGCCAAGCGCGGCATGCGGTTCGATGCGGCCTATTGCAATTCGCCGCTCTGCGCGCCATCCCGCGCGGCGTTCATGACGGGCAAGCACGTCTCGTCGATCCGCGCCTATGACAACGCCGCCGAACTGCCCTCGGCCACGCCGACCTTCGCGCATTACCTGCGCGAGGCGGGCTATCGCACCTGCCTGTCGGGCAAGATGCATTTCGTGGGCGCCGACCAGTTGCACGGGTTCGAAGAGCGGCTGACGACCGATGTCTACCCCGCCGACCTTGCGTGGATTCCCGACTGGCGCGCGCCGGACGAGCGGATCGACAAGTGGTACCACAACCTCGACAGCGTGATCGAGGCGGGGCCGGTCGCGACCTCGTTCCAGGTGGAATACGACGACGAGGCGACCTTCCTCGCCCGCCGCTGGGTGATCGAGCGCGCGATGCAGAAACAGGCGCCGTGGTGCATGGTCCTGTCGCTGATCCATCCGCACGATCCCTACCTGCCCACGCACGATTTCTGGGACCTCTACGACGCGGACGAGATCGACCTGCCCACCATCCCCGAGGCCGACGACCCGCAGACCCAGCGCATCCGCGCGGCCATCGGCACCGACCTTGTGCCGCCCCCGACCGAGGACCAGGTGCGCCGCGCGCGGCAGGGCTATTACGGCAATGTCAGCCACGTGGACCACAACCTTGGCATCATGCTGAAGGCGCTGAGGGAGACGGGGCAGCTGGACGACACGGTGGTGATCGTGACCTCGGACCACGGCGACATGCTGGGCGAGCGGGGCCTCTGGTACAAGATGACCCATTTCGAACACTCCGCCCGTGTGCCGCTGATCGTGGCCGGACCGGGGGTGGAGACGGGGACGTGTGACAGCCCCTGTTCGCTGGTCGACCTTGTGCCGACGTTGCTGGACCTTGGCGGCACCGCGCCGGAGCTTGGCCTGCCGCTGGAAGGCCGGTCACTGGTCCCCGAGTTGGCGGGAGAGACGACCGAGGGCGCCGCGATCTCGGAATACTGCGCCGAGGGCGTGGACGTGCCGCAGGTGATGATCCGCCGGGGCGCGTTCAAGTACATGGCCGCACCCGGCGATCCGCCGATGCTTTACGACGTGGAGAACGATCCCGAGGAGCAGGTGAACCTTGCCGACGATCCCGATTACGCCGACGAGGCCGCGTCCTTTGCCGCCGAGGTGGCCGACCGCTGGGATTTCGAGGCGCTGACGGCCGATGTCCTCGCCTACCAGGCGCAGCGGCAGGCGGTCTATCGCGGGATGCAGCACGGCCAGCCGACCCACTGGGACTGGCAGCCGCCGCGCGATGCGTCGAACGAATACGTGCGCAACCACATGGATTACCGCGTCGTGCAGGAAAAGGGGCGCTTTCCGCCGTTCCGGGGAGGGTCGGATGAGGCTTGAGCGCAAGATCGCCTTCGTCACCGGAGGGCGCGGCGGGATCGGGCGCGCGATCTGCGACCGCTTCGCGCGGGAGGGCGCGACCGTCTATGCGGGTGACCTCACCGAGGACGGATCGCTCGCCGGCCCTGATGGGCCGTCTCGCTTCGTACCGCTGGACGTGACCGATGAGGCGTCGGTGAAGGCCGCTGTGACGGAGGTCGGCGACCGGCTCGACATCCTCGTCAACGCGGCCGGGATCGAGATCGAGAAGACCATCGAGGAGACGTCGCTGGAGGAATGGAACCGCTCCTTCGCGGTGAACGTGACCGGCACCTTCCTGACGTCGAAGCATTTCCTGCCGCTTCTGCGGAAGGGGCAGGGGCCGTCGATCGTGAATTTCGGGTCCTATGACGGGTTCATCGCCGATCCCGGCCTTGCGGCCTATTGCGCGACCAAAGGCGCGGTGCACGCGCTGACCCGCGCCATGGCCTGCGATCACGGGCCGGAGGGCATCCGCGTGAACGCGGTCTGTCCCGGTTACGTGGACACGCCCATGCTGCAATCCTTTTTCACGGGCGAAGGCTCGGGCGGCGGCGGCAAGACCATCGACGCGCTGCAACAGGCCGTGCGCGACGTGCACCCGATGCGCACCTACGGCACGCCCGAGGACGTGGCGAACCTTGTCCTGTGGCTGGCGTCCGACGAGGCGCGGTATGCGAGCGGGCAATTGTGGGTGCTGGATGGCGGGCTGAGCGCGCAGGTCCAGCAGATGAAGCTTTAGGAGGGGACGGGGATGCAGACGAACATGCTGATCAATGGCGAACTGGTCGCGGGCGAGGGCGAAGCGCTGGAGGTGGTGAACCCCTCGACCGGGGAAGCGATCACGTGGGTGTCCGAGGCGTCCGAGGCGCAGCTGGACGCGGCGGTCGCCACCTGTGCCGAGGCGTTCGAAAGCTACAGCCAGGTCACGCCCGGCGAGCGGGCCGAATTGCTTCTGACCATCGCGCAGGTGATCGAGGACAACCAGGACGAGCTGGCGGAGCTGGAAAGCCTCGACGTGGGCAAGCCGTGGCCGTCGGCCCGCGACGACGAGATGCCGCTGACCATCGACACCTACCGCTTCATGGCGGGTGCGGCGCGCACGATGTCGGGGTCGGCCACGGCGGAATACGTGGCGGGGCATACCAGCATGATCCGACGCGACCCGGTGGGTCCGGTCGCGGCCATCGCGCCGTGGAACTACCCGATGATGATGGCCGCGTGGAAGATCGCCGCGCCCCTTGCGGCGGGCTGCACGATGGTGCTGAAACCGTCCGAGATCACGCCGCTATCGACCCTGCGGCTGGGTGAATTGCTGGCCGACGTCGTGCCGAAGGGCGTGCTGAACATCGTGCACGGGCGCGGGCCGTCCATCGGGGACCGGCTGATCAACGCCCCCGCGATGGAGGCGATCACGATCACCGGCTCCCCCGCGACGGGCAAGGCCGCGATGCGCGCGGCCAGCCAGCAGATCCGGCACGTGCACCTCGAACTCGGCGGCAAGGCCCCTGTCATCGTCTTTGACGATGCCGATCTGGACGCGGTGGTCGAGACGATCCGCTATGGCGCGTTCTTCAATGCCGGGCAGGATTGCGCCCAGCCGACACGCATCATGGTGCAGGCGGGCCTCTATGACCGGCTGGTGGCCGCCGCGGCGGACGCTGTGGGCCAGATCAAGACGGGTGCGCCCCATGCCGACGGGACCGAGATGGGGCCGCTCGTCAACGCCGTGCAGCGCGACCGCGTGGCGGGCTTCGTCGAGGCTGCGCGCGGCTCGGTCGAGGTCGTGCAGGGCGGCAGCGCGGGCGAGGGGGCGGGGTATTTCTACCAGCCAACGGTGCTCGCCAATGTCGACAACGCCGCCGACGTCGCGCAGATGGAAATCTTCGGCCCGGTGGTCACGATCAGCCGCTTTTCCGAGGCCGAAGAGGCGCTGAAGATCGCCAATGCCAGCGGCTATGGGCTCGCATCCAGCGTCTGGACCCGCGACGTGGGCGTGGCCATGCAGATGTCGGCGCGGCTGCGGTACGGCATGACATGGGTCAACACCCACGGGATGCCCTGCGCCGAGATGCCGTGGGCCGCGATGAAAGGGTCGGGCACGGGGTGCGACATGTCCGTCTACGGGCTCGACGCCTATACCTCGGTCCGGCACGTGATGGTGGCGCATTGAGGCTTGCGGGCAAACGCGCGCTGGTCACGGGCGGCGGCGGCGGGATCGGCCTTGGCATCGTCGAGGCGTTCCGCGCCGAAGGGGCCGAAGTGTTTGCCTGCGGGCGCACGCCGCGGGACCTGGCTGGGTGGGTCACCTGTGACGTGAGCGATGCTGCGCAAGTCGCTGCAATGCTGTCGGAAATCGGTGATCTGGACGTGCTGGTGAACAATGCGGGCGTGCAGGTCGAGAAGACCGTGGCCGACAGCACCGATGACGATTGGGACGCGGTCGTCGGGATCAATTGCCGGGGGGTGTTCAACACCTGTCGCGCCGCGATCCCGCGCATGCGCGCGGGCGGGTCGATCATCAATATCGGGTCGATCTCGGGCCATGTCGCGGACCCGTCGATGGCGCTTTACAACGGGTCGAAGGCGTTCGTGCACGGGCTGACGCGGTCCATCGCGGTGGATCATGGCCCCGCGATCCGGTGCAACGCGATCTGTCCGGGGTGGATCGAAACGGGCATGCTGGAGGCCGGGTTCGCCTTGGCCGACGACCCGGCGGCGGCGCGGGCGGATGCGCTGGCGCGCCACCCCGTGCGCCGGTTCGGCCAGCCGGCGGATATTGCCGCGATGGCGGTCTGGCTGGCCTCGGACGCGGCGGCGTTCGCGTCGGGCCAGATGTTCACGGTGGACGGGGGCATGACCGCCGCCTCGCCCATCCAACCGGGAGGAGGGTAAGCGATGCGCGAACCGATCGGGATACTTGGCGCGGGCGTGATCGGCGCCAGCTGGACGGCCCTGTTCTGTGCGGGTGGCCACCCCGTCCGGGTGTTCGACCCGGTCGACGGGGCCGAGGCCTTCGTGCGCCGCTACGTGGCCGACGCGTGGCCGGTTTTGCAGGATCTTGGGTTGACGGGGGCCGACGCACCGCCGCAATTCGATTTCGTGCAGAACGCGAAGGACGCCGTGAAGGACGCTGTTTTCATTCAGGAAAACGTGCCTGAACGGTTGCCTGTCAAACATGCGCTGTACCAGGAGATCGAGCCGCACCTGCGGCAGGACGCGGTCATCGCAACCTCCGCTTCGGGCCTGATGCTGAGCGAGTTGCAGGAGGCGTGGGACGACCCCGCGCCGCTGATCCTTGGCCATCCGTTCAACCCGCCGCACCTGATCCCGCTGGTCGAGGTGATGGGCAACGACCACACCCGCCCCGGCGCGGTCGAGGTGGCAGAGGCGCTCTATGCCGCCAACGGCAAGGTCACGATCCGGGTGCAGAAAGAGGTCCCCGGCCACGTCGCCAACCGCCTGCAGGCGGCCTTGTGGCGCGAGGCGATCAACCTTGCGCGCGACGGGGTCGCAAGCGTCGGCGATATCGACAAGGCGATCTGGTCGGGGCCGGGATTAAGGTGGGCGGCGGGCGGTCCGACAACGCTCTGGCACATGGCTGCCGGACCGGGCGGGATCGCGGAATACTGCGCCCGCTACGGGCCGAGCTTTGATCGCTGGTGGGCGGACATGAAAGACGCCCGCATGACGCCTGAGGTCATCCGGATGCTGGCAGACGGCGTGGCCGAGGCGACGGATGGCCGCGACCTTGAAAGCCTTGCGACCGCGCGCGATGACCTGATCACGGCCATGCTGCGCGCAACGGCTGGAAAGCCCCGCATCTAGGTTGCGCCGGAACGGGCGAGGCGGGTCAGCACCGCCGGGCTGGTTCGTGCGCATCCTCGGCGGGACACGCTCACGTTGTTCCCGATGCGGGGCGAGGAGCTTGCGGGGCCGCAGGCATCAGGCGCTTGCGACAATCGCCCGTTCCGCGTGCAAAGCACGTGTCGCACACGTCTCGCAAGAACGATTCTCGCGCGTTTCAGTTGAATTTTCTTCGCTTTGCGTCATTTCTTGTTCCCGATGGGAATGATGACGGGTCGAATATCCAACCGGACGCGACGTCATGCGCTGAATCGAGGTGGAAAATGATGATGAGTTTCCCATAACCGTACCTTCCGCCATCCGATACTCCCGCATAACGAGAACACTCAGGACATTACGGCAATGACGTTGGACAGTTTGATTTTCGACGAGATCGATGGCCCGAAAGTGCGCGAGGCCGTGCAAAGACATTTGCGTGCCATGGAGCGCGAGGGCGGTCAGCAGGCGACGAGCAACGCCTTGGCCGCCGCTGCCGGGCTGGTCGAATTTGCCGCCTATGAACTGGCGCGCGACAAGGGATCGGATACGGTGTCGCGGTTGATCCTGCTGTCGGCGGAGCTCGACCGCGTGGCCGCCGAATATGCCGAGGCCGGCTGACCGCACGACGTTCTCGTCGAATTTCGGATTTCTCGCCAAATGCCGATTGACGCCGCCCTGTGCTTGGCCTAATCAGCACGCCACGCGCGGTTGTAGCTCAGTTGGTTAGAGTACCGGCCTGTCACGCCGGGGGTCGCGGGTTCGAGCCCCGTCAACCGCGCCACTTCTTCTCCAGACATCGCAGACATGTTCCGGCTTGGTGGCGCAGCGCGTTTGCGCGTGGCGCAACCGGAATTTGCCAAAGCCCGACGACCCGTGCGCGAACGCGCCGGTGCGGGGCTGTTTGACGACCGATTTCCGGGGTGGGATGGTGCTGCTGGAGAGAATTGAACTCTCGACCTCTCCCTTACCAAGGGAGTGCTCTACCTCTGAGCTACAGCAGCCCGCGTGGGCGGCGTGTTAGACGCAAATCTCACGCACCGCAAGCGGTCAAATCGTGAAAAAGCTCGGGCGTGGCGCGGGGGCGGGGCGGCTTGTTCTGGACGCTTGCGCGCGCCTGCGGTACCACGGCCCACATGAGCAGAACCCCGGACACGCCCAAGGACCGGAAAGAGCCCGCAACCCGCGACGAGCGGTTGAAAGCGGCGCTGAAGGCAAACCTGGCGCGCCGCAAGGCGCAGGCGCGGGTGCGGGGGGACACGGGAGGCAAACCTCCGAAGACAGGTCAGGACTGAGTACATGGATTCGATCATTGTCACGGGTGGCGGCGCGCTGAACGGCCAGATCCCTATCGCGGGGGCCAAGAACGCGGCGCTGACGCTGATGCCCGCCACGCTTCTGAGCGAGGAGCCGCTGACGCTGACGAACATGCCGCGGCTGAGCGATATCCGCACGATGACGGCGCTGTTGTCGTCGCTGGGCGCGGAGGTGTCGGCGCTGGCCGAAGGGCAGGTGGTGGCGATGTCGTCGAAGACGATCAGCAACCACACCGCCGATTACGACATCGTGCGCAAGATGCGGGCGTCGAACCTCGTGCTGGGGCCGATGCTGGCACGCGAACACCGCGCCGTCGTGTCGCTGCCTGGCGGGTGCGCGATCGGCGCGCGCCCGATGGACATTCACACCGTCGGGCTCGAGGCGCTGGGTGCCGAGATCGAGTTGAAGGACGGCTACCTGCACGCCAAGGCCCCCGGTGGCCTGAAAGGCGCGGTGCACGAGTTGCGCTTCCCCTCCGTCGGCGCGACCGAGAACCTTGTCATGGCGGCGACGCTTGCCAAGGGCACGACGGTTCTGAAGAACGCCGCGCGCGAGCCTGAAATCGTCGACCTGGTGGCGTGCCTGAAGAAGATGGGCGCGCAGATCGAGGGCGAGGGGACCTCGACCATCGAGATCCAGGGCGTGGACCGGCTGCACGGTGCGACCCACCCCGTCGTCACCGACCGGATCGAACTGGGCACCTACATGCTGGCCCCCGTGATCGCGGGTGGCGAGGTCGAATGCCTTGGCGGGCGCATCGGGTTGATCGAGGCGTTCTGCGAAAAGCTCGACGCGGCGGGCGTGTCGGTGACCGAGACGGAAAAGGGCCTGAAGGTCGCGCGCAAGAACGGGCGCGTGAAGGCCGTGGACGTCACGACAGAGGTCTTCCCCGGCTTCCCCACCGACCTGCAGGCGCAGATGATGGCGCTGATGTGCACGGCGGACGGGGTGTCGGTGCTGGAGGAAAAGATATTCGAAAACAGGTTCATGCACACGCCTGAACTGGTGCGCATGGGCGCGCGGATCGATGTGCATGGCGGGACAGCGACGGTCACGGGCGTCGAGCGGTTGAAGGGTGCGCCGGTCATGGCGACCGACCTTCGCGCCTCGGTTTCGCTGATCCTTGCGGGGCTTGCGGCGGAAGGCCAGACCACGGTGAACCGGGTCTACCACCTCGACCGCGGGTACGAGAAGATCGAGGAAAAGCTGGGCGGCGTCGGTGCCCGGATCGAACGGGTGCGGGCCCAGTGACGGGGGACGCGCGGTTCGAAGACGGGCGGGAACGCCCCGTCAACCTCGGCGCGATGGATGTCGAGGACCTGCAGGTCCTGTCGGCGCTGGTGCAGGACGCGGTCCTGTCGGGCGCGGACCTGAAATGGGTGCGCAAGGATCGCCAGTTCGTCGCGCTTATCAACCGCTTCCGATGGGAAGAGGGCCGGGCCGAGGCTGAACGCGTGCGGTCCCTGCTGGTCGTGTCCGACGTGGTTGCCGTGGCCAGCCAGGGCATCGCGCGAGACGGAGACACGGTGCTGTCGCTTCTGTCCGTCTCGTTCGAGCCGGGCGAGGACGGGACAGGTTACGTGCACCTGACGCTTGCCGGCGACGGCGCGCTGCGGATCACGGTCGAGGCGCTGGACGTGCGGCTGAAGGACGTGACGCGCCCCTATGCCGCGCCGTCGGGCAAGGCGCCGACGCACCCGGAGTGAGCCGAGCCGCGCATCGGCGGGCCGCGGTGCGGCGATCCACCGGTTGTGCTGTCTCTCTTTATGTTGGCCATACCCGCAATAGGCTCGGACAAGGCGCGTGCGGCGGCCAAATCGCCGTGCCGGGGGGCGGCCCGGCGATGCGCGGCGGCCTTCGGCCTTGATTCCGCGCAGGCAAGGCTCAGGTGTCTTGGTGTCACACCCGCTTGAGACGCCCCGCGCCCTTTGCTAACCCCGCCGGGACATGGAAGGACGTCCGATGCCCCAGTTCCTCGACACGCGCGACGCTGATTTCGAACCCCGGTTCCGGGCGCTTCTGGCCGCCAAGCGGGAAGACAGCCCCGACGTGGATGCCGTCGTCGCGGGCATCATCGACGATGTGCGCAATCGTGGCGATGCCGCCGTGCTGGAGCTGACCGAAAAGTTCGACCGCGTGACGCTGACGCCCGAAACGCTGCGCTTTTCGTCCGACGAGATCGCCGCGGAGTGCGCGAAGGTTGCGCCCGAGGACAAGGCGGCGCTCGACCTCGCCGCCGAACGCATCCGCGCCTACCACGTCCGCCAGATGCCGCAGGACGCGCGCTGGACCGATCCCGACGGGGCAGAGCTTGGCTGGCGCTGGACCGCCGTAAGTGCTGCGGGCCTTTACGTGCCGGGTGGTCTTGCCTCTTACCCGTCATCGGTCCTGATGAACGCGATCCCCGCCAAGGTCGCGGGCGTCGAACGGCTGGCGATCACCGTGCCCACGCCCGACGGCGCGGTGAACCCGCTGGTTCTTTACGCCGCGCACACGGCGGGGGTGGATGAAATCTATCGCATCGGCGGCGCGCAGGCCGTGGCGGCCCTCGCCTATGGCACCGACACCATCGCGCCGGTCGACAAGATCACCGGCCCCGGCAACGCCTTCGTCGCCGCCGCCAAGCGGCGGGTCTTCGGCAAGGTCGGGATCGACATGATCGCGGGCCCGTCGGAAATCCTCGTGATCGCCGATGGCGACAATGACCCCGACTGGATCGCACTCGACCTGATGAGCCAGGCCGAACACGACGAAAGCGCGCAGTCGATCCTGATCACGACCGATGCGGAGTTTGGCAAGGCCGTCGCGCAAGCCGTTGAAAAGCGGCTGGAAACGCTGGAACGTCGTGCCATCGCGGGTGCCAGCTGGCGCGATTTCGGCGCGATTGTCACCGTCGCCTCGCTGGACGAGGCGGTGGCGCTGAGCGACCGCATCGCGCCTGAACACCTTGAACTCTGCGTCGCCGATCCCGACGCCCTGTCCGACCGCATCCGCCACGCCGGCGCGATCTTCATCGGCCAGTGGACGCCGGAAGCGATCGGCGATTACGTCGGCGGGCCGAACCACGTGCTGCCCACGGCGCGGTCGGCGCGGTTCTCCTCCGGGCTGTCGGTCATGGACTTCCTCAAACGCACGACGCTTGCCAAGATGACGCCCGACGCGCTGCGCGCCATCGGCCCCGCCGCCGAACGGCTGGCGGCCTCGGAAAGCCTCGAAGCGCACGGGTTGAGCGTGACCGCGCGGCTGGAACGGCTGAACCGGTGAGGGGGCTGCCCATCACCTTCATCATCATTCCCGTCGCCCTGGCGGGTCTGGTCTGGGGCCTGTCACCTGACGCGCCCGATCTGATGTCCCGCGTGATGCTGGCCGCGGCGCTTGGCCTGCTTGCTCAGCCCGCGCTGGAAAGCAGCGCCGCCGGGGCGGAAACCGGGGAAACCGGGATCGCCTCCCGGATCCTCAACCCCGTCCGGTGGCTGTTCGTCTGCACGGTGGTTGCGTTTTTCGTGGCTCTGACCGCGCTTGCGACGTGGACGGGGGACGCGATCACGCTCGATGACCTGCGTGAATCAGCCGTTACCGGGCTGATCATCGGCGTCGTTACCGGGTTCCTTCTGCCACGGCGCTTGCCCCACGCCGCCCGCGTCTATGACCTCGACCGTCCGGCATCGGGCAGCCTGCTGGGGCGGTTCGTGGTCTATGGCTGGCCTATCGCTGCGACGGCGATCATCGTCGGCGTCACGCTCGACCCGCCCGAGGGCGGGTGGAACGGCATCTACCCGCTGTTCCAGATGGTGTTTCTGCCCTTCCTCGTGATGTACCACCCCCACCGGGGCAACCTTGTGCGGAACTGGCCGGTCCACGCGCCGCGGATCCTCGGCTTTATCCTGCTGATCGCGGCGCTGATCGTCGCGGCGTAACGGATTGCCAATGCGGATATGCTCCGCTACGCCTCGTGCCAGTTACAGGAAACGGTCCCATGTCCCGCATCGTCGATATCGCGCTGGATGACAGCAACCTCGCCCCGCCCACGCCGGAAATCGAGCAGGAGCGGAAGGTGGCGATTTTCGATCTTCTGGAAGACAACAGCTTTGCCCTGCCGGCAAAGACCGGCCGCGACGTGCCGCCGGGCCCTTTCAAGCTGGACCTCGCGATCCGCGAAAAGCGCCTGGTCTTCGACGTGAAGACCGAGGCCGACGCCCCCGCGGCCGAGTTTCACCTGTCCCTGTCGCCCTTCCGGCAGGTGGTGAAGGATTACTACCAGATCTGCGAAAGCTATTTCGACGCCGTGAAAACGGCCGCACCGGCGCAGATCGAAACCATCGACATGGCCCGCCGCGGCATCCACAACGAGGGCGCGCGCATCCTCGAGGAACGGCTGGAGGGCAAGGTGGAGATCGACGGCGACACGGCCCGGCGCCTCTTCACGCTGGTCTGCGTCCTGCATTTCGGGGGCTGATCGATGCCTGCGGACCAGCCCATGCCCACGTCGGTGCTGTTCTGCTGCGATCACAACGCCATCCGCTCGCCCATGGCCGAGGGGATGATGAAGCAACTCTACGGCACCGGGACCTACGTGCAGTCGGCGGGCGTACACAACGACCTTGAAATCGACGGGTTCGCCATCGCGGTCTGCGCCGAACTGGGGGTCGAACTGTCGCGGCACCGGTCGCGTTCATTCGACGACATGGAAGAATGGGGCGATGACCTTGGCTCGTTCGATCTTGTCGTCGCCCTGTCGCCCGCCAGCCAGCGGCGGGCGCTGGAGTTGACGCGGTATTTCCACCTCGACGTGGAATACTGGCCGATCATGGACCCGACCGGCGTGGGGGAGACGCGGGAGGCCAAGCTGCGCCAGTACCGCGAGGCGCGTGACCAGATCCGCGAGCGCCTGATCGCGCGGTTCGGCACGCCGGAAGGAGGGTAGGGGATGGACCTGATCCGCCGCTATTTCGTCGCGTTCAACGCGGGCGATATCGACGGGATGATCGCCTGCCTTGATCCGCAGGTGGCGCATCACGTGAACGAGGGCGCGGTGCGCACGGGCACCGACGCCTTCCGCGAATTTTGCGCCCACATGTCCCGCTGCTACCGCGAAACGCTGACCGACATGGTGGTGTTCGAGGCCGAAGGCGGCACCCGCGCCGCTGCCGAATACGTGGTGAACGGCACCTACCTCGCCACCGACGATGGGTTGCCCGAGGCGGCGGGCCAGACCTATCGCCTGCCGGCGGGGTCGTTTTTCACGGTCGCGGACGGGCGCATTACGCGGGTCGTGACCTATTACAACCTTGCCGACTGGATGCGGCAGGTGGCCGGATGATCCGGGTCGAGGTGCTGACCGGCGCGGCGCTGCAGGATGCGCTGCCGGACGTCGCCCGCCTGCGCATCGGTGTCTTCCGCGAATGGCCGTACCTCTATGACGGCGACACGGCCTATGAAGAGCGCTACCTGCAAAGTTACGCGACCAGCGAGGGCGCGATCGTCGTTGCGGCGATGGACGAGGACGAGATCGTGGGCGCCGCCACCGGCATGCCCCTGCGCCACCATGCCGAGGAGTTCGCGGGCGCGCTCGACGGCTCCGGCCTGCCGCTGGACAACGTGTTCTACTGCGCCGAAAGCGTGCTTCTGCCCGAATATCGCGGGAAGGGGCTGGGCCATTCCTTTTTCGACATGCGCGAAAACCATGCCCGCGCGCTGGGTCTTGGCCACTCGGCCTTCTGCGCGGTGATCCGCGATCCCGATCACCCCGGACGGCCCGAGGCGTATCGCCCGCTCGACGGGTTCTGGCGCAAGCGCGGCTATGCCCCGATCCCCGGTGCCGTGGCGCGGTTCGACTGGAAGGAAGTGGGGCTGGCGCGGCCCACCACGCAATCGCTGCAATTCTGGGCGCGGGCGCTGTGATGCGTGTTGCGACGGCGGCATACCCAATGGATTTTCTATCCGATTGGCAGGGTTACGCGACAAAGCTCACCCATTGGGTGAGCGAGGCCGCGGGGCAGGGCGCAGGGCTTCTCGTCTTCCCGGAATACGGCGCGATGGAACTGGCGACGCTCGCCGGGGCCGAGGCGGCGGGTGATCTGGAAGCGTCGTTGCATGCCGTTTCGGAGCGGATCCCGGACGCGGACGACCTGCATTCCGATCTGGCCGCGCGGTTCGGCGTGCACATCCTTGCGGCGTCGGCCCCGGTGTTTGACGGCGGCGCGCGCCCGGTCAACCGCGCGCGGTTCTTCGCGCCGGGCGGCGGGCGGGCGCACCAGGACAAGCAGATCATGACCCGGTTCGAGCGCGAGACATGGGACGTCGTGCCGGGCGGCCCGCTCGCGCTGTTCGACACCGCGCTGGGCCGGATCGGCATCCTCATCTGCTATGACGCCGAGTTCCCGCTGCTGGGTCGCGCGCTTGCCGAGGCCGACCTGATCCTCGTGCCCTCCTGCACCGAGGCGGCCTCGGGCTATGCCCGCGTCCGGATCGGGGCGCAGGCAAGAGCATTGGAAAACCAGTGTGTTACGGTCATGTCTTCAACCGTTGGATCAGCGGCATGGTCCCCGGCGGTGGACGAAAACACCGGCGCGGGCGGCGTGTTCGGCCCGCCCGATACGGGCTTTCCGTCCGATGGTGTGCTGGCGCTGGGCAAGCAAAACAAACCCGGCTGGACCTATGCCGATGTCGCGCCGGAGGCGATCGCGCATGTGCGGCGCGACGGCGTGGTGCTCAACGCGTCCCACTGGTCCGAGCAATCAGGTCGTGACGCCACGCCAAAGCTCATCACACTGCGCTGAAATTGCCAGTTTTTCCTTGATTTGCGGCGCTGATCGGCCCATTTACGCCCCACGGGCGGCACTGCCGCCGGCAATCAAGGAGAGACCATGGCCAAGGAAGATACGCTCGAATTTCCCGGTGTCGTCAAGGAACTCCTGCCGAATGCGACATTCAGGGTCGAGCTTGAAAACGGCCATGAAATCATCGCTCACACGGCGGGCAAGATGCGCAAGAACCGCATCCGCGTTCTGGCAGGCGACAAGGTGCAAGTCGAAATGACGCCCTATGACCTGACCAAGGGCCGCATCAATTACCGCTTCAAGTAAGGCGCGTGGCTGCACGCGCCCCTCGCTGACATGACCCGGTTGATCCTTGGCTCCGCCTCGCCCCGGCGGCTGGACCTGCTTGCGCAGATTGGCGTCGTCCCCGACGACGTGCGCCCGCCCGAGATTGACGAGGACCCGAAGCCGGCTGAGTTGCCGCGCGCCTACAACATCCGCATCGCGGCTGAGAAAGCCGCCGTGGTCGAGGCCGCGCCGGACGATATCGTGCTGTGCGCCGATACCACCGTCGCGCTGGGCCGTCGCATCCTCGGCAAACCCGGCGACGCGGACGAGGCGGCGGCGTTCCTGCGCATGATGTCCGGGCGGCGGCACCGGGTCATCACTACGGTCGCGGTGAAGCGCGGCGATCAGCTTTGGACCCGCCCGGTGGAGAGCCGCGTGAAGATGAAAACCCTTTCGGACAACGAGATCTCGGGCTACCTCGCCACCGGCGACTGGCAGGGCAAGGCGGGCGGGTACGCCATCCAGGGGCCTGCGGGCGCGTTCATCCCGTGGATCTCGGGATCGTTCACCGCCATCGTCGGACTGCCCGTGCACGAGACGGCCAACCTGTTGCAGGCGGCGGGTTACCCGCTGTGGCGGCCATGAAGGGCGCGCTGATCTGTCTCGACCACCTCGGCGGGCGCGAGGCCGCCGCGCGGATGGTCGACGGGCGGCTGGAGGACCTGTTCATCGCAAGCGACGCGCCGCGCCCCGGCGCGATCTATGCCGCGACGACCGGAAAGCCCGCCAAGGGGCAGGGCGGCCTCTTCCTCGATGCGCCGGGGGCAAAGCTGTTCCTGCGGCAGGGCAAGGGGATCGGGCCGGGCGAGGTGCTGAAGGTGCAGGTCACGAGCCATGCCGAACCGGGCAAGGCGATCCCCGTCACCCCGCGCCTGCTGTTCAAGAGCCGCTACGTGATCGTCACCCCCGACGCGCCGGGCATCAACGTGAGCCGCGCGATCCGCGACGAGGACCGCGCCGAGGACCTGCGCGGCATCGCTCACGGCGTGACCGAAGGCGTGCACGGCCTGATCCTGCGCTCGGCCTGTGCCGAGGCCGAGGATGGCGAGATCGTCGAGGATATCGCGGCGATGGAGGCGCTGGCGGACGAGGTGCTCGCCGCCCCCGCCGAACCGGCGCTTTTGCATCCGGGCGACGGGCCGCACGTGCTGGCATGGCGCGACTGGACGGACCCGGCAGAGATCGACACCGCCGACGGCTCTTTTGCCGAACGGGGTGTGCTTGATGCGCTGGAAGACCTGCGGTCGCCGCGGGTCGAGCTTGACGGTGGCGCGTCGATGTTCGTCGAACCCACCCGCGCGCTGGTGGCGGTGGACGTGAACACGGGCCGCGACACCAGTTTCGCCGCCGGGCTGAAAGCCAACCTCGCCGCGGTGCGCGACCTTCCGCGCCAGTTGCGGCTGCGGGGGCTGGGCGGGCAGGTCACGCTCGACCTCGCGCCGATGCCCAAGAAGGACCGCCGCACCGTGGAAAGCGCGCTGAAGGCCGCGCTGCGCGCCGACGGGGTCGAGACGAACGTGGTGGGCTGGACGCCCTTGGGCCATCTTGAACTGCAACGCGCCCGCGCCCGCACGCCCATCCTGCCGCTCTTGCCGAAGGAGTAAGCGCCCATGTCCTGCCCGATCTGCGGAGACGCGACCTCACCCACGGTGCGCCCCTTCTGCTCGCGCCGCTGCGCCGACGTGGATCTCGCGCGGTGGCTGGGCGGGACCTATCGCGTGGCGGGACGCGATGGCGAGGCCGAGGGCGTGGTCGAGGATGCGGACGCACCGCCGCGCACGCACTGACCCCCGTGACAGAACGCCTCCCGTGGCACCGCTTGCCCCTTGCCGCGCGGAACCCTAGTTTGCCGCCAAAACAGGATCGGATCGCATCATGGCCGAGAAACGCAAACTGTTCGAAGAGGTCGGCGACGCGCCCAAACCGCAGGCGACAGCCGCCGGCGTGATCGACCGGGGCCGCACCTATGCCCGTGGCGCGATCCGGCTGTGGCTGATGCTGCTGTTCGCGCTGGTCGTGGTGATGATTTCCGTTGGCGGCCTGACCCGGCTGACCGACAGTGGCCTGTCGATCACCGAATGGGCGCCCGTGTCGGGCGCTCTGCCCCCGATGAGCGCCGAGGCCTGGGATGCCGAGTTCGAGAAATACAGGGCGATCCCGGAATACCAGTTGCAGAACAAGGGCATGAGCCTGTCCGAGTTCAAGGTCATCTATTGGTGGGAATGGGGCCATCGGCAGCTGGGCCGGGTGATCGGCCTTGTCTGGGCGCTGGGCTTTTTCGGGTTCCTTCTGTTGCGCAAGATCCCGCCGGGCTGGACCGGGCGGCTCTTGCTGCTGGGGGTACTGGGCGGCGCGCAGGGTGCGATCGGCTGGTGGATGGTGTCGTCGGGCCTGACGGGCACGATGCTCGACGTGGCGTCCTACCGGCTGGCGACGCATCTGGGGCTTGCCTTCGTCATCCTCGGCTTCATCGCGTGGTACACCTTTGCGCTGGGCCGCGAAGAGCGTGACCTGATGCAGGCCCGCCGCTCGGGCGAGCGGGCGCTGTTCGGCATGGGCACGGGTCTGATGCATTTCGCCTTCCTGCAGATCCTGCTGGGCGCGCTGGTGGCCGGGATCGACGCGGGCCGCACCTATACCGACTGGCCGCTGATGGCGGGACAGTTTTTCCCCGCCTATGCCTTTGAACTGGAGCCCGTCTGGCGCAACTTCTTCGAGGACGAGGGCCTTGTACAGTTCATGCACCGGATGGCGGGGTACCTGCTGTTCCTGTTCGGGATCGGTGTCTGGATGCGGTCGCGCCGGTCGCCCAACGGGTCCACGCGGTTCGCCTTCAACGCGGTCTTCGCCATGCTGATCGTGCAGATGGTGCTGGGCGTGGTGACCGTGCTTTATGCCGCGCCGCTGCATATCGCCATCGTGCACCAGCTGGGCGCGGTGGTGCTGTGGGTCCTGATCCTGCGGGCGCGGTTCCTCGCGCGTTATCCGCTCACCCAATCCATCCGGGGGTAGTCACCGATGTCGGCCTATGACGCGCTGATGGCGCATGTTCGGGAAACGCAGGCGCTGGCACAGGTGGCCGGCAGGCTGGGCTGGGACCAGCAGACGATGATGCCGCCCGGCGCCGCGCACCAGCGGGGCGAGGAGATGGCGGCGATGGAAGGCGTGCTGCACGCCCGCCGCGTCGACCCGCGCGTGGGCGAGTGGCTGGCGGCCATCGACCCCGCCGATCTGGACGCGGTCGGACAGGCGCAGGTGCGCGAGGTGCGCCGCGCCTTCGACCGGGCGACCCGCGTCCCGGCGGACCTTGCCGCCGAACTGGCGCGCAAGACGACCGCCGCCCACATGGCATGGGCCGCCGCGCGGGCCGAGGACGATTTCGCCGCCTTCCGCCCGCACCTCGAAGAAGTCGTGGCACTGCGCGTGCGCGAGGCAGAGGCGCTGGCCGATGGTGGCGGCGACCACTACGACGCGCTGCTGCAGGATTACGAACCGGGCATGACCGCGGCAGAGATCGCGGCGATGTTCGACGGCATGCGCCCGGACCTCGTGGAGTTGCGCAAGACGGCTCTCGACGCCGCGCCCGCGCCGGAACTGACCGGCAGCTTCGACGAGGATCTGCAATTGGCCGTGTCGACCCGGCTGGCGCAGACCTTCGGCTATGACCTGCAGACGGGCCGGATCGACAAGGCGCTGCACCCGTTCTCGTCCGGTTCGGGGCAGGACGTGCGGATCACCACGCGCACCGCGCTGCGCGATCCCTTCAACTGCTTCTACTCGACCATCCACGAGGTCGGGCACGCGACCTATGAGCAGAACATCGACGACGCCTTCCTGCTGACCCCGCTGGGCAACGGCGTGTCGATGGGCGTGCATGAAAGCCAAAGCCGCATCTACGAAAACCAGCTGGGCCGCAGCCGCGCCTTCACCGGCTGGCTTTACGAGGTGATGCGCGACACGTTCGGCGATTTCGGGGTCGCGGATGCGGATGCGTTCTATCGCACCGTGAACGCCGTGCGGCGCGGATATATCCGGACCGAGGCGGACGAGCTGCAATACAACCTCCATATCATGCTGCGCTTCGACCTCGAACGTGCGATGCTGGCGGGTGACCTGCCCGTTGCGGAGCTTGAAACCGCGTGGAACGACCGGTTCGCGGCCGATTTCGGGTACGCGGTCGACCGCGCCTCGAACGGGGTGTTGCAGGACGTGCACTGGTCCGAAGGGCTGATCGGGTATTTCCCGACCTACAGCCTTGGCAACGTTTATGCCGGGTGCCTGTTCGAAGCGATGCGCGCGGACCTGCCCGATCTGGATGCCTCGCTGGCGCAGGGGGAGGTCGGACCGGCGCTGACATGGTTGCGCGAGGCGCTGCAGGTGCATGGCGGGTTGCGCACGCCCCGCGACTCGATTGCCCATGCCTGCAAGGGGGCCGCGCCCTCGTCCGCGCCGCTGATGGCTTACCTGCGCGACAAGTTCACCGCGCTCGCCGCCTGAGGTGCGAGACGAAAAAAGGGCGGGGGATTTGCATCCCCCGCCAAGTTGCGCCGGTAGGCGGCGAAGCGGAACATATGGGCATATCTACATCAAACCGCTCCAACCCCGACGAACCAGTGAAAAGGTGCCTCCGCCGATGACGGTCAGCCACAGGAGGGATGTCAGACCGACACTGCTGAGGAGAACCTGCATCGCCGTGGCCTGGTGAGTGAACATTCCCGGATCAACCGGGAGTCCGATCCACAGGAAATGCAGGCCAAGGTATACCGCGCCGAAGGCGGCGACCACGCGCGTCCGGATCCCGAGGGCGATCCAGATGGCAAGCGCGGCGAGCAGGTACACGTCCGCGCGGTCGAGCAATTCGATCCCGGTGGACATGTTGAACGGGCCCGCGCGGTTCATTCCGGCGGCTCCGTTGGGGAGGCCCAGCATCTTGAGAAGGGTCAGGGTGCCAAGGGAGGTGGCGCCGACCAGTCGCAATGCCAGACTCAAAGTCGCTGTATCCAGTTTCATTCTGCCTGCCTCGAAATGTGACCTGTTGTTTTTCTCGATGCTAGGTCACTTGCCCCGCGGGCCACTAGCCCATCGCGTGTGCAGCCCATGTTTGCATGGATGCAATCAGCTGGTCGGATTGCCCGCGAGGGACGATTTCAGCCATGTCACGATGTCCCGAAGGACGGGATCGTGCCGCCGGCTTTCATGGAAACATATCCAGACGGGCATCTGTATTTCCTGGAAACCCGGTTGCTCGACAAGGTGCGGATAGCGTTCGGCGTATCGCTTGGGCAGGACCGCGGCGAGCGGCAGGCGTTCCATTGCCTGACGTGCGACGTTCAGCCCGTGCACGGTGAACCGCGCCGGGCGGCCAAAGACACCTTCCAACTGATCGGTCCATTCCTGCTGGTTGGGTCCGATGACGATCCTGATCCATTCCTCCGTTCGCTCCTTGTGGAAGCGGCAGGTATAAAGCGCCAGTGTTTCCACCAGCAGTTTCGAGCGCACGACACGCCCTTCGGTCGGTTCCTGGTAGGTCAGGGCAAGGTCGGTTTCGCCCAAGGCAAGGCTTTGCGGAAACATCGATATATCGAAGTCAACAGCCGGAAAGTCGGTGATCAAGTCTTTCAGAATCCTCATGATTTCGGTCTGAAGGATCGTCAGATCGGCACTGATCCTGAAATGCGTCTGACCCAGAACCACGTCGCGGTTCTGCATGACCGCCATCAGGTTCGCTTCCACGTCCTCGGCCAGCTTGAACATCGCCTCGGCCAGCGGGGTCATGCTCCAGTGCTGGCCGTCACGGATGAAAAGCTGCGCGTCCAGTTCCACCGACAGCTTCTCGATCCGGCGTGAAACCGTTGCTGTATTCGTCCCGAGCCACTTTGCCGCGCTCGACATCGTCTTGTGTCTGCCAAGAGCCAAACAGAATTTCAGATCGTCCCAGTTATCCACCTTGATGCCTTCCCCCGGTTTATTCACGGCACTCGCACAGGATAGGGTCAGATTGGGTCCAACACACCGCAGAAACAAGCACTTGCGCCCCATGCCATTGCACCCTTCCAATGCCGCACTGACGAGTTTGCAACAATCGCGTCACCGGGGTAGCAGCACGCTCAAAAGCGGATTTACACGTCTCGAAAGGATATGATGGGCGCGTATCACCTGCCGCCAGCGCGCTTTTGGGGCGTCACCTGATACAGATCCGGACAGCCCGTTCCGGGCAGATTGTCGGCAAGTCGTCGAAATCCGCGAAAATTCCAAAATGGGAATTGCAAAAAAAGGCGGGCGCTTTCCGTCCACTATGCTCGTGCGCCGGGATGTCTTCACCGGGTTGATTCAGTCCTCGGGCGATGTGCGTGTGAGGACCATGCGCCGCTCTGCCCGCCCGGTGTATCGAGTATCCCCGGATACGATGCGCCGGCGCGGTTTTTCACCGTGACTTCCGTTGTGCCGTGTTTTACGGTCATGGCTCAACAATGAGTAAGAGGTTTCCATGTTTACCAATGCCCGTATCTTGACCTTGTCGATGTGTATCGCTGCAGGTGCCGCACATGCTCAGGTCGCCCAGACAGGCGTCGTCGGTACGACTGACGACCCGGTCTACACGACGCTTGTCCAGGGTGCAGACGGCAACTTGTACGAATGTCTTCCTGAAATCGAAAACCGTGATGGCCAGAAGGTTCGCAGGTGCCGCCCGCAAGGTGTGGTTGCGGCCAATTCCTCGGATCCGTTCGCGGGCATCACCGGTACCGGCGGCGGTGTCGGGGTCGGCGTTGTCGGTCTAATTCTTGCCGCGCTGGCCGTTGGTGCCAGCAGCAGTTCGACAAATTGATCTGACGGAATCGAGTGGGTGACATCACCCACTCGATTTATCGGTGTCAGTTGTCAGGCTCGTCATCCTCGCCCTGTTCGGCGATCCAGGCGACCGACACGACCTCTTCACCCTTGCCGGTGTTGAACACCTTGACCCCGCCCGCACTGCGGGAGCGGAACGAGATGCCGTCGACCGGAACCCGGATCGACTGGCCTTTCGAGGTGGCAAGCATGATCTGGTCGTCCATCTCGACGGGGAAGGACGCGACAAGCTCGCCGCCGCGCATTGCCTTGTCCATCGCCGCCACGCCCATGCCACCGCGCCCGCGCACCGGGTAGTCATGGCTGGAGGACAGTTTGCCGGTGCCCTGCGCGGTGATGGTCAGAATCAGGTTTTCGGCTGCGGACATCTGGGCATAGCGTACCTGCGGAAGCTGTGCGTTGGCATTGCCCTCTTCATCGTCCGGTGCCTCGGTATCGTCGGCCAGCCCCGCCATGGCGCGACGCATCTTGAGATAGGCCGCGCGCTCGTCGGCCTCGGCCTCGAAATGGCGAATGACAGACATCGATACCACCGTGTCGCCGCCGCCCAGCTTGATCCCGCGCACACCGGTCGAATCGCGGCCCTTGAAGACCCGCACGTCGGTTGTACGGAAACGGATCGCGCGGCCGGAATTGGTGACAAGCATCACATCGTCATCTTCGGTCGCAATGCGCGCGTTCACGAGGCTCACGTCTTCGGGCAGTTTCATCGCGATCTTGCCGTTGGACCGCACGTTGGTGAAATCCGACAGCGCGTTGCGGCGCACGTCGCCCGCCGAGGTGGCGAAGACGATCTGCAACTGGTCCCATTCATCCTCGTCCCGGTCGACCGGCATGATCGCCGCGATCGACACGCCCTGCGGGATGGGCAGGATGTTGACGACCGCCTTGCCCTTGGCCGTGCGCGAGCCCTGCGGCAGCCGCCACGTCTTCAGCTTGTAGACCATGCCGTCGGTCGTGAAGAACAGAAGTTGCGTGTGGGTGTTGGCGACGAACAGGGTGGTGACGACGTCGTCATCCTTGGTCGACATGCCCGACAGCCCCTTGCCGCCACGCTTTTGCGCGCGGAAATCGGCCAGCGCGGTGCGCTTGATGTATCCCGACTGGGTGACGGTGACGACCATGTCCTCACGCTCGATGAGGTCCTCGTCCTCCATGTCGCCCGACCATTCGACGATCTCGGTCCGGCGCGGCACGGCGAACTGGTCCTTCACCTCGCGCAACTCGTCGGCGATAATCCCCATGATCCGGTCGCGGGACGACAGGATTTCAAGGTATTCCTTGATCCGGGCGGCAAGCTGTTCCAGCTCGTCCGTGACTTCCTTCACGCCCAGTTGCGTCAGGCGCTGCAGCCGCAGGTCGAGGATCGCGCGGGCCTGCACTTCGGTCAGGTTATAGGTCCCGTCGTCGTTCATCTTGGACAGCGGATCGTCGATCAGGCGCAGGTAGCTTTCGATCTCTGCCGCGGGCCAGCGGCGCGTCATCAGCTTTTCGCGGGCCTCGGCGGCATCGGCACTGGCGCGGATCGTGGCCACGACCTCGTCCACGTTCGACACCGCCACGGCGAGGCCGCACAGGATGTGAGACCGCTCGCGCGCCTTGCGCAACTCAAACGCGGTGCGGCGGGCGACCACGTCCTCGCGGAAGTCGATGAACGAGGTCAGGAACCGCCGCAGGGTCAGTTGCTCGGGCCGGCCGCCGTTCAGCGCCAGCATGTTGCAGCCGAACGAGGTCTGCATCGGCGTGAAACGGTAAAGCTGGTTCAGCACGACCTCGGCCGTGGCATCGCGTTTCAACTCGACCACGACGCGCACGCCGTTGCGGTCGGATTCATCCTGCACGTGGGCCACGCCCTCGATCTTCTTCTCGCGCACGGCTTCGGCGATCTTTTCGATCATCGCGGCCTTGTTCACCTGGTAGGGGATCTCGTCCACGATGATCGCCCAGCGGTCCTTGCGCAGTTCCTCCATCCGGGTCTTGGCGCGGATGATGACGCTGCCGCGGCCTTCAAGGTAGGCCTTCCGCGCGCCCGAACGGCCCAGCATGATGCCGCCGGTCGGGAAATCGGGGCCGGGCACGTACTGGATCAGGTCCTCGGACGACAGGTCTGGCTCTTCGATCAGCGCCAGCGTCGCGTCCACGACCTCGCCCAGGTTGTGGGGCGGGATGTTGGTGGCCATGCCCACCGCGATGCCGCCCGCCCCGTTGACCAGCATGTTGGGAAAGCGCGCGGGCAGGACCGTCGGTTCGCGGTCCTTGCCGTCGTAATTGTCCTGAAAGTCGACGGTGTCCTTGTCGATATCGGCCAGCACAAAGGCGGCAGGCTTGTCCATCCGCACCTCGGTGTACCGCATGGCGGCGGGGTTATCGCCGTCCATCGACCCGAAGTTGCCCTGGCCGTCCAGCAAAGGCAGCGACATCGAGAAATCCTGCGCCATCCGCACCAGCGCGTCGTAGATCGCGCTGTCGCCGTGCGGGTGGTACTTGCCCATCACGTCGCCCACGGGCCGCGCCGACTTGCGGTAGGACTTGTCGTGGGTGTTGCCGGTTTCGTGCATCGCGTACAGGATGCGCCGGTGCACCGGTTTCAGCCCGTCGCGCAGATCGGGGATCGCGCGGCTCACGATCACGCTCATCGCGTAATCGAGGTAGCTGGTCTTCATCTCTGCCGTGATCGAGATCGTGGGCCCGTCATAGGCCGGGCGCTCGGGGCGGATGTCGTCGTCTTCGGGGGTGTCGGTCAACGGGAAACGGCCTGCAGGTTCTTCAGGATTTGGTTGTGTGTTCTTCTACCATCCCCAAGATGATGGGACAAACGGCAAATGCAGGGAAAATCGCATTGTCGGGGAATGATTTGGACGCAGATCGCGTTATGTGTATGGTGGAACGACCTGACGGGCCGAAAACCATGAACCTGATCCCCCCGATCAACATCCAGGATGCGGAAGTCTTCGAAGACATCCGCGGCACGGCCCAGGCGTTCACCATATCGCTGCTGGCGGGCACGGACGACTGCGTGAAGGTGCTGGACGCCGACGGCAACCTCACCTTCATGTCCTGCAACGGCATGCGCGCGATGGAGATCGACGATTTCGAAGCGTTGCGCGGCGCGCCCTGGCCCAACCTGTGGCCGGAAGAGAATCGCGCGCTGGTGGCGAAAGCGGTGGAAGAGGCGCGCAACGGCAATTCCGCCGAGTTCGAGGCGACCTGTCCGACCGCCAAGGGCGCGCATCGCGTCTGGGCCGTGACGGTGATCCCGGTGATGAATGACAGCGGCACGGTCGAACGGATCATGGCCTCGTCCCGCGACATTACCGAACGCGTGACGCTGGCAGAGGACCTGCACCGCAAGAAGGACGAAGCCGAAAAGCGCCTTGCCGAGGTGGAGGCGCTTCTGGCCGAACGCGACCACCTGATCGCCGAGATGGACCACCGGGTGAAGAACTCGCTTTCGCTGGTGTCGACCATGATGCGGATGCAGCAGCGCGACCTGCAAGACGAGGCCGCTGTATCGGCGCTCGACGCCGCGGCGATGCGGGTGATGGCAGTCGCGCGGGTGCATGAAGGTTTGCAGGAGCGCAAGCAGGACCGCACCGTCGATGCCTCGGACTACGTGCGCAAGCTGATGGACGACCTGTGCAGCGTGATGGGCAACGACAACCGGGTGAGCCTGTCGCTTGCGCCGGGGCTGATGGTGGCGGGGGCCAAGGCCTCGCATCTCGGCCTGATCGCGGTCGAACTGGTGCAGAACGCGATCAAGCACAATCCCGACCGCGAGGTGCTGGTGTCGGTCTCTCTTGACCGGGTGGGCGAGGAGGAGGCGACGCTCAGCGTCACCGATGCGGGCGCGGGCCTGCCCGACGGGTTCGACCTGATGCGCGACGGCGGGCTTGGCCTGACGGTCTGCGTGTCGGGTGCGTCGATGCTTGGCGGCGAACTGACCGCCGAGAACCGCGATGACGGCACCTGTTTCAGCGTCCGGTTCGATACCGGGGTCGGCGCGCCCGCGTGATCGCGGACGCCGCCGCGCATGGCGTCAGGGGATGATGCGGGTATACTTGGTGCCCTCGATCGTGGCACCCAGCCGCAGCCCGGCCTGACCGAAGACAACCGCGATCACCGGGTCAAGCGCCGTCGTCGTTTCCGCCTTCAGCGTCTCGCCCCGGTCGGGGAAGGCGTATTCGATATCCGCGCCGGCGGCCCAGCCGGGCGAGCGCCGGAAATCGGCCAGCGCTTCTTCGGTCATGAAGAACAGGACGTGGCTGTATTGCTGCCCGCCGATCTGCAAACCTGCACTGGCGCGCGTGGCCGAGTAGTAATCCACCGTCACGTCGTTGATCCGCAGCGCGCCGCGCCCGAAGGCACCGCCGATGCCAAGCCCCGCCTCGGTGATCAGCGGCATGACCAGCATGCCCGTCGATTTCGCTTCGAGCGTGCGCATGTTGGGATATTCGCTGAACAGGTTGGCCAGCGTGGCGTCGACGCGCGCGTCGATTGTGGAGGCGTTGGTATTGCCGATGCCGTTGCCGCAGCCCGCCAGAACGGCGGTTGCACCAAGGGCGGAAAGCGCGAAAGCGCGCCGGGTGATATGGGTCATGGCCTGTCTCTTACCGCTCGATGTCTCGGATGGCCCGGTCTTGCCGCCGGGCTGACAGGGGCAACATAACGCGGGCGATCGCTCCTGTCACGCGGGCAGACGCGCCATGTGCGGATTGACGCCCGCCTCAGGCCAGCGCGCGGGCGACGCGCGGTGCGAAATAGGTCAGGATGCCGTCGCAGCCTGCGCGTTTGAAGGCCTGCAGGCTTTCCATCATCACCCGGTCGCCGTCGATCCAGCCGTTCTGCGCCGCCGCCTCGATCATCGCGTATTCGCCCGACACCTGGTAGGCGAAGGTGGGCGCGCCGAACGTGTCCTTGGCGCGGCGGCAGATATCGAGGTAGGGCTGGCCGGGTTTGACCATCACCATGTCCGCGCCTTCGGCCAGGTCGCGCGCGATCAGGCGCATCGCCTCGTCACTGTTGCCCGCATCCATCTGGTAGGTGGTCTTGTCGCCCTTCAGCGCACCGCTGGCCCCCACCGCGTCGCGGAACGGGCCGTAATAGGCGCTCGCGTATTTCGCGGCATAGGACATGATGCAGACCTTCTGGTGCCCCGCGCCTTCCAGCGCGCCCCGGATCGCGCCGATCCGCCCGTCCATCATGTCGCTCGGCCCGATGATGTCGCAGCCCGCCTCGGCCTGGCTGAGGGCCTGTTTCACCAGCGCCTCGACGGTTTCGTCGTTCACGATCTCGCCGTCCACCACGAACCCGTCATGCCCCGTCGCCGAATAGGGATCGAGCGCCACGTCGGTCATCACCGCGATATTCGGCACGGCGGCCTTGATCGCGCGGGTCGCCGTGTTGCTCAGGTTGTCGGGGTTCCACGCCTCGGCACAGTCGAGCGTCTTCTTGGACGGATCGGTATAGGGAAAGAGGCAGATCGCGGGGATGCCTAGGTCGGCAGCCTCCTGCGCGGCCTCGACCACCTTGTCGACCGACCGGCGCACGACGCCGGGCATGGACACCACCGGTTGTTCCACACCCTCGCCATCGACGACGAAGACGGGCCAGATCAGGTCGGCGGCGGTGACCACCGTCTCCTGCACGAGGTCGCGAAGCGCCGGCGTCGCGCGCAGGCGGCGAAACCGGGTTGTGGGGTAGGGGGCGAAGGTGGGGTGCATTTGACGGGCCGGTTCTCTTGCAGACTGCCCGATTGGGTGGCATGGAAAGGGCCTTGGAAACAAGAGGGGCTGTCCCGCCGGGTCCGGCCCCCTCGCACTGAGGTGGCACTTGGACCTGGGCCTGCGCATCTTTGAAGTCATCGACATGCGGTCGTTCTCGAACCTGTGGTTCTGGATCGCGCTGGCGGTGATGTGGTCGACAGCCAGCCACTGGGTACTAGGTGTGCCCTTCGACATGGTGTCACGCGCCCGCCGCAACGGGGGCGAGGCGCAGGACATCCTTGAAACGATGGTCAACATCAACGTGAACCGCATCCTGTATATCTCTGAAGTCTCGGGGATTTCCCTGCTGACGCTGACGTCCTTCCTGCTGTCGGGGCTGGCGGTTCTGGGCTTTTTCTATGGCGTGGAATTCGCGCAGGCGGTGTTCCTTTTGCTGTTGCCGCTGGCGCTTCTGACGCTTCTCAACATCCGCACCGCGCGGGTCATCAACTCCGCGGGCCTCACGGGCGAGGCACTGCGCCGGCAATTGTCGATCCACCGGGTCTGGGTGCAGGCGATGGGGGTCGTGTCGATCTTTGTCACCGCGCTCTGGGGGATGTTCCAGAATCTCAGCTACGGGGTGATCTGACATGACCCGCGTGATCATGGGGGGCGCGCCGGAGGGGTTCGACGCGCAGCTGATCCTGTCGGAAGTGGCCCGCGCCGAGGGCCCGGTCGTGCATGTCGCCCGCGATGACAAGCGCCTCGCAGCCACGGCCGAGGCGCTGCGCTTCTTCGCGCCCGACATGCCGGTCATGACCTTCCCCGGCTGGGATTGCCTTCCTTACGACCGCGTCTCTCCGAACGCGCATGTGTCCGCCACGCGCATGGCGACGCTGGCGGCGCTGGTGCACGGGATGCCGGGGCGGTTCGTCCTTCTGACCACGCTCAACGCCGCCACGCAGAAGGTTCCCGCGCGCGAGCTTCTGCGCGATGCCGCCTTCAGCGCCCGCGTCGGATCCCGCATCGACGAACCCGCGCTGCGTGCCTTCCTCGTGCGGATGGGGTTCGTGCAGGCGCCGACCGTGACCGAACCGGGCGACTATGCCGTGCGGGGCGGTATCATCGACATCTTCCCGCCGGGCGAGACGGGACCCGTACGCCTCGACCTGTTCGGTGACGTGCTGGACGGCGCGCGGCGGTTCGACCCGGCCACCCAGCGCACCATCGAGAAGCTGGACGTGGTGGAGCTTGCGCCGGTGTCCGAGGTGATCCTCGACGAGGCCGCGATCACGCGTTTCCGCCAGAATTACCGGATCGAGTTCGGCGCAGCGGGCACCGACGATCCGCTTTACGAAGCGGTCAGCGCGGGCCGCAAACACCAGGGGATGGAGCACTGGCTGCCGCTGTTTCACGAGCGGCTTGAGACGCTGTTCGACTACCTGCCCGATGCGGGCGTGACGCTGGATGACCAGCTGGAGCCCGCGCGGCTCGCCCGGTGGGAGATGATCGTCGACCAGTACGAAACGCGCCGCCACGCGCTGGAACAGCGCAGCGGGTTCGACAGCGTCTACAAACCTGCCGCACCCGGCGGGCTGTACCTTGACGACGCGGGCTGGACCACGGCGATGGAGGGGCGCCGGGTGGTGCAGTTCCATCCCTTGCCGCAAGCTTCTGGCCCCGGCGTGGTGGATGCGGGCGGCCGGATCGGGCGCAATTTCGCGCCGGATCGCCAGCAGGAAAACATCAGCCTTTTCGGTGTTCTGGCCGATCATGTTCGCGCGAAACTCGAAGACGGCCCCGTCGTCATCGCGTCCTATTCCGAGGGCGCGCGCGAGCGTCTTTCGGGCCTGATCGAGGACGAGGGGCTGGCCGAGACCATCCCCGTCACCGACTTCACCCGCGTCGGCAAGACCGGCCTGCATTTGGCCGTCTGGGCGCTGGAACACGGGTTCACCGCGCCCGGTCTTACCGTGATCTCGGAACAGGACGTGCTGGGCGACCGGCTGATCCGCAAACCGGGCAAACGGCGGCGGGCCGAGAATTTCCTGTCCGAGGTCGGTTCGCTCTCTCCCGGTGACTTGGTTGTACACGTCGATCACGGGATCGGGCGGTTCCAGGGGCTGGAGGTCATCACGGCGGCGGGTGCGGCGCATGAATGCCTGCTGCTGGAATATGCCGAGGGCGCAAGGCTTTACCTGCCGGTCGAGAATATAGAACTGCTGTCGAAATACGGCCACGAGGAAGGCCTGCTGGACAAGCTGGGCGGCGGGGCGTGGCAGGCCAAGAAGGCACGGCTGAAGGAACGCATCCGCGAGATGGCGGACCGGCTGATCCGGGTGGCCGCCGAACGCGCGCTGCGGCGTGCGCCGATCCTCGAGCCGCCGCCGGGCATGTGGGACGCCTTCGCCGCCCGCTTCCCATACCAGGAGACCGACGACCAGCTGCGCGCGATCGAGGACGTGGTGACGGACCTGACCGCCGGCACCCCGATGGACCGGCTGGTCTGCGGCGACGTGGGCTTCGGCAAGACCGAGATCGCGATGCGCGCGGCCTTCATCGCTGCGATGTCCGGCGTGCAGGTCGCGGTGATCGCGCCGACCACGCTGCTGGCGCGTCAGCATTACAAGAGCTTTGCCGAGCGCTTTCGCGGTTTTCCCATCGAAGTCAGGCCCTTGTCGCGGTTTGTTGGTGCAAAGGATGCACAGGCCACGCGCGAGGCGCTGGCGCGCGGAACCTGCGATATCGTGGTCGGCACCCACGCGGTTCTGGCCAAGTCGGTCAAGTTCCAGAACCTCGGCCTGCTGATCATCGACGAGGAACAGCGGTTCGGCGTGCAGCACAAGGAGCGCCTGAAGCAGTTGCGCAGCGACATCCACGTGCTGACCCTGACCGCGACGCCGATCCCCCGGACGCTTCAACTTTCGCTCTCAGGTGTCCGGGATCTTTCGATAATCGGCACTCCGCCGGTCGACCGGCTGGCGATCCGCACCTACGTGTCCGAATTCGACGCCATCACCATCCGCGAGGCCCTGCTGCGCGAGCACTATCGCGGCGGGCAGTCGTTCTTCGTCGTGCCGCGGATCAAGGACCTGCCGGAGGTGGAGGAGTTCCTGCGCGACCAGGTGCCCGAGGTGAGTTACGTCGTGGCGCATGGGCAGATGGCGGCGGGGGAGCTCGACGACCGGATGAACGCCTTTTACGACGGCAAGTACGACGTGCTGGTGGCGACAACGATCGTCGAGTCGGGCCTTGATATTCCCACGGCGAACACGATGGTCATCCACCGCGCCGACATGTTCGGACTGGCGCAGTTGTACCAGATCCGGGGCCGGGTGGGACGCGCGAAAACAAGGGCTTACGCCTACCTGACCACCAAGCCCCGGATGCGGCTGACGCCCACGGCGGAGAAGCGTCTGCGGGTTCTGGGCTCCCTCGACAGTCTCGGCGCGGGCTTCACGCTGGCGAGCCAGGACCTCGACATTCGGGGTGCGGGCAACCTGCTGGGTGAAGAGCAGTCAGGCCAGATGCGGGACGTGGGGTACGAGTTGTACCAGTCGATGCTGGAAGAGGCGATTGCCAAGATTAAAGCCGGTGAAATCAGTGGGTTGAGCGATGCGGATGACCAGTGGGCGCCGCAGATCAACCTCGGCGTGCCGGTGCTGATCCCCGAGGATTACGTGCCGGACCTCGACGTGCGGCTGGGTCTGTATCGCCGTCTGAGCGGGTTGCAGACCAAGGTCGAACTGGAAGGGTTTGCCGCCGAGCTGATCGACCGGTTCGGAAAATTGCCCAAAGAGGTCAATACCTTGCTGCTGGTTGTTCGCATCAAGGCGGAATGCAAGAAGGCAGGCATCTCCAAGCTGGATGCGGGACCGAAGGGCGCGACGATCCAGTTCCACAACGACAAGTTCGCCTCCCCCGAAGGGCTGGTGCAATTCATCCAGGACCAGCGCGGATTGGCAAAGGTTAAGGACAACAAGATCGTCGTGCGCAGGGACTGGAAAAAGGACAGCGACAAGATCAAGGGCGCCTTTGCCATCGCCCGCGACCTCGCGAAGTTTGTGCAATCTGTACAGAAGACCCCCGCGGAATGAGCATTTTGGCCTGAATGGCGCAACGGGTGGCGCGCGGTCTGTTCACGGGTGCCGAGCCGCGCTGAGTCGGGCCGCGGTGCGGCGATCCGAGGATAGGGCTGCGCGGTTTATGGTTGCCAAGCTCTGACGCTGTTCATGCGGTGCGCGTTCGGTTGCCAAATCGCCGTGCCGTGGGGGCGGCCCGGCGATTGCGCGGCGGCCTTCGGCCTTGATTCCGCGCTGGGGCGTCAGTCCCAGTCGATGTCGAACTTGGTGACGACCGCGTCGATCATCGATGGATCAAGGGCCTTGAAGTCCATCCCGCGCAGCATCAGGGCGAGCTTGGCGGTGGCTTCCAGTTCCTCGATGGCGTTGCAGGCGGCCTGCGCCGTCTTGCCAGACACGACCGGCCCGTGATGGGACAGCATGACCGCCGCGTGCCTGCTCGCCAGACCGCGCACCGCGTCGCCCATCGCCGGATCACCGGGGACGAAGACGGGCAGCAGCCTGACCCGGCCAAGCTGCATCACGGCATAGGGCGTCAGGGGCGGGATGAAGGTGTCTTCATCCGCGTCCGGAAGCATCGACAACGCGACCGAGTGACAGGAGTGCAGGTGCACCACCGCGCCAGCCTGCGAGCGGGTGTCGTAGAAGGCGGAGTGGAGCGGCATCTCCTTGGTCGGCGCGTCGCCCGCGATGTGGTGGCCCAACGCGTCGAACCGCGACAGGCGGGCGGGGTCGAGCCGGCCAAAACTCGACCCGGTGGGCGACACGAGCAAGCCTCCATCTTCGGTCCGGGCCGAGATGTTGCCGGTCGATCCGTGGGTCAGGCCTCGATCGAACAGCGAGGCGGCCAGCGTGCAGATATCTTCGCGGAGTTTCGTTTCGGTCATGCGCCTGCCAGCAGCCGGTTGGCCTTGTCAAAGAAGTCGGGTGCGCCGAAGTTGCCGGATTTGAGCGCGAGGACCAGATCATCGCGGGCGCGCAGCGCGGGAACGCCCGGATCGATTTCGGGACCGATGCGCAATTCGCCAAGGCCGAGGCCTTCGACGACGGCGCCGGACGTTTCGCCGCCTGCGGTGATGACGCGGGTTGCGCCCTGTGCCACGGCGGCGCGGGCGGTGGCGGCGAAGAATTCCTCGAACGCGTGGCCGGCGCGGTCGCGGCCATAGCGTGCCTGCACCTCTGCCACGATGTCGGGGTCGGCGGAGGAATAGGCGAGCGGCAGGCCGTCCTGTGCGAGCAGCCAGCGGGCGACCTCGTCCGGGTCGAGCCTGCCTTCTATCACCTCTTCGGCGCCCAGTTCGCGGGCGGGGTTGCGGGCGCGGTGTTCGGCCACCTGCGCGCGGGTGGCGATGGAGCAGGAGCCCGACAGGCAGATCGCGGGGCCTGCCTGTCCCTGCCAGTCGGGCGTGCCGGGGATGCAGCCGAAATTCGCGGGCAGGCCAAGCGCCACGCCAGAGCCACCGGTGACCAGCGGCAAATCCCGCGCGGCGGTGCCGATGTCGCGCAGGTCGGCATCGCGGATCGCGTCCACGACGATCAGGCGGTGCCCGGCCGCATCCTCGCGCGCCAGCGCCGCGCGGATCGCCTCCGGCCCGGCAAAGACGTCTTGCGTGGCGACGTGGCCGACGGTGCCGGTGGTCTGCGGCGCGAGCCAGCGGCGGATGTCGGGATCGGTCATTGGGGTCAGGGGGTGGTTCTGCATGCCCGACTCGTTCAGAAGCCGGTCATTCACGAACAGGTGCCCCTGGTAGACCGACCGCCCGGTGCCGGGGAAGGCGGGGCAGACGATCACCTGCCGGGCCCCCAGCGCATCGGCGAGCGCATCGGCGACGGGGCCGATATTGCCCTCAGGCGTGGAATCGAAGGTGGAGCAGTATTTGAAGAAGAATTGCGTGCAGCCCTGCGCGCGCAGCCAGTCGAGCGCGGCCAGCGACTGCGCCACGGCGTCGGCCACCGGGATGGACCGGGATTTGAGCGCGACGACGCCGGCCTCGACCGATGGGTCGGCATCGTGTTCGGGCACGCCGGTATATTGCACCACGCGCATGCCTTCCTTGGCGAGCGTGTTGGCAAGGTCGCTCGACCCGGTGAAGTCGTCGCCGATCAGGCCCAGTTTCATGTGATCCCCCCGTGCGGTGGCCGCAGTATGTCGCGGCCTGCGCAGGGCGACAAGCGGGGCTTTGACAGGGGCGGGCGGGGGGCGTATGCGTTTATGTATCCAATCGGATACAAGGAGGCCGCGATGGCACGGTCCGAGATGTCGAGCGGGCAGGCCGCCCATGCCGCACTGATCGAGGCGTTGCGGGCGGGCGTCTTTGCCCCCGGTGACCGGCTGCGCGAGGAGGACGTGGCGCAGCGCCTGTCGCTGTCGCGCACGCCGGTGCGGGAGGCCTTGCGGAGGATGGAGGCGGAGGGGCTGGTCACCCACCGCCCGCGCCTGGGCGCGGTGGTGCGGCAGCTGACCCATGCGGAGGTCGTGGAGCTTTACGAGATGCGGCTGGTGCTGGAGCGCACGGCGGCCGAGATGGCGGCCAAGCATGGCACGGCGGCCGAGTTCGACACGCTGGAGGCGCTGAACGGCGACATCGCGGCCGAGCGCTCGCAGCCCGCGCGGGCGGCGGCGATCAACCAGTCCTTCCACCGGGGCCTGTATCACGCCGCGCGGAACCGGTTCCTCGTGCAATCGGCGGCGGCGCTCAACAACGCGCTGATCCTGTTGGGGCCGACCACCTTTGCCGAGGGGCCGAGGGTGGACGAGGTGGTGGCCGAGCATGCCGCCATCATCGCCGCGCTTCGCGACGGCGATCAGGAGGCGGCGGGGCAGGCGGCGGCGGCGCATCTGCAGACCTCGTTGCGGCACCGGCTGCGCGCCTTGGGAGAGGCCGGGTGATCCCGCGCCTTTCCCTGCTGCTGGTGGCCGGGCTCGGTGTGGCGGCGTTCCATGCCGCCTCGCTGCCGTTGCCGTGGCTTCTTGGGCCGATCTTTGCCTGCCTGGGCGCGGCGTTTCTGGGCGTGCCGATGAAGGGGGTGAAGCCCCTGAACGACGCGATGCGCACCATCCTGGGCGTGGCGGTGGGCGCGACGCTGACGCCCGCGATCCTTGGCACGATCCCGGCGATGTGGCCGACGCTGGCGATGGTGCCGGTGATGGTCTTGGCGATCGGGCTGCTGGGGGTGCCGTTCTTCCGGCGCGTCTGCGGCTATGACCCGGTCACCGCCTATTACGCGGCGATGCCGGGCGGGTTGCAGGACATGCTGGTCTTTGGCGAGGAGGCGGGCGCCAACGTGCGCACGCTGTCGCTGATCCACGCGACGCGGGTGGCAGTGATTGTCGTGGCGCTGCCCTTCCTGCTGTCATGGGTGTGGGGCGCCTCTCTCGACCGGCCGCCGGGTGCTCCGGCGGCCACGCTGCCGTGGTCGGAGATGGCGATCATGGCGTTTGCCGCCATCGCGGGCTGGAAGGGGGCGCAGGCGCTGGGGATGTTCGGGGCGTCGATCCTCGGGCCGCTGATCCTGACGGCGGCGCTGACCATTACCGGCGTGATCCAGCACCGCCCGCCGGTGGAGGCGATCTGGGCCGCGCAGTTCTTTATCGGGATGACGGTGGGCGCGAAATACGCGGGCATCACCTGGGCCGAGGTGCGGCGCGACCTTGTGGCGGGGCTGGGCTTTTGCGCGCTGCTGGTGGTGCTGACGCTGGCCGTGGTCGAACTGGTCTATACCACCGGCCTCGCGCCGGGGATGGAGGCGGTGCTGGCCTTCGCGCCGGGAGGACAGGCGGAACTGGTGGTGCTGGCGCTGATCGTGGGGGCGGACACGGCCTTTGTCGTGGCGCATCACGTGTTGCGCATCTTCGTCGTGATCCTTGGTGCGCCGGTGGCCGTGCGCTGGCTGAAATAGGCGCGGTTTCCCTTGGGCCGGGGGCGGTCTAGGGTAGCGTGAAAGACGCAAGGAGTGCCCATGTCCCTCACCGAAGTTCTGGACCGGATCGACAGTGATCTCGATGCCGCCGTCGACCGCCTGATGGCGCTGCTGCGCATCCCGTCGATATCGACCGACCCGGCCTATGCCGCCGAATGCGACCGCGCCGCCGACTGGCTGGTGGAGGATCTGCGCGGGCTGGGCGTCAGGGCGGAAAAGCGCGCCACGCCGGGGCACCCGATGGTCGTGGGCCATGTCGAGGGCGAGGGGCCGCACCTTCTGTTTTACGGCCATTACGACGTGCAACCCGTTGATCCGCTTGAACTGTGGGACACGCCGCCCTTCGAGCCGGAATTGCAGGACACGCCCAAGGGCCGGGTGCTGCGCGGGCGCGGCACGTCGGACGACAAGGGCCAGTTGATGACATTCGTCGAGGCCTGCCGCGCGTGGAAGGCGGTGCATGGCAGCCTGCCGTGCCGCATCACCTTTTTCTTCGAGGGGGAGGAGGAATCGGGCTCGCCGTCGCTGGTGCCGTTCATGAAGGAGAACCGCGAGGAGCTGACCTCGGACATCGCGCTGATCTGCGACACGGGCCTTTTCGGCCATGACACGCCCGCCATCGTGACGATGCTGCGCGGCATGTTGCAGGAGGAGGTCACGATCACCGGCCCGTCGAAGGACCTGCATTCCGGCATGTTCGGCGGCATCGCCCGCAACCCCGCGCATGTGCTGACGGACGTGCTGGCGGCGCTGCATGACGAAAAGGGCGCGGTCACGGTGCCCGGTTTCTACGACGACGTGCCGGAACTCCCGCCCGCCATCGCGGCGCAGTGGGAGGCGCTGAATTTCGACGCGGGCAAGTTCCTTGGCGAGGTGGGGCTGAAGCATCCGGCGGGCGAAGAGGGGCGTTCGGGGCTGGAGATGATCTGGTCCCGACCGACGGCGGAAGTGAACGGCATGTGGTCGGGATATACCGGCGAGGGGTTCAAGACGGTGCTGCCGTCCAAGGCCCATGCCAAGATCAGTTTCCGGCTGGTGGGTGACCAGGATCCGCACAAGATCAGCACCGCGTTCCGCCAGTTCGTGCGTGACCGGGTGCCCGAGGATTGCACGGTGGATTTCGTGGACGGGATGGGGGCTTCTCCGGCGTCCGCCATGTCGACGGAGCATCCGGCGTTCGAGGCCGCACGCGGTGCCTTGTCGGACGAATGGCCGAACGCGGCGGCCTTCGTGGGCTGTGGCGGGTCGATCCCGATCGCGGGTTATTTCAAGTCGATCACCGGAACGGATGCGATGCTGATCGGGTTCGGGCGGGACGACGACCAGCTCCATTCCCCGAACGAGAAATACGACCTTGAGTGTTTCCACAAGGGCATCCGCAGCTGGGCGCGGATCCTTGATGCGCTGACGTGATCGCGGGCTTCGACACCGGGCGGCAGGGCGGGCTGGCCTATGCCGCAGGCGGCGAGGGGCCGCCCCTGGTGTTGCTGCACGGGTTTCCGCAGACCCACGCGATGTGGGCGCATATCGCGCCGATTCTGGCGCTCACCCATCGCGTGATCTGCCCCGACCTGCCGGGATATGGCGACAGCGATACGCCGGGGCTGGAGGGTGCGAGTTTCCGCGCCATGGGTCAGGCGGTGCTGGGCTTGCTGGATCATTTGGGCGTGGAGCGGTTCGCACTGGTGGGGCACGACCGGGGCGGGCGCGTGGCGCACCGGCTGTGCCTAGATGCGCCGGACCGGGTGGACCGGGTGGCGCTGATGGACATCGTGCCGACGCACACGCTTTTGTCAGAGCTTCAACATGACGTGGCAACCGCTTATTACCACTGGTTTTTCCTTGCCCAGCCCGAGCCGTTCCCGGACACGATGATCGCCGCCGACCCGGATGCCTATTTCGAATCCTGCCTTGGCGGCTGGGGTGGTGACGGGCTGTCGGCGTTCGACCCGGCGCAGCTGGACGCCTATCGCGCGGCGTGGCGCCAGCCCGAGCGCATTCGCGGCATGTGCGACGATTACCGCGCGGGCGTGACGCGGGATTTCGAGGATGACTGCGCCGACCTCGGCGCGCGCATCCGGTGCCCGGCGCTGATCCTCTATGGAGAACAGGGGGTTATGGCGCGTTTTTATGACGTGGCCGAAACATGGGCGCCCAAGTGCACCTACATGGAGGCACAGGGCATTCCGGGCGGGCATTTCTTTCCCGATACGGCACCCGAGGTGACGGCGGCCGCACTTGCGGCGTTCCTTGAAGAACGCGGTGCAAGTGACTCAGAAGAGGCCTGAAAACCGCTCCGGCAGGAAGTATTGCAGGTCGTAATCGGGGCGGTCGAACTGGAAGAAGCCAGTGTCGCCACGGGGGCGGAAGGTGGCGTGCATCGCGTCGCGCAGCCAGCCAAGGTCGAACCCGTCCTGCATCTTGAGGTCCGCGAAAGCGTCGAACACGGCGCGGTCCTCGCCCCGCGCCTCGGCGAACCAGTGGCGGCCGATGGCGACTTCCTTGACCGTGCCTCCGATCTCGGTCGTGACGGCGTTGCGCTGGTTCATCGTCTCGACGTAGTTCGGGAAGTCGCAGAATTTCAGGTGGAAGAGGTAGAGCGGGTCGGGCGTGAAGAGTTTCGAGGCCTGCGTGAAATGCCCGCCGCGCGCGATCTTGGTGCCGAGCGACACGACGCAGGGTTTGGAATAATGCGGGGCGAGGCGGACGTGGCGGCGGGGGCCGAGGATCGTGTCGGTGATGGGGTCGGGTTCAAGATCGATGCGGTGGATGACTTCGAGCCCGACAGGCGTCAGCACCCGTCGGATCGGAGCGTCGCGCAGGAAGTCCAGCAGGGACATCCCGGCGGCGGGGTCGATCACTACCAGTTCGTCCACGTCGCCCACGATGACGTGGTCGTAATAGCTGCGCAGGCCCGACACGATCCCGTTCAGGAGACGCCAGCGTTTCATGTCGAAATTCTTGTGCGGGTCGCCGGGGATGCCGATAATGTTGCAGCCTTTGGCGAGGCGCGCGATCTCCTCCCCCCGACCGTGGTTCACGATATAGCAATTCTCGCGTCCCAGCATGGTGCCGTAATGGCGGAGCCATGCCTTCAGGAAGAACGCGTCGTCGCGCACCATGGTGATTGCGGCTGCGGTGGATTGCATGCGCGACCTCGTGACGGGGCCTCTTGGCGGGCCTCGGGCGCGACATTAGTAGACAGGGGGGCGTTTGTGAATCATGAATGAGGCAAAAGAGCAGCCGATGATCGATCTGTCACAAACCGGCCTCAGCCTGCATCGCGCGACCGACGTGCCCATCACCCAGTTCCAGGTGCTGGGGGAGCGCGGGTCGGGCACCAACGTGGTGCGCAAGACGATGGAGAAGAACCTGCGCCTGATGCGGGTGGAGGGGCTGGGTTGGAAGCACGGGTTTCCGCACATGGTCTGTATCCCTGACGACCTGCTGGTTGTCTGCGTGGTGCGCAACGCCGCGGCGTGGGCACTGTCGATGCACAAGCGCCCGTGGCATGTCGCGCCCGAGGTGCAGGCGCTGGGCTTTTCCGAGTTCCTGCGGGCGGAGTGGCGGTCGGTCGTGGATCGCCCGCCGGATTTCGAGATGCTGAGTGACGAGTTGCACGGGCAGGGCGCGACGCTGCAATATGATCGCCACCCGATCACCGGCCTGCCGTTCGAGAACCTTTTCCGGCTGCGCACCGCCAAGCTGCGGGCGCTTGAGGGGATCGCCAACCGGGGCTGTTCGTTCGTGTTCGTGCAGCTGGAGGTGTTCCACGTGCTGGGCGAGGATTACCTGCACCAGCTGTGCGAGGCGTTCGACGTGACCCGCAAGGTGCCGCATTTCAAGCAGGTGACGCGGCGGCTGGGCAACAAGTGGAACCAGTCCGTGCGCAATCACCGGGAGACGCCCGAGGAGATCGGCGATGCGGATGCGGAGTTCATGCTGTCGCAGCTTGATCCCGATCTGGAGGCGCGGTTCGGGTATGTTTACTGAGCTTTCGGTGGGGTGAAGGGGTGTTGGGAAGCATCTGCACCTGTGTTTCTCTTCGCCAATGATGCCGCTTTGAGCCATGCGCGGAATCAAGGCCGCAGGCCGCCGCGCATCGACGGGCCGCCCGCACGGCACGTCGATTTGGTGGGGCTGGGTGCTTCGCTGGGGCGGAGAGCGGGGTTTCGGAGATAAAGGTATGTAGCGGGTCGGTTGGGTCGACGCGCCGCGGCCCGTCTGGGACGTTGCCGCTTTGTGTCTGGCGCGGAATCGAGGCCGCGGGCCGCCGCGCATCGACGGGCCGCCCCCCGGCACGTCGATTTGGCTGGGCTTGGTGCGCAGCGTGGGCGGAGTGCGGGGTTGCGGGGATAAAGGAATTTAGCGGGGCGGGTGGATCGACGCGCCGCGGCCCGTCTGCAGACGTGGTGCTTACTTCAACGCCCGGATCGCCTTGATCAGGGGGGTGCGGTCGGGGGTGAAGCGGGGCAATTGGCCGGCGCGGGCGATGGCGTCGGGCAGGGCCACGGGGTCGTGCATGGGCAGGTCGAACAGGGCCTCGAGCTCGATCTCCCACCAGCGGCATTCCTGCAGGCCCTGCTGCACCTCCTCGGGGAAGCGGTGCTTGACCACCCGCGCGGGGTTGCCCGCGACGACGGCATAGGGCGGCACATCGCGGGTCACGACCGCGCCGCCCGCCACCACCGCGCCGTCCCCGATGGTGATACCGCCGCGCAAAACGGCATTGTCGCCGATCCAGACGTCGTGGCCCACGATCAGCATGCCGCGCTGCGGCTGCGGCGAGGGCACGGGCTCGCGGAAGGTCGGGCGCGTGCCGGTCTCGGCCTCCCGCGCATCCTGGTAGGCGGTGAAGAATTCGCGGTTGCTGTTGAAGAAGAGCGAGGAGGACGACGCCGCCTCGATCGGGTGGCGGTAGCCCATGAAGGAGATGTTCTCCCCCACGCTGCAATAGCGGCCAAAGCGGGACTTGGCGGGGAAGGGAGAGGCCAGTTCGGTGAACGCGCCCATTTCAGGCAGATGATAGCCCACGGCGAAGGTCGTGAACGGCTCGACCACCGCGTCACTCAGGATCGCGACCTTGCGGCCCGGCTTGATGCGCTTGACGTAATGCGACAGCGGGCGCGGTTTGCGCATTCCGGTGCGTTTCTGGTGGATGTACCGCGAGGCGAGCAGGTCATGCACCGCGTCGGTCATGGTGAAGGTCATGGTCTGGGCGGTCATCGTCTGCTCGGGTCGTCGTGTTTCCCATAGGCTATCGCAGAGGCCATCATGGCTCAATCCCGGCGCCGGTCGCGGCAATTTGACCACTGACGCGGCGTGTTTGTGTTCCTATCTGGGGTGCAGCGGGTGAAGATTGCGTGTATGACGCCGCTGCTCGCCCCGATATCTGCCCGGAGAAGCCCGTTGGATTATCTTGCCGCCCTCGACACCGCCCTGACCCGTCTGCATGAAGAAGGACGCTATCGCACCTTCATCGATATCGAACGGCGGCAGGGCGCCTATCCGCACGCGGTCTGGCGGGATGCGGACGGGACGGAACGCCCGATCACGGTCTGGTGCGGCAACGACTATCTTGGCATGGGCCAGCACCCGGCGGTGCTGGAGGCGATGCACGAGGCGCTGGACGCCACCGGCGCGGGATCGGGCGGCACGCGCAACATCTCGGGCACGACGGTCTATCACAACGCGCTGGAGGCCGAACTGGCCGACCTGCACGGCAAAGAGGCGGCGCTGCTGTTCACCTCGGCCTACATCGCCAATGATGCCACGCTGAGCACGCTGCCCAAGCTCTTTCCCGGCCTCATCATCTATTCCGACGCGCTGAACCATGCCTCGATGATCGAGGGTGTGCGGCGCAATGGCGGGGCCAAGCGCATCTTCCGCCACAACGACGTGGCGCATCTGCGCGAATTGCTGGAGGCCGACGACCCGGCCGCGCCCAAGCTGATCGCGTTTGAGTCGGTCTACTCGATGGATGGCGATTTCGGCCCCATCGCCGAGATCTGCGACCTGGCCGAGGAATTCGGCGCGCTGACCTATATCGACGAGGTGCACGCGGTGGGCATGTACGGGCCGCGCGGCGCGGGCGTCGCGGCGCGCGACCGGCTGGGCCACCGTATCGACATCGTGAACGGCACGCTGGCCAAGGCCTATGGCGTGATGGGCGGCTATATCGCGGCGAGCGCCAAGATGGTCGACGCGGTGCGGTCCTACGCGCCGGGTTTCATCTTCACCACCTCGCTGCCGCCGGCGGTGGCGGCGGGCGCGGTGGCGAGCGTGCGGCACCTCAAGCAGGACAACACGCTGCGCGAGGCGCACCAGACGCAGGCGAAGATCCTCAAGACGCGGCTGAAGGCGCTGGGCCTGCCGCTGATCGATCACGGCAGCCATATCGTGCCCGTGATTGTGGGTAACCCTGTGCATACAAAGCAGCTGTCGGACCAGTTGCTGGCCGATTTCGGCATCTACGTGCAGCCGATCAACTTCCCCACCGTTCCGCGCGGGACCGAGCGTCTGCGCTTCACGCCGAGCCCGGTTCACGGCCCGGATGAAATGGACAAGTTGGTGAAAGCATTGGACGAACTTTGGGCGCATTGTGCGCTGAATCGCGCCGAAATGAGTGCGTGACGGGGGGTTTTCCCTGTTCTGTTAGCGCCAATGTGCTAAGCAACCCCCCAAACGGACTGGGGACGAATCGCGCCTGTGCGCGATTCACGGGAAGGACAGGCTTCCGATGATCGGACGCAAGGGGCGTCAGAACACGGAGATCGAGACGGCAGAGCCGAAGAGCTTTGACGACTACGAGACGCGTCTGGGTGACCTGATGCGCGGCGAGCGGGCGACGCTCGGCAAGTCCCTTCTTGATGTTCAGCGGGAATTGCGGATCAAGGCGGCCTATATCGCCGCGATCGAGAATTGCGATCCCTCGGTGTTCGAGACGCCCGGTTTCATCGCGGGCTACGTGCGGTCCTATGCGCGCTACCTCGGCATGGACCCCGATCTTGTCTTCCAGGCCTTCTGCGACGAAAGCGGATTTGCCACGGCGCATGGCATGTCGTCGGAGGCGTCCTCGCGCAAGCGCGACGATGTGGAGGCGCATATGAGCGCGGCAGCGGTGAAGTCCGATCCGCTGGTCGATCCGCGCACCGCCTTCGTACCGCCGACCGACACCATGCTGACCCGGATCGAGCCGGGCGCGGTAGGGTCGGTGCTGGTCCTGGCGCTGCTGTTGGGCGGCATCGGCTATGGCGGCTGGACGGTATTGCAGGAAGTGCAGAAAGTGCAGTTGTCCCCGGTCGAGCAGACGCCGATCGCGGTGTCCGACCTTGATCCCCTGACCGCTGCCACCAACCGGGTGGAGACCGAGCAGGTCGCGCAGCTGGACGCGCCGACGCAGGCGCTGGACCGGTTGTACCGCCCGCAGGCGCTGGACGTGCCGGTGCTGATCGCGCGGGATGCGCCGATCTCGACCCTTGATCCGCGGCGGACGGGCAGCTTCGTCTCGCCGGTCGAGGACAGCGCGCCGCGCATCGCGACGGCGCCTGCCGATGCGCTGCCGATCTCGCGCCACAAGGGCGTGACGGTCATGGCGGCGCGTCCGTCGTGGATGCAGATCGAGGGCGCGGATGGCGTGCTGTTCGAGGGCACGATGAACGCGGGCGACACCTATCCGCTGTCGGAGGACACCGCGTCGCTGGTCGTGGGCCGGGCTGGGGCGGTCTACCTGATGGTGGACGGGCAGGTCTATGGCCCCACGGGGCCGCAAGGCCAGTCGCTGGGCGGGATCGATTTGACGCGGGAGGCCGTGTTGGAGCGGTTCGCGCTGGCTGACATCCCGGCGGATGAGGACCTGAAGACGCTGGTTGCGGAACTGGACGTGAACCAGCGGCCCGCCGCCGCGACCGGCGGTGCGCCGGTGCAGATCGCGACGCCCGCTTTGCCGGGTCGTCCGCGCGTCTATGAAGACGGGCAACCGGTGGTGACGGTTCTGGCCTCTGCCGAGACGTGGGTGCTGATCAAGGATGCTGCCGGTGCGCGGTTGTTCGAGGCGGTGCTGCAGGCGGGCGATACCTATACCGTGCCGCAGACCGAGAACCCGCCGGTGATCCGCACGGGCAATGCCGGTGCCGTCTACTTCAACGTCGGTGGTGAGACGCTTGGGCCTTACGGGGACCGGGGCGCAGTGCGCGACAACCAGCAATTGACGGCCACGGCGCTGGCCAGCGCCTATGACCCGGTTGATCCGACGCGCCTGTCGGAAGACGTGCAGAAGGTCGTCGCGGAACTCGCGCGGCCCTTGCCGCTGGACAACTGACCGCGGGGGCAGGGGATTGAAACCTGTCCAGTTGAGTTTACAGTATCCCTGACATCACGCTGTGGGAGCCCCATCCATGTCGCTGAACCACGTTCGCCCGTGGCGCAACATCTATCGCCGCTCGTCGCGCCAGATCATGGTGGGCAACGTGCCCGTGGGGGGCGATGCGCCGATCAGCGTGCAGACGATGACCAACACGGTCACCACCGATATTCCCGGCACCATCGCGCAGGTTCAGGCGGCGGCAGAGGCCGGCGCAGATATCGTGCGCGTGTCGGTGCCTGACCAGGCGTCGTCGAAGGCGCTGAAGGAGATCGTGGCGGAAAGCCCGGTGCCGATCGTCGCGGACATCCATTTCCACTACAAGCGCGGGATCGAAGCGGCAGAGGCGGGCGCGGCCTGCCTGCGCATCAACCCCGGCAATATCGGTGACGAGACGCGCGTGCGCGAAGTCATCAAGGCGGCGCGCGATCACGGCTGTTCGATGCGGATCGGGGTCAATGCCGGGTCGCTGGAGAAGCACCTGCTGGAAAAGTACGGCGAGCCGTGCCCGGATGCGATGGTCGAAAGCGGCCTCGACCATATCAAGGTGTTGCAGGACAACGATTTCCACGAGTTCAAGATCAGCTGCAAGGCGTCGGACGTGTTCATGGCCGCCGCCGCCTACCAGCAGCTGGCCGAGGCGACGGACGCGCCCATCCATCTGGGTATTACCGAGGCGGGCGGGCTGGTCAGCGGCACGATCAAGTCGGCCATCGGGCTTGGCAACCTCTTGTGGATGGGGATCGGCGACACGATCCGCGTGTCGCTGTCCGCCGACCCGGTGGAAGAGGTGAAGGTCGGATACGAGATCCTCAAGTCGCTGGGCCTGCGGCATAGGGGCGTAAACATCATCTCCTGCCCGTCCTGCGCGCGGCAGGGGTTCGATGTGATCAAGACGGTCGAGACGCTGGAAAAGCGGCTGGAACACATCAAGACGCCGATGTCGCTGTCGATCATCGGCTGCGTGGTGAACGGACCCGGCGAGGCGCTGATGACCGATGTGGGCTTTACCGGCGGTGGCGCGGGCAGCGGCATGGTCTACCTTGCGGGCAAGGCCAGCCACAAGATGTCGAACGAGCAGATGATCGACCACATCGTCGAGGAGGTCGAGAAGAAGGCCGCCGAGATCGACGCCGCCGAAGCGGAGGTGCAGGCGGCGGAGTGACGGGGCCTGGAAAGGTCCTGGGAGTTTTGGCGCGCGCCGCTTGGCTTACCGGCGCTTGGCGCGTTTCGCGGCGCTGAGCACGTCCTGCGCCCGGCGGGCGGGGCCCGATCCGGGGGGCAGCAGGTCGACCGCGCGCTTGGCGTGCAACTCGGCATCCTTCAGGCGGCCCTGCAGGGCATAGCGTTCGGCGGTCACGAGCGAGGCCATGCCGTTCTGGCCCGACCGCGCATAGGCCACCGACAGGTCACGCAGGATGCGGGCATCGCGGAAATCGGCGGCGCGGGCGCGTTCGAGAATCGGCAGCGCGGCGCGGTATTGCTTGGCCGCCAAGAGGGCGCGGCCATAGCCGCCGAGGATCAGCGCCTCGCCCGGTGCGAGCGCGGAGGCGCGTTTGTAGGTCGCCACGGCGGCGGCGTATTGGCGGCTTTCAAGCTGGATTTGTCCCTTGAGTTCAAGGAGAAACGGGTCGTTCTTGCGCAGCGCCAGCGCCTTGTCGATCGAGGCGGTGGCCTTTTTCAGGTTCGACTGGCGGTGATAGGCGATGGCTTCGCGCATGTGGCGGATATCGGCGGAGGGGCTTTCCTTGGACCGGCGGAACGTCCAGCCGGGCGCGCGGGTGAAGGCGCTGAGTTTGCCCTTGGCGCGCTGGAACCAGTATTCGCCGGCCGGGTTCGGCTTGCCGCGATCCTCGAAGGCCTGCGCCTGCGCGCGCAGCGCGCGCAGGCGGTCGCGCGACAGCGGGTGGGTGCGGGCATAGGGGTCCTGACGGCCGGGGCGCAGAAGTTCCTGCCCCGCGAAGATTTCCATCACGTCGAGCGCGCCCTGAACCGGGATGCCCGCCCGGACCAGCAGGCGGATGGAGGTCTGGTCGGCGCTTGACTCCTCGGCGCGGGTATGGCCGAAGAAGACGCGCCGGGCCGATCCGGCGGTGCCGAGTGCAAGGCCCGCGGCGGCCTGCGGCGAGCCGCTGACGGCGGCGGCGGCGGCGAGCACCGCGCCAAGGCCCGCGACGGTGCGCGCGGTGCGCAGGTTGCCCGCGCGGCGGGTGAGGTGGCCGTTGGCGATATGCGCGGCCTCGTGCGCGATGACCGCCTGCAGGGCCGGCGCGCTGTCAAGCTTCAGAAGCAGGCCGTAATTGATGAAGATGTGCTGGGTGTCGGCGACGAAGGCGTTGAGCGTGTTGTCGTTCACCACGAGGATGCGGACCGAGCTGGGGCTGAGCCCGGCGGCGCGCAGCACCGGCGTCGCCACCTGTTTCAGCGCGTATTCGATGTCGGCGTCGCGCAGCAGGCCGCGCGCCTGTGCCGCGAACGCGGTGGCGGCCACGAGACAGGCCGCGAGGCCGAGGCGAACGAGGGCGCGGTGCATTGACGAGGGCGGCTCCATTTGCGACGCCCGCGGAGCGGGGCGTCCTGTCGCGCGACCATAGGGGGGGAGAGATGCGGAACTCAAGGCGCGGGGCGGTCGATCCCTTCATCGTGATGGACGTGCTGGCGGCGGCCCGCGCGGCAGAGGCCGCGGGGCGGCATATCGTGCATATGGAGGTGGGCCAGCCCGCCACCGGCGCCCCCGCCGCAGCGACCGCCCGGCTGGCCGAAGCGCTGGGCGGCGATCCGCTGGGCTACACGCAGGCGACGGGGCTGCCGGAATTGCGCGCGGCCATCGCGCAACTCTATGACAAGTGGTACGGAATCACGCTCGACCCCGCCCGCGTCGTGGTCACGGCGGGGGCGTCGGGGGCCTTTGTCCTTGCGTTCAGCGCGCTGTTCGACAGTGGTGAAAGGGTGGGGATCGGGCGGCCGGGTTACCCGTCCTACCGCCAGATCCTGCGCGCGCTGGGGATCGAGGCCGTGGATATCGAGACGCGGGCGGAAAACCGCCTGCAACCGGTGGCGGACGACATTGCCGCGCATGCGCTGGACGGGCTGCTGGTCGCCTCGCCCGCCAACCCCACGGGCACGATGCTGGACCACGCGGCGCTGGCGGCGCTGATCGAAGCGGCGCAGGAGGCGGGCGCGGCGTTTATCAGCGACGAGATCTATCATGGGCTGGATTACGGAACCCGCGCGGTCAGCGCGCTGGAGGTGTCGGACGAGGTGATCGTCATCAACTCCTTCTCGAAATACTTCAGCATGACGGGCTGGCGCGTGGGCTGGATGGTGGTGCCCGACCACATGGTGCGGCGGGTGGAGAACCTTGCCGCGAACCTCTTCATCTGCGCGCCGCATGCCGCGCAGGTGGCCGCACTTGGCGCGCTGGAAGCGCATGAGGAATGCCAGGCAAACCTGTCTGTCTACACGAGAAACCGGGAATTGATGCTGAAGGGCCTGCTGCGCGCGGGGTTCGACAAGATCGCGCCGCCGGACGGGGCGTTCTACGTTTATGCCGACGTGTCCGAACATACCGACGATTCGCTCGCCTTCTGTGCCGAGGTGCTGGAGAAGGCGGGCGTGGCGATCACGCCGGGGCTCGATTTCGACCCGGTGCGCGGCAACCGCACGGTGCGCTTTTCCTATGCCGGCGCGACCGAGGATATCGAGGAGGGGCTGCGCAGGCTTGCCGCCTTCATGGCCGATCGCTGAGGGCGCTTGCACCCGGCGCGGCCGCCGCGCGATAGTGGCGGCAGAGCAGGAACAACCGGGTCGGGCGATGCGCTGGACGACGTGGATCATCACGGGATTGCTGGCCCTTGTGGCCTGCGCCGCCGCGGCGCAGGACTTTTCCGCCTTGGCCCGCGTCGATGCCGGGGCGTCGGTGCTGGAGGACCGGCGCGGCGGTGCGCGCATGGCGCTGCACCTGTCGCAGGGCGTGCCGTTCCGCGTGCGGATGCGGAGCGCGCCGGACCAGGTGATCCTCGATTTCCGGGAAGTGGACTGGACCGGCCTGACTGCGGAAGGCTTCGACCGGTCGGACCGGGTGGGCGGCGTGCGGTTCGGGCCGTTCCAGCCGGGCTGGTCGCGGCTGGTGCTTGACCTGGCCGAGCCGATGGTGGTGACCGAGGCCGGGCTGCAGGTCGATACCGGCGGCGCGGTGCTGACGGTAGAGATGGCGCGGGCGGACCGCGAGACCTTCGATGCCGCCGTCGCGGCAGTGCCGGACCTGCCCGGCTGGGACCTGCCCGACCCGGCGGACGTCGCGCCGCCGCGCGCCGAACTGGGCGCCGGGGGCGCGATCGTGGTGATGATCGATCCGGGCCATGGCGGGATCGATCCGGGGGCGGAGGCGGCGGGCGTCAAGGAAGCCGACCTGATGTTGCGGCTGGCGCGCGAATTGCGCGACGCGATCAGGCGGACCGAGGGGCTGGATGCCGTGCTGACCCGCGACAGCGATACCTTCGTGGCCCTCGAACGCCGGGTGGCGCTCGCCAAGGCGGCGGATGCCGACCTGTTCGTGTCGCTGCATGCCGACGCGCTGGCCGACGGTCATGCGCAGGGGGCGACGGTCTACGTGCTGGACGAGGACGCGTCGGACGCGGCCTCTGCCGCGCTGGCGGAGCGGCACGACCGCGAGGACCTTCTGGCGGGTGTCGACCTGACCGGGGCGGAGGACGAGGTGGCGCGGGTGCTGATGGACCTGGCCCGGACCGAGACGGCCCCGAGGTCCGAGGCTCTGGCACGGCATCTTGTCGAGCGGATCGAGGACGCGGTGGGCGAGGTGCACAAGCGCCCGTTGCGGCGGGCGTCGTTCTCGGTACTGAAGGCCGCTGACATTCCCAGCGTGCTGGTCGAGGTGGGTTTCCTGTCGACGCAGGCGGATCTTGACCGGTTGCAGGATGCCGAGTGGCGCGGGCGCATGGTGATGGGCGTGCGCGACGGGATCATCGCGTGGGTGCTGGAGGATGCGGCGCTGGCCCCGCTGAGGCGGCAATGACCGCCCGGCGTTTCCAATATGGAAACAAACCCGTGCAACGCGGCGGAGTGTTTCCCCGATGCGCGGCGGCAATTCGCCCCCGGATGGGTTCGTGTTTTGACCCTGCTGGCGGGTCAGAGTATATCCGGGGCACGTATCCGGCGCGGGGGGCGCAGGTGTTTGACCCAGCAAGGCGGTAGAATCACGTGATCCGTTTCGTGTTTTCGATTTTCGGCGGGATCTTCAGCGTCATCACGCTGGGGGCGATGATGGTCGGGATCACCATCGGCGCGGTGTTCTGGATGTACAGCCAGGACCTGCCGAGCCACGAATCGCTGGCCAGCTACAAGCCGCCCACGATCAGCCGCATCTATTCCGCCGAGGGCCGGATCATCGACGAATTCGCGCGCGAACGCCGCCTGTTCGCGCCGGCGGACGAAATCCCGCCGCTGGTCAAGCAGGCCTTCATCTCGGCCGAGGACAAGAATTTCTACGTGCATGACGGCTACGACGTGCGCGGCATCGCATCGGCGGCGGTGGACGCGGTGCGGTCGCGCGGGTCGAACGTGCGCGGCGCGTCGACGATCACGCAGCAGGTGATGAAGAACTTCCTTCTGTCGGGTGACCGGAGGGCGGAGCGGAAGATCAAGGAGATCATCCTTGCCTCGCGCGTGGAAGAGACGCTGTCGAAGGACCAGATCCTCGAATTGTACCTCAACGAGATCTTCCTCGGGCAGAACTCCTATGGCGTGGCGGCGGCGAGCCAGACCTACTTCAACAAGCCCTTGAGCGATCTGAAACCGCACGAGGCGGCGTTCCTTGCCTCGCTGCCGAAGGCGCCGTCGCAATACCATCCGGTGCGGCAGGTGGAGCGGCTGCGGAACCGCCGCAACTTCGTCCTGAAGGAGATGAAGGAGAACGGCTACATCTCCGAGGCGGTCTACGAGACCGAGGTGGAGATGCCGGTGCGGTCGGTGCAGAACGGCGATTTCGAGAGCTTCCAGAGCGCGCTGCCGCCGCGGGATTACTTCACCGACGAGATCCGCCGCCAGTTGAGCCGCGAGTTCGGCGAGGGCGAGTTCTTTACCGGCGGCATGACGGTGCGCGCGACCATCGACCCCGAGATGCAATTGTCCGCCGCCGACGCGCTGCGCCGCCAGCTGGAGCAGTACGACCGGGGCCTGCGCACGTGGCGCGGCACCGGCAAGACCATCCCGGCGGAGACGCTGGGCGACGAGGCCGCGTGGCGCGAGGCGCTGTCGGATGTCAACGTGCCGCGCGATATCGTGCTGGAGAACCCGTGGAAGGTCGCCGTCGTGCGCGAGGTGGGCGACCGGCAGATGCGGCTGGGGATCGAGGGCGTCGAGGAGACCGAGGCGCGCCCCTCCGTCGTGCCGCGCAAGGATATCGAGTGGATGCGCGGATCCTTCGTCGACAATTTCAAACCCGGCGACGTGGTGCATGTGCGCGCGATGACGGCGGATGCCGATGGCTCCTTCATCCGCTGGACGCTGCGGCAGGTGCCCGAGGTGCAGGGCGCGTTCATGGCGATGGACGTGAACACCGGGCGCGTGATCGCGATGCAGGGCGGGTTCAGCTATCAGCATTCGGTCTTCAACCGCGCGACGCAGGCGAAACGCCAGCCCGGTTCGGCCTACAAGCCGTTCGTCTATGCAGCCGCGCTCGACAGCGGCTATACACCGGCGACGATCGTGGTCGACGCGCCGATCGAGATCAACACGCCGCAGGGCCTGTGGCGGCCCAAGAACTCGTCCAACAAGTTCTACGGGCCGACGCCTCTGCGCACCGGGATCGAGCAGTCGCGGAACCTGATGACCATCCGCCTGGCCGAAGAGGTGGGGATGCGCACCGTCGGCTCTTATGCCGAGCGGTTCGGGGTCTACGACACGGCGGTGCCGGTGCTGGCCAACGCGCTGGGCGCGCAGGAGACAACGCTTTACAAGATGGTCGCGGCCTACGCGATGTTCGCCAATGGCGGCGAGCGGGTGGAACCCACGCTCGTCGACCGGGTGCAGGACCGCTATGGCAAGACCGTCTATCGCCACGACCCGCGCACCTGCGTGAACTGCGACGCGCCCGCGCTGGACGAGGGGCGCGGGCCCCGGATCGTGTCGCAGCGCGAGCGGGTGATGGACCCGGTGACGGCGTACCAGCTGACCTCGATGATGGAAGGCGTGGTGGAACGCGGCACGGCCAAGCGGGCGATCAACCTGAGCGTGCCCATCGCGGGCAAGACCGGCACGACGAACGATTCCAAGGACGTGTGGTTCGTGGGCTTTTCGTCGAACATCGTCGCGGGCTGCTATATCGGGTTCGACGATCCGTCGTCGCTGGGCAAGGGCGCGTCGGGCGGCGGCATGTGTGGACCGGTCTTCCAGCGGTTCATGGCGGACGCGGTCAAGGTCTATGGCGGCGGCGCCTTCGAGGTGCCGGAAGGCTGCGAGTTCATCAATATCGACCGTTTCACCGGCGCACGCCTGTCGGACGGCGCCAAGGGCGAGAACGTGGTGGCCGAGTGTTTCCGCGAGGGCGAGACGCCGGTTTTCGGCATCACCTTCGATGGCGGCTTTGCCATGGGGTCGAATTTCGACCTGTTCAACAGCGACACCGCAGCGACCACCGTGACCACGACCACCGGCAAGACCGTCAAGGTCGGGCCGAAGGCGAGTTTCGGCACGCTGTCGTCGGGCGGCCTGTTCTGACCGGCTGACCGGGCGGACACCGCCCATCAGGGCGGGGGAGGTCTTGCCTCTCCCCGTGTTTGCCCCGTATCACCCTGCAACACACCGAACCCGGACGAGGCAGGCCGATGCGCGCGGAAATTCAGAACGTGGTCGAAGAGATCGGGAAGTCGCTGGAGCTTCTGGCCCAGCGGATGGATCGCGACACCGCCGATCACCGGCTGGAGGAATACAACGCCCGTGCCGAGGATCCCGAACTGTGGAACGACCCGGCCCATGCCCAGAAGGTGATGCGCGAGCGCCAGACGCTGGTCGACCAGATCGCCACCCATGACGGCATCAAGCAGGACCTTGCCGACAATATCGAGCTGATCGAACTGGGCGAGATGGAGGACGATGCCGAGGTCGTGGCCGAGGCCGAGGCGGCGCTGAAGGCGCTGAGGGAGAAGGCGGCGCAGAAGGAGCTGGAGGCCTTGCTGAACGGGGAGGCCGACGCCAACGACACCTTCCTTGAAATCAACTCGGGCGCGGGCGGCACCGAAAGCTGCGACTGGGCCTCGATGCTGGCGCGGATGTACGTGCGCTGGGCGGAGCGCAAGGGATACAGTGTCGAGTTGCAGTCCGAGACAGCGGGCGAGGAGGCGGGGATCAAGTCCGCGGCCTACAAGATCAGCGGGCACAACGCCTATGGCTGGCTGAAATCGGAATCGGGCGTGCACCGGCTGGTGCGCATCTCTCCCTACGATTCGTCGGCGCGGAGGCACACGTCGTTTTCCTCGGTCTGGGTCTACCCGGTGGTTGACGACGACATCGAGATCGAGGTGAACCCGGCCGATATCCGGATCGACACCTACCGGTCTTCGGGCGCGGGCGGGCAGCATGTGAACACCACCGACTCGGCGGTTCGGATCACCCACGTGCCGACCGGCATCGTGGTGACGAGTTCGGAGAAATCGCAGCACCAGAACCGCGACATCGCCATGAAGGCGCTGAAATCGCGCCTCTACCAGCGCGAGCTGGACATGCGCAACGCCGCCATCAACGAGGCGCACGAGGCCAAGGGTGACGCCGGCTGGGGCAACCAGATCCGGTCCTACGTGTTGCAGCCCTACCAGATGGTGAAGGACCTGCGCACCAATTACGAGACATCGGACACCAAGGGGGTGCTGGACGGTGATCTGGACGGGTTCATGGCGGCGACGCTGGCGATGGACGTGGCCGGCATGAGCCGGGCGGACGCGCAATCCGACGATTGAGGTTTTGCGCCGCGCTAACGCGCGTCGCGGCGGGGGCGCGGGCCTGACGGCCCGCGCCTTTCGTTTTGCAGGGGTGGTGCGCAGGGTTTGGATGGTGCGCGTGTGGCGGGGTGCGGGAGCCTCCGGCGGACATATTTTGGAAGAGAAGAAGGTGCGGGTGTGGTCTTTTGCATGGCCGGGTCGCGCGAGGGGGCGGTGATGGATCGGTATGCGGAGCGGATCGCGGAGTTCGAGGCGGTGGCGCGGGAGCGCGGGTGGCGATTGGAGCCGCATGACCGGCGTGGTGCGGGGGTGCCGGAGGTGCCGCGTGTCGAGGGTCTGACGTCTTCGGTTTTGCCGAGGGGGGCGAAGTTGCCGGGCGATCCGGACTGCGTGGCCGTGACGGTGTTGGCGGGGGTGCCGGAGGAGCCGGGGCGTGCGGGGTTCGGGGTGTCTTCCTTGAGTGGGCAGTGGCTGTCGCGGGACGAGGCGCGGGTGTGGGGTGCGCAGATCGGCGTGCCGTTGTGGACCGGATTGGTGGGGAACGTGCGTATCCGGGTGGCGATGCAGGGCCCGGATGCGGCGACGTGGTGTCGGCTGGAGCAACGCGCCAACCTTGTCGGGCGGGACGAGGAGGGTGACGGGCGGCGGTTCGATCTGTCGCTGTTCCTGTCGCGGCCCATGCATGACGCCCTTGTGGCGCGGGCGCCGGTGCATGAGAAGCCGTGGCTCGCGCCGCGCAGGGTGTTGCTGATCCTGCCGTTGCCGTACGATGTGGGGTCGGACGACACGCCGCTTGCGACGGGACGTCCGTGGTACCCGACTGCCACGCGGGTGGTGGAGGACTTGCTGTTGGCGGAGACCGAGGAGGGACCTGCCTGTCCCGCGCCAATCAGCGGGTACCGGGTGTTTCACGAGAGGCTTGCAACCGGCTGAGCCGGATCGCAGCATGGGTCGAACCTGATCCGGGACCTGTCATGACTTCGATGCTTCTTGCCGACATTGCCGCGCGATTGTCCTCTGCCGCCACGCCCGAGGCGGTGATGGAGGCGACGCTGGCGCAAATCCGCGCGGTGAACGGGGAGGTGAACGCGCTGGTGTCGCTTCGGTCCGAGGCGGATTTGCTGGCAGAGGCGCGGGGCGCGCGGGAGGGGCCGCTGGCGGGGGTTCCGGTGGCAATCAAGGACCTGGCGAATGCGGAGGGGTTGCCGACCTCGATGGGGTCACCCCTGTTCGCGGGGCAGGTGGCGGTGGAGGATGACCTGTTCGTGGCACGGATGCGGGCCGCCGGGGCGATCGTCATCGGCAAGTCGAACACGCCTGAATTCGGGCTGGGCAGTCACACGGTGAACCCGGTGCACGGGGCGACGCGCAACGCCTATGACCCCGCGCTGTCGGCGGGCGGGTCGTCGGGCGGGGCGGCGGTGGCGCTGGCCACGGGCATGCTGGAGATCGCGGACGGGTCGGACATGATGGGGTCGCTGCGCAACCCGGCGGGGTGGGCGAATGTCTATGGCATGCGGCCGACCTTCGGGTTGGTGCCAGGTGCGCGTAAGGGCGACACGTTTCTCAACATGCTGGCCACGAACGGACCGATGGCGCGCAGCCCGAAAGGGTTGGCGCAACTGCTGGAGGTGCAGGCGGGGCCGGATCCGATGCAGCCGCATGGGCGCGGGCTGTTCCGGGCGGAGGATGTGGAGCCGAGGACGGGGCGCATCGGCTGGCTGGGCGACTGGGGCGGGGCCTATCCGATGGAGGCGGGCGTCCTGGCGACCTGCGAGGCGGCGCTGGACGAGATGCGGCGCGCGGGGTTCGAGGTGGTCGAGATGGCGGCGCCGTTCGACGCGGGTGCGCTGTGGCGGTCGTGGATCTGCCTGCGGTCCTGGGCCGTCGCGGGCGCGCTGGGGCCGCTTTACGACGACCCGGAGATGCGCGCGGCGCTGAAACCGGCGGCGATCTGGGAGATCGAGCGCGGGCGGGCGCTGAGCGCGGCGGAGGTCCATGCGGCGAGCGTGATCCGGTCAGATTGGTTCGCGCGGGCGGCAGGGCTGTTTGACGAGGTGGACGCGCTGGCGCTGCCGACGGCACAGTGCTGGCCGTTCGACGTGGATCTGGTGCATCCGACCGGGATCGCGGGCGTGGCGATGGACACCTATCACCGCTGGATGGAGGTGGTGATCCCGGCGAGCCTGATCGGCTTGCCCGCCATCGCGGTGCCGGCGGGGTTCGGCACAAACGGCCTGCCCGTGGGGCTGCAACTGGTTGGTCGTCAGGGCAGCGACGCGGCGCTGATCGGGATGGCCGAGATGTGGCACCGCGCGACGGGCTGGCCCGATGCGCGCCCGCCCGAGATGCCCTCAGCGCAAGGGGCCTGACCCCTGCAGCACGCCGTGTTCGAGCGCATAGCGCGTCAGCCCGGCGGTCGAGGAGATGCCCAGCTTGCGCTTGATGTTCTTGCGGTGGGTTTCGACCGTGCGCACCGAGATATCGAGCGCGATGGCGACTTCCTTGTTCGACTTGCCCTGCGCCAGTTGCAGAAGGATCGTCTGCTCGCGGCCCGTGAGCGCCTCGCGAGACCCTCCATCAGGAGGGGTGAGCGATCCCTTGGCGCCGGTACACAGATACGTCTCTCCGGCCATGACGCGGGTGATCGCGGTATAGATTTCGTCCGTCGGTACGTCTTTCAGCACGTAGCCCATCGCGCCGTGGCTCATCGCGGTCGAGATATATTCGGCGCTGTCGTGCATCGACAGGATCAGGATGCGCGTCTCGGGCCGTTTTTCGAGGATCAGTTCGGTCGCGGCGAGGCCGGACATGCCGGGCATGTTCAGGTCCAGAAGCACCACGTCGGGGGCGAGGTCGGACACCTGGTCGACGATCTGGCGGGCATCCGACAGGGTCGCGGCGACGGCGATGTCGTCATAGCTTTCGAGGATCGCCTCGATCCCTTCGGCCACCATCGGGTGGTCGTCGACGATCACGACACGGGTGGGCAGGGGCGGGGTGTCGAGTGTCATGCGCGGGCCTTGTCTTGCTCTTCGGCGCTGGTCGCCTCGGGTCGCAGGATGTGCGAGAGCGGCACCTGTGCCTCGATCACCGTGCCGTTGCGGCTCGACAGGATGCGCAGGGTACCGTCCTGCTGTTCGATCCGTTCCTGCATGTTGCGCAGGCCGAGGCCGCGGGTGGCGCCGGTCTGGTCGGCGGGGAGGCCGACGCCGTTGTCGGCGATGCGCAGGGTCGCGCCGCGGCGGTGGCCGCGCAGGTCGATCGACACGTGGCTGGCCTGGGCGTGGCGTTCGATGTTGGTCAGCGCCTCTTGCGCGATGCGGTAGAGCGCGATCTTGGCATCGGGGTCGAGCCGGTTGCGGAAGACCACGGTGGAGAAATCGGTGGTGATGCCGGTGCGGGTGCGGAAATCGTCGGTCAGGGCCTTCAGCGCGGGGCCGAGGCCAAGGTCGTCCAGCACGCCGGGGCGCAGGTCGCGGCTGATGCGGCGGACCTCGTTGATGGCGCCGGAGAGTTGTGAAATCCCGCGATCCAGCGTGTCGGCGGCCCCGTCGGTGCCGGATGTCAGGCGTCGCCGCGCGGCGTCGAGCGCGTAGCGCACGGCCACCAGCGACTGGCTGATCCCGTCATGCAATTCGCGCGCCACGCGGCCGCGTTCTTCCTCCTGCGCGTCGAACACGCGTTCGGTCAGCGCCTTCAGCTTCACATCCGCAAGGCGGCGTTCGCGGACGTTGATGAACATGCCCGAGGTAAACACGAGCATCAGCGCCAGCAGCGTGATCGCGCCGATGGTCAGGAAGGTCTGCTGCACGCGCTGTTCCACGTCCGCCCGCGCGGCGGCGACCGAGGCGAGCACGTCGTCGATGAAGACGCCCGTTCCCACCGCCCACCGCCATGACGGGAAGGAGGTGACGTAGGTGATCATCTGCGCCTCTTGCCCGGTGGAGGGTTTCGGCCAGAGATGTTCGACATATCCCGCGCCCGACCGCGCGGTTTCGATGAACTCGGCCACGACCGGCGTGCCGGCGCTGTCTTTCAGGTCGATCCAGTTGCCGTTGATCAGGTCGGTCTGGCGGGGAGAGACAAGGTTGTTGCCGTCGTAATCGTAGACAAAGAAGAACCCCTCCTCGCCATAGATCATCGCCGACAGGATCTGCATCACCTGCTGCTTGGCCTCGTCGTCATCGGGCGCGGCGCGGCCGTAGATGAAGTAGAACCCGTTGCGGGCCTGCGTGACGTAGTTGCGCAGTTCGGCCTTCTTGGCCTCGATCATCTGGCGTTCGAGCTGGCGGATCTCGCGTTCGGCCAGCGCGCGGGACTGGTTCAGCACCAGCACCGAGATCGCCGCGACCGCGCAGATCAGCGGCACCGTGGCCAGCAGAAACAGCTTTTGTCCATAGCTGAGCCGGGGGCGGGCGAGATGTCCGTTCATGGCACGAATCGTAGCCATCCCGCGGCCCGAATCAAAGCGCGAATCGGAGTGAGTTCAGCGGCTTCGTGACACGTATACCGGGAGGAAAGGTCATTTTTGGCAGGATTGGCGGCCAAACTCCGTAGCATTGGGTATTCAGCGGCGCGGGCCTTCGGCGTAGGTTTCGCGCACTGATCACGATCCGCGCGCGCGGGAGCTTCCGCGTTGCGCTTGTGTTATACGGGAGGAAACCTCATGGATCGTCGCTCCTTTCTGAAAACGTCCGCACTGGGTGGCGCAGGCGCCGCCGCGCTGGCCGCACCGGCAGTTGCCGGCAGCCACGCACGCACGCTGACCATGGTCACGTCGTGGCCGCGCGGGTTTGCCGTGCTGGACGATGCCGCCACCTATTTCGAGAACATGGTTCGCGAAATGTCGGACGGCACCCTGCTCATCGACAAGAAGGCTCCGGGTGAGCTGGTTGGTGCGCTGGAAGTGTTCGACGCGGTGTCGTCGGGCCAGGCGGACCTATACCACTCGGCCGATTACTACTTCATCGGTCAGCACCCGGCCTATGCCTACTTCACCGCCGTGCCCTTCGGTGGCACCGCGCAGGAAGTGACCAACTGGTACTACCATGGCGGCGGCGAGCAGCTGCACGACGAGCTGGGCGAGATCTTCAACCTGAAGGGTCTGCTGGCCGGTAACTCGGGCTCGCAGTCGGGTGGCTGGTTCCGCAAGGAAATCAACTCGGCCGACGACTTCAACGGTCTCAAGTTCCGGATGCCGGGCCTTGGCGGCAAGGTGCTGGGCGAGCTGGGCGCATCGGTTCAGAACATCCCCGGCGGCGAACTGTACCAGGCGCTGTCCTCGGGTGCGCTGGACGGCCTGGAGTGGGTTGGCCCGATGGCCGACGAACGCGCCGGCTTCCAGGAAGTCGCGAAGATCTACTACACCGCGGGCTTCCACGAGCCGGGCTCGGCTCTGGCGGCATCGGTCAACCTCGACGTCTGGAACGAGCTGAGCGACCAGCACAAGGCGATCCTGCGTTACGCGTCGATGGCGACCACGCATTACCAGCTGGCCGAAACCCTGTCGAACAACGGTGCGGCGCTGGCGCGTCTGCAGCAGCAGGGCGTCAAGACGCTGCAATTCTCGGACGATGTCTGGGATGCGTTCGGCGCGGCATCGAAGAAGGTCATGGACGAGAACATGGGCGACGAGCTGTTTGCACGTGTCCGCCAGTCGTTCGAAGCCTCGCTGGCGAACTCCGCCTCGTGGATCAGCAAGTCGGACGGCTACTACGTCCAGCAGCGCGTTCGCGTGCTGGGCGGCGAATAAGCCATCAAGCTACCGGAAGGCCCGCCCGTCGCGGCGGGCCTTTCCTGACGATTGCCGGGCCCGCGCCAAGCCGGGCCGAGGGGGGACTTCATGGAAACCGAACAGGCCGCGGGCTTTGGATCGGCGCTGGTGAGCGGTGCCGGATGGTTTTTCGCCCAGCTTTGGACCGCGATCCTCAACATCCTGTCGGTGTTCACCGGCAGCCTGTGGCGCACCAGCGAGGACCCGGCCGAGATCGGCATCCTCAACTGGCTGAGCTGGGACAATTCCCTGCCTGACAAGCAATCGCTGATGAAATTCGTCTATTACGGCGGTTCGGTGGAGTTCTTCTTCATCACGCTCGTGATCGTGCTCGCCGTCACGGCCTACGGTTTCTACAATAACCGCTTCATGTGGCGCGTGACCGTGGGGCTGGAGGCCATCGCCAACGGCGTCGGGCGCTTCTTTGCCTGGGCGGGCCTGCTGATGGTGCTGCAGCAGATCGTCATCGTGTTCATGCAGCGCATCTTCACGCGGCCCGACATCTCGATCGGGTTCGGCATCCCGCTGGAATTCGACATCTCGTGGTTCGCCGAGGAACTGAAGCTGTACAACGCGCTCGTCGTGGCGCTGTGCGTCACCTACACCTTCGTGCAGGGCGGGCATGTGCGCGTCGACCTGATCTATTCCGCCGTGTCGCACCGCACCAAGCGGGTGATCGACATGGTGGGTTCGATCCTCTTCATGATGCCGGGTGCGATCCTTGTCTGGATGTACGGCTGGTATTTCCTGTGGCGGCACCTGATCGTGCCGAAGGTGAACGCGACCGACGGGCTGGACCGGCTGGTCCTGAAGGCGCGCGCGCTGCGCTGGAACGTCGAGACGGTGGGGTTCAGCCCCAACGGGTTCACCGGCTACTTCATCTTCAAGATCCTGCTGGTGGCCTTTGCCGGGCTCATCTTCCTGCACGCGATCGCGTTCTTCTACCGCTCGTACCTCGAATTCGTCGAAGGCGAGGAGAGCGAAGGCAAATACCTCGACCGCGATACGCTGGGCGAGGGCGAAGATGCCTATGAAGGCACACACTAAGATCGGACGATTGATATGTTTGGACTAGACGGCGTCGAGATCGGCCTCATCATCGTGTTCCTGTGCCTGTTCGGGGGCATCCTGTCCGGCTTCCCGGTGGCGTTTGCCATTGGCGGGGCGGGCATCATCTCCTTCGGGATCATCGCCGCGCTGGACAGCGCGGGCCTGTTGATCCACGTGGCCGCGGACCCGACCGCGCAGGCCTATCGCGACCTCGTGTCGAGCGGGGTGCATCCCAACGACATATCGCTGTTCCGATACCCGGACCTGCCGACCATTTCGGAAGAGGTCTTCCCGCGCGGCTACGAGGACGCGATGAAGCGCGTCATCGCCGGCATCACCAACCGCATCAACGAGCGCGTCCTGGCCGGCCAGTCGATCGAGACGCTGTTGGCGGTGCTGATGTTCGTCCTGATGGGCATCACGCTGGAGCGGTCCAAGATCGCCGACGACCTCTTGACCACCATGGCGCGCGTCTTCGGCCCGCTGCCGGGCGGCCTTGCCGTGTCCATCGTGGTGGTGGGGGCGTTCCTTGCCGCCTCGACCGGGATCGTGGGCGCGACGGTGGTGACGATGGGCCTTCTGGCGCTGCCCACCATGCTGCGCAACAACTACTCGCCCGAGATCGCCACCGGCGTGATCGCGGCCTCGGGCACGCTGGGGCAGATCATTCCGCCCTCCATCGTGATCGTCCTTCTGGGCACGCTGGCGGGGGACCTGTATTCCGCCGCGCAGGAGAAGCGCGCGCAGTCCGAGGGCTGTACCGACGCGCTGACCTATCTTGGCGAACCGGCGGTCGTGTCGGTCGGCACGCTGTTCCAGGCGGCGCTGCTGCCCGGCATCCTGCTTGCGCTTCTCTACGCGCTTTATGCCTTCGGCTACGCGCTCTTGAACCCCGACAAGGCGCCTGCCGTCGCGACCGGCGAAGCGACCGGGGAGCCGGTGACGCGGGGCGAGGCCTTTACCTGGTTCCTGGGCGTGCCCGTCCTGATCGTCGTCGGCACCATCGTGCTGGGTCAGGTGGGCATGGTCGGCAGCCAGTCGACCGTCGTGTCGGGCTTCAGCGACATCAAGCAATCCGCCACCCTGCGCACCAATGTGAGCGACGAGTGCAAGGCCTCGATGATCGAGCTGCACGGGCAGGAGAAGTGGGACGAGGCGGTCGCGCAGCAGGCGGCGCTGGATGCCGAGGGTGGCGTCGGGCAGTCCGAACGGCTGACCGAGGAAGAGATCGCCGCCGCCACGCAGGCCAAGATCGACGACGCGGCCCCCATCGGGACCGGCACGGCGGTAATGCTTGTGATCCTCGGGCTGGTGATTGCCATCGCGCGGGGGGTCAAGCCCACCGCCGATCCAAGGCCGCTGTTGATCGGGGCGCTGGGGATCGTGCTGGCGCTGATCGCGGATATCCTGCTGATCGGACCGGCGATGTCGTCATCGGCCTATGTGGCGATCATGGCGATACCCTTCGCGCTGATCCTCTACGGTGCGGCGGAAGCCGCCAAGCGCTGCGCGCAGAACGAGCTGATCCGCGTGGTCTTCCCGCCGCTGATCCTGATCATTGCCGTGCTTGGTTCGATCCTTGGCGGTATCACCAACCCGACACCGGCGGCGGCGCTGGGCGCGGGCGGGGCGATCATGCTGGCGGCCTACCGCAAGCTGAAGGATATCGACCGGTCGCCCAAGGTGATCATCTGGTCGACGCTGGCGATCGTGGTCTGCATCCTCGTGGGCATCAATTTCGACCTGCGCATCAACCTCGACGACGTGTCGGCGGAAAGCTGGATCGCCTTCTTCGTGGCCTATGCCGCCTACCTGTACGCGCTGTTCGGACTGCTGTTCTCGTGCTGGATCCTTTACACCAACGGCGTGCTGACGCCGGTGGTGCGGGAAACGGCCAAGGTGACCTCGATGGTGTTCACCATCCTGATCGGGTCGCAGATCCTGAACCTCGTGGTGATCTCGTTCGGGGGTGAGCATTACATCCAGCAATTCCTGAAATCGTTCGACAGCGAATTCCAGGTCTTCCTGATCGTGATGCTGGTCCTGTTCATCCTTGGCTTCGTGCTCGACTTCCTCGAGATCATCTACATCGTGATCCCGATCGTGGGGCCGGTCATCTATGGCGGGACGTTCGATCCGAAATGGGTGACGATCATGATCGCGGTGAACCTGCAGACGTCGTTCCTGACGCCACCTTTCGGGTTCGCGCTGTTCTACCTGCGCGGCGTGGCCCCGAAGGAGGTCACCACGGCGCATATCTATCGCGGGATCGTGCCCTTCGTTCTGATCCAGGTGGTGGGGCTGGCGTTGTTGTGGTCCTTCCCGTCGATCGTGACGATCGTGCCGAGCCTGATCCCGAACTGATCCCTGCGGCGACAGGGCGGTGCTGATTGTCACCGCCTTGTCGCCACAAAATAACCCCAGACTCGCATTAACCATTTCTCGTTGGTCACCGCCGGTTCGCGGTGGCCTTGCGCGCGATGGAGTGTGTTGATGCCTTACGATGCCGACGGAAACGTCTATCCCGAGTACCGCGGGAACAGCGATATCGCGCATGTCCCGACCCAGCAGGAATACGACGACCTGATCGCGGCCGGGTACGAGCTTGAACGGCTTGGACGCAGCGACAATTACCGCGTGGTGAGCGAGCCCGACGACACGTCCGGTGGCGGCACCGGTTCGGATCACGACGACACAGACCACACCGGAAGCTCTGGCGAATCGGGTGGCGACGGCCACACGTCCGACGACGATTCAGGTTCCGGCGGGTCGGGTGCCGGTGGCACGGGCAGCGGCGGCGGTGGCACCGATACAGGTGGTACGCAAACCGGGTCCGGCGGGACGGGTGGCTCCGGCACGGGCGGGAGCGACACCGGTTCGGGCGGTACCGGCACGGGCGGCGACGGTGGCGGCGGCTCGGATACCGGCGGTACCGGCTCGGGCGGCGACGGTGGCGGAGGCTCGGATACCGGTGGCACCGGCTCGGGCGGCGGCAGTGGCGAAGGCTCGGACACGGGCGGCACCGGCACGGGAAGCGGCGGCGTGGATGACGGGACGTCCGGGCGGCAGGGGCCGACGGGCACGACCGACTGGCAGGATTGCGAGTGCGAGGACGTGGACCTCAGCGTCTTCTCGAACCCGCCGGGTGGCCGGGGTGCGGTCTTTACCGCGTCGGGCACCCAGACGGATGCCCTGCTGCTTTTGGGCACGGCGCTGTCGGACCGGCTGACCGGCGGGCTGGGCAATGACACGCTTCTGGGCCGCGAGGACAACGATTTCCTGTTCGGCGGTGACGGCGACGACACCGTGATGGGGCACGAGGGCCATGACACGCTGAAGGGCGGGTTCGGCAACGATTACCTGCGCGGCGGCTTCGGGCGCGACACGCTGATCGGCAACGAGGGCGACGACACGCTGCGGGGCGACCTGGGCGACGACTCGCTGTTCGGCAATGACGGCGACGACTTCATGCGAGGCGAGTCGGGCAACGACCTGCTGATCGGCGCCGATGGCGACGACTTCATGCGCGGCGAGGGCGGTGACGACCGGATGTGGGGCGGCGCGGGCGCCGATTACCTCAACGGCGGGATGGGTCACGATCTGATGGAGGGCGGCGACGGCAACGACCTGCTGCGCGGCCATACCGGGTTCGATTCGATCAATGGCGGGCTGGGCGACGACACGATCCGCGGCGGCGCCGATCCCGACCTGCTGTATGGCAGCAACGGCAATGACAGCGTCACCGGCGGGCGCGGCAACGACCAGCTGGATGGCGGGTCGGGCGATGACAGCCTGTATGGCAACCACGACGACGACACGCTGAACGGCGGCTGGGGCAATGACCGGCTGGACGGGTCGGTGGGCGACGACGTGTTGTGCGGGCAGGGCGGCGACGACTGGCTGCAGGGCGGTGGCGGCAACGACACGCTGTCGGGCGGCATGGGCGCGGACGAGTTGATCGGCGGGCGCGGCGCGGACGTGCTGTGCGGCGAAGACGGGCACGACACGCTGAGCGGCGGCACGGGCGAGGATTCGCTTTACGGAGACGCGGGCAATGACGTTTTGGGCGGCGGCGCGGGCGCGGACGAGCTGTTCGGCGGCATCGGCCACGACACGCTGAGCGGCGGATCGGGCGACGACGTGCTGGACGGAGGCGCCGGTAACGACATGCTGGGCGGCGGATCGGGCGCGGACGTGCTGATCGGCGGCAACGGCCACGATTCACTCAACGGCAGCGGCGGCAAAGACACTCTGATCGTCGAGGGCGTGGCGGATCATTACGGCAACGACACCCTGACGGGTGGCGGCCATGCCGACACGTTCATCTTCCGCTGGACGGACGAGGCCGACGCGCATCTGCGCAACGTCACCATCACCGACATGCGCGAGGGCTTTGACGGGATCGAGATCGAGGGCACAGCCGCCGGGATCGAACTGGACCAGGTTGTGATCCGCGACGTGGACGGCGACGGCAAGCTCGACACCGTTCTGCATTTCGACCACGCGGGCACCGGCGCGGATGCGGGGCGGGTCACCGTGCTGGGTGTCGAACTGGACGCGGCGCTGGACGATGTGGGGCTGGTGCTGGGCGCGGGTGACACGCTGATCTTCTGACACGGGCCACCCGCCGCGCTGGCGCCGGGGCTTCGGGACACATGAAAAGGCCGCGCGGGTGATCCCGGCGCGGCCTTTTGCATGGTCTGGTGAAGCGAGGACTCAGTCTTCGTCTTCGGCGGGTGCGTCTTCGCCCTGATCTTCGACGGCCTCGGCGAGGTCCTCGTCGTCGGACGTGGCCGCGCCGATATCGTCGAACAGTTCGGCGATCTCGAATTCCGCCTGCGCTTCCTCTTCAGCCGCCAGTTCCTGGATCGACTTGCCGGAGGCCTGCAGTTCCGCCTCTTCCGGCGAACGCGCGACGTTGAGGGTGATGGTGCAGTCGACCTCGGGGTGGAGCGTGATCAGCACGGTGTGCAGGCCCAGTTCCTTGATCGGGTTCTCGATGATCGCCTGCTTGCGGTCGATCGAGAAGCCCGCCTCGGTCGCGACGTCTGCGGCGTCACGGGTGGTGACCGAGCCGTAGAGGTTGCCGCCGTCGGATGCCTGGCGGATCACGACGAACTGCTGGCCACCCAGACGTTCGGCCATGTCCTCGGCCTCTTTCTTGGTCTCCAGGTTGCGCGCTTCGAGCTGCGCTTTCTGCGCTTCGAAGTCGGCGATGTTGGCGTCGGACGCGGTCAGCGCCTTTTTCTGCGGCAGGAGGTAGTTGCGCGCATAGCCGGGCTTGACGTCGACGACGTCGCCCATCTGGCCCAGCTTGGCCACGCGTTCCAGAAGGATAACTTGCATGTCGAAGGTCTCCTTACTTCACGGCGTAGGGCAGAAGCGCGAGGAAGCGGGCGCGTTTGATCGCGCGGGCCAGTTCGCGTTGCTTCTTGGCCGAAACGGCCGTGATCCGGGACGGGACGATCTTGCCCCGTTCCGAGATGTAGCGTTGCAGGAGCCGCGTGTCCTTGTAGTCGATCTTGGGCGCGTTATCGCCCGAGAACGGGCAGACCTTGCGGCGACGGAAGAAGGGTTTTGCTGCCATCTGTCGGGTCTCCTGTCTTAGCGGCGCTCGCGACGGCCGTCGCGTTCGTCACGTTTCTGCATCTGGATCGACGGGCCTTCGGCGTGTTCGTCGACCTTGATCGTCAGCACGCGCATGACGTCGTCATGCAGCCGCATCAGGCGTTCCATTTCCTGCACGGCCGGTGCCGGTGCATCGGTGCGCAGGTAGGCGTAGTGGCCCTTGCGGTTCTTGTTGATCTTGTAGGCCATCGTCTTGACGCCCCAGTACTCGTGATCCACGAGCTTGCCGCCATTGTCGGACAGCACGGTGCCAAAATGTTCGATGAGGCCTTCGGCTTGCGTGTTGGACAGGTCCTGACGCGAGATAAAGACATGCTCGTAAAGAGGCATGGTTACTCCGTTCCATTTATATCGAGGCGCGTTTCAAAGGACGGGGCAGAAATCCCTGCACCCCCATCCACGAGAGACCGCGCGGGTGATCGCTCGTACAGGGATGCGCCGTCATAGGGGCAACGGGGTCAAAGCGCAAGTCCCGCGGGGCCTGCCACGCAAGGGCCGCAATCGCGCCGCGCGCCTGCCGGAAAACCACCCCCGAAATTCCGCAACCATGCCCGCGAGACGCCCAGTTTTGTTGCGAAATCGAGAACAATAAAAAACGAGCAGTCGAGGCATATCATGGCTATCACCGAAACCTTCTCCAAACCGCGGTCGGCCGAGCCGGTCGAGGTTCCCGTCGTTCCCTATCTCGCGCGCTTCGTGGGCGTCGTTTTCCTCGCCGCCGCCGTGGGGCTGTGGATCGCGCCCGGTGCGAACTGGGCCGCGGAACTGGCGCTTCTGAAGCTGGGGCTGACCTGCTTCTTCGCGATCACCGGGGCGTTGAGCCTGACGATCCGCCGCCGCTAGGGCGTGCCCCTTGTCGCGCGGTCTGTGTGATCGCGCGCACAGGGCCTGTGGGCGCATGGGGAATTGAGCGGGTGGTGAGGGACGCTAGGTATCGCGGACCTGATACCGTAACCGGAGTTTTCCATGTCCCGCCTTGCCCTTGCCAGCGCCGCCGCGCTGATCGCGGCCTCTGCCGCCTTTGCCGCCCCTGAAAGATACGTGCTGGATGCCAGCCACAGCCAGGTGCTGTTTTCCTACAACCACCTTGGCTATTCCACGACGTGGAGCATGTTTTCGGGCTTCGACGGCGAGATCATGTTCGACCAGGACGATCCCGCCAATTCCTCGGTCAGCGTGGCGATGCCCGTGCGATCGATGCTGACCGGCTGGGAAGCGCGCTTCAACCACCTGATGTCTGACGATTTCTTCGGCGCGGCGGAGGGCGACATGATCACCTTCACCTCGACCTCCATCGACGTGACGGGTGACGACACCGCCATGATCACCGGCGATCTGACGATGAACGGGGTGACGAAGTCGGTCGTGCTCGACGCGTCGCTGAACCAGGTGGGCGAGCATCCGATGGCCAAGAAACCGTGGGCAGGGTTCGACGCGACCACGTCGCTGAAGCGGTCCGATTTCGGGGTGGGCGCGTTCGCCCCCTTCGTGGGCGACGAGCTTGAGGTGCGGATCTCGATCGAGGCGATGAAGGCCGAGTGATCCCCGCCAGGACAGTTGGGCCTTGCAAGGCGCGCGCCGAGGGGTGCGCGCCTGTTTCGTGTCGGGCAGCCCCCCTCGGCAGCGCCAGCTATTCGGAAGCGGGGCGTGACGCGGTCAGGGACAGCGCGACCTCGACGGGGAACTTGAGCGCGCTTTCGTCGCCCATGTTCGCGCCGATCCCGAAGTCGAGCCGTTGCAGGGTCAGTTGCGCGGACATGGTCGCGGTGCCGTCCTCGGCAAAGGCGAGCGAGAAGGGGAAGCTGACGGGCAGGCTGGTGCCCTTGAGCGTGAGGGTGCCGCGCGCCTCGTACCCGTCGGTGACCTTGAACAACTCGGCGGCGTAGGTCGCGGTGGGGTGGGCGGTGGCATCGAAGAAGTCGGGGCCCATCGCCTGGTCGGTGACCGAGCCAAGGGTGAGGGAGCCGATGGCGATTTCGACCGTGACGTCGCCGGCGGGGCCGGGCGCGTCCGGGTCATCGAAGGTGATGGCGGCGGTCCAGTCGGCGAAACGGCCGGTGACGGGCGATCCGAACTGGGTGACGGTGAGGGCGATCTCGCCCTCGGTCACCTGCCAGTCCGAGACGACCTCCTGCAATTCGGCCACCTGCACCGCCTGCGCCTTGGCCGCGAAGAGGCCGAGGCCGCCGCCGATGCCAATGGCCAGCGCCCAGACCGCCAGCGCGGCGGTGATGGGCGTGGCGAGGCGGTGGGGATGCACCGGCGCACTCACCTGAACGCGGCCCGGCAGCATCCGGCGCAGCGTGGCGTCGCGGTCGATCACCGCGTGCTTGATCGCGCCCGCGATGTGCAAGAGCAGCGACACGACCAGCACCCGTTCGAAGATCGTGTGCAGCGCGGCGAAGGTGCCCGCGACGTCGTCATCCTTGGGCACGAAGGGCAGGGACTGGCCGAAGGGCCACCAGATCGGCGCGAAGCCCGTGGTGGCGGAGTGCTGGATCCAGCCCGTCAGCGGCACCAGCACGAGCGAGCCGTAAAGCAGCCAGTGCACGGTTTCGGCGGCCAGCGTTTCAAGGCGGCGTTCGGGGTGCAGGGGCGTCGGCTTGGGCTGTGTCAGCGCCCAGGCGATGCGCACCAGCGCGGTCAGCAGGATCGATACGCCAACCGTCTTGTGCAGCGAGAAGAGCTGCGCCTTGCGGGCCAGGTCTTCGGGCGTGTCATAGGGCATGTCGTAGGCGACGATGCCCAGCGGGATCACCGTGAAGATCAGCAGCGCGGTCAGCCAGTGGAGGAACTTGGTCACGCCCCCGTAGGTGGTGGGCGAATTGGCAAGCGGCATGGCGGACCTCGGACCTCGGGGCGTGATACAAACGGTGACGATCCAGACATAACCCGGCGGGGCGGGGATGCAATCGGGCCATGGCGCACAGGGCTTGTGCGAGACAGGGCGGCTGGGTAACACGGGCGCCACGGTGAAAACGACAGCGGAGAGGTTCGCGTGAAGGCATTCGTGTTTCCGGGGCAGGGCGCCCAGACGATCGGGATGGGACGCGCATTGGCAGACGCCTATCCCGCCGCCCGCGCGGTGTTCGAGGAAGTGGACGAGGCGCTGGGAGAGGCGCTGTCCAACCTGATCTGGGAGGGCGATGCCGAGACGCTGACGCTGACGGCCAATGCCCAGCCGGCGCTGATGGCGACCTCGATGGCGGCGATGCGCGCGCTGGAGGCCGAGGGCGTAAAGGTCACCGACGCGGCCTTTGTCGCGGGCCATTCGCTGGGTGAATACTCGGCGCTGGCGGCGGCGGGCGCGCTGTCGGTCGGCGACGCGGCGCGGCTGTTGCGCACGCGCGGGCGCGCGATGCAGGAGGCGGTTCCGGTAGGCGTGGGCGCGATGGCGGCGCTCTTGGGGCTCGATTTCGACACCGCGCGCGCGGTGGCCGAGGAAGCGGCGCAGGGCGAGGTCTGCCAGGCCGCGAATGACAACGACCCCAGCCAGGTCGTCGTGTCGGGCCACAAGGCCGCCGTCGAACGCGCGGTCGAGATCGCCAAGGGCAAGGGTGCCAAGCGCGCGATGCTGCTGCCGGTCTCTGCCCCGTTCCATTGCGACCTGATGGCGCCGGCTGCCGAGGTCATGGCGAGCGCGCTGGCCGAGGTCGCGATGAGCGACCCCGCCGTGCCGGTCGTCGCCAACGTGCGGGCCGAGGCGGTGAGCGACGCCGCGACCATCCGGGCGCTGTTGGTGGAACAGGTCACCGGGTCGGTCCGCTGGCGCGAGTCGGTGATGTGGATGTCGGCGCAGGGCGTGACCGAGGTGTGGGAGATCGGCGCGGGCAAGGCCCTGTCGGGCATGATCCGCCGCATCGACCGCGAGATCGCCTGCAGCCAGGTCGGCACGCCCGAGGACGTGGCGGCGGTGACGGCGGGGTAATTGCTTGCGCGGAATCAAGGCCGCAGGCCGCCGCGCATCGCCGGGCCGCCCCCACGGCACGGCGATTTGGCTGGTCTTGGCGCATCGCTCGCATGTCGTCCGGACTTGGCACCCATAAAGGTGCGCAGAAACACGGTTGGATCGCCGCACCGCGGCCCGACGATGCGCGTCTCGCGCGAGACATGAGATGAAGGAGAGACAAGAATGTTCGACCTCACAGGCAAATCAGCCCTCATCACCGGCGCATCCGGCGGGATCGGCGCCGAGATCGCCCGCGTCCTGCATGGCGCGGGCGCGACGGTGGGCCTGTCCGGCACGCGCACCGACCCGCTCGAGGCGCTGGCAGGCGAACTTGGCGACCGGGCGCACGTCCTACCGTGCAACCTGAGCGACATGGAAGCCGTGGCCGAATTGCCGAAACAGGCGATCGAGGCGATGGGAAGTGTCGATATCCTTGTGAACAACGCGGGCATCACGCGCGACAACCTGTTCATGCGGATGTCGGATGACGAGTGGCAATCGGTTCTGGACGTGAACCTCACCGCGACGATGAAACTGTGCAAGGGCGTGATGCGGGGCATGATGAAGGCGCGCTGGGGCCGGATCGTGAACATCTCGTCCATCGTGGGCGCGACCGGCAATCCCGGCCAGGCGAACTATGCCGCGTCCAAGGCGGGGATGGTGGCGATGTCGAAATCGCTGGCCTACGAGGTGGCGAGCCGCGGGATCACCGTGAACGCCGTCGCCCCCGGTTTCATCGCCACCGCCATGACGGACAAGCTGACCGACGACCAGAAGTCGAACATCATGGGCCAGATCCCGGCGGGACGGATGGGTGACGCGCACGAGATCGCGGCGGCGGTCCTGTACCTTGCCAGCACCGAGGCGGGCTATGTCACCGGCGCGACCTTGCACATCAACGGCGGCATGGCCATGTTGTAAGCGCCGCCGGCGGGGGTTTTGCGTTTCCGTTTGCCTCTGCCGCGCGCTGTGCTATAGGCGGCGCAGATCAGGCAGGGGTCCAGCCTTTGCGTGGGGGCCAGTCTGTGGCCCGATCAGACCTATACCGTGCCCGAGGGTACGAGACAAAACGGGCGCAACCGCCCAAAGGAACGAGGAAGAACAGATGAGCGACGTCGCAGCACGCGTGAAGAAGATTGTGGTCGAGCACCTGGGTGTCGACGAGGACAAAGTGACCGAAGGCGCATCCTTCATCGACGATCTTGGCGCGGACAGCCTCGACACGGTCGAGCTGGTGATGGCGTTCGAGGAAGAGTTCGGCATCGAGATCCCCGACGACGCGGCGGAAACGATCCAGACTTTCGGCGACGCGGTGTCGTTCATCGAAAAGGCCTAAGCCTCTTCCAGACGGCTTTCAGGGCGACGCTTCGGCGTCGCCCTTGTCGTTTGCGGTGATCCCCAGCCGCCGCGCGAGGGGCGGCAGGATCAGGACCGTCAGCACGATCCGCAGCAGGTGGTGCAGGGTCACGGCGGCGGGTGCCGCGCCGAGCGTCAGCGCGACCAGCGACATCTCGGTCACGCCGCCCGGCGCATAGGCCGCGATCAGCGCCAGCGGGTCGAGCGGTGACAGGGGCGCAAGCGTCAGCGCCAGCGTGATCCCCACGGCGGTCATGAAGGTGCAGGACACCACCGCCAGCCCCACCGCCCGCCGCAGGGCAGGTCCGTCGATGCCGAGGAATTGCAGGCCCAGCGACGCGCCGACCCCCACCTGTGCGAGGTTCAGAAGCCACGTCGCCGTCGTCAGCCCCGGCAGGATCGTCACCGCCGCAAGCGCGCTCACCAGCAGCGGCCCGGTGATCTGCCCGGCGGGGATTTTCAAGACACGCCTGAGCCACAGCCCCAGCGCCGCCAGCACGGCGAAGGCGGCGAGATCGCTCAGGGTGGCCGCCGTGCCTGTGCCGAAGCCAAGGCCCGCCGCGCTGCCCACGGGCACGCCCAGCCAGACCGACAGGATCGCGGGGATCGCGATCAGGACGAGGATGAGCCGCAGGAATTGCTGCGCGATCAGGCGCTGCGGGTCCGCACCCGCCGCCTCGCCCAGCGTGATCGCCTCGATCAGCCCGCCGGGTGCGCCCGCGTAATAGGCCAGCGGCGGAGGGTAGTCTCCAAGTCGCCGAAATATCAGGTAATTCCCGGCCAGGAGCAGCAGGACAAACGGCAGAAGCGCCGCCGTCGTCAGGGCGAGCGACGGGAGTTGCGACAGGAGTTCAGGCGTGACCTGCGCGCCGATCGTCACCCCGATCGCCGCGACGGCACAGTCCCGGAGGGCCTGCGGGAACTTGAAGTCTGGCGGCAGGGTGGTGGCCCCGAACCGCGCCAGAAGCGCGGTTGCAACCAGCGCCCCGGTCATCCAGGGCAGCGGCACGGGCAGAAGGCTTGCCACCGCACCGCCCGCAAGGGCGATGCCGCACGCGCCGAGAAGGACCGAAAGATGCGTCACGAGGCCGGATTGGACTGGAGCGGGTAACGGGAATCGAACCCGTAACTTAAGCTTGGGAAGCTCGCGTGATACCTTTTCACCATACCCGCAGGTCCAGGCGGGATTTCCGGGGAAATCCGCAGTCTCGGGCACGGGGGCCCGGTCGCGCAGGATGTACCCCAAGCCGCCGCCGCGTACAAGCCGGGGGCGCGGTGCGCTATTTCACCATGCGGTCGAGCCGCTCCTGCGCGCGGGCGGAGTAGGTCTGGAACTCGTCGGGTTCGCGGTCGGCGGCCAGACGCTTTACCCCGAGGCCCATCTGCACGCCGGCCAACAGGCGGACATAGGCGTTCTTGGCCTCGTCCTGCCGCCCGATGACCTCGCCCGCGAAGCCAAGATGATAGAGCGCCGCCCAATAGGGCACCGCCGCGCCACGCCGGTCGTATTTCGCGGGAAACTTGTCGAAATAGTGCAGCACGGCGCGGAGGTAGTGGAAGGACAGTTCCGGATCGCCGCCCTGAAGGTTGGCGAGCCCGCAGAAGAACCAAAGCTTCGCCACGGCGCTTGGCCAGTCCGCCGCATCGGCCCAGGCCTCGCGCCGTTCCAGCGCGAAGGGGTGCCGCGACAGGACGGGGAATGATTTGCCCATGCCGTGGAAAATCCGCAGCGCCTGGTCGAAACAGCCGTCGGGGTCCTGCCCGACGAGACGTTTCTCCGCTTCCTTCGCCTCGATGCTCAGCGATTGCGGATCGAGTGCGTGCAGCGGTCCGTCGCGGACCACGACGTCCTTCGCCCGGCGCAGGACGGGATCATCGACGATATCTTTGGCCGGTTGGTTGTTGGGCCTTACGTGTCGCGGGGTCATGGAGATATTGGCGGTGTCCCGTTCCGGCACGATGAAGCGTATGGCCTTTTCCGCGATGTCGGGCGCGCTTTCGAGATCAATTCCGAGAAAGGCTGCGAGCCCCTCGACGACCGGTTCCGGGTGGCGGAGAGCGCGTTCATAACTCAACACGAACGTCGGCACCTTCGATCGTTCGATCACGGTGAGGATGCGGTTGTGCTGTTCTACCGCGTTCTGCACCTGCAGCATTTTGCGCAGGTCCTCATTCTCATTAATGCCGCGCGCGTGGATTTCGCGGATACCCACTGCGGCCGGATCGCGCAGGACCGCGAGAATGGCGGGATTGCGCAGTTTGTGGAACACGTCGTCGATGTAGAAGGCCGCCATCGGGTCCTTCCAGCCCCAGGTCGACTTGGCCGCGTTGCGGGTGTCGATCACCTCGCCGATCCGGTTGATGACGTCCTTTCGCTTCCGTGTGCGTTTGTCCCCGGTCAGCAGGATGCGGTCGCCACCGTGAACAAGAAAATCCTGGTCCTCGTTGTTGGCCTGATCGAGCGTATCCCCCATGTCGATCCCGAAGATCCGGCACAGCCCCGACAGCATCGAGGTGCCGCCGCGGGGCGTGCCGAGGATGACGGGGGTGAATACCTCCCTGTCGGGGGTGCCGTAGATCGTGAAGGCCGGCTGTAATTTCCGTGCGTTCTGAACAACTTGCTGGTTCATACCTGGCCTTTCTTGTTCTCGGAGAGTGGTGCGTCGATCCGCGCCGGCGTGTCGCCCATTGCGGCGAAGGGAGAGGCCGACAGCGGGACGAGGCCCGCATTGTCGGTGGCCAGTTCGAACACCCAGTTGCCGAACTCGCGCGATTTCGCCGACAGGACGGTCGGGATCAGGTGCCAGTCAGGGATGTCCACCGGGTTCCGGAGAATGAGGTCGCGCTTGACGAAGGGGAACTGGAATTCTTCGAACAGGGTGCGCCGGTAGTAATGCGTGGGGTTTAGAGCGACGCCGCGCACGGTGGCGGTCTTGATCTCCTCGAACCGGTTGTAGGTGTCTTCGGCGATGGCCGAGAACCCGGTATCGCAGACCGCGCGGATGGCGTCGGTGCGGTAGCTGTCGTACTTGCGGATCCACGTGCGGCGCACCGTGTCGGTATCGACGAGGCAGCCGACATCGAGGCCGAAATCCCGCGCCATCTGCGACAGCCCGATTTCCCCGTGTTTCACGATTTCCGACTTGTCGGCGGTGATCGGGTATTGCGCGGCGAAGGCGGGCAGGAAGTTGCCTTGCAGGACCTTGCGCGAGAAGCGCACGAAATAGGATTGCAGGTGGTGGGCGGTGTCGAAATTGTCGATCAGGCCGAAGATGTCGTGGCGGTCCAGGTGCGACGGGGCCAGCGCCGGGCGCAGGGCATGCACGGGGCCGAGGTTGGAATCGTTCACGAACAGCAATTCGTCGATCTGTTCGCGGAACTTCCAAACCATGGCGAGGCCGGTCAGCCACGACCCGAAATCGTAACCGACGTTGTGTTTCAGGAAGTACGCATCCGCCGAGGACGTGATCTCCCACGAGGTGGCGGTGTCGGCGGCGGGGCTGGCATGGACGTGCAGGACGAAAAAGCCGTTGGCCCGCAATTCATCGATCAGCCGGTTCGACGACGCGGCCGGATCGATCCCCGAGGTATAGCCGACCATCACGGCCACCTTGTGCCGCGCACCGCCAAGGAAGGCGGAGTTCAGCCGCACGCGCTGTGCATTGGTCGGCCCGCCCTGCACGATGTAGGACCGGAACCGTTTCACCCATTTGCGGGCCCGTTCGTCAGCGCCGAAGATGACCTTGCGCGGCGCACCCACGACGACGCCGTCCTCGCCCCGGTGGCGCAGGTCGATCCGGTGCGCGCGCCCGTCGCGGTACCCGTGCGGGATGGCGAACTTGAAGGCGGCAAAGCCGTCGCTGATGTCCCGGTCCTTCAGGTCCTGACGGAACTCGGAACAACGCACCATGCCGACGCTTGTCCCGTCGATCAGGATTTCAAGCTGCACCGGCCTAGAGGAATCGAGGTCGGCCGCCCATCCCGAAAGGGTGCTGTTTGACAGATGGTCAAGATGACAGACGCGACGCCGGTTCAAGGCTTCATTCCCGTAAAGCGTAGATTACCGAAAATGTGGGATTGGGATTATTCCGTTTCGGAAACGGACATTCCCTTGCGGTCAAGCAGCGAAAGGAATTTCCGGGTTTTTCCCATGAATTCCTCGCGGTTCGAATTCCACAGGTCGCGCTCCTCGTCCGCCTCGATCGGTTCGGCTGAAGATGCAAGAAACCAGGCGTGTGCGATGTGCAAAGTGGTTTCGTCGGAATGTGCCATTGTGTTCCCCTATGACTTTCTCAAATTTCTGTCACCCGAACATACTCAATAAAAACAAACGCCGTTCATGGGCGCTAGCGCAACGCAAGGGCGTGGAACCCCGGCAGATTACAGGCAGGGCATCGACCCCGTGCCTCAAGCTTCTGGCGGCATGCGCGGCGTCTTCAACCGTTATTTTGTAACAGGGAGTGGTCGCGAATTCGGGGTGATTGGCGGAATTTGAGCCGTTGTAAATTGTAAGTTCCCGAAAAACATTTGGCTTTGTCGATTTCATTCGCGTGCCGACGATTTTCCGGCGATGTAACGCGCCAATTTAGGACTGCGTAAATATCACGCATTAACGGAATTTTCACGATTACCTGAATTAAAAAATCTTAATTCGAACACGCTTTGCGAAAATGGCCGGAAAATCCTCAAGACCTTGGGTTGCGCGGGATACGTGCCCGACGCGAATCGCGAGGGTTTTCACCGGGTTCAGATCGGGGGGAAAGTGGTGGGCGACCTTGGAATCGAACCAAGCGTGCGTCTCCGCGAGGGAGTTACAGTCCCCTGCCACACCTTGCGGCCTGTCGCCCACGTCCGGGCGGGATACCCAAGGGGCAGGGTTGCGTCAAGGCGCAAAATCGGGCTTTGAGGAGCACGCAACGCGGGGGTCTGCGCCATGAAAAAACCCAAGTGGGTCATCGAGAAAGAGAAGGCGCGCCGTGCCGAGGCGTCGGAGACGTTGTGGCTGTTCGGCCTGCACGCGGTGCGGGATGCGCTGCGCAATCCCCGGCGCGAGAAACTGCGGCTGGTGGTGACGAAAAACGCGCTCGACCGGTTGGGGGACGCCGTGGGCGACATCGAGCCCGAGATCGCCGATGCGCGGAAGTTCCCGGTGCCGCTGGATTCCGGATCGGTGCACCAGGGCGCCGCGCTGGAGGTGCGTGCGCTGGATTGGGGGCCGCTGGCCGAGGTCTGTGCGCCCGTGGGGGCGGACCGCGTCGTGCTGCTCGACCGAGTGAGCGATCCGCATAACGTGGGTGCGATCCTGCGCTCGGCCGAGGTGTTCGGCGCGCGGGCGGTGATCGGGACCTTGCGCCATGCCGCGCCGGAGACGGGCGCGCTGGCCAAGACGGCCTCGGGCGCGCTGGAGCGTCAGCCCTACCTGCGGGAGCGCAACCTCGCCGAGACGATCAAGGCGCTGCAGGAGATGGGCTATACCGTGCTGGCGCTGGACGGCGAGGCGGACGAGACGCTGGAAGAGGCGGCAGCACCCGTCGCCGACCATCCCATCGCGCTGGTTTTCGGGGCCGAGGGGCCGGGTTTGCGCGAACGCACCAAGGACGTGGCGGACAAAGTGGTGAAGATCCCGTTCGCGGGCGCGTTCGGGTCGCTCAACGTGTCGAACGCCGCGGCGGTGGCGCTTTATGCGGTGCGGAACACCTGATAACCCTTCCTGCTTTGCATCGGTTCGTCGGTGTCGCGCAGGAACTCGAAGATGCGCCCTTTGATCGACCAGCTGACGCCGAAGGCGACAAGCCCCAGCGCCTCGAACCAGAAGGTGAGGTCATAGCGGTTCCACGTGGCGAGCGCCGGGCTGTCTTCGCCGAGGAACAGGAACTTGGCACCCAGCGCGCCGATGGCGACGAGGATCAGGATGCCGCAGGTCTTGTAGAGGAGGTTGCGCCGGCGTTTGCGAGGATCGTCTTGGTGCGCACGGGCTTGCGCCGCGACGGTCTGGGGGCGCGGGAAGACGACATAGGCGAAATAGGCCAGCACGAGGAACATCACCAGCGCGCTGCCGTAATGGATGAAGGTCAGCATCCCGCCCGAGATGCCCAGCGTGCTCCAGAAATCGAACCCGACGCGCGCCGGTTCCAGCGCGGCGACCAGATCGGCGATCTTGTCGGGATCGGCTGACAGGATGATCTCGCGCGCGGCAGGCAGGTCGAGCCCGTCCTTGCCTGCCGCCCCGGTCAGGAACAGGCGCACGGTGTTGCCCGCGAAATCCTCGCAACCCGACCCCGCCGTCGGCACCAGTGCCACGCCGAACGCGGCGAGACCGGCGAGGCGTGCCAGCCAGATGTCGCGCGGGTGATGACCGAGGTAGCCGTCCACCGCGACGGGCGCGCGGTAGAAGAACAGCAGCAGCACGCCGATGAAGCACAGCGATCCGACGAGGATGTCGCCGCCAAGACGGCTGTAATAATAGTGGCTTATGGAATCGATGTCGGGGCAGGTATTGCCCAGCCACGTCACCGCCAGCAGCACGAAGGGCAGGCCGAGCGCGACCAGCCCCACGCCCTTGTTCACCGCTTCCAGCGAAACCCGGAACGGCAGGCCGTCACCCGGCCCGGTGGTTTGGGTCATCTGTTTCATGGCAATTCTCCGTGCTGAAATGTCGTCAATCAATGGCTTGATACTACCATAGATTGCATGTCGGACCAAACCCGGCCTTGAAACCTTGGGGTGCGGTCGCAATATCGGCCGGAACGCCAAGGGAGAGACCATGCCGCACCCCACCAAGATCGCCACCTGTTGTTACTGTGGAACCCGCGCGGCGCTGGTGCTGAAAGGGCGTGAACGGCACGAACTGGCCTGTTCCGCCTGCGGGGCGCCCTTGCACAACCTCAAAATGCTGCCGAGCGCCAAGGCGAAGGGCGCGGTCGCCCATGAAGAGGCGGCGCAGCCTTTGGGCGGGTTCTTCAGCACGCTGCACGACAAGGCCGAGCTGCGGCAGATGCGGAAGAAGAAGGTCAAGTCGAAGGGCAAGAAGAAGCGCAAGGGCGGGATGGCGTGGTTTCTCGACGAGGCGTTCGACGCGATCGAGGATATTTTCGACTGAGCCGCTGATGCGCCCTGCGCGGAATCAAGGCCGCAGGCCGCCGCGCATCGCCGGGCCGCCCCCCCCGGCACGGCGATTTGGCTGACGCCAGCGCAACGCCCGCGCGCAGGGCGGGTTTGGCAGGCATAAAGCGCTTTAGAACCGATCATGGATCGCCGCACCGCGGCCCCGCGATGCGCGGCTTTGTCCGTTTTCGCCGCAGCGTCGGGGCTGGTCACCATGGCCGGTATGTCTTAAGTGGCGCGGGACGAGCGCAAGGACACCTCCCATGAGCTATGAACAACCCGGACCGGTCGAAGAAACGTGGCGCGACGCGATCTCGTCGGTCGAGGAGATCATCGAGGATGCCCGCAACGGGCGGATGTTCATCCTTGTCGACCACGAGGACCGCGAGAACGAGGGCGACCTCGTTATCCCCGCCCAGATGGCGACGCCGGATGCGATCAACTTCATGGCCAAGCACGGGCGCGGTCTGATCTGCTTGTCGCTCACGGCCGAGCGGCTGGACGCGCTGGGGCTGGAGTTGATGTCCACCAACAATTCCTCGCGTCACGAAACCGCGTTCACCGTGTCGATCGAGGCGCGCGAGGGCGTGACGACGGGCATTTCCGCGCATGACCGCGCGCGCACGGTGGCGGTGGCGATCGACAGCGCCTCGACCGAGGCGGATATCGCCACGCCCGGCCACGTCTTCCCGCTGCGCGCCAAGAAGGGCGGCGTTCTGGTTCGGGCCGGTCACACCGAGGCGGCGGTCGATATCTCGCGCCTTGCGGGGCTGAACCCGTCGGGCGTGATCTGCGAGATCATGAACGAGGACGGCAGCATGTCGCGCCTGCCGGAGCTGGTGTCCTTCGCGCAGTTGCACGGGCTGAAGATCGGCACGATCAGCGACCTGATCGCCTATCGCCGCCGTCACGACAACCTTGTCGGCGTGCGCCGCGAAGAGACGATCACCAGCGAGTTCGGCGGTGAATGGACGCTGCGCATCTATACCGACGAAACGCAGGGTGCCGAGCATATCGTGCTGATCAAGGGCGATATCTCGACCTCTGAGCCGGTGCTGGTGCGGATGCACGCGATGGACCCGATGCTGGACGTGGTGGGGATCGGCCCCAAGGGCCGCGCCGACGAGTTCCGCGACTGCATGATGGCGGTGGAGGCCGAGGGCCGGGGCGTGATCGTGCTCTTGCGCGACACCACGATGAAGCTGCAACCCGAGGCGGGCGTGTCGCCGCACACGCTGAAGCAATACGGGCTGGGGGCGCAGATCCTGTCGTCGCTGGGCCTGTCGGACCTTGTCCTGCTGACCAATTCGTCGGCGCCAAAGGTGGTGGGTCTTGATGCCTACGGGCTGGAGATCGTGGGCACGCGCAAGATATCGGAGCTGGGCTGATGGCCGCGAACGAACAGCATTACACGCTTGACCGTCCGTCCTTTGACGAGGGGCCGAAGATCCTGATCGTGGTGGCGCCTTACTACAAGGACATCGCCGACGACCTCGTCGCGGGCGCGCGGGCCGAGGTGGAGGCCGCGGGTGGCACCAGCGAGGTGGTCGAGGTGCCCGGAGCGCTGGAAGTGCCCACGGCCATCGGCATCGCCGAACGGCTGGGCGATTTCGACGGCTACGTGGCGCTGGGCTGCGTGATCCGGGGCGAGACGACGCATTACGAGACCGTGTGCAACGACTCGTCGCGCGCGATCCAGCTGCTGGGCCTGCAGGGTCTGTGCATCGGCAACGGCATCCTGACGGTGGAGACCCGTGCGCAGGCCGAAGTGCGCGCCGGCGTGCAGAACAAGGGCGGGGGTGCTGCGGCAGCGGCGCTGCACCTGATCGCGCTGACCCGCCGGTTCGGCGGGGCGCGGGGCGGAGTCGGCTTCAAGCCGCTGGGCGAGGACACGATCCTTGCCACCGGGGGCACGACGGTATGACCGAGCCGAAATTGTCGGGCAACCAGAAGCGCAAGATGCGCTCTGCCGCGCGGCTTTACGCCGTGCAGGCGCTGTACCAGATGGAGATGTCGGACCACACGGTCGACCGGGTGAAGCGGGAATTCCTCGACCACCGGTTCGGGGCGGTGGTCGATGGCGAAGAGTGGATCGACGGGGACGTGGACCTGTTCCGCGCGGTGATCGAGCGGGCGGTCAATTACCAGGCGCCGATCGACCAGATGACGGACCGGGCGCTGGTGGCCAAGTGGCCCATCGCGCGGATCGATCCGACCCTGCGGGCGCTCTTCCGCGCGGCGGGGGCCGAGTTCGGCCTTAAGGACGCGCCGCCCAAGGTGGTGATCACCGAATACGTGGACGTGGCGCGCGCCTTCTTCCCCGAGGGCCGGGAGCCGAGTTTCGTGAACGCGGTCCTTGACCACATGGCGCGCGAGGCGGTGCCGGACGCCTTTTGAGCCGCGTCTTGCCGGAATGAACGCCCGAGGGCGTGCTTTTCCCACCTGGGGGGCCAGCCCCCCAGACCCCCATGCCGGGGCGCTGCCCCGGACCCCGAGGTATTTGTCGAACCGAAGAAGATCAGTCCGGTGACGGGGTGGTGAGGCGGTAGCGCGTGCGTTCCTCGGGCAGGAGCAGGTAGATTTCATCCGGCGGAGTAACGAGGGCGTGCTGCATGATGAGCGGGTCGATTCCCATCGTGTCGAGGTAGGCCATGACCTTGCCCTGGCCGCGCTGGATGTTGGAGACGGCGAGGAAGGCGGGCAGGACGGTGTTTTCGCCGAAATAGTGCTGGTGCACGCCGAGGGCGGCGTCGTCGGCGGCGGTGCGGGAGGTGCCGGCGGCGAAGATGTAGGGGCAGGCGGAGAGGCAGATGTCGCCGTCTTGCATCACCGTGGCGAGGTTTGAGCCGCGGATCATGCGGCCGATGGCGAGCGCGTCGGGGACCGAGCCTCCCGGTGAGTGGAGGCGGATGGATTGCGTTGCGGGGGCGGCGTCGAGCGCCGCGCGGAAGCGGGGGGCGTCGCCGTCGCGGATCGTGCCGGTCAGCGTCATCGTGTTGTCCGCGCCGGGGGTGAAGAGGAGTTGCGAGGGCATGTCACCCGGCGTTTGCAGGGGCGAGGCGGGGCGGCCCGGTTGCGGCTCCCAGTCGGTGCGGTAGCGGCGGGTCTGGTCACCTGGCAGCACAGGCTGGGTGAGATTCGGGGCCTGCGAGGGTTGCAGGAGGCGCGGCAGGGTGGGGGCGATGTCGACCGTGAGGATCACGAGGCCGATCGCCACCTGCAGAAGCAGGATCACCCGCAGCATATAGCCGGGGCCGCGCCTTTGCGTGTCGGGCAGCGGATCGGGGGCGGTGGCGTCAGTCATGCGCCGCTCCGCTTGTCGGGGTTGAGGGGCACGGGGGCGGGCGGTTCGGAGGTTTGCGGGGCGGGATGCGAGGCGCGTTCCACCTCCCGCAGGGCGGTCACGGCGGCGCGGAGTTCCGACAGGGTGAGCGTGTCCTCGATGGGCACGCGGGCCTCGGACGCGCGCATGGCGGCGTGGGCGACGGCGATTATGAGGACGAGCACGCCGGGCAGGAGGTCGATGGCGATGGCGCCCGCCCAGGATGGCACGAAGTCCCCGGCATAGCGGATGACCGCGTCGGCGGTGGAGATGGGAGTGTAGGTCGTCTCTGCCGGGGCGGGGAGCGCCATGACGGCTTGCGCAGCGAGCGACAGGGTTTCGGCGCGCTGGGCCATGGCGGCGAGGACAGCGTCGATCGTGGCCTGCTGGCCCGTGGCGACGTCGGCGCGGGCGTCGAGGTCGGGCACGACGACCACCGCCGCGAGGTCTTGCGCGGCGCGTTCGACGAGGGGGGCGACCGACAGCTGGCGCAGCTTGGCGATGAGGCCGGCGAGGCGCACGGCTTCTTCGGAGAAGAGGATCGAACGGGCCTCGACCGCGCCCTGTTCGACGGTAAGCGCGCGCATCCGGGACAGGATGGCGTTGCCTTCGTCGAAGGCGGCGGCGACGCGGGGGGATTGCGCGGCGATCTGGGCCTCGAGCCCCTGAAGCTCGGCGCTTTTCTGGCGGAGGATGCGGAAGACGGCGCCGCGCCCGGCGAGGCCCGAGAGATCGCCCGCGGCCTCCTGTTCGCTGAGGTCCTCGAGCGTGGTGCGCATCCGCGCGACATCGCGTTCGAGCGACTGGCCCGATACCGCGATCAGGTTCGCCTGTTCCAGCGCCGTCTGGTAATCCTGCACGGTGCGGGCGAGGTGTTGTTCGACGGCAGCCGATCCGGCAAGCGCGGCGGCGTTCAGCCATGACGACATCGCCACGATGGCCGCCGATCCGAGGCACATCGCGACGAACAGTTGCGCCCGGCGTCCCGCGGTGCGGATCGCGGGAAACAGGCGGAGCATGTAGGACCAGAAGACGAAGATGCCCACGGATACGGCGATGGAATAGGCGGCGGCGGCGAGGAAGCTGAGCGCGCCGGTGCCGTCAAGCAGCGAGGAGACGCCGAGATAGGTGTAGATGCCCGAAGCGCAGGCCAGAACGCCAAGCGCGGTGCCGGTTATCGTGTCGAGCCAGCCCAGGTGGTGCGCGATCTCGCGCGCCTGGCGCAGTTCGTAGCCGGAAGGCGTGGGGTCGGGCATCATGTGCTCCTGCGTGAAAATGCCGGGTCATAGCGGCGGATAATCGCGCAATGCGCAAGCGGTTCACCGAATTTTGACAGAAAAATGGCGAGATAGCGCCCGAGGCGCTTGAAACCGCGCGAGGTTCGCGTAACTTGTATTGTGCACACGGAGGGGAAGATGCTGATACTCACATCCCGACTTTCGGACGCTTTGAAGGCGCTGCGCGACTGGCTTGATGGCCTTGTCGAGCCCGAAGGCGCGCGGGATTACGTGCCGATCCCGGTGAAGGCCGAAAAGCCGAAGCGCAAGATCTGATCACGCCCCTGTTTTGGTTCGAAACCCCGGCATCCGTCGGGGTTTTGTCGTTTTAAGGGGGTGCGAAGGCGGCGGGACCGCACCAACCGATGGGTAATCTCATTCCCGAGGACCTGTATATACAGGTGGGCGCCAGGTAACCGAACCAGGGCTCGGACAGAGCCAGCTCCCTCGGAATTGCTTAAGGCCACCGGAATGCTACCGATATCGAGAAGGGCAGAACCCGCCTCGGCGAGAGATAGGGCGCTGGGTGGTCCCGCGCAAGGGGTGCGGCGTCAGGTCATGTCGTGCAGGTTGCCGAGGAAGCCGTGCCAGCCCTTGTCGAGGGCGAGGACGAGGCCATAGGCGTCGGCGGTGTCGGGCAGGCCGGTATGGGTGAGCGTGAGGCGGGTGCCACCGGGGGCGGGGGCGAGGTCCCATGTGACTTGCGTCATGTGGCCGCCCAATGGGCCGACGGTGAAATCCCATGTCATGCGGGTTGGTGCGTCCATGCCCGTGACGCGGCCCCAGCACATGCGGTCGCCGTCCTTGGCGGAGACCAGCGTGAAATCCGCCCCATCCGACAGGTCGGCCTTGGCGGGGTGGAACCAGCGGCCAAGCTTTTCCGCCCCGGTCAGGTAGCCCCAGACGGTGGCGGGGTCGGTGGGCAGGTACACGGACTTGGAAATGGTGATGCCGGTCATGGCTGGTCCTTTTCGATGGCGTCGGTGAGGGCGGTGAGGCGGTCGTCCCAGAAGCGGTCGAAGAAGGTGAGCCAGTCGCGCACCGGGGCGAACCCTGCGGGATCAAGCCGGTTGATGCGTTCGCGTCCGCGCACCTCGGTCGTGATGAGGCCGCCGTCGGACAGGACGGTGAGGTGTTTCTTGACCGCCGCGCGGGTCATGTCGAAGCGGTCGGTGATCTGGGCGATGGTCATGTCACCCGTGGCAAGCATCTGCAGGATGTCACGCCGCGTGGGATCGGCCAGCGCCCGGAAGGTGGGCTGGGTCATGGAGCCTCCGGATAAAGAGATACCGTTTGGTATTGCATTAGATAGGATACCGATTGGTATCACGTCAAGCCTCTTGTCAGACGTTCACTTTTTGTTCATTCTTAGGGGATGGATGACCTGATGCCTTCCCTCCAGCCCGGCCAGTTACTGGCGCGGGGCGTGGTGCGCCACCTCGCATCGCTGGGGATGGTCTGTATCGAGGAGTTCACGCCCGAGCGCGGCAAGCGCGTGGACGTGATGGCGATGGGGCCGAAGGGCGAGATCTGGGTGGTGGAGTGCAAGTCATCGCGCGCCGATTTCATGGCCGATGGCAAGTGGCAGGGTTACCTCGAATGGTGTGACAGGTACTTCTGGGCGGTGGACGAGGCGTTCCCGACCGACCTGCTGCCGGAAGGCACGGGGCTGATCATCGGCGATGCTTATGACGCGGAAGTGCTGCGCATGGCGCCCGAGGAAAAGCTGGCGGCGGCGCGGCGCAAGGCGGTTACCCGTCGGTTCGCGACCCATGCGGCGCGGCGGCTGATGGCGGCGCGCGATCCCGGTGTGCAGACGGAAGTGGGCTAGGCGGCGTTACTTGGTCTGCTCGGCGGCCTTGGCGGCGGCGAGCATTTCCTCGGCGATCTCGCGCGCCTCGTCGGGTTCGAAATCCATCGGGATCTCGAGCTTGTCGGAATAGACGAACAGCCGCACCATGCCCTGATCGGTGGGGCCGATCTGCAGGTTCGCTTCGATCTCGCGTTCGGTGTTGATGCCCATGTCGCACTCCGACTATTGCCGCGCTGCAGGTAGCGCGAAACTGGCTTGCGCTGCAAGCGGGCGGTTGCGACGGTTGGGCGATGGATGCGGTATTGCGCGAATATGTCCCGGCGGACCGGGCGTGGCTGGTGGCCGCGCACGGCCGGCTTTACGCGCGGGACGAGGGGTTCGACGACACCTTTGCGCCGCTTGTGAACGACATCCTCGCCGCGTTCGAGGCGGGCCATGATCCTGCCCGCGAGACGGGTTGGGTGGCGGAGGTCGAAGGCCGGTCTGTCGGGTCGATCTTTTGCGTCGATGCGGGGGACGGGCGGGCCAAGCTGCGGCTGTTCCTGGTCGATCCCGTCGCGCGCGGGCAGAGGCTGGGCGCGCGGCTGCTGGAGGCGTGCATGGGGTTCGCGCAGGCCCGCGGATATCGCGGGATGGTGCTGTGGACCCATGCCGAACACCGCGCCGCCTGTGCGCTTTATCAGCGGGCCGGTTGGCGCTGTCTGCGGTCCGAACCGGTGCGCTCTTTCGGTGTCGATCTGACCGAGCAAACGTGGGAAATCGATTTCCGATAGGGTTGCAATCGCTGGGCGCGAGGGATATCTGAGCCCCAAGTGCCGCCTTAGCTCAGTTGGTTAGAGCGCCTGATTGTGGATCAGGAGGTCCCCCGTTCGAGCCGGGGAGGTGGTACCACCCCCTTCAATCGGTCTGGATGTCGATGGTCTGGCGCAATGTTCCGTCGGGCGTGTAGATCAGGATTTGCGTCGCCGTCGCGATGGCGTACCAGTCGGGGCCATAAGTGACGGCGAGGGGCGTGAGGCCCTCGGGCAGGGTGATCTGGTCGGGCAGGGCGGGCGCGGGTGCCGAACCCAGCCGGACGACAAGGAGCGTGACGATGGCGACGAGGCCAAGGATCATTACCGCCGTGAGCGCGGTCACCAGTACCTTGAGGTATCGCACCAGCGCAGGGTCGATGGGCTGAGGGATGTCGTCGTCGGTCACGGAAGTCTCGTTCTGCATCGCGGCTGATCCGCCGCCCCGCCTTGATAAGGCGCTGGCCCGCGATGTGCCAGAGGAGGCGGCGTTGTCACGCTCGCGCCTTGCCCGGCTGATTGCCGAGGGTGCGGTGCGCGTGGGTGGCTCGGTCGTGACCGACCCGCGCGCCAAGGTGGCCGAGGGCGCGGAGGTGGTGATCGCGGTGCCGCAGGCGGTCGAGACCGACATGGTGGCCGAGGACATCCCGCTCGACATCGTGCACGAGGATGCCGCGCTGATCGTGGTGAACAAGCCCGCCGGCATGGTGGTGCATCCCGCGCCCGGCACGCCGGGGGGGACGCTGGTCAACGCGCTGTTGCACCATTTTGGCGGGGATCTGTCGGGGGTGGGGGGCGTGCAGCGCCCCGGCATCGTGCACCGGATCGACAAGGACACAAGCGGGCTCTTGGTCGTGGCGAAATCGGACGCGGCGCATCACGGGCTGGCGGAGCAGTTCAGCGCACATACCGCGCACCGGGTCTATCGCGCGGTCTGTCACGGGGTTCCCGACGTGGGCGATCCCCGGCTGGTGGGCACGCGCGGCGTGTCGGTCGAACCCGGCGGCGTGATCAAGATCACCAGCGGGCTGGAACGGCACCGGACCGACCGGCAGAAGCAGGCGGTGGTTTTCGGCGGTGGCGGGCGCCACGCGGTGACGCGGGTGCGGGTGCTGGAGCGGTTCGACGGAGCGGCGCTGATCGCCTGCCAGCTGGAAACCGGGCGCACCCACCAGATCCGCGCCCATATGGCGCATGTCGGCCACGGGCTGGTCGGTGATCCGGTTTATGGCGGGCGGCGCAAGCTGCGCGCGGGCGCGGGCGCGTTCGACCGGCAGGCGCTGCACGCGGCGGAGCTGGGGTTCGTGCACCCGGTGACCGGCGAATCCTTGCGTTTCTCGGCGCCTGATCCCACCGATATGGCCCTCCTTATTGCGCGCCTGCGCACAGAAGTTTGAAATACAGCTTCACCTGTGCGTGATATAACGGGTCCGTGAGTTGTAGATGCGACGGAAAACGGCCTTACTGACGTTAGACATTCGAGGCAGACGGGTTCTTGAAACCCGGAGAACATGTCTTAAATGGAATGTTAAGCGTTGTTACATTAGTAACGCGCGAGACCTGAAAGGGACACCATGAGCAATTATGCCAATCTTCCGGCCCCGAGCCCCGAAAGCGGCCTGAACCGGTACATGCAGGAAATCCGAAAGTTCCCTCTGCTGGAACCAGAGGAAGAATACATGCTGGCCAAGCGCTGGGTCGAGGAACAGGACAGCGAGGCGGCGCACAAGATGGTGACGTCGCACCTGCGGCTGGCTGCCAAGATCGCGATGGGATACCGCGGTTACGGGCTGCCGCAGGCCGAGGTCATTTCCGAGGCCAACGTGGGCCTGATGCAGGCGGTGAAGCGGTTCGACCCCGAGAAGGGCTTCCGCCTTGCGACCTATGCCATGTGGTGGATCCGCGCCTCGATCCAGGAATACATCCTGCGGTCGTGGAGCCTCGTGAAGATGGGCACGACGTCGGGCCAGAAGAAGCTGTTTTTCAACCTGCGCAAGGCCAAGAACCGGATCGGTGCGCTGGAAGAGGGCGATCTGCGGCCCGAACATGTCGAAAAGATCGCCAACGACCTGGGCGTGACTGAGGCCGAGGTGGTGTCTATGAACCGGCGCCTGTCGGGCGGTGATGCCTCGCTGAACGCGACAATCGGGTCGGACGGCGAAGGGTCGATGCAGTGGCAGGACTGGCTGGAGGACGAAGACGCCGACCAGGCCGCCGATTACGAGGCCAAGGACGAACTGGATTTCCGCCGCGAATTGCTGGCGCAGGCGATGGACGTCCTGAACGACCGCGAGAAGGACATCCTCGTGAAGCGGCGGCTGAGCGAGCAGACGATCACGCTCGAAGACCTGTCGTCGGAATACGGCGTCAGCCGCGAGCGGATCCGCCAGATCGAGGTGCGCGCCTTCGAGAAGCTGCAGAAGAAGATGCGCGAACTGGCCAAGGCCGAAGGCGTTCCGATCACCGAAGACGCCTGAGCGTCGCGCGCGTCTTGACAGGTCCACAAGGGCTGCCATAGCCCTTGTGCGACTTCAGGACTGTGACACTCTCATGTTGAAAAGACTTTCTGCCGCGACCCGGCGACGGGCGCGGCGCAAGGCCCTTCCCCGCGCGAAACTGGATTTGTCCCACACCCAGGGCGGCACCTTGCTGCCGGACCGGCTGCACTTGCTGGACGTGATGCCCAAGGGCGCGCGCGTGGCCGAGATTGGCGTGGCGCAGGGCAATTTCTCGACCCAGATCCTCGAACGCTGCACGCCGCAGGTTCTGCACCTTGTCGATGCGTGGCACACCACCCGCTACCGCCCCGCGCAGGCGCAGGTCGAGAAACGGTTCGCGTCCGAGATCGCGGCGGGGCAGGTCGTGCTGCATCCGGGCCTGTCGACGGACCGGCTGCCCGAGTTTGCCGATGCGAGCCTTGACTGGGCCTATATCGACACCGATCATTCCTATCCCACGACGAAGGCCGAGCTTGAAATCTGCGACCGGGTCGTGGCGCCGGGCGGGCTGATCGCGGGGCATGATTTCTGCACCGGCAACACCGACAAGCCGACCTTTTACGGGGTGGTGCAGGCGGTGAACGAGTTCTGCGTGACCCGCGGCTGGCGCTATCGCCATGTCACGCTGGAAAGCGGCGCGCATTTCTCGTTCTGTCTGGAACGGATCGCGTGAGCGCCGGGGGCAGCAGGGGGGAAGACAGATGACGGACAAACCGGTGCGCTGGGGCATCCTGGGTGCGGCGAAATTCGCGCGCGAACACATGGGGCCCGCGATCCACGCGGCTAAGGGGGCGGACCTGGCGGCGCTGGCGACGTCCTCGCCGGACAAGGCGGCGCCCTTCCGCGCCTTTGCGCCGGGGATCGACGTGCATGACGGGTACGACGCGCTGCTTGCCGATGCCTCGATCGATGCCGTCTACATCCCGCTGCCCAACCACCTGCATGTCGACTGGACGCTGAAGGCGCTGGACGCGGGCAAGCATGTGCTGTGCGAAAAGCCGCTGGCGATGCGCGCCGACCAGTTCGACGCGGTGATCGCGAAGCGCGACGCGACGGGGCTGGTCGCGGCAGAGGCCTACATGATCGTGCATCACCCGCAATGGCACCTCGCCCGCACACTCGTCCGGTCGGGGGAGATTGGCGAGCTGGTGCAGGTCGACGGCGTGTTTTCCTATGACAACCGCACTGACACCGGCAATATCCGCAACCGCGCCGATACCGGCGGCGGCGGCATCCCGGATATCGGCGTCTACACCTATGGCTCGGCCCGGTTCGTGACCGGTGAGGAGCCCGAAGAGATCACCCATGCCGAGATCACGTGGGAGAACGGCGTGGATGTCTGGGCGCGGGTCTGCGCGCGGTTCCCCTCGTTCCAGTACCACGCGGTCACCTCGATGCGGATGGCGGCGCGACAGGAGATGACGTTCCACGGATCCAAGGGGTTCGTGCGCCTGACCGCCCCCTTCAACCCGCAGGTTTTCGGGCAGGCGGAGGTGCATCTGCATCGCCCCGGTTTCGAGGTGGTCACCACCCGGTTCCCGGCGGTCAACCATTACGTCCAGCAGGTCGAGGCGTTCGGGCGGTCGGTGCGCGAGGGCGCGGAATATCCCTGTCCGCTGGAATTCAGCCGGGGCACGCAGGCGATGATCGACATGGTATTCGCGCGCGCGCGGGGCTGAGAGGACGCACATTCTTCGTGCGAAGAATGTGCGTGGCGCCGGGGCGGAACGGACCTTTTTCGCAGGAAAAAGGTCCTTGCCTCAGGCGGCGTTCCTGTTGGCGGCCTTGCGGGGTTTCTTGCGGCTGTTCGCGTCGATGAAATCGAGCACCAGCGGCCGGATGTTGTTGCGCCAGCTTTTGCCCGCGAAGATGCCGTAATGGCCCGCCTCGGGTTCGACGTGGCTGGCTTTCTTGTCGTCGGGCAGGCCGGTCAGCAGGTCGAGCGCGGCGACGCACTGGCCCGGCGCCGAGATGTCGTCCTTGGCGCCTTCCACGGTCTTGACCGCGACGTTGGTGATCTTGCCGATATCCACCGGTTTGCCGTTGACCGAGAAGGCGTTCGCCGCGATCTCGGCCTCCTTGAACACACGTTCGACCGTGGAGAGGTAGAATTCGGCGGGCATGTCCATCACGGCGAGGTATTCGTCGTAGAAGGAATTGTGCTTGTCGAAATCGGATGCCTCGCCGCGGGCGACGTTGGTGATCTGGTTGACGAAGGCGTTGGTGTGGCGTTCCGCGTTCATCGACATGAACGAGGCCAGTTGCAAAAGGCCCGGATAGACCAGCCGCCCGACGCCCTTGTACTTGAAGCCGACGCGCTGGATCATCGTCTCTTCCAGCATCCCCATGGTCACGGTGCGGCCGAAATCCGTCACCTCGGTCGGGGCGGCGTTCGGGTCGATCGGGCCACCGATGAGGGTCAGCGAAGAGGGCTGCGCCTTGGGGTCTTCCTCGGCCAGGTAGGCGGTGGCGGCGAGCGCCAGCGGCGCGGGCTGGCAGATCGCGATCACGTGCACGTCGGGGCCGAGATGTTTCATGAAGTCGACGAGGTAGAGCGTGTAATCCTCCACATCGAACTTGCCGGCGGAGACGGGGATGTCGCGGGCATTGTGCCAATCGGTCACGTAGACTTCGCAATCGGGCAGCAGTGAAATGACCGTCGAACGGAGGAGGGTGGCGTAATGGCCCGACATCGGCGCGACCAGCAGCACCTTGCGCGGGCGCGGGGCGCGGCCCAGCACCTCGAAATGCAAAAGGTCGCCGAAGGGGCGTTCAAGGACGTGGGTTTTCTGGACGACGTGGTCCTTGCCGTCCTCGCAGGTCATCGACTTGATGCCCCAGCCGGGCTTGGTCACCATGCGTTCGAAGGTGCGTTCGGTCACTTCGCCCCATGCGGCGAGCCAAGTGAGCGCGGGATTCGGCAGGGCGGCGAAGGCGGGATAGGCGCCAAGCGTCTTGGCGGACGCGCCCAACCACTGGTTGGTGTTTCGTAGCGTCTCCATCATGTCGTATGGTATCATGAACCGCATCGGGAACCTCCATTCCAGCCGTCTTGCGCGCGCATGGCAGGTATGCCACGCACCGGGCTGGTCAAATCCGCGCAGGGACGCTACTGCTCGCCCAACATATGCTGCATTGCAGCGAAAGCCTAGACGGAATTCGTTTACATGACAACAACCGACGACGAAACCGACCCGAATTTGCGCCGTTTGAACGAGAACATGGCGAAGATCGAAGAGCTGTCTCAACGTCTGGTTGCGGCAATCGGCAAGCGGGACCCGATCAACCCGTCGCTGGGCGGGCCCGATCCGTCGCTGTGGACCGAGGCCGCGCAAAGCTATTGGCAGACGTGGATGCAGGACCCGGCCAAGATGTGGCAGCACCAGGTGTCCTACTGGGGCAACTCGGTGCGCCACTACCTTGAAGCGCAGAAGATGTTCGCGCAGGGCAAGCTGGCCGCGCCCGAGGATCCCGGCCCCGTCGACCGCCGGTTCCAGAACCCGCTGTGGCAGACCCATCCCTATTTCAACTTCATCAAGCGCCAGTACCTGACCGCGGCCGAGGCGATGCGCGCCGCCGTGGCCGACCTTGATGACATGGACCCGATGGAAAAGCGGCGGTTGCGCTATTTCACCGACCAGATCGCCGACCTGATGGCGCCCACCAACTTCCTTGGCACCAACCCCGACGCGCTGGAGCGGGCGGTGGAGACCGACGGTGCCTCGCTTCTGAAGGGGCTGGAGAACCTTGTCGCGGATATCGAGGCGAACAAGGGCGAGTTGCTGGTGCGGCTTGCGGACGAGGACGCGTTCGAGGTGGGCCGCAACATCGCGACGACGCCCGGCAAGGTCGTTTACCGCAACAAGATGATGGAGCTGATCCAGTTCACGCCGACGACCGAAAAGGTTCACGCGACGCCCATCGTGATCTTCCCGCCCTGGATCAACAAGTACTATATTCTTGATCTGAAAGAGAAGAACTCGTTCATCAAGTGGGTGGTCGACCAGGGATACACCCTGTTCGTGGTGTCGTGGGTTAACCCGGACCCGGCCTATGCCGACGTGTCGATGGACGACTACATCCGCGACGGATACCTCGAAGCGATCGAGCACGTGAAGCGGATCACCGGCGAAAAGCAGATCAACGCGGTCGGCTACTGCATCGCGGGCACCACGCTGGCGCTGACGCTGGCCTACCTGAAGCAGCAGAAGGACCGCTCGATCAAGTCGGCGACCTTCTTCACCGCGCTTACCGATTTCGGCGACCAGGGGGAGTTCACGCCCTTCCTGCAGGACGATTTCTACCACGGGATCGGCGACGAGGTGAAAGAGCACGGCATCCTGCGCTCGGTCATCATGGCGCGGACCTTCTCGTTCCTGCGCTCGAACGACCTGATCTACACGCCCGCCATCAAGTCCTACATGATGGGGGAGGCGCCGCCGGCCTTCGACCTGCTGTACTGGAACGGCGACGGGGCGAACCTGCCGGCCTGCATGGTGATGCAGTATCTCGACGACCTGTGCCGCGAGAACACGTTCGTGGGCGAGGGGATGGAGATCCTTGGAACGCGCGTGCACGTGAAGGACGTGTCGGTGCCCGTGATCTCGATCGCGTGCGAGACCGACCACATCGCGGCGTGGCGGTCGGTTTATGCTGGCCTGCAGCAATTCGGGTCGAAGGACCGCACCTTCATCCTGTCGGAATCGGGCCATATCGCGGGCATCGTGAACCCGCCCAGCAAGGTGAAATACGGCCATTACACCAATGACGACCTGACGCTGGACCAGGACGCTTGGCAGGCAGGGGCGGATTTCCACGAAGGCAGCTGGTGGCCGCGCTGGGAGGCGTGGATCAAGCCCCGTTCGGGCAAGCAGGTCCCGGCGCGCATGCCCGGCGATGCCGATCACCCGGTGCTGGAAGACGCGCCCGGAAGCTACGTCAAGGTCAAGGCGGCCGACGCCGCCTGACCGTGGGCGGCATTGGTGACCTTGCGTCACTTTCCTGATGCTGCGGTGCAGAAAAAACTTGCAATGCCGCGCTGCAGCATCTATATATCTCGCAGATGCAGAAACGGCGGGATGTTCCGCCACAGACATCGAAGGATATGACCAATGGCCGCCAAGACCCAAGACATGAACACCATCCTGAAAGACATGATGGGTGCGTTCCCGGTGGACACCGCCGCCGTGGAAGAAGCGTTCAAATCGACCGCAACCATGAACGAGAAACTGACCGCCGTGGCGCTCGACGCCGCTGAAAAATCGGCCGACATCTCGACCAAGTGGACGAAAGACACCCTCGCCAAGCTGGGCGACATGGCGAAAGCCAAGTCGGAGCCCGCGGACTACGCCAAGGCGATGACCGATTTCGCATCGGCACAGGCCGAAGTCGCAGCCGAGAACATGGCCGCCTTCGCCGAGATCGCCAAGAAGGTCCAGATGGACACTGTCGAGCTGATGATGTCGGCTGGCAAGGACATGGCCGAGGACACCACCAAGGCGATGAAGAAAGCCACCGAGGACATGACCGCAGCCGCCAAGAAAGCGACCGCTGCCGCGAAGTAATTTGCGAACCCTCCCCGGCGCCGGTCGAACGGCGCCACCGAAAGGCAGGCCCCAGCGGCCTGCCTTTTGCGTTGTGCGCGCGGGCTTTCTTTTTGTGCTGCGCTGCCGTAGGCTTTGCTTCACTGCAGCATCGGGGAGAGCTGACACATGGCCGCGACCGGCGATCCGCTATTGATCAAGCGTTATGCGAGCCGCAGGCTCTACAACACCGAAACCAGCGACTACGTCACGCTCGAAGACATCGCGGGCTTCATCCGGGACGGGCGCGAGGTGCAGATCGTCGATCTGAAATCGGGCGACGACCTGACCCGGCAATACCTGCTGCAGATCATTGCCGAGCATGAAAGCCGTGGCGAAAACGTGTTGCCGATCAACGTGTTGACCGACCTTGTCCGCACCTACACCACGCAGGCGCAGACGGTGGTGCCCGAGTTCCTGCAAATGTCGTTCGACATGCTGCGGGACGGTCAGTCCAAGCTGATGGAAAACATGGGCGCGATGAACCCGATGTCGAACATGCCGGGGTTCGAGGCGATGAAGGCCAGCCAGGAAGCCTTCATGAAGGCGATGACCGGCGGCATGGGCAACTGGCCCGGCACGGGTGCCGGAACGACCGCGCCCCCGGCCAAGGAAGGTCGCGGGCAGGACACTTCCGAGGACCTCGACGACATCAAGGCGCAGTTGGCCGATCTGCAGGACAAACTGTCACGCATGGGCAAATAGGGTGTCGAACTCTCCGCGCCGGATCACCCTGTGGGGGATCGAGGTGTTCGTGGCCTGTGCCGAGGAGCGGTCGGTCTCCGCCGCCGCGCGGCGGCTGGGCGCGAGCGTATCGGCGGTGTCCCAGCAGATGACCAACCTCGAAGACGCGATCGGCGTGTCGCTGATGAACCGGGGCGAGCGCCCGATGACGCTGACGCCCGCCGGGGAGACGTTCCGCCGCCGCGCGCAGGCCATCCTGAACGAGGCCGCGCAGGCCCGCGCGGAACTGGGCATGGCCGACCTTGGCGCGCTGACACGCTTCCGGCTGGGCATGATCGAGGATTTCGAGGCCGACGTGACCCCGCATCTTCTGGCCTTCATGGCCGAGGAATTGCGCGGCTGCCAGTTCCTGCTGGATACCGGCGCGAGCCATGCGCTTTATGACCAGCTGGACGCGCGCGCGCTGGACGTGATCGTCGCCGCCGAGATGGGGGCCGAAGCCGCGTGGATGGAGGTGCACCCGCTGGTGACCGAACGCTACGTGGGCGCGGCGCCGCGCGGGGTGATCGACCCCGATGGCGACATCGCTGCGCAGGTGACGGCCCTGCCGCTGGTGCAATACACGACGCGCCACGCGATGGGGCGGCAAATCGCGTCGCACCTCGCGCGGCAGAACCTGACCGTCGCGCGGCGGTTCGAGCTGGACAGCTATCACGCGATCCTCGCGCTGGTGGGGTCGGGGGCAGGGTGGACGATCCTGACGCCTCTCGCGCTCAACCGCGCGACGCGCTTTTCCGACATGATCGACGTCTTCCCGCTGCCGTTCCAGAAGCTTGAACGCACGATTTCCCTGATCGCGCGGCGGGAGATCCTGCATGACATGCCCGCACGGGTCGCGACCGAGTTGCGCGACATCCTGAACCGGGACGTGATCGCGCCCTCGATCGACCGGATGCCGTGGATGCAGGATCACCTGACCCTGCACCGCGCCTCTCCCTGACGGATCAGGCGGCGCGGGCGGGCATGACCGCGTCGACCGCGCCCAGCACCATGTCGGCGATGGCGTCGACCTCGACCCGTGTCAGGCGGGCGGGCAGGCGCAGGTCACATGCGCGGGCCAGCATGGCACGGGTGCGGGGCAGATCGGGCACATCGCCAAGGAACTGCCAGTTCCAGAAGGCGCGCGCATTGTCCGTGGACAGGCCGAACACCTGCACCTTCATGCCTGCCGCCGCCGTCTGGTCGACGAAGGCGGCGACCTGCGCGTCGCTCATGCCGACAAGGTTGAACTGGATCGAATCCGGCGCGCGCGCCTCTTGCGGCAGGGGCGGGGGCACGTCGATCCACGGCGACCCGTTCAGCCGCGCGGCCATGTGATCGTGGTTGGCCAGCCCGTCGCGCACGCGCCGCGCCAGCGCGGGCAGTTGCGGGCGGATCACCGCCGCCGACAGGTTCGACATGCGCGTGTTATAAAGCGGCAGCCGGTTCTGCCAGTGCGCGAAGGGCGCCTGCAGGACGGGATGTTTCTTCCAGTTGTGCTCGTACGCGCCGGACATGATGACGGCGCGCGCGACGAGGTCGGCGTCGTCGGTGACGAGGATGCCGCCTTCGCCCGCGTTGATCATCTTGTAGGACTGGAACGAGAAGCAGCCGACGCGCCCGATCGTGCCGATCTTGCGCCCCGACCAGAGCGTGCCGAGCGAATGGGCGGCGTCCTCGATCACCGGCAGGCCGGCGGCGTCGGCCTGTTCCATGATCGCGTCCATGTCGGAGGTATGGCCGCGCATGTGGCTGATGAGAACGGCATCGACGCCCGGTAGTTTGGCGGCGAAATCGTCAAGGTCGATGCGGTAATTCTCGCCCACCTCGCACAGGACCGGCACGCATTCGGCGTGCACGACCGCCGATGGCACGGCGGCGAAGGTGAAGGCGGGGATCAGGACGCGCGCGCCGGGCGGCAGCCCCAGCGCCTTGAGCGACAGGAAGAGCGCGGCAGAGCATGAGGCGACGGCGAGGGCGTATTTCATGCCCATCATCCCGGCGAATTCGGCTTCGAGCAGGGCGACGGGCGCATCCTCGGGCGCGGTGTAGCGGAAGAGGTCACCGGTTTGCAGGAGGCGGTCGATCTCGGCCCGAGCCTCGGGCGGGATCGGTTCGGCGTCGTGGGTGTTGGGGAGGGCAGTCGGCGCGATCATTTCAGATTCTCCGAAATTGCTTTTCGGATTTACTAAAACTACTGCCGGGACAGCGCAAGTGTTAAAGGCCGATCCTGTCGCGGGTGGCGTACCACGTCATGGCAAGCGCAAGGAGCGGGCCGCGGAAGGCGCCCGCGCCGGGGAAGTTGCGGCCCGGCAGGTTTGCCAGCAGGTCAAACTGGCCCATCGTGCCCTGCACGGCATCGGCCATGACTTTGCCCGAGAACCCCGCCAGCGCGACGCCGTGACCGGAGAATCCCGCCGCCGTCCAGACATTGGGCGCGAGGCGGGCGAAGAAGGGCAGGCGCTCCATCGTGATGGCGAGCGTTCCGCCCCAGGTATAGTCGAACGGGATATCGGCGATCTGGGGAAAGACCTCGCGCATGGGCGCGCGCACCTTGGCGTCGATGTCGCGCGGGAACCGGTAGCCATAGCTTTCGCCACCCCCGAACAGCAGCCGCCCTTCGGACATGCGGAAATAGTTCACCACGAATTTCGAATCCGCCACGGCGACGTCGCGGCCCAGCACGGCGGTCGGGTCAGGCAGGGGGGCTGTGGCGGAGATGAAGTTGTTGATCGGCATGACCCGCGCGCGCAGCTTTGACGTGAGCGCGGAATAGCCGTTCGTCGCAAGGATCACGTGATCGGCGATCACGTGGCCCCGGTCGGTCTGCACCTTGACGGGTGCGCCGTCGGCGATGTGGTGCACGGCGCTGCCCTCGAATATCCGCGCGCCTGCGGCCTCTGCCGCGCGGGCCAGCCCCAGCGCGTAGGCGAGCGGGTGGATATGGCCCGCGCCGTGGTCGATGGTGCCGCCCTGGTAGGCGTCTGATTTCACGATGTCGCGGATTGCGGCACGGTCAAGCTTCTCGATCCGTGTATAGCCGTAGGTTTCGGTGAGCCGGTCGGCCTCGGCATGGGAATGAGGCACGTCGCGGGCGCGCCAGTCGGCGTTCACGATGCCGGGGCGGAAGTTGGCGGCGGGGGCGTGGGTGTCGATCAGGCGCAGGGTCAGCGCCTTGGCCTCTTCGGACATGTCCCAAAGCGTGCGCGCGGCGTCGAGGCCAAGGGCGGCTTCGAGGTCGGATTGTTCCTGCCGCCAGCCGCTGCCCAGCTGCCCGCCGTTGCGGCCAGACGCGCCAAAGCCCGCGCGCTGCGCGTCAAGCACCACCACGTCCAGCCCCGCCTGCGCGCAATGCAGCGCAGCCGAGAGCCCGGTGAAGCCCGCACCGACGATGCAGACATCGGCCCGCATCTCTCCGCGCAGCGCGGGGCGCGGGTCGGGCAGGTCGACGGTGGCCGCGTAATAGCTGGGCGGGTAGGCGCCGGTTTTATCGTTGGCATACAGAAGGTTGGTCATCGCGTGCCGCCTGCGCCCACGATCAGACGCTCAGCAGAAGATGCTCGCGCTCCCACGGCGAGATCACCTGCAGGAACTCGTCATATTCGGCGCGTTTCACGATGGAGTAGACCCGTGCGAAATCGGGGCCGAGGATCGCGTGCAAATCGCCCGCCGCGTCGAACAGGTCCAGCGCATGGCCGAGATCGCGGGGCAGGACGGTCTCTTCCTCGTAAGCGTCGCCCTTGTAGGCGCGCCCCGCGTTGCATTTCTGGTGCAGGCCCAGAAGGCCGCAGGCGAGCGACACGGCGATGCCGAGATAGGGGTTGCAGTCCATCCCGGCGAGGCGGTTTTCCACGCGCCGCGCCTGCGGGGACGACACCGGCACGCGGATGCCGGTGGTGCGGTTGTCGCGCGCCCAGCTGAGGTTGATGGGCGCGGCGTGGTCCTTCACGTAGCGGCGGTAGCTGTTCACGTAGGGCGCCATCACCGCGATGGCCGAGGGCAGGTGTTCCTGCAAGCCGCCGATGAAGTGATAGAACCGCTCGGTCTCCCCGTCCTGCGGGCCGGTGAAGATGTTCTGCCCGCTCACCGTGTCGAGGATCGAATGGTGGATGTGCATGGCCGAACCGGGTTCGTCCGCGATGGGTTTCGCCATGAAGGTGGCAAAGCAGTCGTGGCGCAGCGCGGCCTCGCGGATGAGACGTTTGAAGTAGAAGACCTCGTCCGCCAGTTTGACGGGGTCGCCGTGGCGGAGGTTGATTTCCACCTGTCCGGCCCCGCCTTCCTGCGTGATGCCGTCGATTTCGAACCCCTGTGCCTCGGCGAAGTCGTAGATGTCGTCGATCACTGGGCCGTATTCGTCGACCGCCGACATGGAATAGGCCTGCCGCGCGGCGGCGGGCCGGCCCGAGCGGCCCATCATCGGCTCGATCGGCTTGGCGGGGTCGGTGTTGCGCGCGACGAGGAAGAACTCCATCTCGGGCGCGACCACGGGGGTGAGGCCCATCGCCCGGTACTGCGCCACGACCCGTTTCAGCACGTTGCGCGGGGCAAACGGGATCGGCGCGCCGTCCCGGTCATAGGCGTCGTGGATCACCTGCAGGGTCCAGTCGGCGGTCCACGGCGCGGCGGTGGCGGTCGTCATGTCGGGTTTCAGCACCATGTCGGGTTCGGTGAACCCCTCGTCGCCCGCCGCCTCCCCCCAGCCGCCCGTGAGCGTCTGGAAGAAGATCGAGTTCGGCAGGTGGAACGAGGATTGCCGCGCGAACTTGGTCGCGGGCACGGCCTTGCCCCGCGCGATGCCCGGCGTGTCGGCGATGATGCATTCGACCTCGTCGAGGGTGCGACCCGCGAGGTAGCTTTGCGCGGCTTCGGGCAGGTTCTTCATCCAGTCGCTCATGCGGCGCGCGCCTTCGATGCGTGGAAGAATTGGGCGATGCGGTCGGCGACGCGGGCGTTGTCGTTCTGCCCGTCCAGCCGCGCCTCGGCGATGTCGAGGATGTCGTCGGGCACCACCCCGCGCCCGCGCGAGGCGATCAGGCCAGAGACGAAGGCATCGGGAAATTCGGGATGCGGCTGGATAGACCAGCCCCAGTCGCCGTATTGCAAACCCGCGATCGCGCAGCCGGGGTTCGAGGCGATGACGCTCGCGCCCTCGGGCACCGTCAGCACCTGGTCCTGGTGATAGGCGTTCAGTTCCAGCGGCCCGTCGGGGGTGTCGTACACCGTCGGGCCGACGCGCCAGCCGCCCGCGAACTTCTCGACCCGCGCGCCAAGCGCCCTCGCGATGATCTGGTGGCCAAAGCAGATGCCGACCATGGGCACGCGGGCCGCGTGGGCGTCGCGGATGAAGTCTTCGAGCGGGGGGATGAAAGCGTGGTATTCGTAGACCCCGTGTTTCGATCCGGTGATGAGCCAGCCATCGGCGTCGTGCACGCTGCCGGGCAATTCGCCGTCAACGGTGGTGTAGCCGGTGAAGGTCAGCCCGTGCCCGTCGAGAAAGCGGGCAAACATGTCGTGATAGGTGCCGTATTCCGGGACGAGGGGTTCGGGCGCGTGCCCGGCGACAAGAATGCCGATATGCATGGGGCCTCAGGAGGTTGCTGCGCCTTCTTGATACGCCCGGCGGGGCGGGGCGGCAAGGCTCAGACGGTTTCCAGCCACACCTGCCAGCGGTCTTCCGGCGGGATGCCGGTCACGCGGTCGAAATCCTGCCGCTTGGTGCGCACCAGCGTCTCGATCAGGAGCGGATCGAAGGTGCGGGCGATCTGCGGAGCGGTCTCGAACCGGTCGATGGCCGATGTCCAGTCGGGTTCAAGGCCGGGCGCGGCGATGTCATAGGCATTGCCGGTCACGGGATCGGGGGGCGTCGCCGCGTCCTCGATCCCCGAATGCATCCCGCCAAGGATCGCGGCCACCACGAGGTGGGGCGCGGTATCGCCGCCCGGAACGCGGTGTTCGAGCCGCCGCGCGGCGGGCGGGCCGCCGGGCACGCGCAGGGCCACGGTGCGGTTCTCGTATCCCCATTGCGCGGAGGTGGGCGCATGCGCGCCGGGCACCATCCGGTCATAGGAATTGCCATGCGGCGCGAAGATCAGCGTGGCGGGTCCCATCATGTCGAGGCACCCGGCGATGGCGTGGCGCAACAGCGCGCTGCCCTCGGCCCCGCCATCGTCGAAGACGTTCGCGCCGTCGGCATCCACGACAGAGGCATGCACATGCATCCCGTTGCCCGCGTCGTCGGGATAGGGTTTCGCCATGAAGGTCGCGGCCAGCCCGTGCGCCCGCGCGGTGCCGCGCGCGAGCAGCTTGAAAAGCGCGGCATCGTCGGCGGCGCGCATCGCGTCGCGCGCGGCGAGTGTCACCTCGAACTGGCCGATGCCGGCTTCCGAGGTCACGGTCTCCACCCGGATGCCCATGGCGGCCGCCCCGTCGGCGAGGGCCGAGACGAAGCCGTCGAAAGCGTCGAGCTGGCGCATCGACAGGATCGCCTCTCCCCGCAGCGGGCGGCCCGACCACGGGTCGCGCGGGGGGGCGAGCACCGGGCCGGTATCGTCGACCAGCGTGAATTCCATCTCGATCCCGGCGCGGACCAGCCAGCCGCGCGCGGCGTAGCGGTCGAGCACGGATTGCAGGGCCTGGCGCGGACAGGCGGCGAAGGGCGCGCCGTCCTCGGTGAACATCCACGCGGGCTCCATCACCTGCGGCGCGGCCAGCCATGGCAGGGGCACCGGCCCGCGCCCCGTGGGGCGCAGAAGGCCATCGGCGTCACCGGTGGCGAAGACGAGGGGCGAGGCGGCGATGTCGGCCCCGAGGATGTCGACCGACAGGGCCGAGACGGGCATGCGCACGCCCGCGCGCGCCTTGGCCGGGTCGCTCACACGTTTGCCGCGCCACTGGCCGTTGAGGTCGGTGGCAGCGATGCGGACGGGCGGCGGCGGGCTGGTGTCGGTGGACATGCGCGGCTACCGGAAGATCGCGCGCGGCGCGCGCATCCCGGCCTGCACCGTGTGCGGCATGTGCCGGTTGAGCCGGCGGTTCACCAGCCCGAAGATCCCGAGGATGACGAGCGTCAGGATGATGAAATACATCGCGAGGATCGGGTAGGGCACGAAGGGGTTGAAGGTCTTGTCGGCGAAGTAGCTGGCGTAATAAAGCGCGTCCCCCTGCTGCCGCAGCGCCGGGAAGCCGGTGAAGAAGACCAGCGTCGTGGCGTGGAAGAGGAAGATCGCCTCGTTGGTATAGGCGGGCCATGCCAGCCGCATCTGGGTGGGCCACAGGATGCGCCGGAACCGCGCCCAGCCCGACAGGCCATAGGCATCCGCCGCCTCGACTTCTCCCTTCGGAACCGAACGCAAAGCGCCATAGAAGATCTCGGCCGAGTAGGCGGCGGTGTTGAGAAACAACACGACCAGCGCGCCGGCGGCGGCGGAGGTCAGGAAATCGGTCCCCGGAATGCCGTTCTTCAGCCGCAGAAAGATGAAGTAGGCGAGGAAGAACTGGATGAAGAGCGGCGAGCCGCGGAAAATCAGGATGAACCACTCGGCAGGCTTGCGCAGGAGAGGGTTGGGGGAGGCCTTGGCGACCGCCACGGCGTTTGCCAGCACGAATCCGGACAAAAGCGCCAGCGTGCCGAAATAGACGTTCCAGATCATGCCCGACCCGATCAGCACGAACTGCTCGCACAGGGTGATATCCTCGCGCGGCAGGATCCGCTCGCCATATCCGATCGCGCGCAGGCCGTAATCCGACAGGGTCTGCAGGCAGCTCATGCGCGCACTCCGAGGGTCCGAGGCCGCCCATCAGGGCGGATGAGGAGGCCCGTCATGCCATTTCTCCCAGCGTGGCCTGACCATGGCTCAGTTTCTTCGTCCACCGCGCGAGGACGACCTCGGACAGCTTTGTAAAGGCGAGATAAAACACCAGCAGGGCAAGGAAGTACCACAGCCGCCAGTCGCCATGCGGATAGTCGGTAAAGCGGGAGGTCTTGATGCCGCCCAGCTCCCGCGCCCAGTAGACGATGTCTTCGACGCCCAGCAGGAACAAGAGCGGCGTGGCCTTGATCAGAACCATCCACAGGTTCGACAGGCCGGGCAGCGCGTAGACCCACATCTGCGGCACCAGAACGCGCCAGAAGGTCTGGCGCGGGGTCATGCCGTAGGCTTCCGCCGTCTCGATCTGGCCCTTGGGCACCGCCCGCATCGCGCCGAACAGGACGTTGGCGGCAAAGGCGCCGAACACGATGGCAAAGGTCAGGACGGCCAGCGCGAAGCCATAGACCTCGTGCACCCATTGCGGGGATGAGCTGAGCGGCAGTTTCGCCGCCTGGCAGACGACGAAATCGTTGCCCTGCCGGATCGGGTCGGTCCAGTCGGGGCAGAGCGCCTTGTGCCGCATCCATTCGAACGCCTGGTCGAGCGCGATGACGAAGAACAGGAAGAACGCGATGTCGGGCACGCCGCGCACCACCGCGATATATCCCTTGCCGAACCAGCGCAGCGGCGCGATCCGCGACCGCGCGGCCACCGCGCCGCCGAACCCGAAGACAAGCGCGGTGGGTGCGGTGATCGCCAGCAGCACGAGAACGGTCACGAACGACCAGTAGGCCGTCAGGTGCTTGCCCGTGGTCATGTAGCAGCTGAGCCATGTCAGCCCTTCAAGCACGGAAGGATCGGAGCAGTAGGAAAAGATGGCGACAGGTCCGCGGTTCGGTGATTCTGAGGACCGAGAGTAAAGCTTTTCGCTGCGCGTAAAAACCGCTTCGGCACGCCAGCGTTTACAACGTCTTGCCGGTGGCGCAAGGGTGACGGGGGAGGATGCGGGACTTGGTACAGCATATCGTGGTCGTCGGCGCGGGCGTGATCGGCTCCGCCATCGCGCTGAAGGCGCAGGAACGGGGCGCGCGGGTCACCCTGGTCGATGCCGGGGCGGCGCGGGCAAGCGATGCGTCCTTCGGCTGGATCAATGCGAGTTTCTACCTGAGCGAGGATCATTTCCGCCTGCGGTCCGAGGGGCTCGAGGCCTATCGCCGCCTGTCGCGGGACCTTGATTTGCCGCTGACGCGGGCGGGGTGCCTCAGTTGGGAGTTTGCCGGGGAGGAACTGGCCCGCGTGCACGGGGAACTGACCGGCCTTGGCTACCCGGTGGAGCGGGTGGACGCGGCGCGCATGGCCGATCTTGAACCCGCCTTGCAGGGTGCGCCCGAAGAGGGCCTGCTGTTTCAAACAGAGGCGGTCGCGGAACCCGCCGCCCTTGTCCGCGCGCTGGGCGCGGCGGCGCTGGCGCGGGGCGCGCGCGCGATCCGGGGCGTGGCGGTGACGGGGCTGGTCATGTCCGGCGACAGGGTCAGCGGCGTCGACACCACCGCCGGGCGGATCGAGGCGGACATGGTCGTGGTCGCTGCCGGCACGGCGAGCGAGGCGGTATTGCGGAGCGCGGGCATCGCGCTGCCGATGCTGCCGCGCCCGGCCTATATCCTTGAGACGCCGCCGCGCCCGCGGATGCTGAACCGGGTGCTGGCCACCACGGGTGGCGAGGTGCGGCAACGGGCCGATGGCGTGATCGTCATGCCGACTTCCGCCGCGCATCAGCGCGACGATGCCGCCGCTCTCGAAGATGCGCCGGGCGAGGCGGCGGATGCGGCGCTGGCGCGGTTGCAGGAGGTTCTGCCGCAGGCCGGGCGGGACTGGGCGCAGGTGCGGCTGGCGCATCGCCCGATGCCCGCCGACGGCCTGCCGGTGATCGGGGCGGCGGCGCCGGGCGTCTATGCCGCAACGATGCATTCGGGCCTGACGCTGGCGGCGATCACGGGGGAATTGGCCGCGCAGGAGATTTGCGAAGGGCCGTCAAACACGTCCACGGCGATGCTCGCGCAGTTTCGACCGCAGCGTTTCGCCTGAGGCGGGCCAAACGAAAAAGGGCCACCCGAACGGGCGGCCCTTTCCTGATGTCGGGATGGGGGGCGGCTCAGAACTGCTCGCCGACTTCCCACTTGGCGATCAGCGCGTTGAGCGTGCCGTCGTCCTTCATCGACTGGATCGCCGCGTCGAACTTGGTTTTCAGCTCGCCATCCGATTCGCGCAGGCCCATGCCCACGCCGCCGCCGATCAGCTCTTTCTGGTCCAGCATGACGAGGTCGGGATCGTCCGCCGCGATGGGCGCAAGGTAGGAAGCATCCGCCAGCACCGCGTCCGCTTCGCCGTTCTTGACGGCCGCGATGGTTTCCTCGGGCGTGGCGAATTCGATCAGCGCCCAGCCCTTGTCGGCGATGAACGCCGCCTGGATGGTGTTGGTCTGCGCCGCGATCGGGCCCTCACCCGGCACCACGTCTGCCGAGGCGGCGAGGTAGGCCGACGGGTCGGGCTGGGTGTAGTTCTGGGTGAAATCGATCACCTCGTCACGCTCTGCCGTGATCGACATGCCGGCGATGATGGTGTCGTAATTGCCGCTGACGAGGTTGGGGATGATCGAATCCCACTCGTTGGTGACCCATTCGCAGGTCAGTTCGGCGCGCGCGCACAGCTCGTCGCCCAGTTCGCGTTCAAAGCCCGCGACCTCGCCGTTATCGTCGAGGAAGTTGTACGGAGGGTAGGCGCCTTCGGTGCCCATGCGCACGGTTTTCGCGTGACCGTCGGCAAAAGCCGCACCGGCGGCAAGCGCGATGGCGGCTGTGGTCAGAATCAGTTTCTTCATGTCGTTCTCCCTTTGACATGCCCGACCGGGGCGGCATGGCCGCCCGGTGCCGCGGTCCGAGTGGTGGTCAGGGTGCGCGGCTGGCATCTTTAAATCAGTAGGTTGGGGCGTGGGCGCCTGCAAGCCTGATTTCCGTCCGCCCCCGCCAATCGGCGGGCGGGCGGTGCGGTGGCGCGGTGCCTCAGACGGCCTGCCGGGCGTTGAGGAAGGTCTTCAGCCGCTCCGATTCCGCCATGGCGAAGACGCGGGCGGGCGTGCCTTCTTCCTCGATCAGTCCCTGGTGCAGGAAGATGACGTGGTCGCTGACATCGGCGGCCATCTGCATGTCGTGGGTCACGATGATCATGGTCCGGCCTTCCTCGGCCAGCGCGCGGATCACCCGCACCACTTCCTGTTCCAGTTCCGGGTCGAGCGCCGAGGTCGGCTCGTCGAACAGCAGCGCCTGCGGTTCCATGCAGAGCGCGCGGGCAATCGCGGCGCGCTGCTGCTGGCCGCCCGACATGTTCGCCGGGTAGACGTCGGCCTTGTCGCCGATCCCGACCTTGTCGAGGTAGTACCGGGCCTTTTCCTCGACCTCGGCGCGGTCGCGGTGGAGCACGGTGAGGGGCGCTTCCATCACGTTCTGCAGCACGGTCATGTGGGCCCACAGGTTGAACTGCTGGAACACCATGCTGAGGTTGGTGCGGATGCGCGTGACCTGCTTGGGGTTGGACGGGCGACGGTGCGGCCCCTGGCCTTTCCACGTTACCGGTTCGCCCTGGAAGATCACCTCGCCCTGCTGGCTGTGTTCCAGCAGGTTGGCGCAGCGCAGAAGCGTGGACTTGCCGGACCCGGACGAGCCGATCAGCGACACGACCTCGCCCGCGCGCGCGGTCAGCGACACGCCCTTGAGCACTTCGAGGTCGCCATACGCCTTGTGGAGGTCGTGGATTTCGATGACGGGAACGGTGTCGGGCACGGGTGTCCTGATCCTTGCAGTGGCTTGCGCGGTTATCACCCGCGGGCGGACGCTTGTCCATGCCGCGCTGTCACGGGAGGGGCGGAGGCAAGGGCAGCGCGGTATAGGCGGCGGCGGGAATGTCGACCAACCCGCGCAGGTCTAGCGTGGCGCGGTCGTCCTCTGACAGCGCGGCGAGGCCCGCCCGCACCGCCTGCCGCACCGCGCCGCCACGCCCCAGCGCGGTGATGAGCGGCAGGCCCGGCGTGGGCTCGGTCCGCGCGGCCTCGTGCAGCGCGCGCAGGTCGGGCTCGTGGCGCAAGAGCAGCCGCCATGTCTGCGCATCGACCGAGGCGAGGTCGGCCGCGCCGGTCAGGACCGCGCGGGCAGACAGCGCGTGCGCGCCGGTCACGGTGACGCGGGCGAAGGCGTGGCCGGTCGTGCCAAGGTGGGCGGCGGGCGCGGCCCAGCCCGACTGGCTGTCGCCGCCGTTCACCGCCAGCCGCATCCGCGCCCAGTCCTCCGGCCCCGATCCCGCGTGCCCGGCGCGGGTCACGAGGACCGAGTTGTAGTAACCGGGCGGGCAGCCGGGCAGGGCGTGGTCGGGCGTGGTGACGAGGTCCACGTGGCCGTGCAGCGCCGCGCGGTAGGGCAGGCCGCAGGTCTGCGACAGCACCAGCGCCGGGTCGCGCCAATGCGCCATCAGGTCCGTGGGCGTGTCGAGCGTGGCGGGGCCGTGTCCGAGGGCCGCGCGGATCGCCGTCCACAACCGGTCGGTCGCGGCCTGCGTCTCGGGCCGCGCGTACATCGGCAGGCTGGCCGTCACCCCGCCTGCACGCGCTGCCGCGCGAGGTTGCTGTCGCGGTCGTTGATCCCCAGAAGCGAGGCGACGAGGCGCAGGAGCGCATCCTCCTCGGCCTCGCGCACGCCGTCGGCCAACACGACCTGCCACAGCGCCTCGATCACCGCGATGCGGTCTTCATAGGCCACGGCCTCCTTGATCGCGCGGGTGAAGCGGACGGTGTCGGGGGCTTCCTCCTCCAGCGTCTCGGCCTCGGCCCGCAGTTTCTGCGCCTCGAACGGCGACAGGGCATAGCGGGTGGCGATGATGCGGCTGATGCGGTCCTGTTCGACCGCGGAATAGGTGCCGTCGGTGCGCGCGACGCGGACCAGCAGGGCCGACAGGGCCAGCCGCGCATCTTCGTCGGGCAGGGTTTGCGGGTTGGGTTGGGTAAGGCGGTTGAGGAGTGCTTCGAACATGGGGGCAAGCTAGGGTGCGGCGGGGCAGGTGCCAAGGGGCGGGGCGCAGATCACGCGCCGCCGCCCGCGACCTCGGCCCGCGCTGCGGCGCTGTCGGCGCGGCTGACGCCCAGCGTGCCCTCGATCAGGGCGACCAGCGCGTCCTCGTTCTCGTGCCTTATGCCATCGGCCAGCATGACCTGCCACAGCGCCTGCACCGCGCCCAAGCGTTCGGTATAGCTGACGTTTTCGCGGATCAGCGCCGCGAATTCCTCGGTCGGGGGGGCCTGGGCCTCGATCTTCTCGCAGGTGGCGCGGAGTTTCGCGGCCTCGATCGGGTTGAGCGCGTTGCGCAGCGCGAGGATGCGGTCGATCTGCTGGATTTCGGAAAAGCGGTAACGGTCGTCCGACTTGGCCACGCGCACCAGCAGCGCGCCGAGGGCAAGGCGCGCGTCGGGTTCGGGCAGCTCTTCCGTCGCGGTGCCGCCAAACAGCGCAAGGATGCGGTCGACGATCACGGGTCGTAGCCTTCGACGATCACCAGATCACTGTCCGAGATGTCGCGGCGCAGCGCGATCGCGGCCTGGTAGTCGGGCGAATTGTAGCAATCGAGCGCGGCCTGGTAGCTGGGGAACTCGATCACCACGGTGCGCGCGCGGGCCGTGCCTTCCTTCAACTCGCGGGTGCCGCCGCGCACGACGAAGCGTCCGCCATGTTCGGCCAGTGGCGCCGCGTTCGCGGCCTTGTAGGTTTCGTATCCTTGGGCGTCGTGCACGTCGCCATGGACGATCCAGTATCCTTTGGGCATCGGGCGACCCTCCTTGCAAGTTGCGAGAAGGGTCGCCCAGTTGGGCAGCAGGTGCAAGAGGTCAGCGACCTTGGGATCGGCGCATCAGTTCCACTTCCTCGCCGACCGCCCGGCAGAGCGATCCGCAGCGATGCGCGGGTTGCCACAGACGCAGGGCGTGGCGCAGGGCGGTCATTTCTTCACCCAGTGGTCGGGCAGGCCGATGTCGCGGGCGAGGTGCGGGTCGCTGCGGACGGCGTCGAACCGGCGGGCATCGCGGTGGCGGGCCTGCGCCCGGACGAGCCATTTCAGGGGATTTTGCATCGTGTCACTCCTTGACGAGGGGTTGGATGCAGACCAAGCTAATTCCTCAAGCAAACTTGAGGTCAAGCACAAAATGGCGACGAAGGCAGTCCCCAACGATCTGAGCGTGGGAGAGATGGCGAAGCGCGCGGGCGTGGCGGTGTCGACCCTGCATTATTACGAGGCCGAGGGCCTGATCGAAAGCTGGCGCACGCCCGCAAACCATCGCCGGTATGACCGGCGGCAGTTGCGGCGCGTGGCGATCATCCGCGTCGCCTTGCAGGTGGGCATCCCCTTGCGCGAGGTGCGGGAGATGCTGTCGGGCCTGCCGAGCGGGCGAGCTGTGACGGCGGCGGACTGGGCGAAGGCGGGGGCCATATGGCAGGACCGGCTGCGCCGTCGCATCGCGTTGCTGGAGCGGCTGGCGGGCCAGATGGATCACTGCATCGGGTGCGGCTGTCTCAGCCTTGAAAACTGTCCTCTCTACAACCGCAACGACGCGCTGGGCGCGGAAGGCCCCGGCGCGCGCCGCTGGGAAGAGGCGCAGGATTAGAGGATCAGGATCAGCGTCACGATGCTGAACGCCAGCACCGCGATGCCGAGAAGTTCGCGCGCCGTCACGCGTTCGCGGAAGAAGAGCGTCGAGGCGGCGAGGCTGAAGATCAGCTCTACCTGTCCCAACGCGTTCACGTAGGCCGCGTTCTGCAGGGTGAAGGCGGTGAACCAGCCGAGCGATCCGGCCATCGAGGCCAGCCCGACCCAGACCGCCACGCGCCATGCCGACAGGACGCGCCCGATCTCTCCGCCTTCGCGCAGGCGCAGCCACGCGGCCATCGCGGCGGTCTGCATCAGCGTGACCGCCGACAGGGTGATCGCGGCGCGCAGGATCGCCTGGTCGCTGTCGACCGCGAGCGACGCCGCGCGGTAGGCGTTGGCGGAGATCCCGAACAGGAAGCCCGAGGCAAGGCCCAGCCCCATCGCGCGGCTGAACACCCGGTCGCGCCATGACCGCCCGTCGCGGGGCGGGTCGCTGAGCAGCAGGACCCCCACGAAGCCCAGAAGGATCGCGGCGAGGCCCGCGCGGCTGACGCTTTCTCCCAGCAGGACAAGGCCGATCAGGGCGGTTTGCAGCACCTCGGTCTTTTTCAGGGTGATGCCGACGGCGAAGTTGCGGGATTTGAAGATCAGGACAACGCAGACGGTGGCCGCGATCTGTGCCAGCCCGCCAAGCGCGCCATAGGCCCAGAAGGCGGGCGACAGCGCGGGCAGGGTGGTGCCTGTCGCGAACAGCCACAGCGCGAGCCCCAGAGTGACGAGCGGAGCGCTATAGACGAACCGCGCGAAGGTCGCGCCGGTTGCCGACAGGGCCGCCGTGGCGAGGTGCTTTTGCAGCATGAAGCGCAGCGTCTGGAAGAAGGCTGCGGCCAGCGTGGCGACGATCCAGAGGTCCATGGCCCGTCCTTACGGCGTTTCGCGGGGCAATGGCAGCGCCAAGGCGCCTAGCGCGGTGCGTCCGGCCCGTCCCACAGGGGATGCGGCACGCTGTCCTTGGCGCGGAACAGGTAGCGCCGCGCGATCTGCGCGTAATTGCGGTACCGGTAGCCGTGGTTGCGGCCCAGATAGCGCGCGGCGTTGTCGAAATAGAGCGCGGGCAGGCGGTGCCACGGCACGTCGGGGTGCATGTGGTGCACGATGTGGTAGTTGTTGTTGAGGAACAAAAGCGCCATCAGGCCGCGATCCTCGATCACGACGGTGCGGCCTCCGACATGGTGATGGGCCTGGTGTTCGAGGAAGGTGCGCACCTTCAGTACGCCCATCGCGCCGTAGGCGGCGAGCAGGTAGGCCCATGCGGGCAGGGTACCCACCGCCATCAGCCACCAGACGACCAGCGCCACGGCCGGGACGTGCAGCAGCCAGCTCGCCAGCACGCGCATGTCGCCCCGCCGGATGGCTTGCAGGTCGGACCACATGAACAGGGCCTGCCCGATGGCCGGGCCGATCAGGATGCGCCCGGCCAGCGTGTTGTTGACCGCCAGCACGCCCCGGACGATGCGGGGCAGGTGCCACCAGATGGCGGGGTCGAGGTAGTTGGTTTCCGGGTCGTCATAGGGATCGGTCAGTACCGCGTCGCGGTGGTGGGCCAGGTGCGTGTCGCGGAACCGCAGGTACGGCACGGCAAGGCCGAGGGCCGGGAAGACCAGCACGGCGTTCAGCATGTCGCTGCGGGTCGGATGGCCGTGCAGCGCCTCGTGCGAGAGCGAGGCATGCAGGGTCAGCACCAGCACGAGGACCGGGATCGCCGCCCAGGCCGGCAGGAGCACGGTGGCGACCGTCCACAGGCCATAGCACGTCACCAGAAGGGCCAGCATCGGCCAGTTGGCGGAAAGCGAGCGTGTGTCGGCGGCGTGCCGTGTCATGGATGGTCCCGGTCTGTCCCCTGTGGCGCGACGGATCGAAACGTCCGTTCTGCTGCGCCGCCGTGAACTAAAGCACGAATCGCGCGGTCAGGCGATCCTCAAAATGCGTCGCGGGACGCATGGCGCGCGCCCCGTGCGCCCGTGGATCAAGAGATCAGGACAGGGGACGTTTGGACAGCCGAGCGTTGCGCCCGCCGCGCCGTTTGCTCAACTGGCCCGCGCGGGAGGGCAGTTCGTCCATGATCGCGGCGCGTTCTTCATGCGTGAGGCGCGACCACGCGGCGATCTCGTCAATCGAGCGCAGGCACCCGGCGCACAGGCGCACGTCTGGCTGGATCACGCAGATCTTGACGCAGGGCGACTGGATCTCGTCGCGTTTCCAGATCTCGTCGGTCACGATGCGGCCTCTTTCAGATGCGCCAGCCGGTCCAGCGCTCCTTGCAGGATATACGCGGCGGCGACCTGATCTATGACCTCGGCGCGACGTTTTCGCGACGTATCCGCCTCCAACAGCGCGCGTTCGGCGGCAACGGTGGACAGGCGTTCGTCCCAGAAGGTCATGGGCATGTCGGTCAGCGGCAACAGGTTGCGCAGGAAGGCGCGGGCCTTCTGGCAGCGCGGGCCCTCGGTGCCGTCCATGTTGCGCGGCAGGCCCATCACCAGCCCCGCGACCTCGCGCTTGGTGGCCAGGTCGAGAAGCTGCGCGGCGTCGAGCGTGAACTTCTTCCGCCGGATCGTGTCGACCGGCGTCGCCGTGCGCAGCAGGCGGTCGCTGAGGGCGATCCCGATGGTCTTTTCCCCGAGGTCGAGGCCGAGGATCGCGCGACCGGCGGGCAGCGCGGCGGCGAACCCGGCGATGTCGTCGTGGATCATTGATCAAGCCCGGCCTGTTGCGCCGCACGCTGGATGGGGACCAGCGCGCCGGGGTCGTCGGCATAGACCTCCTGCGCGTTCGCCCACACCGCTTCGGCCTGCGCGTAATCCCCGATCACGCTGAGCGAGCGGATGAGCTGCGCCCATTCCTGCGGCGGGCCGCCTTCGGTTGCGAGCTTGTCCGACAGGCGCCCGACCATGCCGCGGATCATCTCCATCCGTTCCTCGGGCGTGAGGTCGGCGGCGGCGGCGATGTCGTCCTGCGTCGGGCCGCGCGGGCCGTCGACGGAGGGCGGGGTGTAGCGGACACCGGCGATCTGGGCCAACTCGCCGATCTGCGCGCGGATCGGCGCGATCCACGGCGCGTTTTCGGGGCCGCGTTCCAGAAGCTGCGACCAGAAACGGAAGGTGATGTCGGGGCGCCCGGTCTGGGCGTACATCAGGCCCATGTAATAGCGCGATGCGCCAAGCGTGGAATCGCGGGTCAGGGCCTCGTTCAGGACGGCTTCGGCCTCGGGCGTGACGATCCCGCCCGCCGCGAGGATCATCAGTTCTGCCTTGGCGCCGTAATCGGCGGCGGTCGCGTCCTCTCCCTTGATCGCGATCACGCGGTCCTGCGCCTGGTACGCGGCGGCGTAATTGCCAAGCGCGCCTTCGTATTGCACCAGGAGCGACTGGCCGCGCAGGTCGTCGGGGCGGTCCTTCACCACCTCGCGCAATTGCGCCACCAGCGTCTCGACCCGCGCGCTGGCATCGGGGGCGGTGGCGGGCACCCGTGCCTCCGCCTCGGATTGCGAGGGGCGGGAGGCGCGCGCCTCCTCGGCCTGCGCGAACCGCGCCTTCAGCCCGAAATCGCCGTAACCCGGCGCCCCGATCCGGGTGTAGATCGCGAAGGCACCGCCCGCGATCACCAGCGCCGACAGGCCCGCTGCGACCAGCGTCGCCCGCTTGCCCGGCCCGGTTTTCAGCCCTTCGCGGCCGGCATCGGCGGCAAGGATGCGGCGGGCGATCTCGGTCCGGACACGTTCGGCGTCTTCGGGGTCCAGCACACCGCGGCCGAGGTCGCGATCGACCTCGGCCAACTGGTCGCGGTAGACCTGCACGTCGTAATCCGACTGCGCCGCATCGCCGCCGCGCCGCATGGCGAGGAACAGAAGCGCGCAGGACGCCAGTGCCATCAGGATTGTCGCTGCCCAGAAACCGATGCTGCCCATGGTGTCCTTCCCTTTTGCCGCCCCCCGTTTACTGCGCCTTGCGCCGGGACAAAACCCACGATTCCGTCAACCCGTGCGGCGATGTCGCAACCGGCGCGTCTTGTGCCGCATCGGGCAAGATGAAAAAATCCGGCCTCGGGCATCTGAGACCAGACGCGACACCCGGGGTGAGCCATGAAACGATATTCCGCCTTTGCCGTTGCCCGCGAAGCCCTTCGCGGCAATGCCGGCTGGCAACGCGCCTGGGGCGCACCCGAGCCGCGACCCGCCTATGACGTCGTCATCATCGGGGCAGGCGGCCACGGGCTGGCCACCGCGTATTACCTCGGCAAGCGGTTCGGCATCACCAACGTGGCGATCCTCGAAAAGGGCTGGCTGGGCGGCGGCAACACGGGCCGGAACACGACGATCATCCGCTCGAACTACCTGCAGGACGCCTCTGCCGCGATCTACGAAAAGGCGCGGTCTCTCTACGAGACGCTGAGCCAGGATCTGAACTACAACATCATGTTCAGCCCCCGTGGCGTGATGATGCTGGCCCAGACCCATCACGAGGTGCGCGGCTACCAGCGCACGGCTTTCGCCAACAACCTGCAGGGGGTGGAGACCGAATTCATCGGCCCCCAGCGGGTCAAGGAGCTGTGCCCGATCATCGAACTGAAAGGCCCGCGCTACCCGGTCATGGGCGCGCTCTGGCAACCCCGCGGCGGCACCGCCCGCCACGACGCGGTGGCGTGGGGCTATGCCCGCGCGTGCTCGGACATGGGCATGCACATCATCCAGCAATGCGAGGTCACCGGCGTCCGCTCGGAAGGCGGCAAGGTGACGGGCGTGGAGACCACGAAGGGCCCCATCGGCTGTTCGAAACTGGGCGTCGTCGTCGCGGGCCATTCCGGCGTCGTGGCCGAGATGGCGGGCTTCCGCCTGCCCATCGAATCCGTGCCGTTGCAGGCGCTGGTCAGCGAACCCATCAAGCCCTGCATGGACGTGGTGGTCATGGCCAACACGGTGCACGGCTACATGTCGCAATCCGACAAGGGCGAGATGGTGATCGGCGGCGGCACCGACGGCTACAACGCCTACACCCAGCGCGGGTCCTTCCACCACCTCGAAGAAACGGTGCGGGCACTGATCGAGACGTTCCCGATGATCTCCCGCCTCAAGATGCTGCGCCACTGGGGCGGGATCGTGGACGTGACCGGCGACCGCTCCCCCATCCTGTCGAAAACGCCGGTCGAGGGTGTCTTCATCAACTGCGGCTGGGGCACCGGCGGATTCAAGGCGATCCCCGGTTCGGGCTGGGGCTTTGCCGAACTGATGGCCAAGGGACATTCGCCCCTGACCGCCGAATTCGGGCTGGACCGGTTCACCGAGGGCCGGTTCATCGACGAAAGCGTCGCCGCGGGGGTGGCGCATTGATCACCATCGCAATCCGTACGAATGTGGCTTGGGAGACCGTTGGGTTTCGGAGTTGTATTTGTCTACCAAGCGCTGAAGTGCATCTTGGTCGTCTTGGTTCCGCCACGCGCTATACAGGCCTCGCACATCTCGCGAAGCATGAGTGCTTGCCCACACTTCAAGATCAATCAGGTAGCTTGCATCGAAAGGGTTCATGCGTGCCTCGAATAGGTTTGATTTCTGAGGCCACCCAATATTCACACATGCAGCATCCGGAGAATGCACGCTCTTTACTGCCCTGTTTCCGCTCAAGAAATGTGTTTGGAGTGTCGGCTGCTTGTTGCTGTAAAGAAACGCTTGAACAGGCCACCCACCGCGCAAATCCACCGGGGATTTCCGCTCATATCGACCCGCGCCACGAAACTGCCATCCTGACCTCCTCAACCACGGAGGACATCTCATGGCAGATACCAATTTCTCACGGTCCGGCGGGTCGGGCGCGACGGGATGGCTTATCGGCGGCGGGCTCCTGCTCTTCGTCGTGTTCATCGTCGCACTCGCCTTCTCGGGCGGGCCTGCGCCGACTGACGGCGCTCCGCCCGCAGCGATCGAAACGGCTCCCGTGGCCCCGACGGCCCCGGTCACGCCAACCGAATAACCCCATTACCACCGACCTCTTCCTTGGCGGGCGCCTCGCGGCGTCCGCCCTTTTGTCGTGCGGAGACGCCCCATGCTGACCCTGAAATGCCCCTGCTGCGGGGTCATGACCGACGAAACCGAACTGCATGCCGAAGGCGAGGCGCACCTGAAACGCTTCGGCCCCGGATCGTCGGACGAGGATTTCACCGGCTACCTCTTCCAGCGCGAGAACCCCAAGGGCATCCATTTCGAACGCTGGCGCCACGCCTATGGCTGCGGCAAGTATTTCCACGCCGCCCGCTGCACCGTCACGCTCGAGGTTTTCGGCACCTATCCCGCCCAGACGCTCGAACCTCCGCAAGAGATCAAGGACGCCATCAGCGCCAAACGCCCCGGCTGGTCCTGGCGGGAGATGTCGAACTGATGCGCGCGCCCCTGCTTCTTCTCTTTCCAAATATGTCCGCCGGAGGCTCCCACGGCCTCCACCCGGTCGAAGGGTCCTACCGATGAGCCACCGTTTGCCGCAGGGCGGCCGCCTGATCGACCGCCGCAAGCCGCGCACCTTCCGCTTCAACAACCGTGCCATGCGCGGGATGAAGGGGGACACGCTCGCCTCCGCGCTTCTGGCGTCGGACCAGATGCTGGTGGGGCGGTCGTTCAAGTACCACCGCCCGCGCGGCATCGTGGCCTCGGGCGCGGAAGAGCCGAACGCTCTGGTGAACCTCGGCACCGGTGACCGGTTCGAACCGAACCAGCGCGCCACGACGACCGAGCTGTTCGACGGGCTGGTGGCGAAGTCGCAAAACCACTTCCCCTCGCTCGATTTCGATATCGGCGTGGTGAACGACGCGCTGTCGAAATTCCTGTCGGCGGGTTTCTACTACAAGATGTTCATCCACCCGCGTCCGTTCTGGAAGCACGTCTACGAGCCGTTCATCCGCCAGTCGGCGGGCCTCGGCAAGGCGCCGGATGCCGAGGCGCGGGATGTGGACACTTACGAGCACATGTACGCGCATGTCGACGTGCTGGTCGTGGGTGGCGGTGTCGCCGGCCTGCAGGAAGCGCGCGCCGCCGGCGAGGCGGGCAAGGAGGTTCTGCTGATCGAACAGACCGCGCATTGGGGCGGGCGTGCGCCGGTGGATGGCGGCTCGGTCGGCGGCGGCCCTGTGGACAAGTGGGTGGATGAAACCGTCGCGGCGCTGGCCGAGATGCCCAACGTGCGGATGCGCCTGCGCATGATGGGCGCGGGGGTCTACGACCACAGTTACGCGCTGGGCTACGAACGGGTCAGCGATCACCAGCCGGGCAACGACGCGCCGCGCCACCGCCTGTGGCGCATCCGCGCCACCGAGATCGTGACCGCGACGGGCGCCATCGAACGGCCGCTGAGCTTTGCCGGCAACGACATTCCCGGCGTCATGCTGGCGAGCGCGGTGCGTGACTACGTCGTGAATTACGGCGTCACGCCCGGCAGGCGCGTGGCGATTGCGACCAACAACGACGACGCCTACCGCACCGCGCTGGCGCTGGCCGATGCGGGGGTCGGGGTGCCGGTGATCGTCGATGCCCGCTCCGAAGGCGGCCCGCTGGCCGAGGCCGCGCGCGACCGCGGCATCCGGGTGGAATTCGGCATGGGCGTGGGCCGCCTCCTTGGCGGCAAGCGCGTCACCGGTGTCGGGATCTGCCGGATGGACAGCGACGGGTCGGCCCTGCACGAGATCGCCTGCGACGCGGTGGCGATGTCGGGCGGCTGGTCGCCGGTCGTGCACCTGTGGTCCCATTGCGGCGGCAAGCTCAACTGGAACGAGACGCGCGCGCATTTCGCTCCGGACCCCGCGCGCGCGCCGACCGGGGCGGACGGTCAGGCCTTCGTCCGCGCTGCGGGCGCGGCGAGTGGCGCATTGACGCTGCCGGAAATCCTCGACGGTGCCGAGGACTGGGAGGAAGCCCCGCTGTCGCCCGTCTGGCAGATGCCGGCGCAGGCCGAGAAAGCGTTGCAGGGCAAATCCTGGCTCGATTTCCAGAACGACGTGAAAGTGTCCGACGTGCGCCTTGCCGCGCGCGAGGGGTACGAAAGCGTCGAGCATACCAAGCGCTACACCACGCTTGGCATGGCGACCGATCAGGGGAAACTCAGCAATATCAACGGACTCGCCGTCCTTGCTGATGCATTGCACAAGGATATTCCCGCCGTCGGGACCACCACCTTCCGCCCACCCTACACGCCGATCAGCATGGGCGCGATCGCGGGCGAGGCGCGGGGCGCGCTGTTCCAGCCGATCCGGCGCACCCCGATGCATGACTGGCATGATGCGCATGGCGCTGATTGGGAGCCGGTGGGCGCATGGCGGCGTCCCTACGCTTTTGTCCAAAACGGCGAGGACGTGCACGACGCGGTGATGCGGGAAGTGACGAACACGCGCCAGAACCTCGGCCTGCTCGACGCCTCGACCCTTGGCAAGCTTATCGTGAAAGGCCCGGATGCGGGCCGGTTCCTCGACATGATGTACACCAACATGATGTCGACGCTGAAACCGGGGCGCTGCCGCTATGGCCTGATGTGTTCGGAAAACGGCTTCCTGATCGACGACGGTGTCGTCGCGCGGATCGATGACGAGACGTTCCTGTGCCACACCACCACCGGCGGCGCCGACCGCATCCATGGCCACATGGAAGACTGGCTGCAATGCGAGTGGTGGGACTGGAAGGTCTGGGTCGTGAACGCGACCGAGCAGTTCGCGCAGGTCGGGGTTGTCGGCCCCAACGCCCGCAAGGTGCTGGAAAAGCTGGGCGGCATGGAAGTGAGCGCCGATGCGCTGCCCTTCATGGCCTGGGCCGATGGAGAGATCGGCGGGTTCCGTGCCCGCGTCTACCGCATCTCCTTCTCGGGCGAGCTGAGTTACGAGATCGCCGTCGATGCCGGGCAGGGGCAGGCCTTCTGGGATGCGCTGATGGAGGCGGGCGAAGAGTTCGGCGTGATGCCCTACGGCACCGAGGCGCTGCACATCATGCGGGCCGAGAAGGGGTTCATCATGATCGGCGACGAAACCGACGGCACGGTGATCCCGCAGGACCTTGGCCTCAACTGGGCGATTTCGAAGAAGAAAGAGGACTACCTCGGCAAGCGCGCGCAGGAGCGCGATCACATGACCGATCCCGACCGCTGGCAACTTGTGGGGCTTGAAACGCTCGACGGATCGGTCCTGCCCGATGGTGCCTATGCCGTGGAAGCGGGCTGGAACGACAATGACCAGCGGCGTGTGCAGGGGCGGGTGACCTCGACCTACCATTCGCCGACACTGGGCCGTGGCATCGCCATGGGGCTGGTGCGCCACGGGCCGGACCGGATGGGCGAAGTGCTCGACTTCCCCGTACCCGGCGGCACGACGGTGCGGGCCAAGATCGTCGATCCGGTCTTCTATGACCGCGAAGGGGAGAAGCAGAATGTCTGAGGCGGTCACGGCGCTGGGCGGCGCTTCGTTCAACGGGCTGGTCGCGGTGCGCGAACGCCCCCTGACCGGCATGATCACCATTCGCGCCGATTTGTCGGACAAGGCGGTCGCCGGGGCGGTTGGCTCGGTCACCGGGCTCGACATGCCGGGCACGGGCCGGATCGTCGAAGGGGAGGGCTGCGCCATCGCGTGGATGTCACCCGACGAGGCGCTGGTCTTCTGCGACTATGCCGAGGCATGGGACAAGGTCGCGGTCCTTCAGGGGGCGCTGGCGGAGTGTCACGCGCTGGTCGCCAACGTGTCGGACGCGCGGGCGGTGTTCGAACTGGACGGCGCGGCGGCGCGGGACGTGCTGGCCAAGCTGACACCGGCGGACCTGCGCGATGGGGCGTTCGCCCCCGGCACGATGCGCCGCACGCGGCTGGCGCAGGTCGCGGCGGCCGTCTGGCCGACCGAAGCGGGGACCATCCGCATCGTCTGTTTCCGGTCAGTCGCGGACTACGTGATGCAGCTTCTGTCGGTGGCGGCGGACCCCGACGCGCCGGTGGGCTGGCACGGCTGATCCCGGCCCACGCCGCGCGGATAGGTTTCCGCGGTTGTCACGATGGTATGTGAGGCTATGGTTCGGAAACTGACCATTCTTGCCGGAGCATTTCATGACGCACAGGTTTCCTGCCGCTTGCCTTTCCGCCGCAATCCTCGGGATCGCCTCGCCGTTGGCCGCGCCCGCGCTGGCGCAGGTTGCGACGGCCTATACCTGCACGATCCAGAAGAAGCAGGATATCGACCTCGTGCCCGAGATCCTGTTCATCGGGCACCGGTCGGGCGATAAAACCGCGATCGTGTCGGACCCGATCGTCCTGCATTTCAACGACGACCAGCCGATGGAGGCGAAGGCGGTCCGCGTCAATTCCGAAAAGGCGGTGTTCCGCTGGACGGTGCGCGGGCCCCGCACCACCGATCACCGCACCGTCCGCTTGCGGTACGAGGTGGATATCAACCGCAAGACCGGGGCCATCTTCCTTGCCGCGCGGGTGACGGAGTTGCGCGGGCAGTTGAGCGGGCGCGGCACCTGCGAGATCAAGCAGATCAAGACCGATTCCTGACCCGCGCGCGCGCATCCCTGCCGAAATCAGGCCCGCGCCCCTTGACGGCGGCCACTGCCCGCGCACATGGGTAGAGCAACGGATTGCTTAAGACGAAAGGATCCTCTCATGGCATTCGAACTTCCCGATCTCCCCTATGCCCACGACGCGCTGGCCGACAAGGGCATGTCGAAAGAGACGCTGGAATACCACCACGACCTGCACCACAACGCCTATGTCACCAACGGCAACAAGGCGATCGAGGGCACAGAGTGGGCGGGCAAGTCGCTCGAAGAGATCATCAAGGGCACCTATGATCCGAACGCCGTCGCGCAGAACGGTATCTTCAACAACATCAGCCAGTTGTGGAACCACAACCAGTTCTGGGAAATGATGGGCCCCGGCGACAGCAAGATGCCGGGCGAGTTGGAAAGCGCCCTGACCGAAGCCTTCGGGTCGGTCGACAAGTTCAAGGACGCGTTCAGCGCCGCCGGCGCGGGGCAGTTCGGGTCGGGCTGGGCGTGGCTCGTGAAGGACAGCGACGGCTCGCTGAAGGTCACCAAGACGGAAAACGGCGTGAACCCGCTGTGTTTCGGCCAGACCGCGCTCTTGGGCTGCGACGTGTGGGAGCATTCCTACTACATCGATTTCCGCAACAAGCGTCCCGCGTACCTGACGAACTTCCTCGACAACCTCGTCAACTGGGAAAACGTCGCCTCGCGCATGTAGGTCGTCGCCGTGACGATCCTCCTCTGGCTGGGAGCGGTGCTCCTGGCCATTGTCATTTACGCGTTCTGGATCGAACCGGCGTGGCGGCTGAAGGTCGTGCGCTACCGCGTCGCGCCCAAGGTCTGGGCGGGGCGCGCGCCCTTGCGCATCGTCATCATCTCGGACCTGCATGCGGGCGGGCCGCACGTGCCCGCGTCGCGGGTGCGGTGGATCGTGCGCAAGGCGTTGAAACTGAACGGAGATGTGGGCGTGCTGCTGGGCGATTACGCCGCCGCGCACCGGTTCACGGTGGGGCTTCTCAGCAAGCATGACATCATTGCCGCGCTGACCGAATTCCGCCTGCCCTTGGGCACCTACGCGGTCCTCGGCAACCACGACTGGTGGCAGGACCAGGAGGCCGCCGAAGACCGGCGCCTGCCGGATGCCGCCGACGCGCTGGCGGCGCATGATTTCCCGCTGCTGGAAAACGCCGCCGTGCCGCTGCGCGACGGGCAGGACCAGTTCTGGCTGGTGGGCCTTGCCGACCAGCGCCCCCTGTCGCTTGACCCCGAGGAAGAGGGGTTCGACGATATCGAGACGGCCATGTCCGATGTCCCCGAAGATGCCGCCGCGATCCTCTTGGCGCATGAACCCGACATCTTTCCGGACGTGCCTGATCAGGTCGGGCTGACCTTGTCGGGCCACACCCATGGCGGGCAGGTGCGCATCCTGTGGTGGTCACCCGCGATCATGGCTGCGGAAACCGAGACCTATTCCTACGGATTGTACGTGTCGGGCGACAAGAGCATGATCGTGTCCGGCGGGATCGGCTGTTCCGATGCGCCCGTCCGGATGGGTGTCCCGCCCGAGATCACCGTGGTCGACGTGGTCTCGCCCGATCCCTGACAGCGCGGTCGCGTCTCAGGACGAGGCGAGGCGCTCGAGCGTCGTCTTCACCGCCTCCACATCATCGCAGACCGTCAGCATGTCGCGCAGCGAGGCATCGGCGAAGCCTTCGGCGATCACGTGATCGACGAGGTCCAGAAGCGGTGTCCAGAACCCCAGCCCGTTCAGGATCACGATGGGTTTGTCGTGCAGGCCGATCTGGCGCCATGTCAGGACCTCGAACACTTCGTCCAGCGATCCCGCGCCGCCGGGCAGCAGCAGGGTCACGTCGGAATTCATGAACATGACCTTTTTGCGCTCGTGCATCGTCTCGGTCACCAGCTGGCCGTGCGGCACGCGCCCGCCGCGTTCGCGCGGGACAAGGTGGCCGGGGATGACGCCCAGCGTCTCGCCGCCCGCCTCTTGCGCGGCGGCGCTGACCGCGCCCATGATCCCCATGTCGCCCGCGCCGTAGACCAGCCGCGCGCCAAATTCCGCCAGCATGCGCCCCGTTGCATCGGCCATCGCGGCATAGGCCGGCTGGGCGCCGGGCCGCGCGCCGCAGAACACGCATACCGAAAGTCGTGCCATATGGGTTCTCCCTTGCCGGTCGGGCCACGGGCGGGCAGGCGGTGGTGACGGGTCGCCACGCCCACGAGACCATTCAATGCCGAGCGCCATGATCGTTTGTGTCTTGATACGGCGGTTGCTATGTACGCTCAACTCTGTGCACGGGTTCTGGGGAAAAGGGCACACATGGCCGGACTTTTGTCATCCTTGGCGGGCAAACCTGCCGTCGTACTGACCGTCGCCGCGGGCGCGGTGGCCGGTGGGCTGGCCGTGACCGGTGTCTGGCCGTGGGGTGCCAAGACGCTGGGCCTGCAGGACCCGGCCCCGATCACGCAGGACGCCGATCCGCAGGTCGCCGCCCTGCAGCAGCCCGAGACGGGCACAAACACGCCCGAGGCCCAGTCGACCGGGGATGCCGCAAGCGCGCCCGAGGCCCAGTCGACCGGGGATGCCGCAAGCGCGCCCGAGGCCCAGCCGACCGGGGATTCTGCTAGCGTTCCCGAGGCAGGGCAGACCGACGACGCGGCGGCGCTTCCGCAGGCCGCGCCGGAGACGCCCGACACCGACATCGCCGACGTGCCCGCGCCGGAAAGCCTTGCCCCTTCCTTCGACGTGGTACGGGTGGAAAGCGACGGCAGCGCGCTGATCGCGGGGACCGCCGAACCGGGGTCGCGGGTGCGGCTGGTGCTGGATGGCGAAACGCTGGAAGAGGTGATCGCCGATCCCGCGGGCAAGTTCGCCGCCTTCCTCACCATCGCGCCGAATGGCAAGACGCGGCTTCTGACGCTCGACGCGATGCTGGGCGACAAGCTGACCCCGTCCGAAGACCAGGTGATCGTGGCTGCCGCACCGGCCGTTGTCGATCTGGCCGATGCTGCCGGAACGACCGGGGCGGCGGCGGATGCGGTCGAGACCGAGGCCGCGGACGACGTGGCTCAGGCCACCGACCCCGCAACCGGTGAGGCCGCTGACAGCGCAGGGCCCGAGGTGGTCGTGGCGGATGCCGCGCAGGCGGATGCGCCCGATGCGGATACGGTCGAGGCGGTCGGGTCGGACACGGGCGTGACGGGTGATGACGCTCCGCAGGTCCTCGCATCCGTCGAGACCGACACCGGGGCCACTGTCGGCGAAGCGACGCAAGTCACCGAAACCGCGCAAGCGGTCGATGCCCCGCAGGCCGTTCAAACCGCCGAAGGTGCCGTGCCTGTTGAAGGGTCGGCGCTTGCCGAGGTCGCCTCAGGTGACGCCCCGGATGCGCCCGAGGTAGCAGAGACCACGGGCGATGCGGCACCCGAGACGCAGGACGACAGCGTGCAGCTTGCCCTCGCCGATACCGGCGATGCGGAGCCTGAAACAGGCTCTCCCGCGTCAACGGACGTGGCAAATGCGGCGGCGGCCCCCACGGAAACGGAAGCGGCGGCAGCGGATGTGGCGGATGTCGCCGTGTCGGACGACACGGCAACCGCATCGACAGACGTTGCCGCGGCGACTGATGCCGGTGAGGCGCAGGGTGATACCGCTGATCCGGTCGCCGCGACGCAGGCGGCCAGTGCGGCGCAGGCTCCCGGCGGTGAAGCCACGGGGACCGGTAACGTGGTCGCCGCGTCCGACGCGGCCCCCACCGCCCAGACGGAGATCGTGGCCGATGCCGCCGATCCGGCGCTGCCGGACGTGGTTGCCGCCTTGCCCGACGTGCCGCAACCGGCGACACCGGTCTTTGACGCCACCCAGCCCGCCGCGCCGTCCGCGCCGCAGGCCGCGAGCGGTGCACCCAGCGCGCCGACGGTGTTCCTTGCCAGCCGCAGCGGTGTGAAGGTGCTGCAGGCGCCGCGCACGCCCGAGAGGGGGCCGGCAGTGCCGACGTCACTGGCGCTCGATTCGATCTCCTATTCCAACGAGGGCGACGTGGCGCTGGCCGGTCGCGGGGCCGAGGGCGGCTTCGTGCGCATCTACCTCGACAACGCGCCGGTTTCGACCTCGCGGATCACCGAGGATGGAAGCTGGGCCGTGGACCTGCCCGAGGTCGATACCGGGGTCTACACCCTGCGGGTCGACCGGCTGGATGACAGCGGCGACGTCACGGGGCGGGTCGAGACGCCGTTCAAGCGCGAAAGCGACGAGGTGCTGGCCGAGGCGGCAGAGCGCGTGGCGGAGGCCGATGTGCCCATCGCGGCGGTCACCGTGCAACCGGGCTCTACCCTCTGGGCGATTGCCGAGACGCGCTACGGCGCGGGCGTGGAATACGTGCGCGTGTTCGAGGCCAACCGCGACCAGATCCGCGACCCGGACCTCATCTATCCCGGCCAGGTCTTTACCATCCCGGAATGAGCCGCGCCGCACTGGTCATCCCCCGCGGCGCGGGCTAGGTGATGGCCCCATGAAGACGTGTCATTTCATCGAAACCGGGGTGCGCGGATGACGGCCGCCGCCGATCCGCAAACGCGCAGCGCGCGGGACGAACAGCGCTCGGGCCTGCGCACGATCCGCAAGGTCGCGCCGTATCTCTGGCCGGACGAGCCGCGCTGGGTCCGATACCGCGTGATCTGGGCCATGGTCGCGCTGATCGTGTCCAAGCTGGTCGCGGTGGGCACGCCGATCCTTTACAAGCTGGCAGTCGACGCGCTGGCGGGGGAGGCGAGTGCCGACACGTCTGTCATGGCGGGATGGCTGCTGGGCCTCGGCGCGGTGGGCATCACCGTCGCCTACGGCATGGCGCGGCTTCTGTCGAACGGGTTCCAGCAATTGCGCGACGCGATCTTCGCCGCCGTGGGCCAGCGGGCGCTGCGGATGCTCGCGCTGGAGACGTTCCAGCACATCCACCGCTTGTCCATGCGCTATCACATCACGCGCAAGACGGGGGGCCTCAGCCGGATCATCGAACGCGGCGTGAAGGGTGTGGAATTCCTGTTGCGGTTCCTGCTGTTCTCCATCGGGCCGCTGATCCTCGAACTCCTGCTGATCGCGGGCGTGCTCTTTGCGCTGTTCGACGTGTGGTACCTCGTGGTCGTGGCCGTCACCATCGGGCTGTACGTCTGGTTCACCTTCAAAGTGACCGAATGGCGCGTGAAGCTGCGGCGCGAGATGAACGACCAGGACACCGATGCCAACCAGAAGGCCATCGACAGCCTGCTGAATTTCGAGACGGTCAAGTATTTCGGCGCCGAGGCGCGGGAAGCCGCACGCTACGACGCGGCCATGGCGGGGTATGAACGCGCGGCTCTCAAGACGTCGTATTCGCTGGCCTTTCTCAACTTCGGGCAGGCCTTCCTGATCACTGGCGGGCTGGTGATCGTGATGGTCATGGCCGCGATCGGCGTGCAGAACGGCGTGTTGACTGTGGGCGATTACGTGATGGTCAACGCCTACATGATCCAGATCACCATGCCGCTCAATTTCCTTGGTACCGTGTATCGCGAGATCCGGCAGGCGCTGGTCGACATGGGCGAGATGTTCGACCTGCTGGAGCAACCGTCCGAGATTTCGGACCGCGAAGGCGCTCATGACCTGCAGGTGTCGGGGGGCGAAGTGCGGCTCGACAACGTGTCGTTCGGCTATGACGCCGCGCGGCCGATCCTGCGCGGTGTAGACATCACGGTGCCCGCGGGGCAGACGGTGGCGATCGTCGGGCCTTCGGGCTCGGGCAAGTCGACCATCGGGCGGCTCCTGTTCCGGTTCTACGACGTGGGCGGCGGCGCGCTGACCATCGACGGGCAGGACGTGCGGGACGTGACGCAGGAAAGCCTGCACCGCGCCATCGGCGTCGTGCCGCAGGACACGGTCCTGTTCAACGACACGATCCGCTACAACATCGCCTATGGCCGGGACGGCGCCACCGAGGCGGAAATCGTGGAGGCCGCGAAGGCGGCGCAGATCCACGATTTCATCACGGGCCTGCCGGACGGGTACGACACGGCGGTGGGTGAGCGCGGGTTGAAACTGTCGGGCGGGGAAAAGCAGCGGGTGGGCATCGCGCGCACGTTGCTGAAGAACCCGCCGATCCTGCTTCTGGACGAGGCGACATCGGCCCTAGACACCGAGACCGAGCATGACATCCAGGAGGCGCTGGCCCATGCCGGCGAGGGCCGGACCGTCATCACCATCGCGCACCGTTTGTCGACCATCGCCGATGCCGACCGCATCGTGGTGCTGCAGGAGGGGCAGGTGGTGGAAGAGGGCACCCATGCCGACCTCCTCGCCCGCGACGGCCGCTATGCGCAGCTGTGGCAGATGCAGGAACGCGAAGAGGCCGCCTGACGGGTCACCCACGCCGGGTTGCGCGGCCTCGCTTTGACATTCAGGATAATAAACTGTTTATATTGGCAGTATTCGGCGTGCGAATTTTTGGCGCGCGCCTGTCACTCAAGTTTTTAGATCAAGGATATTCGAGATGCCCATTTTCAATGGAGGCCCCGGCGCCGACAGCCTTCCCGGCACTGCAGGCAACGACACGATCAACGGACGCGCGGGAGACGATACGCTGGACGGGCTGGCAGGCCTCGACCGGGTGCGCGGCAATGACGACGACGACACGATCTATGGCGGCGACGATGCCGACAGCGTGTTCGGCAACGCCGGCGACGACCTCGTTTATGGCGACCGGACGTTCGTCATGGACGTCCTGGCACAGGTGAACGCGGCCCGCGCGGGGGCCGGGAACGATATCCTCTTTTCGGGCACCGCGTCCGGCACCACGGGCGGTGGCGCTGCCGACACGCTGATCGGCGGCTTCGGCAACGACACGATCATCGTCGACAACCCCTATACCGGCGCGTCGCCGAACAGCCCCGGCATCTATGCCAACGTGATGTCCATCGTGCATGGTGATCACGCGATTTCGGACCTGAACGCGGTGGACCTGACCTTGCAATCGCCCGCCAACCAGGCGGCGCTGCAGGCCGCGCTGTTCGTCGCGGGGCATGACAGCATCGTCGGGTCGGACGGGTATCGCGATATCGTCTATGCCGGTCCCGGCAACGACACCGTGCGCGGGCAGGGCGGGTCCGACTATATCTATCTCGACACGTTCGACCCGAACGACCCGACCAACAGCCTGACCACCAACCTGTTCGGCTTCAACTTCAACGCGGGCAACGATGTGGCGTTCGGTGGGGACCACAGCGACGGAATATGGGGCTTTGCCGGGAACGACACGATCTACGGCGAGGCAGGCACAGACTACCTCAACGGCGGGAAGGGCGACGATTTCCTGCATGGCGGCGACGCGAACGACACGATCGACGGCGAGGATGGTGGCGACACCATTATTGGTGGGTCGGGCAATGACAGCATCGCGTCCGGGTTCGGCGACGATTCCATCGTCAGTGGGGACGGCAGTGACAGCGTGAATTTCGGCTGGGGGTCGGACACGGTGCGCACGGGAGTGGGGAACGACACGATCTCGAATGCGGTGCCGGCGGGGACCACGGGGCCAAATGGCGGCGACCTGATCGATGCCGGACCGGGCGATGACGAGGTGCGCTTCGGCGGACTGGGGACCCACACCGTGCTGGCCGGGTCGGGCAACGACTGGCTGATCGGCGGGATCGAATTCGGGTCGATCGACGGTGGCGGCGGCAACGACATCATCTGGAACCTGGGGGGCACCGCCGTCACCATCACCGGGGGCAACGGCAACGACACGATCACCAGCGGCGCCGCCGCGACGATGGTCGATGGTGGCAAGGGCAGTGACACCATCGTTACAGGTGGTGGGGTCGACAGCATTCTCGGCGGCAACGGGTTCGACACGATCCGCAGTCAGGACGGCAACGATACCATCGATGGCGGCGACCACGCAGACCTGATCGAAGCCGGCAACGGCAACGACCTTGTGCTGGGCGGTCTTGGCAACGACACGATCGATGCCGGCGCTGGCCGGGATACGGCACAGGGCGGCGACGGGCATGACAGCATCGCCGGGCGCGACGGCAATGACCGCCTGTCGGGCGAGGCGGATAACGACACGCTGTTGGGCGAGGCCGGAACGGACATCCTGTTGGGCGGCGATGGCCGTGACAGCCTGTCAGGCGGCGTAGATGCCGACAGCCTTTACGGACAGGACCAGCAAGATACGCTTGACGGGGGCGGCGGGGCCGACTTTCTCGCTGGCGGACGCGGCCATGACAGCATCATGGGCGGCACGGAAAACGACACGCTGGTAGGCGGGTCGGGCGATGACACGTTGCTGGGCGAGGATCAGAACGACCGGCTAGAGGGCGGCGGCGGCAACGATCATCTCGACGGTGGCGATGGCGACGACTTCTTCACCGGCGGCAACGGGGCCGACACGCTGGATGGCGGGATGGGCAACGACACGCTTTACGGCGATGACGGGTCGAACCTGCTGACCGGTGGCGACGGCGATGACGAGCTTCTGGCCAAGGACGCGCCCTCCGGCACCTCGACGCTTGAAGGCGGCGCGGGCGAGGACCAGCTTGCCGTCGTGAACGCGCAGGCCTCCCTGTCGGGCGGGGCGGACAGCGACCGGCTGATCGCCGCCGAAAGTGTCGGTGTATCCTCGATGACCGGAGGCGCCGCTGCGGACGCGTTCGAATTCATGGATGCGGCGAACGGCACCGTCACCGTCACTGACTGGACCTTTGCCGACAACGACCAGGTCGGGTTCAGCCTGCCGGGCATCACGTCGCAGGCCGATTTCCAGTCCGCAGGGTTCGTGGGCAATGACTACGTGATCGAGGTCACCGCGACGCTCACCGTGATCTTCGAGGATTTCGCGCTGAGCGGTCAGGCCGTGGCGGACCTGAACGGCAGCATGTATTTCTTCTGACGCCGTGGCGCCGCGCGGTGGTTAGTTATTCCGCCGCGCGGATCGGGCCGGGGAAGACGAACTCGGTCTGGTCCTCGACATCCGCGGGCTCGTCCTCGGTATCGTCCGATGTACCGGCCTCGGCGGGTTCGTCCTCCCACAGGATCTCCGGTGCCTTGGTGCGGCGGGCCTGCCGGCGCAGCGCCCAGTCGCGGGCCGCGGCGCTGCCGCGCGGCATGGACAGGCGCGCCAGCAGACGCGCGAAGGCCAGCACGTAGGCCGTGAACCAGACGCGCAGCGCCAGCATCGAGGGCGTGAAGACCAGTGTCAGGACGGTTGCGGTACCAAGGCCGAAGACCACGGCGGTGGCCAGCTGTTTCCACCAGAGCGCGGTCGGCGAGTCGATCGAGAAGCCGCCCGCGAAGAAATCGAGCGACAGGCCGAACATCATCGGCGTGAGGCCGGCCATGGTGGTGATCGTGGTCAGCAGGACGGGCCGGATGCGGGCCTCGGCGGTGCGGGTGATCGCCTCGATCCGGGGCATGTATTGCCGGAACTCCTGGTAGGTGTCGATCAGGACGATGTTGTTGTTCACCACGATCCCGGCCAGCGCCACGATCCCTGTGCCGGTCATGATGATCGAGAAGGGCTGTTGCATCACCAGCATCCCCCACAGCACGCCCGTGGTCGACAGAACCACGGCCAGAAGCACCAGCGTGGCGTTGTAGAACGAGTTGAACTGCGCCAGGAGGATGATGAACATCAGCCCCAGCGCGGCGGAGAAGGCCGAGGACAGGAAGGCCTGGCTTTCGGCCTGGTCTTCCTGATCGCCCGTCCATTCCCAGTCGAGCCCGGCGGGCAGGGGCGAGGTGTCCAGCCACTTGGTCAGCTCGGCGATCCGTTCGTTGGCGTTGATCGGCGCGGCGCGCAGGTCGCCATCGTCGGCCATCTGCGCCAGAACCGCGCCCGAGGTCCCATCGGCCAGCGAGACGAGGTCATAGGACTTGTCCTCGATCGTGATGGCGCCGGTGCCGTCCTCTTTCAGCCGGCCGGTGCCAAGGCTTTGGGCGGCATCGCCGTCCCCGGTCCTGAAGGTGACGAGGTTCGGGGCAACGTCCGCCTTGACGTCGAAATAGCGTTTCTGGTCGACGCGGCTGATCTGCGCGAGCTTGGCCACCGGTTTGCGGGTGATGAAGTTCGACAGCGGGACCAGCCCGTCCGAGGTGCGCACGCGCAGGGTGTCGAGCGTGGACAGGACGCGGTCCTGTTCCGGCAGGCGCACGCGGATCTCGATTTCCTCGTCCGAGGTGTCGACGCGCATCGTGTCGAGCAGGATGCCGCGCGTCACCAGTTGCACCATCGCGCCGACAGTGGCGACGTCGGCGCCGTAGCGGCCCGCCTTTTCCACGTCCACGTCGATCTGCCAGTCGATGCCCGGCAGGGGCAGGGTGTCCTCGATCAGGGTCAGGCCCTCGGTCGCCTCGAATTTCTCGCGGGCGGTTGCGGTGGCGGCCAGCAGGTCTTCCCAATCATCTCCCTTGATCCGCAGGTGCACGGGCTTGCCCGAGGCCGGGCCGCGCGACAGCGACAGGATTTCGGTCTGCACGCCGGGCAGGGTGGCGAGTCGTTCCTCGATCTCGGCCACGACGACGTCACCGTCGAGGTCGGGACGGTTGGCGCGTTCCTCCCACGGGATGGTTTCAAGCTGGATCTGGCCGATCGTGTCGCCCGGAGCTTCCGAGCCGCCGGTATTGGCGTTCAGCCCGCCCTGTCCGGCGAAGGCGAAGGCGTTGTCGATGCCGGGATGGGACAGCACGATGGCCTCGGCCCGTTCCAGAAGCGCGTCCTTCTCGTCGAGCGAGAGGTTGCCGCGCGCCTTGACGTAGACGATGGCCTGTTCGGTTTCGGATTCCACGAAGAACTCGACCCCGAGGTTGTCGCGCCCGTACCACGAGAAGACGTACATCACGACGGCGATCACCGCGACGATGGACACGATGGGCATGATCGGGTTGCCGACGATGAAGTTGATGAAATGGCCGAAAGGCGTGCGGCGGTAGCCCGCGCGCACGCGTTTCTCGCGGCGTTCGATCCGGGCCGCGCCCATGGCGATGGACAACAGGACCGCACCGCCGAGGAACATCACGGTGGCGGCGATGGTCGGCCCGGTGCCGCCGCTGCCGAACAGCCATTCGGGCGCCAGCACCGTGCGGGCGCCGACATAGGTGATCACGATGGCGACGACGACCAGCGCGGCGCGGGCCGCCCACCACGGCAAGACCCGCTTCACGAAGTCCGACGCACCGTCGAGCGCGCGGGAAAAGCGGCCCGACACGCCGCCCATGACCGGCAGGTAGATCAGCGCCACGATCAGCGAGGCCGACAGGACGAAGATCAGCGTCACGGGCAGCATGCCCATGAACTCGCCCGGAACGCCGGGCCAGAACAGCATCGGCAGGAAGGCGCAGAGCGTCGTCGCGGTCGACGACACGATGGGCCAGAACATGCGCTTGGCGGCCTCGACATAGGCCGACATGGGGCCGGTGCCTTCCTGGATGCGGCGGTCGGCGTATTCCACGACGACGATCGCGCCGTCGACCAGCATCCCCACGGCAAGGATCAGGCCGAACATCACGATGTTCGACACGCTGATGCCCATGACCGCCAGCAGGACGAAGCACAGAAGGAAAGAGGTGGGAATGGCGAAGCCGACCAGCAGGGCGGGGCGGGTGCCGAGCGCGGCCAGAACCACGATCATCACCAGCGCGATGGCGGTCAGGACCGAGCCTTCAAGCTGGCTGACCATCGACGCGACGGTGCGCGACTGGTCGTTCGACGTGCCCAGCGTGACGGCGGCCTGCAATTCCGGCGGCCACGAGGCGCGTTCGCGTTCGACCACATCCTTCACGGCGGCGGTGGTATCGATGAGGTTGTAGCCCTTGCGCTTGACCACCTGCAGCGCCACCGACCTCTCGCCGTTGAACCTTGCGGTACCTGTCCGGTCCTCGAAGGTCAGCTGGATGCGGGCAAGGTCGCCCAGCGTGACAACGCGGTCGCCGTTGGTCTTGACCGGCAGGTCATAGACGTCCTGCGCATCGTCGAACGACGACGGGATCTTGACCGAGAAGGTGCCGTTGCGGGTTTCGACCTCACCCGCCGCGATCAGCTGGTTGTTGTTCTGAACGACGTTGATCAGCTCGCCCGCCGTGACGTTGTAGGATTCAAGCCGCAGGGGATCGATCAGCACTTCGAGCATCTCGTCGCGGTTGCCCGTCAGCCCCGCTTCGAGCACGGCATCCATGCCCTCGATCTCGTCCTGCAGGTCCTTGGCGATCCGGTTCATCGTGCGTTCGGGCACGTCGCCCGTCAGGTTCACGATGATGATCGGGAATTCCGAGAAGTTGAATTCGTTGATCGAGTATTGCTCGGCCCCGTCGGGGAAGTCGGCCTCGGCGTTGTTCATGGCGTCGCGCACGTCGGCCATGACCTTGGTCTTGTCCCAACCGAACTCGAATTCCAGCACCATCCCGGCATAGCCTTCGGACGCCGTGCCCTGCATGACCTTCAGTCCGTCGAGGTCCGACAACTCGGTCTCCATCGGTTTGATCAGCAGCGTTTCGCTGTCCGAGGCCGAGATGCCGGGGAAAGGGACCGAGATGAAAAGGGCCGGGATCTCGATATCCGGCTCGCCCTCTTTCGGCAGCGAGACATAGGCGAAACCGCCCGCCAGCAGCGAGAGCACGATAAACGCGATCACCATCCGCGCGCGGGACGCGGCCCAGTCGACGATGCCGGTCATTGCAGCACCTCCTCGAAACTCGGCTCGACGGGAACGCCGTCGGTCACGTATTCCTGCCCCACGAGGATGACGTTGGCGGTGTCGGGCAGACCGGTCAACCAGACACCGTCGGCGGTGTCGCGCAACAGTTCGACGCTGATGAATTTCGCGGCACTTGCCTCGTCCACGACCCGCACGCCCAGCACCCCGTCATCGTTCAGCGTCAGCGCCGATTGCGGCAAGAGGTGCGCGGGCTGGCCGTCCGCCTCGATCAGGATCTCGGCGGTCTGGCCGTCACGGATGCCAAGCGACGGGTTCGGCACGGCGACCTCAACGCGGAAGGTGCGCGTCGTGGCATCGGCAGAGCGCGACAGGAAGTCGACGGTGCCGGACACGGCGGTTCCGTCCGCAAGGCGCGCGGCAGCGCGGGCGCCGACGGCCACGCGTGACAGTTCGGTTTCGGGCACGAAGCCCACCAGCTTGATCGGGTCAAGCTGCAGGATCGTGGCGCAGAGCCCACCCGGTTGCAGCAGCGCGCCCAGTTCGGCGGTGTCGCTTTCCAGAAGCCCGTCGAAGGGCGCGTGGATGTCGAGCCGCTCGATTTCCTTGCGCGCGGTGGCGACGCCCGCCTCCGCCGACTGGATGCCGGATTTCGCGTTCTGGATGCCCGCGCGGGCGCTTTCGATCCCGGCCTCGGCCCCTTCAAGCTGCGATTCTGCCGACACGACGGCGGCCTTCGCGCCTTCGACGCCCGAGGTGGCGGACTGGACGGCGGCGCGCGCGCCCTCGATGGCGCTGAGCGCGGATTCGACGCCCGCCTGCGCGTTCTCGACCTGGCTCTTGGCGGTCTGCACGCCGGCGGCGGCGTTCTGCACCTGGCTTTTCGCGGATTGCTCGATCGCCTTCGCCCCCTCGATCGAGGAGCGGGCGGATTGCACGCCGGCCTTGGCGCTTTCGACCTGCCCCTTGGCCGATTGCACGCCTGCGCGGGCGCTTTCGATCTGGCCCTTGGCCGATTGCACGGCGGCCTTGGCGCTTTCGACCTGTCCAAGCGCGGATTGTACGCCCGCCTTGGCGCTTTCGACCTGGCCCTTGGCGCTTTGCACCTGCGTCTTGGCGTTCTCGACCGCGCCGCGCGCCGATTGCACCTGCGTCTTCACGCTTTCGACCTGGCCCTTGGCGGATTGCACGCCCGCCTTGGCCCCGGCGACCTGGCCCATCGCCGATTGCACGCCCGCCTTGGCCGCGGCGACCTGGCTCAGCGCGGTCTCGACCGCGGCGCGGGCGTTTTCAAGCTGGCTGCGGGCGGTTTCCACCCCGGCAAGGGCGCCCGCGACGGCGGACTTGGCCGACTCGACGCCCGCGATGGCCGATTTCAGTTGCGATTGCGCGGCCTGAGCCTGCGCCTGCGCCGAAGAGGCCGCGGCGCGGGCATTGGCCAGCCGGGTCTGCGAGGCGAACCCGTCCTGCGACAGCCGTTCGGCGGCGTTGAGGTTGATTTTCGCCTCCTCGATCCGGGCCTCTGCCTCGTCGACGCGGGCTTCCGCCTCGGGGATGCGCGCTTCGGCTTCGGCAAGGCGAGCGCGGGCGGCGGGGACGTTGGCTTCGGCCTCACGCAGGCGTGCCTCGGCAGCGGGGACGGCGGCGCGGGCTTCTCTCAGGCGCGCCTCGGCGGCGGGAACGGCCGCGCGGGCCTCTTCCAGACGGGCTTCCGCCGTGGGGATCGCGGCGAGCGCTTCTTCCAGCCGTGCCTCTGCGGTGGGGATCGCGGCCAGCGCTTCGGCCAACCGTGCCTCGGCGGTGGGGATCGAGGTCATCGCCTCGGCCAGCAGCGCCTCTGACGTCGGGATCGCGGCGCGGGCCTCGGCAAGACGCGCCTCGGATGTGGGGATACCGGCCTGTGCTTCGGCCAGTCGCGCCTCGGCGGCGGGGATGTTGGCGAGCGCTTCGCTCAGGCGCGCTTCGGCGGTGGGGATGGCGGCCTGCGCTTCGGCGAGCCGCGCCTCGGAGGCGGAAATGCCCGCGGCGGCTTCGGCAAGGCGGGCCTGTGCCTCGGGCACGCGCGCTTCGGCCTCGACCAGTCGCGCCTCTGCCTCGGGCACGCGGGCCCGTGCCTCCTTCAGCCGCGCTTCGGCGGCGGGGACGCTGGCGCGGGCTTCGGCCAGTTGCGCCTCGGCGGCGGGAACGGCGGCCTGCGCCTCGGCGATGCGGGCGCGGGCGGCGGGCAGGGCGGCTTCGGCCTCGCTCAGCCGCGCGGCGGCTTCGGGAACCCGCGATTCCGCTTCGGCCAGCCGTGCCAGCGCCTCGTCGAGTGAGACACCGCGCGTGCCGGGATCGATCCGGCACAGCAGGTCGCCGGCCTTGACCTCGGCCCCCTTGCGCAGGGGATCGGACACGATGGTCCCGGTGGTTTCCGCCCGGACATCCACCTGCCGCACGGCGGCGGTCTCTCCGCGCAGAACGACGGCACTGTCGACCTCGGCGGCGGTCGAGGCGCGGGCGATCACGCGAACGGCGGGGCGGTCACGCGCGGCGCTGGCGTCGGCGATGGCGACGGGTTCGACCTCGTCCTTCTCGTTCGACCGGGCCGGGCCGTCCAGCACTTCGGCCACGTCCACCTCGTCCCCGCGCGCGAAGGCGAGCAGCGTGTCGCGTTCGAGGATCAGCATGTAGAGCACACCAAGTACCAGTGCGGCGGTCAGAATCGGGATCAGTCGCATTAAGCAAAGCCTTGTCGGACGCCGCGGAGGAGCACGGCAGATGCGGGTCCAGTTAGGGGAGCGAACGCGGGTTGCAATGGCGCGGGCGCAAATTCTGAACCAATCGGTTCACTTTTGCCACAGTCAGGTGGCCGGTGCAAGGGCGTCAGGCGTCCTGTCGACAGGACTTGGCAGCACCGCGCAGGCCGAGTAAACCCCGCCCAACTGGGATAAGGACGCGACCCGTGAGCGAAAGCGACAGTTTCATCGAGGAAGTCACCGAGGAAGTCCGCCGCGACCGCCTTTTCCAATTGTTCCGCCGCTATGGATGGATCGGCGCCGTGGTCGTCGTGGCCATCGTCGGTGGCGCGGCATGGAACGAGTGGCAGAAGGCGCAGACGGAGGCCCGCGCGCAGGCGCTGGGCGACGCGATCCTTGGCGCGCTGGAGGCCAACGAACCGGCAGACCGCGTGGCCGCGTTGCGCACGGTCACGCCGGAAACGTCCGGCGGTGCGGCGATGCTGTCGCTCCTGATCGCGGCGGAGGAGGCCGAGGCGGGCAACGGGGCGCAGGCAGCGGACCGTCTGCAGACGGTTGCGACCGACACCGAGGTGCCGGAAATCTACCGCCAGATCGCCGCCTTCAAGGCGCTGCTGGCGCAGGGCACCGAGACGCCCGCGGCAGAGCGTCGGCAGGGATTCGGCGCACTGGCCATTCCGGGCAACACCTTGCGGTTGCTTGCCGAAGAGCAGATCGCGCTGATCGACCTCGAAGAGGGCGACACGCAGGCCGCGATCGACCGCCTGGTGCGCATCGCGTCGGATGCCGAGGCGACGCCGGGCTTGCGTCAGCGGGCAACACAGTTGATTGTGGCCCTTGGAGGCGAGCCGCCGCGCATTGCGGCGGAGGCCGGGTAAGGCCGCTCACCGCGCATCAAGCCGCGGGAGCAGCGAGCAGCAGGAGGATCACGGGTGACCGGACGCCAATCACGACCCTGGATCGCGGGCCTTTGCGGGCTGGCCCTTCTGGCCGCCTGCGCCGAACCCGAAGTCATTCTTCCCGGCAAGCGGGAAGCCCTGCGCGAAGGTGCCGACGAAACCGGCGCGTTCCGCCTTGTCGAGGCGTCCGAGAATACCGCGCGGGCCATCTCGCTGCCGCCGCAGCAGGCGAACGCGTCCTGGGCGCAGCGACCGGGATCGGATGCGACGCGGGTCGGGCACGCGGCGCTGGGCTCCGGGTTGCAGCCGCTGTGGCAGGCCGCCATCGGCGCGGGCGACAAGAAGCGCCAGCGTATCATTGCCGATCCCGTCGTGGCCGACGGGCGGGTCTTCACCATGGACAGCAGTTCGGTTGTCGTCGCCACCTCGACCGCCGGTGCGCGGCTGTGGGAGCGCGACCTGACGCCCGAGCGCGACCGGTCGGGCGAGGCGGCGGGCGGGCAGTTCGCCTATGCCGGCGGTGTTCTTTACGTGGCCTCGGCCTACGGCACGCTGACCGCGCTTGATCCCGCGACGGGAGAGGAAATCTGGGTTCAGAAGCTGGGTGCGACCGGCACGGGCGCGCCGATCGTGTCGAACGGGCTTGTCTACCTTGTCGCCGGAGACGCGACCGCCTGGGCGATCGAGGCCGACAGCGGCCGCATCCGCTGGCAGATCGACGGCGTGCAGGACGGCAACAACGTGCAGGGCGCCCCGGCGCCCGCGATCACCGACACGCTGGTGATCTTCGCCTATGGATCGGGCGAGGTGCAGGCCGCGTTCCGCGAAGGCGGGCTGCGGCTCTGGAATTCGGCCATCGTGGGGCAGCGCCGCGGGATCGCGGCGGCAACGGTGAACGACGTGACGGGCGACCCGGTCGTGTCGGGATCGCGGATGTTCGTCGGCACCCATGCCGGGCGGCTTGTCGCGATGGACGTCAACTCGGGCAGCCGGGTGTGGACGCAGCAGATGGGCGCGCTTGCGCCGGTCTGGCCGGCGGGTGACAGCATCTTCGTGGTGAATGACCTCAATCAGCTTGTCCGCGTCGATGCAGAGGACGGATCGGTGGTGTGGACGACGAACCTGCCGGGCTTCAAGCCGCGCCGTAACCCGCGCCGCCGGGCCGAGATCTTTGCCCATCACGGTCCGATCCTTGCGGGGGGGCTGATCTATGTCTCGACCGGCGACGGATCGGTGCGCGCCTATGACCCGGTATCGGGCGACGAGGTGCAGCGCCTTGCGGTGCCGGGCGGTGCCTCTACCGCGCCGGTCGTTGCGGGCGGTACGCTCTACGTCGTGTCGGGGCAGGGGACGTTGCACGCTTTCCGTTGACGCGGGAAGGGTGTATGGCGCGGGTCTGACCCCGTGAAACCCGTAACCAGACCAGACCATGACCTTCACCCTCGCCCTTGTCGGGCGGCCCAACGTGGGCAAATCGACGCTGTTCAACCGCCTTGTGGGCAAACGCCTTGCGCTGGTCGACGACCAGCCGGGCGTGACGCGTGACCTGCGCGAAGGCGCGGCGCGGCTGGGCGACCTCGAATTCACCGTGATCGACACGGCGGGGCTGGAAGAAGCGACCGATGACAGCCTGCAGGGTCGGATGCGGCGGCTGACCGAACGCGCGGTGGGCATGGCCGATGCCTGCCTCTTCATGCTCGATGCGCGGGTGGGCGTGACGCCCAGCGACCAGGTCTTTGCCGACATCCTGCGCCGCAGCGGCACGACGGTGATCGTGGCTGCTAACAAGTCCGAAAGCAACGCATCCGAGGCCGGCGTTATCGAGGCCTACGGGCTGGGTCTTGGCGACCCCGTCGCGCTGTCGGGCGAGCATGGCGAGGGCATGGGCGACCTGCACGCCCGCCTTGCGCCGCTGATCGAGGCCAAGGCCGAGGCGGATGATGACAGCCTGCCGCAGACCGATCTGGATATCGAGGCGGAGGCAGACAACAAGCCGATGCAGGTGGCCGTCGTCGGCCGCCCGAACGCCGGAAAGTCGACGCTGATCAACCGCATTCTTGGCGAGGACCGCCTGCTGACGGGGCCCGAGGCCGGGATCACCCGCGACGCGATCTCTCTCACCGTCGACTGGGACGGAACGCCGATGCGCCTGTTCGACACGGCAGGCATGCGCAAGAAGGCCAAGGTGCAGGAAAAGCTGGAAAAGCTGTCGGTGTCCGATGGCCTGCGCGCGGTCAAGTTCGCCGAGGTGGTGGTGGTCTTGCTGGATGCCGCGATCCCGTTCGAACAGCAGGACCTGCGCATCGCCGACCTCGCCGAGCGCGAGGGCCGCGCGGTCGTCGTCGCCGTCAACAAGTGGGACATCGAGGAAGACCGGCAGGGCAAGCTAAAGGCGCTGAAGGACGCGTTCGATCGCTTGCTGCCACAACTCAAGGGCGCGCCGCTTGTGACTGTGTCGGCCAAGACGGGCCGGGGGCTCGACCGGCTGCATGCCGCGATCCTCAAGGCGCACGAGGTCTGGAACCGCCGCGTGCCGACGGCGGCGCTGAACCGCTGGCTCGAAGGGATGGTGGCCGCCCACCCGCCGCCCGCGCCGCAGGGCAAACGGATCAAGCTGCGCTATGCCACGCAGGCCAAGACGCGGCCGCCGGGCTTTGTGGTGATGTGTTCGCATCCCGACAAGATGCCCGAAAGCTACCGGCGTTACCTCGTGAACGGGTTGCGCGCCGATTTCGACATGCCGGGCACGCCGATCCGGCTGACCCTGCGCGGGCAGTCGGACAAGAACCCCTACAAGGGCCGCAAGAAACCCGGCCCCTCGAAGCTGCGCAAGCACCTGCAAGGTCCGAAACCGTAAGCGGCCTGCCGCGAAAAGCGGCAGTTCGCGGTGCGGGAGCGGTGCAGCTTCTCCACATCCCGCCATGTCCTGCGCCGAAATGCCTTGATGCATGACGGATTGACCTGTCTTATGCCTGCGCGACAGCGACTGCGGCCCGCGGATTTGGCCGCCGACTTTTTGAAACGTGATCGACAGGAACTGAATATGAACATCCGGCAACATACGCGGGCCTACGTGGCCAAGGATGATGCGCGCGCGTGGAGTGAGCTTGCGACGACGTTGGTGCTGTATGTCGCGTGCCTTGTCGGTGCCATTCTCGCGGCGCCGAACTGGTGGCTGGTCGTGCCGCTGACGGTGCTGATGGGGCTGTTCGGGGTGCGGGTCTACATGCTGCAGCACGATTGCATGCACGGTTCGCTTTTCTCGGACCGGAAGCTCAACGATTTCTGGGGCAACGCGCTGTCTGTCGTCGCGCTGTCGCCCTATGCCGCGACCCGCCACAACCACAACCTGCACCACGCGCATGTCGGTGACCTCGATCACCGGGAGGCGTTCGAGATCGATATCATGACGGTGGAGGAGTTCCGCGCGGCCTCACCCGCGCGGAGGGCGTGGTACCGGCTTTACCGCTCTCCCTTCACGCTGCTCGTGGTCGGGCCGTTCATCCTGTACCTGGTCGTGCGCCGCTTCCCGCGGAACGGCATCGTCACGGGCGTCGGCAACGTGATCCTGCACGATGCGCTGGTGCTGGGATATTTCGTCGTGGTCTGGGCCGCGGCGGGGTGGACGGGCGTCGCGATCCTGCTTGGCTCGATCTACGTGGGCGCGACCTTCGGCGCGATCATTCCCTATGTCGTGCACAATTTCGAAGAGGTCTACTGGAACCGCCGCCCGGCCTATACCTACGAGGACGGGGCGTTGCGGGGATCGTCGGTGTTGCGGTTCGGGCGGCTGTTCGACTGGCTGACGCTGAACATCGCCTATCACGACTTGCATCACCTGAACGCCAACGTGCCGTGCTACAACCTCAAGCGCTGTTACGAGGATGCCGGCGAGGGCCTGCACAGCCGCGAGATCGGCTGGCGCGAGGCGATGTCGTGTTATGGCTGGAAGCTGTACGACGAGGAAAAGCGCCGTATGGTGAGCTTTGCCGCTGCCGCCTGATCCTGCGCGGTCACTCGGTGTCGAGGGTGCGCAGGGACAGAAGCGAAAGGATGCCGATGACGGCAAGGCCCGCCACGGCGATGTTGAGCGGGCTGACATTGGCCACGACCACGCCCACCAGCGCCCAGATCACCGCCAGCCCGTATTCGGGCGCGCGGTGCAGCCGGTACTGCACGGTCACCGCGATGGCGAGCGCGATGGCAAGCGCCACCAGCGCCGACAGGACGGGCCCGAGGATCCCGTAACCGCCCAGCATCAACCCGATGGAGACCGAGGACGCCGCCGTCAGCCAGCCGGCATAGACGGCGACCGGCGCCTGTTGCCACCAGCGGTCGGTATCGCCCACGCGGAAGAGTGCCACGAGGGCCGTGGCGAGCATGAGCCAGATCAGCACAGTCGCGCCAAGGACCGAGGATTTGGCGACCATGAGCCACGGCGCACCCAGCACGAGGCTCAGAACCAGCGGAGGACGCATCGCGGCCCAGTCCGCATCGCGCCACCGGTTCAGTCCGACAAAGGCACCCGCCACCAGCCACACATAGATCAGGCCCCAGATCGCGAAGGCATAGCCCGCCGGTTGCACCGGCGCGTCGGTTTGCGGCACCGGGAACTGGTCGGGCCGGAACCCGCCGAAATCGGGCGTGGCAAAGGGTGCCAGTGCGAAGACGATCGCGGCGACCAGGTGGGCGATGGACCAGACAAGCGGCATGGTGCGGCTCCGTTTAAACATTTAACATAGGACGCACAGCACGGGCTGCGGTTCCGTTCGGCTTGAGATAGGCTGTGTGCAAACCGGGGGGAAGAGACAGATGAAGCGGATCGCGCTCTTTTGTGACGGAACATGGAACCGGTCGGACGCGCACAACCCCACCAGCGTGGTCCGGCTGGCGCAGGCGGTGATGCCGACCGACCCCAGCGGCGTCAAGCAGCAGGTCTTCTACATGCCCGGTGTCGGATCGGGGCGGGGCGGTACCAAGTTCGCCCGTGCGCTTGACCGGGCCGGGGGCGGTGCTTTCGGCTGGGGCCTAACCGAGAACATCCATGACGCCTATCGCAACCTCGTCTTCTGTTACGAACCCGGCGACGAGATCTATATCTTCGGCTTCTCGCGCGGGGCCTACACCGCGCGGTCGCTGACCGGGCTGATCCGGTCGACCGGGCTGCCCGACCGGTCGCAGATCGCCGCGATCCCGGTGGCGATCGACCGCTACCGCGACCGCGATCCGAAAACCCATCCCGATACCGAGGCCTCGATGCAGTTCCGCGCGATCCTGTCGCCCGACATGGCGACCTCGCGCGAAGAGGTCGCGTGGCGCGACAAGCAGGGCTACGGGCAGGCGGGATTGCTGCGGATCAACTATCTTGGCGTCTGGGACACGGTGGGCGCGATGGGGATGCCCGGCATGCTGGGCGCCGTCGCCCGAGCGGTGAACAAGAAATACACCTTCCACGACCAGAAGCTGACCTCTCTCGTCGCCGCTGCGCGTCATGCCGTGGCGCTGGACGAGCAGCGCAAGCTCTTCCCGCCGACGCTGTGGGACAGCAAGATCGAGCGCATGAACGGCGAGGCGAAGGGAGACGACAGGCCCTACCAGCAGCTGTGGTTTCCGGGCAATCACGGCATCGTCGGCGGGTCCGGCCCGGTTCCGGGGTTGTCGGCAGAGGTGACGATGTGGATGGCGGCGGGCGCGAGCCGCGCGGGCCTGATCTTTGATCCCAAGCGGATGGAGCGGGTGCTGGAACGCGCCGACCCGCTCGCCCGCAACGCGCCCCTTGCCCAGCACGCGGGCATGGCGAACCTTGCGGGCATGCTGCTTGGTCCACGCTCGGGGCCAGAGACGGTCGATGACGTGTCGATGACGGCGCGCATCCGGGCGCGCGAACTGGGCTATGCGCCCGCGAGCCTTGACCGCGTGATCGACCAGTTGCGCCAAACAGGAGGCGGGTGACCCGGCCGGGTGCCGGGTCCGCGCTCGGTTGATGGTTTGGGGATGCGCGTGGCCGGTCAGGCCAGCACGCCGTCCGCCCCGATCCGGGTCTTGCCGCCAAGGTAGGGGTGCAGCACCTCCGGCAGGTCGACGGAGCCGTCCTCCTGCTGGCCGTTTTCCAGTACTGCGATCAGGCAGCGCCCCACGGCAAGGCCCGACCCGTTCAGCGTGTGCACGAATTCCGGCTTGCCGCCGCCCGCCGGTTTGAACCGCGCGTTCATGCGCCGCGCCTGGAAATCCCCGGTGGTGGAGACGGACGAAATCTCGCGGTAGGCATCCTGCCCCGGCAGCCATGCCTCGATGTCGTAGGTGCGGCGCGCACCGAACCCCATGTCGCCGGTGCAGAGGACCACCGTGCGGTAAGGCACGCCAAGTGCCTCCAGCAGCGCCTCGGCACAGCGCAGCATGCGCTTCTGCTCCTGCTCCGACGCGTCGGGATGGGTGATCGACACCATCTCGACCTTTTCGAACTGGTGCTGGCGCAGCATGCCCGCCGTGTCGCGGCCCGCGCTTCCGGCCTCGGACCGGAAGCAGAGCGTGTGCGAGGTCAGCCGGATCGGCAGTTGCGCCTCGTCCAGCACGTCGCCCGCGACGGAATAGGTGAGCGTAACCTCGGACGTGGGGATCAGCCACCAGCCATTGGTCGTCTGGTAGCTGTCCTCGCCGAACTTGGGCAGCTTGTCGGTGCCGTACATGGCCGCGTCGCGGACCAGCACGGGGCTTTGCACCTCGGTCAGGCCGTTTTCCGACGTGTGCGTGTCGAGCATCCATTGCGCGAGTGCGCGGTGCACGCGGGCCACGGCCCCTTTGAGCATCACGAAGCGCGCGCCGGAGGTCTTCGCGGCGGTTTCAAAATCCATGTTCGGGGCGACGCCCGCGATCTCGTAATGCTCTTTCGGCGTGAAGGCGAAGTTGCGCGGGCTGCCCCAGCGGTTGACCTCGGCATTGTCGGCCTCGTCGGTGCCGTCCGGCACGTCGTCGGCGGGCAGGTTGGCGATGCGGGCGAGCATGTCGGTCAGGCGGGCATCCTCTGCCTTGGCCCTTTCCTGCAACTCGGCCACCTCGGCCTTCTTGGCGGCAACCAGCGCGCGCAGGCGTTCGAACTCCGCCTCGTCGCCACGGCCCTTGGCGGCGCCGACTTCCTTCGATGCCTTGTTCTGATCGGCCTGCGCGGTCTCTGCCGCGTGGATCAGGGCGCGGCGGGCTTCGTCCACGGCCAGAAGCTCTGACGACATGGGCGCATCTCCACGGCGGGCCAGCGCCGCGTCGAAGGCGGCGGGGTTGTCGCGGATGGCGCGGATGTCGTGCATGGGTCTTCTCCGGTTGGCACTCGTGTGTTTCGTGGCGCGGGTCTACGCGAGGGGGGCAGGGCCGTCCAGTGAAAGCCGCGTACCCTTGGGCGGGGTCGGCTGAGGATCAGCCGACCTACGGGCGCGTGGTGGTGTAGGTCGGCTGCTTGCCAGCCGACGCCCCTTGCAGAACCCACGCGTCGACCAAGGCAGCTATCGCGCCGGGCCCGTTCTCATCCGCCGACCGCGCGACGGCCACCGCCACCACGCGCCAGCCATCGCCCGTCTGCATCAGGACCGGCCCACCGGAATTGCCCGCGATCACGGCGCAGTCGAGCGTCATCACGTCCCGCCCGCGCGCCAGCCAGCGGCAATCGAACCGTCCGTTCAGCACGTTGGGGCGCTTGCGGTGGTAGCCGAGGATGGCGAACCGCGCGGCCCCATCCCCCAGCGCGCGGGGCGGCAGGCCGGGCAACTGGCGCTGCGCGATGGGTTTGTCGAGCGTGAGTAGGGCGAGGTCATTGCCCGCGCGCCGCGTCGCGCCGGTGATGTCGAAACCGGGATGGAGGGAGAGCGCGCGGATGCGCCGGAAGGTCAGAAGCGTCCCGCGATCCCAGCCGGCGACGAAGGTCATGCGGGCGAGGTCGCGCGGGGCGCCGTCCACCACCACGCAATGCGCCGCTGTCAGCACGGTATCGGGCGCGATCAGCGTGCCGGTACAGAACGACCGATCCTTGTACCCCGCGATATTGATCCGCCCCACGGCGGCCCATGCGGGCCTGTCGGCCTCGGGCAGGGCGGGGAGGGGGGATTGGGCAAAGGCGGGCAGGGCGGTCAGCAGGGCGAGGATCAGCGCGCGCATGTCAGGCCGGGTTCTCCGGGTCCTGCCCGATGGAGAGCTGCCACGCGCGCCAGGCTTCGTAGAATTTTTGCGGGTCCCTGGTTTGCGCTTCGGTCGCGCGGTTGGGCGGCGGCGTTTCGGCGTCGGCCAGCACGTCCCACGCGACAAAGAGATCGTCGAGAAACGGGGCAAGTTGTGCTATGGTTGTATCATCGGCAGACCACACGCAGGCACCTCGAAGAATAGCCTGCGTGAGGTCTGACTTTTCGTCCAACCGCGCCCCGACGAGGTTCGCCCCCTGCAACCGCGCCCCGTTGAGGTTCGCCCCCTGCAACCGCGCCCCGACGAGTTTCGCTCCCTGCAACCGCGCCTCGCCGAGGCCCGCCCCCCGCAACCGCGCCTCTGAGAGGTTCGCCCCCTGCAACTGCGCTCCGCCCAATTGGACCTTGCCCGACTCGAATGTCAGACCGCGTAGGTCGAAGCCCTGAAGGTTTGTGTCGCGCAGGTCGATGTCGATCTTGGACAGGTCCGCGCCTTCGATCATTTGCAGGCGGCCAAGTGACTGGACGGCCTTTTCCACGTCGGGTCTGAAGGGTGTGAGGGACTGCGCCCATGATCGCAGCGCCAAGCGACTTTCCCAAGTCGGCACTCCGGCGTCGTCCACATCCAATTCCGGCGGCGTTTTCGGCTCTGACGCGCGGGAGAGTTCGCGCACATAGACGCTCAGCATCCGGGCGATGCGGGGGATTTCGTCGGGGCGTTCGTTCGCCAGCCCCTCCAGCCGGTCGATGGCCGAAGCGCGGACGACGATGTCGTCTTCCCAGACGTGATCGACCTGCCGCATCTTCCCGCGCCCGGTCACCTGCGTCACCTGCCGCAACGCGGCCAGCTGGGTCGAGGCTTGATTGATCTTGTCGTTGAACAGCGCCTCGTCGCCGATGTCCTTCTGGTCGCGGGTGATCTTGAGGCGGATCAGGGTGATGGGCAGGGTGATGACGGCGCCGAGGATCGCGGTGAGGGCTGCAATCTGGGCCAGCGCGAAGCGGAAGGCGCTGACGGCCTCGTCGGTCGTGGGCACGCCTCCGGTCACCACGCCCCAGAGGACGAACAGAAGCCCGGAGAGGAGGACGAGGAAGATCGCCAGCCACAGCGTGGCAAGGAACAGGAACAGGCCGGGGTCGAGGATTTTCATGCCCAGCCGGGTGCGCATCGCCTCGAACGGGGGGCTGTCCTGTCTGCCGGGCAGGGGCAGCAGGAACGACACGGCCAGACACAGCCCGACAAAGCCCAGAAGGACCGCAAGCCCCAGCGCGTATTCGGGCGGGATCGGCAGCGTTATGGTGGTCGTGTCGCGCATCAGCGTCAGCCAACACCATTCCGCGGCGAATCGAAAGCGCGAAAGCGCATCGTCGCGCCTTGCAACTCACCCCGCCCGCGCATAGGTTCCGCGCGATCAACAGGGGGTGCCGAACGGGCCCCGAGACACGACCTACAGGGGCACCCATGGAAGCCATCGGCCAGTTCATTCCGCTGATCCTGATCTTCGCGATCATGTATTTTCTGCTTATCCGGCCGCAGCAGAAGAAGATGAAGGACCACCAGAAGATGGTCGAGGCACTGCGGCGTGGTGACCAGGTGGTCACGGCGGGCGGGCTGATCGGCAAGGTGTCGAAGGTGCCCGGCGACGGCAATCTCGAGGTCGAGATCGCCGATGGCGTGAAGGTGCGCGTCGTGCAGAACACGATCAGCGCCGTTCTGAACAAGACCGAACCGGCGGACGCCAAGTCCTGATCCCCAACCCTCGGGCAAGAGGAGCGGCGGATGCTGCAGATCGACCTTTGGAAACGCATCCTGATCTGGCTGATGGTCGCCTTCGGGCTGCTGCTTGCGCTGCCGAACGCCTTCTACGACCGGGTGGAGCGGTACAATGACGCACAGGCCGTCCTGATCGACGAGACGGCGGGCGCCGAGGCGCGGGCGGCGGTGGAAGGGGATGCGGGCCTCTGGCCGTCCTTCCTGCCGTCGAGCCTCGTGAACCTTGGTCTCGACCTGCGCGGCGGCGCGCACCTTCTGGCCGAGGTTCAGGTCGAGGACGTCTATGCCTCGCGGATCGAGGCGCTGTGGCCGCAACTGCGCGATGCCCTGCGGCCCGAGCGCGACACGGTCGGCACGATCCGGCTGCAGCCCTCGGCCGATGACGAGTTGCGCGTGCGCATCTCGCGGCCCGAGGGGATGGAGCGGGCGCTGGCGGTGGCACGCGGCCTTGCCCAGCCGATCCAGACGCTGACGGGTGCAGGTTCGACCGATTACGAGTTCACCGCGGAAGGCGACGTGCTGATCGCGCGGCTGAGCGAGGCCGAGCGGGCCGCGACCGACGAACGCACGGTGCGACAGGCGCTGGAGATCATCCGCCGCCGGATCGACGAGGTCGGCACGCGCGAACCGACGATCCAGCGGCAGGGCGGGGACCGCATCCTGATCCAGGTGCCGGGCATCGGGTCGGCCAGCGAGTTGAAAGAGATCATCGGCACCACGGCGCAGCTGACGTTCCAGCCGGTGGTCGGGCAGACCAGCTCGATCGACGATGCGCCGGGCCTTGGCAACGAGGTTCTGCCGTCGCTCGACCAGCCGGGGGTGTTCTATATCCTCGAACAGGCGGCGGTGGTGACGGGGGAGGAGTTGACCAACGCGCAGCCCTCGTTCGACCAGAACGGCCGTCCGGCGGTGAATTTCACCTTCAACGTCTCGGGCGCGCGCAAGTTCGGTGACTACACGGCGGAAAACATCGGCAGCCCGTTTGCCATCGTGCTGGATGACCAGGTCATCAGCGCGCCGGTGATCCAGTCGCACATTCCCGGCGGGTCGGGGATCATCACCGGCAGTTTCACGGTCGAGGAATCGACCAACCTCGCCGTGTTGTTGCGCGCGGGCGCGCTGCCGGCGGAACTGACCTTCCTCGAAGAGCGGACCATCGGCCCGGAACTGGGCGCCGACAGCATCCGCGCGGGACAGGTCGCCTGCCTTGTCGCCTTCGCGGCGGTGCTGGTCTTCATGTTCCTCAGCTATGGCCTGTTCGGGATCTTCGCCAACATCGCGCTGATCATCAACGTGGGCCTGATCTTTGGCCTCTTGTCGGCCATCGGCGCGACGCTGACGCTGCCGGGCATCGCGGGGATCGTGCTGACCATCGGCATGGCGGTAGACGCCAACGTGCTGATCTTCGAACGGATACGCGAAGAGGTGAAAACGGCCAAGGGCCCGGCGCGCGCGATCGAACTTGGGTATGAAAAGGCGCTTTCGGCGATCCTCGACGCCAACATCACGACCTTCATCACCGCCGTGATCCTCTTCACGATGGGGTCCGGCCCGGTGCAGGGCTTCGCGGTCACGCTGGGGCTTGGTATCCTGACCTCGGTCTTCACGGCGATCTTCGTGACGCGCCTGCTGGTGGTAATGTGGTTCGAACGCCGCCGCCCGAAAACGCTGGAGGTGTGAGATGCGCCTGAAACTCGTTCCGCAGGAAACCAACTGGGATTTCTTCTCGCGCTCGAAGCTGTGGCTGGGCATCTCGGCGCTGCTGATGGTGGTCGCCTTCATCTCCTTCATGGTGCAGGGCCTGAATTTCGGCATCGACTTCCGGGGTGGTACGACGATCCGCACCGAAAGCGCGCAACCGGTGGACGTGGCGGGCTATCGTGCCGCGCTGGATGCGCTGGAACTGGGCGACGTGACGATCACCGAGGTGTTCGACCCGACCTTCGGCCCCGACCAGAACGTCGCCATGGTGCGCATCCAGGCGCAGGAAGGCGAGGAGGCCGTGACCGGCGCGATGGTCGAGGACGTGCGCGGCGCCCTGACGGGCGTGGCCCCGGATATCCGGTTCACATCCGTGGAATCGGTGGGACCCAAGGTGTCGGGTGAGTTGATTCAGACGGCGGTGATCGCCGTGGTGCTCGCTATCGGGGCGGTGCTGATCTATATCTGGCTGCGGTTCGAATGGCAATTCGCGCTGGGCGCGGTGGCGGCGCTGATCCATGACGTGCTGCTGACCATCGGCATCTTTTCCGAGCTTCAGATCCGGTTCGATCTGGCCATCATCGCGGCGCTTCTGACCATCGTCGGCTATTCGCTGAACGACACGGTGGTCGTGTTCGACCGGGTGCGGGAGAACCTGCGGAAATACAAGAACCGGCCGTTGAAGGAAGTGCTGAACATGTCGATCAACGAAACGCTCAGCCGGACGGTGATGACCTCGGTCACGACGCTGCTGGCGCTCGTTTCGCTCTACGTGCTGGGCGGTGACGTGATCCGCGGCTTCGTCTTCGCGATGATCTGGGGCGTGATCGTGGGCACCTATTCGTCGATCTTCGTGGCATCGGCCATCCTGCTGTGGCTGGGGGTCAAGCGCGACTGGTCGAAACCCGATGCGACCGCGGGCACCCAGTTCGCCAACGTGGATGCCTGACGGGCGGGGGATCGTGCCATGCGCCTGAACGAGATCGATTACAACGACGCGCAACCGATCGACGGCTACGGCCCCGGTTTCTTCCGCATCGGCGGCGAGGTGTACGAAGGGGCGCAGGTTGTCGCGCCTTCGGGCACGCGCGGATGGGGCGGGTACGGCGATATCGACGCCGTGCTGGCGCTGAAGGAACATGTCGACGTCGTCTTCATCGGCACGGGTGCCGAGATCGCGCATCCGCCCGCGTCGTTCCGCGAGGCGATGGAGGGTGCAGGCCTCGGGATCGAGATGATGAACTCGCCCTCGGCCTGCCGCACCTACAACATCCTTCTCAGCGAAGGGCGCCGCGTCGCGGCGGCGCTCCTGCCGGTCTGACGCCCTTGTTGCGCGCGGTCGACCTTGCGGTGGGGCGCGGCGGCACGCCGGTGCTGGAAGGGCTGTCATTCGAGGTCGCGGCCGGTGAGGCGCTGATCCTGCGCGGGCCGAACGGGGCGGGCAAGACGACCCTGCTGCGCACGCTGGTGGGCCTGATGCCGCCGATGGAGGGCCGGGTCGAGGCCGATCCAGACACACTGGCCTATTCCGGCCATGCCGACGGCATCAAGCCAACCCTGACCGTGGCCGAGAACCTGTCTTTCTGGGCCCAAGTATTCGACGCCGGCGGGATCGAGGCCGCGCTTGATGCCTTCGACCTGCGCGCGCTTGCGGATCGCCCGGCGGGGCGGTTGTCGGCCGGGCAGAAACGCCGGCTGGGCCTTTCAAGGATGCTGGTCGCGGATCGCGCGGTGTGGGTGATGGACGAGCCCACCGTGTCGCTGGATGCTGCCACGGTCGAGGCGCTCGCCGGGCTCTTGCGTGCCCGTCTCGCGGCGGGGGGCGCGCTGATCGTGGCCACGCATATCGATATCGGCCTCGACGCGCGCGTGCTGGATGTCGGCCCGTTCCGGGCCGCGCCGCGTGGCCCCGTCGGGTTCGACGAGGCCTTCGCATGAGGGCGCTTCTGTTCCGCGACTTGCGGCTTGCGATGCGGGCCGGGGGCGGCTTTGGTCTTGCGCTGGCCTTCTTCCTGATCCTCGTGGTGATGGTGCCGTTCTCGGTCGGGCCGGACCCGGTGCTGTTGTCGCGGATCGCTCCGGGCGTCCTTTGGCTGGGGGCCTTGCTGGCCTGTCTCCTATCGCTCGACCGGCTGTTCGCGCTTGACCATGAAGACGGCTCGCTTGACCTTCTGGCGACTGCGCCGCTGCCGCTGGAGGCCGTCACTGCGGTCAAGGCGCTGGCGCACTGGCTGACGACGGCGCTGCCGCTGATCGTGGCGGCCCCGGTGCTGGGGGTGCTCTTGTCGCTGCCGGCGGCGGGGTACGGGTGGCTGGTCCTGTCCTTGCTGGCCGGGACGCCCGCGCTGAGCGCGATCGGGACGTTCGGTGCGGCGCTGACCGTGGGGCTGAAGCGCGGAGGGTTGCTCCTGTCGCTCCTGGTCCTGCCCCTTTACGTGCCGACGCTGATCTTCGGGGCCGAGGTCGCGCGGCGCGGGGCGGAGGGCCTGCCCATCGGGCCAACGCTGGCGCTTCTGGCGGGGGTCACGCTGGCCACGCTGGCGCTTTTGCCCTTTGCCAGCGCCGCCGTGCTGCGCATCAACCTGAGGTGAGGCAATAACGCGCATGTCACTGGTTCATGCCGGAAATCGGGGTTAGACACGAAACCATGTCGATCTGGGAATACGCCAATCCGCGCAAGTTCACCGCCACCGCGACGCGCCTGTTGCCGTGGGTGGCGTGGGCCGCGGCCATCCTGACCATCGGCGGGCTGATCTGGGGCTTCGCCTTCACGCCCAATGCCGACCGTTTCGAATCCACCGTCAAGATCATCTACGTGCACGTGCCGTCGGCCCTGATGGCGATCAATGCGTGGCTGATGATGCTGGCCGGGTCGCTGATCTGGCTGGTCCGGCGGCACCATGTCAGCGCGCTTGCAGCGCGGGCGGCGGCGCCGGTGGGCATGGTGATGACGCTGATCGCGCTCTGGACCGGGGCGGTCTGGGGGCAGCCGATGTGGGGGACGTGGTGGGCGTGGGATCCGCGGCTGACCTCGTTCCTGATCCTGTTCCTGTTCTACCTTGGCTACATGGCGCTGTGGGCCGCGATCGAGGATCCCGATACCGCCGCCGACCTGACCTCGGTCCTGTGCCTCGTGGGGTCGGTTTTCGCGTTGCTCAGCCGGTACGCGGTGAACTTCTGGAACCAGGGCCTGCACCAGGGCACGTCAGTGCCCGTGGCGACGGGGGGGCGGTCGGTCGCGGATGTCTACTTCCTGCCGCTCGTGGCCTGCATGGTGGGCTTCGGCCTGTTGTTCGTCGCGCTGGTGCTGGCGCGGACGGTGACGCTGATCCGCACCCGGCGGCTTGCGGTGATCGAGATGAAGGCGGTGCGGGCATGAACCTAGACCTTGGCAAATACACAGCCGAAGTGCTGCTGGCCTATGCCGGCAGCCTCGTGCTGCTGGTGGGGATCGTGTGGATTTCGGTCGCGCAGTATCGCCGGGCCGCGCGCGACCTGTCCCGCGCGGAAAAGGACGCAAAGTGATGGCACGCGGACGCCTTTTGATGCTGTTGCCGCCGATCCTGTTCGCGGCTTTTGCCGCGACCGCCTATTTCGGGATGACGCGCGACGGCGTGAACACGCTTCCCAGCCAGGCCGAGGGCCAGCCCGCGCCCGCCGTCCTTGCGGAGCCCTTCACGGGCGAGCCCGGCTTCGACGATGCGGACCTGCGCGACGGCAAGGTGAAAATCGTGAACTTCTGGGCCAGCTGGTGCGCGCCCTGCCGCGTGGAGCACCCGATCCTGACGCGCCTCGCCGAGGAGGGCGTTCCGATCTACGGCGTCAACTACAAGGACAGCCCCGCCAACGCGACCGGGTTCCTGGCCGAGCTGGGCAACCCTTACGTCGGCCTGAAGGCCGATCCGAAGGGACGCATGGCGATCGAATGGGGGGTCTACGGTCTGCCCGAAACCTTCGTTCTGTCCGGCGACGGCACCGTCATCCTGCGCTTTGCCGGTCCCGTGACCTCGCGGGTACTGGAAGAGACGGTCCGCCCCGCGCTGGAGACCGCCGCCGCGCGCTGACGGGCCGGTCTGTCCGCAGCCGACGGTCGCGGCGGGTGCCCAAGGTAAGTGACGCAACGGGAAGGGGACCTCTGAGAGGCCGCATGGTCGCTTACCAGCGGCGCACCTTCTCGACATAGGCGCGGCCCTCGTCCCCGAAGGTCTCGATCAGCTTCGCCTCTTCCGGCGCGGCAAAATGCCGGTCCAGCCCGTACCAAAGGGCCACCGCGGGCAGGATGCCCAAGAGGCTTCCCTGGCTCAGCCCGATGCCAAGCGTGATCAGCACCATGCCGGTGTAGATCGGGTTGCGGTTGATCGAAAACGCGCCGGTCGTGATCAGGGCCGTGGGCGTGTGGCCGGGATGGATCGGCGTGTGGCGCGTGCGGAACCCCATGCCGGCCCACAGGGCCAGCCCGACCCCGACCAGCATCACCAGCCCGCCGAAGGTGCGGCTTCCCAGTTCAAGGATCGGCACGGCGTTCAGCACCATCGCGGCCACGATGGCGGCGAGGGTCCAGAGGGGCGGGAACTTGAGCGACATGGCGATACCTCGGATCAACGACGCCGGAACAGGCGCCTTTGACCCGATGTAGGAAGATCAGGCCGAATGTGCCAGCCCGAACCAGTCCTGAGCGGCGTCGGCAGCCCCCAGCCGGTCGCGGATCGACTGCGGCACATGCCGCGCCGACGAGATGCGCGGGTGCGGCATTTCCGGAATGACCTGTCCGGCACCGTAGAGGGCGAGGTATTCGTCGTGATTGTCGAACGCGGCGCGGCCGACGTAATCGATGAACGTCTCGGTCGGCGTGCCATTGGCGAGGATCACGTCATGCGCCTCTGTCTCGACGTGGAAGACGGTGTAGCGCTCTCCAAGATCGCGGAGGGGTGCGTAGGAGATCGCATGGCCGTTCACGAGGGCCGAGGCGTTGATGACGAAGTCGCCCAGCACCATGCCGTGATCCGCGGTCACGGTCAGATCCGAAGAGGGCAGGTTCCGCCCCAGCGCGCCCGCGGCGATCCGCACGGGCATCAGCCGCTCTGCCGGGCCGAACCGGGTGTCGACCGTTTGCCGCCCCAGCCATTTCACCTGCACGACACGTCCATCGGCCGTGAGGATGTCGTCGCCAATGCGCAGGTCCTCTACCGGCGTGTGACCGGCAGGCGTCGCGATTTCGGTGCCGCGCGCGAAGCAGGTCGTGAACCCGCCCGATGCGTTTGACGCGAGCGTGCCGGAATTGACCTGGTTGGGGAAGGTCGTGTCCGCGACGCTTTGCGGCGAAAAGAGGTAGATCGTCCCGGCACCATCGGTCAGCGCCACCAGCGTCAGGGGTGAAGAAGTGTCGATGCCCTGGAACGTGAGTGTCAGCGTGGACCCGCCCACATTGGCCGTCATGGTTTCGCCCACGACAAAGGTCGTATCCGCCGCGCTGTCATCTATCGTGCCGGACAGATCCGTTTCGAGGTTCTGCGCCGCGTAGTTCGCGCTGGCTCCGTTTTGATCGTAAACTTCGTAAGACAGGTAGGAAAAGGTCGCCATACTTTCAGGTACTCCTCACAGAAACGGGCCGGTACGGCGGAACGTATTGCCGTCACCGCGGGCTCATTCAGGGGAAAGTAGAGCTGTGCCTCCCCCCTGCAACTGTAGAGTAAGTAATCCGCAAGAACCAGCGCGGCAAATCAGGCGGATTGGCGAATGGCGAGGACACGCCGGCGCACCGGCACATCCTTGCTTGTCCTGCTGCCCGGTGAACGCGGTCTAGCCGCAGAGGGCTTGGGTATTTGGCGCGTGAATGTCGAAATCCGGCCCCGCCGTGATCCCCAGCCGCTGCGCGATATGCGCAGGCACGTGCCGCGCGGCCGAGATGCGCGGTTGCGGCAATTCGGGGATGATCCGCTCGGCCCCGTAGAGCGCGAGGTATTCGTCGTAATTGTCGAAGGCCGCACGCCCGACATAGTCGATGAACGTCTCCGACGGTGCGCCGTTGGCGAGGATCACGTCGTGATCCGGTGCTTCGATGTGGTAGACGGTGAAGGCCTCTCCCAACTCCGCCAGCGGCACGAAATCGATGGTGGAGCCGTTCACCAAAGCGGCGGCGTCAATGACATATCCGCCCAGAACCATCCCGTGATCGGCGGTAACGGTGAGGTCGCGATGAGGCGTGCCGCGACCCAGTGCACCCGCCGATATGCGAACGGGAAAATTGCGTGTCGCCGGTCCGAAACGGGTCGAGACCGTTTGCCGGCCCACCCATTTCACCGGGGTCGTGCGCCCGTCGGCGGTGAGGACCTTGTCGCCAATCTCGAGCGTCTCGACGGCGACTTCGCCACCCGGCGTGGCGATCATCGTGCCGGCAAGAAAACAGCTGACGGTCACGCTGCTGCCCGTGACGGAACTGGAATTCGCGGATAAATCGTCGCCTGTCCAGTTGGCTTCGTCGAACAGGCGCAGACGCCATCCATCGGCGTCCGTCGGCGTCGTCGGCCCGGTATAGGCGGCATTGTCGACTTCGGGGGCGATCGAAATCGCGTGGATGCCGTCCGTCAGGGCGAATGGAAGTTTGGACGTGTTCGTGTTCGTGGCGCTTGCTTCGTAATCGCCATTCATGTGGATCATGGCAACAAAGGACGTGGGAGAGCCGCTAACATCCTGATAAACGATGATCTGATCACCGGCTTGAGCCAATCCCAGCCCCGGGTCACCCGATGTCGCACCCACGCTGAACCCGACATTGTCTATGAAATCCACGACCGTGCCGGCGGGGATGGGAGCCCCGGTGTTGTTGGTCCAGGTCACGATTTGTTCGGGGCCGATGAATTCTTCTATTCCAACATCAACTTCGTAGAAGATCCCGCGGTCGGTAAAGTTCAGAACCTCGCCTGCCGCGATGTCTTCCAGAACGATGAAGGAGAAATCGTCGCTTCCGTCCGAGCTGTAGCTGATGAAGCCAATTCCGCCGGCATTAATTGCCATGATCTGTTCCCTTATACGTGCCTTTCGTCATGGAAACCGACGGCGGCTTGCCGCCGGCAAATCGTAAAAAATCACCTCGCCGCACTTGGTTTTCCAGCGCGTTTGCAAAAACGCAAATACGTTAATAGCTCGCGCTCAATCGCGCAAGCTTCTGAATGGCACTGGACCTGTCTGCGTCAGTGTAGCCGGCGTGTCGGCCCCGTCAGGCGACCTGGCCCGGGAATTCCATGGCGGCAGCGCACCCAAGACGCATCCGGATATGTTCGGGGACATGCCGCGCGGCCGAGATGCGCGGTTGCGGCAGTTCGGGGATGATGCGCTCGGCGCCGTAAAGCGCGAGGTATTCGTCGTGGTTGTCGAACGCGGCGCGGCCCAGATAGTCGATGAATGTCTCCGACGGTGCGCCGTTGGCGAGGATGACGTCATGTGCGGCGGTCTCGACGTGGTAATAGGTGACGAACTCGGGCAGTTCGGCCATCGGCACGAAGTCGATCGAGTGGCCGTTCACCAGCGCCGAGGCGTTGATGACATACCCGTCGATGACCATGCCGTGGTCGGCGGTGACGGTCAGGTCAGCGTAGGGCAGGCCGCCGCCCAACGCGCCCTTGCGGATGCGGACGGGTTGCATGCGAGCACCAGAGCGGATTTTGTGGCAGGTGTTTCGGCCCAGCCAGAGAACCTCGACCTCGTGTCCCTCGGCATTGAGGATGCGGTCGCCGATGGCGAGCGTTTCGACAGGCCGGGATTTGCCAGGGGCTGCTATCATGGTGCCGGCGGCGAAACACATCTCGAAGTTGATAAACAGTAAATCACCTACGTCGACAACACCTTCACCGGTAGCTCGTGCGGTTAACAAAACGTTGGTGTCAAGTGTACCACCAGAGGCAAGGGCATCCCTCATTTCGTTAAGGTTGATATCGAGTGTGAATGTGCCGTCGCCTTCATCAGTGAAATCAAGATACGAATATGCGGGGAAGATCGTAAGCGTGATTGCATCAGGCTCTGGATTACTTGCATTTGGGAAGTATTCGTAATCACCAGTGATCGTCAAAGACGTCCCGGACGAGATATCGATGACATCCGTATGGAAATAGTGTGACGTGGTCTCAAGGCTGGATAACCCAGGCTCGAAGACGTCTTGTCCGTTTTCCATTACTCCGTAATCGATGCCGACGCTCAGTTCGTTAAGATACAGCCCCATCTTTCCCCCCAGTTTCCAACGTAAATGTCTTGATCACGCGTGCGCCGGCTCTGCCATTTTCCAGCAGGTTGCATTCAATCACGCGGTGCGGTTTTCCATTCATGCCCTGCCGCACGTACCGGACACGGGTCACGTGCTTGGGCATCTCCATGCGCAGCCAATTCATGACTTGCGCTCCGCCCGGTCGTCCAAACGGCGCGATGATCTCCATCACCCAGAAGTTGCTGCCGGACGTCCAGTCGCCCATGGTCAAGGGCTCGCCTCTCAGGAATTTTTCCTCGACCTCGTCCGACAGCATGGCCCAGGTCAGCCCGGCCCGAGGCACGCCGTTCTGGTCGTGGAAGATGCGGCAATACCCCAGCAGGACCGGTGGCTGAAGTCCCAGGCGCGCAGCACCAATCGGCACGCCAGAGTGAGAAGAGCTGCGCATGTAGAGGAAAGCAAACGCCCCGTAGAGCGCGATTTGCTCGGCCGTTGGATCGTTCTGTTTGACGGTAATGACCTTGGTCTTACGCTGCATCTGAAATATGTCACAAGACACTTTTCAAGTGTCTTTTCCACCCATAAAAATATCATCTAATGAATAGGTTAGCGATGATCTGCCACGAGTCAACGACGGGTGTCAGACAAGCCCCTGCCGCGCTGTGCCCAGCCTTGTTCGATCGGGTTAACGCGCGTTCTGCAAAGGACTAATTGGCTTGCCCCACTGGTATCGACGAGGGGCAGGCCGTCTTTGCATGGTTGCGCCTCACGTCGAGAGATGCCGGCGGGTTTGGCATTGGCGGTCTCGACTGAGGCAACGATTCGGTCGGTCAGCGTGATTTGCAGTAATGTGCCCTCCGCATTTGCGGAGGGCGCGCTTACCTCAGGAAGCGGCAGATTGCATTTCGTCCCATGAAACAATCGGCGTCTCGATCCCCAGCCGCTGCGCGATATGCGCGGGCAGGTGCCGGGCGGCCGAGATGCGCGGTTGCGGCAGTTCCGGGATGATCCGTTCGGCCCCGTACAGCGCGAGGTATTCGTCGTGGTTGTCGAAGTTGCGGCGTCCGAGATAGTCGATGAACGTCTCCGCTGGCGCACCATTGGCGAGGATCACGTCATGCTCTTCGGTCTCGACATGGTAGACGACGAAATCCACCTCGACCGCTTCAAGTGACAGGAAACGGATCGTCGTGCCGTTCACCAGCGCCGCAGCGTTGATGATATGGCCGTCGACGATCATTCCGTGATCGCCGGTGACCGTCAGGTCGGCATGGGGCACGTTCGGTCCCAGCGCATCCTTGGCGATGCGCACGGGCTCTAACTTGGGTGAGGCGGTCATCAGCGTACGCACCGTCTGGCGGCCCAGCCACTTGACCGGCACCGCCGTGCCATCCGCCGTGCGGATCAGATCGCCGATCTCCAGCGTCTCGACCGCGCGTTCGCCCTCGGGCGTGGTGATCTGCGTGCCTGCGAGGAAGCAGGTGACGCTTAGCTGAAAAAGCCCTGAAGACGGAAATGCGAACGTATTCACAAAGTCGCTGTTCCAGGTGAGATTCAAAGTATCAGGCGACCCGGCTGCGACCCATTCGGCCTGCGTCATCTCAAACGTAAATGCACCGCTGTTCGCGGCTGTGGACGTGAAACTGCCCGGTCCGGACTCGGTGAACGTGTAAAGGCCGAGATCACCAGACAATGAAGTGAAGTCCGTATGAGTCAGATCGCCAGTGAAAACGAGGGTTTCCCCGACTGACAGGTCGATGGTGCCTCGCTGGAACTCCGCGTCAAAACTGTCGAGCCCTCCGGGGCTATGTACGGAAATGGTTGCGCCCATCAAATCTCTCCCAATTTTCTTGCGCCCCAGCGGGGTCCGTCAATGCGGTTAAGCTCGATCATCCTCATCCGCCCGTTGCCGTGTGGGCGCAGGCTTCGGATCGATGAAATCTCGGGCGGGGTGTGCGTTGTGATCCAGCGGATGACCTGCTGCGCGCTGCCTTGTCCGTAAGGTGCCAGCACGTCCATGATCCACATCTGCTGGCCCGATTGCCACTCGGCGGGTTGCAATGCCGTGCCGCTCAACAGCTTCTGCTCCGCGGCGTCGTTCAGCATGGCAAAGGTGAAGGCGGCGCGCGGGATGTCGTTGGCGTACATGATCTTGTACTGGCCTAGGTCCACAGGCACCTGCACGATCCAGCGCATCAGCGCAAAACTCTTGTCGCGATGCGCGTCCGAGCGGAAATATAAAAAACACAGATCGCCATATGCCTGCAGGCGTTCCGGCGTCGGGAATTCGGAATTGATCTGCACTCTTTGAATAATCCAGTTCCCCCGGTGACCTGGCAAAACGCGCAGAACTTTTCATTTGATTGCAAATAGTTGGACAAAAATCGCTATGCGCTGTCAACATTGTTTTGCGATAAACAACCCGAGAACGGCGCGCTGCGAAAATGAATTTGGCAACGTTCTCTTTATACGGGAAGCATGGCCCGTCCATGCAGTTTCAAAGGCGTGCCCGAGAGCCGCGCAGCACTTTGTGGGTGGACGTGTTCAGGCCGACATGAGGTCCGGCATGTCCCCGATTCCCAACCGATCCCGGATCACCTGCGGCACCAGTCGTGCCGAAGAAATGCGCGGTTGCGGCAGTTCGGGGATGATGCGTTCGGCACCGTACAGGGCAAGGTATTCGTCGTGGTTGTCGAAGTTGCGGCGCCCGAGATAGTCGATGAACGTCTCCGCAGGGGTGCCATTTGCAAGGAGCACGTCATGCGCCTCGGTCTCGACATGGTAGACGACGAAATCCACCTCGACCTCTTCAAGTGACAGGAAACGGATCGTCGTGCCGTTCACCAGCGCCGCAGCGTTGATGATATGGCCGTCGACGATCATTCCGTGATCGCCGGTGACCGTCAGGTCGGTATGGGGCACGTTCGGTCCCAGCGCATCCTTGGCGATGCGCACCGGTTCGAGCTTGGGTGTGGCGGTCATCAGCGTCCGCACCGTCTGGCGGCCCAGCCACTTGACCGGCACCGCCGTGCCATCCGCTGTCTTTACAAGGTCGCCGATTTTCAGCGTCTCGACCGCCCGCTCGCCGTCCGGTGTCGCGATCCGGGTGCCGGGAAGGAAGCATGTGACGTTCACCGGATAAGAGCCTGAAGATGTGTCAATCCCGTCGTTGTAGGGGCTGGACCAAGTGAAGTTTAGAGTCGCTGGTTGCCCGGCCGCGATCCATTCCGCGTATGTCAATTCGAACGTAAAGAGGCCGGTAGACGCATCCTGCGACGTGAAAGAGCCGGGTCCGGGATCGCCAAACGTGTAGGCACCCAGATCGCCCATGTTACCATTAACCCAGTCGTTGTGTTCCAAATCACCCTGAAAAACCATGGTTTCTCCGGGCGACAGATCGATCGAATTGAATGTGTCAAGGCCACTTGCTCCCGAAACATAAATATTGGCGCCCATCAAATTTCTCCTATTTTCCGTGCCCCCCAACGGGCCCCGTCAATGCGTGTGTGTTCGACGATCCGCGTGCCGCCGCCTGGGTTGGGACGCAGCGTTCGGATCGAGGTGATGTCAGGGGCAGTATGGTGCCGGATCCAGCGGATGATCTGCTGCGCACTGCCCTGTCCGTAAGGTGCCAGCACATCCATGATCCACATCTGCCGGCCCGAGCGCCATTCGGCGGGCTGCAGCGCCGTGCCGCCCAGCAGCTTCTGCTCGGCCGCGTCGTCAAGCATGGCATAGGTGAAACCGGCGCGGGGTATGTCCGTTGCATACATTATCTTGTACTGGCCCAGGTCCACGGGCACCTGCACGATCCAGCGCATCAGGCCAAAGCTCTTGTCGCGATGCGCGTCCGAGCGGAAATACAGAAAGCACAGATCGCCGTACGCGCGTAGGCGTTCGGGGGTCGGGAATTCTGAATTGACCTGCAACCGCTCGATTATTCAAACTCCGGCATGCCTTCGCGTAACGTCAGCAAACTTCGTTTCATTGCAATAAATTGAGTGTATAACATCATGGTCTGTCAACTTTTTTTCGATAAATTTGAACTAGACAATGATGCTCGATTGATCTGAATTGATCGCACACCCTTTTTACGAGAATGACCTGGCGCGCAAACCGCTTTGTAGGCGGGCGCGTATGCACCAGGCGATGCAAGGATGCGGCTTTTCAGGCGGTCAGCAGATGTGGCGCGTCCGCGATTCCCAGCCGTTCGCGGATCACCTGTGGCACCAGACGCGCCGAAGAAATGCGCGGCTGCGGCAGTTCGGGGATGATGCGTTCCGCGCCATAAAGGGCGAGGTATTCATCATGGTTGTCGAAGGCAGCGCGGCCGACATAATCGATGAACGTCTCGGCAGGTGCGCCGTTGGCGAGGATGACGTCATGTGCCTCGGTCTCGACGTGGTAGACGGTGAATGCCGCACCCATTTCGGCGATTGGCACGTAGGTGATGGTCGAGTGGTTCACGAGCGCCGAGGCATTGATCACGTAGCCGTCGACCACCATGCCGTGATCCGCGGTCACCGTCAGGTCGCTGTGCGGCAGGCCAAGGCCCAAGGCACCGGCGGCGATGCGCACGGGGCTGTTACGCTCTGCCACGCCGTTGAACGTGGTCACGGTCTGGCGGCCCAGCCATTTGACGGGCGTCGCACCACCGTCTGCCGTGCAGATCAGATCACCGATCTTCAGGGTTTCAACCGGGACCTCTCCGTCCGGCGTGGCGATCAGGCTGCCGGGAAGGAAACAGGTGGCCGTGACCCCTGACGCGGTGATTGGCTGGATGTTGGTAAAGGTTCCGGCGCTGGTTCCAGAGGGTACGGCATCGATTTCTGGGATCGTTCCGCCGCCGACCTGGCCCATGATCAAGAAATCCTGCGGGCCCGTCGAGATGTGGGCGGTCCAGACGCTGTAGACATTGCCGCCGATGGAATAGGTCGCGGTGTTGAGTTCCAGGATATCCCGGTTACCACCCAGCGCGCTTATTTGGGCAATATTCACATCGCCGCTGTCCAGCGTTCCATCATCGTCGATCAAAATCGACTCCGACCCAAAACCGTTGGCGTCTGAATAGAAGGTCAGGGATGAACTTGGTGTGCTTCCCACCGCTACGTAGAAGTCTCCGCTGAAATTGGGCATGTTGGCACCTTCTCCTCAATGAAATCGCGGGAAGGTTAGCCGCAGGGATCAATCCGACGAAGGGACATCAAGAATTTCGAATGCATGAATTGACAATCTGTTGCAAAAAAATCTCTGCATAACAACGCCCTGCGATACAACCAGGCGGCGTAGCGGCTCCCGTCGTTCATCTTTCGCGCGTCGGTTTGCCAGACTGAACCGGCGCGACCCCTTCGGGCCGCAGAGCCGATGCGCCCCATTCAACTCCGCCGGTACCGCCAAGTGACCACGACCGAAAAGACAAAAGCCGAACGCTTGTCAAAGCGCTCGGCCATCGTCTTGCCAAACGGGCAGGCGACATACGCATCACGATATGGTCGCCATGGCACGCAAATCCTGACGCTATGCCGCCTTGGCGAAGTTGCGCAACTCGTCGGGCAGGGCGCTTCAGGACGCGGCTGCGCGCGTCTCGAACATCGTGTCGATCCGGGTCTCGATCCCCAGCCGCTGCGCGATATGCGCGGGCAGGTGCCGGGCCGCCGAGATGCGCGGATGCGGCAGTTCGGGGATGATGCGTTCGGCCTCGTACAGCGCAAGGTATTCGTCGTGATTGTCGAATGCCGCGCGGTCCGCGTAGTCGATGAACGTCTCGGCGGGTGCGCCGTTGGCGAGGATGACGTCGTGGTTTTCGGTCTCGACGTGGTAATAGGTGTTTTGGTCGGGCAGCTCGGCCATCGGCACCCAGTCGATGGTGTTGCCGTTGACGAGGGCCGAGGCGTTGATCACCAGCCCGTCAAGCATCATGCCATGGTCGCCAGTGACGACGAGGTCGCTGTGGGGCAGGCCGTGGCCCAGGGCTCCGGCGCGGAACCGGACGGGCTGCATGCGCTGGCCGGAGAAGAGTTTGTGCACGGTCTGGCGACCGATCCATTTGACCGGGACTGTGTTGCCGTGCTGGTCGATCACGAGGTCGCCGATGGACAGGGTTTCGACCGCGATCTCGCCATCCGGGGTGGCGATCAACGTGCCTGCGGCGAAACAGTAGGTGTACGCGCCGTTCACCGTGTTGCCGATCGTGGCACCCGGCGAGGAATCATAGTTGGTGTTGGACAGGACGACGTAATCGAGAATAATGGATCCGCCAATTGAAACTTGGAGGATCGGTTCGTTGTTCGAAGTAAACGCGATAAATTTATAGGTTAATTCGGTATCATATACATTGGATGTGACTTCATCGCCTTGGGCGGTCTGGTTGTCGTCGGTGCCATCCCGGTTATCCGTTATGGTGTATGTCCCCGACGACGCCGGACCGTATGCTGACGTCGGGCCGAAAGAGCTGCCAAGGCTGTAGTAATGGGCAAAGGATTCAGTTGCAGGCATGTTTGTGTTCCCAAATTTCCTGATCGTCGCGAGAAAACTACCGTTACGCGGCTACCAGTGGTCGCCGGGCAGCCGCACGAACACGCTGCTGATAAAATTGCCGGATGTCTCCAAATTCCGAGGCGACGGTATCGTCACTGCTTCACCGGTCAATTGTTTTTGTTGAAAAAAATCGGAATTTGTTAGGAAAAACGTATGCTTTGCAATTTTGCAGGGAATTGGTGGGCGGCTGCACTCACATAGGTTGCAGATTTTCCGCAAAATTCCGAAGGGTGCTTATAGTTTGTGCACCACTTCAATTCGGAACCGGGCCGGCACCGAGTCTGAAAGCCTCGTTTTCATTCCGGGCTCTATAAACGATTTCCGGGGAATAGGGTGGGTGCCCCCATGGGGACACCCGGTTTTCCGCCCCGGCTTACGCCGCCTTGGCGAGGTTGCGCAGCACGTAGTGCAGGACGCCGCCGTTTTCGATGTAGTCGATCTCGACCGCGGTATCGATCCGGCATTTGAGCGTGATCTCGTGCACGGTGCCGTCGCCCATGGTGATGGTGCAGGGCACCTCCTGCAGGGGCTGCACGCCTTCCAGCCCGTGGATCGAAACAGTCTCCGATCCGTCGAGGCCCAGCGTCTTGCGCGTCACGCCGCCGGTGAATTCGAACGGGATCACGCCCATGCCGACAAGGTTCGAGCGGTGGATGCGTTCGAAGCTTTCCGCGATCACGGCCTTCACGCCCAAGAGCGCGGTGCCTTTCGCGGCCCAGTCGCGGGACGACCCGGCGCCGTATTGCTCGCCGCCAAAGATCACCAGCGGCGTGCCCTGCTCCTGGTAGGCCATGGCCGCCTCGAAGATCGAGGTCTGCTTGCCGTCCGGCCCCAGCGTGTAACCGCCTTCGACGCCGTCCAGCATCTCGTTCTTGATGCGGATGTTGGCGAAGGTGCCGCGCATCATCACCTCGTGGTTGCCACGGCGGGAGCCATACGAGTTGAACTCGCGCGGGGCGACCTGCCGTTCGGTCAGGTACTGACCGGCGGGCGTGGTTTCCTTGAACGACCCGGCGGGCGAGATGTGGTCGGTGGTGATCATGTCACCCAGCAGGGCGAGGACCTTGGCGCCCTCGATATTCTCGATCGCCTTGGTTTCCATCGTGATGCCCTGGAAGTAGGGCGGGTTCTGCACATAGGTCGACGTGGGCGGCCAGTCATAGGTTTTCTGGTCCGTCGTCTCGACCGAGCGCCATTTCTCGTCGCCGGTGAAGACCTCGGCGTATTTCTCCTGGAAGGCTTCGCGGGTGACGGTCTTTTCGACCAGTTCCGCGATTTCCTGGCTCGACGGCCAGATGTCCTTGAGGAAGACGTCGTTGCCGTCCTTGTCCTGTCCGATGGGATCGGTCGTCAGGTCGATGTCGAGCGTGCCGGCCAGCGCATAGGCCACGACCAGCGGGGGCGAGGCGAGGTAGTTCGCGCGCACGTCCGGCGAGATCCGCCCTTCGAAGTTGCGGTTTCCGGACAGGACGGAGGTGGCGACCAGATCACCTTCGGCGATGGCGTCGCTGATTTCTTTCTGCAGGGGGCCCGAGTTGCCGATGCAGGTGGTGCAGCCATAGCCGACGAGGTTGAAGCCGATGGCGTCGAGGTCGTCCTGCAGGTCCGCCGCTTCAAGGTAGGCCGACACGACCTGCGATCCCGGAGCGAGCGAGGTCTTGACCCACGGTTTGCGGTTCAGGCCCAGTTCGCGCGCCTTGCGGGCCACGATTCCCGCGCCGATCATCACGTAGGGGTTCGAGGTGTTGGTGCACGACGTGATCGACGCGATCACGACCTTGCCCGACTCCATCGTGTAATCCTCGCCCGCGACGGCGACTTCCTTGCCCATCGGGCGCTTGAAGGTCTCTTCCATCTCGCGGCGGAAGGCGGCCTTGGCATCGTCGAGCGCCACAAAATCCTGCGGGCGCTTGGGGCCCGAGATGGCGGGCACGATGGTGCCCATGTCGAGGTGCAGCGTGTCGGTGTAGACCGGCGCGTAGTCGTCGCCGCGCCAGAAGCCGTTTTCCTTGGCATACGCCTCGACCAGCGCGATGCGGTCCTCGTCGCGTCCGGTGACGCGCAGGTAGCGCAGCGTCTCGCCGTCAATCGGGAAGAAGCCGCAGGTGGCGCCGTATTCGGGGGCCATGTTGGCGATGGTCGCGCGGTCCGCGAGCGGCAGGTGGTCTAGGCCTGCGCCATAGAATTCCACGAACTTGCCGACGACGCCCTTGGCGCGCAGCATTTCCACGACCTTCAGGACAAGGTCGGTGCCGGTGGTGCCTTCAACCATCGACCCGGTCAGCTCGAACCCGATGACCTCGGGGATCAGCATGGAAATGGGCTGGCCCAGCATCGCGGCCTCTGCCTCGATCCCGCCGACGCCCCAGCCAAGAACGGCCGCGCCGTTCACCATGGTGGTGTGGCTGTCGGTGCCGACCAGCGTGTCGGGGTAGGCAACCTCGGCCCCGTTCTGGTCTTTGTCGGTCCAGACGGTCTGGGCGAGGTATTCCAGGTTCACCTGGTGGCAGATGCCGGTGCCGGGCGGCACGACGCGGAAGTTGTTGAACGCCGACTGGCCCCATTTCAGGAACGTGTAGCGTTCCATGTTCCGTTCGTATTCACGGTCCACGTTCATCTGGAAGGCGCGCGGGTTGCCGAATTCGTCAATCATAACCGAGTGGTCGATCACCAGGTCGACGGGGTTCAGCGGGTTGATCTTTTCGGGGTCGCCCCCCAGCGCCACGATCCCGTCGCGCATGGCGGCAAGGTCCACGACCGCAGGCACGCCGGTGAAGTCCTGCATCAGCACGCGGGCCGGACGATAGGCGATCTCGCGCGGGTTCTTGCCGCCTTTTTCGGCCCATTCCGCGAACGCCTTGATGTCGTCGACCGACACCGTCTTGCCATCCTCGAACCGCAGCATGTTCTCCAACACCACCTTCAGCGCGGCGGGCAGTTTCGAGAAGTCGCCCAGACCGGCCTCGGTCGCGGCGTCGATGGAGTAATAGGCAACCGACTGGCCGCCCACGGTGAGGGTCTTGCGGGTGTTCGAAGTATCCTGTCCGACGGTGATGGGCATTACGCGGGCTCCTGTGGCTGGCGGAATGGGAAATCTCTGGCGCTGCAATAGACCCCGGCAGGATGGGTCGCAAGGGGGACGCGACAATTTGTGTACGATTGCATACTGAAAAAACGGCGGTCCCGCGCGCCTGGCGGTGGCGGGCGGGGTCGGGCGTGTTGGCGCGTGGCCCGCGCGACGCGCGACGCGGCGGAAACAGTCTGGCCACCTCACCAAGGCTTGATTGGCGTCAGGCATTTGATGTTTCTATGTGTCCTGCACGTGCTGCCGATCCAAGGAAGACCCCGATGCGCCAAATCCTGGCTTTGATGTTGTTCGCCGTTGCGTCGCTCGGGTCGGTCGCGTCGGCGCAGGATGCGGGGCGGACGGTGCTGGTCGAACTCTATACCAGCCAGGGCTGCAATTCCTGTCCTCCGGCGGACCGGCTGCTGGGGAAGCTGGCGCAGCGTGAGGACGTGATCCCGCTGGCGCTGCACGTGGATTACTGGGACTATATCGGCTGGAAAGACAGCTTCGCATCGCCGCAATTCACCAAGCGCCAGCGCGCCTATGCGCGCGCGTGGCGGCAGCGCACGATCTACACGCCGCAGATGGTGATCGGCGGGCTGCACCCGGTGGTCGGATCGCGGCCGATGGACGTGGCGACGCTGATCCAGAAACACGCCATGGCGCCCGAGGTTGCAACCGTGTCGATCGCGCGCGCGGGCGACGAGGTGACGATCGACATCGCGCCGGTCGGGAACGCGCCCGCCAGCGTGGTCCAGCTGGTGCGTTACATCCCCGAGCAGACGGTGGACATCACGCGGGGCGAGAATGGCGGGCGGCGGCTGACCTACCACAACATCGTCACCGACTGGGCCGTCATCGGCGAGTGGGACGGGCAGGCGGCCACCACGCTCACGGCGGACGCACCGGGTGACGCGCCTGTCGTGGTGATCGTGCAGGAGGCGGGTTACGGTGCCGTTCTTGCCGCCGCGCGCATCCGCTAGGCGTCAGCCGGCTTTTTCTTCTTGCGCTTGGGCTTCCAGCGCCGGTGGATCCAGAACCACTGGTCCATGTGATCGCGCACCAGCGCCTCGAGGTTGTCGTTGACGGCCTGCGTCATCGTCTCGGGGTCGGTGGGCGGGATCGGCGCCTCGACCCGCACCTCGAATGACAGCCCGTCGGGCTGGCGGATCGAATAGATCGGGATCAGGGCGGCATCGAATTTCAGCGACAGTTCGGCCGTGATGGTCGAGGTGAAGGCGGGCTTGCCGAAAAAGTCGAGCTTGGGCCCGCCATAGGCGTTCAGGTCCGTCAGGATGCCCAGCACGCCGCCCGATTTCAGGTGCCGCACCAGTTGCGTCATGCCCTTGCGGCCCTGTTCGAACATCGGCTCCCCGATGGTCGAGATGGCAGAGACGTAGTGATCGTTGAAATACGGATTCGACATCCGCCGGTAGAGCGCGCCCATGTTGTGCCCGCGCCCGATCAGGTTGGCGCGCGCCACGTCGTAATTGCCGAAATGCGCGGTGACGAGGATCACGGGGCGGCCCTCGGCCCGTGCGGTCTCCAGCGCGTCAAGGCCCGGCCCGGTAATGGGGGCCTGCCGGGCGCGGGCGGCGAATTCCTCGCCCGAGTAGATCTCGATCAGGGTGCGGCCGACATTGTCGGGCACGGCGTCGGTCAGGCGCGCGACCTCGGCGGGGTCGAGATCGGGCAGCACGTAGGCAAGGTTGTCACGGATGCGCTGCCGCCAGCCCGCGACCGGCGCCACCAGCCGCCGCGCCGCCCAGCCCATCAGCGGCACGCGGCGTTCGTAGGGCAGCAGCAGCAATCCCCGGATCACCCCGCGCAGCACCAGGTTCTGGAACCAGTGTCCCAGGTGGGCGGTCGTGTCGGGATTGGGTGTGTCGGTCATGAAAAACGCCCGGCTCTGAGAACCGGGCGTGATGTATCGGGCAGGCCCCGACTTCGCAAGGGTCGCGTCAGTAGGAGTAACCGACGCCCGACCGGATCGCCTGTGCAAGGCTGAATTCGGCCCACGTGTTGCGCCCGCCGCGTGCGCGGATCTCGCTCAGCTGCGCGCGGGCGCCGATCAGGTCGCCGGATTCGACAAGGCCCTGGCCGAGGTACGACCGCGCGAGGATATTGTCAGGGTCCTGCGCCAGCGCGGCGGCGTAATGCAGCATCGCGCGGTCCATGTCGCCCATCTTGCGCGCGGTGAAGCCAAGGTAGGTCTGCACCCGCCCGTCATCCTGCGCCTTCATCGCGTCCAGCGCGTTGCGTGCCGCGCCGTACTGCCCGACATAGGCGAATTCGCGGGCGGCCTCGTACAGCGCGTCATCGCTCAACGAGCTTTCCTGCGCGTCCACGCATTTCGACGTGGTCGTGTCGTAGATCTTGCCATCGGTGCAGACCTTGGTGGTCGAGGTCGTGGAGGGCGCGCTGCCGCCGCCGGCCGCCAGTGCAAGGCCGGGGGCCATGAGCGCGGTAAAGAGCAAGGGTTTGAACATGTCTGGTCTCCCTGAGGACTATCACTATCCTAGATACGGGCCGAACCTGCATCCGGGTTCAAAATTTCCTTCCGTACCGGCGAGCGTCCCCGTGGCAAGTCGTTCGCAAAGACATCTCGCGCCGGTCCCGTCGCCCGAAAGCGCGCCGGAACCGGGTATCAGCATAGCGGAAAATCCGCCGGGGTCACAGGCTGCGGTCAGGCATCCTCGCCAAAGACGCGGGCAAAGATCGTGTCGACATGCTTGGTATGGTATCCAAGGTCGAACTTTTCCTCGATCTCGCCGGGCGAAAGGGCCGCCGTCACGTCCGCATCGCCCAGAAGTTCGGTCTTGAAGTCCTTGCCGTCCTCCCAGACCTTCATCGCGTTGCGTTGCACAAGGCGATAGGCGTCTTCGCGGCTGACACCCGCCTGCGTCAGCGCCAGAAGCACGCGCTGCGACATGACCAGCCCGCGGAACTTGTTCATGTTGGCGAGCATGTTGTCGGGGTAGACGACCAGCTTGTCGATCACCCCCGTGAGGCGCGACAGCGCGAAATCGAGCGTGACGGTGGTGTCCGGGCCGATGTTCCGCTCGACCGAGGAATGCGAGATGTCGCGTTCGTGCCAGAGCGCCACGTTTTCCATCGCCGGGATCACCGCCATGCGCACAAGGCGGGCGAGGCCCGTCAGGTTCTCGGTCAGGACCGGGTTGCGCTTGTGCGGCATCGCGGACGAGCCCTTCTGGCCTTTCGAGAAGAACTCCTCGGCCTCCAGCACCTCGGTCCGCTGCATGTGGCGGATCTCCACCGCGATATTCTCGATGCTGCTGGCGATCACGCCCAGCGTGGCGAAAAACGCCGCGTGCCGGTCGCGCGGGATCACCTGAGTGCTGATCGGTTCGGGCACCAGCCCCATCTGGTCGCAGACATGCTCCTCGACCGCCGGGTCGATATTGGCAAAAGTGCCGACCGCGCCCGAGATCGCGCCCGTGGCGATCTCCGCCCGCGCATCGCGCATGCGGCTGAGGTTGCGGTCCATCTCGGCATAGAAACGGGCGAAGGTCAGGCCCATCGTAGTCGGTTCGGCGTGGATGCCGTGCGACCGCCCGATGCGCACCGTGTCCTTGTGCTCGTACGCGCGGCGCTTCAGCGCGGCGAGCAGGCCTTCGAGGTCGGCGATCAGGATGTCGGCGGCGCGGACCAGCTGCACGTTGAAGGTCGTGTCCAGCACGTCGGACGACGTCATGCCCTGGTGGACGAACCGCGCCTCGTCATTGCCGATGATCTCGGCCAGGTGGGTCAGGAAAGCGATCACGTCGTGCTTGGTCACGGCCTCGATCTCGTCGATGCGGGCGACGTCGAACTCGACGTCCTTGGCCTTCCACACCGCGTCCGCGTTTTCCTGCGGGATCACGCCCAGCCTGGCCTGCGCGTCGCAGGCATGCGCCTCGATCTCGTACCAGATGCGGAACTTGGTCTCGGGCGACCAGATGGCGACCATGTCGGGGCGGGAATAACGGGGGATCACGGGCAGCGGCTCCTTGTGGGTGCGTGTCGCGCGTCTCTTAGACCGGGGTGGGGGGCGTCACAACCCGATGGCGCATCCGCGCCAATACGGATCAAATCGGCGGTATTTTCCACGAAAATGCCCGGATCGGCCATATTCTGGCCGGATTGTCCCATCAGCATCAACAATCAGGCAGATATCGGATCAACCGGCTCGAGGGGCAGAACCATGACCGACGCAACGATCGAAACGACCAATGTCGTGGAGCGCGAGAAGGCGCAGTATTCAAAGGCACAGCAGGCCGACAGCCCGGCTGCGCTGCTTGTGCATGCCGCGCGGGCCTCGGGCCGCAGCGCGTTCAGCGTGGCGATGGAAGCGCGCCGCTACCGCAAGTCCAAGGCCGAGATCCGGCTGTGGGAATACGTGAAATTCGGCCTCTACGACCATGCCCGCCACACCGAGAAGGAGCGCGGCGAGTTCATTTCGATGATGCTGCAGAACAAGTGCCTGCATGCCGTCAACGACGTGTCGTGGTTCGGCGTGACCGAGGACAAGTGGAATTCGTCCATGTTCCTCGACGCCGATGGCGTGCCGGTTCCGGACACGCTGGGCATGATCGACGCGTCGGGCCGCCGGTATCACGGCGGCAAGGGCATCGCGACGCCCGAGGACCTGAAGGCGCTGCTAACGGGCGGCGTCGACTTCCCGCTGTTCGGCAAGCACAACAAGGGGTTGGGCAGCGTCGGCGTCTTCATCATCGACGACGCCACCGCCGACTACATCCTGCTGCGCGACGTGGGCGAGATGAGCTATTCCGCGTTCTTCCGCAACGTGATCGGGCAGGACGCCTTCATCCTTCAGCGCTGCGTCGAGAATTGCGATTTCATCCGCACCTTCAGCCGCGCGGCGGCCACGGTGCGCATGGTCAACATGATCGACGGTGACGGCATCTATACCCCGGCGGCGGTCCTGAAACTGCCCGCCAAGGGCAACCCGGCGGACAATTTCTGGCGCGAGGGCAACCTCCTCGCCAATATCGACCCGGAAACCGGCGAGGTGCTGACGCTGGTGGGATCGGACGGGCCGGTGCTGAAATCCCATGACAGCCACCCCGACCAGGGGGCCGCGATCATCGGGCAGAAACTGCCGCACTGGGATCGCCTGCTCGAGGTCAACGCCCATGTCGCGCACCTGCACGCGCCGCTGAAATATCAAAGCAACGACATCGCGATCACCAATGACGGACCGGTCGTGATCGAGGTCAATGCAGGCTCGTCCTTCACCCTGCCGCAATATGCCAGCGGCAAGGGGTTCATGACGGACCGGGTTCGCGCGCTCTTCAAACAACACGGCGCCGACTTCCTCTGACACCGATTGCACGCGACGGCGCGGGGCGCATGGGCTAAGACCGGCCCATGACCCGCGCCGTTTCCGTTTCTCCCGTCGCAAGTTGCGAGACTGCCCACCAGGGCAGGCGAGCGGCCTCTTGGGGGCCACGATGATTGGCCTCGCTGATTTCGAGGGGCGGTGGAGCCTCACCCGCCGGATAGACGACCGCCGCGCGGGGCAGGAGGCGACGTTCGACGGCACCGCCGTCTTCGCGCCCGACGGCACCGGCCTGACCCTGACGGAAACAGGCTGGCTCCAGCCCGCGACCGGCCCGCGCCTGCAGGGCTCTCGCCGCTACCTGTGGCGCGAGGGGATCGAGGTCTTTTTCGAAGATGGCCGCCCGTTCCACCGCTTCACGCCCGCCGCACCGGCGGCGCTGCACGACTGCCCGCCCGACACCTACCGCGTGACGTATGATTTCACCCGCTGGCCCCGGTGGACCGCCACGTGGGAGGTCACAGGGCCGCGCAAGGATTACACGATGGTGTCGGCCTACGCGCCCACCAGTTCGGTGATGACTTTCGAGGACCGCTCGAGCGTCCGGTGAACCGGGCACTTGTCGGCGATCTCCATCAGCTTCTCGCGCTGTTCCAGCGTCAGGGGGCCCTGCAGCGTGATGCGGCGGATGAAGGCGTCGATGTTTTGGGTCCCGGCATAGCCCGCGTCCTGCGCATGCACCTTGTCGTGGCTCACATCGACGCTGACATGGTGCAACGGCCATTTCTTGCGCCGCGCATACATCCGGATCGTCATCGACGTGCACGCGCCGAGGCCCGCCGACAGGAAACCATAGGGCGTCATGCCCCGGTTGGTGCCGCCATAGGCCTCGGGCTCGTCGGCGAGCGTGTGGTGGAAGGGCCCCGCGTTCACGTCCTGCAGGAACCCGTCCGGGTCGGCCTCGGCCACGCGCACGATGCCTTCGGGCGCACCGATGGGCGGGGCAGGGGGTTTCAGGGGCACGTACCGCGACACCCATGTCGCGATCACGTCGGCGGCGTATTCCGCGTCGCACGGGTCGGTCACGAGGTGATCGGCGGTGTCGAGCGTGACGAAGCTTTTCGGGTGCTTCGCCGCCATGAAGATCGCGGCGGCATTGTCGATGCTCACCGTCGTGTCCTTGGGCGCATGCAGGATCAGAAGCGCCTTTTTCAGGTTGGCGATCGCGGGTTCGAGGTTGGTGGCGTTCACGTCCTCGACGAAGTCACGGCTGATCGTGAAGGGCCGCCCGGCAAGCGAGACCTCGGCCTTTCCGCGTGCCGCGATCTCGTCCAGCGCATCGCCGAAATTGTGGGTGACGTGGCCGGGATCGAACGGCGCACCGATGGTGACGACCGCCTTCACGCTGTCGATGTCGCCCGCGGCCTTGAGCACCGCCGCTCCGCCAAGGCTGTGACCGATCATCAGCGCGGGCGCCATGTCCTGCGCCGCCAGCGCCTCTGCCGCCGCTTTCAGGTCGCCCACGTTGGAGGTGAAATGGGTGTTCTCGAACTCGCCGTCGGAATGGCCGAGCCCGGTGAAGTCGAACCGCAGCACGGCGATGCCCATCGTGGTCAGGCGCTGCGCGATGCGGCGGGCGGCGGCGATGTCCTTGGTACAGGTAAAGCAATGCGCGAAAAGGGCCGTCGCCAGCGGCTTGCCTTGCGGCATGTCGAGACGGCCCGCCAGCTGGTGGCCCTGCATTCCCTTGAAGGTGAAAGGTTTCATCGCGTGTTCCTTGCCCGTGTCCCCAGAGTTTGGGCAGAGCCGTCCGCCGGGGCAAGGTCCGTGACAAGCGTGTCACGGGGGTGTGAGGCGGGGTGAGCCGGACGTGTCGCTTTTTCGGCCCGGAGGAGGCGTGGCGTGGTCCGTGCCCCGACGCGGGCGCGGCCGGGGGACTCGCCACGGCGCGCGCCGGGGTCGCGAGGGGCGGGGGCATTTTAGATTGAAGAACGTCCGGCAAGGCACTGTAAAAATTGAAGTACCTCAGTTTTTGAGTTACGCACCTCAAAAATCCGTTTACGTGAGGTGCGTACCTCAAGTAGCGTAAAAGCACGCCGCGATTCGGGCACTGCACCCGGCGGCGGATAAAACGGGAGGAACGGATGTCTTATACGAAACTGGCAACTGCCAGCGCCATTGCACTTGCTGCCAGCGGTGTCGTGACCTCGGCCCAAGCCGAGAATCTGACCCTGTGCTGGGCTGCGTGGGACCCGGCCAACGCGCTGGTCGAGCTGTCCAAGGAATTCGAGGCCCAGTCCGGCCACACCATGAATTTCGAGTTTGTTCCATGGCCGAATTTCGCGGACCGGATGCTGAACGAGCTGAACTCGGGCGGGAAGCTGTGCGACCTGCTGATCGGTGACAGCCAGTGGATCGGCGGCGGGGCCGAGAACGGCCATTACGTCAAGCTGAACGACTTCTTCGACGCCGAGGGCATCAGCATGGACGATTTCGCGCCCGCGACCGTCTATGCCTATTCGACATGGCCCAAGGGCACGCCCAACTATTACGCGCTGCCGGCGATGGGCGATGCCAACGGCTGGTTCTACCGCAAGGACTGGTTCGCGCGGGATGACATCCGCGCCGCGTTCAAGGACGCGACCGGCCGCGAGCTGGCCGAACCCAAGACGCAGAAGGAAATGCTGGAAATCGCGCAGTTCTTCCAAGGCCGCGAGATCGACGGCAAAACCGTCTACGGCGCCGCGATCTTTACCGAGCGCGGGTCCGAAGGGATCACGATGGGCGTGACCTCGGCCTTGTATCCGTGGGGTTTCAAGTACGAAAACACGCCGGGGTCCTACGACATGGAGGGCGCGGTGAACTCGCCCGAGGCGGTCGAGGCGCTGGAATTCTACAAGGAATTCTACGAAACCGCGACGCCGCCGGGCTACACCAACTCCTACATGGGTGAATCGCTCGATGCGTTCAAATCGGGGCAGGTGGCGATGGCGATGAACTGGTTCGCCTTCTTCCCCGGCCTTTACGCCGATCCCAACACCGGCGGCGACAAGATCGACTTCTTCGTGAACCCGCCGCAGAACCAGGCCGGTTCGACGCTGGGCGGGCAGGGGATTTCGGTCGTGGCCTATTCCGACAAGCAGGACGCGGCGCTTGAATACATCAAGTGGTTCGCCCAGCCCGACGTGCAGGCCAAGTGGTGGGCGCTGGGTGGTTATTCGGCGCACAATTCGGTCCTGCAGGATCCGGGCTTCGTCGACAGCCAGCCGTTCGCCGGTGACTTCCTCGTCGCGATGGATGGCGTGCAGGACTTCTGGCAGGAGCCGGCCTATGCCGAACTGCTGCTGGCGATGCAGAAGCGCATCCACGATTACGTGGTGGCCGACCAGGGCACCGCGAAAGAGGCGCTCGACAAGCTGATCGAGGACTGGACCGAGGTCTTCGAGGACGAAGGAAAGCTGTAGGTCTCTCCCTGACGGTGCGCGCCCCTCAGCGCACCGCAACGACCCTGTGCCGGGGCCATGGGCCCCGGTACATTCCAAACGATACGGGCCCAGGACATGTCTGAACGGACCATAGATCGCGTTGCGGCGGCAACGCCCACCCCCGTTGCGCGCAAGATCAAGGGGTTGTCCGACCGGGCCATCGCCTGGATCTTCGTCGGGCCCACGATCTTCCTGCTGCTGGCGATCAACATCTTCCCGCTGATCTGGACGATCCGGCTGAGTTTCACCAACTACAAGGCCAACCGCGTGAACCGCGAACCGGAATGGATCGGGCTGCGCAATTACGAGCGGATCCTGACCGACAGCGACATCTGGCTGAACATGCAGGCCACCGCGCATTTCCTGATCTGGACGATCATCCTGCAGGTGCTGATTGGCTTCACGCTGGCGTGGCTGATCAACAAGAAGTTCAAGGGCAATGACCTGTGGACGACGATCATCGTGCTGCCGATGATGCTGTCGCCCGCCGTGGTCGGCAACTTCTGGAAATTCCTCTACCAGCCGCAAATCGGCCTGTTCAATTACATCGTCGGCTTCTTCACGGGACGCGACCCGTCGAGTTTCGAGATGCTGGGGCAGGTGAACCTTGCGCCATGGTCCATCGTCATCGTGGATACGTGGATGTGGACGCCCTTCGTGATGCTGATCTGCCTCGCCGGGCTGCGATCCATCCCCGATTACATCTACGAGGCGGCCGAGATCGACCGCGCGTCGAAACTGCGGCAGTTCTTCACGATCACCGTGCCGATGGTGCTGCCCTTCCTGATGCTGGCCGTTCTGTTCCGCGGGATCGAGAACTTCAAGATGTTCGACCTTGTCGTGCAGCTGACAGGCGGGGGGCCGGGATCGACGACCGAGCTGACCTCGATCAACCTCAAGCGCGAGGCATTCGAGAAATGGCGCACCGGCTATGCCTCGGCCTACGCGATCATCCTGTTCGTGACGGTGTTCGGGCTCGCCTCGATCTACGTCAAGGCGCTGAACAAGGTGAAGGAGCGGTGATGATGAACCATGCCAAGTCCATCCACCGTGCAACTTGTGGGTGCGCCATGCCCGACCTCGGGAGGGCCGACACGCCAGCGCCAACCGATCTTCTACAAAGCAGCAGCGGTGTGAGTGCTGCCGGTGATGCAACGAATGCCCTCCCGGGGGGGAGGTCGGGCATGGCGCATGCGCGCCGGACGAACTTTTTGACGACCCGTGACGCGCCGTTCGTGACGCGGGATGCGAACAAGGACCAACCGTCGTGAGCAGCTATTCCGTCACCGAACCGTCGCGCCGGATGAAATGGGTTGCGGGCGTGCTGGTTATCGCCTACGCGCTCATCACCATGGTGCCGCTGGCATGGATCGCGCTGACCGGGTTCAAAAGCCCCGCCGACGCGATCAGCTATCCGCCGAAATACATCATCGGCAGCGACAGCGAGGCGGGGTTCCAGCCGACGCTGGAAGGCTACGTGAACCTTTTCACCACCCGCACCCGGCAGACGCCGGAATTCCTTGACGCCAATCCGCCAGAGACATGGGCGGACGACATCGTGCGGCAATACGGCATGGTCATCGTCGGCCCCTCGAAATTCGGGGAACGGTTCCTGAACTCGGTCATCATCGGGTTCGGGTCGACCTTCCTGTCGGTCTTCCTCGGCACGCTCGCGGCCTATGCGTTCAGCCGGTTCAAGATACCGCTGGCCGACGATCTGCTGTTCTTCATCCTGTCCACGCGGATGATGCCGCCCATCGCGGTCGCGATCCCGATCTTCCTGATGTACCGCCAGCTGGGCCTGTCGGACACGCATCTGGGGATGATCCTGCTCTATACCGGCGTGAATATCAGCCTCGCCGTCTGGCTCTTGAAAAGCTTCATCGACGGCATCCCGACGGAATACGAGGAAGCGGCCCTGATCGACGGCTACACGCGGTTCCAGGCGTTCTACAAGGTGGTGTTGCCGCAGGCCGCGACCGGTATCGCATCAACCGCGATCTTCTGCCTGATCTTTGCGTGGAACGAATACGCCTTCGCCGTGCTGCTGACGACCGCCAACGCCCAGACCGCGCCGCCCTTCATTCCCACGATCATCGGGATCGGCGGGCTCGACTGGCCGGCGATTGCCGCGGGGGTCACGATCTTCCTGCTGCCGGTGATGTTCTTCACCATCCTGCTGCGCAAGCACCTGTTGCGCGGGATCACCTTCGGAGCGGTGCGCAAATGACCAAGTTTTTCGACGGCCTTCTGAAGATGCGGCGCGGCCCGTGGGAGATGCTGGCCACGATCATCATCGCGGTCGGGGTGTTCATGCTGATGCAGCCCTTCGTCATCTGGGCCTTCACCTATTCCTTCATCACGACACTGGTCGGGACGGTGATGTTCATCATCGTCAGCCATTTCCCGGAGTGAGCATGGCGCAGATCGTCATCAACAACCTCAAGAAAGAGTTCGGCGATTTCACCGCCGTGCGCGAAAGCTCGTTCACCATCGAGGACGGCGAGTTCTTCATGCTGCTCGGGCCCTCGGGCTGCGGCAAGACGACGACGCTGCGGATGATCGCGGGGCTGGAACTGCCGACCTCGGGGGAGATCTACCTCGACGGGGAAGAGATCAGCCAGCGCCCGCCCTCGGAACGCGACATCGCCTTCGTGTTCCAGATGTTCGCGCTCTATCCGCACATGAACGTGCGCCGCAACATCAGCTACCCGCTGGTGAGCCAGGGCATGTCCCGCGCGGCGGTAAAGGCCAAGGTGGCCGAGGTCGCGCGCATTCTCGGGATCGAGGATATCCTCGACCGGCCCGTAGGCGGGCTTTCGGGCGGGGACCGGCAACGCGTGGCGCTGGGCCGCGCCATCGTGCGCGAACCCAAGGCCTTCATGATGGACGAACCCTTGGGCGCGCTTGATGCCGAGTTCCGCGAACACATGGCCGAGGAATTGCGCGCGCTGCACGACCGGATGGGCGCGACCACCGTTTACGTCACCCACGACCAGCTTGAGGCCATGCAGATGGGCGACAAGATCGTGGTGATGAACAACGCCGTGGTCGAACAGTTCGGCACGCCGCAGGAAATCTACGACAAGCCCGCCACCATGTTCGTGGCCGATTTCATCGGCTCGCCGTCGATGAACTTCCTGTCCTTCGACGGGCAGATCGGGGCGGGGGCGAACGAGGTCGACATGCAGGGCGCGAGTTTCGGCATCCCGCAGGCGCGGGAAGGATTTGCCGGACAGATGGCGCTGGGGGTCCGGCCCGAGCACATCCACCTTGCCGACGACGCGCCCTATCGCGGCGAGGTGGTGGCGACAGAATACCTTGGCACCACGCAGATCGTCACGCTGACCACCGCGGGCGGCGAGGTGAAGGCGCGGGTGCCCTCGGGGCAGGTCGCGCAACCGGGCGACACGGTCGGCATGACGTTCGACCCGGCGACCATCACGCTGTTCGAGCGCGGATCGGGCCGGGCCCTGCGCTCTGCCCTGAACGAGGGGGTTCTCGATGGCTGAAGTCACGCTTTCGAACGTCTCCAAGGCCTTCGGCAAGACGCAGGCCGTGTCCGATATCTCGATGACCATCGGGGACGGCGAATTCGTCGTCCTTCTGGGGCCGACGGGGGCGGGCAAGACAACTACGCTGCGGCTGATTTCGGGGCTGGAAAAGCTGGATGCGGGCAGCGTGCATATCGGCGGGCGCGACGTGGGGCAGGACACGCCCGCGCAGCGCGACGTGGCGATGGTGTTCCAGCAATACTCGCTTTACCCGCACCTCACCGTGCGCGACAACCTCGCCTTCCCGCTGCGCTCCCCCATCCTCAAGACGCCCGAGGACGAGATCGCCCGCAAGGTGCACGAGATCGCCGAGGTCCTGCAGATCCCCCACAAGCTCGACAACAAAGCGACCGAATTGTCGGGGGGCGAGATGCAGCGCGTGTCGATCGGGCGGGCGCTGGTGCGCGACCCGTCGATCTATTTGATGGACGAACCGCTCAGTTCGCTCGACGCCAAGCTGCGCGCCGACCTGCGGGTCGAGTTGAAGCGCATCCAGGCAGAGCTCGGCTCGACCCTTCTGTACGTCACCCACGACCAGGTCGAGGCGATGACGATGGCCAACAAGATCGGGGTGCTGGAGGAGGGCCGGCTGGTGCAGTTCGGCACGCCCAAGGAGATCTACGAGGATCCCGTCAGCGTCTATGTCGCCTCGCGGCTGGGCCTGCCACGCATCAACATCCTGCCGTCGGGGCTGTTTCCCGGTGCGCACAAGGGCGCGCAGATCGGATTGCGGCCGGAAAACATCCGGCAGGGCGACGGGGTCGAGGCGCGGGTGGTGCGGGCCGAACACCTCGGCGACCAGACGCGCCTGCACCTCGACGTGCAGGGCCACGCGATTACCACGCTCACCGATCCGCACCGGACCTATTCCAGCGACGCGATGATCCGGATCAGCCCGCAAAACCCACTCTATTTCGACGCCCAAGGCGCGCGGGTCGCATAAGGGAGGACAACATGGCGCAATTCATCAATGCCAAGGAGGACCTCGTCACCGAGGCCATCGACGGGGTGCTGGCCACCTCGGGCGGGCGCCTGTCACGGCTGGACGGGTATCCGCATATCAAGGTCGTGTTCCGCACCGATTGGGACAAGTCCAAGGTCGCTTTGGTGTCGGGCGGCGGGTCGGGGCACGAACCGGCGCATGCCGGGTTCGTGGGGCAGGGGATGCTGACGGCGGCGGTCTGTGGAGAGGTCTTCGCCTCCCCCTCGGTCGAGGCGGTGCTGGCCGGTATCCTTGCCGTCACGGGCGATGCCGGGTGCCTGCTGATCGTGAAGAACTATACCGGCGACCGGCTGAATTTCGGGCTGGCCGCCGAACGCGCGCGGGCGCTGGGGCGCAAGGTGGAGATGGTGATCGTCGACGACGACATCGCGCTGCCGGACCTGCCGCAACCGCGCGGCGTGGCGGGCACGCTGTTCGTGCACAAGATCGCGGGCGCGCTGGCCGAGGCGGGCGCGGACCTTGGCACCGTCGCCCGTGCGGCGCAGGACGTGATCGGGAAGGTCGCCTCGCTGGGTATGAGCCTTGATACCTGCACCGTGCCCGGATCGGCCAAGGAGAACCGGATCGGCGCGGGCAAGGCGGAACTGGGCCTTGGTATCCACGGCGAACCGGGCGTGCGCCAGATCGATTTCTCGACCGCGGCGGGTGCGATGGAGACGGTGATCGACAAGTTGCGCGGCCATGCCTCGGGCGGCGATGTCGTGGCGATCCTCAACAACCTCGGCTCCACGACCCCGCTTGAGATGTCGGTCCTGTCGCAGACCCTGGCCAAATCGGGGCTCGCGACCCACGTCATCGGCCCCGCGCCGCTGATGACCTCGCTCGACATGCACGGGTTTTCGATCTCGGTGATGGAGGTCGACGCGGCCGCGCTTGACGCGCTTTCGGCGCCCGTGCCGATGCCTGCCTGGCCGGGGATGTCCCCGGTGGTGACGCCGCCGGTCCTGGGCCTGCCCGATGGCCTGACCCCGATCGAGCCCATCCCGTCCCGCAACGACAAGACGCGGGACGTGATCGAGAAGGTGGCGGATTTGCTGATCTCTGCCGAAGGGCCGCTGAACGAGCTGGATGCCAAGTCGGGCGATGGCGATACCGGCAGCACGCTCGCCACCGCCGCGCGCTCGCTGAAATCGAGCCTCGACCGGATGCCGCTCGCGGACCTGACCCAACTTTTCCCGGCGCTGGGCAACGAGCTGAGCCAGACCATGGGTGGCTCGTCCGGCGTGATCCTCGCCATCTATTTCAACGCGGCAGGTGACGCCTGCGCCAACGGCGCGTCCGTGCAGCAGGCGCTGAGCGACGGGCTGGCACGCGTCAGCCAGGTCGGCGGGGCAGAGGTCGGCGACCGCACGATGGTCGACGCGCTGGCGCCGGCGCTGGCTGCGCTGCCGCAGGGGATCGCCGCCGCGGCAGAGGCCGCGCGGACAGGTGCCGACAGCACCGCCAACATTCACCGTGCCAAGGCAGGCCGCGCCGCGTATGTGCCCGAGGAGAACCTGAAGGGTCATAACGATCCGGGTGCCGAGGCGGTCGCGCTGATCTTTGGCGCGCTTGCGAGGGAAATGGAGAGATAAGCTGGCCAAACCGGACCTCAGGATCGTCGCCAAGCCCACGGTCAATGACATTGCCCGTGTTGCAGGGGTGAGCCTTGCCACGGTCGACCGGGTTCTGAACGAACGTCCCGGTGTCCGGGACAAGACGATCCGCAAGGTGCAGGCCGCCATCGACGAGCTTGGCTATGTCCGCGATACGGCGGCGGCCAACCTCGCGCGGCAGAAGACCTACAGGTTCGTGTTCGTCCTGCCCGACTGGAAGGGCCAGTTCCTCGCCAGCATCGAACGGGGCCTGTCGGAAAGCCTGCTGAACGCCCGGCAGGAGCGGACCGAGGTGCGCACCATCCGCGTGCCCAACCACGATCACACCCAACTGGCCCGCACGCTGGCCGATCTTGACCCGGCAGAGACCGACGGGCTTGCCATCATGGCCAAGGAAACGCCGCTTGTACGTGACGCCATTGCCGATCTGCGGCGGCGGGGCGTGCCGGTCGTGTCGCTGGTGTCCGACCAGCCCAACAGCGACCGCGACCATTTCGTGGGCATCGACAACGTCGCTGCCGGACGCACGGCGGGCCTGCTTCTTGGCCGCTTCACCGGCGGACGGCAGGGCAAGGTGCTGGTTGTCATCACCAACCGCCAGTCCCGCGACATGATCGAGCGCCGCCACGGGTTCGACCAGGTGGTCAGCGCCGAGTTCCCGCATCTCGACCCGCAGCCCAGCATCGAGGGGCAGGAAGACCCCGCCCATACCGAACGCGTCACGCTGCGCGCGTTGCAGCAGCATCCCGACACGATCGGCATCTACTCTGTCGGGGCCAGCGTGCAGGGCATCGGCCGCGCCATCGCCCGCGCGCATCTGCCCGAACGCCCCGTGCTGATCGACCACGAACTGACGGAAAATTCCGCCGCGCTTCTGCGCGAGGGCGTGATCGACGCGGTCATTACCCAGAACACCGGCCACCTTGCCCGCAGCGCCCTGCGCGTGCTGCGCGCCAAGTGCGACAAGACACCCGTGATCAAATCGCAGGAGACCATCCGGATCGACATCGTCCTGAGGGAGAACCTGCCGTCCATGACGTAAGACATTTTAGGGAGGAAGCGATGCAACAGATCAAGGGACCGGCGCTGTTTCTGGCGCAGTTCGCAGGCGACGACGCCCCGTTCAATTCGTGGGACGCGATCACAAAGTGGGCCGCCGATTGCGGGTACGTGGGTGTGCAGGTTCCCAGCTGGGATGGCCGCCTGATCGACCTCGCCCAAGCCGCCGAAAGCAAGGGGTACTGCGACGACTTCAAGGGCGTCGCGGCCGAGAACGGGGTCGAGGTGACCGAGCTTTCCACCCACCTTCAAGGTCAGCTTGTCGCGGTGCACCCCGCCTATGACACGGCGTTCGACGGCTTTGCCGCGCCCGAGGTGCGGGGCAACCCGACAGCGCGGCAGGAATGGGCCGTCGACCAGGTAAAGAAGGCGCTGTCGGCCTCGCGCAACATGGGGATCGGGGCACATGCGACCTTCTCGGGCGCGCTGGCATGGCCCTATGTCTACCCGTGGCCGCAACGGCCCGCAGGACTGATCGAGACCGCGTTTGACGAGCTGGCCGCGCGCTGGCGTCCGATCCTTGACCATGCCGAGGAGTGCGGCGTCGATGTCTGCTATGAAATCCATCCCGGTGAAGACCTGCATGACGGTGTCACCTACGAGATGTTCCTTGAACGCACGGGCAACCACGCGCGCGCTTGCATGCTTTACGATCCGTCGCATTACGTCCTGCAATGCCTTGATTACCTTGACAATATCGACATCTACAGCGACCGAATCCGGATGTTCCACGTCAAGGATGCCGAGTTCAATCCCACGGGTCGGCAGGGTGTCTATTCCGGCTACCAGTCATGGGTCGACCGCGCCGGGAGGTTCCGCTCGCTGGGCGACGGGCAGGTCGATTTCCGCGCCGTCTTTTCCAAACTGACGGCGGCCGGGTTCGACGGCTGGGCCGTGGTGGAATGGGAATGCGCGATCAAGCATCCCGAGGACGGCGCGCGCGAAGGCGCGGCCTTTGTCCGCGACCATATCATCCGCCCGACCGAGGTCGCCTTCGACGACTTCGCCGATGGCGGCACCGACGACGCGGGCAACCGCAAGATGCTGGGGATCTCGTGATGGCGGACCGGATCAGACTGGGCATGGTCGGCGGCGGCAACGACGCCTTCATCGGCGCGGTGCACCGCATCGCCTCGCGCATCGACGACCAGTACGAACTGGTGGCAGGCGCGCTGTCCTCCACCCCCGAGAAGTCGCGCGCCAGCGGAGAGGCCTTGGGTCTGCCGCGCATCTACGACGATTTCAAGAAGATGGCCGCCCGCGAGGCACGGCGAAAGGACGGGATCGAGGCGGTGTCGATCGTCACCCCCAACCATGTCCATTTCGCCGCCGCGCGGGAGTTTCTGAAACGCGGCATCCACGTGATCTGCGACAAGCCGCTGACCTCGACCCTGCAGGACGCGCGCAAGATGGTGAAGGCGGTTCAGGAGTCCGAGGCGCTGTTCGTGTTGACGCACAACTACACCGGCTACCCGATGGTGCGTCAGGCGCGGGAGATGGTGGCCAACGGCGAAATCGGCGCGGTGCGCGTTGTGCAGGTGGAATACCCGCAGGACTGGCTGACCATCGAACAGGATTTCAAGCAGGCCGCATGGCGCACCGATCCCGCGCAGTCCGGCGCAGGCGGGTCGACGGGGGATATCGGCACCCATGCCTACAACCTCGCCTGTTTCGTGACCGGCCTGACGGCGACTGAACTTGCCGCCGACCTCGCCGCCTTCGTGCCGGGCCGCCGGGTGGACGACAACGCGCATGTGCTGTTGCGGTTCGACAGCGGGGCAAAGGGCATGCTGTGGGCCAGCCAGGTCGCGCCGGGCAATGAAAACGGCCTGCGCCTGCGCGTCTATGGCGAGACGGGGGGGGTGGAATGGGCGCAGGAGGATCCCAATTACCTCTGGTACACGCCCTTCGGTGAACCGAAGCGCCTCATCACCCGCGGCGGGGCGGGGGCCGGAGAGGCCGCGGGCCGCGTCAGCCGCGTTCCGCCGGGCCATCCGGAAGGTTACCTCGAAGGCTTCGCCAACATCTATTCCGAGGCTGCGGCTGCGATCCGTGCGCACCGGGACGGCTCCCCGGTCCCGGAGGGCGTGATCTATCCCACGGTGGAGGATGGGCTGGCGGGGGTCGTGTTCGTCGATGCCTGCGTGCGCAGTTCGGCGCGCAACGCGGCGTGGATCAAGCTGGTCTGACGGCCCGTCGCAACCGGGCCTCAGCTGTGCCGCGCGAAGATGGACGTCGACCCGTCGTTTGCCACGAGCAGCGTGTCGAAGGCATCGCCCGCGCCCGGCCCGGCCATTCCGGGCGAGCTCATCGGCATGCCGGGGACCGTCAGGCCCTGCGCATCCGGGCGTTCGGCCAGAAGGCGCGCGATGTCGGATGCGGGCACGTGGCCCTCGATGAAATAGTCGTCGACCAGCGCCGTGTGGCATCCCGACAGTTCCGGCGTGATGCCCAGCCGGTCCTTCACGGCATAAAGCGCGTCCTGGTCGACGTCCTGCGCCTCGACGGTGAACCCCGCCTCCTGCACATGCGCGACCCAGGCCGTGCAGCATCCGCAGGTCGGTGACTTCACGACGCGGATCACGGTATCGGAGCCGGCAAGCGCGGGGCCGGCGAGCAGGGTGGCCGAGGCCGACAGAAGGAAATCTCGACGTTTCAATGGTGTCTCCATTCTTGATGCCGGACAGAATAGCGCCGCGCGCAGGGGAGTCGAGCGCGGCAAAATGGACATGCCATCGCGGTGCCGCTCCGGCGTTACGCGGATCGGTTACTCAGTGTTTCGGTCACCGTTCATGCGCCGTTCGCGCCAGACGGCCACGAGAAGCGACAGCGCGGTGAAGCCGCCAAGCGCGAGTGCCGTCCATGTGGCCGCGCGCGCATCCCCGGTCATCGCCGCATTGCCCATATGCGCCAGGATAAAGCTCGCCGGGATGATCCCGGCCAGCGTCGCAACGGCAAAGCGCCACAGGTGCAGCTTGCTGAGGCCCGCCGCGTAACTGATCATGTCGAAGGACAAAAAAGGCAGCAATCGGCTGCCGAAGACGAGGAATGTCAGCATGTTCTGCGATCCCAATAGGCCCTGTCCCAGTCTCTGCCCGAGATGGCGTTCGACGTAGGGCCGACCAAGCCCGCGCGCGATCAGGAATGCCGCCAGCGCGCCGATCTCGGCCCCGGTGACGGTGAGGATCGTTCCCAGAAGGTCGCCATAGGCCGCGCCCGCGACCAGCGCGATCGGGGCGGACGGGATCGGGGTCGCCACGATGGCCAGCGCCATCAGCGCGACGATCAAGACCGGGCCGAACACGCCCGCCGCGTCGATCCAGCGCCTGAGATCGTCGCGGTCGGGCAGGTCGAAGTCGAACCCGAGCTGACGGCGCAAGATCCATGCAAGGATCATGAGCACGATCACGCCCAGCAGAAAAAGCCGTGTCATACCCTGCCTGCATAAAGCAGGACGAGGAAGGCGGCCACCGCAAGGTCATAGACCACGCAGAACGGGATATACCATTTCGGAATACGGGCGAGGTGACGGGCATTGTGGTGCACAAGGTCCCATCCCGCATGCAGCGCCAGCCCCGCCGGCAGAGCCGCCCAGTGCCACGTAATGCCCAGTATCGCCGCCAGCCCGAAAAGCAGGGCGACGGCAAGTTCGGACCAGAACACCCGGCGCCGCCCGTCGGCCGCCCCGAACCCGATATACGCGCCACCGATCAGGGCGAGCGTGACGGCCGCCACGACGATGGAGACATCGCGCCCGACGACCAGGTGCACGGGCACGGTCAGGGCAAACAGGGCCGCCCCGATCCATGCCGGCGCATGAAAGGTGTCGCCGTTGGGGCCTCCCGCCGGCGTGTCCTTCGAAAGCGGTGATGCGCGCGTCATCGGTCCTGCTTGCAGCCTCCAGTAACTGGAAGGTCAAGGGCAATTCGGCAACAGTTACATTTGGTGACAAACAGTGATTGGGTGAAGCTGGGGCGGTGCCTCTAGCATCGTGATCAAGATTGAGCAGTGAGGTGAATTTCGATGCAGGATTTGCGGGCCGACGGGCCGGAACGGGACCCTATTCTGACCCGGCGTGCTTTTGTCGCCGCCGCTGTCACCGTCGGTGCCTTCCCGTCGCTTGCTGTTGGGCATCCCGTCACCCTGCCGGACAAGTACCTCCCGCAACTGGTCAATACCGGGCGCAAGGACTGGGAGGCCGGCTCCCTGCATGTCCTTCCCGATGACTTCTTCCTGTTCTTCATGCTGCAGGACGGGCTGGCGATCCGTTATGGCGTGGGCGTGGGGCGCAAGGGGCTTTACACGGCGGGCACCTTCACCGTCGGGCGCAAGGCCAAGTGGCCGCGCTGGCGCCCGACCGACGCGATGATCCGGCGCGAGCCGCACAAATACGCGCGCTTCAAGGACGGCGTCGCGGGCGGTCCGAACAACCCCTTGGGCGCCCGCGCGCTTTACCTTTACAATGATGCGGGTCGGGATACGTATTTGCGAATTCACGGTACGAACGAGCCGGGAACCATCGGCTCGGCAGTATCCAACGGCTGCGCGAGGCTGACCAATGAGCATGTCAAAGACCTTTATGACCGGGTCGAGATCGGGGCGCGGGTCGAACTGCATCCCAAGGTCGCAACCGCCTGACGCAACACACAAATGGTCCACGCTTGGTAGCCTGCTGGCCTGCGCCGTTCTCTGGGCGGGTCCGGCCATCGCCGACAGGCCGGTTTTCGAAACCTTGCGGAAGGTGGAAACACCTGTTCAGGGACAGGCGCAGGAGCCGTTCCTTGCCGCAAGCGGCGACATGCTGGCGATGTCGTGGCTGTCGCTCGACCGCTCGGGTGCCTCGGTCCGGTTCGCGCGGATGGACAGGGCGGGGTGGTCGCAACCGGTCGAGGTCGCGCGGGGGCGTGACCTGTTCCTCAACTGGGCCGACTTTCCGTCCGTCACGTTCTTCGGCGAGACGGGCGTTGCGCTGCACTGGTTGCGGAAATCGGAGCCGCGCGGGTTCGCCTATGACATCGAGATGTCGGTGTCGGACGACCTTGGCGCCACCTGGTCCGACGCGTTCATCCCGCATACCGACCGCTCGGCGTCCCAGCACGGGTTTGCCACGATGAGCGGTGCGCCGGATGGCACGCTGGACCTGCTGTGGCTCGACGGGCGGTCCTACGACAAGGTGGGGTTCCGTGACACGCCCGACGCGATGCAGTTGCGCGCGGTCAGCGTCGACGGGTCCGGGCAACTGGGCGAGGACCGCGCGGTCGATTTGCAGACCTGTTCATGCTGCCAGACATCCTCGGCCCGGCTGGGCGACGGGTCGCTGGTGGTGGCCTACCGCGACCGAACCGACGCGGAAATCCGCGACATCTCGGTCGTGCGGCTTGCAGATGGCAACTGGGCCGAACCGGTCACGGTGCACCGTGACGGGTGGGAGATCGCGGGCTGCCCGGTGAACGGCCCGGCGATCGTGGCCGGCGGATCGCAAGTTGCCGTGGCGTGGTTCACGGGCGCGGACGACGTTGCCAAGGTCAACGTGGCCTTCTCCGGGGACGGCGGGCAGAGCTTTGCCGCGCCGATGCGCATCGACGTGTCGGAGCCGCTGGGCCGGGTCGACGCGCTGATGCTGGAGGACGGATCGGTCCTTGTCAGCTGGCTGGAATGGGAGGGCGATGACGAGGTCCTGCGCCTGTGCCGGGTCGTTGCGGACAAGGGGTGCGTCGCCAGCCAGTTGCTGGTGCGGAACGGCCTGTCGGCGTCGCTGAACTTCCCCCGCATGGCGCGCATGGGCGGCGACGTGTTCCTCGCCTGGACGCATCCCCTGGACGAACGTCGCAGCACCGTCGTTTTGGTGCAGGGCACGCCTGCGGCGTTGGACTAGGCCCCGCGTTTCGTTACATTTTGCGACAAAACCGGGCAGGCATGCCGCCGCCGGTCGCTATATGTGCACCTCATGGAGTCGAAACCGAAAATCCTCGTCGTCGACGATCACCGCGAAATCCGCAACTCGGTCGCGCGGTATCTCGCGCGCAACGGGATGGAGGTCGCCACGGCGGAAACCGCCGCCGACATGGATCGGCAGATGGACCTGCGGTGGCCCGATCTCGTCGTGCTCGACGTGATGATGCCGGGCGAGGATGGGTTGTCGGCTTGTGCGCGCCTGCGCGACACCACCAATGTGCCCGTCCTGCTGCTGACGGCGCTGGACGGTAACACCCACCTTCTGAAAGGGTTCGAGACGGGGGCGGACGATTACATGTCCAAACCCTTCAACCCGCCGGAACTGCTTGCACGGATACAGGCCATCCTGCGCCGCACCCGGACACCTGCCGACGATACCCGGCCCGCCGAACGGCCCGGCCTGGCGGGCAAGACGGCCCGCTTTGGCGGGGTGAGTTACGACGTCGATGCGCGCGTGGTCGAACGGGCGGACGGGCGGACGGAGGTGCTGACATCCGGCGAGGCGAGCCTTCTCTGCGTTCTGATCGAACATGCCCGCGACACGCTCAGCCGCGACGAATTGCTAATGAAATCGGCGGGCCGCGTGCCGGGCCCGTTCGACCGGACGATCGACAACCAGGTGAGCCGTCTGCGCAAGAAGATCGAACCCGACATCCTGCGCCCGCGCCTGATCACCACCATCCGCAACGGTGGCTATTCGCTGTCCTGCGATGTCGAGATCGTCTCTTGAACCGCGTGAACATTCCCCTGCGGACGCAACTGGTGCTGCTGGTGGGCGCGGCGTTCCTGCTTGGGCAGGTGCTGAGCCTCGTCTTCTTCGCCGATGAACGGTCGCTGGCGGTGCGCGCGGCGCTGGGGGCGGAGACGGCGAGCCGCGCCGCCAATGTCGCCCGCCTGATCGAGGACGCGCCGCCCGAACTGCACGAACAGATCGTGCAGGCGGCCAGCACCCAGCTGGTGCGCTTCGCCATCAGCCCCGAGGCGACCGTTGCCAACGGCATGCATCACGACGATGCCGCGATCGAAGCCCGCATCCGCGCGCTCATGGGCGACAGTTTCAGCCGCGCCATCCGGGTGGAGATGCACGAGATCGAAGGCCGGATGCTGCCCTTGCCGAACCTGACGCCGGACATGGCAGAGCTTCACGCCGACATGATGCAGGGCACGCTTGCCGCCGTCGAATTGCAGGTGTCCATCGCCCTGTCGGGTGGCGGGTGGCTGAACGTGGGCACGTTGTTCGAACGGCCGCCGTGGCAGGTGTCGTCGGCCTCGCTGATCTCGATCCTGCTGTCGATGGGGCTGGGGGCGGTGGCCGTGTTCTGGTTCGTGATCGCTCGGCTGACGGGGCCGATGACGGCGCTGACGCGCGCCACCGAAGCGCTGGGTCGCGGCGGGCAGGTCACGCCGCTCGAACCCGCCGGTCCGCCCGAGGTCAGGACGCTGACCCGCGCCTTCAACGTGATGCGGGAGCGTTTGCGCCGGTTCGTGTCGGACCGGACGATGATGCTGGCAGCACTTGCGCATGACCTGCGGTCGCCCCTGACGGCGATGCGCGTGCAGTCGGCGATGGTGGAAGACCCCGAGACCCGCGAAAGCCTTGGCCGGTCGCTGGACGAGATGTCGGACATGGTCGAGTCGACGCTGGCCTATGCCCGTGGCGTGGGCTCCGAGGAGGCGCCGCAACGCCTACCGCTGGCTGATCTGCTTGACCGCGCGGGCGCTTCGCCAAGTGAGGCGCCGGGCGACGTGACCGTGTCGGTCCGGGCCACGGCGATGACGCGCGCCTTGCGCAACCTCGTGGAAAACGCGCGGCGTTACGGCTGCGGAGCGGAGGTGACGTGGCGCATCGACGGCAAGGACCTGCAGATCAGCATCGACGATACCGGCCCCGGCATCCCGGATGACCAGATCGAGCGGGTGTTCGAGCCCTACGTGCGTCTTGAACAAAGCCGGTCGCGCAAGACCGGCGGCACCGGGCTTGGCCTGTCGATCGCGCGCAGCATCGTGCTGGAGCATGGCGGGGCGCTGTCGCTGCAGAACCGGCCCGAAGGCGGTCTGCGCGCGCTGATCACGCTTCCGGGAGCGGTTGTGATCGGGCGCGCGGGCGAAGACCTGCCGCCGTTACAAATTGATACACCACATTCGCAAGGCAGGGTGCTAGGCCACGGAAAACGCCCACTGGAGGCAGAGCATGGCTGATAATTCCCGACTTTTCTCGAGGCGGCAGGCACTTGTCGCGACTGCATCGATCCTTGCGACCCCGTCGCTGGCGCTTGCGCAGGCGCGCGGGCCGGGCGGCGTGCGGCGCAACATCTCGTCCTTCGCGCTGCACCGCTGGCAGGACCATTTCGATGGCCTGGGCAAGGGCATCCTGCTGTCGGACACCAACACCAAGGTGCTGCAGCACTGGACCGCGGACGGCGAAATGCGGATCTACCCGACTTCGGTGCCGCTGACCGACGAGTTGACCAAGCGCGGCTATACCGAGGTGGTGGAGAAGCGCGAGAACCCGAGTTGGCGACCGACGCCGTCGATGCGCGAACGCAACCCCGAATGGCCGCTGGTCATCAAAGGCGGGGACCCGGAAAACCCGCTGGGCACGCGGGCGCTGTACCTGTCATGGACCTATTACCGCATCCACGGTACACAGGACACGCGCAAGATCGGGCGGCGCTCGTCCAACGGGTGCATCGGTCTTTACAATGAGCAAATAGAAGAGGTGTATGACCGTACACCGATCGGCACACAGGTAAAGCTCATCTGATGAACAAGTCAGCAGTTTTCGTCGGCCTCGCGCTCGTCGCGGGTATCGGAGCGTTCGGTTACCAGCTTCTCGTTCCCCCGGAACAGGTCGGGCACTCCATGGAGCAGCCCGATATGAGCGGGGTCGAGGATGGCGGTGCCATCGCGCAGATCACCGTGCCCGCCTCGCTGTCGGAAAACGCGCAGCTGGGCAAGATGATCTTCGAGGCGAATTGCGCCCAGTGCCACGGCACCAATGCCGTCGGTCAGAAAGGTGTCGCGCCGCCGCTGGTTCACAAGATCTATGAGCCTTCGCACCATTCCGACATGGCGTTCGTTATCGCCGCGAAAAACGGCGTGCGGGCGCATCACTGGAAATTCGGGAATATGCCCCGGATCGAGGGTGTGACTGACGCTGACGCCAAGTACGTGGCGATGTATGTCCGCGAATTGCAGCGGGCAAACGGGATCGACTAAGGGTGATGCAGATCGCTGTATACCTTCGGCTGGCCGTCTTCAGCGTCCTGGCCGGCATGGTGCTGGCCCTTGTGCCGGACGATGCCGCGGCCCACGCATCGCTTGTTGCCGAACCGTCCGTTGAACTCTCCTTGGACACGTCGGACGGGGAGGCGCATTGTCACGGCGCAGTTGAATGCGTCGTGACATTTTTCATCGGAGACGTCGTCAACGGCGACTCCGATCCGTTGCCGCGTGCGCGCTATGACGTGGCGGCGGGAACCGGCCAGAGCGGCCTGTCCATGGGGCGCGATCCTCCCGTCCCGATCCGTGAAAGATGAAAGGTCCAACCTGAACATCTTACACGGAGAATACATGATGAAATCTATCAAAGTTACGCTTGCCGTGGTTGCAAGCCTGTCGGCCGGTATCGCGCTGGCACATAGCGGGGCGACGGGTGTCGTGAAGCAGCGCATGGACGGGATGGCCGCGATGCAGAAGGCGGTCAAGGCGATCACGCCGATCATGCGGGGCCAGGTCGATTACGATCCCGAAGCGGTGCGCGCCTTCGCGGCATCGGTGGAAATGCATTCCGGCGAAGCCATGACCAAGCTGTTCCCGGAAGGCACCGGCGGCAAACCGTCCGAGGCAAAGGACTCCGTCTGGTCCGACTGGGAAGGGTTCGAGAAGCTGGCGGTGGAGCTGGAAGTTCTGGGCCGCGCGCTGGGCGAAGCGTCCGAGAACGGCATGGCGTCGGCGGAGGCCTCCACCTCTGGCAGCAGCATGATGGGAACCACCTCGGGCAGCAGCATGATGGGGACCACCACGATGATGGGCGGGCAGGCGACCATGGGCGGCATGATGGGGCAGGCGGATGACGGCATGATGGATGCCGACATGCTGGCCGCGATGCCTGCGGACGCGCTGTTCACGCGGATCAGCCAGACCTGTTCGGCATGCCACACCAAGTACCGGGCGGAGTCCAACTGACATGCGCAGGTATGTCCTTGGGGCAGGATCGCTTGCCGCGCTTGCGGCAATCGGTTTCCTGGCGCTGTCGAGCTGGCCTATTGGCGCCGCGCCGTCTCCGGATCTTGCAAACCTGACCGGAGACGTGAACCGGGGGGCGTATCTTGCGCGCGCCTCGGGCTGCATCGCGTGCCATACCAATCCCGAAGGCGGCGCGCCGCTGGCGGGCGGTGTGGAACTGGAGACGCCGTTCGGCTCGCTCTATTCGCCGAACCTGACGACCGATCCGGAACACGGCATCGGCGACTGGACGATCGACCAGTTCGCCGTCGCGGTCCGGCAGGGGATCTCGCCCGAGGGGGAGCCCTATTACCCGGCCTTCACCTATCCGTTCTACCAGAAGTTCACGGATCAGGAGATCGCCGATCTCTGGGCCGCGTTCCAGACGGTTCCGCCGGTGGCCGAGCCATCGAAGGAGCCCGAGATGCCGTTCCCGTTCAACCAGCGCGCCACGCTCAAAGTCTGGCGCGCGCTGTTCCTCGAATCGCCTCGGACGGACCCGGTGCCGGGGAACGGCGACTTGTGGAACCGCGGGCGGGAACTGGTCGAGGGCGCGACGCATTGCGCCGCCTGCCACACCGGCCGCAACCTGCTGGGTGCGCGCAACACCGATACCGAGCATTTCAAGGGAAGCGACATGCTGCCCGGCGGCGGCAAGGCCCCGGCCATCGACTACAAGACGCTGATGGCGCGGGGTTGGGATGTCGACAGCCTTGCCTACTCGTTGCGCACCGGGATCACGCCTTCGGGCGATGCCTTCGGCAATGCAATGGGCGAAGTGGTCCTTTATGGTACGCAGTTCCTGACCGACGAGGACCGCAAGGCGATCGCGACCTACCTGATGGACGACCATGGTTGACCGGTACGAATGGAAAGGGTGACGAGGTGAAGATGAACCGAAGGCAAGTCCTTCTTGGAGGCGCGGCCCTTGCGGCCGCGCCCACCGGGTTGCTGGCGCAATCCGGCGCGGAAGCCCTGACCGCCCGCGCGGCCGACATGCAGCTTCTGCCCGCGAAATACGGGCGCACGCGGATCTGGGGGTTCGACGGCACCATGCCCGGCCCCGTCCTGCGCGTGCCGCAGGGCGGGCGCGTGCAGCGCACGCTTGTGAACGAGTTGCCGCAGGCCACGTCGATCCACTGGCACGGCATCCGCATCGACAACGCGATGGACGGGGTCAGCGGACTGACGCAGGAGGCCGTCGCGCCGGGCGGGCGGTTCGACTATGACTTTGTCGCGCCGGATGCCGGGACCTACTGGTACCACGCGCACAACCGGTCGGTGGAACAGGTCGCGCGCGGCCTTTACGGCGCGCTGATCGTCGAGGAGCCGGTGGCGCCCGACGTGGACGAAGAGGACGTGCTGGTCCTCGACGACTGGCTGATCGACCCCGCAACCGCCCAGATCGACGACGATTTCGAAGCGATGCACGACCGCAGCCATGCAGGCCGAAACGGCAACTTCATCGCGGCGAACGGCGTCTACGCGCTGACCAAGCCCGCGCGCCAGCACGAGCGCCGCAGGCTGCGGATCATCAACGCCGCCAACGCGCGCATCTTCGAATTGCGGCTGCAGGGGCTCGACGGCTGGATCATGGCTTATGACGGGATGCCGCTGGCCGCTCCGCAAGCGTTCGGCGACTACCTTCTGCTGGGCCCCGGCCAGCGCGCCGATGTCTTCGTCGACGTTATCGCGGACGAAGGCGGGGAAGCCCACCTGCTGGCCGTGCTGGACGGGCAGGGGCTGTCGCAGGTCAAGTTCGACGTCACCGGCCGCGCCAGCCTCGCGCGGCGGGGCATGCCCACACCGCTGCAGGACAACACGCATGACATGGTCCGCCTTGATGGCGCGCGGCAGCTCACGCTCGACATGGAGGGCGGCGCGATGGGCGGGTTGCGGGCCGCCACGCTCGACGGCAAGCGTCTCAGCTTCCGGCGACTGGTCAACGAGGGTCAGTTCTGGGCCTTCAACGGTGCGATTGGCCGGATGGAAGACGCTCCGCTGGCCCAGCTGGAGCGCGGCGAACATGTCCGCCTGAAGATCCGCAACGACACGGCCTTCCCCCATGCCATGCACCTGCACGGCATGCATTTCCACGAGATCGGAGAGAATGGCGCGCTTGGCCCCTTGCGGGACACGACGCTGATCTTCGGCGACCAGACGCGCGAGATCGCCTTTGTCGCGGACAATCCGGGCAACTGGCTGTTTCACTGCCACATGCTGTCTCACGCGGCGTCGGGCATGACCACCCGGATCGAGGTTGCGTGATGCGGATCGTGCTGGCCCTGGTCGCGGTTATGGTCCTGACCCTGGGCGCGCTCTTCTGGACCGGCCCGGTGGCGACCACGGCGCAGGCCGCGGGTGCGGGCACGGCGGATATCGTCGCGGGGGAGCGGATCTACGCGGAAAGCTGCGCGTCCTGCCATGGTGCGAACCTCGAAGGGCAGGCGAACTGGCAAAGCCCGGATGCCGATGGCATGCTGCCCGCGCCGCCGCATGACGAAACCGGCCATACGTGGCATCACGCGGACGGATTGCTGTTCGAATATACCAAGCTGGGCGGGGCCGTCCTGATGCAGCGCATGGGGATCGAGATGGAAAGCGGCATGCCCGGTTTCGGCGATCGGTTGACAGATGCGCAAATTCACGACGTTCTGGCCTTTATCAAATCCACCTGGCCGGACAGGATCAGGGACATACAGGCCGAACGCACACGGGCCGAAGGACAATAGGACATATCATGACAACCAGATTGCTTGCGCGGACGGCGCTTTGCCTTGCCGCAACTTTCCCGATGGCGGTGTCGGCCGACGAATTGTCGGAAGACCGCGTCAAGGAGCTGGTCTACGAGGCGATCCTCGAAAACCCGCAGATCATCATGGATGCCGTGCGCCTGCTGGAAGAGCGCCAGCAGCAGGACCAGCAGGCCGCCGCGTCGGCAATGCTGGAGAACGAACGCGACCGGCTGGAGCAAGACCCCAACGGCATCGTGCTAGGCAATCCCGAAGGCGACGTCACCGTGGTCGAATTCTTTGACTACAACTGCCCCTATTGCCGGCGCGTGATGCCGCAGGTGGATGCGCTGGTGGCCCATGACGCGAACGTGCGGCTGGTCTACCGCGAGTGGCCGATCCTTGGCGAAGGCAGCGTCTTTGCCGCGCGCGCCGCGCTCGCGGCCCGCAAGCAGGACAAGTACGAGGAATTCCACGTCGCCATGATGGGGATGGAAGGCCGCGCGGTGGAGGCCAGCGTCTTGCGGATCGCCCGCGAAGTCGGGCTCGATATCGACCGGTTGCGCGAGGACATGGAGGCGCCCGAGGTCGATGAGCACATCCAGACATCGATGGAACTGACCCGCGCGCTGGGGTTCAACGGCACGCCGTCCTTCGTGATCGGCGACGCCCTGATCCCCGGCTATGTCGAGGCGGATGTCCTGATCGAACAGGTCGAGGTCGCGCGCGAGGCCGCGAACTGACGCATGTTCTGGACGCGTCGGAAAGTTCTGGGCGCAGGTCTCGCCGCGCTTGCGGCGGGGCATGGCCCGGCATTTGCCGGCGCGCGGTCCTTCGTGTTGCGTCCGGGCGCGGTGACCGCCCGGATCGGCGGCGTGAAACAGGAGTTGCTGGGGTTCAACGGCTCGTGGCCCGGCCCGGAACTGCGCGCGCGGCAGGGCGACGAGATGCGGATCCGCGTCGAAAACGGCTTGCAGGACGGGGCGCTGGTGCATTGGCACGGACTTCGCGTGCCCAACCGGATGGACGGCGTGAACGTCCTGACGCAGGACGTGATCCCGCCCGGACGCAGCTTTGACTACCGCTTCGACCTGCCGGATGCGGGCACCTATTGGTACCATTCCCACTACATCTCTTACGACCAGGTGAGCCGTGGGCTGTTCGGGCCTCTCATCATCGACGAACGGCAAAAACCGGACGTGGACCGCGACATCACCGTGCAGCTGTTCGACATGCTGGTGGACGCGGATGGGGTCTATGACGAGGACACGGGCCCCGAACAGTTCACTGCCGCCGGGCGTCTTGGCAACGTGGCGATGGCGCTCGCGTCATCCGACGGGGTGACGGTGGGGGAGCGGGTGCGGCTGCGCCTGATCAACCCCTCGATCGACCGCGTCTACGACCTGCGCATCGACGGGCTGGACGGGCGTATCGTGGCGCTGGACGGGATGCCGCTGGAAGCGCCGCGCGCCGCGCCCGGCATCGTGCTGGCACCGGGGCAGCGTTGCGACCTGATCGGTGACGTGACAGGCGATATCGTGTTCCGGGACGCGGATGCGCCGGACCTCGGCCGGATCGCGTCGTCCGGTCAGCGTCCCCGGCGGGCAACCGCGATCCCGGCGCTGGTCCCCAACCCGATGCCGCGCCCGAACGGGCGGGAGGCGCGCGCCACGGTGGTGATGCAGGGCGGGGCGGGCGGGTCCGCCCATGCCGGGTTCGGCACGTGGGCGCTGAACGACGTGTCGGGCCTTCCGCGCAAACCGCTTCTGAACGTGCGGCGCGGGACGACGGCGCGGATCACGCTGCGCAACGACACCGCCTTCGACCATGTCATGCACCTGCACGGCCATCACTTCCGGGAACTGTCGGCGGACGGCGCGCCCGGCGATTACCGCGATGGCACACTGGTCGGCGCCGGGGAGGCGCGCGACATCCTGTGCGTGCTCGACAATCCGGGCGACTGGATGCTGCATTGCCACATGCTGAGCCACCAGGCGGACGGCATGGCGACGTGGCTGCGGGTCGGGTAGGGGCCGCTAAAGCAGGTTCGCGGGCAAAACGGCGAGCGCCTCGTCCAGCGTCACGACCGGCAGTCCCGCCGCGATCCAGCCCGGACCACGGGCAGAGCCCAGCATCCCCTCCGACACGTCGATGAACCCGCCATACCCGGCCTCGCGCAATTGCCGCAGAACGAACCCCGACCGCCCGCCGGTCGCGCAGATGATCGCGACCGGGCGTCCGTCCGCTGCCATGCGTGCCGCGAACAGCCGCTCGGCAAAGCGCGGCTCGTGCAGGCTGATCGGCCATGCGCCTTGGGCGATGCCGGTCTCTTCCCATTCCTCGCGCGAGCGGATGTCGATCAGGCGGACCGTGTCGGCCTGCATTGCCTCGCGCGCTCGGGCGGCGGACCAGATGTCGGCCTCTTGCGCGGAGGCGGCGAAAGGTGCGAGCACCGCCGCGCCTGACGCACCCGCAAGAAACGCGCGGCGAGGGATCGTGGTTCGGTGTTCGGCTGTCATGTCCACCATCGGCGTGTGTTCCCTGTCCTTGTTCGGGCCGCGCTGAACAAGCGGCGCGACCCGGTTCCCGTGCAACGGGACTGCTTCAGGCCGCAGCTTCGGCAAGGACGCGCCGGACCGCAAGGGCCCGGCGCGTCCTGCGAAGCCGCCGGCTGCCTCATTTCGTGCGGATCGCCGGTATGCGCGTGGGTTGCAGCGTGCTTGTCGCCTCGGCCGCCTCTTCGCGTTTCGCGTCGCCGTGGCAGGATCGTCCCAAGACGGCGAACATGGCCACGTGGATCGCGATACAGGCGGCGATGGGCGCAAACAGGGCAAGGTTGCCCACCAGCCCCGCCAGCGTGCCGCCCGCGATCAGAAATCCCGCCACCGGAAGCAGCATCACCGCGCAACAGACCGCCATTCCGGCATGCATGAGGCCAAAGCCCCTTTTCGCGGGTTCGCCCGTGTTTTCAGCCATCTTGCCCTCCGTTTTGCGAACTTTATGGCGGGTGCACCGCCGGGAAGGTCAAGAATACATTCCGAGACATTTTTAGATCGCCGCTACCATTTCCGGCCTTGGCGCGTTTAATGTGCGGGCAGTGAACGGAGTACCCACATGACACGTCTTACACGTCGACATTTCCTGGGCGGGACCGCCCTGCTGTTTTCCGGACCGCTGGCGGGACAGGCCATCGCCGCGCCGGTGTCTGACCGGTCCAAGTGGGATGCATGGGATCTGCTGGTGCGCCCGCCTGAATACGATCCGGCGTCCTACAACCCCTGGGGCCTGCACCCGCGGCTGCTGCCGGTCCGGGTCGAGGCCAAGGCCGGGCTGACGCCGGGTGACATCCATGTCGATGCGGTCGCGCGCTACCTCTACCATATCGAGGAAGGCGGCACCGCCATGCGCTATGGCGTCGCCATCGCCAAGGGCAACCTGTACGAACCGGGCACCTATTCGCTGCGGCGCAAGGCCAAGTGGCCGACATGGCGCCCGACCGACGCGATGATCGAACGCGAGCCGGGCAAGTATGCGCGGGATGCCGACGGGGTGGACGGCGGGCCGCGCAACCCGCTCGGGGCACGGGCGCTGTACCTCTACGAGGGCAACCGCGACACGTATCTGCGCATTCACGGGACGCCGCTGCCGCGTTCGATCGGGGGGCGGGCCAGTTCGGGCTGCGTGCGCATGGTCATGGCGCACATCATCGACCTTTACGAGAACGTGGAGACGGGCAAGACGGTCTACCTTTACCCGCCCGAAGACTCCGTCAGCGCGTAAGGGTGGGCGGACCGGACCGCCACCGCGTCCGGTCTAGTCCTCGCTCGCCTGGCAGATCGGGTTGCCCGCTGCCGTGCGCAGGGGCAGCCAGGTCGCCTCGACCGGGCCGTCATGCAGGTACCAGAAGCAGTTGTCGTCCGGGTTCAGCCGGACCTTCTGGAGGTTCTGGTAAGGCGCGGCAAGCCCGACAAGCGGTTCGGGAAGCTCCACGTAGGCCCCGTCGATATCGACTTCGGGCGCCGTCGTGCATCCGGCAACGACAAGGCCGAACGCGATTGTTTTCAATGGCTTGGGGAGGGTGATGTTCCAAGTGTTCGTCATGGCGTGGCGTCTTTTCCTGCACTGGTACCGGGCATGTCCCGAATCGGGGGCTGCGATTTCCGATCGCATCGGGTTTGGGCAGATGCTGCGGTCACAAGCCGGAAGGTCAAGGGTGAAGACCCCGCTTGACCGGCCGGGTGTGACAAAAACTTACAATAGGGTGGGTCGTCGTGGCCTGCTGCCGGGCTTGCGCGGGTATTGGCCGGGATGTCTTTTGGACGCGACACAAATCGTGACACCGGTACCGCTGGCCGGTATCGGGCTTTCAGGGCAAATCGGCCTGCGAACCGGAAAGGCGGGGGCATGGTAATCTCCATTTTCCAGAACGTTCTGAGGGGGCTCGCCTTGGTTGCGGCCGGGTGGGTCGTGTTCGGCCCCGGTCCCGCGCGCGCGCACCCGCACGTCTTCGTCGATGGCGGTGTGGATTTCCAGATCACCGAGGATGGCACGCTCGAAGCCATCCGCGTGACGTGGCGCTATGACGAGCTTGAGACGCTGTTCCTGTTGTCCGATCTGGACGTGACGCCCGCCGCGGGCGCGGATTTCACGGATTCCGAACGCGCGTTGGTCGAACGCGAACTGGGCCGCTTCGCGCCGGATTTCGACGGGTCGGTGCACCTTCGGGCCAAGGGTGAGCCGATATTGCTGGCATGGCCGCGCGACCTGACGGCGCGGATGGTGGGCGACCGGCTGGAAGTGGCGTTCTACCGGGACCTCATGGAGCCGCTGGCGCTGGAAGCGACCGAGTTGCATGCCGCGTTCTACGAACGGACCTATTTCTTTGCGTTCAGCCTGACGGACGAGCCGCGCTTCGGCGAGGCCGAAGACAGGTGCAGCGCGACGATCACCAAGTTCGAACCGTCGTCGCAGACGGACGAGATGCGCGCGGCCCTGGCCAAGCTGGGACGGGAAGAAACGCCCGAGAACAGCAATGTCGGTGCCCTTCTGGCCGACCGGATGGTGGTGACATGCAAGTGAGGGCGATCGTCGTCGTCGTCGTGATCGTGGCCGCCGCGTTCATTCTGTACCTGCAATGGCCGGCGCTCATCGCCCTGACGTCGGACGCGCAGCGCGGGTTTCAGAACGCGATGGCGTCCAGCCTCCGCGCCGCGCGGAGTGGCGATGTCGCCGCCGTGCTGGCGCTGTGCCTTGCGACGTTCCTTTATGGCGTTGTGCACGCGGCGGGGCCGGGGCATGGCAAGATCATCCTTGGCGCGACGGCTGTTGCGACACGGTCCGGCGTAGGGCGCATGGTGCTGCTGTCGACGGGGTCGGCGCTGGCGCAGGCGCTGAGCGCGATCCTGCTGGTCGGCGCGCTGGTCGAGGGCGCGCGGTGGCTTGGTGGGCGCGACGCGGTCGCGCTGGCCGAGGACTGGTTGCGACCGTTCAGCTATGCCCTGTTCCTCCTGATCGGTGGCGTCCTTGTTCTGCGTGGCATCAACCTGTTGCGCTTGCGCGAAGACGGATCGCACGGTGGCCACGGCGAATGTTCCCACGCCCACGGCCCCACCGCCGAACAGGCCGACGCGGTCACGAACTGGCAGGAGGCCGCCTTCGTCATCCTCAGCATCGCGGTGCGGCCCTGCACCGGCGCGCTGATCCTTCTGGTGATCGCGGCGCGGCTGGACCTGTTCTGGCTGGGCGCGCTGGCGACGCTGACGATGGGGCTGGGCACCGCCGTTCTGAACGGCGGTGTCGCCGTCTCCGGTGTCTTCGCGCGCCAGCTGGCGGGCGTCGGTAACCTTGGTGGACTGTCGGTGGCAGCCGGCCTGTTCCAGGTGCTGGCGGGTGGGGCGGTCGTGGCGATCAGCCTCGCCGTTCTTTTCTGACGCATTTTCTTCTGGCCGGGTCTTGAGCTTCCAGTTACTGGAAGCCCTATATCCACCCGACGAACAATCAGAGGCGACAGGCGATGTCTCGGGAAATACAAGCAACGCTCGACATCCAGGGGATGTCTTGCGCGTCCTGCGTTGGACGGGTCGAACGAACCCTTGGGGCGCTGGATGGCGTGACGGGCGTATCCGTCAACCTTGCATCCGAAAAGGCGCAGGTGAGTGTCGACGCGCCCCGGCGCCTTGTCGACGTGGCACATGCGCTTGAGGCGCTGGGCTACCCGCCGCGCACCGCGACCATCACGCTGAACATCGCGTCAATGTCCTGCGCGTCCTGCGTCGGGCGGGTCGATGCGGCCTTGGCCGAGGTGCCGGGCGTGCTGTCGGTCGCAGTCAACCTCGCGGCAGAGAATGCGCGGGTCGAATACCTTGAAGGGGCGGTCAGCCCCGCTGACCTCGTGGCGGCGGTGGCAGGCATTGGCTATGCCGCCGAGATCGCCGAGGCCGATGCGAGCGCGTCGCGCGCCGCCCGCAAGTCGGACGAGGCCAACCACCTACGCCGCAAGGTGCTGGTGGCCACGGCGCTGACGTTGCCGGTCTTCGTGCTGGAGATGGGCGCTCACCTGATCCCGGCCTTTCACGCGCTGGTTGAGACGAGCATCGGGATGCGCGCCTCGTGGATCATCCAGTTTGTTCTTGCCACGCTGGTCCTCTTCGGACCGGGGCGCCAGTTCTTCGCCAAGGGCTTTCCGGCGCTCATGCGCGCCACGCCCGACATGAACAGCCTCGTGGCACTCGGGACCGGGGCGGCGTGGACCTATTCGGTGGTGGCGACCTTCCTGCCGGGCTTTCTGCCCGAGGGCGTGCGCGCCGTCTATTTCGAGGCCGCCGCCGTCATCGTCGTCCTGATTCTTGTCGGTCGCTGGCTGGAGGCCCGCGCCAAGGGTCGGACCGGCGCGGCGATCGAGGCGCTGCTGGGGCTGCAGGTGCGCACGGCGCGCGTGGTCCGGGGCGGCACGACGGTCGAGACCGATGTGGACGCGCTGGCGGCGGGCGACGTGATCCTCGTCCGGCCGGGGGAGCGTATCCCCGTCGATGGCGAGGTCGTGGACGGTGCGAGCAATGTCGACGAAAGCATGATCACCGGCGAGCCAGTGCCGGTGGCCAAGGCGACGGGCGCGACGGTCACAGGTGGGACGGTGAACGGCACCGGCAGCCTCACCTTCCGCGCGACGCGCGTCGGGGCCGACACGACGCTGGCCCAGATCATCCGCATGGTCGAGGACGCGCAGGGCGCGAAACTGCCGATCCAGGGCCTTGTCGACCGCGTGACGCTCTGGTTCGTGCCTGCCGTGATGGCACTGGCCGCGCTGACGGTCGCGGTCTGGCTGGCGGTCGGGCCCGATCCCGCGCTGACCTTCGCGCTGGTGGCGGGCGTGTCGGTCCTGATCATCGCCTGTCCCTGTGCGATGGGGCTGGCAACACCGACCTCGATCATGGTGGGCACCGGGCGAGCCGCCGAGATGGGCGTGCTCTTCCGCAAGGGCGATGCGCTGCAGGCGCTGTCCGAGGTGGACATCGTCGCGCTCGACAAGACCGGGACGCTGACCGAGGGCCAGCCCACGCTGACGGACGTGGTGGTCGCGGACGGGCTCGCGCGCGACGAAGTGCTGCGCCTGATCGCGGCGGTCGAGGCACAGTCCGAACATCCCATCGCCGAGGCCATCGTGCGGGGAGCGGAGGCCGATGGCGTCGAAGTGCCGACCGCGACCGGCTTCCAGTCGGTCACCGGCTATGGCGTGTCCGCGGTGGTTGAGGGGCGGCGGGTCATTGTCGGAGCCGAACGCTACATGACCCGCGAGAACGTGGATGTCGGACCATTGGCGGATTCCGAACGCGATCTTGCGCGCCGCGGACGCACGGCACTTTTCGCGGCGGTGGATGGTGTCCTCGCCGCGGTGATCGCCGTGGCCGACCCGGTCAAGCCGTCAAGCCGCGCCGCCATCGCCGCGCTGCACGACCTCGGCTTCAAGGTGGCGATGATCACCGGCGACCAGCAGGATACGGCGGACGCCATCGCGCGGGAAACCGGCATCGACCACGTGATCGCCGGGGTGCTGCCCGACGGAAAGGTCGCGGCGCTGGACGATCTGAGGGCAGGGGGCGGCAAGCTCGCCTTCGTGGGCGACGGCATCAACGATGCCCCGGCGCTGGCCCATGCGGACGTGGGCATCGCCATCGGCACGGGAACGGACGTCGCCATCGAATCCGCCGACGTGGTGCTGATGTCGGGTGATTTGCGCGGGGTGGTGAACGCGGTTCACGTCTCGCGGCGCACCATGTCGAACATCCGCCAGAACCTTGTCTGGGCGTTCGGCTACAACGTGGCGCTGATCCCGGTCGCGGCGGGCGTGCTTTACCCCGCGTTCGGCCTGCTTTTGTCGCCGGTCTTTGCCGCCGGGGCGATGGCGCTGTCGTCGGTCTCCGTCCTGACGAACGCGCTGCGCCTGCGCCGCCTTGTCCCTGCACTGTCCGAGCAGGCGCCGGGACCCGCGCCCGCGCGCACCATCCCCCAGGCCCAGCCCGCAGAATAGGAGACTATGCCCATGAACATTGGAGAAGTCGCCGAGCGTTCGGGCCTGCCGCCCAAGACCATCCGCTATTACGAGGATATCGGGCTGGTCCGTCCGCAACGGAGCGGCAACGGCTACCGGGCCTTCCGCGAATCCGACCTGCACAAGCTCGCCTTCCTGGGACGGGCCCGCGCGCTGGGGTTCTCGATCGAGGATTGCCGCACGCTGCTGGACTTGTACGAGGACGAGGGCCGCGAAAGCGCGCAGGTCAAGGCCATCGCGGAAGAGCACCTGGCGGTGATCGACGACAAGATCGCGCAGCTGCAATCCATGCGCGGCACGCTCGCCCACCTCGTCCGGTCCTGCCACGGCGACGACCGCCCGGATTGCCCGATCCTGAGCGATCTGTCGGGCAGCGGATCCCGGTCCTGAACGGCGGATTGCATGCGCCGTGAAGGCATTTGTGCCCAACCTTTTGCACAAAATCCGGAACCTTCCAGCACTGGAACGTCGTTAGCCATCAAATCGTCAAGAGGAGATGGAAATGGCCAGCACGACCGACGGAAGCTACAACAACCGTTCGTTTTCAGCCAATCACGCCGCGACGAGCAAGGATGACAGCCATTCGGGCAGCAGCTATGGCCGCTTCCTGTTGATGGTGGGCACCTCGACGGCACTGATGTTCGGGCTGATGTATCTCAACACCTATGCGTGGGAACACGTCTACTGGAGCGAAACGCGCTTCTACATGACCTTCGTGATGGGCGCCGTGATGGCGGTTGTCATGCTGCTCTTCATGTGGGGCATGTACCGCAACCGGGCCGCCAACGTGGCGATCCTTGCGGGGTCCGCCGTGCTTTTCGCGGCGACTCTCTGGCTCGTCCGCAGCCAGGAAACGATCCAGGACGAAAGCTGGATGAGCGCGATGATCCCGCACCACTCGATCGCGATCATGACCAGCAGCCGCGCCGAGATCACCGATCCGCGCGTTGCGACGCTGGCGGCAGAGATCGTGCATGCCCAGAACCGCGAGATTTCCGAGATGCGCTTCCTCTTGGACGACATCGCGGCCAATGGTGAGGCCGGTCCGGACTGGCCGCTTGGCAAAACCGAGGGCCCCGCACCGATCGAGGGGCTGACGCAGGCCGTCTCAACGCCGGTGATCGCGGGCATCCGCCCGGCGACGCTGACGGATGAAGAGATCACCCGCGCGCTTGGCTCGACGCCCGCCTGCGTGTTCGAACGCGCCGTCAACGCCGATCCGGTGCTTGCCACCGACGGCAACGGGCGCGGCGTGGCCAAGGTTTCGGGCGCGCTGGTGATGTTCAATGCCGCTGGCAGCGTGGCCGATGGTGGCGTTCTTCAGGCCGATGGCGGCCGCATGACGCTGACACCGGGTGGCGAGGACAAGGGCGAAGACGCGACTCTGCTGTTCGAACTGACCGGCGACACCCCTCTGGCAGTCGGCTTCACCGGCTACTGGACCTGCACCGCGTGACACGAACCGGCCAACCGGGGAAGAGCCCTCGGTTGGCCAACACCCTTTTTTGCGAGGCTGGCTCAGGTCGGCAAGGATTGTAACCAGACGACGGCGCGCGCCAAGACGGTCAGCAAGGCAACGCCAGCCACAAAGGCAATCACGGCGACAACGAGTGGACCGGAACGCGTGGGCAGGGGGGTGAGAACCGGGCGCAGCGCCGTCGAGCGTCCCGCGAGCGACACGTATAGCGGCACGGCGCTGACCAGCGTCGCATACAGGTAGACGCCCGAGATATTCTCGAACATCGCGGAGCGCGCCAGCGTCGGCGCCACGACCGACAGCGCGGTCGCGCGACTGCCGCCGAACGATCCGAACCAGTCGGCAGACAGCACGTAAATGACCGCGTGAAGCGCGAAGAAGACGGAGACGCGCAAGACGACGTCCACGGCGATGAACCACGCCGGGTCCCGTTGTGTCCGCCCCGGTTCGCGGGAAAGCGCGTAGATGAAGAACCCGATGTAATTGACCACGAAGACGACCGGCAGCCCATTCGTCAGAACCTGCCGCACGAAGCGCGACAGGTTCGCGCCGCCCTTGCCGAGCGCCGCCGCGAAGCCGGGGGTCAAAAGGACATAGACGATAAGGACCGGCAGCAGGCCCGCCACGCTGAACATCAGCACGTTGCGCAGAAAGCGCAGGCCCGGCATGCGGGTCGTGAAGAACTGGTCCATGGGGCGCGCTTCCTTCTCATCTTGGGCCGGGCCGGCCACGCAGGCCCCAAGTCTATCCGCATAGCGTGCCGCTTGCGCAAGGAGCGCCGCATCCCGACTGCACCCCGAGGGTAGAACACTGCCACAGCCGAGCCGCGCGACATGTCAGGCCGCCGTAACGGCAGGCACGGGGCGCGCCCGCAACGGTGGCATTTGTTCTTGACCCCCAAGACGCGACCGCTTTACCTGCTTGGGATGGTTCTCACAGGACGTTGAGTCGGCGAGATGAAATGGGAACACGGTGAGGTGTAGCCAACAGGCGCCAAATCCGTGACTGCCCCCGCAACTGTAGGCGGTGAGCGACCCCGGCAAAAACCACTGGGCTCCCGGTTCGGGACGTCTGGGAAGGTTCGGGAAAGCCTAGACCCGCAAGTCAGGAGACCTGCCATCGCGAATAGCAACTGACCCAGGCGGGGTGTCCTGGAGGGAGACAAGCATGTTCGACGCGCACGTCGCTGACTTACATAGATGTATCTCGATATCCCCGCCGCAGCGGAGGCGGCGATGCGCGGTGCAGACGATCATCAGCAACCAGACCTGACACATGAACGGCAGAGCTTCTGCCTGACGAACATGAGCATCGCAACGCTCGTCCTTGGCGCGCTGGTGGTGTCCGCCGTGCTGTGGCTGGGCATCTGGGCGGTGCTTTGATGGCGGCCGTCCTTGAAATCGGCAACCTCGCGCTGGGGTATCCCGACCTGACGCTGTTCCGCGGCCTGTCGATGGATCTTGAAGCCGGAACGACGCTGGCCGTGCTGGGCGCCAACGGGTCGGGGAAAAGCACCTTCGTCAAGATGCTCCTCGGCCTTGTCGATCCGCTGGCCGGACGCCTGACATGGACCGGCGGGCGACCGCGCGAGATCGGCTACCTTGCGCAGATGACCGAATTCGACCGGCGTTTCCCGATCCGCGTGCGCGACCTTGCCGCGATGGGGGCGTGGAAAGGCTTTGGTGCGCGCGGGCGGCTCGATCGCGGGATGCAGGACAAGGTCGCGGCGGCGCTTGATGCGGCGGGCGTGCTGGATATCGCGGACCGGTCGCTGCATTCGCTGTCGGGCGGGCAGTTGCAACGGGCGCTCTTTGCGCGCGTCATCATGCAGGACGCGCCGCTGATCCTGCTGGACGAACCCTTTGCCGCCGTCGATCAAAGCACCGAGGCGCATCTTCTCACCATTCTCGACCGCTGGCGCGACGAGGGCCGCGTGGTGGTCCTTGTCGTGCATGACCTGTCGTCGGTGCTCGACCATTGCGACCACGCGCTGCTTCTGGGCAACGGGGAGGCCAGTTTCGGCCCGGTCCGGTCGCTGCTGACGCCGGAACGGCTTGTGTCGCAGGCCTACATGTCCCGCAGCCAGGCCGACTGGATGTTCCGGGCCGAGACGCCGGAGGCCGCGCATGTTTGATCTGCTGGCCGAGATGTGGAGCTATGCCTTCATGCAGCGCGCCTTCGTGGCGACAACGGTGCTGTCGGCCTCGGTCGCGCCCGTGGGTGCGTTCCTCGTCCTGCGCCGCCTGTCGCTTGCGGGCGAGGCGATGGCGCATGCGATATCACCCGGCGTGGTGATCGGGTTCGTGGTGGCGGGCCTGTCGGTGTTCTCGCTCCTGATCGGCGGTCTGATCGCCGGGGTCGGGGCGGCAATCCTGACGGCGGTGCTGGCGCGCAAGACCATCCTGCGCAGCGATGCGAGCCTTGCCTCGATCTATCTCATCGCGCTGGCGCTTGGCATCTTCATCCTGTCCGCCGCCGGGTCGGCGGTGCCACTGAAAAGCTTCCTCTTCGGGTCGATCCTTGGCATCGACGACGCGTCGCTGATCCTTGTGGGCGCCGTCGCGACGGTCACGCTGGTGTCTTTCGCCGTGCTGTTGCGGCCGCTGATCGTCAGCACCTGTGACCCGGTCTTCTTCGAGGCGCAGACGCGGCGGCCGATGCTGGTGGAGCAGGCATTCATGCTGATCCTTGTCCTCAACCTGCTGGCCGCGTTCAAGACGCTGGGGACGTTGATGGCGGTCGGCCTGATGATCCTGCCCGCGACCTCGGCGCGGTACTGGTCCAGCACGATCACCGGGCAGCTTGTCCTGTCGTTCCTGTTCGCGCTGGCCAGCTCGTGGCTGGGGCTGACCCTGTCCTACCTCTTTCCTGAAACGCCGTCCGGCCCGGCCATCGTGCTGACGGCGGGTGGTTTCTTCCTGCTGTCCGTCCTTGCCGGGCCGCTGGGGTTTGGCCTGTCGCCGCGCCGGTCGGTGCGGCGACGGCCATCGGCGCTGTCACGCTCTGCCACCGAAAGAACACGCCAATGATCCTGCGCGCCATCTTTGCACCTTTCCTCGCTTCGGCGCTTCTATGGCTGGCAGCAATGCCGGCGCAGGCCGACAAGCTGAACGTTGTCGCCAGCTTCTCGATCCTCGGCGACATGGTCGAACAGGTGGTGGGCGAACGCGCCAGCGTCACGACCATCGTGGGGCCGGACGCGGATGCCCATGTCTATCAGCCCTCGGTCGCAGATGCGCGCGCGGTGGCTGGGGCCGACGTGATCTTTGTCAACGGGCTGGGGTTCGAGACGTGGTCGGACACGCTGATCGCCGAGTCCGGGACCGCGGCGACCGTGTTTGTGGCGACGCGCGGCATCGACCCCGTCATGATCGAGGGCGGCGTCGATCCGCATGCCTGGAACGCGCTGTCGAACGGTGTCCTCTACGTCCGCAACATCGCCGAGGCCATGTCAGACGTGATGCCGGACCACGCTGCCGAATTCGAGGCCAACGCGGCCGCCTACATCGCCGAACTCGAAGCGCTGGAGGACGAGGCCAGGGCGCGGCTGGCCGCTTTGCCCACCGACAGACGCACGGTTGTAACCGCGCATGACGCTTTCGGGTACCTCGCCGATGCCTACGGCCTGACCTTCCTCGCACCCGTCGGCATCGATACCGAGGCGGAACCGTCGGCGCGCGACCTCGCCGCGCTGATCGCGCAAATCCGGCAACAGGGCGTTGCGGCGCTCTTCGTGGAAAACATCACCAGCCCCGCGCTGGTCCGTCAGATCGCCGACGAGACCGGGCTAGAGATAGGCGGGCGGCTCTTCTCCGATGCCCTGTCCGAACGTGGCGGGCCGGCGACCAGCTATGTCGCGATGTTCCGCCACAACCTCGGCACCATCCTCGACGCGCTGGAATAGCGCGGGCCGCTATCCCACGAGGCGCGGATCGAACGGGTACTTCGTCAGGTTCTCGTACCCGTCCTCGGTGATCAGCACCTGGTCTTCCAGCTTGATCGAGAAATCGCCGCCGACCTCGCCCAGAAGAACCTCGACACAAAGCGTCATGCCCGGCTCCAGCGGATAGTCGAAGGCGCCCGGCACGGCCTTGTCGGGATAGGCGACCAGCGGCCATTCATCACACAGGCCCACACCGTGCATCAAGCAGCCGTATTTCTGGGCCTGGAACTTGTCGTCGAGCCTGTGACAGTTCGCCGTCAGTTCAGGGATCATCACGCCGGGTTTCAGCATCTCCATGTTGGTCTGGATATGCTCGATCCCGTGGTTCATCGCATAGATCATGTCGGGGCGGGGTTTTTCGTCGCCGATCCACCACGTGCGCGAGATGTCGGTGCAGATGCCGTAGGCGCCGACAAGGTCGGTGTCGAAGGCGAGGATTTCGTTGTTCTGGCAGATGCGCGGCCCGCATTCCTGGAACCACGGGTTGGTGCGCTGGCCTGACGTGAGCAGGCGGGTTTCGATCCATTCGCCGCCGCGCCGGATGTTCTCGGCATGCAGGATCGCCCAGACGTCATCCTCGGACACGCCGCCGCCGGGGATCTGGCTGCGGGCGAAATCCTCCATCGCGTAACACGCGGCCTCGCAGGCGTGAGACGAACAGCGCATCGCCTTGATCTCGTCCGGGCCTTTGACGGAGCGGGCCTTTTCGGTGACCTCTTCGCCCTCCATCACCTCGAACCCCTGCGCCTCCAGCGCGCGGAGGCCGTGCAGCATGGGTTTGTCGACGGCGAGCCGCATGTTGCCGGGCGCGTGTTCGGCGCACAGACGCCGCACCTCGTTCGAGAAGACGTCGGCGGCCACGTCGATCTTGTCGCCCCGGTCGAAATAGAACAGGTCCGCGCCCGACCGCGCCTCCCGCACTAGCGGGTTGAATGACGACAGGAAGGGCGAGTTCTTGTAGTCCCAGATCACCATGTAGCCGTCGGCGCAGACCAGCACGGCGCGGAACGGGTTGTGCGTGTTCCAGAGCTGCATGTTGGTCGAGTCGGTGGCGTAGCGGATGTTGAGCGGGTCAAACATCAGAAGGCCCGCGTAATCGCGGTCGACGATGTGCTGCGTCAAGCGCTTCCAGCGGTATTCGCGCATCGCGGCAAGGTTCGGCAATTCCAGCCCGGCGGCTTCCCATTCGCGGAAGGCCAGCTGCGTCGGCCCGATCTCGATCCGGTCGGAATCATTCGGAGAGCCGTCGCCCAGCGTCGCGCCACGGGTCGGATCAATCTTGCGGGTGTCGCGGTAGTGCTGATTCATGCGCAGTGCCTCCCTTTTGGGCAAGGTTGCGTGCGCGCGTATGGGCCGTCGTGTCAGATTGCGACCCGATCCATGCCGTTTTCGGAAGGCGGGACTGGGCGGTCACCCCCTCTTTTCCTCCGTCACCCGGCGGGGCAGGGTAGGGCCATGGCGATCCTGCAAACCTCCGTTCCCTATCCCGTCGATCCGCATGCGCGTCTGCCGGGGATCGGGCCGACGCAGGATTGGCTGCACCGGGACGAGGCCTATGCCGCGCAGATGGCCGAGCGGGTGCGGCTGTTGCGCGACCGGCGGGACGAGGTTCACGCGCTGCTGCCGGAGGGTCGCGCCGCGGCGGAGGAATTGCTGGAGGCGATCCTTGCAGAAGTGTCGGGCTGGCCGGGGTTCGAGGTGAGCTCGGACAGGGTGGCATGTCCGGACGGGCGGGGGGTTGCGATCGATAGGTCCGATCCGCTCGGCACGGCCGCGCGGATCGTGCAGGAGGACCTGTGCCTGATGGAGGAAGGGCCCGACGGTCACGTCATGACGGGGGCGGTGCTGTGTTTTCCCGCGTCATGGATGCTGTCGGAAAAGATCGGGCGGCCCCTGTCGGGGATCCACGATCCGGTGGAGGAGTATGACGGCACGCTCGAACGGCGGGTGCAGCGCCTGTTCGACGCGATCAGACCCGGCACGATCCTGATGCGCCACAACGCGCTTTGGTACCACGACCCGGCCCTGTTCCAGCCCCGGTCGATCCATGCGCGGCGCGACAAGCCGGATTACGGCCACGGCGACTACCTGCGCACCGAACGCCAGACGTTGCGGCGCCTGCCACGCACCGGCGCGGTCGTCTTTGCGATCCACACCTTCATACTTCATCGGGAAGATGGAGAACGCGCTCTAAGCGTCTCTTCAGAATGAAAAATCCCCGCCAGAGGCCCTGGCGGGGATTGTGCGTTTCCGTGCGTCCGGACTGCGGTCAGCCGTCGACCCGCTGCGCCGCGTAGACGATGGCGCGCAGGTAGTTGCCGCTGTCGTTCCAGACCGACAGCACGTTGTAGTTGCGGGTGCCTTCGCCATAGGGCGCGCCCTTCTGCCAGCCGTTCCGGGCCAGCATGTTCGCGGCCGAGGCGAGCGCATCGACCGCCGAATAGGGATCGACCTTGCCGTCGCCGTTGCCGTCGACGCCGTAGCGCACCCAGTTGCCCGCGAGGAACTGCATGTGCCCCAGTTCACCCGACGGGCCGCCGCGGGTATTGGCCGAGATCACGCCACGATCCACCAGTTGCAACGCCGCGATGGCATGCGGTTCGAACCGGGGGTGACGGCGGCAATAGCTGGCCAGCGTGACCGCGCCGCCGACGATGGGCGTTTCGCCAAGATAGCCGCCCCACGACGTCTCCAGTCCCCAGATCGTGGCAAGGATACCTGCCGGCACGCCGAACCGGCGCTCGATCGAGGCGAAGGTGTTGGGATTGCGCGCCTTCTTGTTCCGCGCGGCGCGAATGAACGCCTCGGCCGTCGAGCCGGACCGCTTGGCGAGGAACGTCGCCGGGTCTGCCTGCAAGGTGCCCGACTGGCTCGAGGGGCGGCTTTCGAACCGCCACGTGATGCCGGACAGGCGCGCGTTTGCGAGGGCTTGCAAACCCCGTTGCTGCACGCCGCTGGCGCGTGCGTCCTGCGCGAGGCCGTTCTTGTACCCGTCGAACGCACCTTTCGACGTGATGCAGGTGGCGGCTTGCAGGGGCAGGGCGGGAAGGGCGGCAAGGCAAAGGGTAGCGAGGATACGGCGCATGAATGGTCTCCGGAACAAGATTTCCCGGAGATTAACAGACCGCCTCCATCCGGCAAGATGCCGACTTGGGTCAGCAAGGTCCCGCGCATCCGGTCCCGAGGCGGCGTGGCCTTGCAGATTACGCGCAACGAAGTGTCGGGATTGCAGGGTGTTACCTTTTCCGGAGCGACATTCTGTCACAACCCACGGCCTGCAGCTTACAGAAACAACGCAATTTTAACGAAAGTTAACGAAATACTAACAGAATCGTAGGTCTTGCCACATTGCTGCCACATTTCCCTTTAGAGTTGTTTTTGGGCGAGGGGTGGTCCGGGTCGGGTGTATGGCATCGGCGCATCTCCAAAGACAATAAAAGGAGCAGACAGGATGCCGAGGGACACTCAGTTTCCCAAGCAAAGCCGTACTCAGGCGGATAGAGTTAAACGAGTTTTTGCCGGTTTCGTGGTTACTGCCGTTGAGGAAGCCGCTGAAGATGAAAAACGCGATGGTTCCGGTGGAACGGCCATCGTCGAATGGGCGCAATCACGGGAAGGCCGCGAGATCCTCATCAAGGCCGGGATCAATCCGGGCGAGAAATGCGTCGACACGCTGCACCGGCTGGTGCTCGACCGCGCCGCCGAAGGCAAGAGCTGGTCGGGACGCGAGATCGTCGTCAAGCTGAAGACATCCACCGAATAGGATCAGGTCGGGACAGGAAGCGAGGGGCGCCGCGAGGCGCCCTTTTTCGTTTCCCTGAAAAGAGAGAAGGCGCCCCGGAACGGAGCGCCTTCGCATTTGCCGACCTGTGGAAACCGCGCGCCAGCAAAAGAAGGCACGCGGCAGGGAGAGGCGGTCAGCAGCTGTAGTAAAGCTGGAATTCCATCGGGTGCGGCGTGTGTTCATACGCCTCGATCTCTTCCATCTTCAGGTCGATGTAACCGGCGATCTGGTCCTTGGTGAACACGTCGCCCGCCAGCAGGAAGTCCATGTCGGCCTCCAGCTCCTCGAGCGCCTCGCGCAGGCTGCCGCAGACCGTCGGGATGTCGGCCAGTTCCTCGGCAGGCAGGTCGTAGAGGTTCTTGTCCATCGCCTCGCCGGGATCGATCTTGTTCTTGATGCCGTCCAGACCGGCCATCAGGAGTGCGGCAAAGCACAGGTAGGGGTTTGCCGACGGATCGGGGAAGCGGGCCTCGACGCGCTTGGCTTTCGGCGACTCGGTCCACGGGATACGGACACAACCCGAACGGTTGCGGGCCGAGTAGGCGCGCAGAACCGGTGCTTCAAAGCCGGGGATCAGGCGTTTGTAGCTGTTGGTCGACGGGTTGGTGAACGCGTTCAACGCCTTGGCGTGCTTAAGGATGCCGCCGATGAAGTACAGCGCTTCCTGGGACAGGTCGGCGTACTTGTCGCCAGCAAACAGCGGCTTGCCGTCTTTCCAGATCGACATGTTGCAGTGCATGCCGGTGCCGTTGTCGCCCGCGATGGGTTTCGGCATGAACGTCGCCGACTTGCCGTAGGCGTGCGCCACGTTGTGGATGATGTACTTGTACTTCTGCAGCTCGTCCGCCTGCTTGGTGAGCGAGTCGAAGATCAGGCCAAGCTCGTGCTGGCACGACGCCACCTCGTGGTGGTGCTTGTCGACCTTCATGCCGATGCGCTTCATCGTCGACAGCATTTCCGAACGCAGGTCCTGCGCCTCGTCGGTGGGGTTCACCGGGAAGTAGCCGCCCTTGACGCCGGGACGGTGGCCCATGTTGCCCATCTCGTAATCGGTGTCGGTGTTCCACGACGCGTCCGTGGCATCGACCTCGTAGGAGACCTTGTTCATCGCGGTCGAGAACTTGACGTCGTCGAACAGGAAGAACTCTGCCTCGGGGCCGAAAAACGCGGTGTCGCCGATGCCCGAGGATTTCAGGTAGGCCTCTGCCTTCTCGGCGGTGCCGCGCGGGTCGCGGTCATAGGCTTCGCCGGTGTCGGGTTCGACGACCGAGCAGTGTACGCAGAGCGTCTTTTCGGCGTAGAACGGATCGATATAGGCGCTTTCGGTGTCGGGCATCAGTTTCATGTCCGACGCTTCGATGGATTTCCAGCCGGCGATCGACGAACCGTCGAACATGAAGCCTTCTTCGAGGAAATCGGCATCGACCTGGTCCGACATGACCGTCACGTGCTGCAGCTTGCCGCGCGGGTCGGTGAAACGGATGTCGACGTATTCGACGTCCTCGTCTTTGATCGTCTTCAAGACGTTGTCTACACTCATCTTTTCCCTAAGTCCCTAAGTTGAGGTTGTTCTGGTGACGGGCCCTGCGCGCGGGTTACAGCGCGTCGGGGCCGGTTTCGCCGGTACGGATGCGGATCGCCTGTTCGACGGGGGAGACGAAAATCTTGCCGTCGCCGATCTTGTCGGTCTTGGCCGCCGCGACGATCGCGTCGATTGCCGCATCGACCGCACCGTCGTCGATCACGACCTCGATTTTCACCTTGGGCAGGAAATCCACCACGTATTCCGCACCGCGATACAGCTCGGTATGGCCTTTCTGGCGGCCGAAACCCTTGACCTCGAGAACGCTCAGACCCTGAACGCCGACGTCCTGAAGCGCCTCTTTCACCTCATCGAGCTTGAACGGCTTGATGATCGCTTCGATCTTTTTCATGTGATGTCCTCCGCAGCGCTAAGGGGCGTGAGACCACTTCTCTTGTAGGCCCACAATCGCGTAGGTTGCCTTGGCATGGCGTCCCACCGAGAATCCAGAGGGACCGCCTGTGAATCGTGCAATCTGCACAAAATTTACTCAGTTTGTGAAAACTCCCCCATGACCCAGATCCTGACCGCCGCACGGATGCGCGCAATCGAAGAGCAGACCATGGCCGAAGGCGGCGTGACGGGTCTGCAATTGATGGAGCGCGCGGGGCGCGGTCTCGTCACGGCGGTGCTGGATCGCTGGCCCGATCTGGGGGCCGGACCGCACCGGGCGCTGGTGCTTTGCGGGCCGGGAAACAATGGCGGCGACGGCTTCGTGATCGCGCGGCGCCTGCGGGACCGGGGCTGGAGCGTGGCCGTTTTTCTCTATGGCAAGGCCGCGCGTCTGCCGCCCGATGCGAAAAAGATGCACGATCTTCTGGCCGCCGATGTCGATATCCACGGCTGGGACGTGGACGCGATCCACGGGACCGACCGGCCCGACCTGATCGTCGACGCGGTGTTCGGGATCGGCCTCACGCGGCCCTTGCCGGCCGAAGTCGCCGAGGTTCTGGACCAGAAAGGTGCGCCCAGCTGGAAGCGCGGTCACGCGATCCGGCGGGTCGCGGTCGACGGGCCATCGGGTCTCGACCTCGATACCGGGATGGTGCCTTTCACGGGTCAGGCCGATGACCCGGACTTTGATCCATGGCCGCACCACGTGGTGCGCGCCGATCTGACGGTCACGTTCCACGCGCCGAAATGCGGGCACTACCTGGGCCTTGGCCCGATGATGTGCGGCGCGCTCGAGGTCGTTGATATCGGGTTGCCTCACGTGGCGGTGTCACCGTTGGGCACGGCGCCTGCCCCCGACAGCCTGCGGCTGGCATCGCCCGTTTTGAGGCGCCAATCCGTTCCAGCGCGCATCTGGCCCGGCAGTCTCGTTCCCAAGATCGGCGGCATCTCGGGGCACAAGTTCGATTTCGGCCACGCGATGGTGATGGCCGGCGGCGTGGGCAGTGGCGGGGCCGGGCGGCTGGCGGCGCGTGCGGCGCTGAGGATCGGGGCGGGGCTCGTCACCGTGCTGTGCCCGCCATCGGCGCTGCAGGAAAACGCCTGTCACCTCGATGCGATCATGTTGCGGGCGGTCGCGGATGCCGATGGGCTGGGCGCGGTGATCGACGACCGGGTGACCGCGTTCTGCCTTGGCCCCGGCATGGGCACCGGCGAACGGACGCGCGGCCTTGTGCTTGCCGCGCTGGCCGAGGGCGAAACCGAAGGACGATGGCGTGCGCCCGCGGTGGTGCTGGACGCCGATGCGCTGTCCGCCTTCGCGCACGCACCCGAGACGCTGTTCGACCAGCTGCACCCGCGGGCGATCCTTACCCCGCACGAGGGCGAGTTCGCGCGCCTCTTCCCCGACCTCGCGCAATCGCGTCGCGGGCCGGGCCTGTCCAAGGTGGATGCCGTTCGCGCTGCCGCGTCGCGGGCCGGGTGCGTGATCCTGTTGAAAGGCGCCGATACGGTGATCGCCGAACCGGGAGGCGGCGCATCGCTGCATTCTGCCGCCTACGGGCGCGAAGTGCCGTGGCTGGCGACCGCCGGGGCAGGGGACGTGCTGGCGGGAATGATCACGGGGCAGGCCGCCTCGCACACCGGTCCGGACCTGTTCTGCGTTGCCGAAGCGGCGGCTTGGCTGCATGTGGAATGTGCGCGGTCCTTCGGTCCCGGCCTGATCGCCGAAGATCTTCCCGAGGAGCTGCCGAAGGTCCTGCGCGCGCTGATGGCCTAGGCGGCGATGGCGGCTTGGCGGACGCCCGTGGCCAGTTCCAGCCCACCCGCATACATCACGTGCGGCGCATCGCAGGACAGCCTGTAGATCGTCACGTCCCGCACTCCGGCATCGGTGACGAATTCGCCATCGATCAGGCGGTAGGCGGGCACCATGGCGGTGCGCGTGTTGTACAGCGCCGACGCGCGCCAGTCGCGCACCAGCACCAGTTGCGACCAGGGCAGCAGCATCTCCACCTCGGGACGGGTATGGCCCAGCGAACCCGGAGCGATCCGTACCATGCGCATGTCGCGCCGCTCGGCATAGACCGCGCTGACGGGCACGTATCCGGCATCGCGGGTGATCAGGTGGTCGCTGAGCCCCACGTATTCGACGGGCAACTCGCCGTCCCGCGTGAGGACGAGGCTGCCTTCGACAAGGCCGGTTTCATTCACGTTAACGGCGTCAGCACCGAGGCACGCAACCTCGGCCGCCAGACGCGACACATCGTTCGACATGGGGGCAATCCTGCTCTGGTGCCTCTTATTGATCCGCAGAATACGACAAAATTCGGTAAATGTCGTGACCAAAATGGCCCGTTTTTTGCTCGCCTGCCCCGAAACCCTTTGATAGAGCGGCCCCATCGCAGGCCTGTGCGGGTGTGGCGGAATTGGTAGACGCACCAGATTTAGGTTCTGGCGCCGCAAGGCGTGGGGGTTCGAGTCCCTTCACCCGCACCAGCGACTTTCCCGAATGTGACGGCATCAAGGCAGGGCCTGCCCCGGTTCCGTCGCGATTCGGAGGGGCGTTGTTTCGGAAACCGGGGACAGTCGGGGATAGGTCGCGGATTGAGCGACCGACGGAAACAGTGCGCCTGGAACCCGTGGCGAAAAATGGGCAACAGGTGTGTTGGCACGCCACATTCTCCGGTTGTTGCCCAGTTGCGATCAATTTCGCTAAAAACGTCGAATTAACCAGCGATTAACTCGGTTCCGCGCCACATTTTCTCGAAAAAGTGGTGCGTATTCCAAATTTCAGCAACCATAGCGAGAAAATTGTGGCGGCAACTTGCCCTTATTGCGCCTCTTTCCCGACCCTTCACGACACTTTTCAGACACTTTTTCCTTTGTTGATCGGAATGCCCCGCGTACAAATATGCCTGAGACCTCGACTGGGGGGGTCCAAAGTCTGCTGGTCACGGGGGCGACCACCACATCGTTGTGCATCACGTGAGGGGTGCGGGACAGGTCCATTCAGACCGATTGGTGTGGCAGTCAGCGCGTTTTGCGCAAGACGGCCCGCTGTCCTTCATCTCAACCGTCGCATGAAACCGTCATCTGGTGGCCGCGCGCTGCCATTGGCCGCTTGCGGCCATGGGGCACGCCCCGGCTTGAAGGAGAAGGATCGAGGCAATGGCTGATCTGATTTTGGATTGGGGACTGTTCGGCGGCGGCTACGGCTCTGTCATCAACGGCACCAACACGGTGGATACCGGCGGCGTAGCCGTGACGGTCGACGTCGTGGAAGAAGACGAATACGCGTCCGCGACCACGTTCAACGGCGAAGGCTACGTGGCCGGCGGCGAGCCGTTCGACCCGTTCTCGGGCCTCAAGCTGTTCGGCCAGGGCGGTGAAGGCGGGGTCGACAACACCTCGACCACCACCATGACCTTCGCATCGACTGATCCGATGTTCACCGACAACGTGCAGAACGTGTCGTTCCGCATCAGCGATATCGACGGTGGCATGTTCAACGACATCGATGGCGGCCCTTCCTTTGCGGCGTCCGGCGGCGCGGATGGCGGTGGTGGCGGAGGCGGGCTCAGCTTCCTCGACATCGTGACCGTGCGTGCCTACGACGCGATGGGCAACCTCGTGCCCGTGTCGCTGACCGAAGGCGCCGACGTGACCAATACCGGCGGCACGCTGACCGGTTCGGGTGACGGCTCCAACACCGATCCCGACAATTCGGTCCTCGTGAACATCACGGGCCCCGTCGCGCGGATCGAGATCGATTACGACAACGGTGATACCGGCGAACAGGGCGTGCTTGTCTCGGACGTGCACTTCTCCACCGTTGACACCGATGACACCAACGAAGCGCCTGTCGCGGTTGACGATTTCGCGACCACCACGGTCGGCGAAGCGGTCACCGTCGCGCACCTGCTGAACGATACCGACGCCGATGGCGACACGCTGACCACGGTCGGCGTTGTGGGCCCGGCGAACGGCACCATCGCGCTCAGCAGCGATACCGGGTCGGTCACCTACACGCCCAATCCGGGCTATGTCGGGTCCGACAGCTTCACCTACACCGTGTCCGACGGCAACGGCGGCACCGACATGGGCACCGTGAACATCACGGTGAACGACGATGGCGGTGGCGGCGGCAACACGCCGCCGGTCGCCAACCCTGACGACGCGACCACGCCCGAAGCGACGACCGTCCAGATCTTCGTCTTGGGCAATGACACCGACGCCGATGGCGACACGCTGACCATCACCTCGGCCACCTCGACCGACGGCACTGTGACCATCGACGCGGGCACGCCCAACAGCGTGTTCTTCACGCCGAACGCGGGCTTCACCGGCATCGCCTCGCTGACCTACGAGATCAGCGACGGCAACGGCGGCACCGCGACCTCGACCGTGTCGATCGACGTGACCGACGTGAACCAGCCGCCGATGGCGAACGACGACACGGGCTCGGGTGCCACTGGCGCGCCGATCACCGTGCCCGTGCTGGCCAACGACACCGATCCGGATGGCGACACGCTGACCATCACCTCGGCCACCTCGGCCGATGGCACGGTCGTGATCGAAGGCGGATCGATCGTCTTCACCTCGAACGCAGGCTTCACCGGCCCGGCGACCGTGGTCTACACGATCGATGACGGCAATGGCGGCACCGACATGGCGACCGTCACGATCAACGTGGGCGCAGGCCCGCTGATCGACGCCGACATCCTGACGCCGGTCGGCGGTGGCCTTGATGCCTTTGCCGGCACCGACGAGGACCCCGATCCCACCGACGATCAGGATACCGAAACCGGTACCGCGGGCGCCGACGTGATTTCGACCGGCGACGACGCCGACCTCATCACCGGTGGTGGCGGCGACGACACGCTGGATGGCGGCATCGACAACGACACCGTGTTCGGCAACGTGGGCAACGACCTGATCACCGACCCGCAGGGTGCCGACAGTATCGATGGCGGGCAGGGCGACGACACGATCCTCGCGGGCGTCGACACGTTCCTCGACGACACCGATGTCGACAACCCGATCCTGACCGCGGCGAACGTCGATTTCGACACCAACACCGAGGACGGACGCGACTTCGTCATGGGTGGCCGGGGCAACGACTCGATCGTGACCGGTGACGACGACGACACCATCGACGGCGGTGCCGACAACGACTTCATCGACGCGGGCATCGACGACGACAGCGTCGACGGCGCGACCGGTGACGACACGATCCTGGGCGGCCACGGTAACGACACGATCGACGGCAGCCAGGGCGATGACCTGATCACCGCCGGGATCGAGACGACCTCGTCGGTCATCACCAACGGCATCGACCTGGCGCAGACCGATGATGTCGACATCAACGACGCCAACGACCGCGACCTAGTCCTCGGCGGCGCGGGCGACGACACCATCACCACCGGCGACGACGACGACTCGATCGACGGTGGCGCGGATGACGACCTGATCGATGCGGGCATCGACGAAGACACCGTCTTCGGCGGGTCGGGCAACGACACCATCACCGGTGGCCAGGGCCGCGACAGCCTGACGGGTGGCGATGACCGTGACGTCTTCATCGGCGGCAACGAAGGCGACTTCGTTGACGGCTCGGAAGGCGGCGACGACTTCGACACGCTCGACCTGACCGGCTCCGCGCCGACGGGTGGCAGCCTCAACATCACCTACACCTCGGCAGACCGCGAAGACGGCTTCGTCCGCTTCAAGGATGCCGACGGCAACCAGGTGGGCGAGGTCCTGAACTTCGTCGAGATCGAGAACGTGATCCCCTGCTTCACGCCGGGCACCGTGATCGCAACCCCGCTGGGCGAACGCCTGGTCGAGGACCTGCGCGAAGGCGACCGGATCATCACCCGCGACAACGGGCTGCAGGAAATCCGCTGGGTCGGCAAGCGCGAGCTGACGGGCCACGAGCTGGCACGCAACCCGCACCTGCGTCCGATCCTCATCCAGGCCGGGTCGCTTGGCCCGAACCTGCCCGAGCAGGACATCCTGGTGTCGCCGAACCACCGCATGCTGGTGTCGAACGACAAGACCGCGCTTTACTTTGAAGAAAGCGAAGTCCTGGTCGCGGCCAAGCACCTCACCGGTCTTGACGGTGTGGACGAGGTGGGGACGCTGGGTGTCACCTACATGCACTTCCTGTTCGACCGCCACGAGGTGGTCCTGTCGAACGGCGCATGGACCGAAAGCTTCCAGCCGGGTGACTACACCCTTAGCGGCATGGGCAACTCGCAGCGCAACGAGATTTTCGAACTGTTCCCTGAACTGGAGACGACCGAAGGGCTCAAGGACTACGCCGCTGCCCGCCGGACGCTGAAAAAGCACGAAGCAAAGCTGCTTGTGAAATAAGCGCCGGGGGCGGCCGACACATATATGCAGCACGACACTGGTGCGGGGGAGGAGCCCCTGTACCGCGAAGGGCGGGGCCGATGGCTCCGCCCTTTCCCGGTTTCGCGCGATATGCGCCTTCTTTTCGGGACAATCGGGCGATCAAGGCGCAAATCGGGCAATCGCGTCACATTTCCGCATGAATCGCGCGTTTCCTTTCACGCGACACACAGTTTCGCCTTTGCGCCTAATGGTTGAAAAATCTTCAAATTTCAAAGGAAAGCGACCGGTTTGCCGTCGCCGATGATGTCAAATTTTCAATATTCCGCAGGGTCAGTTCATGACCGCAATTCGGCAGCCGCGTCCCGGCATCATTCCTAAAATTGTCCCGATTGGCCCATCAAGGAGCCCGCTTTTGCGTCGAAAACGCTCGATGTGTCTGGAGTAGAGCCAGGCATGTGTCGTGGGCCGGTCCCGGTTTTCCGGTTTGGCTTGCAGGCACAGGACTATCGAGGACCAGGCAGAATGTACGACAGGCGCTTCCCAAACAGGTCACCTATCTTCGCGTGCGCGGCACGCAAGCCGCTGATCGATCACCTTGGGCAAGGCCGGAACGCGTCGCTGCATCTGCAGGTCACCTCGTCTTTTCACGCCCGGTCGCACGTGTGTTCCGCGACCGGTTCCGGCACGTAAGGGGTTCACGAGATGGCAATTTATACCGTCACCACCGCCAACTGGAATTCGCCGACCTTCTGGTCCGGCATCAACGAGGCGGCCGGTGGGCATGACCTCGACCTCGATTCCCTGCCGTCGTCCTACTCGGTTGCGCTCGACGCGGCCTCGGGCGAACTGACCCTGTCCGATGGTGCCACCACCTTCACCGTGGGTGACGCCAACGCGACCGGGACCTACGACGCGACGCTTGGCGGCACGACGCTGTTCGAATTCTTCGACCTGATCTCGGCCACGTTCGGCAACGACACCATCGATGCGGGTGCGGGGGCCGATACGATCACGGGCGCGATGGGCGCCGACCAGATCGAAGGCGGCAGCGGCGGCGACGTGATCTATGGCGACACCGCGGCGGCGCCGACGCCCAGCCTCGGCGATGCCGGGTCGCTGTTGATGACGGCGGGCAACATCCGGGCGGGATCGGCCACGGGCGACCCGGCCAATGCCGTCGAAGGCGACAGCATCATCTATGACAACGCGGGCACGCTGCCGGACGGCACCGTGGTCGCGATGCGCGTCACGCTGACCGAGCTGACCTCCCCCACGGTGACGGTTCAGCTGAACTACAACGCCACCAACGGCCCGATCCTCTTGACGGGCAACGGCGCGGCCAATGCCGGCCAGACCGCGACGTTCAACATCGAATTCCTCGACCAGGCCACCGACCAGCCCATCGTGATCTCGGGCCAGGCCACGGTCATGGATATCGACAACAACACTGGCGCCGGTGAAGAATTCGTCACGTTCAGCCCCAACAACTTCTACGGCTCGGCCGTCAACCAGGGCTCGTCGCTGACCACGACGACCACCGCCTCGGGCGCGACCGCGACCGGGACCGAAGGCAATGGCGCGGCCGATACCGACGCCTGGTTCACCGGCTATTTCGAGGCGCAGGGCGAGATCAACGTCACGCTGGGCGTCGTGGAATTTGGCGCGGGCTATGGTTTCAACGGGCAAGTCCTGCCCAACCCCGTCTTCACAGAGATGCTGCACGGCGACGACAGCATCTATGGCGGGGAAGGCGACGACCTGATCTCGGGCGATGGCGGGGCCGATACCATCGACGGCGGCCTTGGTGCCGACACGATCTATGGCGCCTCCGGCAACGACGTCATCACCGGCGGCGCGGGCGACGTGATCGACGGTGGCGAAGACCCCGATGGCGGCGATACCGACATCCTGAATGTCTACGACGTGGCCTCGGTCCAGTATACCGACGCGGCGGGCAACCCGGTTGGCGGCACCTCGGAATTCGGGATCGTCACCTTCATCAACGGCGGCACCGCGACGTTTTCGAACATCGAGACGCTGAACGCGCTTGTCAGCGACAACATCGTGTCCGGCACGGCAGGCGCCGACACGATCGACGCTACCTATGCCGGGGACCCGGACGGCAACTTCGTCGACAATTCGGACGCAACCGGCACCTTCGGCGAGGTTGCGGGATCGCAGGCCGACAGCATCGAGGCGGGCGCCGGCGATGACCTTGTGCTGGCCGGTGCGGGGTCGGACAGCGTCGATGGCGGCGCGGGCAGCGACACGCTGGTCGGCGGCGCGGGCAACGACTCGCTGATCGGCGGCGCCGATGCCGACACCTTCACCTATACCGACGGCTTCGGCACCGACACCGTCGTCGGCGGCGAAACCGCGACCACCGGCATCGACAACGACACGCTGGATTTCAGCGGTCTGACGACCGGCGTCAATGTCACCTTCACCGGTGCCGAACAGGGCACGGCCACCGCCGGCACCGACAGCGTCACGTTCACCCAGATCGAAAGCATCATCGCGACCGATCAGGCCGACCTGATCGACCAGTCAATCTCGGTCAACCGGCCGATGACGATCGACGCTGGCGGCGGGGACGACACCGTCATCGCATCGGTCAACAACGCCGTGGGCGACTCCATCGACGGTGGCACCGGCAACGACCTGATAGACGGTGGCGACGGCAACGACACGCTGCTGGGCGGCGCGGGCAACGACACGATCGAGGCGGGCGAAGAACGCAACATCGGCGACGACGACCTTGTCGACGGCGGCGCGGGCGACGACGTCATCACCTCGGCCGAAACCGACGCACGGTCGAACGACACGCTGCTGGGTGGCGCGGGCAACGACACGATCTCGGTCACGGGCGGGTCGAACAACGTCCTCGACGGGGGCGACGGCGCCGACAGCATCACCGGCGGCACCGGCAATGACAGCCTCGTGGGTGGCGCCGATGCCGACACGATCACCGCGGGCGGCAACGACACGGTCGATGGCGGCAGCGCGGTCACGACCGGCGTCGACAACGACACGCTGATCGCCAACAACGTCCAGTCTTTCAACATCACCGGCGTCGACTCCAACGGCAACGGTTATGACGGCGTCGTCACCTTCAACGACGGCACCACCGCGGTCTTCACCGAGATCGAGAACTTCGTGATCAACGGCAACCCCGTGGTCCCGGACAACATCGTGTCCGGCACCGACGCGGGCGAGGCGATCATCGCGGGCTATACCGATGCCGACGGCACCACGGTCGACGCGGGCGACGCGCTTGGCACCCATGGCGAGGTTATCGGGTCCGACGCGGATTCGATCACCGCGGGCGGCGGCGACGATTTCGTACAGGCCGGGGCGGGCGCCGACACGGTCGATGGCGGCGTCGGGTCCGACACGCTGGACGGCGGCGCGGGTGACGACATCATCGACGCGGCCGATAACGGCCTGAGCGGCGGTGCCGGGGTCACGCCCACGCCGACGCTTGTCGGTCTGTGGGAATTCGACAATGCCGATCCGCTGGATGACCAGGCGGTGCTCGACAACGACGCGCAGCTCGTCGGTGGCGCGACGCCCGATGGCGCGGGCGGCATCGCGCTCGACGGGGCGGGCGACTATGTCCGCATCCCGCACGACACCGCCTATGACCTGACGAGCGCAACCGTCCGGGTCGATTTCACGCTCGACACGCTGACCGGTACCACCGGCATCCTGTCGCGCGACTCTTCGGGCTTTGACGGTGGCGGCCACTTCACCATCGAAACGCTGGCCGACGGAACGCTGGACCTGCGCTGGCAGTCGGACACGGCAAGCTACAACATCACCACCGCGCCGGGCACGATCCAGACCGGCGTCGACTACTCGATCCACGTCTCGTTCGACAACGCGACCGGCCAGATCGAGATGTTCCTGAACGGCGCCTCGGTCGGCACCGTGGCTGCCCCGGTGACGCTGCAAGGCAATGCCGAGCCGTGGACGCTGGGCGCGGGCCAGACCGTTTCGGGCGACGCGACCGACGTCGGCGTGCAGGAATTCATGGACGGCACGATCGGCCATTTCGAGATCTGGGACGGTGCCTATACCCCGGCCGAACTGGCCGCGACGCAGGGCGACGTGGTCCTTGGCGGGACGGGCAGCGACACGATCACCGCCGATGCGGGCGACCGCGTCGATGGCGGCGAGGACCCGCTGAACGGCGATATCGACGTTCTGAACCTGACCAACGTCGCCGCGATCCAGTATTTCGACGACGCGGGCAACCCGGTCACCGGCCCGACCGAGAACGGCATCGTGACTTTCGCCGACGGCACGACCATGCAGTTCGAGAACATCGAACAGCTGAACGCCAACGACAACATCGTGTCCGGTACCGATGCGGGCGAGGTGATCGGCGCGGGCTATGTCGACCATGACGGGACCGCGGTCGATGGCAGCGATGCGCTGGGCACCCATGGCGAGGTTGTCGGATCGAACGCGGATTCCATCGAGGCCGGCGGCGGCGCCGACCGCGTCGATGCCGGGGCGGGCGACGACACCGTGTCGGGCGGCACCGGCGACGACACCATTCTCGGCGGCGCGGGCGCGGACTCGCTGATGGGCGATGCCGGCGCGGATTCGCTCCTCGGCGGCGCCGGGGCGGACACGCTGGAAGGCGGCGCGGACAACGACACGTTCGTCATCGGCGACGCATTCGGCAACGACCTGATCACCGGTGGCGAGACCGGGCTTGATTTCGACGCCATCGACGCCTCGGGCCTGACGGTTGGTACGACGCTCGACCTGTCGGGCGCGGATCCCGAATCCGGCACGCTGAGCGACGGCACCAGCACCGCCACCTTCTCGGAAATCGAGACGGTGACGCTGGGCGCGGGCAGTGACAGCGTCATCGGCTCGGACGGCAATGACAGCATTGCCACGGGTGCGGGCGCCGACACCGTCGAAGGCGGCGCGGGCGACGACATCTTTGACCTTGGCGCGAACGACGCCGAAGTGGACGTGGTTGTCCTGTCCGACGGCGATGGCGCGGATTCGATCATGAATTTCGAGGCCCCGATCGAGGTCTCGCCCGGCGTCTATGCCGGCACCGACCAGGTCGACGTCTCGAACCTGCACGATGCCAACGGCGCGCTGGTCAACACCGATGACGTTGTGGTGTCGGACGATGGCGGCGGCAACGCCGTCCTGACCTTCCCGAACGGTGAATCGCTGACCCTGCGCGGCGTGGCCCCGGCGGACGTGACGGACCCGGCCGCGCTGGTCGCGATGGGTATTCCCGCGCCCAACTACATCGTCGAAGGCACCGCCGCGGGCGAGTTGATCGACGGGACCTATGTCGGCGACCCGCAGGGCGACATGGTCGATGCGGGCGACAACCAGACCGGCGGCGACGCCGACCTGATCACCGCGGGCGGTGGCAACGACACTGTCCTTGGCGAACTCGGCAACGACACGATCTTCGGCGAGGCCGGTAACGATTCGATTGCCGGTGGCGCGGGCGCGGATTCGATCTCGGGCGGTTTGGGTAACGACTACATCGTCGGTGGCAATGACGGTGGCCTTTTCGGGACAAGCGGCGATGCCGCCGGTCTGGCCGGGTCCGACACGATCGATGGCGGCGCGGGCAATGACACGATCTTCGGCGAAGCGGGCGACGACAGCCTAGTCGGCGGGGCCGGGTTGGACAGCATCGTTGGCGGCATCGGAAACGACACGATCGACGGCGGCGACAATGCCGACACGCTGTCCGGCGGGTTGGGCAACGACAACATCCTCGGTGGGGCCGGCAACGATTCGATACTTGGGGGTGACGGCGCCGACATTATCGATGCCGGCATCGGGTCCGACTATGTCGATGCCGGGGACGGCAATGACAGTGTCTTCGGCGGCGAGGATTCCGACACCATCATCGGTGGCCTCGGCAACGACACCCTGTCGGGCGGCCTGTCGGGCGACAGCATCCTCGGCGGGGCGGGCACCGACAGCATCTTCGGCGGCGCCTTCAACGACACGCTTTACGGCGGCAACGATGCCGACACGATCGACGGCGGGATCGAGGACGACTTCATCTCGGGCGATGCCGGGGCCGACAGCCTGTTGGGCGGCACGGGTGACGACACGATCTTCGGCGGCAGCGAAAGCGATACGCTTCTGGGCGGTGACGGCGCTGACCTGCTGGATGGCGGCACCGGGCCGGACAGCATCCTCGGCGAGGGCGGCGACGACACCATCGTGCTGACCGACGGGTTCGGCGCGGACACCATCATCGGCGGCGAGACCGGCGAACTGGTGGGCGACACGCTGGACCTGTCCGGCACCACCACCGGCGTAACCGTCGACCTGACGGCCTTTGACCCCGAGGCGGGCATCGTTACCAGCGGCACCGATACAGCTAATTTTGCAGAAATTGAGAACATCGTCCTCGGCGCGGGCAATGACACGATCGCGCTGGCGGACGGGTCGGGCGACGACACCGTCTATGCTTTCCAGGGTCCGGTCGACAATGGCGACGGCACTTGGACGGGGCTCGACCAGCTGGACGTGTCGGCGCTGAACAACCTCAGCGGCATCCCGGTCACGACCTCGAACGTCGTGGTGACCGATGACGGCACCGGCAACGCGGTCCTGTCCTTCCCGGGCGGCGAGTCGATCACGCTCTTCGGCCTGCCGGTTGCGGACGTGCAGAACAACGCCGTGGCGCTGAACGCCATCGGCATCCCGCTGTCGGACGGCATCGTGTCGGGCACCGCGGGCAACGACACGATCAACACCGCCTATACCGACGATCCGGACGGCGACCGGGTCGATGCCAACGACAACGTTAACGGGTCGGGCGACAACGTCGACACGATCCTCGCGGGCGCGGGCGACGACGTCATCGACAGCGGCCTTGCCGATGACAGCATCGACGCAGGCGCGGGCGACGACACCATCGCGCTCGACCAGACGCTGCAGAACGACACGATCGTCGGCGGCGAGGCGGCAGAGGACACCACCGGCGACGTGATCGACGCCTCGTCCCAGACCGCGGACCTGACCATCGACTTCACCGGCCCCGAGGCCGGGACCATCACCGACGGCACCGCGACCACCACCTTCTCGGAAATCGAACAGGTCACCGCCGGGTCGGGCAATGACAGCGTGACTGGGTCGGCCGGGAACGAGACGCTGATCATGGGCGCCGGGTCGGACACCGTGATCGCGGGTGGCGGTGACGACACCGTCTTCTCGGGCATCGGCGCCGACAGCGTGTCGGGCGGGGCGGGCAATGACAGCCTTGTCACCGGGTCGGGCGCGGATACCGTCGACGGCGGCACCGGCGACGACATGATCAACGTGGGCCCCGCCGATGGCGCGGTGGACACGGTGGTGCTGCAGGACGGGTCGGGCAACGACACGGTCGCCGATTTCGAAGGTCCCATCGACAATGGCGACGGCACCTTCACCGGGCTGGACCAGTTCGACGTCACGGCGCTGAACGACAACCTCGGCAACCCGGTCAACACCAACGACGTCACCGTCACCGACGACGGCCTCGGTAACGCGGTCCTGACCTTCCCGAACGGCGAAAGCGTCACGCTTGCGGGCATCGCGCCCGCCTCGGTCACCGATCCGCTGGCGCTGAACGCCATGGGCATCCCGCTTGGAACCGACGGGATCGTGTCGGGCACCGCGGCCTCCGACCTGATCGACACGGCCTATCTTGGCGATCCCGACGGCGACCGCGTCGATGCGAACGACGCGCAATTCGCGGGCCAGACCGCCGACCAGGACATCATCGAGGCTGGCGCGGGCAGCGACACCGTGCTTGCCGGTGCGGACAACGACCTTGTCCTCGGCGACGGCGTCACCATCGACCCGGCCGAGCATGCCTCTGCCGGAACCGGCACCGCGACGACCTTCGTCCTGTCGAACCAGACGGCCGAGGTGCTGGAGATCTGGCAGATCGACGCCACCGGGACACCGGTCTTCGTTTCGAGCGTGAACGCGGGCGGGTCGGGCTCTGCTCCGGCGCTGACAGGTGACAACTTCATCATCCGCGACACGTCGGGCACTGACATCAGGCTGGCGCTGGGCGGCAACCAGACCGTCGTCATCGACGATGCCGATACCAATGACAGCATCGCGGGCGGCGAGGGCGACGACACGCTTTTCGGCAACATGGGCGATGACACGCTTGTGGGTGGCGCGGGTGCCGACAGCCTTGTCGGCGGCAGCGGCGGCGACAGCCTCGTCGGTGGTGCGGGCCTCGACACCCTTGACGGTGGCGCGGATGCCGACGTCATCGCGGTGGCGGACGGTTACGGCCAGGACACCATCATCGGTGGCGAGACCGGCCTTGACGCCGACACGATCGACGCCACCGCAACCTCGGCCACGACGGTCACCTATACCGGCGACGAAGCCGGCACGATGGTCACGGGTACCGACAGCGCGGTCTTCTCGGAAATCGAGGCCCTGCGCATGGGCGCGGGCGACGACAGCGTCGATGCGACGCTCGACACGCTGGGCGTCGATGTCGATGGCGGCGCGGGTGCCGACACGCTGATCGGCGGCTCGGGCGACGACAGCCTTGCGGGCGGCGAGGGCGCGGACAGCCTTGTTGGCGGTGCCGGGGCCGATACCCTTGTCGGTGGCGGCGGCGCGGACGTCCTGACCGGCGGCGCGGGCGCGGATTCGCTGGTGGGCGGTGCCGGTGCCGACACGCTGAACGTGGGCTCCGGCGACATCGCCACGGGCGGCGACGGCGACGACGTCTTCAACCTCACGCCCGCCGACCTGGACGGTACGAACCTCACCATCGTCGGCGGCGAGACGGGCGAGACGGTCGGCGACACGCTGAACATCACCGGCCCGGCCGAGATCGTCTATACCTCTCTCGACAACGAGAGCGGGACGATCACCTATTACGACACGGGCGAGGTCGTCACCTTCTCGGAAATCGAGACCATCAATTACGTGCCGTGCTTCACGCCGGGCACGCTGGTCAAGACCGACCGGGGCGAGATGCCGGTCGAGGACATCGCGCCGGGCACGCGGGTGCTGACGCGCGATCACGGCTACCAGGCGGTGGTCTGGGCCGGCGCGCGCGACGTGGACGCCGCGATGCTGGCGCAGAACAAGGGGCTCAAGCCGATCCGCATCCGCGCGGGCGCGCTGGGCATGGGCGTTCCGGAACGGGACATGCTGGTCTCCCCGCAGCACCGCGTGCTGATCGGCAGCGCCATGACCGAGCTGTGGTTCGGCGAGGACGAGGTGCTGGTCGCCGCACGCCACCTGACGCTGCTGGACGGTGTCGACGAGGTCGATGTCGAGGCGGTGACCTACATCCACTTCATGTTCGACACCCACGAGGTCGTCATGTCGGACGGTTGCTGGACCGAAAGCTTCCAGCCGGGCGACCTGACGCTGGGCGCCATCGGGACCGAGGCGCGGGACGAGATCCTCGCCCTGTTCCCCGAACTGTCGGACGGGCAACCGGCGCAGGTCTATCCTGCCGCCCGCGCGACACTCAACGCACACCAGGCACGCGTCCTGCTCTCGGCGTGACCTGAAGAAGGGCCTCCGCCCCGCGTGGTCGGAGGCCCGTCATTTCACACTTTCGGCTGGTGCAACGACCGTGTGCATGTCAGCGTGGCCCGGATCGTTCCGGAGCCGATTACATGACACGCCTGTCGTCCTCTGCAATCAATGCCGCCATCATCGCGGGCTGTTTCATCGCGCTGGTGGGGTTCGGCATGGTCGCCGCCTTCGGCGTCTTCCTGCGCCCGATGTCCGAGGCGCTGGGCTGGTCGCGGGAGGTCTTTTCGCTGTCCATCGCGGTTCAGCTTCTGTGCTGGGGCCTGACGCAACCCTTCGCGGGTATCGTGGCAGACCGGCGCGGCACGGGCCGGGTGCTGGCCTTCGGTGCGCTCATGGCGGCGCTGGGGTTTTGGATCCGGGGGGTCACCGAAAGCCCTGAAGTCTTTGTCGCGTCCGGTGTGATCGTCGGCATCGGCACCGGCGCGTCGAGCTTCCCGGTTGTCATCGTCGCACTGGGCAAGATCGTCGCCCCGGAAAGACGCCCGTTCGTCATGGGACTTGGAACCGCCGCCGCGTCCACCGGCATGCTTCTTGGCGCGCCCCTGTCGGTTGGCCTGATGTCGGTGTTCGGGTGGCAGGCCGCGATCCTGATCATCGCCGCCTCGTTCCTGCTGATCCTTCCGGCGGTAATCTTCATCGCCCGCGTGTCTGCGCCGACGGCGTCGGCCTCCAGCGGCGGGGTGGGGGACGCGGTGCGCATGGCGTTCAGCGACCGCTCTTACGTGCTGTTGTTCTTCGGGTTTTTCGTCTGTGGTTTCCACGTCGCCTTCATCCAGACCCACCTGCCGGCCTACCTGCAGGACGAGGGCCTCGGGGTGGCGATAGGAGGAATATCGCTTGCGCTTCTGGGGCTGTTCAACATCGTCGGCTCGTTCGGAGCCGGATGGTCGGGCCAGCACCTGTCGTCGAAAAATGTGCTGGCGGGCATCTATGCCGGCCGCGCGGTCGTCATCACGGCCTTCATCCTGCTGCCCATCAGCTTTGCCAGCGTGGTCATCTTCTCGTCCGTCATGGGGCTTTTGTGGCTGGCGACCGTGCCCCTGACCACCGGGCTGGTGGCCAAGACCCAAGGGCTGCGCTTCCTGTCGACGCTTGCGGGCCTCGTCTTCCTGTCACACCAGACCGGCAGCTTCGTCGGCGCATGGCTGGGCGGGCGGCTTTACGATGCGACGGGCAGCTATGACGCGATGTGGTGGACGGCCATCGCGCTGGGCCTTCTGGCGACCCTCTTGCACCTGCCCATCCGGGAAACGCCCGGACCGCTGGCCCGGGCGGAAAGCTGACCCGTCACTTCGCCTGGAAGGCGATCGGCCACATGAAATCCAGCGGCTTGTGCGTGGCGAGGATGTCCATCTCGGACTTCGGCAGGCGGCCCACGACCAGCGGCATCTGGGTGAAGCTGGCATTGGCGGTGTCATAGGCGGCCGTTGCGTGGCAGGCATGGCAGGACGAGTTGAACATCGTCCAGTCCGCCGGGAAGGGGCCGGGATCCTTCATGTTGATGTTCACGCCCGCGAAATCCTCCATCATCGAATGGCCCAGCACGATGCCGGTCTTGCCGTCGTTGTCCGAGAACCGGATCTGCGTGCCGTTGGGCGAATAGAGGCCGAAGGTGTCCACATCCAGCCCCGCCTCGTTCAGCAACTCCAGCGCGGCATCCTGCGGCAGCGCGTCGTTGTAGGTGACGAGGGACCGGACGTTGGCGAGGCCCGGATTCTTGCCGAACTCGAACGTCGTCCAGAACCAGCTTGGCTGTTCCGAGGTATACATGTCGCGCGGCGTCGGGGCCATCTTGACCATCAGGTGCAGCCCCACCAGCGCGTATTCACCCGAGGCGCCGCGGTAGGAATAGGCGCCCTCGGTCGTGGGGGTGCCCGGTTCGGCCCAGCGTGCCTTGATCTCGACCGCGCCGATCGGCATGTCGACGAAGGCGTCGGGGTCCTGGAAATACCCGGCCACGCCCGCCTTTGTGTTGAGCCCCTTGTTCACGAGGTATTCGCACCCTTCGGGGCTGCGGGTGACCTCCTCTCCGCCCTTGGCGGCACTGGCCTGCGCGTCGGCCTTGCCCGCCAGCACCTTCTTGGACTTCACGAAAGCGGGAATGTCGCGCATCACCGGTGTGACCGCGCAAGAGGCGGTCCCGCCCGGTGCCGGGAAGGTATCGGCATCCGTCGGCCACGTGTGCCACGCCGAAATCTGCCCGGTCGCGGTGTCGACCTGCTGGTTGGCGCGGGCAAAGAGCATCCACGCCACGGCGCTTTGCGCTTCGAGGTCGTCAGAGAACGCCATGTCGACATGCGCCTCGGCGAATTCGCGGTCGCTCATCGTGACCCAGTCGGGCAGGTGCCCGTCGGCCTGTGCAAGGGTGGAGGCGCCGATCAGGCAGGCGCTGGCGGCGGCAAGACGGTGGAGAGAGGGGTGCATGAAATGACTCGCTGTTCAAAGTTGCGTTGCGCGGAAGGGAAGGCTCGCGACGGGCAATGAACGGGCGGTGAGGGGCGGTGGGGCCGCGCACCGGGTGAAACGATTTCAAAACAGACGTGTCCGAACCTTTCGACCACAACCTTAACGGTATTTTGTGTCATGTGACATGTCAATGATTGCGTGCCTTGCACGGCTTTCGCGCCCTGCATGGGCCCGCTGAACGCGCAACTTTCGCCTTGAACCCGCACCCGGCGGCCACTAGTAAGGCGCAGATTTTGACCGGGGCTCCAGCGTGGGGCCTCTTTCTGCTATGTGGGAGCGACAATGCAGGTCACCGAGACGCTGAACGAAGGCCTCAAACGCGCCTATACCATCACCCTGACCGCCGCCGAGCTGGAAGACAAGGTGAACGCCAAGCTGGCCGAGGCGCAGCCCGAAGTCGAAATGAAGGGCTTCCGCAAGGGCAAGGTGCCGATGGCGCTGCTGAAGAAGCAGTTCGGCCCCCGCGTGCTGGGCGAAGCGATGCAGGAGACCATCGACGGCGCGATGTCCGCGCATTTCGAGGAATCCGGCGACAAGCCCGCGCTGCAGCCCAAGGTGGAGATGCAGAACGGCGAGGAATGGAAAGAGGGCGACGACGTCACCGTCGAGATGTCCTACGAGGCGCTGCCCGAAATTCCCGACGTCGACCTGAAATCGGTCAAGCTGGAGCGTCTGGTCGCCAAGGCGGACGACGCGTCCGTCGACGAGGCGCTGGGCAACCTGGCAGAGACCGCGCAGAACTTCGAGCCGCGCAAGAAGGGCTCCAAGGCGAAAGACGGCGACCAGGTCGTGATGGATTTCGTCGGCCGCGTCGATGGCGAGGCGTTCGAAGGCGGCTCGGCCGAGGATTACCCGCTGGTTCTGGGCTCCAACTCCTTCATCCCCGGCTTCGAAGAGCAGCTGGTCGGCGTGAAGGCCGGTGAGGAGAAAGAGGTCACCGTGACCTTCCCCGAACAGTACCAGGCCGAGCATCTGGCCGGTAAGGAAGCGGTCTTCACCTGCACGGTGAAAGAGGTGAAAGCCCCCGCCGCGGCGGAAATCAACGACGAGCTGGCGCAGAAATTCGGTGCTGAGGACCTCGCCGCGCTGAAAGGCCAGATCGCGGAGCGCCTGGAAGCCGAATACGCCGGTGCCGCGCGGCAGGTCATGAAGCGTGGCTTGCTGGACGAGCTGGACAAGCTGGTGTCGTTCGAGCTTCCGCCGTCGCTGGTGGATGCCGAGGCCGACCAGATCGCGCACCAGCTGTGGCATGACGAGAACCCCGATGTTGAGGGCCACGACCACGACAAGATCGAGCCGACGGACGAGCATCGCCAGCTGGCCGAACGCCGCGTGCGTCTGGGTCTTTTGCTGGCAGAGATCGGCCAGAAGGCCGAGGTCGAGGTGTCGGATGCCGAGATGAGCCAGGCGGTGATGGCGCAGGCGCGCCAGTATCCCGGACAGGAACGCCAGTTCTTCGAATTCGTGCAGCAGAACCCGCAGATGCAGCAGCAACTGCGCGCGCCGATCTTCGAGGACAAGGTCATCGACTACATCGCCGAACTGGCGCAGGTGACCGAAAAGGAAGTGTCCAAGGGCGAGCTTCAGAAAGCCATCGAAGAGATGGAAGACGAAGCCTGATCCTAACGGGCATACCCGGACAGACGGCCGCGCCCCGCAAGGGACGCGGCCTTTTTCATGTGCAGCGGGGCAGGGCGGCGTCGATGATCGCGGCATCCGCGCCTGCGCGCCGGGCATCCTGCAGGGTGTCGAGGGGTCGGTTCAGCGGCACGAACCGCGCAAGCTCCGCCGTCTTGATGTAGACGATCACCGGCAGCGTCGGCGGCAGGTCAGTCGTGGTCCGGCAAAGGGGCGGATCGGTGCTGAGCGCGCCCGAACCTTTCAGCCCCGCCGACTCCGCCGCCCGCACTTCGGACTGGAAGGCGGTGAAGCGCGCCTGCGCCTCGGCGCCGTCCAGCGCGAACACGGTGACCTCTCCGGGCGCGTCGCCAAGCCCCGGCGCGCCGGCCTTGACGGGGACAAGGTCGAACCGGTGCACGCTGCCCGGTCGCCCGTCGCGATAGGCCAGCGTCGCCGTCATCGGCAGCCGGTTTTCGCGCAGGCGCACCGTGTCGGGCACGGCAACGGCAAGCTGCAGGGCATCGGCGCGCGTCGTCAGCGGATCGACCTTTGCCAGCGCCAGGGCGCTTTTGACGGGTGTCGTGTCGCAGGCGGCGAGCGCGGCGCAGGCCGCAAGGGATCGGGCCGTGGCGCGCGCCACGGCAGGCAGGGTTTTCATCATGTCAGGCATCCTTTCCGAGGAATCGAATACCTATTTCCTTACTTGCAAAAATTATTGTTTTGCAATAATCAATTTCTGTAACGTGATTTTGGAGGTCCCGATGCAAACCCCAGCCAACCCCGCGCAGCGTTTCGCGCGCATCGCCTCGATCGGGTGCACCGTCGCGGCGCTTGGCGTCGTGCTCGCCATGCTGTTCGTGCTTGTCACCGTGGCCGTCCCGCGTTTCGGTTTCGACATCGCCGCTGTGTTCGGCGTCGCCGGAGAGGTCACGCCTCTGAGCCTGCCGCAACGCGCGATCGGCGCGGCGTTGATCCTCGCGCCGTCGGGGCTGGCGCTGTGGCTCTTCATCCTCGGGGCGCGGCTGTTCGCGGGCATGGCGCGCGGGCGGATCTTCGATCTGGACGCGGCGCGCGGGGTGCGGCGGATCGGCTGGCTGATGGTGGCGCTGGCACCTGCCGGGATGCTGGCCGAGGTGCTGGGCACGGGCGCGCTGACCGTGCTTGCGGGGATCGGCGGGCAGGGGCGCGTGTCGCTGTCGTTCCAGGCCTTCGACCTGCACACGATCCTGTCCGGCCTGATCGTCGTCTGTTTCGGCCACGTGTTGGCAGAAGCCGCGCGGGTCGACGCCGAAAATCGCAGCTTTGTCTGAGGTTTACGCATGGCAATTAACGTAACACTCGACGTCATGCTGGCCCGTCGCAAGATGCGGTCCAAGGAGCTGGCCGAACGGATCGGCCTGACGGAGGCGAATGTCAGCCTGCTGAAATCGGGCAAGGTCAAAGGCGTGCGGTTCGAGACGCTGGAAAAGATCTGCGCCGCCCTCGACTGCCAGCCGGGTGACATCCTCGAATACCTGCCCGAGGATTAGGGACGCGCCAGTTGCAGCAGGTCCCACCGTGTGCCCCACGGGTCGCGCCAGACGGCGACGGTGCCATAGGGTTCGTGGCGCGGCTCTTCCTCGAACGTGATCCCGGCGGCGCGCATGCGGGCGTGGTCGCCCGCGAAGTCGTCGGTGTGCAGGAACAGGCCCACGCGGCCCGCGAACTGGTCGCCGATCCCGCGCGCCTGCTCGCCCACGGCCCTCGCCAGAAGCAGCGCGGTCTCCCCACCCGGCGGGCGCACCAGCACCCAGCGCTTGCCGCCGCCCATGTCGGTGTCTTCCAGCAGGTCGAACCCGGCCTTGCCCACGTAGAACGCGATCCCGGCATCGTAGTCCGGCACGAGGATGGCGATGGCGTGAAGGTGTTGGCTCACTCGGTTCCGCGCGCCGGTTCCGAACCGGGCAGGGAGATGTTGGCCACCTGCTCGGCAATCGGGTCGTTCGACAGCGGGTGGCGGCGCGCATCGAACTCGTGCGGATCGGTCAGCGCCTGCCAGCGGTTCCCGGCATAGACCTCGAGCCCCGAAAAGCGCGCCTTGTACCCCATCTTGTCCGATCCGGGCACCCAGTAGCCAAGGTAGACGTAAGGCAATCCCGCCTCGCGCGCGATGTCGACATGGTCGAGCACCATGTAGGTGCCCAGCGAATTCTTCACCATGTCGGGGTTGTAGAAGGAATAGACCATCGACAGCCCGTCATCGAGCACATCGGTCAGGCAGGCCCCGATCAACTCGTTGCTGCCCTTGTCCACGTATTCCACGATGCGGGAGCGCACCGGCGTCTCCTCGATCATCGCGGCGAATTCGAACACGTCCATGTCCGCCATGCCGCCATCGGCGTGCCGGCTGTCGAGGTAGGTGCGGAAGAGGTCATACTGCTCTTCGGTCGCCCACGGGCTGGTGGCGCGGCGTTCAAGGGCGTCGTTGCGGCGCAGGATGCGCTTCTGGCTGCGCGAGAGCGAGAATTTCGACACGTCGATCCGCGCCGACAGGCAGGCCGCGCAATCGGCGCAGGAGGGGCGGTAAAGGACGTTCTGGGACCTGCGAAACCCCTGTTTCGACAGGGAATCGTTCAGCTTCTTCGCGCTTTCGCCCTGCAGCGCCGTGAACAGCTTGCGCTCCATCCGGCCCTCCAGATACGGGCAAGGTTGCGGCGCAGTCACGTAGAACTGCGGGGCGATGGGAAGAGTGTGGCGCATGCGGGTCCGGTCAAGCTTGTCTCAAAAGCCTAGCAATCCCGCCGCGCCGCGCCAACCCCCGAATGGTCGCAGGGTTACAGCCCCCGGCGCAATCGGCGGTTGATCGCAACCGTGCCCAGGACATGGTCGGTCAGGCCCTGTCCACGCGCCGAGGTCAGCATCAGGATGATCGAGATCACCTGCAGCACCGGGATCGCGATGGACACCGTGTAGCCCAGCGTGTGGGCAAAGGCGGTGCCGGCGCTGAACGCCCGGTCGTCGGCATCGCGCATCTCCACCGCCATCAGCCGCATGCCCCAGGTGGCCGAGCCTCCGGCCAGCGTGCCCCACCGGTAGAGGAAGCTGACGAGGAACCAGAAGGGCGCCCAGACAAGCAGGCTCAGGAACCCGGTGAAGGGCGTCAGGACAAGACAGACAAGCGTGATGATCGCCACGTCCACCAGCCACGCGAAGAACCGCTTGGTCGGCACGCTGTCATAGAAATCCGGTTGCGCGAGGGGATCGGGAGAGTGGGAGGTATAGCTCATCGTGTAAGCCTGTGAAGGGTGGGGGAGGGGTCAGGCCCGCGCCGGAAGGATCGGAGCGGGATTGGCCTGGCGCACGGTTTCGGCGCGATCATCCATGAACTGGTCGAACTCGCCCTGGTCCTTGGCCGCGCGCAGACGGTCGAGGAAACCGTCGAACCGCTCCTGTTCATGCTCCAGCCGGTCCAGAAGCTCGGCGCGGTAGGCGTCGAAGCTGGCATTGCCCGACGGACGCTCTGCCGGTGACGGTGTCTGCGGGGCGATGGACGACCACGGCATCTGCGCGGGCGCACCCATCAGCATCCGGGGCAGGTTGCCCCATTGCCATGCAAGGAACGCGGCCAGCACGATGCCGACGTAGAACGACTGGTCCATCGCGATGATCGATACGGGGATGGCAAATCCCGCGTACATGCCCATCGTCACGATCAGGACAAAGCCGTTCATGCGGGGCGCGGTTGCCGGGGCGGCGGAGGTATCCGGGGTGTGGGTCATCTTGGAAATTCCCTGCTGAAAACGTGTGTCCACGCCCGGACAGGCCGGGCGCGGAGGGGACGACGGGCGGATTATGCCTCTTCGTCGTGTTTCTTGGTGGCCTCTTCGCGTTCGTCCATGAACTGGTCGAACTCGGCCTTGTCCTTGGCGGCGCGCAGGCGTTCGAGGAAGGCCTCGAAATTCTCCTGCTCGTCCTGCAGGCGGCGCAGCGTTTCTTCCTTGTAGGCGTCGAACGCCGTGTTGCCGGTGGTTTTCGTCATCGCGTACCGCGCCGAGCGATAGGATGACCGCGAACAGCCTTTGGAAAACATGCGTTTGCTCCAGATCATGTAGAACAGAAGGGCGAGGCCGGTAGGCCAGAAGAAGATGAAGCCAAGAACCATGGCCGCGATCCAGGCGCCTTTGCCTTTCTCGTCCAGCCAGGCCTCGGACCGGGCAAACCATCCCATCCGGTGGGTGGTGGGGGAAGCCGTGGGGGCGAGCGAGGTCATGTGGGTCTCCATGTTCAATGTCAGGTTACTGTGGCGGGCAATGTAAATGCCTTTCACATCACTGAAGATGGGGGGCGGGGTCGGGTCTGACAAGGGGTTATGTGAAGGTTTTTTACATTAATCGGTTTTATGACGTGAATTCAGATATTTGCGCACCGGAAATTCGCAGCAGAACCGCCGGGGAGACCGCGAAAACGTGGCGCGGTGTGCCGGCTGCCGCCCAGATTACGTCGAACTCCGACAAGCGCGGATCCCAGAAGGCGCGGATCGGGGAGAGGTGACCGACCGGGGCGACCCCGCCGATGGCAAAACCCGTCTGCGCCCGGATCAGCGCGGCGTCGGCCTTGCCAAGCGCCTCACCCGCAATGGCCGAGGCCTTGGCCGCGTCCACCCGGTTACCGCCCGCCGTCAGGAACAGTACGGCGGTGCCGCTCGTCTCCCCGCGAAAGATGATCGACTTGGCGATCTGGTCGAGCATGCATCCGACCCCGTCGGCGGCCTCCTGCGCGGTACGCGCATTGACCAGTTCCACGATCTCGGGCGCGAGCCCTTCGGCCTGCAGTGCCGCGCGCACGCGTTTCAAACTCTTGCTCATGCCGTGGGCCGCCTTGCCTGTTGCTCGCCTGTCGCGGGAACCGTCCAAGGGACGGCGCGCAAGGTCAAGCCATTGACGCCGCTGGCCGCGCGCCACACGCTGGACGCATGACCGCGCTTGCCCCCGTGACGCGCTGCCCGCGCCCCTACAATGCCGACCGTGGTGCAGAGGCACGCGCCGCCGTGCCATGGGCCGATGCCCCGCTGGCCGATCTTGTCGCGGGCGCGGCGGGATGCGCGCCTTATATCGCGCAGCTTGTCGCGGCGGAGGGAGACTGGCTGGAAACCGCCGCGCCCGATCCGCGCGCCGCGTTCGATGCCGAACTGGCCGTATTGCGCGACCTGCCGCCCGAGGCCGACCCGTCCAGCCCCCTGCGCACCGCCAAGCGCCGGGCGGCGCTGCTGACGGCGCTGGCGGATCTGGGTGGCCTCTGGCCGCTGGCGGACATCACCCATGCCCTGACCGAACTTGCCGATACCGCCTGTTCCGTGGCACTTGGCGCGGCGATGGCGCGGGCGCGCGGTGCCCCGCCGATGCCCACGATCTTCGCGATGGGCAAGATGGGCGCGTTCGAGTTGAACTATTCCTCTGACATCGACCTCATCTGCCTGTTCGACGATCGCGGCTTTGGCCCGGCCGAGGTGGCCGAGGCGCGCTCGGGCCTTGCCCGCGTGATCCGGCGCATGACCGGCTGGCTGAACGACGTCACCGACGAGGGATATGTCTTTCGCACCGATCTGCGCCTGCGGCCCGATGCGGGCGCGACGCCGGTCTGCATCGCGATGTCCGCGGCAGAGACCTATTACGAGACCCACGGGCGCACATGGGAACGCGCGGCGTGGGTCAAGGCGCGGCCGTGTGCCGGGGACATGGAGGCGGGGGACAGGTTCATCGCCGATTTGCGGCCCTTCATCTGGCGCCGGCATCTCGATTTCGCGGCGGTGCGCGACGCCCACGACATGCGCCTCGCCATCCGCGAACACAAGGGGCTGCACGGGCCGATCACCCTGCCGGGTCACAACCTGAAACTGGGGCGCGGCGGTATCCGCGAGATCGAGTTCTTCACCCAGACCCGGCAGATCATCGCCGGGGGGCGCGATCCGTCGCTGCGCCTGCGCGGCACGGCCGAGGGGCTGGAGCGCCTGACGCGCAAGGGGTGGGTCGATGCGGATGCCGCGGGTGCGCTCGCCCGGCACTACCGCACGCTGCGCGAGGCCGAGCACCGGGTGCAGATGCTGCGCGACGCGCAGACCCACGACCTGCCGCGCGACGCGGCGGGGTTCGAACGGCTGGCGGCCTTCATGGACATGGACCGCGCGGCGCTGGAACGGCACCTGTCGGAGGCGCTGGAAGAGGTGAACGAGATCACCGACCGCTTCTTCGACCGCGATGCCGGGCGCCTGCCATCGGATCCGGCGCCGGTGGCGCCCGCCGTCGCCGATGAAAGCTGGCTGCGCTATCCCGCCCTCAGGTCGGACCGGGCGGCGCAGATCTTTCGCCGTCTGCAACCGGGCATCCTGGCCCGCCTCGCCACCGCCGACCGCCCCGACGAGGCGCGCGCCGCCTTCGATCGCTTCCTGTCCGGGCTGCCGGCGGGGGTGCAGCTTTTCTCGCTGTTCGACGCCAATCCGCAACTTATTGACTTGCTTGTGGAAATCGTGTCGGTCGGGCCGGAACTGGCAGGCTACCTGTCGCGCCATGCGGAGGTATTCGACGCGGTGATCGCCGGCGAGTTCTTCACGCCGTGGCCGGGTGTCGAGACCATGCACGAGGCGCTCGCGGCAGCACTCGCGGAGGAGCGCGATTACGAGGCGCAGCTCGATACCGCGCGGCGGTGGCGGAAGGACTGGCAGTTCCGCATCGGCGTGCACCTGTTGCGCGGGATCGTTCCACCCGAGGAGGCCGCGCGCCACTATGCCGACCTGGCCGAGGCCGTGATGCGCGCGCTCTGGCCCGTGATCGTCGCGCATTTCGCGGCCAAGCACGGCACCCCGCCGGGCCGGGGCGTTGCCTTGCTGGGCATGGGATCGCTTGGCGCGGCGCGTCTGCACGCCCGGTCCGACCTTGACCTCATCGTGATCTACGACGCGGGCGATGCCACCGAAAGCGACGGCCCGCGCCCGCTGGCCGTGCGGCCCTATTACGCGCGGCTGACGCAGGCGCTGGTCACCGCGCTGACCGCGCCCACCGCCGAAGGGCGGCTTTACGAGGTCGACATGCGCCTGCGCCCCTCGGGCAACCAGGGGCCGGTTGCGACGTCGCTCACGGCGTTCCGGGACTACCAGCAGGACCAGGCCTGGACTTGGGAGCACATGGCGCTGACGCGGGCGCGCATCGTGGCGGGCGATGCAGGGGTCGGCGCGGATGTGCGCGGCTTCCTCGACACCCACCTTTCCATCCCGCGAGAGGCCGCGCCGGTGCTGGCCGACCTGCGCGACATGCGCGACCGGATCGCGGCGGCGCACGGGACGCTGGATGACTGGGAAGGCAAGCTGGGGCAGGGACGGCTGCAGGATATCGAGCTTTTCGCGCAGGCGGCCTGCCTGTGCGCGGGCGTGTTTCACGGCGACGTGGACGAGGGGATCGCCGCCGCGCATGCGCTTGGCTGGATCACGGAGCGGGAGGCGGAGGCGCTGACGGACGCCCATGCGCTCTGCTGGCGCCTGCGCATGGCGGAACAGCTGATCGGGCCGGACGTGTCGGATCCGGACAAGCTTGGCGCGGGGGGGCAGGCTTTCATCGTCCGGATCGCGGGGCAGTCAGACCGGGATCAGCTTGACGCGGCGCTTGCTTCGCGGTCCAGTGCGGCGGCGGCGGTGATCGACCGCGTGATCGCAGAAAGGGCCGGGAATGGGCCTCAGTGACATGATCGAAGACCCCAAGGGCCTGATCCGCGAGGCCTACCGGATCGAGGGGATCGGCGCGGATCAGTGCCGGTCCATCTTCCTCGACTGGGCGCTGAGCCTGCCGGACACTGTGCCGCAGAAACCGGCGATCGAGGCGCTGTTGAAAACCTATGGCGCGGCGGGTCACCCGATGACAGAGGTGCTGGAGGCGGGTTTGCAGACGATCTCGGCGCCCCGGCGGCGGGGTGGCTGGCGCAGCCGCGCGCGGCAATAGGGATCAGTCCGGGCGGTCGCCGACCTGCGCGCGCAGATGGTCCAGCACGTAGAGGCGAATGGCCGAGGCCAGCCCGGTATCAAGATCACGTGCTGCATCGATTTCGGCTGCCAGTGCGTTGATCGGCATACCTTTTTCATCTGCGATGTTGCGAAACTCGCGCCAGAACGCGTCTTCGAGAGAGACCGAGGTGCGGTGCCCCTTCAGCGTCAGGGAGCGTTTGACGGGGCGGGCGCTCATGTGTCGCGGCGATGCTGGTCGAGTTTGCGCGTGGCCTTGTCCCGCTCGGCCGTATCCTTGGATTTTTCGGCTTTCGTGCGACCGAATTTCACGGCGTTCTCATCGGCTTGCGCGCGCTTTTTCACCTTGTCGCGCGCCTTGCGGGCGCGGTTGAGGTTGATCGGCGTGCCGCTCATCGCGCCCTCGCAGGCGCGCCTCGCTTTGGGCGCGAGGTGCTCACTTGGGGCCGACCATGTTTTCCGGGCGCACGACGCGGTCGAAGGTTTCCTCGTCGACGAAACCAAGCGCGATCGCCTCTTCCTTCAGCGTGGTCTTGTTCTTGTGCGCGGTCTTGGCGACGATCGTGGCGTTGTCATACCCGATCACGGGGGCGAGGGCGGTGACCAGCATCAGCGACTCGCGCATCAGCTTGTCGATCCGCGCCTCGTCGGCCTTCAGGCCGACCACGAGGTTGTCGGTGAACGCCACCGCCGCGTCGCCCAGAAGCTGCATGGATTGCAGCACGTTGTAGGACATCATCGGCTTGTAGACGTTCAGTTCGAAATGGCCCTGCGATCCGGCGAAACCCACGGCGGCGTCGTTGCCCATCACGTGTGCGCAGACCTGCGTCAGCGCCTCGCACTGGGTGGGGTTCACCTTGCCCGGCATGATCGACGAGCCGGGCTCGTTTTCCGGCAGGATCAGCTCGCCCAGCCCGCAGCGCGGGCCGGAACCCAGCAGGCGGATGTCGTTGGCGATTTTGAAGAGCGAGGCGGCGACGGTTTTCAGCGCGCCCGACATCTCGACCATCGCGTCATGGGCGGCCAGTGCCTCGAACTTGTTGGGCGCGGTGACGAAGGGCAGGCCGGTGATGTCGGCCATGTGGCCCGCAACGGCCACGTCCCAGCCCTTGGCCGTGTTCAGCCCGGTGCCGACGGCGGTGCCGCCCTGCGCCAGTTCATAGATGCGCCCCAAAGCGTCCTTCACCCGCTGGATGCCCATGGCGACCTGGTGGGTATAGCCGGAAAATTCCTGGCTCAGCGTCAGGGGGGTGGCGTCCTGCGTGTGGGTGCGACCGATCTTGATGATGCCGTCGAACGCCTCGACCTTGGACTGCAATGCCGCGTGCAGCTTTTCCAGTCCCGGCAGGGTCACGTCCCGCGCCGTCATCGCGGTGGCGATGTGCATGGCGGTGGGGAAGGTGTCGTTCGACGACTGGCCCATGTTGCAGTGATCGTTGGGGTGGACCGGGTCTTTCGATCCCAGCGTGCCGCCGAGGATCTCGATCGCGCGGTTGGCGATGACCTCGTTGGCGTTCATGTTGGATTGCGTGCCCGAGCCCGTCTGCCAGACGACCAGCGGGAAGTGATCGTCAAGATCGCCCGCCACGACCTCGGACGCGGCCTGGATGATCGCGTCGGCCAGTGTCGCGTCGAGCTTACCGCTTGCCTTGTTCTCCGTCGCGCAGGCCTGCTTGATCACACCCAGCGCGCGCACGATGGCCACGGGCTGTTTCTCCCACCCGATGGGGAAATTCAGGATCGAGCGTTGCGTCTGCGCGCCCCAGTACTTGTCCGCGGGAACCTCGAGGGGGCCGAAGCTGTCGGTCTCGGTGCGGGTGGCGGTCATGGCGCGGGCTCCTGTCGGTCGATGTCGGGGCGAGGCATAAGCGCGGGCGCGCGGGCCCACAAGCCTGTTTGCGCCCCCAATTCCGTCTTGCGGGTTAGGTCTTGCGGAAACTGTCCAGCGACACGATGTCGGCGTTCGCTTCGCCGGTCGCGGGTTCTGGCGCGGGGTCGGCCTCGCCACGTTCCTGCACGACGGACAATTCGGTCGTCTCGGCCTCTTCCGTGTCCGAATTCTCGAACCGCAGGCCGAATTCGACCGACGGGTCGACGAAGGTCTTGATCGCGTCGAACGGGATATACAGCGGCTCGGGCGCATCGCCGAAATTCAGGGTGACGCCGAAGCCTTCGGTCGTGACGGACAGGTTGTCGTACCAGTGCTGCATGACCACCGTCATCTCGCCCGGATAGCGTTCGGCCAGCCAGTCGGCGATTTCGACCTGGGGGTGGGAGGTGTCGAAGGTGATGAAGAAATGGTGCTCACCCGGCAGCTCGTTCTGGGCGACATCGGTCAGCACTTCAAAGATCAAACCGCGCATGGCGCGGTGCATCAGGTTACCGTAATCGATCAAGCCAGACATCAAAAACCCCCGTCTGCTGAGGTCAGCATAAACGAAGTTTTCGCCGATTGAACCGCCTGTTTTCGCAATCAGGCGGCGCCAAGCCATCCAAGAGACCCACCAGAACCCGCGGCAAGCAGCAGAACCGCCCACAAAGGCCAGCCGCGCCACAGCAGAAGCCGGGTGGAAAGAATCACCAGCAGCACCGCCACGGGCCGCAACGTGCCGAGTTCGGGCCATGGTAGGTGGACGGGGCCGAACCCGGCCCGCCCGACCTCGGTAAAGACGACGTGCAGCGCGAACCACAGAGCGAGGTTGGCGATCACGCCCACCACCGCGGCGGTCACGCCCGACAGCGCCGCGGCCAGGCGGGGCAGGGCAGAGAGATGCTCGATATAAGGGGCGCCGGCGAAGATCCACAGGAAGCACGGCACGAAGGTCACCCACAGGCACAGCGCACCTGCAAGGGCCGCCATCGGCCAGCCGCCCGCGCCGTGGCCTGCGAGGATCGCCACGAATTCGGTCACGAGGATGAGCGGCCCCGGCGTCGTTTCGGCCAGCCCCAGCGCGTCGATCATCTGGGCCGTGTCGATCCAGCCGAAAGTCTCCACCACCGCCTGCGCCATGTAGGCGAGGACGGCATAGGCCCCGCCGAAGGTGACGATGGCGAGTTTCGAAAAGAACAGGCCGAGCGTCAGCAGGAAGTCGGCGTCGAGGATCCACAGGGCGACCAGCGGCGCGGCCCAGACAGCCGACCACAGCGCTACCGTTCCCAGAAGCCGCGAGAGGGGCGGCGCGGGCCGGGTGACCGGCTGCGCCTCTGGCCGGTCACCAAGGACAAGGCCCGCGGCGGCGGCGGCGGCGATGATCAGGGGGAACGGGACCTGGAAGGCGAAGATCCCCGCGAAGGCCACGACCGCGATCGCGATGTCGCGCGGGCCGTTCAGCGCGCGGGTGCGCAGGGTCAGAAGCGCCTTCACCACGATCGCGATCACGGCGGCCTGCACGCCCAGAAGGGCGGCCCGCACCAGCGCAACCTCGCCATAAACCAGATACAGCGCCGCCAGTGCCGCGATCACCACCGCGCCCGGCACCACGAACAGCGTGCCGGCAACGATCCCGCCCCGGACGCCGCGCAGGCGCCAGCCCGCATAGGTGGCCAGCTGCATCGCCTCGGGACCGGGCAGCAGCATGCAGAAGGACAACGCGCGCAGGAAGGCATCCTGCGGCATCAGCCGGTGGCGCTCCACGATCTCGGACTGCATCAGCGCGATCTGCGCGGCGGGCCCGCCGAAGGACAGAAGGCCGATCCGCCCGAACAGCGCGACGAAGGCGCGGGCGGGCATGGGGGGCGGTGGGTCGACGCTCATCTCCGGCTCTCCCTGCGGGTGGCGGCCTGACGCGCATCGAAAATCGGCGCGGCCCTGTCAAGCGTCCGTGGCGCGCGGCGCGTGGATGGCCGGACGATACGGCCCCACCATCACGTCAATCCCGCGCCAGCCTCCCACAAAATGCGGCATCACGCCACGTTTTGCGTACGAAATGCTGAATCGCTTGTGGACGGATGCGCGAAAATGTCCGTATATAGTCAAAAGGCGTCCAAAACGCTGCTGCCACAGCGGGCGCCTACAAGATATGGGGGAGCAGCATGCGTATTTCGACGGTCTTGATCATTCTCGGGCTGGGGGTCGGCCTTGGCATCCTCGGCGCGAACATCCCGCGCATGGCGTCGGGCCTGATGGCGGGCGACGGCGACGTGGTGGCGCGCAATGCCTCGGTGTTCCAGCCGGCGCCGCAACCCGAAGCCGCCGCCGCGCCCGCGACGCGGGCCGACAGCGCGCAACTGACGCAGATCGTCGCCGCCGCCACGCAGGGCCCGCTGAAGCGCACGGTGAAGCTGACCGAAGAGCAGAAGCAGATCGTCGCCTTCTTCGAGCGCACCGCGCGCGAGATGAACGAGGCGGGCGGCCAGCGCCTGAACCGTGACCTCGAATTCGATCACCTCGCCATCAATGGGCTGGACGTGCGGTACTATTACACCGTGCGCCGCAACTATGCCGACCTGAACCCGCAGGTGATCCTGGCCGAGCAGCGGTCCTACATCAACCAGACGGTCTGCAACGACGCCGCCGTGCGCCAGCTGATCGGCACCTACGGCTTCCGCTATTCCTATGCCTACCTGAGCGCCGAGAACCGCCTGATCGGGCGGCTTGACGCCACGCTGGACAACTGCCCGACCTGACGGGTCACAGGCAGACACACCAAGGCCGCGTCCCGCCGGGCGCGGCTTTTTCATATCGGGGGAAGGGAAGTGGTGCAGGCTTCTGTTGCCAGGTGCCTGCGAACCCCGCCTGGACCGGCTAGGGCCCAGGGCTTAAGATTTCGGTTTTTCTAACTGCTTACGCAGCCAGAGCAACCGGAGCACGATTGTCGTTTGCAATTGTACTGTTTTCGCCGGTAACGGTGGCAGACCGCCGAGACAAAGCTAACCCCTTTAGACGTTCGTCGATCCTGTTTCGGCCCCATGTTCCCCAAACGAAGGATGTTGGTGGAGCCGCCGGGTACCGCCCCCGGGTCCGATCCGCTTATTACGAGCGCGTTTATGTCCATAGTCCCGAAGGACATCCTGAAGGTAAGTGCGGGACGCGCCGGTTGCAAGCGGCGCGCGCGGGTTGCCCGCAGATTTCAGGGATAAAGCGCGCTACAGGTGACGCGCCAGCAGGATCGCTGCCATCACCGCCTCGATCGCGCCGAACGCCGCGCATTTGTATTTCGGCGGATCGTCGAACAGCAAGGAGATCAGCCGCCCCGTCGCCGCGCCGGCATAGGCAAAGCCCAGCATCGCCCATGCGGCGGGCGCGTTCAGCCAAAGCGCGGCCAGTCCCGCGACCACGAACAGCCCGCCGACCGAGGCGCGCATCTCGCTCAACCCCATGGTCGATCCCTGCGGGGCAAGGTCGAGTGCGGCGGCGGTGTAGCGGGGGGCGAGGAAACCGAAGGCTCCGAAAGCCACGGTCAGGATCGCCACGATAAGGTCCAGCAAGTGCATTTGGTCGTCTCCTTTACCCGTCACCACCTGACGCGGCGGGGCGCGGGGTCAAGGGCGGGCGGCACCGAAGACGGGCACGCGCAACTCGCGCGCCAGTTTCAGCTCCATCGCGCGGGCGTAATCCTCGTACCCTTCCGCCTCGATGGTGAAGGCGGCGGGGCCGTGGATCACCTCCCGCTCATAATATCGGCGCAACTCGCGCGCCTTGGCCGCGGCCTTGGTGGCGTCGCGTGGGGTCGCGGGCGGGGCGGTGACGATCAGCGCGTTCACGGTGATGCGGTCGAAGGCGGCAAAGGCGGTGATGTCGCGCGGCACCGGGCCGATATTGTTCTTGCCGTCGCCCGAGATGTCGACCGTCTGCTGCCAGCACTCCGGCACCTCGGCCATCAGCGCGGCGGAAAATTCCAGCGCCCGCCCGATGGCGGTCTTCAACCCGACGCGCTGTTTGCGGTGCGCCCGGATGCGGGCGATCAGCCGTTCGAGCGCAGCGTCATCCTCCACCGCGATCCACGGCTGGATCAGCCCCTGGTGGTTCTGCGAGGACCATTCGAACACCGCGATCTTCACCGGCGGCAGCCCGTTCAGCAGCAGCCTGCGGATCGGGTCCGACGCCAGCGCATCCGCCAGCCCGTCCACCTGCAGCGCGTATTCCGCGTCATTGACCGATCCTGACACGTCGAGCGCGAGGACAAGCGCATGGCGGCAATTCGCCTGAACGCTCGAAGCGATGGACAGGAGAAAGACAAGCAGAAGCGCGCGCATGGGCGAAGCCTTGCATGGCGCGCGCACCGCTGCAACGGCGCTCAGCCGCCTTCGAGATATGCCGCGAACCGCTCCGCCCAGTCGGGATGCCAGCGCGACAGGGGCGGGCGGTTGTCGATGATGTCGCCCATCGCCCAGGCCATGCGCTTTTCATCCATCTCGCGGGTCACGTCGTTGTCGGGGCAGAGCACGTAGAAATCGCCGGCCTCGATCCGGTCGAACAGGAAGGCGGTCGTCTGGTCCGGCGTCCACGCGCCTTCGGGCTTCTCGGTCCGGCCGCGGCGGTTCAACTTGGTAAAGACGAAACCGGGGATGAACAGGTGGGCGGAGACCGGCGCGTCCACCTCGCGCAGGTGGTGCGCCAGCGCCTCGGCAAAGGCGCGCACGCCTGCCTTCGCCACGTTGTAGGCCGGGTCGCCGGGCGGGGTGGTGATGCCCTGTTTCGATCCCGTCGCGATGACCATGCCCGGCCTGCCGCGCGCGATCATGCCGGGCACGAAGGACTGGCACAGCGCGACGATCCCGCCAAGGTTCACCGCCAGCACCCGGTCCCACGTGCCTTGCGCGTCGAAGATGTCGCTGCCGGGCTGGATGCCTGCATTCGCCATCACCACGTCCGCGCCGCCAAGGGTCGCATCGACCTCGTCGCGCAGGGCGCGCACTGCGTCGCGGTCCGACACGTCAGTCTGATGCGCCAAGACCGCGCGCGCGCCCGCATCCCGCAGCCGCGTCTCGGCCACCTGCAAGGCGTCGGCGTTCACGTCCGCCACCACCACGGCCATGCCCCGCGCGGCGAACCTCAGTGCGGCAGACAGGCCCAGACCCTGCGCGCCTCCGCTGATGACGGCCACGTGGTCGGGTTTCAGGTCGCTCGGGCGCATGGCACTCTCCTTGTTCGCGGGGTGAAGGCAGCATACACCGAAAGCCGCTCGGCAAGTCGAGCGCGACAACGAACGAGGGAGAGCACATGCACAACTGGTCAGGAGAGGCGGCAATCGTCACGGGCGGCGCGTCGGGGCTGGGGGCGGCAACGGCGGTGCGGCTGGCCGAGGACGGGATGCGCGTGACGCTGTTCGACCTCGATGCCGAGCGGGGCAAGGCCCACGCCGCCGCGATCGGCGGCGGGTTCCAGAAGGTCGACGTGTCCGACGCGGCGTCTGTCGCAGCGGGTATCAGGGCCGCGGAAGAGGCACAGGGCATCGCGCGCATCGTCGTCAACTGCGCCGGGATCGCGCCCGCCGCCAAGACCGTGTCGCGCGGCGCGTCGCACGATCCCGAAATGTTCGAACGCACCATCCGCATCAACCTGATCGGCACCTTCCATTGCGCCTCGCAGGCCGCCGCGCGCATGGTCGAGGCGGACCCGATGGGCGAGGACGGGGAGCGGGGCGTGATCGTCAACACCGCCTCCATCGCCGCCTATGAAGGGCAGGTAGGCCAGACCGCCTATTCCGCGTCGAAGGGTGGGGTGGCCGGGTTGACCCTGCCCATGGCGCGGGACCTTGCCGACAAGGGTATCCGCGTCTGCGCCATCGCGCCGGGGCTGTTCCTGACGCCGATGCTCGAAGGCCTGCCCGAAGAGGTGCAGACCTCGCTCGGCGCGCAGGTGCCCTTCCCGTCGCGCCTTGGCAAACCGTCCGAGTTCGCCGACATGGTCGCCCAGATCGCCCGCAACCCGATGCTGAACGGCGAGGTCATCCGGCTCGACGGGGCGATCCGCCTGTCGCCGCGCTGATCCATGGCCGCCGCCGCGCCCCCGGTCGACGACACGATCACGCTCGATCAGCTCGCGCGCGATCCCTTTCCCGTCTACCGCCGCCTGCGGACAGAGGCGCCGGTCTGCCGGGTCGCGGCCACGGGGCGCATCCTGCTGACCAAGGCCGCCGACACGCGGTACGTGAAGGACACTCCCGGTCTTTTCAGTTCCGACGATCCCGACACGCCGATGAGGCGTGCCTTCCACGCCCACACGCTGATGCGCAAGGACGGCGCGGCGCATCAGCGCGAACGGCAGGCGATGGCGCCCGCCTTTGCCCCGCGCGTGATCCGCGACGTCTGGATGCCCGCCTACCAGCGCATTGCCGAGGAGTACGTGGCCCGCCTGCCGCGCGGCGAGGTGGTGGACCTCTTTCCCGCGCTGTCGGGGCCTTACGCGGCGCGCGGGCTGGCGATAGTGCTGGGGCTGGACGAAGCGAGCGATGACGAGATGCAGCGCTGGTCGCAGGCGCTGATCGACGGGGCGGGCAATTTCGGCTGGCGGGACGAACCGTTTGCCCGGTCGGACGCCGCCAATGCCGAGATGCACGCGCTGTTCGACCGGCTGGCGGTGCGCCACCGCGCCGATCCGGGCCCGTCGGCCCTGTCGGTCATGCTGAACGCCGACGACCCGATCCCCCACAGCCAGATCCACGCCAACATCAAGATCGCCATTGGCGGCGGCATCAACGAACCGCGCGACGCGCTCAACACCACGCTGGCGGGGCTTCTGTCGAACCCCGACCAACTGGCCGAGATCAGGCGCACCGGCGACTGGGACCGCGCGTTCGAGGAAGGCATCCGCTGGGTCGCGCCCATCTCGGTCTCGGCCCGCGTGGCCGCCGAAGAGACCGAGATCCGCGGCTGCCGCATCGCGGCGGGCGACACGGTGATGACGGTGCAGGCCAGCGCCAACCGCGACGAGGACGTGGTGGAGAATGGCGAGGTCTACAACGCCTTCCGCACCCCCGTGCCGCACCAGTCCTTCGGCAACGGCCCGCATTTCTGCATGGGCACGCATATCGCGCGGCGTGCCATCGCGCAGGTCATGCTGCCGGTCCTGTTCGACCGGTTCCCGAACCTGTCGCTTCCCGACCCGGAGGCCGTCATCTGGCGCGGCTTCGGGTTTCACGGGCCGGTGACGCTGCCGGTCCTGCTGCAATGACCGCGCCGGTCCTGATCGCGGGCGGCGGGATCGCGGGGCTGACGCTGGCGCTGACCCTGCACCAGATCGGCGTGCCCGTGCGCGTCTTCGAAGCCGCCCGTCGGATGGAGCCGGTGGGCGTCGGCCTCAACCTGCAACCGAACGCGGTGCGGGAGCTTTACGACCTCGGCATCGGGGCGGACGCGCTCGACAAGGTGGGCCTGCCCGCGCGGGAATGGGCGCTGGTCGGGCTGAACGGGCGCGAAATCCATGCCGAGCCGCGCGGGATCGAGGCCGGGTACAACTGGCCGCAATACGCCGTGCATCGCGGCGCGCTGCACATGGCCTTGTACGACACCGTGGTGGAACGGCTGGGGCCAGATGCCGTCACGCTGGGCGCGCGGGTCGAAGGATACGCGACCGATGCCGATGGAGTGACGGCGCTCTTGTCGGACGGAACGCGCGCACGTGGCGCGCTGTTGTTCGGCGCGGACGGCATCCATTCGAAGGTGCGCGCGCAGATGCACCCCGACCAGCCGCCGATCCACTGGGGCGGCATGCTGATGTGGCGCGGGACGGTGCGCATGGTCCCGCCGCGCACGGGCGCATCCTTCATCGGCCTCGGCACCCACCGCGAGCGGCTGGTGCTGTACCCCATCTCGCGCCCCGATGCGGACGGGCGGGCGCTGATGAACTGGATTGTCGAGGTCACGGTCGATGCCAGCGCGGGCTGGCAGGAAGAAGGCTGGTTCCGCCCCGTGACGCTCGACCGGTTCGTGCACCATTTCGAGGCGTTCCGCTATGACTGGCTGGACGTGCCCGCGATGCTGGCCGAGGCCGATTGCATGTACGAAAACCCGATGATCGACCGCGACCCGGTGCCCACCTGGGTCGATGGCCGGGTGGCGCTGATGGGAGACGCGGCGCACGCGATGTACCCCACCGGGTCGAACGGCGCGAGCCAGGCCATCGTGGATGCCCGCGTGATCGGCGCGCGGATGCTCGATCACGGGGTCACGCCCGCGGCCCTGGCGGCCTATGACGCGCAACTCTGCGGGTCGGTGTCGGCGCTTGTGCTGCGCAACCGCGGGGCGGGGCCGTTCGGCATCCTCGACATCCTGCATGCCCGCTGCGGGGGCGTGTTCGACGATATCGACGACGTGATCCCGCCCGCCGAACGCGCGGCCTTCATGCGCGACTACAAGGCGGCAGCGGGGTTCGCGATCGAGGCGCTGAACGCCGCGCCGCCGACGATCCCGCCCGGTGCCCGCCTCTAGCGCCGCGCGCGTTCGGCGAACACGCTTTGTGCAAGCTCGCGGGTATACGCGGCCAGCTCGCTCAGCGCCACGTCGGCGGCGACCGCGTCCCGCGCCTCCAGCGCGTCGGCGATGCGTCCGTGCAGGCCGACGATCACGCCGCGCGACCGGGCCGAGAAGGTGATCATGTTCATCAGGGGCTGCATCGCCTCCACCGCGCCCGCCAACTGGTAGGACAGGACGGGGTTCGCCGCCCCGTCGACCAGCGCGCGGTGAAAGGCCACGTCCGAGGCGCAGAAGCCTTCATCCGACAGGCCCGGCTGCGCCTGCCGGTGGCATTCGGCCCGCATCGTGGCCAGGTGATCGGGCGTGCGCCGCGCGCAGGCCAGCGGCACGCAGGCGGCTTCGAGCGCGAAGCGCGCCTCGGCGGCGGTGTCGAAACTCACGTCGTTCATCGACAGCAGAAGGGTCGAGGTCGTGACGTGCTGCGCATAGGCATCTTCGTAGCGCAGATGGTTGACGAAGGCGCCACCCGTGGCACCGCGTTGCGTGCGGATCAGCGACTGCGCGCCCAGCCGTTTCAGCGCCTCGCGCACCGTCGGGCGGGACACGTCGAATTGTTCCGACAGCTCCGCTTCGGAGGGCAGGCGTTCGTCCACGATCAGCCGTCCCTCGACGATGGCATCGCGGATCGAGGCGGCGATCTGGGCCGAAAGATCTGGACGGGGTTTTTTCATTTGTCAGACATTTAAAAGTCTGACATTTGAAACACAAGCGAGTCGGAGAGAAGAATGGCGTTAAACCTGCGAACCGTGTTGTGGCTTGGCTTTTTTGCCACGATCCTCTGGGCCTGGTGGTTCCTTTACACCACGGCCATGTCGATGGGGGTCGACTGGATCGGCAGGCCCGGCGACCTGATGGCGTCAGGCTCCATGTCCGGCGACGGCGCGATGACCGGTGGCGCTATGGACGGCGGAACGATGACTGGCGGCGCGATGGACGGCGGCGCAGACGGGATGTCCGGCGATGCCATGGGCGGGATGGTCATGTCGATGACCGGTTTCGCGACGCTTTTCCCGATGTGGTCGATCATGATGGCGGCGATGATGCTGCCGACGATGGTACCGACGCTGCGCGCTTACGAGGACCTGATGGTCAGCGCCAATGGCACCCGCGCGGGCTGGGTGGGCGTGCTGCTGGGCTTTTTCATCGTCTGGGTGGCCTTCGCGGCGCTGATTTCGGGCGTGCAGATCGCGCTGCTGGCCAGCGGGCTGATCGACGGCATGGGCATCGCGCGCTCGACGCTTTTCGCGGGCGGTCTGCTGATGCTGGTGGGCGCGTTCCAGTTCACCCGCGCCAAGGACATTTGCCATGGCGTCTGCCACGCGCCGATGACCTATTTCCTCGGCAACTGGCAGCCCGGCACGCTGGGCGGGTTGCGCATGGGGCTGTGGCTGGGCGCGTTCTGCGTCGGCTGTTGCTGGGGGTTCATGGTGCTGGGTTTCGTCGGCGGCGTGATGAGCCTTTTGTGGATGGGACTGGCCACGCTGTTCATGGTGGTGGAAAAATTGCCGCAAGTCGGTCACGTTGTGACCAGGCCCATGGGTGCGATCCTGCTGATCGCCGGACTGGGCGTGATCGTATGGGGCTTTACGGGAGGATAAGACATGGCGCTGAAACGCAAACCCGACGCGGACCGCCTGCCGGTCAGCCAGCGCATCGACAGCCGGGTGCAGAACCCCGCGCGGCGCACGCAGAACCCCAGCGAGTGGGTCATCAAGGGCGAGTTGTTCCTGAACTGCTCCTGCACGGTGTTCTGTCCCTGCGTGGTCAGCCTTGGCGCGCACCCGCCGACCGAGGGCGATTGCCGGGCGTGGATGGCCATCGCCATCGACGAGGGCCATTACGAGGGCGAGGACCTGTCGGGCCTGAACGTGGGTCTCATGGTCGAAATTCCGGGTCGCATGGCCGAAGGCAACTGGAAGGTCGCGGCCTATGTCGACGAGCGCGCCAGCGGCAAGGCCTATGAAGGCATCCTGCGCATCTTCTCGGGGCAGGCGGGCGGCACGACGGGCCTGTTCACCATGCTGGTGTCGACCATTATCGGGGCCGAACGCGCGCCGGTGGAGATCGTCCGCGACGGCACCAAGCGCGGCCTGCATATCGGGCGCAAGATTTCCGGCGAGATCGAGATGATCACCGGCGCCGACCCGAACGAACCCGTGATGGTCACCAATTCGAAATACTGGATGGGTCCCAACATCATCGCCGCGCGCGGCCTGAAATCCAAGGTGCGCGATTATGGCCGCGTCTGGGACTTCGGCGGCAAGTCGGCCGAAATCTGCCCGATCGACTGGTCGGGTCCGGGCAAGTGATCGACCGCGACTACGTTCTGACCATGGCGCGCTACAACGCCTGGCAGAACGCGGGGATGAAGAAAGCGATGGAAAGCCTGACCGAGGCCGCCCTGCGCAAGGATCGCGGCGCGTTCTTCGGCTCGATCCTCGCCACGGCGAACCACCTTCTGTGGGGTGACCGCCTCTGGATGTCGCGGTTCGATGGCAGGGAAGGCCCCTCTGTCGGGCCCGACCAACATACCGAGCTGACGCCGACGCTGGCCACATGGGGAACCGAGAGGTTCCGCACCGATGGCCGCATCCTGACCTGGGCCGAAAAGCTGCGCAGCATCGACCTGACCGGTGACCTGACATGGCATTCGGGCGTGCTGGGCCGCGAGGTGACGAAACCGAAGGCGCTGTGCGTCACCCAACTCTTCAACCACCAGACCCACCACCGCGGCCAGATCCACGCGATGCTGACCGCGGCGGGGGCAATGACGCAGGATACCGATTTGTTCCTCATGCCGGAGACCGGACCATGGCTGTGATCGCACCGTCGCGCCGCGTGCGCCGTACGCCCTTTTCCGACGGCGTCGCCGCCGCGGGTGTCAAGGGTTACACCGTCTACAACCACATGCTTCTGCCAACCGTGTTCCGGTCGGTCGAAGAGGATTACCGCCACCTCAAGGAGGCGGTGCAGGTCTGGGACGTGGCCGTCGAAAGGCAGGTCGAGGTGCGCGGCCCCGACGCGGGCCGCCTGATGCAGATGCTGACGCCGCGCGACCTGCGCGGCATGCTGCCCGGCCAGTGCTATTACGTGCCGATGGTGGACGAAACCGGCGGCATGCTGAACGACCCCGTCGCCGTCAAGCTGGCCGAGGACCGCTACTGGATCTCGATCGCCGACAGCGACCTGCTGATGTGGGTCAAGGGCATCGCCTACGGCTTCCGGCTGGACGTGCTGGTGGACGAACCCGATGTCTCTCCGCTGGCGATCCAGGGACCGAAGGCGGATGACCTGATGGCCCGCGTCTTCGGCGACGCGGTGCGCGACCTGCGCTTCTTCCGCTTCGGCTGGTTCGATTTCGACGGCACGCAGCTTGTCATCGCGCGGTCGGGCTATTCGAAACAGGGCGGGTTCGAGATCTATGTCGAGGGCGGGCACCTCGGCATGCCTTTGTGGAACGCGTTGTTCGAGGCGGGCAAGGACCTCGACGTTTACGCGGGCTGCCCTAACCTGATCGAACGGATCGAGGGCGGGCTTCTCAGCTATGGCAACGACATGACGCGGTCGAACACGCCGCATGAATGCGGGCTGGGGCGGTTCTGTTCGACCCAGACGGCGATCGGCTGCGTCGGCCGCGACGCGCTGTTGCGCGTGTCGCAGGAAGGGCCGGTCCGGCAGATCCGCGCGATCTCGATTACCGGCGACCTGCCCACCTGCGACCGGGCCTGGCCGCTGATGGCGGGCAAGACCAAGGTGGGGCAGGTCACCTCCTGCGCGCGCTCACCCGATTTCGGCACCAATGTCGCCATCGGCATGGTGCGGATGACGCATTGGGACGCGGGCACCGCGCTGAAGGTGGAGACGCAGGACGGCACCTTCGACGCCGAGGTGCACGAGGAATTCTGGATTTGACGCGGTGGGCCGGGGCGATCCCGGCCCGCGCTATTTCACAAGAGACGACGAAGGAGAAAGCGGATGTTCAACGCACTGGTGGTCGAGAAGGATGACGAGGGCAAGACGTCCGCATCCGTGCAGCAGATCGGCGAGGATCGCCTGCCCGAGGGCGAGGTGACGGTCGCGGTCGAGTATTCCACGGTCAACTACAAGGACGGCCTGTGCATCGGGCCGGGCGGCGGGTTGGTGCGCAATTACCCGCACGTGCCGGGCATCGATTTCGCCGGTACGGTCGAGGCTTCGGATGACGACCGTTACAAGCCCGGCGACAAGGTCGTGCTGACCGGCTGGCGCGTGGGCGAGGCGTATTGGGGCGGCTATTCGCAGAAGGCGCGGGTGAAGGCCGATTGGCTGGTGCCGCTGCCGAAAGGGCTCGACACGCGGCAGGCGATGGCCGTTGGCACCGCGGGTTTCACCGCGATGCTGGCGGTACAGGCGCTGGAAGATCACGGGATGGCACCGGGGCAGGGCGAGGTGCTGGTCACCGGCGCCGCCGGTGGCGTCGGGTCGGTCGCCACGGCGATTCTCGCCAATCTCGGCTACGAGGTCGCGGGCGTGACGGGTCGGCCCGAGACCGGCGATTACCTCAAGGGCCTCGGTGCGACCCGCATCGTGCCCCGCGAAGAGATCAACGAAACCGTCAAGCGCCCGCTCGAGACCGAGACCTGGGCGGGGTGCGTCGATGCCGTGGGCGGCGCGATGCTGGCCCGCGTGCTGGGGCAGATGAAATACGGTGCCAGCGTCGCGGCGGTGGGTCTGGCCGGTGGCGCGGCCCTGCCCGCGACGGTGATCCCCTTCCTTCTGCGCGGCGTGAACCTGCTGGGGATCGACAGCGTCATGCAGCCCTATGACAACCGCGTCCGCGCGTGGGAGCGGATCGCCCGCGACCTGCCGATGGACAAGCTCGAAGCGATGGTGCAGCCGGCCACGCTCGGCGATCTGCCGCAGCTGGGCCGCGACATTCTGAAAGGACAGGTCAAGGGCCGCGTCGTCGTCGACGTGAACGCCTGACCCGTCCACATATGGTCCTACCGGGGCGTCCGGCCTTGCCGGCCGGGCGCGTCCTGTATCCTGCGCGTGAACTTCGTTCCGCAAATTCCTGAAATTCCGAAAAGAATTTTCGTGCAATCCGCACATTCAGGTCGTTTTCCTTGACAACTTCGGGGTGAACGAGGACGCTCTGACCCAACCCGGCGGCTCCCGGGGAGGCTTCTACATGCTCCGGGCGGCAAAGACCGGGTGCGTCACAGACAGGGAGCCAAAAATGTCAGTGAAACCACCTCTCATGGATTTGCCCATAAGCACCGCCGATAGCGGGTTTTATTCGGGCTTCAGCAAGACCGTGGCCATCGTGTCGAAGATCATCGTCGCCGCGCTGGTGGTCTGGGCCATCGTCTTTCCAGACCAGGCGGGATCGGTGCTGAACGCGCTGAACAGCTTCATCCTTGCCAACACCGCCTACTGGTACGTCTATATCGTCGCGTTCTTCGTGCTGCTGTGCGCGTTCCTCGCGATCTGGCCGACCGCCGGGCGGCTGAAGCTCGGCCTCGACAGCGACGAACCGGAGTTTTCGAACTTCTCATGGTTTTCCATGATGTTCGGCGCCGGGATCGGCGTGGGGATGCTGACATGGTCGGTCGCCGAACCGGTCTATCACTTCCAGAACAACCCCGACGTCATCAAGGGCGCCGTCGAAGGCAGCACGGCCGAGGCGATACGGTCGGCCTACAAGTGGTCGTTCCTGCACTGGGGCTTCGGCGCGTGGGCGTGCTACGCCATCGCGGGCCTCGCGCTTGGCTTCTTCTGCTACCGTCGCGGCCTGCCGCTGACGATGCGGTCGTCGCTGACGCCGCTCTTCGGCAAGTCGCTGTCGGGCCCGCTGGGGCACCTGATCGACATCGTCGCGGTGGTCGCCACCATCCTCGGCGTCGCGCAGACACTGGGCTTCGGGGTCGAACAATTCGTGGCCGGTCTCACCCGGATCGGCATCGGCGGACTGATCGGCGAGGGCGGCACGGCCAACACGTTGGGCGTGATCGTGGCCATCGTCATCATCATGGCGGCCTCGACCATGTCGGCGCTGTCGGGTGTCGGCAAGGGCATCAAGTGGCTGTCGAACCTGAACATGGGCCTGTCGATCTTCCTTCTGACCTTCTTCCTGCTGTTCGGGGCCACCTTCTTTGGCCTGCAATCGCTGGTCGTGGGTATCTGGGATTACATCATCGCGCTGCCCGAGATGCTGTTCACCGTGTGGCGGTCCGACGGGGTCGAAGGCTCGGTCGCGAGCCAGCTGGAAAGCTGGCAGGGCGGCTGGACAGTGTTCTACTGGGCCTGGTGGATCGCGTTCGCGCCCTTCGTGGGGCTGTTCCTTGCGCGCATCTCCAAGGGCCGGACGATCCGCGAATTCGTGCTGGGCGCGATCATCGTGCCGTCGCTGATGTGCTTCGTCTGGTTCACGTGGGCCGGTGGCACCGCCATCGACCTGACGCTGAACGGCGATGCGGGTGACGCGATCTTCGGCGCGTCCGACGGCGACAAGATCTTTGCCATGGTGATCCACATGCTGGGCGCCGCGTTCGGCTGGATCATGTCGATCGTGATCGTGATCCTGCTGATGACCTACCTCGTGACCACCGCCGACAGCGCGGTGCTGATCGTGAACACGATCAACGCGGCGGGGGACGAAGGGCCGAAGGCACAGCCGCATATCTATTTCTGGGGCATCGCCCTTGGTGGTGTGGTTGCGGCGCTGCTGATCGCGGGCGGCTCTGGCGGCGGCGGTCTCAAGGCCATCCAGACGGCCATGGTGATCGGGGCCTTCCCGTTCTCCATCGTGATGGTGCTGCAGGGCATCGCGCTGGTGAAGGCGATCTACAACGACGGTCGCCGCAACGCGGTCGGGATTGCCACCACGCATGACCAGGCCGCCTCGGCCCCGGCCGAATAAGCCTTCCTCCGGGCCCCGCCACCTGCGCGGGGCCCGGACTTTCGGACGACCCCCTCCCGAACACGCTTTCGGACGCGGCCCGCGCCCGGTACACCTGCCACCACGTACAGGAAGGCAGATGATGTTCGGACCCGACACTCCCATGTTTGCGATGCGCGGCCCGTGGGGCGTGCGGATCGAGGTCGGGCGCAGCCTGTTGCTGCTGGTCGGCCTGTTCGTCCTGATCGGCATGAACAGCGGCAATATCGCCGTCGCGCTGGCCTTTGCCGCCATCATCATCGGGTCGATCCTGCTGCACGAACTGGGGCACGCATGGGGATGCGTGGTGCAGGGCGTGCCGGTGGCGCGGGTCGTGCTGCATGGCGGCGGCGGGTTCTGCCAGCCTGCCCGCACCACCACCGCGCGCGAGGACGAGGTGATCGTCGCCATGGGGCCCGTCGTCACGGCGGTGCTCTGGGCCGTTCCGGGCCTGCTTGCGCCGCAGGTCTCCGCGCCGCTCGTGGCCTGGGGCCTTGGCATGCTGTCCTTCGTGAACGGGCTTCTGCTGATCTTCAACCTGCTGCCGGTGCAGCCGCTCGACGGGGGGCGCCTGCTGTTGCTGGGGCTCATGCGCGTGCTGCCGCGGCAGGCGGCGGTGCGCGTCGCGGGAGGGGTGGGGCTGGTAGCCTGCATCCTCTATATCCCGGCGCTGATCTGGGCATGGGCGACGCTGGGGCTGATCCTGATCTTCTTCCCCTCCTTCCGCCTGCACTGGCGCATGCTGCAGGCGCGCATCGGCGATTGACGCCTGCGCGGGCTTTGCGCCAAATGCGCGGCATGACACTCGACCTCTCCTTCGTCCGCTCGCAGTTTCCCGCCTTCGACGCGCCCGCGCTTGAAGGGCAGGCCTTCTTTGAAAATGCCGGGGGCAGCTATACCGCGCGCCCGGTGATCGAGCGGCTGATGCGGTTCTATACCGAGCGCAAGGTGCAGCCTTACGGCCCCTACGCGCCCTCCCGACTGGGCGGAGAGGAGATGGACGAGGCGCAAACCCGCCTCGCGTGTCTCATGGGCCTTGACCGCGACGAGCTGCATGTCGGCCCGTCCACCACGCAGAACGTCTACGTGCTGGCGCAGGCCTTTGGCGAGTGGCTGGGGCAGGGCGACGCGATCATCGTCACCAACCAGGATCACGAGGCCAATACCGGCGCGTGGCGCAGGCTGGCGTCGCGCGGAATCGAGGTGCGGGAATGGCGGATGGACCCGGCCACGGGGCATCTGGACCCCGAGGCCCTGGAGGGGCTTCTGGACGAACGCGTGCGGCTGGTCTGCTTCCCCCATTGTTCCAACGTGGTCGGAGAGGTGAACCCGGTGGTCGAAATCACCGCGCTCGCCCATGCCGGCGGGGCCTTCGTCTGCGTCGACGGCGTGTCCTATGCCCCGCACGGCATCCCGGACGTGGGCGATCTGGGCGCTGATATCTACATGTTCTCGGCCTACAAGACCTATGGGCCGCACCAGGGTGTCATGGGTGTGCGCCGCCCGCTGGCCGAGATGCTGCCGAACCAGGGTCACGGGTTCAACGCGGGCAGCCTGACCAAGCGGTTCACGCCCGCGGGCCCCGACCATGCTCAGGTCGCGGCGCTGGCGGGCATGGTCGATTACTTCGATGCGCTGGCGGCGCATCACGGCACCGACGCGGCAGGCGTGCACGACCTGATGCGCGCGCATGAAACGGTGCTGCTGCAACCGCTGCTCGACTGGGCGCGCGCGCGCAACGACGTGCGTCTGCTGGGCCCCTCGGATGCGGCCACCCGCGCGCCCACCGTCGCGCTGGAGGTCACCGACCCGGCGGGCAAGGCGGCCGCACTGGCCGAGCACGGCATCATGACCGCGGCCAGCGATTTCTACGCCGTGCGCCCGCTTGAAGGCATGGGCGTTGCGCCCGATCCGGGCGTCCTGCGGCTGAGCTTCGTGCACTACACCTCGCGGGACGAGATCGACCAGCTGCTCGCCGCGCTCGACGCGGTATTTTGAAACCGAACGCCGCCTCCGGTCGTATGTCAGTCAAACCGGGCAGGGGCATGCATGACTGACACGACACCGATCCTTTTGTGGTACCGCCGCGACCTGCGGCTGTCCGATCACCCGGCGCTTGATGCCGCCGCCCGCGCCGGGCGGCCGGTCATCCCCGTCTTCATCCGCGATGGCGTGGTCGATGCCTATGGCGCCGCGCCGAAATGGCGGCTGGGGGAGGGGCTCGCCGCGCTCGACGCCTCCCTGCGCGACGTGGGCAGCCGGTTGACCTATCGCTCGGGGCGCGCGCTCGACGTGTTGCGCGACCTGATCGCCGATACCGGGGCCACCTCTGTCTGGTGGACGCGCGGGTACGACCCCGACATGCGCGACCGCGACACCAATGTGAAGGCGGCGCTCAAGGAGGACGGGATCGACGCCAAATCCTTCGGCGGTCACCTGATGTTCGAACCGTGGACGTCCGAGACCAAGACCGGCGGGTTCTACAAGGTCTACACGCCGTTCTGGAAATCCAACCGCGACCGCGACGTCGACGCGCCTTTGGCCGCCCCGTCGCGCATCCCCGCGCCCGATACGTGGCCCGACAGCGAGGCGCTGGACGACTGGCGGCTCGGTGCGGCGATGAACCGGGGCGCGGAGGTGGTCGCGCGCCACGCCAACGTGGGCGAACGCGCGGCCTCGTCCCGGCTGGGGGCGTTCATCGCGCATGGCATCGACGGCTACGACACCAATCGCGACCTTCCGTGGAAGGACGGCACGTCGAACCTCAGCGAGAACCTCGCGTTGGGAGAGATCAGCCCGCATACCTGCTGGCATGCGGGCCAGCGCGCCATGCAGGACGGCAAGGCCGGGGCCGAGACCTTCCTGAAGGAACTGGTCTGGCGCGAATTCGCCTATCACCTCGTCTATCACACGCCGCGCATCGTGTCGGGCAACTGGCGCGAGGACTGGGACGCCTTCCCGTGGAACACCGACGAACGCAAGGCCGAGGTCAAGGCGTGGAAACGGGGCCGCACCGGCATCCGGTTCGTCGATGCAGGCATGCGGGAGATGTACGTGACCGGCCGGATGCACAACCGCGCGCGCATGATCGTGGCCAGCTACCTGACCAAGCACCTTCTGACCCACTGGCAGGTCGGCCAGAAGTGGTTCGAGGATTGCCTGATCGACTGGGACCCGGCCTCGAACGCGATGGGCTGGCAGTGGTCGGCGGGGTCGGGGCCGGACGCCACGCCCTATTTCCGGGTCTTCAACCCGGTCACGCAGCTCGACAAGTTCGACAAAGACCGCGCCTATGTCGGCAGGTGGCTGGCCGAGCCCTATTCCAAGAAGGCGCCCGAGGCGCTGTCGTACTTCGACGCGATCCCGCGCAGCTGGAACATGTCGCCCGACGACGACTACCCGCAACCCGTCGTCGCCGCCGACGAGGGCCGCAAGCGCGCGCTGAACGCTTACGAGAAGCGCGACTTTTGACGTCCAAGATGTTGCGAACGCATGAAAAACCTTGCGCGGCGGGCCGGAACCGTCGCAAGGTCTCCGTCACATTGGGGAGAGCACGATGATCCTGACCACGACCGAGGGGCAGAGCGATCTGCCGCGTTACCTGTCCCGCGTCTTCGCGATGGCCTGCGAGATGAACAACGGTCGGCTCGATTTCGTGCTGCCGGATGGCCGCACCTTCCGGGCCGAGGGGCGCAATCCCGGCCCCGTCGGCGTGTTGCACATCCACAACCCCGACATCTTCGCGCGCCTGCTGCGCGAGGGCGACCTGGGTTTCTGCGACGCCTATCTCGACGGCTGGTGGTCGACGCCCGATCTGCAGGCCTTCATGGACCTCGTGCATGCCGACAACGAGAACATGTATGACGGCTTTCCCGGCATGGGGCTGGTGCGCGCCTATGAGAAGCTGCGCTTCTGGCTGCAATCGAACTCGCGCGGGCAGGCGAAGAAGAACATCTCCTACCATTACGACCTCGGCAACGAGTTCTACGGGCTGTGGCTTGACGACACGATGACCTATTCCTCGGCGCTGTTCGCCACCGGGCAGGAATCGACCGAGGCCGCCCAGACCGCCAAGTATGCCAGCATGGTCGACCAGATGGGCGTGAAACCGGGCGACCACGTGCTGGAAATCGGTTGCGGCTGGGGCGGGTTCGCGGAATACGCCGCCAAGGAGCGCGGGTTGAAGGTCACCGGCCTGACCATCAGTCAAGAACAGTATAACTACGCCGTGGATCGCATTGAAAAGGCGGGACTTTCCGACCAGGTCACGTTCAAGCTGCAGGATTACCGGGACGAGCGCGGCACCTATGACGGCATCGCCTCGATCGAGATGTTCGAAGCGGTGGGAGAGAAATACTGGCCCACCTACTTCAACACCGTCCGCGACCGGCTGGTGCCCGGCGCGCAGGCGACACTGCAGATCATCACCGTGCAGGACCGCCGCTGGGACGTCTACAAGCGGGGCGTCGATTTCATCCAGAAATACATCTTTCCCGGCGGCATGCTGCCCGCGCCCTCGGTTCTGAAGGCAGAGGTTGAAAAAGCCGGTCTAAGTGTCGAGAAATCCATCGAATTCGGCGAAAGTTACGACATCACGCTGCGGCGCTGGCACGACACGTTCAACGAACGCTGGGACGAGGTGCGCGCGCTGGGGTTCGACGACCGGTTCCGCCGGATGTGGAATTTCTATCTCACCTCTTGCGCGTCGACCTTCCGCTTCGGTAACTGTGATGTGACCCAGATCACGATCCGCAGGCCCGCCTGACATGTTTCCCACCGCCGCCAAGCTTGTCGCCGCCGTCTGCCTCGGGGCGCTCGGCTGGTATGTGTCCGAACTCATCAAACCGCTGGTGACCGAGGCGAAGGTGATCACCGCCTTCGGCTGGTTCAGCGTGGTGAACGCCGTGATCGGCGCGATCGTCGGCTGGGTGTTCATCGGCAGCCGCGCGGGCGGGGGCATGTCCGCCGCCATCGGCATCGGCATCACCGGCATGGCGCTGATGGTGCTCTGGGGCCTCGGCCTGCAGGGCGCGAACGAGATGATCGCGCTCGCCATGAAGAACCGCTACGACGGCCCGGTCGAGGCCGTGACCGCCGTGTTCGAGCTGTCCATCGAGTATTTCTTCCTGATGTCCACGGTCGAGATCTGGATGACGCTGATCGTCGGCGGCATCGTGTCGGGCATCGCCGCGGAGTTCGCCGCCCGGCGCTGGCGCTGACATGGCCGACCTGCGGCTGCCCGCCGATCTTGCGTGGGTGTTTCTTGTGTCGCACGTGGTCGATGCCGATCACCCGCTGCGCCGCGTCACCCTGAAGAACTACGTCACGCGGCTGCACGGGGCGGCCGAGGTGCCGGTCTTCGTGCCGCGTGACGGGGCCGAGACCGAGGCGGTCGATTTCCGCGGTCTCGCGCCCGAAGAGGCCCTGCGCATCGCGCGCCTTCTGACCATTCTCACCGGCCACGACCAGCCCGATCCGCTGGTCGGCACCGCGCCCGTCGTGGGCGAGGCGACCGCGCCGGTGCCCGCCGACTGGACCAAACATGCGGGCCGCATTCTCGCCGAGGCGATGGGCGAGTTGCTGGCGTGGCACGACCGCAAACCACCCGCGCGCGTTGCGCGGATGTTGCCGATGATGCGGATGCGGGCCTGGGCGCGGCTGGGGGCGCGCGGCGAGGGACCGCGCGACATGGGCCAGCCGCCGACCAAGGCGCGCGTGCAGATCGACCATCACCGCCACGCCTATGCCGATTTCTTCGCGATGCACGAATACGACCTGCGATTCCCGCGGTTCGACGGCTCGATGTCGGACACGGTGACGCGCGGGGTCTTCCTGTCCTCGGACGCCGCGCTCCTGTTGCCCTATGATCCGGTGCGAGACCGGGTGCTGCTGGTCGAACAGTTCCGCATCGGCGCCGCCGCGCGCGGTTCGGCCAACCCGTGGGTGCTGGAGCCCATCGCCGGCCTGATCGATCCCGGAGAGACCGCCGAAGAGACCGCCCGCCGCGAGGCGCGGGAAGAGGCGGGGCTGGATCTGGGCGCGCTGCACGTCGTCTGCCGCGCCCATCCGTCACCCGGCGCGGGCACCGAGTTCTTTCACAAGTTCGTGGGTCTGGCCGACCTGCCGGACGACGTGACGGGGCAGGGCGGGCTCGACAGCGAGGCGGAGGACATCCGGTCACACCTCTTCCCGGCCGAGGATTTCCTGGCCCGGATCGATGGCGACGGGTTCGTCGCCGGTCCGCTTGTCCTGATGGGCCTCTGGCTTGCACGGCACCGCGCGCGGCTGCGGGCAGAGGCCGGGGCCGCTTGAACCCCGCCAGCGCCGGGCGTAGACCGGTGGCCAAAGCCCAAGGAGCCCGCCCATGCGCATCGCCCGCAACCTTGCCGACGCGGTCGGCAAAACGCCCCTCATCCGCCTGACCGCCGCGTCCGAGGCGACGGGCTGCGATATCTATGGCAAGGCCGAGTTCCTGAACCCCGGCCAGTCGGTCAAGGACCGCGCGGCGCTGTCGATCATCAACGACGCGGTGGCGCGGGGCACGCTGCAACCGGGCGGCACGATTGTCGAAGGCACCGCAGGCAATACCGGCATTGGCCTTGCGCTGGTAGGTGCGTCGATGGGCTACAAGACCGTCATCGTGATCCCCGAGACGCAGAGCGAAGAGAAGAAAGAGATGATCCGCCTCGCCGGGGCGGAACTGGTGCAGGTGCCAGCGGCGCCCTACCGCAATCCCAACAACTACGTGCGCTATTCGGGCCGTCTTGCGGAAAAGCTGGCCGCGACGCTGCCCAATGGCGCGATCTGGGCCAACCAGTTCGACAACGTCGCCAACCGGCAGGCACATATCGACACGACCGGGCCGGAAGTCTGGGAACAGACCGGCGGCAAGGTCGACGGCTTCATCTGCGCCGCCGGGTCGGGCGGCACCGTGGCGGGCATGGGCGCGTACCTGCAGCCCAATGGCGTCAAGGTGGGCCTCGCCGATCCGATGGGCGCGGCGCTGCACAGCTATTACACCACGGGTGAGCTGAAATCCGAGGGCGGCTCGATCACAGAAGGCATCGGGCAGGGGCGCATCACCGCGAACCTCGAAGGGTTCACGCCCGACATGTCCTTCCAGATCCCCGATACCGAGGCGCTGCCGATCGTCTTCGACCTGCTGCGCCACGAGGGGCTGTGCATGGGCGGCTCGACCGGCATCAACATCGCCGGCGCGATCCGCATGGCGCGTGAGATGGGGCCGGGCCACACCATCGTGACGATCCTGTGCGACTATGGCACGCGGTACGCGTCCAAGCTCTACAATCCCGATTTCCTGCGTTCCAAGGACCTTCCGGTGCCGGACTGGATGACCGAGGACAGCGCCGACATTCCAGAGGTTTTCGTCGAGGCATGAGCGCCGTTTTCACCCCGCACCACCTGTTGCGGCGACTGGCCGCCCTGCTTGTCGCGCTGATCCTGTCGACCGCGATGGCGGTCGCGCAGCCTGCCGCAACGGCCGAACCGCCGGATTACGAGGCCTGGGCCTCGACGGCGGAGCGGGCAGAGGCGACGCTGGAACTGGGGCGCGCGTCATCGACCGCGCTGGAATCGCTGCGCGCGCAGATCGTGACCTTCCGCGAGAGTTTCCTTGCCGCGCAGAACACCAACGCCGCGCGGATCAAGACCCTGCGGGACCAGATCGCGGCGCTTGGCCCCAAGCCCGCCGAGGGAGAGACCGAGGCCGCCGACATCGTCGCCCGGCGTGCCGACCTGAACGACCAGCTGGAACGACTGCTGGCGCCCGTGCGGCGCGCCGAAGAGGCCTATTCCCGTGCCAACGGCCTCGTGACCGAGATCGACCGCACGATCCGCGAACGACAGGCCGACGCGCTGTTCACGATCGGGCCGTCGCCGCTCAACCCCGCGAACTGGACTGCGGCGCTGACAAGCCTGTCGACCTCGGCGGCGACCATCGGGCGCGAGGTCGTGCGGGCGTGGCAATCCGAGGCTCAGCGTGCCGAGTTGCGCCGCAACCTGCCGTTGATCGTCGCCTATCTCCTGATCGCGGCTTCGCTGGTGCTGCGGGGCCGGTTCTGGATGGCCCGGCTCGAAGCCTTCCTGTTCCAGCAGTCCGGGCGCGGGGCGACCTTGTGGGCGATGCTGGTGTCGCTGGGCAGCATCTTCCTACCGCTGATCGGTCTCTATTTCCTGACCGAGGCGATGTTCGCCACCGGGCTCTTCGGGTTGCGCGGCACGTTCATCCTGACCAGCGTGCCGATCTGGGGCGCGATCATCCTTGCCGCGCGCTGGCTGGGGGACCGGCTGTTCAACCATGATGCCGAGGTCGCGATCCTGCCCGGCACGTCCGCACAGCGGGCTGAGGCGCGCACCTATGTCACCGCGCTTGCCGTTTTGTACGTCGTGCGCGAGGCGATCGTCGAAATGGGCGGGTTCGACCGCTATTCCGAAACGACGGTGGCGATCCTGCAGGCGCCGGTGACCGTCCTGACGGGCCTGATCCTGTTCCGCTTCGGTCTGCTTCTGCTTGGTGCCATGCGCCGCGTGCATGACACGTCGAGCGAGACCGATGGCAGCAACGAGGCCGCCGACCGGCAATTGCGCGGCCGCCTCGTGCGGTTCATCGCGCGGGCGACCTCTGTCGTCGGCGTGGTCGGCCCGATCCTTGCGATCATCGGCTATGACACGGCGGCCGACCGCATCGTGTCGCCTTCGGTCCTGACGCTGGGTCTGCTGGGGCTTCTGTTGGTACTGCACACGCTGACGCGGGCGATCTATCGCTTCGTGTTCCGCGCGCCGGATGCCGACAGCCTGCTGCCGATCCTTGCCAACTTCCTCCTGACGCTGGCGATCATTCCGCCCCTGTCGCTGATCTGGGGCGCGCGTGTCGCCGACCTGACCGAGATGTGGTCGCGGTTCCGCGCCGGGTTCCAGCTGGGTGACACCCGCATTTCGCCCACCGACTTCCTGACCTTCATCATCGTCTTCGTGGTCGGCTTCATGATCACGCGGCTGGCGCAGGGGGCGTTGCGCACCTCGGTCCTGCCGCGCACCAAGATCGATACCGGCGGGCAGAACGCGATCATTTCCGGCCTCGGATATGTCGGGATTTTCGTCGCCGCGCTGATGGCGATCACCACCGCGGGCATCGACCTGTCGTCGCTCGCCATCGTGGCCGGCGCGCTGTCGGTCGGAATCGGGTTCGGCCTGCAGACCGTCGTGTCGAACTTCGTCTCGGGCATCATCCTGTTGATCGAACGGCCCATCGCCGAGGGCGACTGGATCGAGGTCGGCGGCTACATGGGCATCGTCAAGGACATCTCGGTCCGCTCCACCCGGATCGAGACGTTCGACCGCACCGACGTGATCGTTCCCAACGCGGACCTGATCTCGTCCAACGTGATCAACTGGACGCGCGGCAGCCAGGTGGGCCGGGTGCTGGTGCCGGTGGGCGTGGCCTATGGCACCGATACCCGCAAGGTCGAGGAGATCCTGCTCGACATCGCGCGCAATCACCCGATGGTCCTGCTGACGCCCGCACCAGCGGCGGATTTCATGGCCTTCGGCGCGGATGCGCTGGAATTCCGCATCCGCGCCATCATCCGCGACATCAACTGGCTGGTCGCCGTGCGGAACGACATGAACCACGAGATCGCCAAGCGGTTTGCCGAGGAAGGGATCGAGATCCCCTTCGCGCAGCGCGATATCTGGATCCGCAACGCGCAGGACTTGGCAGGGCTGTCGCAACCGGGCAAAACACCGCCCAACACCGAGGACGAGGAGGCCGAGGCCGCAAGCCCGCCCGGCGAGGGCGGCAGCGGATCCACCGGCGACGCGTAACCGGCGCGCAGACGAGGGCCACGCCATGACAGACCTGCTGTTCCGCAGCGATCCCTACCAGCGGGAGGCCGAAACCACCGTGCTGGGCCACACCGCCGAGGGCGGCATCCTGTGCGATGCAAGCCTCTTCTACGCCACGGGCGGCGGCCAGCCGGGCGACAGCGGCACGGTCACGTGGGAAGGCAACAGCCTGCCCATCGCGACCGCCGTGAAGGTGCGCGACACCGGCGACATCGCGCTGGTGCCGGGAGAGCCGGGACGGCTCCCGCCGGTGGGCGCGACGGTGGTGCAGCAACTGGACTGGGACCGCCGCCACCGCCACATGCGCGTGCACACGGCGCTGCACCTTCTGTCGGTCGTCATACCGCTGCCGGTCACCGGTGGTGCGATCTCGGCCGAGAAGGGGCGGCTCGACTTCGACATGCCCGAGATGACGCAGGACCGCGACGCGCTGCAGGCGCTTCTGACCGACCTTGTCGATCGCGACTTGCGGGTGACCGAGGACTGGATTTCCGAAGCGGACCTCGCGCGGCAGCCGGATCTCGTGAAGACGATGTCGGTCGCGCCGCCCAAGGGCGCGGGCACGGTGCGCCTGATCCGTATCGGGGAGGGCGACGAACAGGTCGATCTGCAACCCTGCGGCGGCACCCACGTGGCCCGCACGGGCGAGATCGGCGCGCTGAGGCTCGGCAAGTTCGAGAAGAAGGGCCGCCAGAACCGCCGGGTCTATTTGCACCTCGACAGCTGACCGCGAAGGGGGTCGGCTGACGAGCAGCCGACCTACACGATGCGCGGCGGCGTCAGGCGCGGGCCTCGCGGGCCAGCGCCTCGATCCCGGCCCAGTCGCCTGCCGCGACCTTGTCCCTGGGCGCGACCCAGCTTCCGCCGACGCAAACCACGTTCGGAAGCGCGAGGTAATCGCCCTTGTTCGCGGGCGTCACGCCGCCGGTTGGGCAGAAGGTGACTTGCGGGATCGGCGCGCCGATGGCTTTCAGCGCCGCCGCTCCGCCTGCCGCCTCGGCGGGGAAGAACTTCTGCACCGAAAAACCACGCTCCAGAAGCTGCATCGCCTCGCTGGCCGTGGCGGCACCGGGCAAGAGCGGCAGGCCCTCGGCCTCGCAGGCATCCAGCAGCCGGTCGGTCGCGCCCGGTGACACGCCGAAGGTCGCGCCCGCGGCCTTGGCCGCGCGCACGTCGTCGGGCGTCAGCAGCGTCCCGGCTCCGACGACACCGCCCGGCACCTCGGCCATGGCCGCGATCACGTCGAGCGCGGCGGGCGTGCGCAGGGTGACTTCAAGCGCGGGCAGGCCACCCGCCACCAGCGCCTCGGCCAGGGGCCGCGCCTTGGCGGGATCCTCGATCACCAGGACCGGGATCACCGGTGCCATCCGGCAGATTTCCATCGTCTGGGTGCTGGCTTCCAACGGGGTCATGGGGCGGTCCTTCTGCTCGTTTATCCGTGTCGCGGTCAGACGACGACACCGGCTCCGGTATCGGCCATCCCGGCGTTCCGGCGGAACACTTCGAACATTTCCCGGCCCAAGCCAAGCGCATTCGCGCCCAGGTCCTCGGTGACCGGGCGTCGGTCGTCGAAACCGGGCTCAAGACAGTCCAGCGTCCCGGTGGTGGCGTCCACCCGCACCCTGTCCCCGTCCCGCAGCTTGGCGATGGGACCGCCCTTGGCCGCTTCGGGCGCGACGTGGATCGCCGCGGGCACCTTGCCCGAGGCACCCGACATGCGCCCGTCGGTCACCAGCGCCACCTTCAGCCCGCGATCCAGCAGCACCGACAGCGTGGGCGTCAGCGAATGCAGTTCGGGCATCCCGTTGGCCGCCGGGCCCTGGAACCGGACGACCACCACCGTGTCCTCGGTGAACGCGCCCGCGCGGAACGCGTCCTTGACGGCCTCCTGATCGTGGAAGATGCGCACCGGTGCCTCGATCACGCGCAGGTCCTCGGCCACGGCAGACACCTTGATGATCCCGCGCCCCAGATTGCCGTCAAGCGACGACACGCCGCCGGTCTTCTGGAACGGGTCCGTCGCGGGGCGCACGATCCTGTCGTTGAGGCTTTCGGTCGGGCCGGGAACATAGGTGACGCGGTCGCCGTCAAGCCGTGGTTCCTGTGTATACGCCTCCATCCCGTCGCCGATGATGGTCGCGGCGTCTTCATGCAGCAGCCCCGCCTTCAGCAGCCCGCCGATGATATAGCCAAGCCCGCCCGCAGCGTGGAAATGGTTCACGTCGGCCATGCCGTTGGGATAGACGCGCGCCATCAGCGGCACGACGCTGGAGATGTCGGCGAAATCCTCCAGCCGCAACTCGACCCCCGCCGCGCGGGCCATCGCGGGCAGGTGCAGGACAAGGTTCGTCGACCCGCCGGTCGCCATCAGCCCCGCGATCCCGTTCACGAAGGCGCGCTCGTCCAATATCACGCCCGCCGGGCGATAGGCATTGCCAAGCGCCGTGATCTCCAGCGCGCGTTCGGTGCCCGCCACGGTCAGCGCATCGCGCAAGGGGGTGCCGGGATTGACGAAGGAGGCGCCGGGCAGGTGCAGCCCCATGAACTCCATCAGCATCTGGTTGGAATTCGCGGTGCCATAGAAGGTGCAGGTGCCGGGCGAGTGGTAACTCGCCATCTCTGCCGCCATCAGCTCGGCCCGGTCGCATTCGCCCTTGGCGAACTTCTTGCGCACCGCCTGCTTTTCGTCGTTCGACAGGCCCGAGGGCATCGGCCCTGCGGGCAGGAACACCGCCGGGATGTGCCCGAAGGTCGCCGCCGCGATGATGAGCCCCGGCACGATCTTGTCGCAGACGCCAAGGTAAAGTGCGGCGTCGAACGTGTTGTGGCTGAGCGCCACGCCCGCCGCCAGCGCGATCACGTCGCGGGAGAACAGCGACAGCTCCATCCCCGGCTGGCCCTGCGTGACCCCGTCGCACATCGCCGGCACGCCGCCTGCGACCTGCGCAGTTGCACCCTGTGCCCGCGCGGTTGCCTTGATGAGATCGGGGAAATCCTTGAACGGCTGATGTGCCGACAGCATGTCGTTATAGGCCGTCACGATCCCGAGGTTCGGGGCGCGCTCTTCCAGCAGCCGCGCCTGGTCGCCGCCCATCGACGCATAGGCATGGGCCTGGTTGCCGCAACTCAGATGCGCGCGGCGCACGCCTGCCTCCTGTGCGGCTTCGATCTTGGCGAGGTAGGCGCTGCGGCTGTCAGCAGACCGTTCGCGGATGCGGTCGGTCACGCGGGCGATGGTGGCGTCGAGGGGCATGGGGCAGGCTCCGGCTTTGGTCCTGAGGTGGTCAAACGCGATGATAGCGCTAACAGTTGCCTGCCACCTACGCCACGCCACGCATCAATGCAAGCCGGCAGGCGCGTGTCGCACTGTCGCGGGCGATTGATGCAGGATCGGGGACCAATCGCGGGGCAGGGCGCCGATTGGCACCGATTTCGCAACTTTACCTGCAGATTGCCTCAATATTTGCACGTTTCCCGGCGACACTCTGTTTCAACCGTCGCACCAATCAAGCAGGCGGATCCGAGGAAAGGGCAGAGCAATGATGAGCAAATGGATGCGCGCCGGGGCCGTGGCTGCCTTTGCGCTTCTGACAACCGGGGCCGAGGCGCAGACGTCGCTTGGCACCGCCTATGGCATGACGCAACAGGCCATGGTGCAAAGCCGCGTGACGGCACACCTGCCGCATAGCCAGATGCAGGTGGCGGGCCTGTTCGAGGATAGCCTCGACCGGGTCTTGCCGCTGTGGAAGGTGTCGCGGCCGGTGCGGCTGGACGTGACGGTGCTGCGGTTTCCGGACACCACGACCAACGTGAAACGTCCGCAAACCATCGCGTTTCGCCTGCAACCGGTCGATCCCCATACCGGGCGGCTGGTGGGGGCATCGCGCACGGTGCGCATGAAGCTGCGGGCAGGCCAGCAGCTGAACCTCGACCGGCGCACGCTGGTGCACTGGATCGCGGGGCGCATCATCGACGAACTCGACACGATGGGCGCGCGGCTCTAACCGGCTTTCCAACCACGCCGGGCGCGATTATCAGGGGCCCATGACGGCCCCGACCTATCCCGCCCTGCGCCTGCGACCCAAGGCAAACGCCCGCGCCATCCGCCATGGGTATCCTTGGGTCTACCAGAACGAACTGGTGCTGGACCGCCGGGCGCGCAAGATCGCGCCGGGCGGTTTCGCCGTTCTGGAAGACGATGCGCGCCGCCCGCTGGGCGTGGTCGCCGTGAATACCGATTCCAAGATTTCCGGGCGCATGCTCGACCGGTCCGCGACCGCCGTGATCGACCGGGCATGGATGGCGGAGCGGTTCCGCGCGGCACTGGCCCTGCGCGAAAGGCTGTTCGATGCGCCCTTCTACCGCCTCGTCCATGCCGAGGCCGACGGGTTGCCCGGCGTGGTGGTCGACCGGTTCGGCGATACCTGCATCATCCAGCCCAACGCGGCCTGGGCCGAGGTGCAGATCGAGGCGCTGACCGCCGCGTTGGCCGAGGTCACGGGCGTGGCCACGATCCTCAAGAACGCGGGCGGGCGGACCCGCGCGCTGGAAGGGCTCGATGACGAACCGGCCGTGCTCTTGGGCACCGCGCCCGACGCGCCGGTGCCGGTGCCGATGAACGGGGCGACCTACATGGCGGACCTGACCGGCGGGCAAAAGACCGGCCTGTTCTATGACCAGCGCCCCAACCACGCCTTCGCCGCCTCTGTCGCGCGGGGCGCGCGGGTGCTGGACGTGTTCAGCCATGTGGGCGGGTTCGGGCTGGCCTGCCTTGCGGGCGGCGCCGCCAGCGCGCTCGCCGTCGATGCCAGCGGTCCCGCTTTGCAATTGTCGCGCGACGGGGCAGAGGCCTCGGGCGTGGCCGACCGGTTCGGCACCCGCAAGGGCGATGCCTTCACCGTGCTGGAACAACTGGGGACCGAGGGCGAAACCTTCGACGTCGTGATCTGTGATCCGCCCGCCTTTGCGCCGACCAAGGCCGCGCTCGATGCGGGGTTGCGGGCCTATGAACGCGTCGCGCGCCTTGCCGCGCCGCTGGTCGCGCCCGGCGGCGTGCTGGGGCTGTGCTCCTGTTCCCACGCTGCCGACCTGTCGGCGTTCCGCGCGACCTCCGCGCGCGGGATCGGGCGGGCCGGGCGGCAGGGACGGATCATCCATCAGGGGTTTGCCGGGCCGGACCATCCGGTCCTGCCGCAGCTGGCCGAAACCGGCTATCTCAAGGCGCTGTTCTTCGCGCTATGAAGCTCGTCCTCGACACCTGCGTGCTTTACCCGACCGTGATGCGGCAGGTTCTGCTGGGCGTGGCGGCGACGGGGGCGTTCACACCGCTCTGGTCCGCGCGGATCCTCGAGGAATGGCGCCGCGCGGCGGTCAAGCTGGGGCCTGCCGGCGTGGCGCAGGCGGAGGCCGAGATCGCGCTTACCTCCGCCGCGTGGCCCGACGCGCAGGTGACATGGGCGCCCTCGCTTGAATCGCGGTTGTGGTTGCCGGACGCGGCGGACGTGCACGTGCTGGCGGCGGCGGTGGCAAGTTCGGCGGACGGGATCGTGACGTTGAATGCCCGCGATTTCCCGCGTGGCGTTCTGGCCGAAGAGGGCCTGTCCCGCGTCGACCCCGACGCGCTTTTGATCGGCTGTTTCGAGGCGTCACCTGATCCCGTCCGCGCCGCTGCCGAAGCGGTTTTGGCCGACGCCAACCGCCTGTCGGGCCAGTCATGGGAGATGCGCCCGCTATTGAAAAAGGCCCGCCTTCCAAGGCTCGCTAAGGCGCTGGCTGCTTAGCGACCGGTTGATCCGTGTCACCGCGCGGATTCAAGGGCTTCAGCCCGCCGCGCATCGACGGGCCGCCCCCCGGCACGTCGATTTGGCTGATCTTGGTGCGTCGCTAAAGCAGCACACGGACTTGGCAGGCATTAACCGAGCAGCGGAACTGACTGTTCGACGCACCGCGGCCCGTCTGAACAGTTAGAACTGAGACTTTGCGCGGAATCAAGGCCGCAGGCCGCCGCGCATCCATGGCCCGGCAGTCGATTTTTCTGCGAAAAATCGATGAGAGGGGACGGGCCGCCCGCACGGCACGTCGATCTGGCTGGTCTTGGCGCATCGCTAAAGCAGCGCACGGACTTGGCAAACATAAACCGAGCAGCAGTGCCGTCGGATCGACGCACCGCGGCCCGTCTGCAAGGTCACGCAACTGCTTTCACGCGCCCCACTTCGCCTCCAGCGCCTCCAGCGCGGCAACCCGCTCCGCCGTCTTGGGATGGCTCATCAGCCACGCGGGTACCGCGCCCGCGCGCGACTGAGTCAGCGCCTCCAGCTTGGTAAACAGCGTCTTCTGCGGTTCGACCCCGAAACCGGCCTTGGTCATCAGTGCAGCGGCATAGGCATCCGCCTCGTATTCGTCACTCCGCGACATCCGCGCCGCCAGAAGCGAGGTCAAACCGTTCGCGATCCACACGCCGATGCCCGGAATGAACCGCGACAGGACCAGCGCAAGCGCCGTGCGCAGCGCGTTCTGGCCCGAGAAGTCGATCATCCGGCGCCGCGCATGTCCCAGCGCCACGTGGCCCAGTTCGTGGGCGATCACGCTCGCCATCTCCTCACCCGTGACCTCGCCCTGCTGGTACTTGCGATAGAACCCGCGCGTGATGAAGATCCGCCCGTCCGGCGCCGCCAGACCGTTCACCGGATCGATCTCGTAGATGAAAACACGGATGCGCGGCAGGTCGAGCGCCGCCGCCATCCGGTCCATCAGCCGCTTCAACCCGGCATCCGCCAGTTCGGTCGAGCGCTCGTCCAGCTCGCGTTTCGTCCGCCAGACCGAGAAGCGGTACATGACAAGGCCGTAAAGCACGGCCAGAAGGATCGGGGCGACTTTCAACATGTCCTGAATATGGGCGGCTTGCCATGCCACGACAAGCGCAACAGGGTGTCACAGGGGATCACGCGGTCAGCAGGTGTGTCCCGTGACGCGACAGCCGTTTCGGGCCGGTTTCTGTCACCTCGACCGAATGGCCAAGGGTCATGGCGCAGCCCATGGCGCTGTCCATCAGGATCATGTGCAGGAAAAACACCTGTCCCACCTGCATCGGCAGCGGGTTGCCCGCGTAGAACATCGGGAACTCGACCCAGATCGGGTTGTAGACGGCGCCCATGCCGTAGCCGCAGGCCTGCAGTCGCGCTTCCGCAAACCCGTGCGCATCGAACACCCGCGCATGCGCGTCATAGACATCCGACATCGGCGCACCGGGGCGGATCGCGGCCTCGCAGGCGGCGAGTGCCTCGTCACAGGCCGCGTGCATCCGTTTGTGCGTGTCGCTCGGTGTGCCGATCACGATCGTGCGCATCATCGCGGCGTGGTAGCGGCCGAAACTGCCGGACCATTCCAGCGTCAACTGGTCCTCCGCGTCCAGATGCCTGCGCCCGGCATAGGAGCGGCACAGAAGCGCGTTCGGCCCCGATCCGATCACCGTCTCGTTGCCCGCAGGCTCGCCTCCGCCCGACAGGATCGCCGATTGCATCGCGGCATGGATATCGCCCTCGAACGCGCCCGGTCCCGCCGTGGCCAGAGCCGCGTCGAGCGCATCGTCGGACAATTCCGCCGCGCGCCGGATCATTGCCAGCTCAGTGGGGGATTTGACGTGGCGCAGGGTGCGGATCAGGGACGAGGCCTCGACAAGGCCGGGGAGGGCGGCGGCGACCGCCTGGCCGTTCCAGTGAGTCAACCCGGCGGTCTGCGTCTCGATCCCCATGCGCGCGCCGGCAAGCCCGCGCATGCGGCACAGTTCGGCGAGGTCCTGCGCGGAGTTCGCGCCTTCGACCTCGCTCCACACATGGATCTGGTCGTCAGCGAGGACGGAGGTGTTCTGCGCCTGCCGCAGGTCGGGCAGGCGGGTCAGCAGGTCGATCCCGCCATCGGCGCGCAGCACCATGCACTGGAACATGGCAAAGCCGAACGTGTCATAGCCCGTCAGCCAGAACATGCTTTCCGGGGCGAAAACCAGCAGCGCGTCAAGCCCCGCCTCGCGCAAGGCCGCGCGGGCCCGCGCCTGCCGGTCGGCATATTCGGATCGCTCGAAAAGCGGCGGGGTCACCGGGTCAACTGCCGCATGCCGTCTTCAAGGCCCGACAGCGTCATCGGAACCATGCGGTCCTCGAAAAGGTCACGGATCATTCCGATCGACTGGGTATAGCCCCAGTGCCGTTCCGGCGTGGGGTTGATCCACAGGTGCGATGGCCACTGGTCGCGCGCGCGTTGCAGCCAGACCTGTCCGGCCTCGGCGTTCCAGTGCTCGTTCGCGCCGCCGGGATAGGCGATCTCGTAAGGTGACATCGACGCGTCGCCCACGAAGATGCATTTGTAATCCGACCCGTAGGTGCGCATCACCTCGTAGGTGGGCGTCTGTTCCTGCCAGCGCCGGCGGTTGTCGCGCCAGACGCCTTCGTAGAGGCAGTTGTGGAAATAGAAGACTTCGAGGTGCTTGAACTCGCTCCGCGCGGCGGAAAACAGCTCTTCCAGCACTTGCACGTGGGCGTCCATCGACCCGCCGATATCAAGGAATAACAAGACCTTCACGGCGTTGCGGCGTTCGGGGCGCGTCTGCACGTCGAGGTAGCCGTGTTCGGCGGTGGCGCGGATCGTGCCGTCGAGGTCCAACTCGTCCGCCGCCCCGTCGCGGGCCCATTTGCGCAGGCGTTTCAGCGCCACCTTGATGTTGCGCGTGCCCAGTTCGACATCGCCGTCGAGGTTGCGGAACTCGCGCTTGTCCCAGACCTTCACCGCGCGCTTGTGCCGCGATCCGTCCTGCCCGATGCGCACGCCTTCGGGGTTGTAGCCATAGGCGCCGAAGGGAGAGGTGCCGGCGGTGCCGACCCACTTGTTGCCGCCCTGGTGACGGCCCTTCTGCTCTTCGAGCCGCTTCTTCAGCGTCTCCATCAGCTTGTCGAACCCGCCCATCGCCTCGACCTCGGCCATTTCCTCGGGCGACAGCGTCTTCTCGGCGAGCTTCTTCAGCCATTCCTCGGGCAGGTCCACCGCCTGCACCATCTCCTCGAACGAGATCTTTTCAAGTCCCTGGAACATCTCGGCAAAGGCGCGGTCGAACTTGTCGAGGTTGCGCTCGTCCTTCACCATCGCGGCGCGGGCGAGGTAGTAGAAGGCATCGACGTCATAGGTCGCCAGCCCCGCATCCATCATGTCGAGGAAGGACAGGTACTCGCGCAGCGAGACGGGCACGCCGGTGCGGCGCAGGGTTTCGAAGAAGGGCACGAACATGGGGCGGGGTTTAGCACGCACCAGATCGGGAGGGAACGCGCCAAACCCGCGCGGAATCAAGGCCGCAGGCCGCCGCGCATCGACGGGCCGCCCCCCGGCACGTCGATATGGCAGGTCCTGGTGCTCCGCTTGGGCGGCGTGCGGACTTGGCGGGCATAAACCGTGAAGCGGACAGGCGGGATCGACGTACCGCGGCCCGTCTGCACCCGTCGGAACCAGGGCCCGACCCCGCGCGCCCTCTCAGCTGGCGATGCGGAAGATCGTGACCGAAAGGGTCAGCCCGATCAGCGCGAACAGGATGCCGAACCCGGCGGCGTATTGCAGGATGTCGACCAGCTTGCCCTTGCGCCGATAGGCTGTCAGCCCTCCCCAGATCGCGCCGAGGACAAGACCGGTCAGGGCAAAAGGCATGGGTGTGGCTCCGCTTACAACCTCGGGCGTTTCAGCGGGTTCAGCGCGCTGATCTCGCGCAGCTTGGACCGCACCGCCCATTCCGGGCCGAACCCGTAACGTGCCCAGCCCAGACTGTCCATACGGATCCTCTGCGCCTCGGACGCGCGGCCTTCAAGGTCCAGCGCCTCGGCCTGCAGCATCATCAGCGTCGCCAGAAGGGCGGCGTTTTCATGCCGCGCTGCGATCTGGATCGACGGCCCCAGCATTTCCAGCGCGGTGCGCGGCTCGTTGGACGAGATCGCGAAGGCGGCGAGTTGCGAGGTGACATAGGCGCGGTGCAGCGAGGTGTCGTTCGACCGCGCGTAGTACGCATTGGCCTTGCGGAACTCGGCCTCGGCAGCCTTGGGGTCGGACAGCTGGTTCAGGCGGCCCATCGCATAATGCGAGAAGGCGCGGCGGTGATCCTGCCACCCCATCGCGGCCGCGATCTGCAACGCCTCGGCCGCGGCGCGGCGGCGCTGCGCCGATTTCGCACCGGGGCCAAGCGCTGTCTGCACCGCCTCGATCCACAGGCGCGGCGTGCGTTCCAGCCGGTGCGAGGGACGGTTCGCGCCCTGCGGATTGATGCGGGCGAGGATGTCGCGGATCTTCAGCGCCGCCTCGCGCCGGGTCATGCCGTTGCGCAGCGCCGGGTCGTAATAGGCGCGCAGGATCAGCATGTCGAACCCGGTCAGAACCGTGTGCACGTTGTCGTCGTTGAAGACCGAATCCGGCAGGCGGTAGAGGTCGTTGAGCGGCCCCAGCGCCTGCGCCAGTTCCTCGTGCAGGCAGTCGCGCACCTCTTGCGGCGGCGCGTCATTGGGCACGAAGATCGCGATCTTCTCGCGCTTGCGCAGGCGCAGCCAGTTGACGGCAGGCGACCGGCGGGCGCGGCGATACTCGGCAAGGCTCGATACGTTCGGCACCACGAAACAGGCGGCCATCGGCAGGGCGCGGCGGATATCGGCGCGCGACACGCTTTCGATGGTGACGTTGGCGGGGCCCGTGGCGGTCTGGCTGATGTCGATCCGCGCCTCGGCCCGCAGACGGTGCAGCAGGCGGTTCAGGTCCGATTGCAGGTTCGAGGACGGCGCGCCGGTGACGCGCACGGTGATCGGTCCCTCGAACCGGGTAAAGACGGGGATGTCGCGGCCCGATTCCAGCTTGAAGCTGAGTTCGAGGAAATCGCGGGCGATATCGGTGTTCGACCGCTGTGCCGGGACGGGGCGCGGCACCGCGAAGGTCTTGATCGGGGGCAGGCCCGTCGCGGTTGTGGCCGCGCGGGAGGGAACCTCTGCCGGGGTCACGGGCATACATGCGCCCAGCAGCAGGTAGAGTGGCAGGATGAAACGACGGTACTGACGCATTCAGGCCCTCTGGTACTTTATGAACGGCGACAGCCGACCGATGCGGTCGTAAAGCTGGCGCGCGGTTTCGTTGAAGTCCTGAGTAAGCCAGTAGACGGACGGGGCGCGGTGGGTGTCGGCGGCGGCATAGACCGCCTCGATCAAGGCGCGGCCGGCGCCGGTGCCGCGTGCTTCGGGGGCGACGTACAGATCCTGAAGATAACAGACCTCTTCGATCTTCCACGCATGGCGATGGAAGAGATAGTGAACAAGTCCAATGACTTGGCCATCCACCTCGTACACCAGTGCGTTGAAGTCGCGGGGGTCCGATCCCAGGAGCCGATCGAAGGTGCTGTCATACACGGGCGCGTCCACCGCGCTTTCATAGAAAGCCAGGTAATCGGTCCAAAGCCGCGCCCAGACGTCCCGGTCCTCCCGGGTCAGGGCGCGCACTCTCCCAGTGCGTTCAGCGGTCATTTGCCTGCCATCTGCTCGTTATCAGGTGCCGCCCGTTTTCGGGTTCGACCCTGTTTTATTTGCGAGGACTATAGGGCATTTTTGCGGTTTCGTAACCAATGCCGCGCACAACCGCGAAACTGTTGCGTTTTCGCAAGTTTTCTCGCGCAGGTTGACGTGCTGGGGCGGCCCACGGAAAGGCACGCGCCTCATGGGCGCCACATTCCATGGCGGCGTTCGGCTTTAGCGGCCCGACCGCGCCATGAAAGCAAGCCGCTCGAACAGGTGCACGTCCTGTTCGTTCTTCAACAGCGCGCCGTGCAGGCGGGGCAGGGCGTTCGCGCCCGAGCGTTTGAGGTCCTCGGGTGCCAGATCCTCGGCCAGAAGCAGCTTCAGCCAGTCGAGCACCTCCGAGGTCGACGGCTTCTTCTTCAGCCCCGGCGTGTCGCGCACCTCGTAAAACTGCGTCAGCGCGGTGTTCAACAGGTCCGACTTGATGCCGGGGTGATGCACCTCGACGATCTTGCGCATCGTTTCGGTGTCGGGGAACTGGATGTAGTGGAAGAAGCAGCGGCGCAGGAAGGCGTCGGGCAACTCCTTTTCGTTGTTCGACGTGATGATGACGATGGGCCGCACCTTGGCGCGCACCGTCTCCCCTGTCTCGTAGACGTGGAACTCCATCCGGTCGAGCTCCTGCAACAGGTCGTTCGGAAACTCGATATCGGCCTTGTCGATCTCGTCGATCAGCAGCACCACGCGCTCATCGGCATCAAAGGCCTGCCACAGCTTGCCGCGGCGGATGTAATTCGACACGTCCTGCACCTTGGCATCGCCCAGCTGGCTGTCGCGCAGGCGGCTGACGGCGTCGTATTCGTAAAGACCCTGCTGCGCCTTGGTGGTGGACTTGATGTTCCACTCGATCATCTTCAGGCCCAGCCCCTCGGCCACCTGGCGGGCCAGTTCGGTCTTGCCGGTGCCCGGCTCTCCCTTGACCAGAAGCGGCCGTTCCAGCGTGACGGCGGCATTGACGGCAATGGTCAGGTCGTCGGTCGCAACATAGGCCTTGGTGCCTTCGAACTTCATCGCCATGTCCCCCGCAGGTCTCCAATTCGTGATGCGCCCGTGCGCGCCCCGCGCTCTGTGCCAGTGCGAATTGCTAGTGACAAGGGGCAGACTGTCCGGTAGGGAGGCGCCACGAGCAAGGGGACCCATGCCAAGTCCCTTGGAACAAGACCAGAATCGATGCTGTGACGACGCTGGACAAGGATACAACAATGAAGGCAGAAACGTTCCTTCCCGAGGATTACCGCCCGGCCGAGGACGAGCCGTTCATGAACGAACGCCAGGTGGAGTATTTCCGTCGGAAACTGCTCGCATGGAAAGCCGATCTGATGGATGAAAGCCGGGACACGATCCAGGGCCTTCAGGACGGCACCCGCAACATTCCCGACGTGGCCGACCGCGCCAGCGAAGAGACCGACCGCGCGCTGGAACTGCGCACCCGCGACCGCCAGCGCAAGCTGGTCGCCAAGATCGACGCCGCCCTGCGCCGCATCGACGAGGGCGAGTACGGGTATTGCGAGGTGACGGGTGAGCCGATCTCGCTGAAACGCCTCGATGCGCGCCCGATCGCCACGATGAGCCTCGAAGCGCAAGAGCGTCACGAGCGGCGCGAAAAGGTCCACCGCGACGACTGATCGTCCGGTACCGTGATCCGAAAGGCCCCCGCGCGGGGCCTTTTTCATGTCTGCCTAGATGTCCAGTTCCACCCAGACGGGCACGTGGTCCGACGGCTTTTCCTTGCCGCGGATATAGGCGTCGATCTTGCAGTCTTTCAGAAGGTCCGCCGCCTCGGGCGACAGCAGCACGTGGTCGATCCGGATGCCGTTGTCGCGCTGCCACGCGCCGGCCTGGTAATCCCAGAACGAATAATGCCCCGGCCCGTACGTGCGGGCGCGGAAGGCATCGGTGAAGCCAAGGTTCACGATCCGGCGGAACGCGGTGCGGCTTTCGGGGCGAAACAGCGCGTCGTCGCGCCACGCATCCGGCGTCTTGGCATCCTCGGCCTGCGGGATGATGTTGAAATCGCCCGTCATCAGCGCCGGTTCCTCTGACTTCAGCAGGTCCTGTGCCCGCGCGTGCAACCGCTCCATCCAGGCCAGCTTGTAATCGTATTTCGGGCCGGGCGCGGGGTTGCCGTTGGGCAGGTACATCCCGCAGATGCGCAAAGATGTCTTGCCCACCACGGTCGCCTCGATCCAGCGGGCCTGGTCGTCTTCGTCATCGCCGGGCAGGCCGCGCGTCACGTCCTCCAGCGGCAGTTTCGACAGGATCGCCACCCCGTTGAAGGATTTCTGGCCGTGGGTTTCGACGGCATAGCCGCGATCCTCGAACATCTCGCGCGGGAAGGCCTCGTCGACCGACTTGATCTCCTGCAACACCGCGACGTCGGGTTGCGCCTCGTCCAGCCACTCGGCCAGCGCCGGCGCGCGCGCCTTGATCCCGTTGATGTTGAAGGTTGCGAGTTTCATGGCGGCCCCTTTTCGATGCCCGATCTATCCCGCACACGGGCGATCAGGGCAAGAGCGCGCGGCACCTCCCCCCGAATCGCCACCCGATTCTGGCGAGTTGGGGCGTCTCGCAATGGTTAACAAAACGTTAACGATTCGAACGGTGGGGCCGCACCGATCCTAATTATTAACCGGATGTGGATAAGAAAATTTCTTCACACACGTGAAAGCTGAACCCGCCGGATTCTCAACCGCATGTGGGGTGTTTTAACTGTCTGAAACCATGTGGAAAACTACCTTAACAAGAAATTAACATTTGTAATTCAATCGGGCCGTGCAAGCCTTTCCGACGTTAGCACACACGCACTCAAGTCCACTTCTGGGAGGCTCTCGAATGGCACAGCTTAAGACAACCACCGTCCGTGAAGAAATCGTTACCACCGGCGCAGATGCGCTCTCTGGCGACGGGGTCGACCTGTTCACGACAAGCATGGTTTCGGCAGACGCGACGCTGCATGGCGGCGCGCAAACGGCGCTTTTCACCACCTCGATGGTGTCCGGCACCGACGCCGCCGCAGGTGACGCGACCGAAGCGTTCACCACCTCGATGATCTCGGGCACCGATGCAGGCGCCGGCGAAGGCGCACAGCTTTTCACCACGTCGATGATCTCCGGCACCGACGCCGCCGCAGGTGAAGCGACCGAAGCGTTCACCACGTCGATGATCTCCGGTTCCGACGCCGCAGCGGGCGAAGCGACCGAGGCGTTCACCACGTCGATGATCTCGGGCTCGGACGCGGCAGCAGGTGAAGCGACCGAGGCGTTCACCACGTCGATGATCTCCGGTTCCGACGCCGCTGCGGGCGAAGCGACCGAGGCGTTCACCACGTCGATGGTCTCGGGTTCGGACGCCGCCGCGGGCGAAGCGACCGAGGCGTTCACCACGTCGATGGTGTCCGGCACGGATGCAGGTGCGGGTGAAGGCGCGCAGCTGTTCACCACCTCGATGGTGTCGGGTTCCGATGCCGAGGCCGGTGACGCGACCGAGGCCTTCACGACCTCGATGTAAGCGCGCCTTGTGCTGGGGGTGTCCGGGTCACCGGACACCCTTTTTTTGTCCGACGTCCAGAATTTCCCGAGGAATCCGCCATGTCCAACGTCGTTGCCGTCGATTTCAAACCGCGCGCCACCACAGCCGATGACCGCGCCTGGCGCCTGTCGCACAGCTTCGCCCGTCACCGCCGGTTCGGCGAGGACGTGTTGTGGCTGAAGGAAAACGCCGAATTCCTCAACGTGCTGGAAACCGGGCCGCTCGACGTCTCAGACGATGCGCTTGAAGTCTATGACGATTTCTACGCGCGCGCGGCCGAACGCATGGCCTATTTCCCGCAATATTACCGCTTCTTCCTTGGCATGGTGCTGGACCTCGAAGCGCTGCGCGGCGGTGGAGAGACGGGTCTGCAACTGGCCGAGTTCGCGCGCGACCGCGATCTTGTCGCTGCCGAGTTGAGCGATCTGCAACGGGCCGAGGCGCGGCGCCTCATGCTGCGGCGCGGGATCGACCCGGTGAAGGATCCCGGCCTGACCGACAGGTTGATCGTCTTCGCCTCGCGGCCCGAAACCTTCGCGCTGCCGAACAAGAAGGCGGCGTATGAACTCACGCATATCGTCTTCTACCTGTCCGAATACGGACGACGCGCGCCGGACCTGCCCGACGCCGTGCGCCGCAGCCTTGAAAACGCGGGCACGCTCGCCGCGCTGGAAATGAATGCCGACCTGCTGTCGGAAATCTGCGTCGCGCTGCGGTTCGGCGGCTGGACGCCGCCCGCCGGGTGGGAGGATTGGCTGGCGCGCTTCGTGGCCGCGTCCCGCGTGCTGCCGCAGGACGGCACACCGGTGGCAGACGGCTATCACCCCTATCTGGTGACCCAGTGGCATGCCGGCCTGACCGGTGGCGCGCAGTTCGGTGGAGAGATCGGCGAAGGCGCGGTGGATTTCCTTGTTCCGGGCCCCTCCGTCCATGCCTTGCGCGAGGTGAGCCAGGCGCTGATGCACGATCCCGCCCGCACCGGCGACTGGGAGGTGATGCAGCGGCGGCTCGACGGGGCGCTCAGCCACGACGCGGGCCTGCACCTTGCGCATGTCGCTGAAACCTCTCCCGATTTCGCGGCCTTCTTCGACGTGTTCGCGCGGGCCCTGCCTTGGGGTGCGGTGCCCAGCGGGCTCGACAGCGGGTTCGGCGCATGATCCGCGCCACCGCGACGCTGGGCGCGGTCCTGATCGTCGCCTATACCGCCGTGATCGCCGGAGCGGACGCGATCACCAAGGCATTCGCGGCGGATTTCGCGCCGCCGCAGCTGTTCTTCTTCTCGGGCGCGATCGTCGTTGCGCTGTCGGCCATCGGGGCGCGGGTGCCGGGCGTGCCCCTGGGCGGTGCGGGGCAGGGGCTCGCCACGTCCTGCCCGCGCGCGATGGCGCTGCGCGCGGGCTTCACCGTGCTCGCCTCGGTCGCATTCTTCTTCGCCTTCCGCCTTCTGCCCTTTGCCGAGGTCTTCATCTTCATCGGCCTGATCCCGCTTCTGGCCGCGTTGATGGCTGGGCCGATCCTGCAGGAAGAGGTGCGCTTGCCCGTCTGGATCGCGCTTCTGGCCGGGTTCATCGGCGTCTTGTGCCTGTTCCCCGACGGCGTCGCCGCCGTCACTTGGGGCCACGGGATCGCCTTTGCCGCCGCCACGCTTGGCACGGCCTCCATGGTGCTCGCACGCTATATCGGGCGGTACGAGACGAACGCGCTGGCGCAGGTCTTCTACCCCAATGCCGCGCTGTGCCTCACGATGGGGCTGGCCCTGCCATTCGTCTGGCGCCCGATGGGGCCGGAGGACGCCATCCTGATCGTGGCCTATGCGGTGCTTCTGTTCGTTGCGCGCTGGATGCTGGTCGTGGCCCTGCGCCACCTTGCCGCGCATGTCGCCACGCCGCTGATGAACCTGCAATTCGTCTGGATGACGCTTCTTGGCTCGGCCGTCTTCGGCGAGGTCACGGGCGTGCAGGTCTATGCCGGGGCGGCGGTGGTCGTGTCCTCGGGGCTTTACCTGCTCTGGGACCAGCTGATGCCGGAACGCGCGGCCCTCGCCCGCGGCTGATCAGATCGAGAAACTGGTGCCGCAGCCGCAAGAGGCCGTGGCATTGGGATTGTCGATCACGAACCGCGCCCCGATCAACTCGTCCGAGAAATCGATCACCGCACCCGCAAGGAAGGGCAGGGACACCGAATCCACCACCACGACCTGCCCGTTGCCTTCCAGCTTCAGGTCATCCTCGCAGGGCGTATCGAGCCGGATGTCGTACTGGAACCCCGAACAGCCGCCGCCTTCGACGGCGACGCGCAGCGCCTGTCCTTGGTCGGCGGCGCCGATCTCGGCAAGGCGGTCGAACGCGCGGGGGGTGACGGATGGAGGCAATTGCATGGTCGCAACCTTGGTGTTCACGTGCGGACTTTCCTTATATAAGACCACCATAACGCGCCACAAGACGCGAGGCAGATCATGGCAGCCCCCTTTGCCTGCGATCCCAAGGGATCCCGCGGGCGTCTGGTGCACGAGGATGAAAGCGCGTTTCGCTCGTGCTTTCAGCGCGATCGTGACCGGATCATCCATTCCACGGCCTTCCGACGGCTGAAGCACAAGACGCAGGTCTTCGTCGAACATGAAGGCGACGTCTATCGCACGCGCCTGACCCACTCGATCGAGGTGGCGCAGGTCGCGCGCACGATCTCGGGCGCGCTGGGTCTGAACGACGAGTTGACCGAGGCGGTGGCGCTGGCCCATGACCTTGGCCACACGCCGTTTGGACATACCGGTGAGGACGCGCTGGATGCGCTGATGCAACCCTATGGCGGGTTCGATCACAACGCGCAGACGGTGCGGATCGTGACCTCGCTCGAACAGCATTACGCCGCCTTCGACGGGCTGAACCTGACATGGGAAACGCTCGAAGGCATTGCCAAGCACAACGGTCCGGTCACGGGTGATCTGCCCTATGCGCTGGCCGAATACGATGCGCGCCACGACCTTGAACTGCACACCCATGCCAGTGCCGAGGCGCAGATCGCCGCCCTGTCGGATGACATCGCCTATACCAACCACGATCTGCAGGACGGTTTGCGGGCGGAACTGTTTTCCGACGACGACGTCGCGCATCTGCCGATCGTCGGCCCCGCCTATGCCGAGGTGGACGCGGCGTGGCCGGGCCTTAACTGGCGGCGTCGGCGGCACGAGGCGCTGCGCCGCGTCTTCGGCGACATGGTCAGCGACGTGATCGTGACCTCCCGCGATCTCTTGCGGGACTCTGGCGCGCAAAGCGCCGCCGAAATCCGCCATCTGGGCCGCCCGGTGATCGCGTTTTCCGCCGCGAAGTGGGAAGACCTTAAAGTCATACGCGCGTTTCTTTTCAAGAACATGTACCGCGCTCCTCAAGTCATGGATGAACGCGAACGCGTGACCCGCGTCGTCAACGCGCTCTTCCCGCATTACCTGGCCCATCCCGAGGACATGTCGGGCCGCTGGTCGGAAGAGGCCGACACCGGTGACGCCACGCTACGCGCGCGCCATGTCAGCGACTACATCGCCGGCATGACCGACCGCTACGCGCTGCAGAAATTTGCAACGCATTGTTCACCCTCGTGACACTTTTCAAACGGGTGACGTTGCGGTACCGGTTAATCAGTTATGAATTGATGAATTTCTGAAAGGGTCGGTCGGGGTCGTGGAGCAGAAAACCGCTCTGATCGTCGGGGCCGGCCATACTGCGGCCGAACGGATGGCCGTGCAACTGGCTGAACTGAACTGGCAGGTCATCGTCGTGGGGCAGGATGCCGAGCGGCTCATGGCGCTTGCCGAACGCGCGCCGGACCGGATCGACCCGTTGCCGATGGCGCTGAATTCCCGCGAAAATGCCGAGCAGCTGGGTGCCGTCTGGGGGGACGAGCCGCTGCATGCGCTGGCGCAATTTCAGCCGGTTCTGATGCCGTTGCAGATCACTCTTGCCGTGCGTTCGGTCGCGTTGATGACAGGGGCCTTCGCGGCGGGTCTGCGCGCCGCGCGTGGCGTGAACCTTGTCGCCATGCCCCGTTCCCGCGACCTCGAAGACCCGCTGTCGCAGGCGGCCGAGGGCGCGCATTCCCGCGCGCTCCGGGCGCTGGCGCTTGCGCATCAGAAGGCGGGGTTCCGCACCGTGGGCCTTCTGTCGGCGGGGGCGCGCGGCAAGGCCATCGCGGGCATGGCCGTCGACATCGCCACCGGTGCCTTGCCGACTGGCAACGGCGCCGTGCGCGCGGTCTGACGCAGCCGCGGCGATTGACGCCCGCCCGCGCCGTGGTAGAGACGCGGCAGGTGATCGAAGGACAGGGCTTATGAACCTTTTTGCCGAACTGCGCGCGCTGGTTGTGACCGAGTTGGAGGCGATGATGGAGGCGGGCGATCTGCCGCCGGGCCTCTCGCTCGACAATGTCGCGGTCGAACCGCCGCGCGACCCGGCGCATGGCGACATGGCCACCAACGCCGCGATGGTCCTCGCAAAGCCCGCCAAGGCCAAGCCGCGCGACCTGGCCGAGGCGCTGGCGGCCCGCCTGACCGGCGACGCGCGGATCACCGAAGCCTCGGTCGCGGGGCCGGGGTTCCTGAACCTGCGCCTCGCACCGGATGCGTGGCAGGGGGTGACGCAGGCGGCTTTGCGGGCCGGCACCGATTTCGGGCGCTCCACGATGGGGCAGGGGCAGCGCGTGAACGTCGAATATGTCAGCGCCAATCCCACCGGTCCCCTGCATGTGGGCCACACGCGGGGCGCGGTCTTTGGCGATGCGCTGGCGTCGCTGCTGGCCTTCGCGGGCTTTGACGTGACGCGCGAATACTACATCAACGACGGCGGCGCGCAGGTCGACACGCTCGCGCGGTCGGTCTACCTGCGCTACCTCGAAGCGCACGGGCAGGAGGTCGCGTTCGAGGACGGAACCTATCCCGGCGATTACCTGATCCCGGCGGGCGCCGCGCTGAAAGAGCGGGTGGGCGACGCCTATGTCGACCAGCCCGAGGACGTCTGGCTGGCCGAGGTGCGCGAATTTGCGACCGAGGCGATGATGGACCTGATCCGCGCCGACCTCGCCGCGCTTGGCGTCACGATGGACGTCTTCTTCAGCGAGAAGTCGCTCTACGGCACGGGCCGGATCGAGGCCGCGATCGAGGACCTGAAATCGAAGGGCCTCGTCTACTGGGGCACCCTGCCGCCGCCCAAGGGCAAGGCGGGCGAAGACTGGAAACCGCGCGAGCAATGGCTTTTCCGCTCCACCGCCTATGGCGATGACGAGGATCGCCCGGTGCAGAAGGCCGACGGCAGCTGGGCCTATTTCGCGCCCGACATCGCCTATCACTACGACAAGGTGCAGCGCGGGTTCGACGCGCTGATCGACGTGTTCGGCGCGGATCACGGCGGGTACGTCAAGCGGATGAAGGCGGCGGTCGCGGCGCTAAGCGAAGAGCGCGTGCCGCTCGACATCAAGCTCACCCAGCTGGTCAAGCTGTTCAAGGACGGGGCCGAATACAAGATGTCGAAACGCGCGGGCACCTTCGTGACCCTGCGCGACGTGATCGACGAGGTCGGGCCGGACGTGACCCGCTTCATCATGCTGACGCGGAAGAACGACGCGCCGCTCGATTTCGACTTCGACAAGGTGCTGGAGCAAAGCCGCGACAACCCCGTCTTCTACGTGCAATACGCCAATGCGCGGGTCCATTCGGTCCTGTCCAAGGCGCGCGCGATGGGCGTGGATGTGGGCGACGATGCGCTGGCCTCCGCCGATCTGTCGGGCCTGACCCACGTGGCCGAGCTGCAGGTGATGCGCAAACTGGCCGAATGGCCACGGGTCGTGGAAATCGCGGCGCGGGCCAACGAGCCGCACAGGATCGCCGGGTATCTCTCTGAACTTGCAGCAGAATTCCACGGTCTGTGGAACCGCGGCAACGATGATCCCTCGCTCCGCTTTGTCCAGGAAGACACACCTGCAACAACACGGTCCAAAATCGCGCTGGCGCGGGCCGTGTCGGTTGTTATTTCAGCGGGCCTCGGTATCTTGGGCGTCACTCCGGCAGAGGAAATGCGCTAACCACAAGGCGCAGCCTGCCGATACGAGCAGTGAACGGACCTGTGGGGCTGTGTATCCCGCGGGCAGATGAGGCAGAGATGGCGGAACTTTCCATGCAAGGCACCGGTGGTATGCCGGTCGGTCGAACCCTTGGCACGGCGGCGACGTTCGCCGGCGCGGTGATCTCCTTCGCGCTTCTGGGCGGGGTCGGCGTCTGGGGCTACCAACTGGTGATGCGGGATGTGAGCGGCGTGCCCGTCGTGCGGGCCATCGAAGGCCCGATGCGCGAGGCACCCGAAGATCCCGGCGGGGTCGCCGCCGATCACCAGGGCCTGTCGGTCAACCAGGTCGCGGGGCAGGGCGCCGCGCAACCCGCACCTGATCGCCTGCTTCTCGCACCGCGGCAGGCGGGCATCGAAGAGGCGGACGCGCCGGGCGTGAAGGTCCCGGTCAAGACCGCGCTCTCCCGGCCCGAGGATGACAGCACCGTCGCCGCGATCGAGCCGCTCGAACCGCTCGCGCCGAAGGTCACGCAGAACGCGGCAGCGCCCGCTCCCCGCGCGCCATCGGCCGCCAACGCCACGATCCAGGCGCTGGCCGACCAGATCGCCAGCGGCGTCGCCCCGCTCAGCGATACCGGCCCCGCCGACACGCCACCCGTGAAAACCGAAATCGCCGGGGCAGAGGTCGCCCAACCCGAGGCGCCCGCCGCCAAACCGGTGCCGAAAGGCGCGCTGGCCCGGTCCCTGCGTCCGCAACTGCGCCCCAAGGGCCTGCGCAGCGCCGATGTCGCCACCGTCGCCGCGCAAGTGGCCTCGTCCGCCGCGACGTTGCCCGCCGGCGCGCTCGATGTCGATCCGGCGACCATCCCGGCAGGCACCCGGCTTGTGCAGCTTGGCGCGTTCGACAGCGCCGAGGTCGCCCGGTCGGAATGGGAACGCCTGTCGTCCAAGTTCGACGCCTATCTCGACGGCAAGCAGCGCGTCGTGCAGCGCGCAAAAAGCGGGGGGCGCGTGTTCTACCGTCTCCGCGCCATGGGCTTTGCCGATCTCAGCGACGCGCGGCGCTTCTGTTCCGCGCTGACCGCGCAACGCGCCGATTGCATCCCGGTCGTGACCCGATGACCCATCTGCCCGCGATCCTGGGATGCGCGGGCCCGGTGCTTTTGCCTGACGAGGCCGCGTTCTTCCGCGACGTGCGCCCGTGGGGCTTCATCCTGTTCTCCCGCAACATCGACACCGCCGCCCAGACCCTCAGACTGACCGAGGATCTGCGCGACGCGGTCGGCTACGACGCGCCGATCCTGATCGACCAGGAAGGGGGCCGCGTGCAGCGCGCCCGCCCGCCCGTGGCGCGCGACTGGTTGCCGCCGCTGGAACAGGTGGCGCGGGCCGGTGACAACGCCGCCGCCTCGATGTACCTGCGCGCGCGCATCATCGCGCATGAGCTTCTGTCGCTCGGCATCGATGTGAACTGCATCCCGACGCTCGACGTGGCGCAGGAGGGCACGCATCCCTTCCTGTTGAACCGCTGCTACGGCACCGATCCGCGGCAGGTAGCGGCCATCGGGCAGGCTGTCGCGGGCGGGTTGATGGATGGCGGCGTCCTGCCGGTGATCAAGCACATCCCCGGCCATGGCCGCGCGCAGGTCGACAGCCACCTGCACCTTCCCCGCGTGACCGAGGATCGCGCCACGCTGGAGGCCACCGATTTCGCGCCCTTCCAGGCGATGGCCGACCTGCCGCTGGGGATGTCCGCGCACGTGATTTATGACGCGATCGACCCGCGCCCCGGCACGATCAGCCCGGTGGTGATCGACCTCATCCGCACGCAGATCGGCTTTGACGGTCTGTTGATGACCGACGACATCTCGATGGAGGCGCTGGAGGGCACGGTGGCCGAACGCAGCGCGGCGGCGCTGGCCGCCGGGTGCGACGTGACGCTCCACTGCAACGGCGACCTGGCCGAGATGCGTGACATCGCCGCCACCCTCCCGCCCATGACGCAAGAGGCGCAAAAGCGCGGACGCAGCGCCCTGTCGCAGCGTGCCACGCCCGCGCCGGTTGACATTCCGGGGCTTGAGGCCAAGCTGGCCGAAATGATCGGTACCTGAAGGCCCTGCACCATGTCTGACCCGTTCGAGGACGCGCCACCCGACGTGGCCGACCGCCTGGCGGCGGAGGCGCTGATCGTCGATGTCGACGGGTTCGAAGGGCCGCTTGACCTGCTGCTGACGCTGTCGCGCACGCAGAAGGTCGATTTGCGCAAGATCTCGGTGCTGGCGCTGGCGCGGCAATACCTCGCCTTCATCGACCGCGCCAAGGAACTCAGGATCGAACTGGCCGCCGATTACCTCGTGATGGCGGCGTGGCTCGCCTTCCTCAAATCGCGCCTTCTGTTGCCGCCCGACCCGGCGGATGAAGGCCCCTCGGGGGAGGAGCTGGCCGCGCACCTCGCCTTCCAGCTGGAACGCCTGAACGCCATGCGCGAAGTGGCGGCGCGGCTGATGGGGCGCGATCAGATGGGCCGCGACTTCTTTGTCCGGGGGGTGCCGGAACGCGTCGAACGGGTGCGCCGCGTGACCTATACCGCGACGCTGCTGGACCTGATGCAGGGCTATGCCCGCATCCGCACCCGCGACGAATTCCGCCCCTTCACCATGGACCGCGACCGCGTCTTCACCATGGAACAGGCGCTCGACCGGATGCGCGGGATGATCGGCTTCGCGGGCAGCTGGACGACGCTGTCGGCCTACCTGCCCGACGGCTGGACGACCGAACCCGACATGGTCCGTTCGGCCACGGCGGCCACCTTTGCCGCCTCGCTGCAACTGGTCAAGGAGGGGCATCTTGAGATACGACAATCCGAAACCTTCGCCCCGATCGAACTGCGCAGGAAGCCCAAGACTTGAACGAGCCGCTTGAAGACAGCCTATTCGAGGCGCCCCCCGCCGCCGAACAGGAGCGCATGGTCGAGGCGATCCTCTTCGCCAGCGCCGAGCCGGTCTCGGTCGCCGACATGAACGCGCGCATGCCGCATGGCTGCGATGCCTCGATCGCGGTGCGCGCGGTGCAGAAACGCTATGAAGGGCGCGGCGTCGCCGTCGTCCGCGTGGGGGAGGCCTGGGCGATCCGAACCGCGCCAGACCTTGGATTCCTGATGCAGAAGGAAACGGTGGAGGTGCGCAAGCTGAGCCGCGCCGCCATCGAAACCCTTGCCATCATCGCCTACCACCAGCCCGTCACCCGCGCCGAGATCGAGGAGATCCGCGGCGTGTCGGTGTCGCGCGGCACGGTCGACCAGCTTCTGGAACTGGAATGGATCCGCTTTGGCCGCCGCCGCATGACACCGGGCCGGCCCGTGACCTTCGTGGTGACCGAAAGCTTCCTTGACCATTTCGGGCTGGAAAGCGCCCGCGACCTGCCGGGCCTGCAGGAATTGCGGGCCGCGGGCCTTCTGGAAAGCCGCCCCGCACCCGATGCCGAGGCCGAAGAGGGCAGCGAGGACGACCAGCAGGATGGGCTGTTCGATGCCGAAGAGGACGTGATCGACGACAGCGACGACTGAGTGCCACGATTTTTCCACATTTCGTCGCTAGTCTCCTGCAAAACACATCAATTCAGGCAGGAGCACGCGATGAACGGCTCACAGATCATCAACATGGTGCTGCGGATCGTCATGCGCAAAGGCATCAATTCGGCGATCAATGCGGGCGTCAAACAGGTGAGCGGGCGCCGTCCCGCCCCGGCAGGTCCCGCCAATGCCGGTCGCGTCGCCCCCCAGTCCGGCCCGACCGAAGCCGACCGCGCCGAACAGCAACGCATCCGCGCCGCCCGCCGCGCCCGCCGCGCCGCACGGCAGGGGTGACGCGGCAAAATTTTCGCAGGAAAATTTTGCCTCCGCTCAGCGGAAGTGTTTCGACAGTTTCAGGCCCTGGCCCTGGTAGTTCGACGCGATCTCGCGACCATACAGCATGTCCGGCACCGCCAGCATCCTCTCGTAGATCAGCCGCCCCACGACCTGCCCGTGTTCCAGCGCGAAGGGGGCCTCGTGGCAGCGCACCTCCAGCACCCCGCGTGATCCCGCGCCACCCGCGGCGGCATGGCCGAAGCCCGGATCGAAGAAGCCCGCGTAATGCACCCGGAACTCGCCCACCATGGCAAGGTAGGGCGCCATCTCGGCGGCGGCCTCGGGCGGGATCGTTACCGCCTCGCGGCTGACGAGGATGTAGAATGCCCCCGGATCAAGGATGATCTGCCCCGACTGGCTGCGCACGTCCTCCCAGAAATCCCGCGCGGGGTAATGGCCGATGCGGTCGAGGTCGATCACGCCGGTATGCGGTTTGGCGCGGTACCCGACAAGATCGCCGTCCTGGGGTTCAAGGTCGACGGAAAATCCCAGCCCGTCCGCGATCACCGGTGCGCCGCCCGTCACCAGCGGGGTTTCGGCATGCAGCGCGCGCAGGTCGGCATCCGACAGCGTCGCATCGCCCGCGCGCAGGCGCATCTGGTTCAGCCGCATCCCCGGTCGCACGAGGACCGAGAAGGAGCGCGGGCAGATCTCGGCATATAGCGGGCCGGTATAGCCCGCGGGGATCCGGTCAAACTCGGCCCCGCGATCGGTCACCAGACGCGTCAGCAGGTCGAGCCGCCCGGTGGAGCTTTTGGCATTGGCCACCGCCGACAGGTGCGCGGGCAGGGCGAGGTGCTCCATCAACGGCACGAGGTACACGCAGCCCTTTTCCAGCACCGCGCCGGCGTCGAGATCGATGCGGTGCATCTCGAATTCCGGCAGGCGCTCCATCACCGTGCGGTCGTCGCCCGCGAGGAAGGAGGCGCGCAGGCGGTAGGCCACGCGCCCCAGCCGCAAATCGAGGCTCGCAGGCTGGACCTGCGCCGCGATCACGGGATCGGAGGCCCCGATCGCACCCTCGGCGATCAGGTCGTTCAGCATCTGGCTGGGCAACACGCCGTGCATCCGCGACCCCTTGCAAAGGTAGCGGTCGTTCTGAGGGAATGAGGGGAAGATTTGGTCGGGCTAGCAGGACTCGAACCTGCGACCTTCCGTCCCCCAGACGGACGCGCTACCAGGCTGCGCCATAGCCCGACGTGAGGGGTGGTTTACCCGATCTGTCCCGCGTGACAAGTGCGAAATTGCCCGGTGACCGGATCAGGAGCCGGTCTCGTCCTGCCGGTCGACCCATGCGCGCAGCGCTTCGACATGCGGGCGTGCCTTTTCCGGCACCGCGCCGCGCCGCGCAAGGCTCTTGCGCAGAAGGCGCGGCCATGGCGTGCGCTCGGGCAGCGCCTCGGGTTCCGGGGCGGGACGCTTCGGTGTTTCGGGCTCAGCCGCGGGCGGGCGCGACAGGAAGGACGGCAGGGCATCACCCTCTTTCGCCGGGTCTTCGGCCTCCGCTTCCGCCGGCTGCGACTGCGTCAGGAAAGAGGGCAGGGCGTCCGGTTCGTCCGACCGTTCCTCTTCGGGCTGCGGGTCGTCTTCGGGTTGGGGCGTCGCCTCATCCGCTTCCGCGACCTCCTGCGTCTCATCGTCGTCGGCCTCGGCCGCCAGCGGCTGGGTCAGAAAGGACGGCAGGTGCGCGTCGTCCGTGCTTTCGGTAGGTGCGGGCTCTTCGGATTTGTCTTCGGCAGGCGCCGTCAGGAAACCAGGCAGGCCGGGCGCGTCATCCTCGGCCCCGGCATCTTCTTCCGCAGCATCGGCAGCGGCAGGCTCTTCCTTGTCTTCGGTAGTCTCCGCCGCCGCGTCTTCTTCCGCTGCGCTGTCATCCCCCCTCGGGGTGAAGGGCAGGACCGAGGCCGTTTCGGCCGGGGTCTCAACCTCGATCGAGGGGGCAAGCGTGTCATCGGGCGGATCGGCGGGTTCGCCAAGATCGGTCAGGCCCGCGACATGGCGCACGCCCTTTTCGCGCAGGATCTTCTGCACGCCCTTGATGGTCATGCCGTCGTCATGCAGCAGCTTGCGGATGCCACCCAAAAGCGCGATGTCGGCGGGCCGGTAATACCGCCGCCCACCAGCGCGCTTCACCGGTTTCACCTGGCTGAACTTGCTTTCCCAGAACCGCAGGACATGCGCTGGCGTATCAAGCGTGTCGGCGACTTCGCTGATGGTTCGGAAGGCGTCGGCGGACTTGGTCATGCGGGCTTAGGACTTGTTGCCCGCCGCCACGCGGTCTTTCATCAGGTGCGAGGGACGGAAGGTCAGGACGCGGCGCGGGTTGATCGGCACTTCCTCGCCGGTTTTCGGGTTGCGCCCGATGCGGGCCGCCTTGTCACGCACGCTGAACGTGCCAAAGGACGAGATCTTGACCTGCTCGCCATTCACGAGCGCGTCCGACATGTGTTTCAGAACGCTTTCCACGAGATCCGCGCTTTCGTTGCGCGACAGCCCGACTTCACGAAAAACGGCTTCACTCAGATCCATGCGAGTCAATGTCTTGTTGGCCATGCGGCACCCCCGTCCCTCGTTTATCCCGCGACATTAGGGCGCTTCAATTTTCCGAGTCAATATCAAGGGGTTGCAAACCCGCGTTGATTCACCGTCCGAAGAGCGGTTTCACGCCTCACCAGCGCAGCGCCACCGCGCCCCACGCCAGCCCGCCGCCGATGGCCTCGGTCACGACCAGGTCGCCGTCCTTGATCTGGCCGTTGGCGCGGCCAACCGACATCGCCAGCGGGATCGACGCGGCCGAGGTGTTGCCGTGGTCCTGCACGGTCACGACGACCTTGCTCATGGGCAGGTTCATCTTCTTCGCGGTGCCCTCGATGATGCGGATATTGGCCTGGTGCGGCACGATCCAGTCCACGTCCGTCGCCGTCAGGCCGGCCTTGTCCAGCGCCGCCTTGGCGGTCGCGGCAAGCTTGGTCACCGCGTGGCGGAAGACCTGGTTGCCCTCCATCCGCAAATAGCCCGTCGACTGGGTCGATACGCCCCCGTCGACATACAGCAAGTCCTTGAAACGCCCGTCGGAATTGAGGTCGGTTGCCAGGATGCCGCGATCCTGCGGCGTGCCCGCGCCCTCCTGCGATTCGAGGACCAGCGCCCCCGCGCCGTCACCGAACAGGACGCAGGTTGTGCGGTCGGTCCAGTCCATGATCCGGCTGAACGTCTCGGCCCCGATGACAAGCACACGCTCGGCCTGGCCCGACACGATCAGCGCGTTGGCGTTGGTCATGGCAAAGATGAAACCGGCGCAGACCGCCTGCACGTCGAAGGCAAAGCCGTGCTTCATGCCGATCTTGGCCTGCACCATGGTCGCGGCAGAGGGGAAGGTCAGGTCGGCGGTGGAGGTCGCCACGATGATCGCGTCGATATCCGACGCCTTCAGACCGGCATTGACCAGCGCGATATCGGCGGCGCGGGCGGCCATGTCCGAAGTCGTCTGCCCCTCGGCGGCGAAATGACGGCGCTCGATCCCGGTGCGGGCGCGAATCCACTCGTCCGACGTGTCGAGCGTCTCCTCGAAATACGCATTCGGTACCACGCGCTCGGGCAGATAATGCCCCACGCCCCTGATCACTGCCCGCCGGGTCATGCCTTGTTGGCCTCTTGGTCTTTGTCTTGTTGTTGTTGTTGGTCTGCGTCAGAAACGGCCTCGTCAGCCGTCTGCGCGGCAAGCGCCACGCGCGCGGCCAGCCGTTCGGAAAAGCCCGATTGCGCCAGTTCGAACGCGAGCTTGATCGCGGCCGAGATCCCGGTCGCATCCGCCGCGCCGTGGCTCTTGACCACCGTGCCGTTCAGCCCGAGGAACACGCCGCCATTGACGCGGCGCGGGTCGATCCGCTGGCGCAGGCGGCGCAGCGATGTCAGCGCCAGAAGCGAGGCCAGCCGCGACAGGGGGGTGTAGCGGAACGCCTCGCGCAGCAACTCGCCGATCAGGCTCGCCGTGCCTTCGCCGGTCTTCAGCGCGACATTGCCGGTGAACCCGTCGGTCACGACCACGTCGACATTGTCGCCGGGAATGTCGCTGCCTTCGACGAAGCCCACGAAATCGAATTGCGACCGGTCCGCCAGGGCCGCGATCATCTCGTGCGCGGTCTTCAGCTCGGCCCGGCCCTTGTGTTCCTCGGTCCCGACATTCAGCAGGCCGATGCGCGGGCGTTTCAGCCCCATGCCGTTGCGGGCATAACTGACGCCCATCAGCGCGTATTGCACGAGGTCGGACGCATCGGCGCGAATGTCCGCACCCACGTCCAGCATGATGTTGAAGCCCTGCGGATTGCGCGACGGCCACAGCACCGCGATGGCGGGGCGGGCCACGCCGGGCAGCTTGCGCAGGCGGATCATGCTCAGCGCCATCAGCGCGCCGGTATTGCCGCAGGAGACCGCCACCGTCGCCTCGCCCTCGCGCACCGATTCGAGGGCCGACCACATCGACGTGCCCTTGCCCGAGCGCATGACCTGGCTTGGCTTGTCGTCCATCTTGACGACATCGGTCGCATCGCGGAACGCCACGCGGCCCGCCAGCGGCTTGCGCTTGGCGACCAGCTTTTCCAGCGTGTCCTGCGGACCGTGCAGAATGAAATGAAGCGCGGGGTTGATCTTGGCCGACCGGGCCATGCCGGCCACCACGACCGATGGCCCCAAATCGCCACCCATGGCGTCGATCGACAATACGATGCGCCCGGACCCCTTAGTCGGTGGTTTGGGCGCCTCGGTCATCTGTCACCTGCGCGGACGGGTCTTATGCGGCGTCTTCGTCCAGATCGATCTCGTCGACCATGGCCACGACCTCACGCTCACGGTAGTGACCGCAGGCGGGGCAGACGTGATGCGGGCGTTTCATTTCGCCGCAATTGTCGCATTCGTTCGGGTTCGCGGCCGTCAGCGAGTCATGCGCACGACGGTTGTTACGACGCGATTTCGAAACCTTGTTCTGCTGGACAGCCATGTCCTCAACCTATCTTTCCAGTGACCGGTGCGTGCCCTCGGGGGGCGGGGCCGGGTCCGTTTGCCAGGGGCGGCGCGCGATGGACGCGCGCAACCCGCGTTATTCCGTGTCCGCGGCTCATAATTCGGATCATGCGCGCGGGGCAAGTGGTATTTGCCGGGAGGCGCGGAAAATACGCGTTTCGCGGGCAATGGCAAGCCCGGATCAGCTTTCGCCGTCGCCCAGCTTGTCGCGCAGCGCCTTCAGGGCGGCAAAGGGCTTTACATCCGCGTCGCGCATCGGCGCCACGCCCGGCTCGGCAAAGACCATCTCGCCCGCCTCAACGCCCTCGGCGCGGGGATAGGCGGGCAGGTTCAGCGCCAGCGCCTCGGCGAGAATCGCCAAGAGGTCGATTTCGGGGCCCAAGGGTTCGAGGGATTCGTCCTCGGGCATCTCGACCTCGTCACCCTCGGGCGCTTCCAGCCCGTCGACATACATCCGCTCGACGTCGGCCTCGATCCGGGTGGTCACGGGGGCCAGCGTCACGACGCAGGGCTGCACCACCGTCGCGCCCAGCCGCGCGCGCAGGCGGAAATTGCGCGCGCCCACCGGCTCGACCGCGCCCGAAAGGCGCATCTTGCGCAGCGCCGACAGGTCAAGGTCGCGGATCAGCGCCTCAATGGTTTCGGGCAGGGGCGCGACGTCGAACCGCGTATCCTTGCGGTGCGACAGGTCCGCCGTGCGCAGCACGTGCGCCGGGTCGTGCAGCGGGTCGGTCAGCTGTGTCGGCATGGGCAGGCCCCGTCCTTGGCTTGAATGAAGATCAATCCTTTAGTAAGCCGGGTTAAAAGGCGGAACACGCCGTGACAAGAGGGCAGACATGCCGGGCACAACTCAGACATTGCGGATCGCGGTTGCCGCGCTCGCCCTCGTGGCCCTGTCGGCCTGCACGGCGCAATTCCGCAATCACGGCTATATCCCGCTGGAAGAAGACCTGAGCCAGATCGTCGTCGGCATCGACACGCGCGACACCGTCGCCGACATCGTGGGCGAACCGTCGACAGCGGGCGTGCTGAACGAATCCGGCTTCTACTACGTGCGCTCCCGCGTGCGCACCTTCGCCTATCGCCGCCCCGAAGTGGTGGAGCGCGAGGTGCTGGCGATCTCCTTCGACGAGGCGGGCGTGGTCACCAACATCGAACGCTTCGGGCTGGAAAACGGGCAGGTCGTGCCGCTGGCGCGCCGGGTCACCAAGTCCAACACCGCCGATATCGGGTTCATTCGCCGCTTGCTGAGAAACCTCGGCAATTTCAACGCGGGCGATCTCCTCGGCGCCCGCTGACGTCACGACTTGAGACCGTGCCGCTGGCCTGAACGCGGCAACCCCCGGTATGCAGAGTGCCGATGATCACGCTGAACAAGGGCCGCTACGCGGCACGCCATGCCGAAAGTGATGCCGATCTGCGCGCGGCGCAGGCGCTGCGCTACCGCGTGTTCGCCCGCGACGGCAGCCGTCTGAACGATCCCGACGGGCTTGATCGCGACCGGTTCGATGCCGAATGCGTGCACGTGCTGATCGAGGACACCCGCACCGGCCGCCTTGCCTGCTGTTTCCGCATGATGCCGCTTGAGGGCGGGGCGCAGATCTCGCGCAGTTATTCCGCGCAGTATTACGAATTGTCGGCGCTGGCCGGGTTCGAAGGCCGGTTGCTGGAAATGGGGCGCTTCTGCATCGACCCCGAGGCGCGCAACGCCGACGTTTTGCGCGTGGCGTGGGGGGCGATGACCCGGTTCGTGGACGAGACGGGGGTGGAGTTGCTGTTCGGCTGCACCTCGTTCGAGGGCACCGATGCCGCGGCCTATCACGACGCCTTTGCCATGCTGCGCGACCGCCACCTTGCGCCCGGCCGCTGGTTGCCGCGCGTCAAGGCGCCGAACGTCTTCCGGTTCGCCAACCGGTTGCGGCGTTCGCCCGATGCCACGCGCGCCCAACGCACGATGCCGCCCCTGTTGCGCACCTACCTGTCGATGGGCGGCTGGGTCAGCGACCACGCCGTGATCGACGCGCACATGAACACGCTGCACGTCTTCACCGGGGTCGAGATCGGCCGCATCCCGCCCGCCCGCAAGCGCCTGTTGCGGGCCGTGGCGGGGTAGCCCGAGCCGCGCGCGCGGAATCAAGGGCGTCAGCCCGCCGCGCATCGACGGGCCGCCCCCCGGCACGTCGATCTGGCTGGGGCCTGGTGCATCGCGGGGGTGTCATGCGGGCGTGGCAGGCATAAAGCGCATCAGCGGCACCTTCGGATCGACGCACCGCGGCCCGTCGATGCGCGGCTCCCCCTTGCGCCGCCGCGCGCCCAAGGCTAGCTCACCCGCCATGGCCGCACCGCTTCTGCAACTGAACGACATCTCGCTGACCTTCGGGGGCGACCCGGTATTCGACGGCGTCTCGCTCGTCGTGCAACCGGGCGACCGGGCTGCGCTGGTCGGGCGCAACGGATCGGGAAAATCCACGCTTCTCAAGGTCATGGCGGGTCTTGTTGAACCCGATTCCGGCCTGCGCGTCGTGCCTCCGGGCGTGAGCGTCGGCTACATGGAGCAGGACCCCTCGATGGAGGGCTTTGCCACGCTCGGCGATTTCGCCTCCGCCGCGCTTGCGCCCGGAGAGCTCTACAAGGTCGAACGCGCGGGCGCGGGCCTGTCGTTTGATCCCGCGCGCCCCGTCGCCACCGCCTCGGGCGGGGAACGCCGCCGCGCGGCACTTGCCCGCCTGCTGGCCGAAGCGCCCGAACTGATGCTGCTCGACGAGCCCACCAACCACCTCGATATCGAGGCGATCCAGTGGCTCGAAGCCGAACTCTCTGCCACGCAGGCGGGCTTCGTCCTCATCTCCCACGACCGCGCCTTCCTCACCGCGCTGACCCGCGCCACGCTCTGGATCGACCGGGGCGTCGTGCGACGGCAGGAGCGCGGCTTCGCCCGGTTCGAGGAATGGCGCGACAAGACGTGGGAAGACGAGGACCAGGCCCGCCACAAGATGGATCGCAAGATCAAGGCCGAGGCGCGATGGGCCGTCGAAGGAATCAGCGCCCGGCGCAAGCGCAACATGGGCCGCGTCCGCGCCCTGAAGGACCTGCGCGCCGAACGCGCCGCCATGATCCGCCGGCAGGGCGCCGCCGCGATGGCGCTGGATGCCGGCCCGCAATCCGGCAAACTCGTGATCGAGGCGGACAGGATCGCCAAACGGTTCGGCGACAACGTGATCCTGCGCCCGTTTTCCCTGCGCGTCCTGCGCGGCGACCGCGTTGCCTTCGTCGGGCCGAACGGGGTGGGAAAAACCACTCTGATCAAGATGTTGACGGGCGAAGTTGAACCGGACGAAGGCCGCGTGAGCCTTGGCACCAACCTGTCCGTCGCCGTGTTTGACCAGGCGCGCGCGCAACTCGACCCCGACATGACGCTGTGGGAGACGCTGGCGGGGGATCCCGAACTGGGCGTGTCCGGCAAGTCCGACCAGATCATGGTGCGCGGCACGCCGAAACACGTGGTGGGCTACCTCAAGGAATACCTGTTCGACGAACGTCAGGCCCGCGCGCCCGTGCGCTCGCTGTCGGGCGGGGAGAAGGCGCGGCTTCTGCTGTCGAAACTGATGGCGCGGCCCTCGAACCTGCTTGTGCTGGACGAACCGACCAACGATCTGGACGTCGAAACGCTCGACCTCTTGCAGGACATTCTGGGCCAGTATGACGGGACGGTCCTGCTGGTCAGCCACGACCGGGATTTCATCGACCGGGTAGCGACGACGACCGTGGCGCTGGAAGGCGGCGGGCGGGCGGTTGTCTATGCCGGGGGCTGGACCGACATGCTGGTGCAGCGCAAGGCTGAAGCGCCTGAAAGTGTCGCAAAAACAAAGCCCAAGGAGAAGAAGGTTACGCAAAGCGTGAAGCCGGTCGAGGGGCTGACCTTCACCGAGAAACACCGCCTCGACGCGCTCCCGGCAGAGATCGAGCGGCTGGAGGCCGAGATCGCCAAGCTCGAAGAGCTGATGGCCGATCCCGACCTCTACACGCGCGAGCCGGTGAAGTTCCAGAAGGCGACCGAGGCGCTGGTTGCGCGGCAGGAGAAGCTGGCGGCGGCAGAGGAAGAGTGGCTGACGCTGGAGGAGAAGGCGGGGTAGCGCGCGCCGCGTGTCGTCGGGCCGCGGTGCGGCGATCCGAAGACGCCGCTACACACCTTTATCGTCGCAATATCCGCAAACCATACCAGCGATGCGCGGATGGCAGACAGATCGCCGTGCCGGGGGGCGGCCCGGCGATGCGCGGCGGCCTGCGGCCTTGATTCCGCGCCGGCGCTACCCCGCGACCGACGCCTCGTAGATCGACGTGATCGTCGCGGCGAGCGTCGCATCGAACTCCGCGTCCGACTGCTTGGCCGACAGACCCTCGGTCAGCGCGCGGGAGAAGCTGGCGATCATGCCCGTGTTGCGCGCCAGCCGCGCATTGGCCTCTTCGCGGCTGTATCCGCCCGACAGGGCCACCACGCGCATCACCTGGGGATGATCGATCAACACCTTGTAATGGTTATCCATTTCCGGAAGCGTCAGCTTCAGCATGATGCGCTGGTCGTCCGGCAGCGCCTCCAGCTGCGCAAGGATGGCCGAGCGCAGCATGTCCTCCGCCTCCGCCTTGTCGGGGATCGAGATGGTGACCTCCGGTTCAAGGATCGGCACCAGCCCGTGGCCGAGGATCTGCCGGCCGATCTCGAACTGCTGGGCGACGTTGCGCTCCACCCCTTCGGCATTGGCCGCGCCGATGACCGAGCGCATCTTGGTCCCGAACACCCCGTGGCCCACGGCGCGGGCGCAGACCTCGTCCAGCGTCGGCATCGGCTTCATGACCTGCACGCCGTCGGCGGCCTCTTCCAGCCCGTTGTCGACCTTCAGGAAGGGCACGACGCGCCGGTCTTCCCACAGGTAGCGGGCCGAGGGCTTGCCGCCGATCTCGCGGTCCATCGTCATTTCGAACAGGATCGCGCCCATCACCTTGTCGCCGGTGAAGGCGGGCGACATCACGATGCGCGACCGCATAGCGTGGATCAGGTCGAACATCTCGTCATCGTTGGAATACTCTGATTCCTCGATCCCGTAGAGCCGCAGCGCCTTGGGCGTCGATCCGCCGGACTGGTCCAAGGCCGCGATGAACCCTTCGCCGAATTCCGCCTGTCTGGCCATTTCCGCGTTCGACATACCTCAAATCCTTTTTATTGATGCGCCACCTTGTCCTATGACAAGGCGCGCGCAACGATCAATTGTGGTTGCGCTAACGGATCACCCCAGTGCGGCGACGCCGGGCAGGGTCTTGCCCTCCATCCATTCAAGGAAGGCACCGCCGGCGGTGGAGATATAGGTGAAATCCTCCGCCGCCCCGGCCTGGTTCAGCGCCGCGACGGTGTCGCCACCTCCCGCGACCGAGATCAGCTTGCCCTCGCGCGTCAGCGCGGCGGCATGGGCGGCGGCGGCGTTGGTGGCGGCGTCGAAGGGTTCCAGTTCGAACGCACCCAGCGGGCCGTTCCAGATCAGCGTTTTCGACCGGTCGAGGACCTGCTTGATATGCGCCACGCTGTCGGGACCCGCGTCGAGGATCATCGCGTCCGCCGGGCAGTCCTCGGCCATGACCACCTCGTGCGGGGCGTTCGCTTTGAATTCGCGGGCGACGACGACGTCGCGGGGCAGAAGGATCTCGCACCCCGCTTCGGCGGCCTTGGCGGCGATCTCCTTCGCGGTGTCGGTCATGTCGTGTTCGGCCAGCGACTTGCCCACGTCGATGCCCTGTGCGGCGAGGAAGGTGTTGGCCATGCCGCCGCCGATGATGAGCGTGTCGACCTTCTCGACAAGGTTGCCCAGCAGGTCGAGCTTGGTCGACACCTTCGCGCCACCCACAACGGCAGCCACGGGGCGTTCGGGCGACCCAAGCGCGCTTTCCAGCGCCGTCAGTTCCGCCTGCATCAGCTTGCCCGCGCAGGCGGGGAGGCGCCGCGCCAGCGCCTCGGTCGAGGCATGGGCGCGGTGCGCGGCGGAGAAGGCGTCGTTGCAATAGACATCGCCCAGCCGCGCCATCTCGTCCGCGAGGGCGGCGTCGTTCTTCTCTTCGCCCGCATGAAAGCGCGTGTTCTCGCACAGCAGGACCTCGCCGGGTTGCAGGGCGCCCACCGCGGCCTCGGCCGCCGGGCCCCGGCAATCGGCGACGAAGACGACGGGCGCGCCAATCGCGGCTTCCAGCGCGGGCACCAGCGGGCGCAGCGACATCTCGGGCACCACCTTGCCCTTGGGCCGCCCGAAATGGGCCAGCAGGATCGGCATTCCGCCCGCGTCGAGGATGTGGTGCACGGTGGGCACGATCCGGTCGATGCGGGTGGTGTCCGTGACCACGCCATCCTCTACGGGGACGTTGATATCCACGCGCGTCAGCACGCGCTTGCCGGCAAGGTCGATGTCGGAAAGGGGGGTCCAGGCCATGTTTGCCTCCGGTTCGTTCGGGTTCGCGCCACCTTTGCGCAGATTCGCCCGTGCCGGGTCAACCGGGCTTTCCCCCTTTTGCTCAGGCCCCAGAACGGGTAGCCCTTGGGCCGACTTGGAAAAGGAGGGCCCCGATGGCCGAGTACGACGATCCCGAGAACACCATCCTGATGGAACTGAAAGACGGCACCGTGGTCATCAAGCTGCTGCCGGACGTAGCACCGGGCCACGTGGAGCGGATGAAGGAACTGGCGCGCGAAGGGGCTTATGACAACGTCGCCTTCCACCGCGTGATCGACGGCTTCATGGCGCAGACGGGTGACGTGCAGAACGGCAACATGGAAAACGCCTTCAACATCCGCATGGCGGGCACCGGCGGGTCGGACAAGCCGAACCTCAAGGCCGAATTCTCTCGCGTGCCGCATGCGCGCGGGTCGCTGGGCGCGGCCCGGTCGCAGAACCCCGACAGCGCGAACTCGCAGTTCTTCATCAACTTCAAGGACAACGACTTCCTGAACGGGCAATACACCGTCTATGGCCAGGTGATCGAAGGCATGGAGCATGTTGACAACATCACCCGCGGCGAGCCGCCCGCGAACCCCGACCGGATGATCAGCGTCAAGGTGGCCGCCGATGTGGCGTGAGGCGGCAGCGGTCGCGCTGACCCTCGCGGCGAGCCCGGCGCTGGCCAAGGGGCTGGAGATCACCATCGCGGGTGAGGCCAACGGCACCGTCACGATCGACCTTCTGGAAGACGTGGCACCCCTGCACGTGGCGCGCATCACCGAACTGGCGGCCGAAGGTGCCTATGACGGTGTGGTGTTCCACCGCGTGATCGACGGCTTCATGGCGCAGACAGGCGACGTGCAATACGGCAAGTCGGGCGGTGACGTGCAATTCGCGGGCCGGGGCGGATCGGACAAGCCCGACCTGCCGGCAGAGTTTTCCGACGTGCCCTATGACCGCGGCATCGTCGGCATGGCCCGCTCGCAAAACCCCAACAGCGCCAACTCGCAGTTCTTCATCATGTTCGACGAAGGCTATTTCCTGAACGGTCAATACACGGTCGTGGGCCGCGTGACCGACGGGATGGACGTGGTCGACGCGATCAAGCGCGGCACCGGCCCGAACGGCATGGTGATCGGCGCCGCCGATTACATGCAGACGGTGACCGTGACCGAGTAGGTCCACGCACATCCTGTCACGATTGCGTAAAGGGGGCTGTGGCGGCCCCCTTTTTCTTGCCATCCTTGGCGTGACACGACGCACAGGAGGGCAAGATGCGCGGATTCCTCGGCATGGTGGCGGTTGCGCTGGCGCTGACCGGTCCGGTCTTGGCCAGCCCCGACTTCTGGAAATTCGAATGGCCCGACACCGATTTCTCCCGCACCAGCGTCGAGAACTGGGTGGAGATCCTGTCGGGCGGCCCGCCCAAGGACGGCATCCCGGCGATCAGCGATCCCACCTTCCTGCGCGCGGGCGACGAGACCCGGATCGCGCCGAACGAGCCGGTGATGACGCTGGAGATGCCCGGCGCCGAACCCCGCGCCTACCCGGTGCGCTACCTCACGTGGCATGAAATCGTGAACGATACGGTGGGCGGCGTGCCCGTCGCCGTCACCTTCTGCCCCTTGTGCAATTCCGGCATCACTTTCGACCGCCGCGTCAGGGGCCGCGTCCTGACCTTCGGCGTGTCCGGCAAGCTGCGCAATTCCGACATGATCATGTATGACCGCGAAACCCAAAGCTGGTGGCAACAGGCCATGGGCGAGGGGATCGTGGGCGAGATGACGGGCGCGGAACTCGACATGTTGCCCACGTGGATGGAAAGCTGGGCGGAGTTCACCGCGCGCAATCCCGATGGGCTGGTGATGAACGAACCGGACTACAACCGCGATTACGGGCGCAACCCCTATCGCGGGTACGACAGTTCGACCCGGCCGTTCCTCTATTCCGGCGAATTGCCGCCCCACGGCATCCCGGCGCTGGAACGCGTCGTGCGGGTGGGCGACCGGGCATGGCCGCTGACCCGGTTCGGTGCCGTGACCGAGATCACCGAGGCGGGCGTGACGATTTCGTGGGCGCCGGGTCAGGCCTCGGCGCTGGATGCGGGCCGGATCGAGCGCGGGCGCGACGTGGGATCGATCCGGGTGCGCGATGCGCGTGGCCGCGACGTGCCGCATGACGTGATGTTCGCCTTCGCCTTCCACGCCTTCTGGCCCGATGGCACGTGGATGCTGCCAAATTGAGCGCGCCCAAGGCGCGCGCTTTGGTCTGGTGCCCCGTGGCCGCCGGACGGCCAGCGACTGGACCCGCCGTGCCTTGTGGCAAGCCCCGTCAGGCGCGGGCGCGGCGGCGTTCGAAGACCTGCCAGACGCCGTCATGTTCGGCAGGGACGGGCACGAATCCCGCCTTGGCGACGATCGCGCGCGAGGCGGCGTTGTCGCGGTGCACCCGCGCGATCAGCCGCGTGACATGCCCGTCCGGGCGCAGCACGTCCCTGGCAAAGCGCCGCACCGCGCGCGAGGCAAGCCCGCGTCCGCGATGGTCCCGCCCGATCCAGTAGCTCACCTCGGCCACGCCCGCATCGTCGCCGCGAACGCCGAACAGGACGCGCACTTGCCCGGCGGGGCGGCCCGCCACCTCGATCGCCTTCACGACATGGCGGTCCGTCGCGCGGGTGAGCGCGATCAGGTCCCGCGCGCCCGCCTCGGTGATCGCTTCAGGCGCGGGTTCGGGCAGGTAGCGCCACAGCGTCGGATCATCCAGCATCGCGGCATAAGCGGCGGCATCGCTTGCCCGCCAGTCCCGGAACCGCCAGTCCGGCCTGTCGGCGGTCTGGCGCGGGGCGGGGTGGGCGACATCGTCGATGCAATCCGCCCGCACCCAGCCGATCTGGTTGGGATCATAGGCCAGCGGGATGTTGTCGCGGCGGCACCTGGCGATGTCGGCGGGCGACAGCGGCCCGTCGGTGCGGCGCGGGAACGCGCCCTGCGGCCACTGGCCGCTCACCCGGTTTTCGGCACCAACTGACATCCCGCTCCGATCCGCTTGCGTACCTGATGGACGTAGAGCGTCCTCCCCGGTGGAGCAACGATTGCTTGCGGGGAATTTTTCACGCTGCGACGCTTGTTCGCGCCCGGTGCCGCGAAAATGTTCAGACGAGCTTGACCAGCGCGTGGCGCTTCTTGCCCGCGCTCAGCTTCACCGGAGACGCCAACGCGCCCGCATCCAGCATCAGCCCCGCATCGGTCAGAGGCGCGTCGTCGATCCGCGCGCCGTTTTCTGCGATCAGACGCTTGGCCTCCTTGCCCGACCCGGCCAGACCCGATTTCACGAAGGCCTGCACGATCGACAGGGGCAGATCCCCCGCCGCGACTTCAAGCGTCGGCAGGTCGTCCCCGGTGCCGCCCTTCTCGAACACCTCCCGCGCGGTCGCCTCGGCGGCCTTCGCCGCGTCGGCCCCGTGCAACAGCGTCGTGACCTCGTTGGCGAGCACGATCTTCGCCTCGTTGATCTCGGACCCCGCCAGCGCACCCAGCCGGTCGCACTCGTCCAGCGGCAACTCGGTATAGAGCTTCAGGAACCGGCCCACATCGGCGTCAGTGGTGTTGCGCCAGAACTGCCAGAACTCGTAAGGCGACAGCATGTCGGCGTTCAGCCACACCGCGCCCGATTGCGACTTGCCCATCTTCTTGCCGTCCGACGTGGTCAAGAGCGGCGAGGTCAGGCCATAGATCTCGGCATCCAGCACCCGGCGCGTCAGGTCGATCCCGTTGACGATGTTGCCCCACTGGTCCGACCCGCCCATCTGCAACAGGCAGCCATAGCGTCGGTTCAGTTCGAGGAAGTCATAGGCCTGCAGGATCATGTAGTTGAATTCGAGGAAGCTGAGGCTCTGTTCGCGATCCAGCCGCGACTTCACCGACTCGAACGACAGCATCCGGTTGACCGAGAAATGCCGCCCGATGTCGCGCAGGAAATCGAGGTAGTTCAGATCGTCCAGCCACTCGGCATTGTTGATCATCAACGCGCCGGCGTCGTAGTCGATATAGGCGCTGAACACGCGTTTGATCCCGGCGATGTTCTGGTCGATCATCTCGGGCGTCAGCAGCGGGCGTTCATCGGCGCGGAAGGACGGGTCCCCCACCTTGGTCGTGCCGCCACCCATCAGCGTGATCGGACGCCCACCGGTCTTCTGCAACCAGCGCAGCATCATGATCTGGATCAGCGATCCCACGTGCAGCGACCGCGCCGTGGCATCGAACCCGATATACCCCGTCAGCCCGCCTTTCAGCGCGGCATCGTCCAGCGCCTGGTAATCGGTGCAATCGGCGAGAAAGCCGCGCTCCATCATCACCGTCAGGAAGTCGGATTTGGGGTGGTAGGTCATGACTTGTCCCTCCGTCTCGGGAGGTGTCTATAGTGGCGCATCGGACGGAGGGAAAGGGTGTGCGGAAGTCAGGCGTGATCCGAGCCGCGGGCGCGATGTCGGGCACGTCGCTCGACGGGGTGGATGCCGCCGTGATCGACACGGACGGCCATGCGATCCATGGCTTCGGCGAACACACCTACCGCGCCTATTCCAATGCCGAGCAATCGGTGCTGCGCGCCGCCCTCGGGCGCTGGCCGGGTGATGACCTTTCCGAAGCTGCGAAGGTCGTGCACGACGCACACGTCGCGGCCCTGTCGGGGCTGGAGGCGGAGGTGGTGGGCTTTCACGGCCAGACGCTGGCGCATGACCCGCGCGGGCGCGGCACGCACCAGCTGGGCGACGGGCAGGCGCTGGCCGATGCCCTGGGTCGGCCCGTTGTCTGGGATTTCCGCAGCGCCGACGTGGCCTTGGGCGGCGAAGGCGCGCCGCTTGCGCCGTTTTTCCACTTTGCCTGCGCCCGCTGGATCGGTGCCGTGCGTCCGCTGGCCTTCCTGAACCTCGGCGGGGTGGGCAACATCACGTGGATCGACCCGTCCCGCGACGCGCCGGAGGCGCCGGGCGCGCTTCTGGCCTTCGATACCGGGCCCGCAAACGCGCCGATCAACGACCTGATGATGACCCGCCGGGGCCTCACCCACGACGCCGATGGCGCGCTCGCCGCGCAGGGCGAGGTCGAGGAGGGCGCGCTGGAGCTATTCCTCGACGATCCCTATTTCCCGCGCATCCCGCCCAAATCGCTCGACCGGGACAGTTTCGCCACCATGCTCGACCTCGTGCGCGAACTGGACGACGCCGATGCGGCGGCGACGATGACGGGCATGGCGGCGGCGGCGGTGATGCAGGGGGTCGAGCATTGCCCCGAACCACCCGAGCGCCTGCTGGTCACGGGCGGCGGGCGGCACAACCCGGTGATGATGCAGATGCTGGCCGCAGGCCTCGATTGCCCGGTCGAGCCGGTGGAGGCGGTGGGCCTCGACGGTGACATGCTCGAAGCGCAGGCCTTTGCCTTCCTCGCCGTGCGGGTGGCGCGCGGCCTGCCCACCTCCTGCCCGTCAACCACAGGGGTTCCGGCCAAGGTCGGGGGTGGAACGGTCAGCTATCCGCGTTGACGTGTCACGTGAAATCCGACACGTAATCCCTTGTGAACGCTGCATAAGATGGTGATGTCGATTTCAGGTGAGGCGCCATGTGCCGGTGCAGTTCCGGCAAGTTGTGGAACGGCACGTTCGGGGCCGCGTGATGCTCGATATGATAGGGCATGTTCCACGCCAGCCAGCGCACCGCGCGGGTGGTGAAGGTGGTGCGCGTGTTTTCCAGCATGTCTGCCACGTGCGGGCAGCGCCCATGCTCGGCCAGCAGGTAGAGCCGCAGGAAGGGCTGTCCCATGGCCATCGGCACCAGCCACAGCCAAAGCAACGCGTCCGTCCACGAAAACGACAGCGCCGCCAGCGCATAGACCGCCAGCATCCCCCGCGCTTCCTTCCGCAACCGGGGCAGGGCCGAAGCGGGCAGGTAAGGCGCGGGCGTGGGTCGGGTCGCGTTCCGAACGATCAGACTTAGGGACGCGACCCAGACCGGCACGCCGCTCACATGCCAGACCCATGCCGCCCAGCTTTCGGGCTTGGTCCCTTCGGTCAGTTCGGGGTCATGGTCGGGGTCGTGCGTGTGCCGGTGATGCGCCATGTGGAACAGGCGAAACCATTGAAACGGCTGGAAAATGACGACGCCAACCGCGTGCCCCACGATCCGGTTCAGTCGCGGCGTGGCAAAGGGCGTGTCATGGGTACATTCGTGCTGCAGCGTGAACAGGAAGACGACCAGCACGCCATGCAGCACCATCACCACGGGCCACAGCACCCAGCCTTGCGCGATCCACGTCCCCGTGACCGCAATCGCGACGAGATGCGAGGCGAGGTGCCACAGCCCCGCCGCGTCCGACCGGGTCTGCAACCGCACGCGCAGCGCGCCAGGCAGGGATTTCAGCACTTCCACATGGGTCATGGCGCGATGTGACCGGGCGCGGGGCGGCTTGGCAAGGGGGGATCAGACCGGCGCAAGCAGCAGGCTGGTTTCCGAGTTCGTCACGCCGGGGATTTCGCGGATGCGCCGCAGGACCGCGTCAATGCCGGCAAGGTCCGTCGCCGCCAATTGCGCCACCAGGTCCCAGGCGCCGTTGGTGGAATGCAGCGTCTCGATCTCGGGCAGGGCGCGCAGGGCGCGGATCACCGAGCGCGACAGCGATCCCTGTAACTCGATCGTCATGATCGCGCGCACGCCGGGCGCCGTCTCGGGTGCGGTCTCGATCGTGTAACGCAGGATGGTGCCGTTTTCCTCCAGCCGCGCCAGCCGGTGGCGCACCGTGTTGCGCGAGGCACCCGTGCGTGCGGCCAGTTCCGTGACCGAGGCGCGGGCGTCCCGGCGCAGCTGCGCGATCAGCGCGGTGTCCAAGGGTGTGAGCATTTCGACCAGTATATTGTGCGATTTGCGCAGGAATATCGCCATGCGTCCCAAAACGCCACCTCTCTTTGCGCAGGGTGACCGGGTAATCGGAGTGAAAGGAATGGGAGAACGACATGCAAGCACAGATCATCGGGGCGCCGATCCAGTCCGGCGCGGGCCAGCCGGGATGCATCATGGGGCCGGACGCCTTGCGCACGGCGGGGCTTGTCGCGGCGCTTGAAGGGCAGGGGGTCACCGTGTCGGATCGCGGCAACCTCGCGCTCGTCGAGGGGCCAAAGGTCACGCATCCGAACCCGGTCCTGAAGAACCTCCAGCACACCGCCGACTGGGTGCGAACCCTGCGCGGCGCGGCGGACAAGGCAATGGAAGAAACCGACATCCCGATCTTCATCGGCGGCGATCACTCCATGGCGGCGGCGACGCTTCCGGCGGCGGCCAACCGGGCCGCGCGGGCGGGTAAGCCCTTGTTCGTGCTTTGGCTCGATGCGCACCCGGACATGAACACGCTCGAAAGTACGGTGAGCGGCAATTTGCACGGCTGCCCAGTGGCTTACGCGGCGAACCTCGCGCCCTTTCCAGTCTTTCCCGAGGTGCCGAACCCGGTCGATCCGACCCGCATCACGATGCTCGGCCTGCGCTCGGTCGATCCGCCAGAGGCCGAGGCGATCCACGCCACTGGCGTCGACGCCTATGACATGCGCGCCATCGACGAACGCGGCGTGGCCGAGCCCCTGCGTGCCTTCCTCGAACGGGTCGCGGCGGAGGACGGGCATCTGCATCTGAGCTTCGACGTCGATTTCCTCGACCCCGCCATCGCGCCCGCCGTGGGGACCACGGTGCCCGGCGGCGCGACCTTCCGCGAGGCGCACCTGATCATGGAGATGGTGCACGATTCGGGTCGCCTGACCTCGCTCGACCTCGTCGAGCTGAACCCGTTCCTCGACGACCGGGGTCGCACGGCGCTTTTGGTGACCGACCTCGTGGCGAGCCTGTTCGGCCGCCGGGTCCTCGACCGGCCCAACCGGCCCAATGCGGGGAGGCTCGCGGCATGACCCTCGCCCCGTCCGATACCGCGCTGGTGCCTTTCGTCAGCGTCGATCACATGATGCGGCTTGTGCACCATGTCGGTCTACGGCCCATGCTGCGGGGGCTGGCGGAGTATATCGAGCAGGATTTCCGCCGCTGGGAATTGTTCGACAAGACCCCGCGCGTGGCCTCCCATTCGGCGCAGGGCGTGATCGAGTTGATGCCGACCTCGGATGGCGAGGTTTACGGGTTCAAGTACGTGAACGGCCATCCAAAGAACACGCGGGAAGGGTTGCAGACGGTCACGGCGTTCGGCCTTCTGGCCGATGTCGGCACGGGCTACCCGGTCCTGTTGTCCGAGATGACGGTGCTGACGGCGCTGCGCACGGCGGCGACCTCGGCCATGGTGGCGCGGCAACTGGCGCCCGCGACCGACACGATGGCGATGATCGGCAACGGCGCGCAGTCGGAGTTCCAGGCGCTGGCGATGGCTGAATTGTGTGGGATCTCGAAAGTGCGGCTTTACGACATCGACCCGGCGGCGACCGAGAAGGCGATGCGCAACCTCGCCGGCACGGGGATCGAGGCGGTGGCGTGCCGGTCGTCGGAAGAGGCGATGATCGGGGCGGGCATCGTGACGACCTGCACCGCCGACAAGCAATACGCGACGATCCTGACCGACAACATGGTCGGCGCGGGCGTGCACCTGAACGCGATCGGCGGAGATTGTCCGGGCAAGACAGAGCTGCATCCCGGCATCCTCGACCGCGCGGACGTGTTCGTCGAATACACGCCGCAGACCCGGATCGAGGGGGAGATCCAGCAAAAGCCCGAGGATTTCGCGGTGACCGAGATGTGGGAGGTGCTGACCGGGGCGAAGCCGGGCCGCACCTCGGACCGGCAGATCACGCTGTTCGACGGGGTCGGTTTCGCGATCGAGGATTTCTCGGCCCTGCGGTACGTGCGCGACGCGCTGCCGGGGACGGGGCTGGGCCAGATGCTGGACATGCTGGCTGACCCGGATGATCCGCGAGACTTGTTCGGGATGGTGATGCGGGCGGCGTGAGGTAACCCATGGGTTACTACAATTGTCTGTAATTGCTTAACTTTTGGGTAAGGATTGCGGGTTGCGACGGGTGCAGACGGGCCGCGGTGCGTCGAACTGACGGGTCTGCTGGGCGGTTTATGGTTACCAAGTCCGCATAACGCGCAAGCGGTGCGCCAAGGTTAGACATATCGACGTGCCGTGGGGGCGGCCCGTCGATGCGCGGCGGCCTGCGGCCTTGATTACGCGCGGGCTACAGCGGCGCGGTTGCAGTCTGACTGCCGGGCAACGGATGCGCGCCGGCCTGCGGTCTTGCATTCCGCGCGGGGTGCGTCGGTTGCAGACGGGCCGCGGTGCGTCGAGCCGACGGGTGGGCTGGGCGGTTTATGGTTGCCACGTCCGTAGAACGCCCCAGCGACGCACCAAGACCAGCCAGATCGACGTGCCGGGGGGCGGCCCGTCGATGCGCGGCGGGCTAAAGCCCTTGATTCCGCGCGGGCTACAGCGGTGTGGTTGCAGACGGACGGAAGGGCAACGGATGCGCGGCGGGCTGAAGCCATTGATTCCGCGCAAGTCAGGTCAGGTCTAGTCCTCCCAGCACTCCACCAGCACAACCACGTCGCGGGCGAGGGTGGTGAGGTCTTCGGGGGCCATGGATTGCTCGGTCACGGTGAAGCCGGGATCGGCGCCGGCCTCTTCCAGAACGGCGCGCAGGGCGTCGCTGCTGGCGGCAAAGCGGACGCCGTCGGGGAGGCGGCGACCGCCTTCGTCCTCGGCCAGAAGCAGGCCCAGCACCGCACCTCCGCCATCGAAGACCGGGCCGCCGGTGTCGCCGGGCAGGGTGTCGACGGCGAGGCGGCGCAGGTTTTCCTCCCCGCGCAACCCGCGCAGGTCTTCGAGCCGCCCGAAGGTCAGGGTGGGCGCGCCCAGCTGGCCGCCATAGGAGAACCCGGCGGCGGCGATTTCGGACCGCAGGCGCGGCGCGCCATCGCGGAAGGTCACGTGGGCGGGCGGCGACAGGGCGTCGCGCGGTTTCAGCACCGCCACGCCCAGCCGGTCATTCCGCGCGGCGATATCGGCGGGGTAGTCACCGTCCAGCGTGATGCGGGCGCATTGGCCCACCGCCTCGCTCGAGGTGAGGACCGTGCCGCTGGCATCCGTCCAGAAGCCCGAGCGGGTCAGGATCGGCCGCCGCAGCTTGAGCCCCGACACCAGGTCGAGCGTCTGTTCGGCGCCCTGCGTGTCGTCCCGGCGCAGCGTCGTTCCCGGCAGCACCTGGAACGAGGCGCGCATTTCCTGCAGGACGCGGGTGCGGCGTTCTTCGTCTCCGGCAGGCCAGATCAGGGTGAAGCCTTTGACCTCGCCATTCTGCAGGCGTGCCTCGGTATGGGACACGATCTTCGCGTTCTCGCCGGTCAGGGTGAAGGCGCTGCGCCCCTTCTCGCGGGGGCCCTCGGTGGGCACGATTTCGAGCGTTTCCATGATGTCGTAGAGGCCCGACAGCGTGTCCCGGTCGCCCGGTTGCGAAATCAGCAGGACACGCGCGCCGAGGTCGGTGCGGGCATCGTACTGGGCGAAGGGAAACTCGTATTTCTCGAACGCGACGACGCCGGTGGGCAAGAGCAACTCGATCCCGGCGCGGGTATCGGTGACGCGGCGCAGGTCCATGCCGTCGAGCACGGCGTTATACTGGCGCATCAGCTCGGCGCGCTGCGCGGTGGTCAGGACGCCCGTGACCTCGTACCCGTTCTCTTCCTGGAAGGCGGCCATCGAGCCGCGCGTGCCACGGCCATAGGCCCCGTCGATCGCGCCGGTGTAGAAGCCCGCCCATTTCAGCGCGACCTGCAATTCCTTCTTCTCGTCGCGGGTCAGGCGCGCCTCGGACGCGCGGGCCTCGCGCGGGGTTTCGTCGGGAACGGCGATCTCGTTCTCTTGCTGCGGTTCGGGTGCTTCGACGTTGGGGGTTTCCGGCTCGGCCACTGCCGTGCCGGTCGGTGCCGGCGCGGTGGCGTCGGACGGGGCCAGAAGGTTGGTGCCCACTGGCCAGAACTGCGACCGGAACGAGCGGGTAAAGGCGATGTAGCTGTCGGGCGGGATCAGCCCGTTCGCAAGGTAGGAGCGCAGGAGGCTGTCGGCCTCGGACCGGGCATAGGGGCCAAGCGCGATGCCGTACCAGCCGCCCCCCAGCGAAAACCCGTTCACGTCCGGGAAGACCTGCGCGAAGGCGCGGAGGCGGTTCTGCGCGGCGGTGAGGCTTGGCTGGGCTTCGACCTGGATCCAGACGCGGTTATCGGCTCCCTGCGCCAACGCGGCACCAACCCAGACCATTACCGCCACGCACGCTGCCAACCACGTCTTTGCCATGCCCGATCTTCCCCTCGTCTCCTGGCCTTTGCGGCCTTTGCTGGGCAGCTTATCAAAAGTCGGCGGGCCTGCACCCCAAAATCGCCGCGCCCGCGATCAAATTCCTGCCATCAATGCCCGTTGACCCCATGGGTAGGCCCCCGTAATCAGTGCGCGACCCGGGCAGAGGAGTGACAGATGGCCGACGTGGCAGCGCCCCGCAGCTTCCAGGAAATCATCCTGCGCCTTCAGACCTACTGGGCGTCGAAGGGCTGTGCCGTGTTGCAGCCCTATGACATGGAGGTCGGCGCGGGCACGTTCCACCCCGCCACCACGCTGCGCTCGCTGGGGGAAAAGCCCTGGGCGGCGGCCTATGTCCAGCCCTCGCGCCGCCCCACGGACGGGCGCTATGGCGAGAACCCCAACCGGCTGCAGCATTATTACCAGTACCAGGTGCTGATCAAACCCTCGCTGCCCGACATGCAGGACCTGTACCTTGGCTCGCTCAAGGCCATTGGCATCGATTTCGAGTTGCACGACATCCGGTTCGTCGAGGACGACTGGGAAAGCCCGACTTTGGGTGCGTGGGGGCTTGGCTGGGAGGTCTGGTGCGACGGGATGGAGGTGAGCCAGTTCACCTATTTCCAGCAGGTGGGCGGGCACGATTGCAAGCCGGTCTCGGGCGAGCTGACCTACGGGCTTGAGCGGCTGGCGATGTACGTGCTTGGCGTCGATCACGTGATGGACATGCCGTTCAACGACCCGGACGCGCCCATCGCGCTGACATACGGCGACATCTTCCGCCAGACCGAGCAGGAATATTCCCGCTGGAATTTCGACGTGGCCAATACCGAGGTGCTGCTGCGACAGTTCGAGGAGGCGGAGGCGCATTGCGCGGCGATCCTTGCGGAACCGCACGAGGACCCGAAGACCGGCAAGCGCATCATCATGGCGCACCCGGCCTACGACCAGTGCATCAAGGCGTCCCACATCTTCAACCTGCTCGACGCGCGCGGCGTGATATCCGTCACCGAGCGGCAGGCCTATATCGGGCGGGTGCGGGCGCTGGCGAAGATGTGCGCGGATGCCTTCGTGCAGACCGACGCGGCGGTGGCCTGAGCCATGGCGGGCCGGATCGTGGTGGGGGGCATCCTGATGATCGCACTGGTGGCGGGCGTGGTCATGTATTGGCTGCAGGTCTACGGGTTCTATGACGAGATCTCGGACACGGGCAGCGATGCGGTGCAGCTGACCTCGCTGGTGTCGGGGGAGGCGGAGCCGATCCTCTACGACGCATTTCGCGCCATCGATTCCGACAGTTCGCCCATCCGCTACCGCGCCTGTTTCACCACCACCATGTCGCTGCCGATGCTGACCGAAACCTATGTGGGCCTCGACCGCGCGGCGCCACGCGTCGCGCCGGGGTGGTTCGACTGTTTCGATGCCGAAAGCATCGGCGAGATGCTGGAAGACGGCCGCGCGCTCGCCTTCCTTGGCGAGGCGAATATCGAGTTCGGGATCGACCGGATCGTCGCCATCACCGAGGACGGGCGCGGATATGTCTGGCACGACATCAATGAATGCGGCGACAAGTCCTATGACGGCTCGCCCCTGGGCGACGATTGCCCCGAACGAGAGGCCGAGTGATGCCCGATCTGCTGATCGAACTCTTTTCCGAGGAAATCCCCGCGCGCATGCAGGCGCGCGCCGCCGAGGACCTGAAGAAACTGGTGACGAACGGGATGGTCGAGGCCGGGCTGACCTATGGCTCGGCCGCGGCCTTTGCCACGCCGCGCCGGCTGTGCCTGACGGTCGACGGCGTGTCTGCGGCATCGCCCACCTTGCGCGAGGAACGTCGCGGGCCCCGTGTGGACGCGCCCGAGAAGGCGATCGAGGGCTTTCTGCGTGGCGCGGGCGTTGCGCGCGACGATCTTGAAGAGCGCGAGGAGAAGAAGGGCACGTTCTTTTTCGCCACCGTCGTGAAGGAAGGCCGCCCCGCTGGCGACATCATTGCCGAGGTGCTGGAAGCGACCGTGCGCGGTTTCCCGTGGCCGAAGGCGATGCGCTGGGGCGCGGGTTCCTTGCGCTGGGTGCGCCCGCTGCACCGCATCCTGTGCATCCTGACGGACGAGGCGGGGGCGACGGTGGTGCCGCTGGACGTGGACGGGATCACGTCGGGCGACGTGACCGAAGGCCACCGCTTCATGGCGCCGGAGCCATTTTCCGTCGTGTCTTTCGAGGATTACGAGGCGAAGCTGAAGCGCGCCTATGTCGTTCTGAACCCCGAGGAACGGGCCGAGACGATCAAGTCGGACGCCGCCAACCAGGCCTTCGCGCAGGGGCTGGACGTGGTCGAGGATCCGGGCCTGTTGCGAGAGGTGGCGGGGCTGGTCGAATGGCCCGTCGTACTGATGGGAGAGATCGGGGCGGAGTTCCTCGAACTGCCGCCGGAGGTGCTTCAGACCTCGATGAAGGAGCACCAGAAGTTCTTCTCGGTCCGCGACAAGACGGGGCGGATCGTGCGCTTCGTCACCGTGGCCAACCGAGAGACGGCGGATCAGGGCGCGACCATCCTTGCGGGCAACCAGAAGGTGCTGTCGGCGCGGCTGGCGGATGCGAAGTTCTTCTGGGAGAACGATTTGCGCGTGGCCAAGACCGACATGAGCGTCTGGCTGCAAGCGCTTGAAAACGTGACGTTCCACCGCAAAATCGGGTCACAGAAGGAACGCATCGACCGGATCGCCGCGCTGGCGCGCGAGTTGGCGCCCGTGGTGGGTGCCGATCCTGACGAAGCCGCTCGGGCGGCGGAAGTTGCCAAGGCCGATCTGTCCTCGGAAATGGTGTACGAATTCCCCGAATTGCAGGGCGTCATGGGCGTCTACTATGCCCGCGCGGCGGGTGAGAGCGAGGCCGTGGCCGAGGCCTGCGCCGCGCATTACCAGCCCCTTGGCCCGTCAGACGATGTGCCGACGGGTGCCGTTTCTCAGGCGGTGGCGCTGGCCGACAAGCTGGACCTGCTGACGGGCATGTGGGCGATCGGCGAGAAACCGACCGGGTCGGGCGACCCGTTCGCCTTGCGCCGCGCGGCCTTGGGCGTGATCCGGATCGTGCTGGAAACGGGAGCGACGCTGCCACTGACCGAGGTGATCGGGAAGGCGAAGAACGACGCGGATGCCGCTGATCTCGTGTCCTTTTTCCACGACCGCCTCAAGGTCTACCTGCGCGACAAGGGTATCCGGCATGATGTGATCGATGCGTGCATCGCGATGCCGGGCGCGGATGATCTGGCGCTGCTGGTCAAGCGGGCCGAGGCGCTGAGCGACGTGCTGAAGACCGATGATGGCGAGAACCTCGTGCAGGGGTTCAAGCGCGCCAACAACATCCTGACGCAGGCCGAGGAGAAGGACGGGGTCGAATACTCGTTCGGGGCGGATGCCAGGTTCGCCGAGGACGCGACCGAACAGGCGCTGTTTGCCGCGATGGACGCGCAACGGCCCAGGATCGAGGCGGCGATGGCCGATCAGGATTTCGCCACGGCGATGGCCGAGATGGCGGCACTGCGCGCGCCCATCGACGCGTTCTTCGAAGCGGTGCAGGTCAATGCCGAGGCCGACGTGGTGCGGCGCAACCGCCTGAACCTGCTGGGCGATATCCGCAAGCTCTGTTCCGGGGTGGCTGATTTGACGCGGATCGAGGGGTAGGGCTTGCCCGGCGGGCGCGCATGTCTATGCTGCACCTGCGAAAGGACGAGCCCATGCCGCAGCAGCCTGACATCACGCTTGTGACGCCCACCGCGCCCATCGCGGTGGCGACCCATGGCGGGCGCGCGAAATGTCTGCAGCGGCTGGTGCGGCTGGACCTGCCGGTGCCGCGCACGGTGGTGTTGAGTTTCGACACGGTGCTGGAGATCGCGAACGGCCAGATGCCGGATGCCGGGATGATCCTGTCGCAATTCGAACCCGGTGTGCTGTTGTGCGTGCGGCCCTCGTCCGAGGACCCCGACTGGGGCGGTCCGGGCGCGATGATGAACGTCGGCATGAGCGCCGAGCGGCGCGATGCGCTGGCCGCGACGCTGGGCGAGGAAGAGGCGACGCGGCTTTACCTGCGGTTCGTGCAATCCTACGCGGTGCACGTGGCACGCCTTGACCCCGACGAGTTCGAAGAGACGGAGGCGGCGCCCGACGTGGCGCTGGCCGCCGCGCTGCGCGCCTACGAGGACGAGATGGAGACGCCCTTCCCGCAGGACCCGGCGGAACAGCTTGCCGGCGTTCTGCGGTCGATGGCGCGGGCGTGGCAGGGCACGACGGCGCGGCTGCTCAGGCAGGCCAAGGGCGCGCCGGCGGATGCGGGCCTTGGCCTGATCGTGCAGCAGATGGCGCTGGGGCAGGGCGATTGCGGATCGGGCGTGATGCAACTGGCCTCCAGCGAGACGGGGCTGGAACAGATCACCGGGCGCTACCTTGGCCGCAGCCAGGGCCGGGAGGCGCTGGGGGGTGCGAGCGACGTTCTGTACCTTGAGCGCGACCCGCGCGGGCCGTCGCTGGAAGAGGCGCTGCCCGAGGCGTTCGAGGTCCTGAAACAGCATTCAGCGCTGATGCGCCACCGCCTGCGCGAAGAGATGCAGGTGGAATTCACCATCCAGAACGGGGAGGTCTTCATCCTCGACGGGGTGCGCGTGCCGCGCTCGAACCGCGCCGGTGTGCGGATCGCGGTGCGGCTGGCCGAAGACGGGATCATCCCGCGCGAGGAGGCCGTGTGCCGGGTGGAGCCGCGGGCATTGGCAGAGCTTCTGCACCGGCAGGTCGCGCCGGGGGCCGAACGCGATGTGCTGGGTCGGGGTGTCGCGGCATCTCCGGGCGCGGCGACGGGCATGGTTGTCTTCACCGCCTCTGCCGCGCAGGCCGCGGCGGCGCGGGGAGAGGCCTGCATCCTCGTGCGGCGCGAGACCTCTCCCGAGGACATCCGCGGCATGCATGCCGCGTCGGCGGTGCTGACTGAACGTGGGGGCATGTCCTCGCACGCGGCGGTGATCGGGCGGGGGCTTGGCGTGCCCTGCGTGGTCGGCGCGTCCGAGTTGCGGTTCCAGACACGGCGCAAGCAGTTGATCGCGCGCGACGGCCGCGTGGTCCGCGATGGCGACACGATCACCATCGATGGATCGACCGGGGAGGTTCTGGCCGGTGCGCCGCGCCTGATCGAACCGGTTCTCGACGACGCGTTCCGGAAGCTTCTGGGCTGGGCGGACGAGGTGCGCGACATCAAGGTGCGCGCCAATGCCGACACGCCCGAGGACGCGGAGACGGCGCGGATGTTCGAAGCAGACGGCATCGGGCTCTGCCGGACCGAGCACATGTTCGTCGAGGCCGACCGCCTGACGGTGATGCGCGAGATGATCTTTGCCGACACCACGGAAGAGCGGCGCGATGCGCTCGACCTGCTGCTGCCGATGCAGCGCGACGATTTCCGCGACCTGTTCCGCATCATGGCCGGCAAGCCGGTCTGCATCCGGCTGCTCGACCCACCGCTGCACGAGTTCCTGCCGACCAACCGCGTCGACCAGCAGGCGCTGGCCGAGGCGCTGGACCGCCCCCTGAGCGAGGTGACGCGCCGGGTCGAGGAGCTGACCGAATACAACCCCATGCTGGGCATGCGCGGCGTGCGGCTGGGGATCGCGCTGCCCGAGATCTACGACATGCAGGCGCGCGCGATCTTCGAGGCGACGATCGCCCAGGATGGCGGCGAGCCCGTGGTGCCGGAGATCATGATCCCGCTGGTCACCGCCAAGCGCGAGGTCGAACTGGTCAAGACCCGCGTCGACGCGGTCGCGGCCGAGGTGCGCACGCGCACCGGCGCCGATTTCGACTACAAGCTGGGCGTGATGGTCGAGACGCCGCGCGCGGCGCTCAGGGCCGGGGATATCGCGCCCTATTGTGCCTTCATGTCCTTCGGCACCAACGACCTGACGCAGATGACCTACGGGTTGAGCCGCGACGATGCCGGGCGGTTCATGTCGGCCTACGTGCAGCAGGGCGTCTTCCCCGAGGACCCGTTCCACACGCTCGATCGCGACGGGGTGGGCGAGTTGCTGACCATCGCGGCAGAGCGCGGGCGGCGCGCCGCGCCCGACATCGTGCTGTCGATCTGCGGCGAGCACGGGGGCAGCCCCGAATCAATCGAGTTTTGCCGGGAGGCGGGATTCGACTATGTCTCGTGCTCCCCGTTCCGGGTGCCCATCGCGCGGCTTGCCGCGGCCCAGCTGGCCTTGAAGCCCAAAATCGTGTAGCCCTTCCAGACCGCGACCCAAGATCGGCTTCCCGCGTCCATAAGCGGCGTGGCCTTGCCGATGCCGGTCGCGACTGGCTGGCCTGAACGGGTTTTCTGGTGTAAACCCGCGTGATGCCTGAAGGAAAAACGGTTGGGGGACCGTGGTAAATGCGCCTGTTCGTTGTGACCATCGCCTTGTTCGTCGCGTGGAGTGTCCAGGGCGTGGCCCAGGATGCCAAGCGCAAGGTCGAGCAGCTTGTCTCCATCGAACTGGCCGCGCTTGAAGCGCAACCCGAGGGCAAGCTCGAAGCGCTGGTCAAACCGCGCCTGCGCCCCGAGGGGCTGCTGGCACGGTCGGGCGGCAAGAAAGTCGCCTACACGCAGGCATGGCTTGATGCGCAGCCGAAGGCGACGGGCGGGCGGGAATGGAATTGCCTTGCCGAGGCGCTTTATTTCGAGGCACGCGGCGAGACGCTGAAGGGCCAGTTCGCGGTGGCCGAGGTGATCGCCAACCGGGTCGAAAGCAAGCGTTTCCCGAACAGCTTCTGCGCTGTGATCAACCAAGGCACGGGGCGCAAGTTCGCCTGCCAGTTCACCTATACCTGTGACGGTCGGCCCGAGAAGATCCACGAACCCCGCGCCTTCGAACGGGTGGGCAAGGTGGCCCGCGCCATGCTGGACGGTGCCAGCCGTCCGCTGACCAAGGGCGCCACCTTCTATCACACCACGGCGGTGCGCCCGAAATGGTCGCGTGTCTTCAAGCGCACGGCCAAGATCGGCGTTCACGTCTTCTATCGCCGCGGCTGAGGCCGGCAAGGTCGTGCCGGGCGCGGATTTTCCCCGTGCGTTCGGCGCGGCAAGGCTCTAGGTCTGTCACGACGGGACAGGGGACAACATGAGCCACGACATTCACCTTGCATTCGAACATCCGGCGGAGCGCGCGCGGGCCACGGAAGGCACCGGCTTGCCCGACCGGATTTCGCTGCGCGACCACGTGGTCGAGGTCGAGATCGGCGCCTTCCAGGCCGAGCGCGGGACGACCCAGCGGGTCTGTTTCAACGTGGTGGTCGAGGTCGCGCCGCGGGACGCGGTGGATGACGATGTCGACACGATCCTTTCCTATGACCGGGTGACCGAGGCGATCGCGCAGGAACTGGCGGCGGAGCGGCTGAACCTGCTGGAGACGCTGGCCGAACGGGTGGCGGAACGGGTGCTGCTGGAACCGCAGGCGCTGCGGGCCTTCGTGCGGATCGAGAAGCTCGATCGCGGCCCCGGCGCGCTGGGGGTGGAGATCGTGCGCGCCCGCGCGGCGGACCCGGTGCCGGACGAACACGCGGTGGTGCATCCACATGTCGTGTTCCTTGGCAATGACGCGTTCGACGATCCCGCGCTGGCGGGCTGGCTCGACCGGGCCGAGGCGCAGGCGGTGCCGCTGGTGCTGTGCGTGGGCGCACCGGCCATCGCCCCGCCCAAGGCGGCGCATCCGCTGGCGCAGCGGCGGATCGACCTGCTGGCGGTGGAACAGAACGCGTGGTGCCTTGCCGCGCGCGATGCCCGCTGTGTCGTGGTCGACACCCGGACCGAGCTCGACTGGGCGATGAAGAACGGCCAGATCAGCGTCTGGGCACCCTCCAAGCTGGTGCTGGACGCGGTGGAGAAGCCCGCCTCGGACGTGCCCGAGGCGCTGGCGGTCTGGCTGGCGGACGTGCTGGACGCGGAGCGGATGAGTTTCGTGGCGGCGGCGCCTCCCGAAGGCGGGACGCGGCCCGTCGTGGTCGTGCAGCGGTTTGCCGATCTCGACTGACGGGCGGCGCGGCGTGAGCAGGACCTATATCCGCCCCCTCGTGCAGGCCGGGCCGCACCGGCCCGACGACGCGCAGACGTTGGCGGGCGGGCGGCTGTGGTTCACCGAGGTACTGGAACTGTCGCGCGGTGCCGCGCCGGTGCGGAGGGCGGCCTCTGGCCTTGACGAGGCGTCCCTGCGGCGGCTGACGGCCGGGCGCGGGCGGCTTGCGGGGCTCGACATGAGCCAGTGCAACGTCATGGGCATCCTGAACGTGACGCCCGACAGCTTTTCCGATGGTGGCCTGCACGCGGCCCCCGCACAGGCCAGCCGCGCGGGGCGGCGGATGGTGGCGGACGGGGCGCATATCCTTGATATCGGGGGTGAATCCACCCGGCCGGGCGCCGAACCGGTGCCGGTCGAGGCCGAAATCGCCAGGATCGAGCCGGTGATGCGCGCGGTGCGCCACGGCACGCCGGTGGCGATGTCGATCGACACGCGCAAACGCGCGGTGGCCGAGGTGGCGCTGGCGGCGGGCGCGGGGCTGATCAACGACGTGTCGGGCTTCACCCACGATCCCGAACTCGCGGTTCTTGCCGCCGAACGGAGCGTGCCCGTCTGCCTGATGCATGCCCGCGGCGATCCGCAGACGATGCAGAACGATCCGCGCTATGACGATGTGCTGCTTGACGTCTACGACTTCCTCGAGGCGCAGGTGGCCCACCTGGAAAGCCTCGGCCTGCCGCGATGCCAGGTCCTTGTCGATCCGGGCATCGGTTTCGGCAAGACTGTGGCGCATAACCTCGCGCTGCTGGAGGGGCTGGCGCTGTTCCACAGCCTTGGCTGCCCGATCCTGCTGGGCGCATCGCGCAAGGGGTTCATCGGGCGGATCGGGGAGACAAGGGACCCGACCGACCGGTTGGGCGGCTCGGTGGCCGTGGCCTTGTCGGCGGCGGCGCGCGGGGCGCAGGTGGTGCGCGTCCATGACGTAAAAGAGACCGCACAGGCGCTGAAGCTGTGGCGCGCGGTCGAGGATGGAGGAGAGCGCGATGGCGCGTGACCTGTTCGGGACCGATGGGGTGCGGGGTCTTGCCAACACCCATCCGATGACGGCCGAGATGGCGCTGAAGATCGGCGCGGCGGCGGGGCGCTATTTCCGGCGCGACGACGAGCGCACGCACCGCGTGGTGATCGGCAAGGACACCCGCCTGTCGGGCTACATGTTCGAGAACGCGCTGACGGCGGGGTTGACCTCGACCGGCATGAACGTGCTGCTTCTTGGCCCGGTGCCGACGCCGGCGGTGGGCCTTTTGACCCCGTCGATGCGGGCGGATGTGGGCATCATGATCTCGGCCAGCCACAACCCGGCGCAGGATAACGGGATCAAGTTCTTCGGGCCCGACGGGTTCAAGCTGTCGGACGAGGCCGAGATGGAGATCGAGGCGCTGATCGCGGGCGGCGTGTCGCCCGTGCAGGCCCGGAACATCGGCCGCGCCAAGCGGATCGACGACGGTTTGCACCGTTATGTCGAGCGGGTGAAATCGACCTTCCCGGCGGGCATGGGCCTTGACGGGATGAAGGTGGTGATCGACTGCGCCAACGGCGCGGCCTACCGCGCGGCGCCGGAAGTGCTGTGGGAATTGGGGGCCGAGGTGATCCCGGTGGGCGTCTCCCCGAACGGCACCAACATCAACGAGGCCTGCGGTTCAACCAAGCCGCAGACCGCGGCCGAGGCGGTGGTGGCCCACGGGGCCGACGTGGCCCTGTGCCTTGATGGCGATGCCGACCGGATGCTGATCCTCGACGAGAACGGGGCCGAGGCGAACGGCGACCAGATCATGGCGCTGATGGCCGCCCGCTGGGCCGATCAGGGACGGCTGAACGGTGGCACGCTGGTGGCGACGGTGATGTCGAACCTCGGGCTTGAGCGCTTCTTGCAGGCGCATGGGGTGCGGCTGCACCGCACCGGCGTGGGCGACCGCTATGTCGTGGAGGCGATGCGCGCGGGCGGCTACAACCTTGGTGGCGAGCAGTCGGGTCACATCGTGATGACCGACTACGCGACCACGGGCGACGGGCTGATGGCCGGCCTGCAATTCCTGGCCGAGATGGTGCGGACCGGCGCGAAGGCCTCGACCCTTGCGCGCAGTTTCACGCCGGTGCCGCAGCTTCTGAAGAACGTGCGGTTCAGCGCCGGGCAGGCGCCGCTGGATGCCGACAGCGTGCAGGCGGCCATCGGCGCGTCCGAGGCGCAGCTGGACGGGCAGGGGCGCTTGCTGATCCGCAAGTCGGGCACCGAGCCCCTGATCCGCGTGATGGCCGAATGCGAGGATGACGCGGTGCTGGTCGAGGCCGTGGACCGCGTGGTCGCTGCCGTCGAAGCGGTGGTGTAACGCCCAACGGTTGCTCGCACCTGCGCGGAATCAAGGGCTTCAGCCCGCCGTGCAGAAACCAGATTGGCAACCGCAACGCTTTGTACCGCGCGGAATCAAGGGCTTTAGCCCGCCGCGCATCGACGGGCCGCCCGCACGGCACGTCGATTTGGTGGGGCTTGGTGCATCGCTGGGGCAACTCGCGAACTTGGCAAACATAAAATGCGTTAGCCCGCCCGTCGGATCGACGCGCCGCGGCCCGTCTGCAGACGTTTTACAAACTGTTGTTCTTGCTACCGGGCCCGGCCTCGCGCTCCCCTAGATCACCTTGTCCAGCACGCGGGTCAGGCGGGCGAGCGTGGCGTCCACGTCATACAGCTTGTCGAGCCCGAACAGCCCGATGCGGAAGGTGCGGAAATCCTCGGGCTCGTCGCATTGCAGCGGCACGCCCGCCGCGATCTGCATGCCTTGGGCGGCGAAGGCCTTGCCTGTCTGGATCTCGGGGTCGTCGGTATAGCTGACCACCACGCCGGGCGCACCGTATCCGTCCGCCGCGACCGACCGCACGCCGCGTTCGGCGAACCACGCGCGCACCGCGTCGCCCAGTCGCCACTGCGCCTCTCGCAGGCGGTCGAACCCGTATTCCCGCGTCTCGATCATGGTGTCGCGAAACTCGCGCAGGGCATCGGTGGGCATGGTCGCGTGATAGGCGTGCCCGCCGCCTTCATAGGTCTGCATGATCGCGTGCCATTTGCCGAGATCCACCGCGAAACTGTCGGATTGCGTGTCGCCCATGCGCGCCACAGCGCGGTCCGACAGCATCACCAGACCCGCGCAGGGGGAGGCCGACCAGCCCTTTTGCGGGGCCGAGATCAGCACGTCCACGCCCAGCTCGCGCATGTCCACCCAGGCACAGCCCGACGCGATGCAGTCGAGCACCATAAGCGCGCCGACGTCATGCGCGGCCTCGGCAAGTGCTGCCACGTAATCGTCGGGCAGGATCACGCCCGCCGAGGTCTCGACGTGCGGGGCGAAGACGACATCGGGCTTCTCGGCCCGGATGCGCGCGGTCACCTCGTCGATGGGCGCCGGGGCAAAGGGCGCGCGGCTGTCATTGCCGGTCTGGCGGGCCTTCATCACGATGGCCTCGGCGGTCAAGCCGCCGGTTTCCACGATCTGCGACCAGCGGTACGAGAACCAGCCGTTCCGCACCACCAGCACGCGCTTGTCGCGGGCGAATTGGCGGGCGACCGCCTCCATCCCGTAGGTGCCGCCGCCGGGCACGATGACAACGGCATCGGCGGCATAGACCTCTTTCAGCATGTCGGAGATGTCGGTCATCACCTTCTGGAAGGTGCGCGACATGTGGTTGAGCGAGCGGTCGGTGAAGACGACCGAGAATTCTTCGAGCCCCTGTGGATCGACGGTATCGAGCAAAGCCATGACGTGCACCTCCTGCGATGATGGGGCCAATCTAGGGTGCGCGGCGGCCTGCCGCCACCGCCAAGCGCGCCGGGGACGTGCCGCGATGTCGCAGGGCGGGTGCCGATCGGAAACCCGTGGCTAGCCCAGTGGACCGGGGCGGCGCTCTTCGCTCAGCAGCACGTTGGCCTCCACATCGCCCACGCCCGGCAGGGTCATGATGCGGCGGCGCAGGACGCGTTCGAAATCGGCGATGTCGCGCGCAACAACGCGCAGGCGGTAATCGTAAAGCCCCAGAACATGTTCGACGGTCTGCACCTCGGGGATGGCGCGGACGGCGCGTTCGAAATCCTCGAGGCTGACGCGCCCCTTGGTGCCAAGCTTCACGCCAAGGAAGACGGTGACGCCGAACCCCAGCGCCTCGGCATCAAGCTTCAGGCGGCGGCCCGCCAGCACGCCCGCCTCTTCCAGCCGCCGGATGCGTTTCCACATCGCGGGTTGCGACAGCCCGAACCGCCGCCCCAGCGCCGAGGCGCTTTGCGTGGCGTCCTCGGACAGAGCGCGCAGCACCTGCCGGTCGATGGTGTCGAGGGAGATCACAGCGGCAGCGCCTCGTCATGGTGGACGCGGGCGACCAGCATCAGCGCCTCGATATCGGCGATGTGGGGCAGGGCGAGGATGCGGTCGCGGTAGATCTGCTGGTAATGCGCCATGTCGCGGGCCAGGACCGACAAGCGCACGTCGACGCGGCCAAGGAAGGTCTGGATCTCGATCACCTCGGGCACCTCGCGCGCGGCGGCAAGGAAGGTGTCGAAGGCGCGCGCCTCGCCCTTGTCGAGCGCGATGCGCAGGGACACTTCCACGGCATATCCAAGCGCCGCCCAGTCGATGCGCGCCTCGACCCCGCGGATGATGCCCGCCTCGCGCATCCGCTCCAGCCGCCGCCAGCCCGCGGCACCCGACAACCCCGCCCGTTCGGCGAGGTCCGCCGCAGAGGCACCGGGATCGGACTGGAAATAGCGCAGGAGGCGCCTGTCCACATCGTCGAGAATGATTGCTTCGCCCATGGCTCATATCGCGAATGTTTCTTCTTCGGTTTGATAAATACCTGAAAATCCCGAAATCACAATCCGCGCTGTCGCCCGTATAACGCACCTCAGTCGAACATGATGGAGAGATACGATGCGCGTTTATTACGACCGCGATTGCGATGTGAACCTGATCAAGGACATGAAGGTGGCGATCCTCGGCTATGGCAGCCAGGGCCATGCCCATGCCCTCAACCTGCGCGATTCCGGCGCCAAGAACGTGGCCGTGGCCCTGCGCGAAGGGTCGCCTTCAGCGGCCAAGGCGCAAGGCGAGGGGCTGGAGGTGATGTCGATCGCGGACGCGGCGGCGTGGTGTGACCTGATGATGTTCACGATGCCCGACGAATTGCAGGCCGACACCTGGAACAAGTACGTCAAGGACAACATCAAGCCCGGCGCGGCGATTGCCTTTGCCCACGGCCTGAACGTGCATTTCGGCCTGATCGAGGCGCCGAAAGAGGTGGACGTGCTGATGATGGCGCCCAAGGGCCCCGGCCACACCGTGCGCGGCGAATACGTCAAGGGCGGCGGCGTGCCCTGCCTCGTGGCCGTGGACAACGACGCTTCGGGCCGCGCGCTCGAAATCGGTCTCAGCTACTGCTCGGCCATCGGCGGCGGGCGTTCGGGCATCATCGAGACGGACTTCAAGGAAGAGTGCGAAACCGATCTCTTCGGCGAACAGGCGGTCCTGTGCGGCGGCCTCGTGGAGCTGATCCGCATGGGGTTCGAAACGCTGGTCGAGGCGGGTTACGCGCCCGAGATGGCCTATTTCGAGTGCCTGCACGAGGTGAAGCTGATCGTCGACCTGATCTATGAAGGCGGCATCGCGAACATGAACTACTCGATCTCGAACACGGCGGAGTACGGCGAATATGTCAGCGGTCCGCGCATCCTGCCTTACGACGAGACCAAGGCGCGCATGAAGGCGGTTCTGGAAGACATCCAGCAAGGCCGGTTCGTGCGCGACTGGATGGCGGAGTGCGCCGTCGGCCAGCCGTCGTTCAAGGCGATCCGCCGCAACAACGACGCGCACCAGATCGAAGCCGTGGGCGAGACCCTGCGCGGCATGATGCCGTGGATCTCGGCCGGCAAGATGGTCGACAAGGATCGCAACTGATCCGCGAAAAAGCGGGGGCGGGCCATGCAGGCCCGCTCCCGGCTACTGGGTGACCGGGATATAGGGGTTGTCGGTCAACCAGTAACGATACGTGTGCGCGGCGCAGGCCGCGCGCATCTCTTCGGGCAGGGGCACGTCGATGAAGGCCTTGCCATGATCGGGTGAGATCAGCCCCTCGCCGTTGCGCGCCGCATCAAGGCGGGCTTCGACTGCCTCGATCCGTCCCTTCGTCTTCACGAGGTTGTTCTGGACGGCGTCCGGCAGGCCGCTGATCCGCTCCCTGATCCGGTCGAGCGTCTGTTTCAGGGCGAGCGCATTGTCGCGGTGCGCCCAAAGCGCCACCGACAGCGTTGTGCCGATCAGGTTCGAGCGGCCCACGATATCGGGATTGTCGACCTCGCTTTCACGCACCGGCGCGGCGAGGTGGTCGAGCACGACGCAGGTGGAGGTGTTGTCGATCACGTTCGACAGGATGACCGCCGAATTGATCCGCACGCCGCGTTCGGTGTGCCGCGCCCCGGCGGCCAGCGCGTCGATGACGGCGAGGCTGTCATGTTCGCGGAAAACCCGCACCGCGGGCGCGCCGTAGGTCTGCAGGATTTCGGCCGCGGTATCCGTCAGCGACAGGTATTCGCGCAGCCACGGCGATTTGCCCGCGAATTCGCGCGAGTTCAGGCGGTCGGCGAATTCCGGTAGGGCGGAGGTGATGCAGGGCAGCGACCGCTGGTAGTCGAGGCTCAGCGCCTCGGGGATCACCCGTCCGACACCGGCGATGGCGCGGAGTTCGCCGCAGAAATCCCTTGTATCGGGATCCTTGGCCAGCGCCGCGCCGGGCAGGGCGAGGCAGGTCGCGATGGCGGCGCCGATCCGGGCAATGGCGCGCAAGAGGTCAGTCGAATGCAACATGCGGCAAACCCTGGAATTGTGATGGCGCCAGCTTGTCCGCTTCGAGAACCGGGTCAAGGGTCGCCGTTTCCTTGACCTCAACCGCCACCGGCGCGGCGGCGGTGGTTTCGGTATAGATGATGTCGGCGACGAATTCATTGAAATCGACGCCCGAGGTGTCGCTTGCATAAAGCTCCACCGGCTCCGCGGGAACCGAGACGGTCTGCGCCTCGCAGGTGTCGAACAGCGCGTTTTCGACCTGCACGCGGCCGGTGGCCTGCTGGGTCAGGCTGAACATCTGTTGCAGCGGGCGCGCGGTCGGGTCGGAGGTATCGTGCGCGATCACCTCGACGATGAATTCGCAGGGGCGCTTGTGGGTGAAATAGGGCAGGTAAAGCACGAAACGCCCATCCTCCAGCGCGACGGGGACCGAGCGGCCGTGCTGGTTGGCGACGAGAAACAGGTTCTTCACGTCGAGGTCTTTAATGGTCCCGGCGGTCCGGTCGGAGAGGTTGGTGACGATCTTGACGTACTGGCGCTGCGGTTCGAACGCCTTGCGGATCTCGGGGTGCTTTTCGACGAAAAGGTAGCCGGCAAGCAGCGCGAGGACGCCCGCGCCCCCGGCGATCGAGCCTTTCAGCTTCCACGTCGCGGTGTCGCTTTCCAGCGCGCCGGTGCCCTGCGTGCCGGTGCCGTAAAGCAGGATCGCGATGCCGAGCACGACGAAGACGAAGGTGAAGGACGAATGCGTGCCGCCCTGCAGAACGACCGAGAAATAAAGGAAAATCCCGCCAAGGATGATAAAGAACACGCCGGAAGAGAAGAAGCGGACCAGCGCCACGCGCAGGCCGACGAGGCCGTCGGCGTGCAACTCCTCGACATAATCCATCATCTCCTTCCACTCGACATAGGATTTGAGCGTCGGGGTGGTGGCATCGGGTTCGCGCGCGGCTTTCAGCGCTTCTTCGAGGAACATCCCCTCGCGCAGGAAACCGTCGACCTTGCGAACGAAGTTATACTTGGCTTTGGCGTCGGACATGGGCTGCAATGCACTCTTGGTTCAATGGCCCAAGCGTAGCAAGTGACCCGATGTCCGACAAGAATTTTAAATTTCGAACACACGCGGGGCGTGAGCGGGTCAGGCGTCGGCGGGTGTGCCGTCGGATGCCTTGTCGGCGGCCAGCGTCGATTTGCGGGCCTTGTCGCTGTCCATGCGGTGCTGCACCTTCTGTTGCGACCGGATCGCCAAGACGGTCACGCCCAGAAGCGTGAGAAGTGCCAGAATCGGGACGACATAGGGAATATCCATTGTGAGTTCTCCGGTTGTCTGATGTTACCGGGTCAACGACATCCGCATCCCGAGGTTCCCATGACGACCAATCCGCCGCAGATCACCGCGACCAGCTGGGCGCTGGTCGGCGTGCTGAGCCTGACATGGGGCGGTGCTTTCCTGGCCATGGAGATGGGGCTGGAGGGCGTGCCGCCGTTCTGGCTGGCGGCCAGCCGCATCCTGCTGGGCAGCTTGCTCATGGGAGCGATCATCTGGGCACGGGGCAAGCCGCTCTTCACCGAGCCGGGCGCGCGTCCGTGGGGCAGGTTGTTCGTGATCGGGCTGTTGTCCTCGGCCCTGCCGTTCGCGCTGTTGTGCTGGGGGCAGCAATACGTGACATCGGGGTTCGCGGGGGTCAGCATGGCGGCGGTGGCGCTGTTCGTGCTGCCCATGGCGCACCTGATGATACCGGGCGAGGGCATGACCTGGCGCACGTCGCTGGGATTTGTCATCGGGTTCGCGGGCGTTGTGTTCCTGATCGGGGCACAGGCCTTTGACACGACCGGCGCCGCGCTTGAACCGGCAGGGCGGCTCGCGTGCCTCGCGGCGGCGGGGTGTTATGCGCTGAGTTCGGTGATGATGCGGAAGCTGCCGCCCTGTGACCCGGTGACGCTGGCCGGGGTGCTTCTGGCGATCGGTGCGGTACTGGCGGTGCCGCTGGCCTGGGCGGTCGAGGGGCCGCCGTCGTTGCCGCAAGGCGCGTCGCTCTGGTGGGTGATCTACCTTGGGCTGGTGCCCACGGCCTTTGCCAACGTGTTGCGGGTGGTGCTGGTGCGCACGGCGGGACCGGTCTTCATGTCGCTGGTCAACTACCTCGTGCCGGTCTGGTCGGTGCTTCTGGGCTGGATCGTCCTGTCCGAGCCGCTGCCGTCCTCGTTGCTGCTGGCGCTGATCCTGATCCTTGCGGGCATGGCATTGAGCCAGGGCGCGGCCCTGCGTCGGCTGTTGCTGCGCGCCTGAGTGGCGTCAGCCCAGCTTGCGCGTGCCGAGCCCCAGTTGCATCAGCCCGCTCCGCACCGGGGCCACATCGTAAAGCGCCGACATGGCGCGCGCCCGCGCCGACCGCGCCAGTGGCGACGCCGCCATCGAGGCGCGGTTGAGGGCGGTGATCCCGGTCACCCGCGCGCTGATATCGGCGTACCGCGCGCGGTGGTAGCGGCGCAGCATCTCTGGCTCTCCCAGCGTGTCGGGCGCGGCGACGGCGGCATCGCGCAGCGCCACGAGGTCGGCGAGCGACATGTTCAGGCCTTGCGCGCCGATCGGCGGGACGACATGCGCGGCCTCGGCCACCAGTGCAAGGCGGGGCCCGTCCAGCCGATCGGCCAGTTGCGCGATCATCGGCCAGATCGAGCGGCGCGTGGCGAGCGTGAGCGGCCCGAGCACGTGGTGCGAGCGTTCCGACATCGCCGCGTTGAACGCGGGTTCATCGAGGTTGTAGACCTCTTGCGCGGCGGGCCCGCGATCCATCCAGACGACGGCAGAGGCGGGCACGCCGTCCCGGTCGGGCAGGGGCACCAGCGTGAAGGGGCCGCCGGTGTCGTGGATTTCGGTCGAGACGTTGCCATGCGGGATCGGGTGGGTCACGGCGAAGGCAAGCGCGCGCTGGCCGAACCGGGTGGTGTGTGCCCCGATCCCCGCCGCCTTGCGCGTGGGCGAGTTGCGGCCATCCGCGCCGATCACGAGCCGGGCGCGGATGCGGTCGCCATCGGTCAGGTCGATCAGCGCCTCGCCGCTGCGGGGCGTGAAGCGCGCGACGCCTGTGCCGGGACGGAACGTCACGCCGGGGGTCTCCGCGACGGCGGCAACCAGTTCGCGCCGCATCAGCCAGTTGGGCACATTCCAGCCAAACGGCGCATCGGACACGTCGGCGGCATCGAAATCGCGGGTGACGGGCGGGTCGGTCGCCACGTCCATCAGGCGCATGACCTGCAGGGGCGTCGCGTTCTCCCCCAGCCTGACCCAGAGGCCAGCCGCTTCCAGCGTGTCGCGGGCGGGTTGCAGGAACGCCGTCGAGCGCATGTCGGCCCCGTCCTGCGTGTCGTCGGTCACCGGCGGCACCGGGTCGACACAGATCACGTCGAACCCCGCCTGTCCGAACAGCAGCGCCGCGGTCAGCCCGGCGATGCCGCCGCCGGAGATCAGGATATCGCAGGTCGTGTCGCTCATGGTCATTATGTAGGTGCAGGGCGGCCCGTGGTCCAAGGGCCGGGGCGGGGCGGTTGGTCGCAGGGCATCACCTGCCTCCGGCGAGGAAGGCCGACAGGTCGTCGGTATGGTGGTGGATGAAGGGGCGCGGCAGCGGGTCGGGTGCGACGTGGACCGTGCGCAGGCCCATCGCGTGCGGCGCTTCGAGATTGCGCGCCTCGTCCTCGAACATCGCGGCGCGGGTAGGGTCGAGCCCGTCCATGGCGAACACGGTTTCGAACGCGGCGCGGGCGGGTTTGGGCATGAAGCCCGCATGTTCGACGCCATAGACCGCGTCGAACACCCCGCCGAGGCCGCGCGCGGCCAGCACGTTGCCGGCATAGTGCGCGTCGCCGTTGGTATAGACGATCCGCCGGCCGGGCAGGGCGGTGATGCGCGCGGCAAGGTCGGGATCGGGCGCGAGGACCGAGAAATCGATGTCGTGCACGTCATGCAGGAAGGTCATCGGTTCCACGTCATGTTCGGCCATCAGCCCCGCCAGCGTCGTGCCGTGGCGGTCCCAGTAGACGCGGCGCAGGTCGTTCGCGGCCTCGGTCCCGATTCCCAGCGTGCGTTCGATGAAGGCGGTCATCCGCAGCTCGATCTGGTCGAAGAGTCGCATCGCCGGCGGATAAAGCGTGTTGTCGAGGTCGAAGACCCATGTCTCCACGTGGTCCAGATCGGGCTTGGGCATGGGCGGGGTCCCCTTCTACGCGGCGCGACACAGCGACGCTTGATCCCTTTTGCATCCCTCCGCTAGGGTGGCAAGGTGTCAGGAAGGATTGACAGATGATGGACCAGGTGACCATGCCACGAGACGCCTACGCGATGATCCTCAAGGCGATCGACGACGGGGATTACAAACCCGGCGACCGGCTGGTCGAAAGCGATCTCGCGGACCGCTTCGGCGTCTCGCGCACACCGATCCGCGAGGCCTTGCAGCGGCTGGAGACGCAATCGCTGCTGACGCGGGACGGGCGGAGCCTGATCGTCGCCTCGCTGGACCATAACGAGATGTCCGAACTCTACGTCGTGCGGGCCGAGCTGGAGGGGCTGGCGGCGAAGCTGGCCGCGCAGCACGCGACCGAGGAAGAGGTGAGGCTGTTGCGCGACATGGTCGAGGAGGACCGCGCGCTGGTCGACGACCCGCAGGCGCTGTCACGGTCGAACCGGCGCTTTCACAAGCAGATCCACCTGGCCTCGCACAACCGCTTCCTCGTCGGGCAACTGGACCTCGTGCACCGGTCGATGGCGCTGATCGCGACGACGTCGCTTGCCGCCGAAGGGCGGGGACCCGAGGCGCTGGAAGAGCATTCCGCCATCGTCGCCGCGATCGAGGCAAAGGACGGCGCGGCGGCCTATTCGGCCCTGCGCGAGCATATCTCGAAGGCCTTCACCACGCGGCTGCGCGAGGACGCCGCGGACTGATCCGCCCCGGCGCGCGCGCGCAAAACCGACATCCGGCGTCGTTTGCTGCATTGCAGCAGGCGGGCGACTCGCCTAGGGCGGGACAAGGTACCGGCCAGCGGAGCGCGCCATGCTGAAGATCATCCTGTCATTGTGGGCGCTGCTTCTGGGCATCGGGCTTCTGATGGTCGGCAACGGCGTGCAGGGCACGCTGCTGGGTGTGCGCGGCGATATCGAGGGCTTTTCGACCTTCCAGATGTCGGTGGTGATGGCGGGATACTTCGCCGGGTTCCTCGGCGGATCGCGCGCCGCGCCGGACATGATCCGCCGGGTCGGGCATGTGCGGGTCTTCGCGGCGCTCGGCTCGCTCGTCTCGGCCGCGCTGATCCTCTTCCCCGCGATCACCGATCCCTGGGCGTGGACGATGCTGCGCGTGCTGGTCGGGTTCTGCTTCTCGGGCCTCTACGTGACGGCGGAAAGCTGGCTCAACAACGCGTCGTCGAACGAGACGCGCGGGCAGACACTGTCGGCCTACATGATCGTGCAGATGCTGGGTATCGTCGCCGCACAGGCGCTTGTCGGTCTGGGCGATCCGGGCGGATGGATCCTGTTCATCGTCCCGTCGGTCCTCGTTTCCGTGGCCTTCACGCCGATCCTTCTGTCGATCAGCCCGACACCCCCCTATGACAGCACCAAACCGCTGCCGTTGACGGCGCTGTACCGCGTGTCGCCGCTGGGTTGCGTCGGCATGTTCCTCTTGGGCGGGGTTTTCGCGGCGCAGTTCGGCATGTCGGCGGTCTTTGGCACCGTGGCGGGGCTGAGCGTCGCCCATATCTCGATCTTCGTGTCGACCTTCTTCATTGGCGCGCTGGCGCTGCAATACCCGCTGGGCTGGCTGTCGGACCGGATGGACCGTCGCGTGCTGATCATCGGTGCCGCCGGGCTGGGCGCGCTTGCCGCGCTGCTGGGCGCGATGTTCAGCGGCAACTTTGCCGTGCTGCTTGTCTCGGGGTTCCTTGTTGGCGGCATGTCGAACCCGCTTTATTCCCTGCTGCTGGCCTACACCAACGACTTCCTCGATCTCGAGGACATGGCAGCGGCGTCGGGCGGGTTGATCTTCATCAACGGGTTGGGCGCGATTGCCGGGCCGCTGATCACGGGCTGGATGCTCGACATGTTCGGACCGTCGGGCTTTTTCCTGTTCATCCTCGCGCTGCTGGGCGCGATCATGGCCTACGGCGTGTGGCGGATGACCCAGCGCGCCGCGCCCGCGGTGGACGATACCGGGGCCTATGCCCCGGTCGCGCAGGGGTCGTCGGCGGTGATCGTCGACGCGGCGTGGGAATACGCCGCCGATGCCGCGGCCGAGGAGGAAGAAGGCGACTGACCGGGCCAAGCGTTGCAGAAACGACTCGCGCAGGGCCTAAAGTGACGCAAGGGCACAAGAATTCCCTCCTGTCTTCGCGTAACTTTTTGCTAACCTTTGTGTGACGCAAGGCGGCCCATGCGGAGGAGCATCATGGCGCAACCGGACGAAATCCTTGGCTTCTGGCTGGACGAACTGTCGCCCGAGGACTGGTACACCGCTTCGGACACGCTGGACGAGACCATCCGCCAGCGCTTTCTTTCGACATTCGAGGACACGTTGGCCGGGCGGAACGGTTTCTGGCTGACCTACCCGTCGGGCGCGCTGGCCTACATCATCCTGACCGACCAGTTCTCGCGCAACATGTTCCGCGACACCGCGCGCGCCTTCTCGGCCGACCGCTGGGCGCGGGCCGCCGCGAAAAGCGCGATCCGGCATGGCTGGGACCTCAAGATCGACCCGCCCGCGCGGCAGTTCTTCTACATGCCGCTGATGCATTCCGAGAACCTCAGCGACCAGGACCATTGCGTCCGGCTGGTGTGTGAACGGATGGATGCCGAGGGTTCCACCCTGCTGCATGCCCGCGCGCATCGCGAGGTGATCCGCCGCTTCGGACGGTTCCCGTTCCGCAACGCCGCGCTTGACCGTGCGTCGACCGAGGCCGAGACCGCCTTCATGAAGGAGGGCGGCTACGGCGCCATCGTGCGCGAGCTGGAAAAACTCGCCGCCTGACCGGTCCCGCTCGGAACCCTGCCTGCCGAACGAGCGTTGCGACCACTGCATAGCTGCTAGCCTTGCGGCCGTCTGGCTGTGCCCGGAAAAATGGTTTAGCGTTAAACCAGTTTCAGATGGGAGGCGGAGATGGCGCAGCAATCCTTCGACGTGGTGGTGATCGGGGCAGGCCCCGGCGGGTACGTGGCCGCGATCCGGGCGGCCCAGAACGGGCTGAAGGTCGCCATCGTCGAACGCGAGCACATGGGCGGCATCTGCCTCAACTGGGGCTGCATCCCGACCAAGGCGATGCTGCGATCGTCCGAGATTTTTCACCTCATGCACCGCGCCAAGGAATTCGGGCTGAGCGCCGAGGGCGTGGGGTATGACCTTGGCGCCGTGGTTAAACGCTCCCGCAACGTGGCCAAGCAGCTGTCGTCGGGCGTCAGCCACCTGATGAAGAAGAACAAGATCACCGTCGTGATGGGAGAGGCGACGATCCCCGCCCAGGGCAAGGTGTCTGTAAAGACCGACAAGGGGACCGAGGACCTGATGGCCAAGAACATCATCCTCGCCACCGGCGCGCGGGCCCGCGAATTGCCGGGACTGGAGGCGGATGGTGACCTGGTCTGGACCTACAAGCACGCGCTGCAACCGGCGCGCATGCCCAAGAAGCTGCTGGTGATCGGATCGGGCGCGATCGGGATCGAATTTGCCAGCTTCTACAACACGCTCGGCGCCGAAACGACGGTGGTCGAGGTCATGGACCGGATCCTGCCGGTCGAGGATGCCGAGATTTCGGCCTTCGCCAAGAAGAGCTTCACCAAGCAAGGCATGAAGATCATGGAAAAGGCCATGGTCAAGAAGCTCGACCGCGCCAAGGGCAAGGTCACCGCGCATATCGAGGCGGGCGGCAAGGTCGAACAGCACGAGTTCGACACGGTGATCAGCGCCGTGGGCATCGTCGGCAATGTCGAGGGGCTGGGGCTGGAAGGCCTCGGCGTGAAGGTCGACCGGACCCATGTCATCACCGATGAATTCTGCCGCACCGGCGTCGACGGGCTCTATGCCATCGGCGACATCGCGGGCGCGCCGTGGCTGGCACACAAGGCCAGCCACGAAGGCGTCATGGTCGCCGACCTGATCGCGGGCAAGCACGCCCATCCCGTGAAACCCGAAAGCATCGCCGGCTGCACCTATTGTCAGCCGCAGGTCGCCTCCGTCGGCCATACCGAGGCGCAGGCGAAAGAGGCGGGATACGACATCAAGGTCGGCCGCTTCCCCTTCATCGGCAACGGCAAGGCCATCGCGCTGGGTGAGGCCGAGGGCATGATCAAGACGGTGTTCGACGCCAAGACCGGCGAGTTGCTGGGCGCGCACATGATCGGGGCGGAAGTGACCGAACTGATCCAGGGTTACGTCGTGGGCCGCCAGTTGGAGACCACCGAGGAAGACCTGATGAACACGGTCTTCCCGCACCCCACGCTGAGCGAGATGATGCACGAGTCGGTTCTCGACGCCTATGACCGCGTGATCCACATCTGACGGTGCAGGAGGGGGCCAGCCCCCTCCGGTGAAACGCACGGCGTTTCCCCGTTCACCTCCGAGGTATTTCGAAACCAGAGAAGCAGGGCGGTGGTCCAGGTCTTCTCTGGTTCGAAAATACCTGATGTCCGGCAATCGCCATTTTGCGACGCGGTCGGGATGTGACAGGCTGCCGCCAGCTAGGGAGCCTGCCGATGAAAGACGCCGCAACCGTCCCGTGGGGGATCGACAACGACTATGCCAGGCTGAGCCACGTGCTGCTGGGCAAGCCCGAGTTCTATCGCTGGGTGGAGGCGGGTCCGCTGATCGGGCGGACGCTGGCCAATGCGGATCGGACGGGCGTGCGGTTCGATCACCAGCTGGCGATGGCGCAGCATGCGGAGATGGTGCGGGTCTATGAAGAGGCGGGGGTGGCGTGCCATTACCTCGACGCGGACGAGGCGCTGCACCGCAACTTCTTTGCCCGCGATTCCTCGGCCATGACGCCGTGGGGGGCGTTGATCTGCCATATGCAATTGAAGTGCCGCCGCGCGGATTACGCGACGGTCATCAAGTTCTACCAAGAGGCGGGCATCCCGATCTGGAAGTTCGCCACGGCGGGGCATTTCGAGGGCGGGGATTTCGTGATCCTCGAACCCGGCAAGGTGCTGATCGGATATTGCGGGGAGCGGTCCGAGAAGGAGGGATCGGAGCAGGTTGCGCAATTCGTGCGCGACGAGGGGTGGGACGCGCTGACGGCCCCGATCTCGCGCGAGTTCGTGCATATGGACGGGCTGGTCGTGCCCTTGGCCGAGAAGCTGCTGGTGGCCTGTGTGGACGCGATGGAGCCTTGGCTCGTTGACCATCTGCGCGGCTGGGGGTTCGATTTCGTTGACGTGCCCTACCGCGAGGCGAAGAACCTTGGCGTGAACCTTGTGGCTTTAGGGGACGGCAAGGTTCTGTCGATGAAGGGCGCGGACGAGTTGAATGGCAAGATGCGTGCCTTGGGGTTCGAGGTGTTCGAGCCGGATATGTCGATGTTCACCCTTGGCGGTGGCGGGGTGCATTGCCTGTGCCAGGCGTTGTGCAGGGAGGGGGCTTGAAATTGTGCGCAATCATGTGCATATTTGTGTGCATAACGCTATGAAGGAGCCGGAACATGCCCGTTGACACGATGTTGCATCCCGATGCGGTGACGCAATCCGGCGTGGCGCGGTTCATGGCCTCGCTGCAGGAGCCGCGCACGCCCTATATTTCTCCCGACCGCCTGGCCGAGGTGCTGGGCATGTCGAAATCGGGGCTGTCGAAGGCGCTTGGCCTGCACCGCAACACGCTGCGCAACCCCGGATCGGACACCGTGCAGGGCAAGCTGCAGGAGGTCGTGCGGATCATCATGCGCGCGACCGAATTGTGCGGTGATCCGGACCGGGCGGCATATTGGTTCCGGAACGAACCCATCGCGGCCTATCGCAACCAGACCGCGCTGGAACTGGTGGCGGCGGGTCATGCGCGCGCGGTGATGCAGTTCATCGAGGATCTGGAGAACGGAGCGAACGGGTGACGCTGGCCCGTCTTGGGCCGGATGCCATCTTCTACCGCTGCCTGACCCCGCGCTGGTCCTATGATCCGTTGAGCGGGGCGGGGGCTGCGTCGCTGGGTGGACGGTTCAACCGTCCCGGCGTCCCGGCGCTCTACCTGTCACAGGAGATCGAGACCGCGTTCAAGGAGGCCCAGCAGGGGGCGCTGTTGTCGCGGCCGCTGCTGGCGGTGACCTATCTTGTCGATGTCCGGCTTGTCCACGACATGCGAGAGGACGATGCGCCCACCGGCTGGGATGACGACTGGCGCTACATCCATCGGATCGAAGGCAAGACGCCCCGAAGCTGGGAGATCGGTGACCGCGCGGTGGAGGACGGCGTGATGGGCATCCTCTTCCCGTCGCAGATCGCGCCGGGCGGCCTGAACCTCGTTCTGTTTCCCACGAACCTCACCGAAGGCAGCGTGCGCGTCCACGATCCCGGCGGCGATCTGCCGCGCGATCAGCGCAGCTGGCCCTAGGCGCGGCGGCGGCGGCCTCCACCCCGGCGGCCACGGCCCTCGCCAGCTTCACCCGCGGGCTTGTTGAACGCGATCCACGCGCCGCCGCCTTCGTCGTTGTTGGTCAGGAAGTTGGCGGCGCGGATGGCCTCCATCTCCTTGCCTGCGCGGGGCTTGGTGGAGCCGAGGTTGAACATCTGGCAGAACGCCTCGTCATCCATGCCGTCGGGCAGGACGATGCCCGCGGCGGCGACTTTCTCTTTCGCCTCGGCCAGTTTCTTGGGGCCGACGGGCAGGGCGACGGGGTTCATGATGGCCGACGTCATGCCGGCGGTGATCGCCATGGGCAGGAAGGCGTTGTTGATGCCGTGGCGGTTGGGCAGGCCGAACGAGATGTTGGACGCGCCGCAGGTGGTGTTCACGCCCAGTTCCTCGCGCAACCGGCGGACGAGGGTGAAGACCTGAAGGCCGGCGGTGCCCATCGCGCCGATGGGCATGACCAGCGGGTCGACCACGATGTCGTGCGCGGGGATGCCGAAATCGGCGGCGCGTTCGACGATCTTCTTCGCCACGGCAAACCGCACGTCGGGGTCTTCGCTGATCCCGGTGTCGTCGTTCGAGATCGCCACGACCGGCACGTTGTATTTCGCGACCAGCGGCAGGACCATTTCCAGCCGCTCTTCTTCACCGGTGACCGAGTTCAGGAGCGGGCGGCCTTCGGCAGCGGCGAGGCCGTTTTCCAGCGCACCGGGCACGGACGAGTCGATGCAGAGCGGGCAATCGGTGACGGCCTGCACACGCTCGACCAGTTGCTTCATCAAATCCGGCTCGACGAAGTTGTTGTCGGCATAGCGCGGGTCTTCGGCCATCTTGTTGGAAAACACCGCGCCCGAGTTGATATCAAGCACGTTGGCTCCGGCGGCGACCTGCGCCAGCGCGTCGGTTTCGACGCGGGAGAAATCGCCGCGCTCCAGCTCTTCGTTCAGGATCTTGCGGCCCGTGGGGTTGATCCGCTCGCCGATCACGCAGAACGGCTGGTCAAAGCCGATGATGGCGGTTTTGGTCTTCGACTCGATCACGGTGCGGGTCATGTGCGGGCCTTCTGTCTGGCGCTGTTTGCGCGATGTTTAGAGTGGTGCCTGCGCAGGGTCTGCGCGCAAACGACATAACCGCGAACGCCCGCGACGTGGAGGATCATTCGGCTCATGTTGATGATGAGGTGGGTGGGTACAGGACGTCGAGACGCGGCGTCTACGTGTTGTTTGGAGCATCATTTCGGGCGGAAGCAGGCGTCTATGGCGAAGGCGTGACAAGCAGCTGATGTGAACGGGATAGACCTGAATGATGGAATGTCGCCGTACGGCAAACATTTCATTGCCTGAGAAGGACGGCAGACCGGATGCCAATTCGACGCATCGTGTCAGCTGTTACCGCCGGGCTGCATACCCGCGCGGAATCAAGGGCGTCAGCCCGCCGCGCATCGACGGGCCGCCCCCACGGCACGTCGATTTGGCCCGGCTTGGTGCGTCGCTTGGGCGGAATGCGGGCTTGGCAGGCATAAAGTGCAGAGCCTCGATCGTTGGATCGACGTACCGCGGCCCGTCTGCAATCGTGGAGGAGGCCGCCAAGTCTTACGTGGCCGAACTCGCACATTCTGCATCAGGCCTGCGGCGGTTGCGCTGCCCATCCGGGGCCTGACCCGGAACCTCTCCGCCCGCGGGCCTGTTGGGACGGGCTGAGCAACTTTGTGGCCGATCCGCGATCAGGCTGCAGCAACCGGTTGCGTCGCCGCCCCGCCGTTCTCAATCGCCCAGTTGGCGTTCGTCTTGATCCCGCCCAATGGGAAGAAGTGGACCTGTTCGATGCCGAAATCGGGGTTGGCGGCCTTGTGGGCGGCGAGCTCTGACAGGACCTCGGTCGGCTCGTAGGGCAACAGAAGCTTGGTCACGTCCATCGCGCGTTTCTGCAGGACCTTCAGCGAGGGGCCGACGCCGCAGGCGATGGCGAACTTGATGAGCGTTTGCAGCTTGGCGGGGCCCGCGATGCCGATGTGGACGGGCAGGTCGATGCCGGCCGCCTTGAGGCCGTCGACCCATGCGATGATCGGTCCGGCCTCGAACGCGAATTGGGTGGCGAGGGCCATCTGCGCGTCGCTGCGGTTCGAGAAGTCCTGCTTCCAGCGCAGGGCCTCCATCACGTTGGCCTCACCGCCATCCGGGTCGATGTCCCGGTTGCCTTCGGGGTGGCCCGCGACGTGCAGGCGTTTGAAGCCCGCCTTGTCGAAGAGGCCCGATTCCAGCAGTTGCATGGAGGAGTGGTAGTCGCCGTGCGGGGTGGTCACGCCACCGGCCAGCAGCAGCGCCTGGTCGACACCGGCCTCACCCTGGTACCGCGCGATCCAGTCGGCCAGCGTCGCCTCGTCCTTGATGATGCGGGCGGGGAAGTGGGGCATGACGGGGAAGCCGTCGGCGGCAAGGCGTTTGGCGGTATCCACCATTTCCTCGATCGGCGTGCCCTCGATATGGGCGATGTAGACGCGGGTGCCGGGGGCCAGCAGCGCCTTGAAATCCTCGACCTTGGCGGCGGTGCGCGGCATCACCTCGATCGAGTAGCCTTGCAGGAACGCCTCCATCTCGGGGGAGGAGGTCGTCACGGGCGCGTCCTTGCGCTTGAAGTTCAAAAGGGCCATGGCAGCCTCCCTTATCCGCGTGATGTTCACGCCCATCCGTCGTTTGCAATCAGCGCCTTGATGCGCTCGGCGTCGTATTCGGTGTCAAGCCGCGTGGCTTCGCTTTCGGCAAGCTCGGCCGGGTCACCGTCCATCGCAACCGGCGCGGCCTTGCGCCACTCGGCAAGATAGGCGTCGGTGTCCTGCGCGCCAACCTTCATCGCGGCGCGGTCGATGGCCTGTTCGAACCGTTCGGGCAGTTGTTTCTTGGCACCCCGGCGGCCCTTGCCGACGATGACCTGGGCCGGAATGTCGCGCCAGTAGACGATGGTGACGTCGGGCATGTCCCGGCTCCTGTGTTCATGTTGCGGCCCTCATACGCCGGAGCCGCGCGCGGGTGTGAGACAAATTCGACATCACGCGCGACAATGGCGACAGGCGGGCTTGCGAGCGTCGCGGGACGAACGGTACCACAAGGCCCTGAGCAGGTGCGAGAGTGTCATGGTCATCACGGTGGATGCCTTCAAGATTGCCTACATGGCGCTGCCGAAGGCGGGGTGCACGTCGGTCAAGGCGGCGCTGGCGCAGATCGATCCAGCGGTGGAGATCGCGCCGGACGAACCGAACCTGATCCGCGCATGGCACACGGCCTATCCTACCACGCGGTTTCGCCCGCACCGGTGGGACGCGGTGGCCGATCACTGGCGGTTCTGCGTCGTGCGCGACCCGGTGAAGCGGCTGATGTCGGGCTACCTGGACCGGGTGGTGAAGCGGGGCGAGCTGAAGAACTCGCGCCGTCTTGCGCGCGGGGATTTCCCGCACCTGACGGACGATCCCGATCCCGATTTCTTCTTCCAGAACCTCTGGGACTATGCCGAGGCGTCATCGGTCGTGAAGCATCACGTGGCCGAGGCGTGGCTGTTCCTCGGTCCGGGGCCGATCACCGACCATTACGACCGCATCTACCGCACCGAGGAGATGCCCTACCTGGCCGAGGCGCTGGCGGCGCGGAGCCGCTTGCCGGTCTCGATCCCCAAGGCCAACAGCACCGGCGCGAAGATGACGCTGGACGATCTGAAGCCCGCGACGCGCGATGCGCTGCGGTCCTACCTTGCGGCGGAATACGCCTATTTGAAGGGCTTCTATGACAATCCGATGGGCTGACCCCTTGCGTGACGTCGGGTCGGTCCATAGGGTGAGGGTAACTTGACATCCGGAGGGCGTGACGATGGCGCCCAGGCGCTCCAAAGGTGCGGGCGCGTTCCCGAAACCGGTCGAAAGCCCTGCACCGGCCAAACCCGATCCCGCGGACCTGTACGCCGCGCTTGATCTGGGGACGAACAGTTGTCGCATGCTGATTGCCCAGCCGAAGGGCAGCCAGTTCCACGTGGTCGACAGCTTCTCGAAATCCGTACAGTTGGGATCGGGGCTGGAAAGCTCCGAACGGTTGAGCCGTGCCTCGATGAGCCGCACGGTGCACGCGATGCGCATCTGCCAGCAGAAGCTGAAGCGGCACAACGTGACGCGGATGCGGCTGGTCGCGACCGAGGCCTGCCGCCGCGCCCGCAACGCGCGCGATTTCCTGCGCTACGTGAAGCGCGAGACCGGGCTTGATCTGCAGATCATCCAGCCGGAGGAGGAAGCACGGCTTGCCGTGATCTCCTGCGCGCCGCTGGTGTCGACCAAGACCGAGCAATTGCTGGTCGTCGACATCGGTGGCGGTTCGACCGAGCTGGTCTGGATCGACCTCAGCGACGTGCCGCCGCGCGACCGCCCGAAATCGATCATGCGCCTGCATGCCGGGTTCCATTCGACCGAAAGCCCGTTTCCGGCGGCCAAGGTGGTGGACTGGATCAGCGTACCGCTGGGCGTGGCGACGCTGCGCGACCAGTTCTCGGACGTGAGCGACGACGCGGCGCGCTATGCGCTGATGTCGTGGTTTTTCGAGGAAAACCTTGCCGAATTCGCGCCTTACAAAGACGAGCAGACGCGCGAGGGGTTCCAGATCGTCGGCACCTCGGGCACCGTCACGACGGTTGCGGCCTCTCACCTCGGGCTCAAGCGCTATGACCGGACCAAGGTGGACGGGCTGCGCATGACCTCCGACCAGATCGAGGCGGTGATCCGCAACTACCTTGAACTTGGCCCCGCGGGGCGGCGGCGCGATCCGCGGATCGGGCAGGACCGGCAGGCGCTGATCATGTCGGGTGCCGCGATCCTGCAGGCGCTGCTGCGCTGCTGGCCGACGGACCGGCTGTCGGTGGCGGATCGTGGCTTGCGCGAGGGCCTGCTTTACGCGCAGATGTGCGCCGACGGCGTGCTGGAGGACGGTCCCTATTAGCAGGCAGGTCGGCTGAGGATCAGCCGACCTACGGCGCCGCGGAGATGTAGGTCGACTGCTTGCCAGCCGACCCCCTGAGACGAGACCACGAGATGGCCAAGAACACATCCGGGCGCGGGCAGCGCGATCTGAAGGTCAAGGTAAAGACCGCACGGGGGCGCAAGCTGTCCTCGACCCGCTGGCTGCAGCGGCAGTTGAACGATCCCTATGTCAAGCGCGCCAAGGCGGACGGGTATCGTGGCCGCGCGGCCTACAAGATCCTCGAACTGGACGACAAGTACCGCTTCCTCGTCCCCGGTGCGCGGGTCGTCGACCTTGGCTGTGCGCCGGGCGGCTGGTGCCAGGTCGCTGTGCCGCGCATCAACGCGCTGGGACTGAAGCCCGGCAAGGCGCAGGGTCGCATCATTGGCATCGACCTGCAGGAGGTGGAGCCCATTCCGGGGGCCGAACTGCATGTCCTCGACTTCCTCGAAGACGGGGCAGACGAGAAGGTGAAGGACTGGCTGGGCGGCCCGGCGGACGTGGTCATGTCGGACATGGCGGCGGCGTCGTCCGGGCACAAGCAGACCGACCACCTGCGCATCGTTGCGCTGTGCGAGGCGGCGGCGGAGTTCGCCATGGACGTTCTCGAACCCGGCGGCACCTTCGTCGCGAAGGTGCTGCAGGGCGGGGCGGAGGCGAGCCTTCAGACGCTTCTGAAACAGCGCTTTGCCAAGGTGGCGAACGTTAAGCCACCCGCATCGCGGTCGGACAGTTCGGAAAAGTTCGTGGTGGCGCAGGGGTTTCGCCCGCCAGAGCCGGTCGAGGACGACTAGGCGCGGGTCAGCCGAGCCAGCCGCGCAGGCGCAACGACAGGATCTGATCGGCAGGGCGATGACCCAGCGATCGCGCGGCATTGTCCTGAAACTGCCGGGCAAAACCCGTGGGCAATGGCGGGTCGGAGGGTGCAGGGCGCTGAAGCGCGGCATCCTGCTGACGGATCAACTCCATCAACCTGGCGCGGCGGCGGCGTTCGAGCGTCGCGTTGGATATGATGTCCTTCGGGGCCATGGCACGGGTGTAGCGCGCCAATACGGCCTTAATTGCGCGGCCTTTGGGCCATTTCGGGGCGGGCGCGCAACGCGCGCGGCGTCGCGCCGAACCGTGCGCGGATGGCGCGGGTGAAGGCGGTGGGTGTTTCGTACCCGCATCTGAGTGCGATTTCCGACAGGGGCAGGCGGGTCGTCGTGATCATCTGCACCCCGGCGCTGAGCCGCAGATGGCGATAGACCTGTCCGGGGCTCGCCCCCAGCCCCGCGCGGCAGCGCCGGTCGAGCGTGCGGGTGCGCAACCCCAGCCGCGCCGCGAGGTCCGCGACGGGGATGGGCGCGCCAAGGGTGCGGCGCATCTCGGCCAGCATACGGGCGAGGACCGGGTCGCGCGGCTCCCGCTGGCGGCCACGCGGGGCGGCGTCGCTGAGAAAGAGCGCCTCGATATCCAGCGTCAGGGCCGCGCCGCACACGTCCCGCACCAGGTCGAGCGTCAGGTCGTAGGCCGCCATCGCACCCGCCGAGGTCAGCCGCGCCCGGTCCCGCACGACGGGATCGTCCAGCACCGTTACGTCGAGGAACCGCTCGGCAAAGGGATCGATCAGGTCGCGGTGCAGCGTCGCGGTATGGCCCGCCAGCACCCCCGCCGCCGCCAGCAACCACGGACCTGCATCATGGCCCACGACCACCTTGGCTCGGCGAGCAGCGGCGTTCAGCAACCGGCGGGTCTGCGGCGTGTCGTGGCGCAGGTGGTCATAACTGGCCAGCACCACCATCAGGTCGACGCGCGGCATGTCGGCAAGTGCTGCATCGGGCAGGACGGGCAGTTCGGACGACGACCGCACCGCCGCGCCATCGGGGCTGTAGAATCGCCACGCAAAGACATCGCGCCCGGCCAGCGTGTTCGCCGCGCGCAGGGGTTCGAGGCAGTTGGCAAGGCACAGGTTTGAAAATCGGTCGAACAGCACGAACGCGACCGAGGTCGCCTCATCTGCCGGTTTTGTCCACTCTTGCATGGTTTCTGTCGCCTTTGGCCGCGTTTTGTCCCGTCTAGCGCACTAGGCTGGCGCACGAAACAGGGAGATGCCGCATGCCACTGACCATGAACACCGAGGTCTTCATCACCTGCGCCGTTACCGGATCGGGCGGCACGCAGGATCGCTCGCCGCACGTGCCGCGCTCTCCGAAACAGATTGCCGACAGCGCCATCGCGGCGGCCAAGGCGGGCGCGGCGATCGTGCATTGCCACGTGCGCGACCCCGAAACCGGCACGCCCGCCCGCGACCTGGCCTATTACCGCGAAGTGACCGACCGCATCCGCGACGCCGAGGTCGACATGGTCCTGAACCTGACCGCGGGCATGGGCGGCGACATCGTGTTCGGCAGCGCCAAGGCGCCGCTGCCGCTGGCCGAGGGCACCGACATGATCGGCGCCGAGGAACGGGTGGCCCATGTCGCCGAGTGCCTGCCCGAGATCTGCACGCTCGATTGCGGCACGATGAACTTTGCCGAGGCCGATTACGTGATGACCAACACGCCGGGCATGTTGCAGGCGATGGGGCGGATGATGACCGATCTGGGCGTGAAGCCCGAGATCGAGGCCTTCGATACCGGCCACCTGTGGTACGCCAAGCAGCTGGTCGAAGACGGCATCCTAGACGCGCCCGCGCTGGTGCAATTGTGCATGGGGGTGCCGTGGGGCGCGCCGGATGACCTGAATACCTTCATGGCGATGGTCAACAACGTGCCCAGCGACTGGACGTTTTCGGCCTTCTCGCTGGGGCGGCACCAGATGGCCTATGTCGCGGCGGCGGTGCTGGCGGGCGGCAACGTCCGCGTGGGGCTGGAGGACAACCTGTGGCTCGGCAAGGGGCAGCTGGCGACCAACGCGCAACTGGTCGAACGCGCGGTGGGCATCATCGAAGGCTTGGGCGCGCGGGTGATCGGCCCGGAGGAGGTGCGCACCCGTCTTGGTCTGAACAAACGAGCGCCCCGGTGACGCGCGTTCTGGTCACGGGTGGCGCTGCAGGGATCGGTCGGCGGATTGCCGAACGGTTCCTCGACACGGGCGCGCGCGTGGCGATCTGTGACGCCGATCCCGTGGCTGTCGATCAGATGAAATCGTCCCATGCCAATGTCTTGGCCGAGACAGTTGATGTGACGGACGAAGCCGGGATGGATGCCTTCCTGTCACGGGTCGAGGCGGAGTTCGGTGGGATCGACGTCGTCTGCGCCAATGCAGGCACCGGCGGGCCAGCAGGCCGGATCGAGGATCTGGATTATGAGGCGTGGCAGGATTGCGTGGCCGTCAACCTGCACGGCGCCTTCCTGACCTGCCGCTGGGCCGCGCGCGTGATGCGCAAGCAGAAACAGGGGCTTATCACGATAACCTCATCCACGTCGGGCCAATGGGGCCATCCCTACCGCTCACCCTATGCCAGCGCGAAATGGGCGCTGATCGGGCTGACCAAGACGCTTGCGATGGAGCTTGGGCCGGTGGGAGTTCGGGTGAACGCGATCTGCCCCGGCGCGGTCGAAGGCGACCGGATGGAGCGGGTGCTGGAGCGCGAGGCGCAGGCAGGCGGTCGCGACAAGGAAGAGGTGCGCGCGCAATACGTGCAGGGCGTGTCGATGCGCACATGGGTGACGGCGGACGATATCGCGGACAGCGTGCTGTTCCTTGCCTCGCCCGCCGCCTCGAAGATTTCAGGCCAGGTGCTGGCCGTGGACGGACATACGGAGACGAACGCGCCATGACGGATGCAAGACAGACCGCCGCGATCATCGGTGGCGGCGTGATCGGCGGCGGCTGGGCCGCGCGGTTCCTGCTGATGGGGTGGGACGTGCGGGTGCATGACCCCGACCCCGAGGCCGAGCGCAAGATCGGCGATGTTCTGGCAGGCGCCCGCCGCGCTTTGCCCATGCTCTACGACGTGGCTTTGCCCGACGAAGGCACGCTGACCTTCCATAACTCGGTGGGCGAGGCGGTAACCGGTGCGGCCTGGGTGCAGGAAAGCGTGCCGGAACGGCTCGACCTGAAACACCGGGTCTTCGCCGAAATCCAGTCGCATCTCGACCCCGAGGCGGTGATCGGCTCGTCGACATCGGGTTTCAAACCGTCCGAGTTGCAACAGGGGGCCAAGGACCCGACGCAAATCCTCGTGACGCACCCGTTCAACCCGGTCTACCTGCTCCCGCTGGTCGAACTGGTGCCCGGCGACACACACGATCCGCGCGCCGTGGCCTGGGCCGAAGAGGTGCTGACGGGGCTCGGCATGGCGCCCTTGCGGGTTCGGGCCGAGATCGATGCGCATATCGCCGACCGATTCCTCGAAGCCGTCTGGCGAGAGGCGCTGTGGCTCATCAAGGACGGGATCGCCACAACGGCAGAGATCGACGAGGCGATCCGCATGGGGTTCGGTCTCAGATGGGCGCAGATGGGGTTGTTCGAAACCTACCGCATCGCAGGCGGCGAGGCGGGCATGCGCCATTTCATCGAACAGTTCGGCCCGGCGCTGGCATGGCCGTGGACCAAGCTGATGGATGTGCCCGAGCTGGACGACGCGCTGATCGACCGGATCGCGGCGCAGTCGGACGCGCAATCGGGCCATTTGTCGATCCGGGAGCTTGAGCGGCTGCGCGATGACAATCTCGTCGCCATGCTGCGCGCCCTGCGGCAGCAGGGGTCGGCGGCGGGCGCGCATCTGAACGCGCACGAGGCGCAGATCGCGCCCGCGATCGCCGATGCCTCGCCCCTTGTCACGGTGCGCCGGACGGTGCCGGTCGACTGGACGGATTACAACGGCCACATGAACGAAGGCCGGTACGGGCAGGTCTTTTCCGACGCCGCCGATTTCGTGATGCGCCTTGTGGGCGCGGACGCCGATTATATCGCGTCGGGGCTGAGTTATTTCACGGTCGAGACGACGGTGAAGTACCTTGCCGAAACCCATGCCGGTGCGCCGTTTCACGTGGTCACGCAGGTGCTGGAAGGCGCGGGCAAGAAGCTGAAGCTTTATCACGAGATGCGGGGCGAAGACGGCACCGTGCAGGCCACCTGCGAGCAGATGCTGATCCATGTCAGCCTTGAGACGCGGCGCAGTTGCCCGCCGCGCGCCGATGTTGAGAAAAAGGTCGAAGAGCTGGCCGCAAGTCACGGAGCGGGCGCATGAATTTCGGATTGAGTGACGAGCAGGAGATGATCGTCTCCACCGTGCGGAGCTTTGTCGAGAACGAGATTTACCCGCACGAGGACCTGGTGGAGCGGACCGGTGAAGTGCCGTCCGACCTCGCGCAGGAGATCAAGCGCAAGACGCTCGATCTGGGGTTCTATGCCTGCAATTTCCCCGAAGAGGTCGGCGGCGCGGGGCTGAACCACCTTGATTTCGCGCTGGTCGAACGGGAGCTGGGGCGCGGGTCGATGGCGCTGACGCATTTCTTTGGCCGTCCGCAGAACATCCTGATGGCCTGCGAGGGCGAGCAGCGGGAGAAGTACCTGCTGCCCGCCGTGCGGGGCGAGCGGATGGACGCGCTTGCCATGACCGAGCCCGAGGCCGGATCGGACGTGCGCGGGATGCGCTGCACGGCGGTGCGGGATGGCGGCGACTGGGTGGTGAACGGGACCAAGCATTTCATCTCGGGCGCCGACCACGCGGATTTCTTCATCGTCTTCATCGCAACCGGCGTGGACGAGACGCCGAAGGGCCCGAAGAAACGCATCACGGCCTTCCTTGTCGACCGGGGCCATCCGGGGTTCGAGGTGCGGGATGGGTACCAGTCGGTCTCTCACCGGGGCTACAAGAACTGCGTGCTGGAGTTCACCGATTGCCGGTTGCCCGACGCGCAGGTTCTGGGCGAGGTCGATGGCGGGTTCGACGTGATGAACACGTGGCTTTACGCCACGCGGATCACGGTGGCGACGATGTCGGTGGGCCGCGCGCGGCGCTGTTTCGACTATGCGCTCGACTACGCCGCCGAGCGCAAGCAGTTCGGCCAGCAGATCGGCAAGTTCCAGGGCGTGAGCTTCCAGATCGCCGACATGATCACCGAGATCGACGCGGCCGATTACCTGACGCTCGCCTCGGCGTGGCGGCTCGATCAGGGGCTTGATGCCAATCGCGAAATCGCATCGGCCAAGGTCTATGCGACCGAGATGCTGGCACATGTCACCGACGCGACCTTGCAGATCTTCGGGGGCATGGGCCTAATGTCGGACTTCCCGATCGAACGGTTCTGGCGCGATGCGCGGGTCGAACGGATTTGGGACGGGACCTCGGAAATCCAGCGGCACATCATCTCGCGCAGTCTGCTGCGTCCGCTGGGCGCATGACCGACGGGCTGCGCCGGTTGCTGGCGCCGCGATCCATCGCGGTTGTGGGGGGTGGCGCGTGGTGTCGGAACGTGATCCGCGCGGCGACCGAGTTCGGGTTCGACGGGCCGATCTGGCCGGTGCATCCGACGCGGACCGAGGTGGCGGGCCTGCCCGCCGTGCCCGGCGTCGATGCCTTGCCTGATGCGCCCGATGCGGCCTTCGTGGGTGTGAACCATGCCGCCACGCTTGACGTGATCGCGGCGCTGGATGCGCGCGGGGCAGGGGGTGCCGTGGCCTTTGCCAGCGGGTTCGGCGAGGTCGAGGACGCGGATGCGGGTGACCGGCAGGCGCGGCTGGTCGAGGTTGCGGGTGAGATGCCCGTGATCGGGCCGAATTGCTATGGTTTCGTCAACGCGCTGGATCGAGCGGCGCTCTGGCCGGACCAGCACGGGCTGGTACCCGTGGCGCGCGGCGTCGCCATCGTGACGCAATCGTCGAACATCGCGATCAACATGACGATGCAGCGTCGCGGTCTGCCCATCGCCGCGATCGTGACGGCGGGCAATCAGGCGCAGCTGGGGCTGGCCGACCTGGGAGAAGCGCTTTTGCGCGATGACCGGATCACGGCGCTTGGCCTGCATATCGAAGGCGTCGGCGACCTTCGCGCGTTCGAGAGGATGGCGGCAACGGCCCGCGCCCTTGGCAAGCCGGTCGTGGTGCTGAAAGCGGGACGGTCGGCAGCGGCGCGGGAAGCGACGCTGTCGCACACGGCATCCCTTGCGGGCAGCAGCGCCGGGGCCTCGGCGCTCTTTCGGCGGCTGGGCTGCGTGGAGACCGAAGGGATTGCGGCCTTCCTTGAGACGCTCAAATTTCTGCACGTAACCGGGCCACTCAAGGGCGGGCGCCTCGCGTCGATGTCCTGTTCCGGGGGCGAGGCGTCGCTGATCGCGGATGCGGTGGAGGGATTGCCGGGGCTCGACTGGGCTCCGATGACGGAGGCGCAGCGCACGGGGCTGGCAGAGGCGCTTGGCCCCAGGGTGACGCTCGCCAACCCGCTGGATTATCACACGTATATCTGGAACGACGTGCCCGCGATGACCCGCGCCTACGCGGCGATGCTGGCCGGGCCGCAGGACCTGACGCTGATCGTGGCGGATTTCCCGCGCGCGGATCGCTGCGATCCCGCCGACTGGGCCTGCATCGTCGACGCCGCGCGGGACGCTCAGGCAAAGGCGGGCGGGCGGCTGGCGCTGATCGCAAGCCTGCCTGACACGATGCCCGAGGACGTGGTGGCCGCGCTTGCGCCGCACGGAATCGCCTGCCTGTCGGGGCTGACCGAGGGGTTGGAGGCGGTGCGGCTGGCGGCCACGCCCGGCCCTGCCACGACGCCTGATCCGGTGCTGTTGGCAACCGAACCGCGTGATCCGGTGCGGGTCGAGGAGGGCACGGCGAAGGACTGGCTGGCCGCGCACGGCGTGCCGGTGCCCCGGCGCGCGCGGGCCCGCGATGCTGCCGAAATTGCCGATGCGGCGCGGGCGCTGACCGTGCCGCTGGTCCTGAAAGGCGAGGGCGTGGCGCATAAATCCGAGGCAGGGGCGGTGCGGCTGGGGCTGACGTCGCCCGACGCAGTGCGCGCGGCGGCGGAAGAAATGGCGGCTCCGGGGTTTCTGGTCGAGGAGCAGATTGAAGGCGGCGTGGCCGAGATCCTCGTGGGCGTGGTGCGCGACCCCGCGCACGGGTTCGTCCTGACGCTGGGCGCGGGCGGTGTGCTGACCGAGATGTTGCGCGATACGGTGTCAATGCTGGTCCCGGCCTCGCGTGCCGAGGTCGAACAGGGGCTGAACGGCTTGCGCGTCGCCACGCTGCTTGACGGATATCGCGGGCGGCCCGCGGGGGCGAAGGCGGCGCTGCTCGACCTGGTGATGGCGGTGCAGGCCGCGGTCATTGCCGACGCGGCCCGTTTGAACGAAGTTGAGATCAACCCGGTGATCGTGACGCCCGACCGCGCGGTCGCGGTGGATGCGCTGATCGAAAGAGGAGACATGCGCGATGAGTGACGCCCTGAAGGTGACCCGGAACGGTGCAATCCTGGAAGTGGTGCTGGACCGGCCCAAGGCCAATGCCATCGACCTGCAGACAAGCCGTGCCATGGGCGAGGTCTTTCGTGACTTCCGCGACGATCCCGATCTGCGGGTCGCGATCATCACCGGCGGGGGAGAGAAGTTCTTTTGCGCCGGGTGGGACCTGAAGGCGGCGGCGGACGGGGACGCGGTCGACGGCGATTACGGCGTCGGCGGGTTCGGCGGCTTGCAGGAGATGCGGGCGATGAACAAGCCGGTGATCGCGGCGATCAACGGCATCTGCTGTGGCGGCGGGCTGGAGCTGGCCTTGTCAGCCGACATCCTGATCGCGGCGGATCATGCGAGTTTCGCCCTGCCCGAAATCCGGTCGGGCACCGTGGCGGACGCGGCGAGCGTCAAGCTGCCCAAGCGCATCCCCTACCACATCGCGATGGAGATGCTGCTGACGGGGCGCTGGATCGACGCGGAAGAGGCGGCGCGCTGGGGCATGATCAACCGCATCGTGCCGGCGGCGTCGCTGATGGACGAGGTGCGGCAGACGGCGGAGTTGCTCGCATCCGGTCCGCCGCTTGTCTACGCCGCGATCAAGGAGATCGTGCGCGAGGCCGAGGCGATGACGTTCCAGGACGCGATGAACCGGATCACGCAGCGCCAGTTCGGCACCGTCGATCACCTCTATGCGTCCGAAGACCAGCTGGAAGGCGCGCGCGCCTTCGCCGAAAAGCGCGATCCGGTCTGGAAGGGGCGGTGATCTGCTGCGCGGCCATTCGTTAAAATCGTCATAACAAAATCGCCCGCGCGAGGCGGGCGTGTGGTAGAAGATGGTCAGTGGATATGGGTCCCGGTTACCGGCCCCAGGCGCGAACCGGACCGCAATCCATGTGCACGAAGTTCGACTTGGAATACCGGCCGACGCCGCCGCCGTTGCAGGCACCCGCGGCGCGCGCGATCTGGCCGACGGAGCGGGAGTTGAGCCGGATATCCGCGGCCTGTCCGACCATGTGCAGCGAATTCTTGGCCACGCCGCGCGAACGCGCCCGGAGCATCGCGTTGGTCTGCGGGCTGCGGTAGCCCGACAGGAGCATGTAGGGTTCGTTCACGTCCATGAGGTTGTGTGCGGCGGCCAGGATGTCGACGGTGCGCAGGTCGATCGTCTTGACCTGGTTGGTGCGCCAGTCGCGCATGAAGCGGTTCACCTCGGACACGGCGTCCTTGATGTAGTCGCCTTCGACCCAATAGATCATATCGATCCGCTCGCCCGTCCGGCCGGACATCATCCGGATGCGGCGGATGTCGCCGGAGCCGCGCAGGAAACCTGCTGCGTTGGTGTAGGTCGGCGCTGCGGTGACCAGGGTTGCGGCAAACGCACCCAATACCCCGCGGCGCGTGAAGCCGCCGTTTGATTTCGTCATGTCTTGCGAGCCTCGTCGCTTGCCTGGTGCCAGGTGTTTCCCCGGCTTCTGCCATCTCATCCCCAGATGCCTCGCGTGTATGGCACAGGACGAATCTTATACCAAGCGAGAATCCGGGCTATTTTTAGGGATCAAGGGTAATCGGCAGAAATATGCTCAAATTATGGCGATCGTGGCGTGAGGGTGATATTTCTGCGCCATTGTCGCCGAAATGTTGCGGTGCAGGGCGGGTGCGGGCAGATGTGATTGGACAAAACGGGCCCGTCGCGGGACATATCATGCGGTAGAGGTGCCCGTTTGGCACGAGGTATGGTGTTCGAGTGGGACAAAAGGGATGCGGACATTGATTTTGACAATGAATTCTCAGGGCGGCGCGCGTGCCGCGATCTTCCGGGTGGTGGCGGTCTGCGCCATGGCCGTGGTTTTGCACCTTGTCAGCATCGCGCCCGCCAGCGCGCAGGTGACGGCCTTCAAACAGGCAATCGCCGAGGCGGCCGCGAAGGACAAGGACCTCGCCGCGTTTTACAAGGCCAACAAGTTCAAACCGATCTGGGTGGGGCGCACCGGCAAGGACCGTTCCCGCCGCGAGGCGTTCATCAAGGCGGTGCGCGCGGCGCCCATGCACGGGTTGCCCGCACCGAAATACGCGATCGACGACCTCGTGGCGCGGATGAAATCGGTCAAGGGCGCGGAAGCGCGGGCGCAGCTTGAAGTCGACATCTCCACCACGTTCCTCGAATATGCGACCGACATGCAGACCGGCGCGGTCGATCCGCGCCGGATCGACCCGGTCTTCATGGTGCGGCAGGTGCCGTACCGGTCGCGCGTGTCCTACCTGACCAACCTCGTGAAATCGTCGCCGCGCGGGTTCTTCAAGGCGCTGGCGCCCCGGTCAGAGGAATATGCACGCCTGATGAAGGCCAAGCTGACCTATGAAAAGGCGCTGGCGCGCGGGGGCTGGGGCCCCAAGGTACCGGCCAAGTCGCTCAAACCCGGCGCGTCGGGCGCGCCGGTCGTGGCATTGCGCAACCGGCTGGTGGCGATGGGGTACATGAAGCGCAGCTCGTCCGCCTCGTATGACGGGGCGCTGGCGGCGGGTGTGCAGCAGTTCCAGCTGGCGCACGGGCTGACCCCCGATGGCGTCGCGGGCGCAGGCACGATGATCGAGATCAATACCGGCATGGACAAGCGGTTGCAGTCCATCATCGTGGCGATGGAGCGCGAACGTTGGATGAACATCCCCGAAGGCCGCGGCAAGCGTCACGTGCTGGTCAACATCCCCGATTTCACCGCCAAGATCATGGATAACGGCAAGGTCACCTTCGAAACCATCACGGTGGTGGGCAAGAACGACCCCGACCGGGAAACGCCCGAATTCTCGGACGTGATGGAATTCATGGTCATCAACCCGTCGTGGTACGTGCCGCGGTCGATCGCGACCAAGGAATACCTGCCGCTCCTGCGCCGCAACTCGGGTGCGGTGCGGCATCTGGAAATCACCGACAGCCGGGGGCGGGTGGTCAACCGGGGCGCCGTGAATTTCGCGCAATATAACGAGCGCAACTTCCCGTTCAACATGCGCCAGCCTCCCAGCCGCCGCAACGCGCTGGGGCTGGTGAAGTTCATGTTCCCCAACAAGCACAACATCTACCTGCATGACACGCCGGCCAAGAACCTGTTCGACCGCGAACGCCGGGATTTCAGCCATGGCTGCGTGCGGCTCGGCAAGCCGTTCGACTTTGCCTATGCGTTGTTGGCCCGGCAGGAAAGCAACCCCGAGGCCTATTTCCAGTCGGTCCTGAACACCGGGTCCGAGACACGGGTGAACCTGAAACAGGACGTGCCGGTGCACATCATCTACCGCACGGCCTATACCACTCCGAAGGGGCAGATGCAGTTCCGGCGCGATGTCTACAATCGTGACAGGAAGATCTTCGCCGCGCTGAGCCGCGCCGGGGTTTCGCTGCGCGCGGTTCAGGGGTAAGGCTCGGGGCCAGACCGCAAGAACGGGATGGCCCCCATGCGCACCACATTGGCAGACATCGCGGCGGCGCTGCGGGTTGATCCCCTTGGCGACGCCGATCTTGTCATCACCGGCATCACCGAACCCGCCGATGCGGGTCCCGAGGACCTCGCTCTGGCGATGCAGCCTGCCTATATCGACGATCTTGCCAAGGGTGGCGCGGTGGCAGCGCTGCTGCCGGCGGGCACGGACTGGCAGGCGCTTGGCCTGAAGGGCGCGATCTGTCCCGACCGGCCGCGTTATGCGCTGGCCGGGGCGTCGGCCATGATGGATGCGGGCGAAGGCTACCCCGCCGGTCTGCACCCGACCGCTTTCATCGACCCGTCGGCACAGCTGGGTGACGGGGTGAGCGTGGGGCCGCTGGCGGTGATCGGCGCGGGCGCGCAGATCGGCGCCAATTCGGTGATCGGGCCGCAGGTGCATGTCGGCGCGCAGGCGCAGCTGGGCCAGCGCGCGCTGCTGCGCGAAGGCGTGCGGATCGGCGCGCGGGTCGTGATCGGCGACAACTTCATCGCGCAACCTGGCGCGGTCGTGGGCGGCGACGGGTTCTCGTTCGTCACGCCCGAGAAATCCACCGCCGAGGACGTGCGCGAGACGCTGGGCGATACCGTCACCGCCGAAGGGCAGGCCTGGGCCCGCATCCATTCGCTGGGGGGCGTACTGGTGGGCGACGATGTCGAGATCGGCGCGAATTCCTGCATCGACCGGGGCACCGTGCGCCCGACCCGCGTGGGCGATGGCTGCAAGATCGACAACCTTGTCCAGATCGGCCACAACGTCGTGCTGGGCCGCAACTGCCTTGTCTGTGCGGGCGCGGGGATCGCGGGATCATCGCGGCTGGGCGACAACGTGGTGGTCGCGGGCATGGCGGGCGTGGCCGACAACATCTCCGTGGGCGACAACGTGGTGATTGCCGCGGCCTCTGCCGTTCTGTCGAACGTGCCCGCTGGACGGGCCGTCATGGGCTATCCGGCGGTGAAGATGGAAACCAACGTCGCGGCCTACAAGGCCTCGCGCCGCCTGCCGCGCCTGCTGGCGGATGTCGCAAGTCTCAAAAAGGCGGTTTTCAAAGACGGCGGGACTGACTAAATCCTCGGCAGAGAAGAAATCGGGGACGAGCATGACCGTTAAGGACAAGGTGATCGCGATCATCGCGGAGCAGGCGGTTCTTGAACCTTCGGATATCAGCGAGGACCAGACGCTGGAGGATCTGGGCATCGACAGCCTCGGGCTGGTCGAGGCGATCTTCGCCATCGAGGAAGCCTTCGACATCCAGGTGCCCTTCAACGCCAACGAGCCAGAGAAAAGCGGGTTCGATATCTCCTCTGTCCGGTCGATCATCGGCGAGGTCGAGGCTCTGGTGAAGGCGCAGGCCTAAGCGATGCGGCGGGTCGTCATCACGGGCGCGGGAACGATCAACGCGCTGGGTCACTCGGTGCCCGCCACGCTGGAAGCGATGCGCGAGGGGCGCTGCGGGATCGGCGAGCTGGACATCCGCGACGTCGACCGGCTGTCGATCCGGATCGGTGGGCAGGTGCACGATTTCCACGCCGAGGAGGTGTTCAACCGCCAGCAGATCGCGCTCTATGACCGGTTCACCCAGTTCACGCTGATCGCCGCGCGCGAGGCGGTGGCGCAGGCGGGGATCGAGTTTTCCGGCGAGCTGGCCGCGCGGGCAGGCGTGGTGCTGGGCAATTCGGGCGGCGGGATGAACACGCTCGATGCCAATTACCGCACCGTCTACGAGGACGGGAAGAACCGGGTGCACCCGTTCGTGGTGCCCAAGCTGATGAACAATGCCGCCGCCGGGCACGTGTCGATGGAGTTCAACCTGAAGGGGCCGTCCTTCACGGTGTCGACGGCCTGCGCCTCGTCCAACCACGCCATGGCGCAGGCTTTCGCGATGATCCGGTCGGGCATGTCGGACGCGATGGTCACGGGCGGGTCGGAATCGATGCTGTGCTTTGGTGGCGTGAAGGCATGGGAAGGGTTGCGGGTCATGTCGAAGGACGCCTGCCGCCCGTTTTCGGCCAACCGCAACGGGATGGTGCAGGGCGAAGGCGCGGGGGTTTTCGTGTTCGAGGAATTCGAACATGCCCGCGCGCGCGGGGCCGAGGTCCTGGCCGAGGTGATCGGGTTCGCCATGTCCTCGGACGCCGCCGATATCGTGATGCCGTCGAAACAGGGCGCGGCGCGGGCGATTGCCGGGGCGCTGAAGGATGCGCGGGTCGATGCCCGCGACGTGCAGTATATCAACGCCCATGGCACCGGCACGGCGGCCAATGACAAGACCGAATGCGCGGCGGTGGCGGACGTGTTCGGGCCGCAGGCGGATGCGCTGATGATCTCCTCGACCAAGTCGATGCATGGGCATTGCATCGGGGGGACCGGCGCGGTGGAGCTTCTGGCCTGCATCATGGCGCTGCGCGACGGCGTGGTGGCGCCCACGATCGGCTATGAAGAGCCCGACCCGGAATGCGCGCTGGACGTGGTCCCGAACGAGGCGCGCGATGCGCGGGTCGAGGTCGCGCTGTCCAACGCCTTTGCCTTCGGCGGCATGAACGCGGTGCTCGCCCTGCGCCGGGTGTGACGGGTGAAGATCACCCGTCCTACGCTATTTTTGTCAGGGGATGATGGGTGAAGATCACCCATCCTACCGGCTTTCGCAGTGCCTTGAGGATCATGTGGTGCGCTGGCCGTGAGGGCGGGAGCCTCCGGCGGACATATTTTCAAAGAGAAGAAGGGGCGAGGCCCGCGAGATGGCGGATGTCGTCCGGGGTGCGGCCTTCGCTGCGGTAGGTTGCGAGGCTGCGGGCGTCGTCGCGTTTGGCCAGCCGTTTGCCGGTCTCGTCCCGGACGAGGCGGTGGTGGTGGTAGGTGGGCGTTGGCAGGGAGAGCAGGACCTGCAGGACGACGTGGATCCATGTGGCGTCGAAGAGGTCCTCGCCGCGGGTGACGTGGGTGATCTGTTGCGCGGCGTCGTCGAGGATGACGGAGAGGTGGTAGGAGCCGAGGAAGTCCTTGCGTGACAGGACGATGTCTCCGACCTGCGAGAGGAGCACGTCGGCGCTGCGGGTCATGGTGCGGGGGGTGCCGTTGGCGGGCGTGCCGGTTTCGGTGAAGGTGTAGCGCGGGTGGTGGAGAGCCGCGCCGAGGTCGAGGCGGAGGGCGGCCTCCGTGGGTATGGGGCCGGTGCGCGGGGAGAGGTCGCGGCAGGTGCCGGGATAGATGACGCCATCGGGGCCCATGGGCGGGTCGGCGCCTTCCTGCGGGGCAGAGAGCGCGGTGGCGATGTCGCGGCGGGTGCAGGTGCAGGGGTAGAGCAGTCCCTGTTGCCAGAGCGTGTCGAGGGCGGCGCGGTAGGCGTCGAGCCGGTCGGTCTGACGCATGACGGGGCCGTCCCATGTAAGGCCGAGCCATGCGAGGTCGTCGAGGATCTGCGTGTCCCATTGGGGGCGGGAGCGGGTGGTGTCGATATCCTCGATCCGCAGGAGGAACCGGCCGCCCGAGGCGCGGGCCATGTCGTGGGCGATGAAGGCCGAGAAGGCGTGGCCGAGATGCAGGGGGCCGGTGGGAGAAGGCGCGAAGCGGGTGACGCAGGTCACAGACGTTTCAGGACGTAGACGTTCGATTTCATGTCCCGGCCGGGCAGGTGGTCGCCGTATTCCTTGAACAACAGTTCGACCGATCCGTCGGCGATGCGGGCGTTGAGGCGGCCTTCGAAGCTCGGGTCCGCGAGCGTGTGGTCGTTGAAGGAGAAGACCAGCAGCGCCTCGGGGTCGAGTGCGTCGATCAACTGGTCCAGCACCTCGACCGGGGCGGCGCCCGATCCGATGACGCCGATGGCGGCGACGGCGTGGTAGTCGCCGGGGGCGAAGGGCACGCCGTTTGCCGGGTCGTAATGGTGCAGGTTGCGGTAGAGGCCGGGCTTGGCGCGGGCGACGTCCAGCATCTCGGCCGAGATGTCGCAGCCGTCGATCATGGTGAATCCGGCGGTGGCCAGCGCAAGGCCGGACAGCCCCGTGCCGCAGCCGAAATCGAGGATCGGCAGGTCGGCGCGGTCCATGTGGGCAAGCAGGGCCTCGGCACAGCGGCCGGGCGTGGCATAGCCGTTATCGGCGACCTCGGCCTCGTAGGTCGCGGCCCAGGCATCGTACATGTCGCGCGTGTCATCGACGCCGTCGAGGCCATAGGCCTTGTCGAGAAAACCGGTCATGGCGCCACGCTAGGCCGCGGGTGCGTCCGCGTCCAGTGTCGACTGCGCGAGCCAGCCCTGCCATGCCGCCTTGGCGCGGTCGGTATAGGCCTTGTAGCGGTCCTTGCGGCCCCGGCGCCCGCCACGCACGCCGTCGAGCGGGCGGAAGAGGCCGAAATTCACGTTCATGGGCTGGAAGGTCTTTGCTTCGGCCCCGCCGGTGATGTGGTGGATGAGCGCGCCCATGGCGCTGTCCTGCGGCACGTCGGGCAGGGGCTGGCCAAGGATTTGCGCGGCGGCCATGCGGCCCGCGATAAGGCCCATCGCGGCGCTTTCCACGTAGCCTTCGACGCCGGTGATCTGGCCCGCGAAGCGGATATGGGGATGGGCGCGCCAGCGCATCTGGCGGTCGAGCAGGGTGGGCGAGTTGAGGAAGGTGTTGCGGTGGATGCCGCCAAGCCGGGCGAAACGCGCCTCTTCAAGCCCCGGTATCATGCGGAAGACGTCGGTTTGCGCGCCGTATTTCATCTTGGTCTGGAAACCGACGATGTTGAAGAGCGTCCCCAGCGCGTTGTCGCGGCGCAGTTGCACCACGGCGTGGGGCTTGATGTCGGGGGCGTGGGGGTTGGTCAGGCCCACGGGTTTCATCGGCCCGTGGCGCAGGGTTTCGCGGCCGCGTTCGGCCATGACCTCGATCGGCAGGCAGCCGTCGAAATAGCCCGCGGTTTCGCCTTCGTGGAACTCGGTCTTGTCGGCGGCGAGGAGCGCGTCGATGAAGGCCTCGTACTGCGCCTTGTCCATCGGGCAGTTGAGGTAGGCGGTGCGCTCTTCCTCGGTCTCGCCCTTGTCGTAGCGCGACTGCATCCACGCCTTCGACATGTCGATCGAGTCGGCGTGCACGATCGGGGCGATGGCGTCGAAGAAGGCGAGCGCCTCGGACCCCGTTTCGCGCTGGATTGCCTGCCCGAGGGCGGCGGAGGTGAGCGGGCCGGTGGAGATGATCCAGTGGCCGTCCGCGGGGATGTCGGTGATTTCCGCATCGCGGCGGGTGATGCGGGGATGCGCCATGAGGGCGGCGGTGACCGAGGCGGCGAAGGGATCACGGTCGACCGCGAGCGCACCACCGGCAGGCAGGCGGTGGCGGTCGGCGGTGGCCATGACGAGGCCGTCTGCGGCGCGCATTTCCCAGTGCAGCAGGCCGACGGCGTTCTGTTCGTCGTCATCCGAGCGGAAGGAGTTGGAGCAGACCATTTCGGCGAGGTCACCGGTCTGGTGAGCGAAGGTGCCGACGCGGGGGCGCATTTCGTGGATCACCACGTCGACGCCCGCCTGCGCGGCCTGCCAGGCGGCCTCGGAGCCTGCCAGCCCGCCGCCCACGATGTTGAGAACCTCTGCCATAGAGGGGCATGTAGCGGTGCGCGGCCCCGTTGGAAAGGGGCCGCTCATCCGCCCTGGTGGGCGGCCTCGCTTATGGCTGGTCCTGCGGCATGTCGATATCGAGGCCCGAGGGCACGGTGACCGGGATGCCCAGCCGCCCGGTGAGCGCCACCGGATCGGTCAGCGCGTCGAGGAAGGCGAGGAGGTCGTCGACCTCGGCATCGTTCAGCGGCACGGGGTTGATCGACATCGCCGTGGCGATGCGGAACGTCTCCCCGGTGGTATCAAGCGCCACCCAGTCGTCGGTGATCGAGGGCACGTCGTGCAGCAGGACCTGCGCGCGGTCGAAATTGCCCAGCGATTGCAGCGGGTTCAGGTGGTGCCGGACCATGGCTTCGAGCGTCGTGAAGGCGCCATTATGGCCGTAAGGCGCGGTCAGGGTCACGTTGCGCAGCATCGGCGTGCGGAAACTATAGATGTCCTCGTAGGCGCCCGAGGTGCGCATGTGGCCTTCGTCGGCATGCGGGAAGTCGGCGTTTTCCTTCTTGCCCGGTCCGAATTGCGGCAGGGCGAGCGCGTGCATCTCGAAATCCGACATCAGCGGACCGGAATGGCAGGAGGAACATTCGGCCTTGCCGTAGAACAGCTCCATCCCGCGCATCTGCGCGGCGTCGAGCGCGTCGTCATCGCCGCGCAGGTAGCGGTCGAACGGCGTGTTGGCGGCGCGGAATTCGTACATGATGAAGGAGGACAGGGCGATGCCGATATGGCTGATATGCAGGGGTTCATCGGCACCGATCAGCCAGTCGAAGGCGTTGCGGTAATCATCGATCCCCTCGATCTCCTTGGCGATCAGATCCCATGCGCCGCCCGGCCCGGTCAGGCGGTTGCGCGCCACCGCGCGGCCCACCGGGTTCTCGTCGGGCTGGCCGGCCATTTCCTCCACGTTCAGGAGCGGCAGCAGGTTCTGCGCCGACAGCATCGTGGGCATCCGGCGTTCCAGTTCGTTGCCCTTGGGCAGGCGGATGCCGAACGGCGCGCTGCGATCGCGGAACATGCGGCCATCGTGGAAGAAGACGTCGAAATCGCGCGCGCCGAGGTTGAAGAGCGGCGGCGCGTTGCGCGGCACGCGTTCCAGCGGGATGTTGGTCTCCCCCGCGACCCGTTGCAGGCCAAGCCCGATGCCGCCTTCGCCAAGCGGCAGCGCCATGCCGTCACCGGTCCCGAGAGCGGGGTGGTGACAGGTGGCGCAGGAGATGTTGTCGTTGCCCGAAAGGGCCTTGTCGAAGAACAGGTTTCGCCCGATCGCGGCCCATTCGATGTTCACGTCGAAGAAATCGGACGGGTCCAGCGCGCGCGGCAATTCGTCGGCCGACAGCGTGGTCGCGGCAAAGGACAGAGCAATAAACGTAGGAATGCGCTTCATCAGAGCCCCCTCAATGAATGGCATTTTCACAAATATGTGAACAGCTTGGCCGATCCCTTGCCCGCACCCCAAGACCACGATGCGCGACAGATCGTTTCCAGATCAAAAACAATCCGATGGTAGAGCGTTTTCAGGCGCTTATCGGCGACAATTCATGTGAAACAGGAGGTCGTCCGCGGCGCTTTTGTTGCGCTGGCGGAGACAATTAACCAAGGAACAGGGAAATTGTTGACGCGGCCTAGCGCGACCAGTCCGGCGGGCGTTTTTCAAGGAAGGCGGCCATGCCTTCCTCGGTATCGCGCAACCGCAGGTTTTCGACCATCACGTCGCCGGTAAAGGCATAGGCGTCGGCAAGGGACATTTCGATCTGGTCGTAAAAGGCGCGCTTGCCTATCGACACGGCGGCGGCAAGCTTGTCGGCGATGCTCGCGGCCAGGTGCTGCGCGGCGTCGTCCAGCTCGTCCCGCGCGACCACGCGGTTGACGAGGCCAAGCTCCTGCGCGCGGGCGGCGTCTATGAACTCGCCGGTCGTCAGCATCTCGAACGCCTGCTTGCGCGGCACGTTGCGGCTGAGCGCGACCATGGGGGTCGAGCAGAAAAGGCCGATTTTGACGCCGTTCACGCCGAACCGCGTGTCCGAGGCCGCAACGGCAAGGTCACAGGTGGCGACAAGCTGGCAGCCCGCGGCGGTGGCGATGCCGTGGACTTGCGCGATGACCGGTTGGGGCAGGGCGCGGATCGCCAGCATGACCTGCGTGCAGCGGTCGAACAGGTCCTTGAAATAGGCCGCGCCGCCATCCTCGGCCTGCCGCCCCGCCTGCATCTGCCGCAGGTCATGGCCCGCGCAGAACGCCTTGCCCGCGCCTTTCAGCACCACGGCGCGCGTGTCGCGGTCGTCTTCAAGCCCGGCCAGCGTTTCCGACAGGGCGGCCAGCATCTCGTCCGACAGCGCGTTCAGACGCTCGGGCGCGTTCAGCGTGAGCGTCGCGATCCCGCCTGCATCTTCCCTCTCTAGCAAAGCCATCTTGTCCTCCCCGGATTTGCGCGACAGGTTAGCCGCGCGTGCCGGGGGAGGGAAGCATGGACGTGAAGATGGATGTGGCGGCCTTGACCGAGTTCCTTGGCACGGCGTTTCCGCAGGTGGCCGATGATTTCGTGGTCGAGGCCATCGCGCCGATGCAGGCCACGATCCGCCTGAAAGTGTCGGACGCCCACCTGCGGCCCGGTGGGACCGTGTCGGGGCCGTCGATGTTCGCGCTGGCGGACGTGTCGGTCTACCTTGCGACGCTGGCGATGATCGGGCCGCAGGCGCTGGCGGTGACAACGAACATCTCGATGGATTTCATGCGCAAACCGGCATCGGGCGTCGACCTTGTGAGCGACACGCGGCTTTTGAAACTGGGGCGGCAACTGGCGGTCGGGGATTGCCTGATCCGGTCGGTCGGGGAGACCGATCCCGTCGCGCGGGCCTCGATGACCTATGCCATCCCGCCCGCGCGGGGGTGAAAACCGGCCGAAAATATGGGGTATTATGATACCTTATTTTGAAGCCATTGTTTTGCAACGGAAAAGACGGCACATGGTCGATTGACACGGCATTTTCGCCGCGTATAACCGCGCAATCGAATTTGTACGGCGGGCCTGCCCGCATCGAACCCGAGAGACCAAGATGAAAACCTATTCCGCAAAACCGGCGGACATCGACAAGAAATGGATCATCATCGACGCCGAAGGCGTGGTGCTTGGCCGTCTTGCCTCGATCGTCGCCATGCGTCTGCGTGGCAAGCACAAGGCCACCTTCACGCCGCACATGGACATGGGCGACAACGTGATCGTCATCAATGCCGAGAAGATTCAGCTGACCGGCAACAAGCGCCAGGAAAACTATTACTGGCACACCGGCCACCCCGGCGGGATCAAGTCGCGCACCAAGGAGCAGATCCTTGAAGGCGCGCATCCCGAGCGCGTGGTGATCAAGGCCGTTCAGCGCATGCTGCCGGGCGGCCGCCTGTCGCGCCAGCAGATGACCAACCTGCGCGTCTATGCCGGCACCGAACATCCGCACGAGGCGCAGTCGCCGGAAGTGCTGGATGTGAAATCGATGAATTCCAAGAACACCCGGGTGGCAAGCTGATGGCTGATGAAGTGAAATCCCTCGACGGGCTGGATGCCCTCGCAGGCGGCGTCGCTGAAGCGGCGGTTGCCATGGACATGGTCGAAGCGGAACCGCGTGAGCCGGTGCGTGACGATCTGGGCCGGTCTTATGCCACGGGCAAGCGGAAGGACGCGGTTGCCCGCGTCTGGATCAAGCCGGGCTCGGGCAAGGTATCGGTCAACGGCAAGGACATGCCCGTCTATTTCGCGCGTCCGGTTCTGCAGATGATCCTGCGCCAGCCCTTCACCGTGGCCGGTGTCGAGGACCAGTTCGACGTGATGGCGACCGTCAAGGGCGGTGGCCTGTCCGGTCAGGCCGGTGCGGTCAAGCACGGCATCTCGAAAGCACTGCAGCTGTATGACCCCAGCTTGCGCAGTGCGCTGAAGGCGGCAGGTTTCCTGACCCGCGACAGCCGCGTGGTGGAACGGAAGAAATACGGTAAGCGCAAGGCGCGCCGCAGCTTCCAGTTCTCGAAACGCTAAGGTCGGGTGGGTTGATCGCCCACGCCAAGGTTACGAGGGGCCGCCTGTTTCGGGCGGCCCTTTTGCGTTAGGCAGAACGTCATGGACACGTTTCGGATCGAGGACGCGGCAGGGCTGGCGCAGGTGGTGCATGGCACGGTCGATCCGGCCGCGCGCAGCATGTTCGCCATCGTCAAGGACGAGATGGCGTTGCTGCCGGCGTTTGTCGCTCATTACCGCGCGCTCGGGATCGAGCAATTCGTGGTCTTCGACGATGCCTCGACCGACGACACGCGCGCGTTTCTCGCCCAGCAGCCCGATTGCGTCGTGCTGGCCGGGCCGCGCGGGTTCGGGGAGCAGATCCGGTATGTCGATCCCGAAGGCGCGGCGCGGGTCGAAAGGGTGGGGACCTACCTGAAGATCGCCGTGCCGCATCTTTGGTTCGACGGGGCCTATGTCGCCTATTTCGATGCGGACGAGTTCCTGATCCTGCCCGATGGCATGACGCTGGCCGATGTCTGGGCGCGGCTCGAGGCGGAGGGCGCGGCGGCGGCGGTGGCGTCGGTCGTGGAGTTTTTCCCCGAAACCGTCGCGGGCCTGAAGGCGCCGATGCCGCACGATTTCGCGGGCCTGATCGCGGCTTATCCCTGGTTCCAGCCCGAGCGGCTGGTGGAGACGGTCGCGGGCGCGCAGCCAACCCTCGTCGGTGAGAGCAAGACCGCGCGGCTGTTCCGCGCCTTCGACATCAGGCCCGAGGTCAGGCGCACCGGCTGGCAAAGGCTGTGGATGCCCCGCAAGGCGCGGGAGGCGCAAAGTTTCATGCGCTCGCCCCGCCACAAGACGCCCATCGTGCGGCGGGACGCGCACACGCGGCTGACGGGAAGTCATGCGGCCAACCTGCCGCCCAGCTCCGACATCCTGCTGACCATCGCGCATTTCGTCTTTACCGCGCAATTCGCCGACAAGATCGCCCGCGCGCAAGCCTGGGGCGCGCATGCAAACGGCGCGTCCAAGTACCGGTACTACGCGCGGTTGCTGGAGCGGATGGAGGCGGAGGGCGGATCGTTCCTCGACGCCGCCTCGGTGCGGTACGAGGGGCCGGACCAGTTGATCGACGCGGGCCTCATGCGCTGGTGAGAACGTGGCGGGCCGAGGGCCAGAGCGTTGCGACCTGCGGCAGGGCCTCTGCCGCGGCATGGTAGACCGGGGCGTAGTGCCGCGCGATTTCCGCTTCGAGGGTGTCGGGCAGGGGCGCGATGTCGGTCTGGCGGGCGTTGACGCGGGTGCCGCCGGCGCTTTGGGGAATGTCGATCCCGGCGAAGGCGGCGAAGGCGGCGATGCCGTCTGCCGTGAACATCTCTTCGAAGAGGCAGAGGAAAGAATTTTCCTGCGAAAATTCTTGCGCGAGGGCGGCGAGGGTCAGGTCATAGCGGGAGCGGGCTGCGGCCTCTTCGGTGGCGTAGAAGGCGGCGAGGCGTTCGGTCTCGTCCCCCGGCGGGATCCGGCCCTTGGCGATGTCCATGTTCAGGTGCGAGCGCAGCCGCGCCACTGGGTCACGCATGGCGAACATCACCTTCGTCGTGATGCCGCGCGAGGCCATGCCGTCGCGGATGCCCGCCAGCATGGGCGCGGGCAGGGCCGCGTAGGACGGTGTGACATCGCCCGTACGGACGATGTCCCGAGGCGCGAGCAGGCGGGCGAAATAGTCGAAATACTCGTCCCGGTCCGTCTGCATGCGCCAGCGCAGGTAGCGCGCGGGGACCGGGCGGCGCAGGCGGCGCATCGCCTCGCCCTTGATCTTGCCCCACGTTGATGGCTCCGCCACGCGGTAGCGGGCGAAGACCGAGCCGAGATCGCCCTCCCACACCTGGTATTCGCCCAGCCGACCGAAATCGGACCCCGGCGCGCGCGCTAGTTGCGCCTGCATCCAGGTGGAGCCGCATTTCTGGCCGCCGAGGCCTAGGAAGAAGGTTCTGGTCATGCGCGTCGTGTCCGGCCGTTGCGGGGGCCAGACCCCGCACCCCCGCCATATTTGGAAAGAGAAGAAGGGGGAAGGGGGTGCGCTATGACACCGGGCAGCGATGCGGGGGCGCAAGGCGCCACGAGACGCGGCCGCTGGCGCGGTCGAGCCGCAGCACGCAAGCCGTGTCGACAACCGTCTGGGCGAGTGCGAGCGAGGTGGTGGTGACCCGCACAAGTGTTTCGTCGGGGGTTTTCAGGATGAAGCTGGCCTCGAACCCGTCCTCGCCGGACGTGTCCATGCTGCGGATGACCGGGAGGCGTTGCGGCGTCTCGGCCATGACCTTGTCGGGTTTCAGCAGGGCGATGTAGGCGACGAGCCCGATGGCGGCTGTCAGACCGACCAGCAAGAGGGCCCCGTATTCGAGCACCCATGTCTGCGCGCGGGGGGACAGCCTGCGCAGGAGCCTATCCATCGGGCGCGATCAGGCCGAGGCCGCGCAGGTAGACGCCGATGGCGGATTCCAGGAGTTCGTCGGGGGGGAAGGGCGACTGGCTGCCGGTGTTGCGGGCGAACAGTTCGACCACGCCGTGGCTGAGCGCCCAGATATGGGCCGAGAACATCGAGGCCGGGGGGCGCTTGTCGGGCGGGATGTGCTGGCTGAGATCGGCGGCGGCCTTTTCCAGCACGGCGCGGGCACGGGCCGAGACCTTGGCGAGGTCGGGCGTGCGGTTCACGCTAATGCCCGATTCGAACATCGCGATGTAGTGGCCGGGATAGCGGCGGGCGAAGGCGAGGTAGGCGCGGCCCGTGGCCTCGAACGCGGCCAGCGCGGTGGATTCCTTGGAATAGGCGTATTCCATCAGGTCGGCGAAGATGTCGTAGCCCTGCCGCGCGGCTTCTGCGATCAGGTCCTCGCGGCCTTCGAAATGGCGGTAGACGGCGGCGGGGGTGACGCCCGCGGTCTTGGCGGCTTCGGACAGGGTGAAGCCGGTCGGACCCTTCTTCTCGATCAGGTCCAGCGCCGCGTCGACGAGGGCCTGGCGCAGGTTGCCGTGATGATAGCCGCGTTTAGGCATTCCAGATTTCGGGGCCGCCGGCGATCTTGGGGTCGACATGGCCGCAGGCACGGTCGGACTTGTGGTGGTATCGCAGCGCACACAGCACGCTGCGGATGGCGTTTAGCCGGGCGCGGCGCTTGTCGTCGGTGCGGATCACCGTCCACGGCGCGGGATCGTGGTGCGTGCGGTCGAGCGTTTCGGCAATGGCCTGCGTGTAGGCGTCCCAGCGGTTGAGGCCCTCGACATCGATCCAGCTGAGTTTCCAGTGCTTGAGCGGATCGGATTCGCGGTCGAGGAAGCGGCGCAGCTGTTCCGCGCGCCCGACATTGAGCCAGAGCTTGAAGAGGTGGATGCCGTCATTCACCAGCATGCGTTCGAACGGCACCACCTGCCTGAACCAGCGGTCGCGATCCTCGTCCTCGCAGAAGTCGAAGACCTTTTCGACGACGCCGCGATTGTACCATGACCGGTCGAAGAACACGATTTCGCCCGCCGTGGGCAAGTGCCGCACGTAGCGCTGGAAGTACCACTCGCCGGCCTCCCTGTCGGACGGTTTGGACAGGGCCACGGTGCGCGCGATGCGGGGGTTCATGTTCTCGCGGAAGCGCTTGATCGTGCCGCCTTTTCCAGCCGCGTCGCGGCCTTCGAAGATGATGGCGACACGGGCGCCGCTTTCCTTCACCCAGGATTGCAGTTTCACCAGTTCGATCTGCAGCGCGGCGAGGTCGGTTTCATACGTGTCGCGGTCGAGCCGCTTGTCATAGGGGAAGGCGGGATCGAGGATCTGGCCCTTCTTGCGCGCGGCGATGGCATCGCGCACGGCGTCCGGCGCGGTGTCCCTGTAGAACCGGCTGATCGCGCCATCGAACGGTTTCGTCATGGGGTCCCCTTTAAGTCGTTGACTTATATATGGCGACCCACCGGCCTTAGCGCAATCCGGCGCGGGCGGCGGCGCTGTCGATGGCGGCGACGACCGGGTCGGGATGGGTGTGGTGCGGCATGTGGCCGGCCCCCGCGATCAGGGTGACGCGGGTCTGGGGCACGTCGCGCTCCATCTGGGGGACGTGCAGTTCGGGGCCGACGGTGGAATCCTCGGTGCCGTGCACGACTTCGACCGGGACGGTGATGGCGGAGCCGTAGAGTTGCGATTGCGTCTTCACGTCGCTCAAAAGCCGTGCGCGCTGGTCGGCATTGGCACGCAGCGAGGCGCGGCGCAGGGTCAGCCGGGCGCCGACATAATCGGCGTAGCCGTCGGGCACCGGGAAGGGGTCGAAGATGCTCTTGATCGACGCCTCGATGGTGCTTTCGGGTACAAAGGCGGTCATCAGGGGCACGACCGTGTGTTGGCCGACGGGGTTCGACAGGACCTTGTAATAGGTCGAAAGCGGCGTCGTCCACGGGTGCGAGACACCGCTGATCGTCACCAGCGCCGCAAGCGTGTCGGGCGTGTAGGTCGCCCAGGCAAGCGCCACGGCGCCGCCAAGCGACTGGCCCACGACGATGGGCCTGTTGGCGCCCAGTTGCGCGGCGGCCTTCTGCAACAGCGCCGCCTGCGCCTTCATGCTGTCGCCGCCGGGTGCCATTTCCGGCGTGTAGCCAAGGCCGGGACGGTCGAAGGCGATGACGCGGTAGCGGTCGGTCAGGCGCCCGGCGAAGGAATGGGTGAAGTCGCGCAGGTTGCCGCTGGAGCCGTGGATCAGGACGACATCGGGGCCGGAGCCTTTGACCCATGCGTGAACCGGGTGGCCGTCGACGTCGAGGATGCGGCCGATCGGCGGGTTGTCTTCCTCGGCCTGCGCCTCGCGGTAGGCCGCGCAGCCCGTGACCGTCGCCCCGGTCGCCGCAAGCAGCGCCACTCCCGTCAGAATTCCCTTCCAGCCCATGTCTCAGCGTCCTATCGCGTCAAGGTCGTAGGGCGTAGATTGATAGATCGCGTTGACCCAGTTTCCATAGAGAAGATGCGCATGACTGCGCCAGCGGTTGCGCGGGGTCTGTGACGGGTCGTTGCCGGGGAAGTAATTGACGGGCACCTCGATCTCGGTCCCTGCGACCTGCGCGTTGTCGCGGTCGCGGGCGTATTCGTCGCCCAGCGTGCCGCTGTCATACTCGAAATGGTTGAAGATATAGAGCGCGCGGTGTTCCGGGTCCTCGACAAGGCAGGGGCCGACCTCGTCCGAGGCAAGCAGCGTGCGCAGCGCGGGGGCCGCGTCGATCTCGTCCTGCCGGACCTCGGTCCAGCGGGAGACGGGGATCAGGCATTCGTCGGAGAAGCCGCGCAGGTATTGCGAGGCGGGGGCGAGGTTCTTCTGGCGGTAAAGGCCGAATGCCTTTGCATCCAGCATGTGCTTGTCGACGCCGTGGAAGTGATAGAGCATCGCCATCCCGCCCCAGCAGACGCCGAAGGTGGAATGCACGTTGGTCTGGGTCCAGTCCATGACCTCGCGCAACTCGTTCCAGTAGGTCACCTCGTCAAAGGCGAGGTGTTCGATCGGCGCGCCGGTGATGATGAGGCCGTCAAATTTCTCGTCCCTGACCGCCTGGAAGGGTCGGTAGAATTCCTGCATGTGCTCGGCCGCGGTGTTGCGCGTCTCGTGCTCGGTCATGCGGATCAGCGACAACTCGATCTGCAAGGGCGTCGCGCCGATCAGGCGGGCGAACTGGTTCTCGGTGTCGATCTTCTTGGGCATCAGGTTCAGAAGCCCGATGCGCAGGGGGCGGATGTCCTGCCGCGCGGCCTGATCGTCCGACATCACCATCACGCCTTCGCGCGTCAGCACGTCGTAGGCGGGGAGGGTGGAAGGGATCTTGATGGGCATCGCGTGTGGTCTTTCCTCGGTTCGGACCGGAGACATACGCAAGCCGCCCCGTGCTCACAACCCTCGGGTGGTCACGGGGGCGTCAGCGGGCGAGCGCCGCCTCGACCACGGCGTCGAAATCGGCGGCGTCGCGGAGGTCTGCAAGGTCCTCGGCCTGCACGGTCACGCCCCAGTTGCGCGCCATCGCGGCATAGCGCGGCTGGCGGTGGGCGAGCGCGCGGGCATAGGTCCAGCGGATGAACGCGTCGGGGTCGACCTGCGTCTCGGTCTGGCCGGTCTCTGCCAGGTAGGCGGCCCAGCCATCGGCAAGGAAATCCGGCTGGTAGGCCATGGGTTTGGGCGCGCGGTCGAAGCGGCGGATCAGTTCCTCGGTATGGGCGTCGCTGCCCTCGATCCAGATCATCAGGGTTTCGGACGACAGGGTGCGCAGGATCGGGTCGGCGGGGTCGTCGGGATCGACCCATTCGCAGATCGACCCGCCGGTGTCGCAGACGAAATGCGGGTAGCCGTAGAGCGATTGCGCGCGCGCGATGAAGTGGCCGGTATCCTGCAGGGCGGCCTCTTCGGCGGCGCGGAACTGGGCCTGCCGGCGGGTATATTCAGCGAAGGGCAGGCCGCCCTTGTCGGGGTTGCCCGGCTTGCCAAGGTAGGTCGAGACCGGCGTGAGGTTCGAAAACGTGATGTTCGACGCGAGGTAGATCGAGTCGGTCATCAGAAGCTCGCGCAGGAACGGCACCTTCATCGCTTCGCGCTTGGCGTTGTCGACGATGTGTTCGCCCATGTACCGCGTCCCGATGCGGTAATCGATGGAATAGTGGAACCAGTCGCCCTGCGCGCGCAGCGTGGTGGAGACGTGCGTCTTGCCAAGGCCCGACATGCCGAACAGCAGCACGCGTTTGTGAGGGGCGTCGCGCCAGTCTTGCGGCGTCTGGTAAAGCATGGGCGGCGTCTCCGGCGGCGGCTGAAGGTTGGTAGGCAGACGCGCCCGCCCCGTCAAGTCAGCCGGCGCAGCAACCGCCCGTCGATCACCACAAGCCCCAGCGCCAGAAGGGCAAACCCGGCATAGGCCTGCGGCAACAGCGTCTCTCCCAGCCCCCAGGCGCCCAGCAGGATGGCGATGGGCGGGATCACCAGCGTCACCAGCATCAGGTTTCCGCTGCCCGCCATGGCAAGGACGCGCCAGTAGATCAGGTAGGCCAGCGCGGTGGCAGCGAGCGAGAAATAGGCGATGGCGCCCCACGTGCGCGCCTCCATCACCAGCGGCGGCACGCCTTCGGTCAAAAGAACCAGCGGGATCATCAGAAGGGTCGAGCCGGTCAGCATCCCCGCGGCGGACACCATCGGCGGCAGCGCGCCCAGCCGCGCCCGGCCCCAGACGCTGGCAAAGCCATAGGACAGCGCACCGGCCAGCACCGCGATCTGTGCCGCGCTGCGGATGTCGAACTGCATCAGCGCCTCGATCCCGATGGCGACGCAGACCCCGGCAAATCCCAGCGCCACGCCCACGCCCTTGCGCAGGGTCAGCCGTTCGTCGGCAAAGAACAGCGCGGCCAGCAGCACGCCGAAGATCGCGGTCGCCGCGTTGAAGATGGAGGTCAGGCCGCTTTCGATATGCAATTGCCCCCATGCCATCAGCGAGAAGGGGATCACGTTGTTGAGGCACCCCATGACAAGGAACGCCGCCCAGATCCGCGGCGAGCGCGGGACCGGCAGGCCGCGCAACAGCACCACGACCCACAGGACCAGCATGGCCCATCCCGTCCGGTGCAGCACCACGGTCATCGGCCCGATCTCGTCCAGCGCGATGCGGATGGCAAAGAAGGACCCGCCCCATAACAGGCCCAGCGTCAAAAGCTCGGCCCAGGCGCGCGGTGAGACGGATTTCTGCTCGGTGGTCGTCATGCGCGCATCTGTCCGCTGAACCCGTGGCGGCTCAACCCGAAACATGCGCCTTCGCAAGAAAAAGCCCCCGTGCCGGTGACCGGCCGGGGGCTTTCCAATTCAGGTGGCGTCAGATCAGAAGCTGAAGCCCAGCGACAGGCCGAAACCGATCGCGTTGTTGTCCGAGAACTGGACGCCCGACCCGTCGGTCGCGTCACCCAGCTTGACGTATTCGACGCCCGCCGTCAGCTTGACGTTCTCGTTGGTCCAGGTGCCGCCGATGCCGAACGCGGTCGACCCGTCGGTGGGCGACAGGCGCGATGCGATGCCGCCGTTGCCCGGCTCGTGGGTGATCCGTGCGAAGCCCGCGAAGGTTTCCGAGAAGCGGTAGCCGACGCCGATCTGGTAGCGCCACGTGTCGTTGTCGAGGCCGGTCACGGCCTGGCCGAACGTGCCCTGGTATTCCGGCGGTGCGACTTCCCAGACGGACCATTCCGTCCACTCGACCGAGCCGAAGACCAGCGTGTTCGCGGCGACGCCCGACTGGAAGTCGAGGCGGACCGATTGCGGCATGTCGACCTCGGTCGTGCCGGTGCCGCCCGCGCCAAAGCCGAGACCGGCCAGCGTTTCGGCGGTCTCGAAGCTGTGCGTGAAGCCTGATTCGTAGGTCAGCGCGACGCGCAGCGCGATCTCGGGACGCTCGTACGCGACGCCGAGCAGGTAGGCGACCTGGCTGTCGCGCTCACCCATGGCGGTGTAGTTGAAGGTACCCGCCGGGCCGTTCTGAACGGCGTTGTCGACGGCCAGCAGACCTTGCAGCTGCGCCAGCTGTGCCTGCTGCGCGGCGGTCGGGTTGGCGATGCCCGAAAGGGCGGCCACGTTGCCTTGCGCGATGGCACGGCCCGAGGCCACGTCACCGGTGCCGCCGTTCATCAGGTCGATGCCGGCGAGGTTGGTGTTGACGCTGTTCTGAACGCCGGGGCGGATCAGCTGGTCGGGGATCGCGATGTCAGCCGAGGAGGTGACGTAGCGCAGACCGCCATAGACCGAGAAGTTGTTCGTGAACTTGTATTTCGCAACCGCTGCAAGCTGTTGCGACGTCCAGTCGGCGCGCAGGCCGTTGTAGAACCCCTGCTGGTAATCGGCGTTCGCGCCGTAGGGCTGGTTCAGGAACAGGCCGAAGGACAGGTTCTCCGACAGGTCCATTTTGACCGCGGCGGACACGTTGCCATAGTTCTTGGCCATGTTGCCCGTGGTCGATGCGCCACCGGCAAAGGCGAGCGGTGCGGTGTAGGCGCCCGACACGCCCGGCGTCACCTGGCTGAAGCTGAGTTGCGCGTAGTTGCCGGTCTCGAACATGACCGAAAGCGGAAGGTCCGCGCGCGAGATACCGTCTGCCGAAGCGGCGCCTGCGAAAAGCGCGAGAGTGGCCGCGCCGCCGAGTAGATGTTTCATACGTACTGTCCCCGTTGAGTGGCCGCTTTGAGTGAAAAACCGCCCTTGACTCAGAATTGTGCAAAACAATTGCTTTGAGCGCAATTTTAGGTCAATCGCTGACGCAACGTCACCGCGAAGGCCGTTCCGCGGCGTCACGTTTTTACATCATTGTCATGGAATGCGTTCAGCGCCCCGCGACGGCGGGCCGGGTCGCGCCCCAGACGTTGATGTAGTTGCCCGCGAAGATCACCACCGCGCCCGCGATGACCCAAGTATCGAGCGGTTCGTGATACAGGAAATACCCGATCAGCGCGATCACCGGCAGGCGGGCGAAGTCGAACGGGACGACGACGCTGGCGGGCGCGATGGTGAGCGCGCGGGTCAGGCTGAAATGCGCGGTCAGCCCACAGACCGCGACCAGCACCACCCATGGCCAGCCCGCGGCGTCGGGCAGCGCGATGTCGCCGTCGAACCCGGCGGTGATCGCTCCGAACGCCGCCTGCATCACGGTCAGCCAGAACAGGATGCAGACGATCCCGGTGGTGCGGGTCAGAAGCTTGGTCGCGATCATCGAGCCCGCGAACCCAATCGCGGCAAGCGCCGCCGCGACCGACCCGATGCCCAGCGTGAAATCGGCACCGGGCCGCACCACGAGGAGGACACCGGCGAACCCAAGAAGCGCGGCGATGACCTTCAGCCCGGTCAGCCGCTCCCCAAGGAACAGCGGTGACAGGATCAGCACCCAGAGCGGTGTGGTGAACTCCAGCGCGAAGACCTGCGCAAGGGGCGCGGCGGTGATGGCGAAGAACCACAGGTTCTGGCCCGCGAAATGCGCCACGTTGCGCAACCCGTGCAGGCCCATGCGCTGGCGGTTGATCTGGCCCAGCGTGCCGGTCGCCGTGGCGATGGCGGTGACCAGAACGATGCCCATCAGGCTGCGGTAGAACATGATCTCGAACGTGTCGAGCGTGCTGGCCAGCGTGCGCCCGGCAATCGCCATCAGCGAAAAGGACACGATGGCGCCCAGCATCCAGAGGCCGGCAGTCAGGACAGGCGTGCGGGGGGTGGTCATGCGCCACCGTTGGGCGCGCTTCACGACAAGGTCAAGCGCAAAGGCTTGACGCGCGTGCGTGCCGCGCCACGATCAGGACATGAGCACTCGATTCCTGTTGATCCTCGCCCTGTCCGCTGCCGGGTCCGCGCAGGCCGACCCGGTGGCCGTGCACGACGCCGCGACGCGGCTTTTTCCCGACATGCCCGAAGTGGTCGAGACCGCCGCGCCCGACCGATGCGGGCTCGACCAGACCGTCTCCGCGCCCATGGTGCACTGCACCTCCGACAACACCATCCTCGTGCGTCCCGGCGCGCTGTCCGCACCCGACGCGGGGTACCGCATGGCGCATGTGCTGGGCCACGCGATCCAGGTCCGGCACGGGATCGCCGACATCGCCCTGCGCGAGATCCGGCGCCGCCGCGACGAGGAAGCCGCGCTGCGCGGTCTGGTGACGCGGCAGGTGGAATGCCTGGCCGGTGTGCTGTTCGCCGAGGCCGGTCTGCCCGCCACCGATCTTGCGACGCTTTATGCCGAGGAGCCGCATACCGGCAGCCATTGGGGCCGCGACCCGTTGCGGCGTGGTCCGCAGGTCTCCATCGGGCTGGCGCCGCGGGCGGAGTGGTTCTCCAGGGGTCAGGCAGAGGGCGAGGTGGCGGCCTGCGCCGTGGGCGAGATCCCGGTCGCGCCCCTCATCGACGCGCTGCGCTAGGCGGTTCCGTCGCGGTTCCGTCGCCCACAAGCAAGACCGCGGTCCGGAGTGCCTCGATTAGATCAGGCTCGGCGCGCGGTGCCAGGTGTGTCCCTCTGCAAGGGAGTGTTGCGGGATATCCGGTTGAGCGGCCGGGGTCTGATTGAGACCGCCTCGTCTCCAGCCGTCATCGCAAGACATGCGAGGATCGGATCCCGGATCATTCCCACTCGATCGTGCCCGGAGGTTTCGACGTGATGTCGTAAGTCACGCGGTTGATGCCCTGCACCTCGTTGATGATGCGCGTGGCGGTCTCGCCAAGGAAGTCGTGGGTGAAGGGATAGTAATCCGCCGTCATGCCGTCGACGGACGTGACGGCCCGCAGGGCGCAGGCGTAATCATAGGTGCGCCCGTCGCCCATGACTCCCACGGTGCGCACGGGCAGGATCGCGACATAGGCCTGCCAGATCTCGTCATAGAGGCCGTGCTTGCGGATTTGGTCGATGTAGACGGCGTCGGCCTCGCGCAGGATGTCGAGTTTCGGGCGCGTGATCTCTCCGGGGCAGCGGATGGCGAGGCCGGGGCCGGGGAAGGGGTGGCGACCGATGAAGCTGGCGGGCAGGCCCAACTCGCGGCCCAGCGCACGGACCTCGTCCTTGAACAACTCGCGCAGGGGTTCGACGAGCTTGAGGCCCATCTTCTCCGGCAGGCCGCCGACATTGTGGTGCGACTTGATCGTGACCGAAGGGCCGCCCGAGAAGGACACCGACTCGATCACGTCGGGGTAGAGCGTGCCTTGGGCGAGGAATTCCGCGCCCTCGACCTGGTCGGCGTATTTCTGGAAGACGTCGATGAAGAGCCGCCCGATGATCTTGCGCTTGGTCTCGGGGTCGGACTGGCCGTCGAGCTCGCCAAGGAACAACTCGCTTTCATCGGCGTGGATCAGCGGGATGTTGTAATTGTCGCGGAACATGGTGACGACTTCGTCGGCCTCGTTCTTCCGCAGGAGGCCGTGATCGACGAAGACGCAGGTCAGCTGGTCACCGATGGCCTCGTGGATCAGGACGGCGGCGACCGACGAATCGACGCCGCCAGACAGCCCGCAGATCACGCGCTTGTCGCCCACCTGTTCGCGGATCGCGGCAATGGCCTGTTCGCGGTAGGCGCCCATCGTCCAGTCGCCGGAAAAGCCCGCGCTTTTCACGAAATTCTCGAACAGGGTGCGGCCGTTCGGCGTGTGGTGCACCTCGGGGTGGAACTGCACGGCATAGAACCGACGGTCCGGGTCGGCGGTGATGGCATAGGGCGCGTTGGGGGAGGTGCCATAGACCTCGAACCCCGGGGCGATCTTGCTGACGTGGTCGCCGTGGCTCATCCAGACCTGTTCGCGGCCCGATCCATCCATGAACCAGCCGGTCAGAAGGTCCGAGCGGTCCTCGGTCGGCGTGACATAGGCGCGGCCGAACTCGGCGGTGCCGCCACCGCCGGATATCTTGCCGCCTTCGACCGTGCCGCCCAGCATGTCCATCATGACCTGCTGGCCGTAGCAGATGCCGAGGATCGGCACTCCCATGTCGAACACCGATGCCGGCGGGCGCGGCGCGTGGTCATGCACGACGCTGGCGGGGCCACCGGACAGGATGATTGCCTTGGGGGCGAAGTCGGCCAGGAAGGCCTCGGTCACGTTCTGGAAGGGGTGGATTTCGCAATAGACGTTCAGCTCGCGCAGGCGCCGTGCGATCAACTGGGTGACCTGGCTGCCGAAGTCTATGATAAGAAGGCGGTCATGGGGGCTGCTCATGGCCCGAGGGTTTAGGCAGCGCGTGCAAGCTTGTCGAGAGGGGACGGTATGGCAAATCGGGTGAGTCAGGCGGGTGCCCTGGCGTTGGTCATCGCAGGCGCGGCGTCGGGTAGTTGGGCCTGTCCTGCGGGGACAGTCGACATGGCGGCGCTGTCGGAGATGTTCGATACGGCAGATGCCGCCTGCGCCCCGGCGGACACCTTGCCCGCGCATGATGCCTGCCAGTGGACGTTTGACCTGCGCGCGCCCGCGGCTCTGGCTTTGTACGAAGGCCTTGTCGCGGACCTGTCGGCCTGCTGGGAGGGGCTGGCCGATACCGGTGTGAACCATCCCGACAGCTATCGCGCCATGACGTTCGAGGCACCCGGCGCGCGCGTCGTGGTGTCGGAGAAGGACAAGAGCGTGCTCGATGCCACGCTGGTCACGCTGCGGGTTTACCCGGCTTCCGGCGGTTGATGTCGGTTTTGTCTCTGCTTGGACGGTTATTGCCCGTGGGGGTCGGCCCCGGCGCTGTATCAGCATCGCAACACGATGCACGGCGGCCAAGGGGGCGATCATGGCAGAAGCAACAGCACGCAGACGCGGACGGGGTGGCGGCGGTGCCGCGCGCCGGGCGGAGCGCACCAGCGTCAAGATCGAGACCGCGAAGTATATCGAGCGGAACATCCCCAATTACGAGATCCTGACCGCCGAGGCGATCGAGGTCATCGAAACCAATGCCGATGCGATCCTTGAAGAGGTCGGCGTCAACTTCGTGTCGAACCCCGCCGCACTTGATCGCTGGCGCGAGGCGGGTGCCGACGTGGAAGGTGAACGCGTGCGCATCCCGCGCGGGTTGGCCCGGAAACTCTGCGCCACCGCGCCGTCGCGGATCACCCAGCACGCCCGCAACCCCGAACGCACCGTGGAAATCGGCGGCAACACGCTCGTCTGCGCGCCGGTCTATGGCCCGCCCTTCGTGCGCGATGCCGAAGGCGGCCGCCGCTATGCCACGATGGCGGATTTCGAGAAATTCGTGAAGCTTGGCTACATGTCGAAATGGCTGCACCATTCGGGCGGCACGGTCTGCGAGCCGACGGATGTGCCGGTGAACAAGCGCCACCTCGACATGCTGCGGGCGCACATGGTGCTGTCGGACAAGCCGTTCATGGGGTCGGTCACCGAACCGTCGCGCGCGCAGGACAGCGTGGAGATGTGCGAGATCCTGTTTGGCAAGGACTTCGTGGCCGAGAACACGGTCATGACCTCGCTCATCAACATCAACTCGCCCATGACGTTCGACGACGTGATGATGGGCGCGCTGGAGGTCTATGCCGCTCACAACCAGGCCTGCGTCGTGTCGCCCTTCATCGTCGGTGGCGCGATGGCGCCGGTGTCGGTCGCGGGTACGCTGACCCAAGTGCTGGCCGAGGTGCTGGCGGGCATCGCCTATTCCCAGCTTGTGAAGCCCGGTGCCCCGGTGATCTTCGGCGCTTTCGTGTCGTCGATCGACATGAACTCGGGCGCGCCGACCTTCGGGACGCCGGAAGCCTCGCAGATCCTGTACGGCGCGGGCCAGCTGGCACGGCGGATGAACCTGCCGTTCCGGTCGGGCGGGTCGCTGTGTGGCTCGAAACTCCCCGATGCGCAGGCGGCCTACGAGACCGCGCATACGCATAATGCGGCGCTGTTGGGTGGTGTGAACTTCATGCTGCACGCCTGCGGCTGGCTGGAGGGAGGCCTTGTGTCGTCTTTCGAGAAGTTCGTGATGGATGCCGACCAGCTGGGCGCATTGCACCAGTTGGCGAAGGGCGTTCCGATCGACACCAACGCGCAAGCCCTGGACGCGATCCACGAGGTGGGGCCGGGCGGGCACTACCTTGGTTGCGCGCACACGCAGGCGAACTTCAAGGAAGCGTTCTGGCGGTCGGACCTGTTCGATTACAAACCGTTCGAGACGTGGTCGGACGAAGGCGCGCGCGACACGCAGGCGCTGGCCACCGCAAGGGTGCAGACGCTGTTGTCGCAATACCAGCAGCCCGCGATGGACCCCGCGGTGCTGGAGGCGCTCGACGCCTACGTGGCCCAGAAGAAGGCATCGATGCCGGACGCGTTTGTCTGAGAAGGGGCAGGAGGGGGGGAGCCCCCTCGGCCTGCGGCCTCACCCCCGAGGTATTTCGGAACCAGAGAAGCGGGTGGTCAGAGTGTGACCGGGTCGCTGCCGCCGGCGCGGGTGGCTTCTTCCCACGCGGCCTTTGCGAGGTCGGTGGGCAGGGGGCCGTCGATCTCGCGCCGGAGTTCGAGGCCGAGGAGCGAGTCGTACCGGGCGACGAGGCCCAGTTTTTCGCCGGGTTCCAGCGCCTTGGATTTGAGGATCGTCTGAAGCTCGACCATGACCTGCGGCATGGCGAGGTCGTCGCGCAGGGCCGCCTCGATCCTGGCGATGTGGCGGTTCGCGGCCTCGGACGTGGGCGGGACGGCTTCGGCCTCGTCGTTCAGCGTCTTGATGCGCAGGCGCAGGCGGCGGAGCGCGGTGGCGGCGTCTTCGACATGTTTCCATGAAAAGAGCATGCGCTTGCGGTAATGGGTGCGGAAGCACAGGAGGCGGAAGGCGAGCGGGTCGATCCCGCGCTCTTCCAGCGTGAAGACCGTCAGGAATTCGCCCGACGACTTGGCCATCTTCACGCCATCGGTCGCTTCGAGAAACGCGCCGTGCATCCATGTGTGGGCGAAGGGTTTGCCCGTGCAGCATTCGGTCTGCGCGATCTCGTTCGAGTGGTGGATCGCGATGTGGTCGATCCCGCCGGTGTGGATGTCGATCTGGTCGCCGAGGTACTGGCGCGCCATGGCCGAACATTCGATGTGCCAGCCAGGAAAACCTGTGCCCCACGGGCTGTCCCATTCCATCTGGCGCTGTTCGCCTTCTGCCGAGAACTTCCAGAGCGCGAAGTCGGTCGGGTTGCGCTTGTCGCCGGCATCGACGCGCGCGCCGGCCTCGAACCCTTCGCGGCTGGAGCCGGTGAGTTTGCCGTAATCGTCGATCTTCGACGTATCGAAATAGATGCCGTCGCCGGTGCGGTAGGTGAGGCCCTTGTCCTCGAGCGTGGCGATCATGTCGATCTGCTGGGGGATGTGGGCGGTAGCGCGGCTGAGGATGTCGGGCGCGGCGATGTTGAGCGCGAGGCACTGGCGGATGAACCCGGCCTCGTAGCGTTTGGCGATGTCCCACGCGGTCAGGCCCTCGCGGCGGGCGCCGACCTCCATCTTGTCCTCGCCCTCGTCGCCGTCGCTGACGAGGTGGCCGACATCGGTGATGTTCATCACGTGTCTGACCGTAAGCCCGGTGTGCCGCAGCACCTTTTTCGCCATGTCGACGAAGACATAGGTGCGCAGGTTGCCCAGATGCGCGTCGTGATAGACCGTGGGCCCGCAGGAATACATCCTGACCGGTTCGCCAAGGGGTTCGAACGGGTCCGCGGTGCGGCGCATGGTGTCGTAGAAACGAAGCTGGGTCATGGGCGCGGGTTAGCTTTGTGCGGGGCGGTTGGCAAGGTAGGCGGCCCAGGCTTCGGGCGTGTCGAGGTCGGTCAGCGCATGATTGTCCGGCAGCGAAACGCGCAGGAGGCGGTGCGCATGGGCCGCGATGACGGTGCGGGCGCCGGTGTCGCCGGTGCATTTCAGCAGGTCACCTCGGCAGGCGGGGGGGAAAAGCACCGGATGACCGGGTGTCATGTCCGCTCCGGCTCCCTGCACGATCTGCTCGCCCGAGCCGCTTTGGAACATTGCGGCAATGAGGTGCAGGTCGTCGGAGGTGATGTCGGGCATGTCGGCGGGGAGGATCATCACGGCGTGATCTTCGGGGATTGCCAAGACGCCTGCGCGGATGGAGGCGCTCATGCCTTCGGCGGCGTCCGGGACGGCGACGGGCTTGGCGGAGCCGATCAGCGCGGCGCGGGGGTGGTCGAGCGAGGGGAGCGTGACCCAGGTTGGCGCGACCTTGGTGGCGCGTTCTGCTTGCCGTTCCAAAAGGGGTGTTTCGCCAATCTTTTCAGTAAGTTTGTCGCGGCCCTTCATGCGGCTGGACGCGCCCGCAGCAAGGAGAAGGATCGCGACGGGCGTCATGCGCGGAGCCGGGCGCCGTCGGGGTCGAAGACGGGCTGGCGCATCCGGGTGGCGGGGCGCATCTGGCCGAGGATTTCGATCTCGGCGCTGTCTCCATCCCAGTCGGCGGGGACAAGGGCAAGCGCCATGGACGTGTCGGTGTGGTGCGAGTAGCCGCCGGAGGTGCAGAAGCCCCTGACCTTGCCGTCGATCCAGACGGGTTCGTAGCCGTGCACGTCGGCATCGTCGGCGTCGACCGCGAAGGTGACGAGTTGGCGATTGGCGCCTTGCTGGCGCTCGGCCTCACTGGCGCTTCGTCCAATGAAATCAACCTCTTTCGACCAGTTGATGAAGCGGTCCATGCCGGTCTCTCCCGGTGTGTAGTCAGGCGAGAATTCCGACAGCCACGATCCGAAGAAGCGGTCGAGCCTGAGCGACATCATCGCCCGCATGCCGAAGGGGCGCATGCCGTGGGGCTGGCCTGCCTGCCAGAGCGTGTCCCAGAGGCCGCGTTGGTACATCGGGTCGCAATAGATCTCGAACCCGAGGTCGCCGGTATAGCTGACGCGCTGGATGATACAGGGGGTCATGCCCACGTCGACCTCTGCCACGTCGAGGAAGCGCAGATCGGGCAGGGTGCGGGCGGCGGCTTTCAGGACTTCGAGCGCCTTGGGGCCTGCGATCTGGAACCCGGTGCGGCGGTCGGACATGTTTTCGACGTGAACGTCGCCTGACAAGTGCTTGTCAAACCACCGCATATGTACGTCCTGCGCGCCGTAGGAGGCAGTCAGAAGGAAGCGGGTGTCCGACAGGCAGGAGACGGTGAAATCGCCGATCAGCTTGCCCTTGGGCGACAGCATCGGCGTCAGGGACACACGGCCCGGTTTGGGGATGCGGCCAGCCATGATCCGGTCGAGGCATGCGCGGGCGTCCGCTCCCGTCACCTCGTACTTGCCGAAATTGTGGGTCTCGTTGATGCCGACGGCCTCGCGGACGGCCTTGACCTCTCGCCGGGTGGCGTCCCACGCGTTGGAGCGGCGGAAGGACGGGGTTTCGAACCGGGGCTCGTCGCCGGTCGCGAAGTAGTTCGGCACCTCCAGCCCGTACTGCGCGCCCCAGACCGCGCCCATCGCGTCGAAGAGGTCGTACATCGGTGTCCGGCGCAGGCCGCGCGCGGCGGGCAATTCCTCGTTCGGGTAGGCGACGGAAAAGCGTTTCTGGTAGTTCTCGATCACCTTGGGCCGGGTGAATTCCTGCGTCAGCCAGCGCGGGAAGCGGGCGACGTCCATCGCGGTCACGTCGCGGTCGGGTTCGCCACCGATCATCCATTGCGCCAGCGTCAGGCCGACACCGCCGCCTTGGGAAAAGCCCGCCATCACGCCGCAGGCCGACCAGTAGTTCGACAGGCCCGGCACCGGGCCTACCAGCGGGTTGCCGTCGGGTGCGAAAGTGAAGGGGCCGTGGATCACCGATTTCACGCCCGCGCGTTCGAGGACGGGGAAGCGTTTGTAGGCGAAGGCGATCGAGTCCTCGATCTTGTCGAGGTCGTCGGGCAGCAATTCGTGCCCGAATTCCCATGACGTGCCGTCGACCGCCCAGGGTTTGCAGGGCTGTTCGTAAAACCCGATGCAGAGCCCGCGCCCCTCTTGCCGCAAATAGCTTTCGCCCGCCGGGTCCATGACGTGCGGGTGTTCGGTGTCGCGGTCATAGATCTCGGGCACGTCGTCGGTGACGATATACTGGTGCTCCATCGGGTGGAGGGGCAGGTAGACGCCCGCCATTGCCGCGACCTCGCGCGCCCAGAGGCCGCCCGCGTTGACGATGTGTTCGGCGTGGATGTCGCCGTCTTCGGTCTGCACGGTCCACGTCCCGTCTGGGCGCTGGAGGGTCGCCGTGACCTTGCAGTGGGTCTTGATCGTCGCCCCGCCCATCCGCGCGGCCTTGGCATAGGCGTGGGTGGTGCCCGAGGGGTCGAGGTGGCCGTCGAGCGGGTCGTACAAGGCTCCGAGGATACCGTCGGTGTTGGTAATGGGCGCGATCTGGCGGATCTCGTCCGGACCGACGATCTGCGTTTCCAGCCCCATGAACCGGTGCTTGGCGCGTTCGGCGAGCAGCATGTCGAACCGGTCGCGGTTGTCGGCCAGCGTGATGCCGCCCACGTGGTGCAGCCCGCAGGACATGCCGGTCAGCTCTTCCAGCTCGCGGTAGAGCCGGATCGTGTAGCCCTGAAGCGCGGCCATGTTGGTGTCGCCGTTGAGCGTGTGGAAGCCGCCCGCGGCGTGCCACGTCGAGCCACTCGTCAATTCCGAGCGTTCGATCAGCATCACGTCGGACCAGCCGAGCTTGGTCAGGTGGTAGAGGACCGAGCATCCCACGACACCCCCGCCGATCACCGCCACTTGCGTCGTTTCTGTCATGCCCGTACGTCCCGTTTGCACACGCGCCGACACTATCTTTGACGCCGTCGGGAACCAAGTGCCGAAACCGACGCTTTGTGTCGTGGAGGAGCCGATGAGAGAACTTCTTGAACTGCCGCACACGGTTGTCCGCAAGGCTCTGGAATACTGGCGGAAATTGTGGGTGCGGGTGGTGCTGATGGGTGCGCTCGCCGGGCTGGCCATGGCCCTGACCCAGCCGGTCTCGTGGTTGTTGCCCGAGGACCTGCAGACGCGGCTTGCGGGATCGGCCGCCGACCGGCTGCTCGACATCATCGCGGGCGCGATGCTGTCGGTCACGATCTTCTCCCTCACGGTCATGGTCACGGTCTTCAACAACGTGTCGAGCCAGTGGACGCCGCGCATCCACCGCCTTGCCATGCAGGACGAGGTCACGCTGCACACGCTGGCGACCTTCATCGGCGCGTGGGTTTACGCGCTGATGGGGATCGTGCTGCGGGAACTGGGCATCTTTCCAGATAACGGGGCCACGGTGCTGTTCGCCGTCACGGTGCTGGTGCTGGTCTATGTCGGCTGGTCGCTGATCCGCTGGGTTCTGCACCTTCAGACCTTCGGATCGCTCCTGGCCTCGACCCGGCAGGTGGAGGACATCACGACCGAACAGTTGAAGGAACGACTGAACACGCCCTGCCTAGGCGCGGTGCCGATGCAGGAGGACCCGCCCGACACGGCCGAGATCCTCGTCGCCGAGCGCTGCGGATACGTGCAGCGGATCTACCAGGAGGCGCTGAACGCCTATTGCGAGGACCATGACCTGACGATCTGGCTTCTGGTGATGCCGGGCGATTTCGTGTCCCTGCACGAACCGCTGGTCGCGGTGGAGGGGGATATCCCCGACGACCTGCGCGACACGCTGGACGCACAGATCCGGCTGGGGGACGTGCGCATCCACGATCAGGACCCGCGGTTCGGGCTGGTCGTCTTGTCGGAAATCGGCTCGCGCGCTCTGTCGCCGGGCATCAACGATCCCGGAACGGCCATTGACGTCATCACGCGCGGGCAGCGCATTCTCGCGCTCTACCGCGACGAAACCGAGGTGGAAAAGCCCGCCTACGAACGCCTGTGCGTGCGGCCCCTCAGCGCCGGCGCGCTGATCGATGATGTGTTCGGCCCGATCGCGCGTCACGGGGCGGGGCAGCTTGACGTGCAGATATGTTTGCAAAAAGCCCTCGCAAGCCTCGCGCGGCACCCGGACAAGGGAATCGCGCAGGCCGCCCGCGAGGAACGTGACCGCTGTGGGCAACGTGCGCTACAGGCGCTGGCTTTCGCGCCCGACAAGGCCCGGCTGAAAGACCATCTGGACGGTGGCGATGATGCCTGACGGGCTGATCCACATCCGGTCCAAAGGGCGCAATTTGACGATTGCGTTGATCCGAAACTGATCCAAATGTCGGAAAAAAGTGAGCCGAAACTGAAAAGCGACGGAACCTGACCGGGAAATGTCGGGAACCGGCATGTATCTTGACCCGCCCCCCGCCACGCTGCCGCCAAGGGACCAACAGGAGCGGTGACATGCGGGACAAGGCACAGGCGGTGGTGATCGGTGGGGGCGTGATCGGGTGCTCGATCCTCTATCACCTGACCAAGCTGGGATGGACGGACGTTGTCTTGCTGGAACGCGACGAGCTGACCTCCGGCTCGACCTGGCACGCGGCGGCCAACATCCACGGCCTGCATGACTCGACGAATATCAGCCGCATCCAGCACTACACGATGAACCTGTATAATTCGCTGGAGGAAGAGACGGGCCAGTCCTGCGGCGTGTTCCAGCCCGGATCGCTGTACCTTGCCCAGACCGAGGCGCGAGAACACCAACTGCGGCTGCAGGCCTCGAAAGCGAAGCTCTACGGCATGAACTTCCACGAAGTCAGCCGGGACGAGGCCGAGCGCCTGCACCCGCTGGTCAACTTCGACGGCATCCGCTGCATCATGTACGAACCCGATGGCGGCAACGTGGACCCGTCGGGCGTGACCAACGCCTATGCCGTGGGCGCCCGCCAGCGCGGCGCGGAAATCCACCGCTTTACCCCCGTGACCGCGACCGAACAGCAGCCCGACGGCACGTGGATCGTGCGCACGACCAAGGGCGACATCCACACCGAATGGGTGGTCAACGCCGCGGGCCTGTGGGGCAGGGAGGTCGCCGCTCTGGCCGGTCTCGAACTGCCGCTGCAACCGACCGAACACCAGTATTTCGTGACCGAGACCATCGCCGAAATCGACGCGATGCCCGACCGTCTGCCGTCGGTCGCGGACCGCGATGGCGAGTATTACCTGCGTCAGGAGGGCAAGGGCCTGCTGATCGGTGCCTATGAACGCGACCTGAAGTTCTGGGCCGAGGAGGGCACGCCGCTCGACTTCGCGCATGACCTGTTCCCCGATGATCTGGAGCGGATCGAGGACAACATGATGCGCGCGATCGACCGGGTGCCGGTCGTGGGTGAGGCGGGCATTAAGCGCGTCATCAACGGCCCGATGATCTGGTCGCCGGATTCGAACGTTCTGATGGGGCCGGTCCCGGAGCTGAAGGGCTATTTCTGCTGCAACGGCATCATTCCCGGCTTCTCGCAATCCGGCGGCATGGGCCTGATGGCGGCGCAATGGATGATCGAGGGCGAGATGCAGTACGACATGTTCCCGTGGGACATGGCGCGCTTCGGCGACTTCGCGGACAAGGCGTTTACCAAGGCCAAGGTGGCCGACCAATACGCCCACCGCTTCGCCATCCACTACCCGAACGAGGAACGCGCCGCAGGCCGCCCCTGCCGCGTGCGCCCCGCCTACCAGATGCAGAAGGACATGGGCGCGGTCTTTGGCCTCAACTACGGCTGGGAACATCCGCAATGGTATGCCGAGACGCCGGGCACCGAGGACACCAACGGCTTCACCCGCCAGAACTGGTGGGGCCCGGTCGGCGACGAGTGCCGCATGCTGCGCGACCGCGCGGGCATCATCGACATCTCGAACTTCGCCAAGTACCGCTGCAAGGGGCCGGGCGCGGCCGAGTGGCTGAACAAGGTCTTCGCCAACAACATGCCCAAGGCGGTAGGCCGGTCCTGCCTGACGCCCCTGATCGGCGTGCGCGGCGGGATCGCGGGCGACGCCACGGTGACCCGCACGGCAGAGGACGAGTTCTGGATCATCTCGTCCGGCATGGCCGAACGCTACCAGAAACGCTTCTATGACGCGGTCCCGCTGCCCGAAGGCACGACCTTCGAATCGATGACCGTCGCCATGTGCGGCTTCAACGTCGCGGGCCCTGAAAGCCGCGCGTTGCTGTCGCGCCTCACGAACGCCTCGCTCTCGACCGAGGACTTCCCGTTCATGCGCTCCAAGATGATCACCATCGCGGGCGTCGAGGCGCTGGCCCTGCGCGTTTCGTTCACTGGCGATCTGGGCTGGGAGCTGCACTGCAAGACGGAAGATCAGGAAAAACTCTTCGCCGCGCTCTGCGAGGCCGGGAAAGAGTTCGGTGCTGGCCCCGTCGGCGCGCGCGCACTCATGTCGCTGCGGGTCGAAAAAGGCTATGGCTCGTGGTCCCGCGAATACTCGCCGGAATACTGGCCGCAGGAAGTGGGCCTCGACCGCCTGTGCAAGATGGACAAGGATTTCCTCAACAAATCCGCCTGCGCCGAGGTGCTGGCCAAGGAAGCCCGCGAAAACCTCGTCCTCCTGCATATCGACGAAGCGGCGGTCACGGCCTCGAACGCGGACGCGACGGGAGGTGAGCCGATCTTCAAGGACGGCAAGGGGATCGGCCGGGTCACCTCCGGCACCTATGGCTACACCGTCGGCATGTCGCTGGCCCTCGGCTACGTGAAGGATGCGGGTCCCGGCGACGCGGTCGAGGTCATGATCCTCGGCCAACCCCACAAGGCCACGATCCTGTCGGAACCGCCGTTCGACCCGAAAGGCGAACGCCTGCGCGCCTGAGAATCGGAAAGCGGGGGCCAGCCCCCGCACCCCCGAGGTATTTCCGAACCGAAGAAAACCAAGGTCCACCCCGCGAGGCGGCATCCGCCGAGGCTCGCGGGGCTTCTCCGGTTACGGCCATCGGGACCTCTCCCTGTACCGCCCCCTGACCGTGGCCCGTTAAGGTTAATCGCCCGTTACCGCATCCGGCTTCTTCGGTTCAAAAATACCTCGGGAGCGCGAGGGGCCGCGCCCCTCGTCCGGGGGTGTGGGGGCCTGCCCCCACGCGGGAAAAGCGTGCCGAAAGGCATTCCGCCTCACTCCATCGGCACCAGCGTCGTCACGCCCACCGCCGCCGCGCGGGCCAGCCCCTCGTCCAGCGACATCGGCACGTATTCGCCCCGCCGCCACAAAACGCTCAGGTCGTCGTAATGGCGCGAGAAAAGGTGCCCCGACTGCCCCGTCGCGGTGACGAAGACCGACGAATCGGGATCGAGGAAATCATAGACCCCGCGATACCCCGCCGCGTGCACGTTGAGGTACGGGTTGTCGCCTTCGCCCGAGGTCTTGCCGCGCATCAGCGTGTTGTCGCCGCCGCTGGTCGACTGGCGGATGTTCACGAAATACCGCAACAGCGGCACCTTGCCGAGGATCTGGTGATCATGTGTTGCCTGGTGAGCGTCGCCCCAGCGCAGGCTGTCGAGCTGCGTGCCATAGGTGTCGCCGATCCACACCAGCGCATCGTCCAGCGCCGCGCGGGCGATGTCGGTGCAGGTCTCCTCCCGCGCCGACTGGATCACGTCGCACCAGGCCGAGGCGCCGTTCACGTCGCGGAACACCCGTTCGAGGAACAGCGGCTCGACCCGCGTGAAATCCTCCGCCACCGGGCCCAGCTCGTCGCGGATCAGCCGGTCCTGCAGGTGGCGCATCCACGCGGCATAGATCAGGGGCTCGGGCAGGTGCTCGTTCATCTCCCCGTTCCAGTCCGCCAGCAGGCGCAGCGCGTCCTGTCGCAGCCGCTCGGACGTGCCCGCGGGCGCGGCGGAGCCGGTGAACCACAACTCCGCCCCGATCAGCGGCAGAAGCGAGCGCGCGGCGAAACTGACGGTGTCCAGCTGCGCCTCGATGAAGCTGTCGCGCGTATGCACCTCGCGCGACTGCATCAGCAGTTCCCACCGCTTCACCCGCTGGCTGTCGCCCCACAGGAACGACACGTGGAGCGGGAAGGGGCGTTCGACGATCTTGTTGTTGGTGTTGCCCACGATCCCGCCCGGTGGCTGGATGAATTCGGGGTTGGCGGCATAGGGCAGGCGCCCCTGCCAGCGATTGGCCGCGATCCAGCCCGGCGCGGGCAGGCGGCCTTGGCTCTGGTGGCGTTCGTCCCGGCGCGGCATCGCGCCCACCAGCTTCAGCGCGATCGCACCGGTGGAATCGGCCAGCGTCATGTTCTGCGCCGGCGCCACGAATCCCGCCGTCGCGGCCACGCCCTCGGTCACGGTCCGGGCATGCAGCAGGTTCATCGCCGCCGTCATCGACGTGTCGCGGGGGCTCAGCGCCGTCCAGCTCAGCGACACCACGTGCCCCGGCGGCGTGATCAGCCCAAGATCATAGACCGAGCCCGGCAGGACCGGGCCATTCTCCGTCCAGCGCAGCGTCAGCGTGACCGGGTCGGCATCCTTGATCTTCACGATCGACCGGCGGGTGCGGAAGGGCTTGAACCCGTCGGGCGTCTCTACCTCCTCGGGATTGTCGGGGTTCAGCCGCTCGATGAAAAGGTCCTGGTCGTCGAGGTAGGACGAGGTCACGCCCCATCCCAACGCCTCCGACCGCCCCGCCAGCACGATGGGCATGCCGGGGATCGTGCCGCCGATCACGCCGCCCGATTGCAGGTCCAGCCGCGCAAGGTACCAGATCGTCGGGGCGGTCAGTTCCAGATGCGGGTCGTTGGCCAGAAGCGCCCCGCCGCTGGCCGACCGCGACGTCGCCGCAGCCCATGCATTCGACGCACCCGCGCGGCCCGGCGCGGGACGCGGATCAAGCGGATCGCGCGGTTTTCGGTTCGCCGCAAATACGCGCGGCGCGTCGGGAAAAAGCGCCGCGAAACCGGGCAGGGCGGCGCTGCCCTTGCCCGGAATGTCCGGCATCAGGTCGTCCAGCCGGTCGGCATCGTTCAGCACCAGCGACGTGCGCGCCCGCAGCACCTCGTTTTCAAGATGCCCGGCCAGTTGCAGCGCCATCAGCTTCAGGATCGCCAGCGAATCGGCGGGTTTCCACGGCGCCAGCGGTCCGGGAAAGAGAAAGAACTCCGGCGCGCCCCGGCCCAGTGCATCGCGGTTGATCTCGTCGATCCGCGCGTTGACCCCCGCGGCATAGGCCCGCAGCGCCTCTTTCACCTCGGGCGATTGAACCTCGACCGACTGCACCGCCAGCGGGTAGAGGTCGAGCCGCCGCAGAAGCGTGTCGATCTCGACCGTGCGCGCGCCGAACACCTCGCTCAGCCGGCCCTGCGCGGTGCGGCGCATGGTCATCATCTGCCACAGCCGGTCCTGCGCATGGGCGTATCCGAGGCCCAAGAACACGTCGTTGTCGCTTTGCCCGAAGATGTGCGGCACGTTGGAATTGTTTCGCACGATCTCCAGCTCGGCCGCCAGACCCGCCGCCGGCACCGTCTTGGTGTAATCGGGCAGCGACCGCGAGGCGAGGTAGTAGACCCCGATCACCACCAGCACCGCAAGGATCACCGCCGTGCCCGTCAGCCGCAGCAACCAGCGAAAAATCAGCCCCATAACCGCCTCATCGCGCGTTTCTTGGTGTCTGCCCCTTGCGCGCCGCGCGCGGGCAAGGGAACGTCCGTAATGAACCGGAACCTGAGGGGATTGCCAATGGCTAAGCTGGCGTTTTTGGGATTGGGCGTGATGGGGTACCCGATGGCGGGCCACCTGCAGAAGGCCGGGCATGACGTGACCGTCTACAACCGCACCGCTTCCAAGGCCGAAGCCTGGGCGAAGGAACATGGCGGCAACCATGCCGCCACACCGGCCGAGGCCGCGAAGGGCGCCGAGTTCGTGATGGCCTGCGTCGGCAACGATGACGACCTGCGCGGCGTCTGCATGGGCGACGATGGCGCCTTCGCGGGGATGTCAGCCGATGCGGTCTTTGTCGATCACACAACCGTCTCTGCCGCTGTCACGCGCGAGCTTTATGGCGCGGCCTCCGACAAGGGCCTGCACTTCGTCGACGCGCCTATCTCGGGCGGGCAGGCGGGCGCGGAAAACGCCCAGCTTGTGGTCATGTGCGGGGGCGATCAGGCGGCCTATGACCGGGCCGAGCCGATCATCGACGCCTATGCCAAGCTCTGCCGCCGCCTCGGCGACAGCGGCGCGGGCCAGTTGACCAAGATGGTCAACCAGATCTGCATCGCGGGGCTGGTGCAGGGCCTGTCCGAAGGCCTGCATTTCGCCGAGAAGGCGGGCCTCGACGGCCGCGCGGTGGTCGAGGTGATCGGCGGCGGCGCTGCCGGGTCATGGCAGATGGTCAACCGGTACGAGACGATGCTGGACGACGAGTTCAACCACGGCTTCGCCGTCGACTGGATGCGCAAGGACCTCGGCATCTGCCTCGCCACCGCGAACGAAACCGGCGCATCGCTGCCTGTCACCGCGCTGGTCGACCAGTTCTACAAGGACGTGCAGAAGCTGGGCGGCGGGCGCTGGGACACGTCGAGCCTCGTCAAGCGCCTCCGCGCGCTCGACGGCTGACCGCGCCTCATTCGCAGCCGTTGTGACGCCGCCACATGGTGGCGTCATGGCCTTCCGGCACGCTGGCGCAGGGGTCCTCGGCATAGCCGCGCAGGACGGCATAACGCCCGATCTGGCCGTCGGTCAGCAGGGGCGGCGTCATCAGGTGGCGCGACAGGTGCACGTATCGCAGCGCGGCCCGTGCCTCGCCGGCCTCCGCGATCAGGGCGCGCAGGCGTTCGGGGCCAAGGCCGGGATCGGCGAAAGCGTCGCTCAGCGCGCGCTCCGCCTCGATGAACCTTGCGCCCGCCGCGATCGCCTCGGCCAGCATGGTTTCCCGGATGTCGGTGATACGCGCGACCTGATCGCCCGTCAGGCCCAGTTGCTCCTGCAATTCCAGCAGATGCGCCGGGCCGGGCAGGCCGCCCAGTTCGGCGGGCAGGGCAAGGCCCCAGCCACCGCCTGCGCGCAATTCCTCGAGGTCCGCCGCCGACAGGCTCTTGATTTCGCGCGATTCGAACCCGGCATAGGGTTGCGTGCCATGCGTCCCGTCCCCGTCAGCCGACAGGGCGGCGGGCAGGCAGGCGGCGAGGGCGGTGGACAGGGCGGCAAGGCGCGGGAACATGGCAATCTCCGGTCAGGGTCATCCACCACAGGCTAGCCGCGCCGATCCGACCGCCATATGATAGCGATCATGTCCCACGGCTTTGCCTCGCTTTTCTCCGATGCCCCGCACACGGCCTGCGCGCGCGGCGCGCGGCTCTTCCGGTTCGACGACCCGGTCACCCGCATGTACCTTGTCGAAGAGGGCCGGATCGACCTCGTCCGCCACACCCGCTCGGGCGCGGCGCTCACGCTGTCGCAATACCGGGCCGGAGAGGTCGTCGCCGAAGCCGCGGCCTATGCCATGGCCTACCATTGCGACGGGGTCGCGGCCGGGGAGACGCACCTGCGGTGGCTCACGGTGCAAGGCTTCCTCGACCGGCTCGACGCCACTCCCGATGCGGCGCGGGACTGGTCCCGCCACCTCGCCCGTTCCCTGCAATCGGCCCGGATGAGCGCCGAGATCCGGTCGCTTGCCACCGTGGCCGACCGGCTCGACGCGTGGCTGGGGGAGGCGGGGGAGATGCCCGAAAAGGGCCGGTACCAGGAGGTCGCGGCGCAGATCGGCGTCTCGCGCGAGGCGCTCTACCGCGAACTGTCCCGGCGCAGGCGCGGGGCCACAGTGCCGCGCTGACCTCGCGCGCCCGCTTGACAGTGGCCGCGACCTGAGACACCGCTTAACCCCATGTTCGACATGCGTCCCGTGGGATACGTCATCGGCCTTCTGGTCACGGTGCTGGGCGCAACCATGCTGCTCCCGATGGTCGTCGATCTGGCCGAAGGGCGCGGGCACTGGCCCGTCTTCGCCGAAAGCGCCATCATCACCGTCGTCTGCGGGCTGACCCTGTCGCTGTCCTGTTCCAACAGCATCAGCGGCGGGCTGTCGCTGCAGCAGACCTTCCTGCTCACCACCGGCGTCTGGGCCGCGCTGCCCTTCTTCGGCGCCATCCCCTTCGCGCTCGGCGCGACCGAGGCCGATTTCGTCGATGCCTATTTCGAGGCGATGTCAGGCCTCACCACCACCGGGGCCACGGTGTTCACCGGGCTCGACGATCTGCCCAAGGGGCTCTTGCTGTGGCGCGGCATCCTGCAATGGCTGGGCGGGATCGGGATCATCGTCGTCGCCATGGTCTTTTTGCCGGAACTGCGCGTGGGGGGCATGCAGATCTTCCGCTCCGAAGGGTTCGACACCTTCGGCAAGATCCTGCCCCGCGCGACCGAGATCTCGGCCCGCATCTCCACCATCTACCTCACCCTGACGCTGGCCTGCGCGCTGGCCTACCTTGCCAGCGGGATGACGGCCTTCGATGCCACCGTGCACGCCATGACCACCCTGTCGACCGGCGGGTTCGGCAATTCCGACAAGTCGTTCGGCGCGTTTCCGGGCGCGGTGGAATATGTCGCGGTGTTCTTCATGCTCGCCTCGGCCCTGCCATACGTGCGTTTCGTCCAGATCACCGCCGGCAGCGCCCGGCCGCTGTTCGAGGACCGGCAGGTGCAGGTCTTCCTCGCGCTGGTCGCGGGCATCACGCTGCTTGCCTCGTTTGGCTATGCCATGCGGTTCGACACGTTCAGCGCCGAGGTCTTCCGCGAGGCGCTCTTCAACGTGACCTCGATCATCACCGGCACCGGCTATTCCTCCACCGATTACCAGCTTTGGGGGCCGTTCATGATCGCGCTGATCTTCTTCACCGGGCTGATCGGCGGCTGCGCCGGCTCGACCTCGTGCTCGGTCAAGGTGTTCCGCTACCAGCTTCTCTTTGCCTCGATCCGTGCGCAGGTGCGCCGCATCCTCGCGCCCCACGGCGTCTTCACGCCCAAGTATAACGGCCGGCCCGTGGACGAGGACGTGCTGAACTCGGTCATGGCCTTCTTCGTCCTCTACTTCGTCACGCTCGGCGTGATCTCGGTCGCGCTCGGCATGACGGGGCAGGACATCGTGACGTCGGTGTCGGGCGCGGCGGCGGCCCTGTCGAATATCGGCCCCGGCCTTGGCGACCAGATCGGGCCGGCGGGCAATTTCGGCATGCTCGGCGATACCGAGAAGGTGATCCTGACCATCGCCATGCTGATCGGACGGCTGGAACTGATGGCCGTCTTCGTCCTCTTCACCATCCGCTTCTGGAGAGCCTGAATGCCCGACCGCCCCCTAGGCGCCCAAATCTCGCACATGCTGAAGGCCCGCGGGGTCGACGTGATCTTCGGCATCCCCGGCGTGCACAACCAGGAAATGTACCGCGGGATCGAGGAGGCGGGCATCACCCATGTCCTCGCCCGCCACGAACAGGGCGCGGGCTTCATGGCCGACGGATACGCCCGCGCCACGGGCCGTCCGGGCGTGGCTTACGTCATCACCGGGCCGGGCTTGTGCAACATCATGACCCCCATGGGACAGGCCTATAGCGACAGCGTGCCGATGCTGGTGATCTCCTCTTGCCTCGACGACGTCGCGGCGACACGCGGCCAGCTGCACCAGATGCTCGACCAGGCGGGCGCCGCGCGCACGGTCTGCGACTGGTCGTATCAGGCAACCACGGCAGATGCGGCCTATGCCCTGATCGACCGGGCGTGGTTCGAGTTTTTCGCGGAACGGCCCCGCTCCAAACATGTTCAAGTGCCGATCAAGCAGGCCGAAGGTGTTGCCGCTGCACCGCCCGAACCGGTGCAGGTACCGGATGGCCCTCCGTTTCACGGCGCGGGTGTGCAGGACCGGTTGGCGGCCAGGGCGGCAAATGCGCTGGTGCAGGCCGAACGGCCTCTTGTGGTGTTTGGCGGCGGGGCGAGGCAGTGTCGGGACGTGGCACAGGATATTCTATCGCGGTGCGGCGCGGCCAGTTTCGTCAGTTATGCCGGGCGCGGCGTGGTTCCGCCCGGCGCGCCGCTGCATTTCGGCAGCTATCTTGCGCGTCCGTCCAGCGCCGCCATCGTGGCGCAGGCGGATCTGCTCATGGTGGTTGGGTGCGAGTTGAGCGAAACCGACCTCTGGCGCGACGAACTGGGGCACGATTGTCCGCTGATCCGCGTCGATATCGATGCCGAGGTGCTGTCGCATCAATTCGCGTCCATCGCGATCCAGGGCGATGCGGGCGAGGCACTGTCCGCAATCTCCGCGCACCTGCCGGAGGGACCTTTCCCGATGTCGGAACGCGCACACCCGTGGCAGCCGCGTGATGTGGCCAGAACCAAGGAGACGTGGCGCGCCGAAGTCGACGCCGAGCGCCCCGGTATCCTGCCCGTGATCGACGCGCTGAAAGCGGCGCTGCCCGAAGGCTGCATGATCTATTCCGACATGACCCAGTTCGCCTATGCCGCGAAAGAGGTCTGGGACATGGACCGCCCCGGCCACTGGCACCACCCCACGGGGTTCGGAACGCTCGGCTACGCGCTGCCCGCCGCGATCGGCGGGGCGGTGGGGCGACCCGGCCTGCCGACGCTCGCCATCGCGGGCGATTACGGCCTGCAATACACCATCCAGGAGCTGGGTACGGCGGTCGAACTGGGCCTGCCGCTGCCTATCTTCGTCTGGGACAACGAGAAACTGGGCGAGATCGAGGACAGCATGGTCGCCGCCCAGATCGCCCCCAACGCGGTCACCCTGAAAAACCCCGATTTCTGTGCGCTGGCCCGCGCCTGGGGCGCGTATGCCGTACGCCCCGCCACGCTCGCCGAGATGACGCGCGCGGTGCAGGAGGCCTTCGCCGCGGACGCCCCAACGCTCATCCACGTGACCCCCGGCATGTCCTGAAAGGCGGTCGGCTGACTAGCAGCCGACCTACAAGAGGCTCACGGCAGGTCGGCTGATCCCCAGCCGACACCCATCCGTCCCGCTGCCGAGAAGTAGGTCGGCTGACCCTCAGCCGACGCCCATCCGTTCCGCTAACTGAAAGTAGGTCGGCTGATCCCCAGCCGACACACACCCGCTCCGCTATCGAAAAGTAGGTCGGGTGATCCTCACCCGACCATCACCCGCCTCACGCGCCGCGCCAGATCCAGCCGCCACCAAGGATGCGCGAGCCTTCGGGGGCGTAGAACACGCAGGCCTGTCCCGGCGACACGCCCTGTTCGGGCGACAGGAGTTCCACCTCGGCCAACCCGCCGGGGCGCGCGCGCAGGATCGCGGGCGCGGGCGGGCGGGTGGAGCGGACCTTGACCGTGATCTCGCGCTCGGCCACGTCCTCGAACCCGCCGTCGCCCAGCCAGTTCACCTCCCTGACCGGCACCGTGCGCGTGGCAAGCATCTCTTTCGGGCCCACGACCACGCGCCGCGTGTCGACATCCAGCCGCACCACGTACAAGGGCTCTGCCAGCCCGCCGATGCCCAGCCCCCGCCGTTGCCCGATCGTGTAGTGGATCACGCCGCGATGGGTGCCCAGCACGCGGCCCTCGGGGTCCACGATCTCGCCCGGCTCCGCCGCTCCGGGGCGCAGCTTCTCGATCACCCGCGCGTAATCGCCGTCGGGCACGAAACAGATGTCCTGGCTGTCGGGCTTGTCGGCCACCGGCAATCCGTGCTTGACCGCCAGCGCCCGCGTCTCCGCCTTCGACGGCAGATGCCCCAACGGGAAGCGCAGGTAATCCAGCTGCTCTCGCGTGGTGGAGAACAGGAAATAGCTCTGGTCCCGCGCCGCATCCGCCGCCCGGTGCAACTCGGCCCCCGCATCGCCCATCTTGCGTTGGATGTAATGCCCCGTCGCCATGCAATCGGCATCGAGGTCCTTCGCCGTCTCCAGCAGGTCACGGAACTTCACCCGCTCGTTGCAGCGGATGCACGGAACCGGGGTCGCGCCGGCAAGGTAGCTTTCGGCGAACTCGTCGATCACCGCGTCGCGGAAGACGTTCTCGTAATCCAGCACGTAATGCGGAAAGCCCATCTCCTCGGCCACGCGCCGCGCGTCGTGGATGTCGCGCCCGGCGCAGCACGCGCCTTTCTTGGCCAGTGCCGCGCCGTGATCGTAAAGCTGCAGCGTCACACCCACCACGTCATACCCTTCGCCCGCCAGCTCCGCCGCCACGACCGAACTGTCCACGCCGCCCGACATCGCCACGACCACGCGGGTCTCGGCCGGGGGCTTGGCAAATCCAAGCGAATTGAGGCGCGCGTCAAGCGGCATGGGCGGGGTCTCCACGGGTCCTAGGGGAACCCCGGCAATATATGAAAATCCGACACACTCTCAAGGTGTCGTTTCACCGGTCGTTAAGCGCGAGCCGCGACAACCCCTGCACGCCAACGAGAGGGACCGGTGATGTTTCTGAAGAAAGTCGAAGGGCCGCGCGCCGTGACGTTGCCCGATGGCTCGGTAATGACCCGTGCGGACCTGCCCCCGCCCGACACGCGACGATGGGTCGCCTCGCGCAAGGCCGCGGTGATCCGCGGGGTGCTCTACGGGCTGATGACGCAGGAAGAGGCGCTCAGGACCTACGACATCAGCGCCGACGAATTTGCCGAGTGGGTGGGGCTTGCCGCCGAACACGGGGAAGAGGCCCTGAAGACGACCGCGCTGCAAAAGTATAGACAACTTTAAGTTGTTTCAGTATTTGTTCAGGGACAGTAACCGCTGATTAACTTTTCTTGGCGACTGTGTTTGCGAAACAAACACATTTTGGAGAGAATAGATGCGCGTCCTTTTGGTCGAAGACGACCCGGCAACGTCGAAAAGCATCGAACTGATGCTCACGCATGCCAACCTCAACGTCTACGCCACCGACCTCGGTGAGGAAGGGATCGATCTTGCCAAGCTCTACGATTACGACCTGATCCTGCTCGACCTGAACCTGCCGGACATGAACGGTCACGAAGTGCTGCGGCAACTGCGCATGGCGCGGATCGATACGCCCACGCTGATCCTGTCGGGCTCCGACGATACAGAGAACAAGATCAAGGGCTTCGGCTTCGGTGCCGACGACTACCTGACCAAACCCTTCCACCGCGAGGAACTGATCGCGCGCATCCACGCGATCATTCGCCGGTCCAAGGGCCATTCGCAGTCGATCATCAATACCGGGCGGGTGTCGGTCAACCTCGACGCCAAAACGGTGACGGTGGATTCCAAGCCGGTGCACCTGACCGGCAAGGAATACCAGATGTTCGAGCTGCTGAGCCTGCGCAAGGGCACGACGCTCACCAAGGAGATGTTCCTCAACCACCTCTACGGCGGCATGGATGAACCCGAACTCAAGATCATCGACGTGTTCATCTGCAAGTTGCGCAAGAAGTTGAGCGAGGCGACGGGCGGGGACAATTACATCGAAACCGTCTGGGGCCGCGGCTACGTCCTGCGCGATCCCGAACCGGTAGAGGAGTCGCCCCGGTTCGCCGTCGGCGCCTGACCCGATCCCGTCCGCCCGGTGCTGGACCTGACCGGGCGGGCGCAATAACACTTGTCGCGACGCGGGGACCGAACCGGGGGCGGCAATGTCAGACGAATTTCCCGACATCGCAGGGATGGACGAGGCGGCGGCACGGGCGGAACTCGCGCGGCTTGCCGAAGCGCTTGGTGCGGCCAACCTCGCCTATCACCGCGACGACGCGCCCGATATCAGCGATGCCGAATATGACCGGCTGAAACGACGCAACGCCGCGATTGAAGCCGCCTTTCCCGACCTCAAGCGCAGCGACAGCCCCACCGACCAGGTCGGCGCGCCCGTCTCGGACGGTTTTGCCAAGGTCGAACATGCCGAACGCATGCTGTCGCTTGCCAACGCCTTCGATCGCGATGACGTGGCCGAGTTCATCGCCGGGATCCGGCGGTATCTCGGCCTTGACGACGATGCGCCGCTCGCCTTCACCGCCGAGCCCAAGATCGACGGGCTGTCGCTGTCGCTGCGCTACGAATCCGGCAAGTTGGTGCAGGCGGCCACCCGCGGCGATGGCCGCGTGGGCGAGAACGTGACCGCCAATGCCCGCACCATCGACGACATTCCCGAAACGCTCGACGGCGCGCCCGACATCCTCGAAGTGCGGGGCGAGGTCTACATGAGCCACGCCGATTTCGCCGCGCTCAACGCCCGGCAGGCAGAGGCCGGGGCGAAACCCTTCGCCAACCCGCGCAACGCCGCCGCCGGGTCGCTGCGCCAGCTCGACAGCGCGATCACCCGCGCGCGCCCGCTGAGGTTCTTCGCCTATGCCTGGGGGCAGGTGTCGGAACCGCTGGCCGACACGCAGATGAACGCGCTCGCCCGGCTCGCTTCGCTGGGGTTCCAGACCAACCCGCGCACCCGCCGCTGCGACACGCTCGACGACATCCTCGCCCATTACGACCAGATCGCGACCGACCGCGCGGGCCTCGGCTATGACATCGACGGCGTCGTCTACAAGGTCGACGACCTCGCGCTTCAGGCGCGGCTCGGCCTGCGCTCCACCACGCCCCGCTGGGCCATCGCGCACAAGTTTCCCGCCGAACTGGCCTGGACGCGGCTCGAAGCCATCGACATCCAGGTGGGCCGCACCGGTGCGCTCAGCCCCGTCGCGCGCCTGACCCCGGTGACCGTGGGCGGCGTCGTCGTGTCGAACGCGACGCTGCACAACGAGGATTACATCGCGGGCCGCGATTCGAACGGCGCCCCCATCCGCGACGGCAAGGACATCCGGGTCGGCGACCTCGTGCAGGTCTACCGCGCCGGCGACGTCATCCCCAAGGTGGCCGACGTCAACCTCGCCGAACGCCCCGAGGGCGCCGAACCCTTCGTCTTTCCAGATACCTGCCCGCGCTGCGGCAGCCCCGCGCCGCGCGAACCGGGCGATGCCGTGCGGCGCTGCTCGGGCGGCCTGATCTGCCCCGCGCAACAGGTTGAAAAGCTGAAACATCTCGTCTCCCGCGCCGCCTTCGACATCGATGGGCTGGGTGCCAAGCAGGTCGAACAATTCCACGCCGATGGCTGGATTTCCGAACCCGCCGACATCTTCACCCTGCGCGACCGCTACGGCAGCGGGTTGCAACAGCTGAAGAACCGCGAGGGCTGGGGCGAGAAATCGGCCTCCAACCTCTTCGACGCGATCGACGCCGCCCGTACCGTGCCGCTCGGCCGGTTCCTGTTTGCGCTCGGCATCCGCCACGTGGGCGAGCAGACGGCCAACCTGATCGCCACCCATTACGGCACGTGGGACGCGCTGATCGCGGCCATGGCCGAGGCGGCCGAACCCGGCCCCGCATGGGACGACCTCGTGGGCATCGACGGGGTGGGGCAGGTGCTGGCCCAAAGCCTTGTCACCACGCTGAACGAACCGCGCGAACGCGCCGCCATCGACCGCCTCGTCGCGCACCTGACGATCGAGGAAGCCACCGCCCCCGACACCTCCGGCAGCCCCGTCGCGGGCAAGACCGTCGTCTTCACCGGCACGCTCGAACGCATGACGCGGGCCGAGGCCAAGGCGCGGGCCGAGGCGCTCGGCGCCAAGGTCTCGGGCTCGGTGTCCGCCAAGACCGACATCCTCGTCGCCGGTCCCGGTGCCGGGTCCAAGGCGAAAAAGGCCGCCGATCTGGGCATCGAGACGCTCGATGAAGACGGCTGGCTCGCGCTGATCGGGGACGCATGACCACCGAGGCTCCGAAAGGCCGCCCGCCGGTCCTGTTCCCGCTCTTCGCGGGGCTCGACACGTTGGAAGGAATCGGGCCGAAGACGGCGAAGGCCTATGAAAACCTGCGCGTGACCAAGCCGCGCGACCTGATCCTGACGCTGCCGCATTCTGGGATCGACCGCGCGCGCCGCCCCACGATCCGCGGCGCTGACCTTCCCGCCGTCCTGACGGTCGAGGTCACGATCGGCGCGCATGTGCCGCCGCGCAGCAAGGGCGGGCGCTACCGCGTCACGGTCGAGGATGCCGAGACCTCGTTCGAACTGGTGTTTTTCCACGCCCGCGGCGATTACCTGTCCCGGCAATTGCCCACCGGCCAGCGCCGCGTCGTGTCGGGCCGGGTGGAATTGTTCGACGGGATCGCCCAGATGGTGCACCCCGACTACATGCTGCGCCCCGAAGAGGCGGGCGAGATGCCAGCGTTCGAACCGGTCTACCCGTTGACCTCGGGCGTGACCCAGCGCGGGATCTACAAGGCGATGCAAAGCGCGCTGGCCCGGCTGCCCGACGGTCTGGACGAATGGATCGACGCGCCGCTGGTCGCGTCGAAAGGCTGGCCCGGCTGGGCCGATGCGGTCCGTCAGGCCCACGCGCCCGCGCGGCTTGCCGACATATCGGCCGAGCACCCGGCGCGGCAGCGGCTGGCCTATGACGAGTTTCTCGCCCACCAGATGACCCTCGCGCTGGCCCGTCGCGGCCACCGCAGCGGCAAGGGCCAGCCTTCACGCGGTACCGGAGCTTTGCAGCGCAAGGTGCTGAAAAGCCTGCCTTATCAGCCGACCGATGCCCAGACCCACGCGATTGCGGAGATTGCCGAGGACATGGCGAGCGAGCGCCGCATGAACCGCCTGTTGCAGGGCGACGTGGGCGCGGGAAAGACGCTGGTGGCGCTGATGGCGATGCTGACGGCGGTCGAGGCCGGCGGTCAGGCCGTGCTGATGGCGCCGACCGAAATCCTCGCGCGTCAGCACCTCGAAGGGCTGCAACCGCTGGCCGAGGCGGCGGGCGTGGTACTCGAAATCCTCACGGGGCGCGACAAGGGGGCGGAGCGGCGCGCGAAGCTCGCGGCACTCGAACGCGGCGATATCCAGCTTCTGGTCGGCACCCATGCGGTGTTCCAGCAGGACGTGGCCTTTGCCGACCTGCGGCTTGCCATCGTCGACGAACAGCACCGGTTCGGCGTGCGCCAGCGGCTGGAACTGGGCCGCAAGGGGGCGGCGGCGGACGTGCTGGTGATGACGGCCACGCCGATCCCGCGCTCGCTCAGCCTCGCGCAATACGGCGACATGGACGTGTCGATCCTTGACGAAAAACCGCCCGGCCGCAAACCGATCACCACCGCGCTTGTCCCCACCAGCCGGATGGAGGACGTGGTCGCGCGGCTCCGCAAGGCGATCGAGGAGGGGCGGCAGGCCTACTGGGTCTGCCCGCTGGTCGAGGAAAGCGAGGTCGTCGACATGACCGCCGCCGAAGAGCGGTTCAAACGCCTGCGCGCGGCCCTGGGCGAAGGCCATGTGGGCCTCGTGCACGGCCAGATGCCGCCCGCCGACAAGGATGCCGCCATGGCGGCCTTCCAGCGGGGCGAGACGGCGGTGCTGGTCGCCACCACGGTGATCGAGGTCGGCGTGAACGTGCCCAACGCCACGATCATGGTGATCGAACGCGCCGAATCCTTTGGCCTCGCGCAATTGCACCAGTTGCGGGGCCGGGTCGGGCGCGGCGACCAGGCCTCCACCTGCCTGCTGCTCTACCAGGCGCCCTTGTCGGAGGCGGGCGAGAAACGGCTCAAGATCATGCGCGAGACCGAGGACGGCTTCCGCATCGCCGAAACCGATCTCGAGATGCGCGGCGCGGGCGACCTGATCGGCACGGCGCAATCGGGCCTGCCCCGGTTCCGCATCGCCGATCTGGAACGGCAGGCCGGCCTGATGGCCACCGCGCAGACCGATGCCCGCGCGCTGCTGGAACAGGATCCCACGCTCGACACGACCCGTGGCCGCGCCGCGCGTGTTCTTTTGTGGCTGATGGAACAGGATCGGGCGATCCGTTTGATTTCAGTGGGTTGATCGCTCCATTGTCATTTTGTTCGCAAATGTTCTCAAAAAGTTCTTTACAGACCGTTTCCCGTATGAGAACAAATAAGCAACAAACATGATCGAGAGCAGGTCACCAACAATGTACGCCCAAGTCAAAACTACCCTCCGCCGCAGCCGGTCCACCCTGATCGAGGATGCCGCCGGCGCCGCCGCACTGACCGTGATGCTGCTCGCCGCGCTCTACCTGCCGGTTCTCTGACCCTTTCTGCCTGCATCCCCGTGCCTTGACCCCGTGGCGCTCCCCAAGCGTCATGCCCGCGCAACACTGCCTGTCCGCGCGGCCTCGCATTCCGGATCTGCCTTCCGCAATGCCGATTTCCGGGTCTCAAGGGTCCCACACGGGCGATTGCTCACCTCTCCGCCGCCAGCGCCCCACGCTGTGCGGCGGTTTTTTTTGTCTCCGGCCCGGAAACAGTGCTAACTGGGCGCCAAGCAGTTGGCGGCCCGTGGCAAAGCCCGTATAAGCCCGCAACCCGAACCGCGGAGCAGAGCATGACCGGAGACCTCTCGCCCATCGACAAGGCCAAGTTCGTGGCCGCCAAACGCGCCGCCGACCTCGTGGAATCGGGGATGCGCGTGGGGCTCGGCACCGGCTCGACCGCCGCGTGGCTGGTCCGCTGCCTGGGCGAGATGGTGCGCCAGGAGGGGCTCAAGTTCAAAGGCGTGCCGACCTCGACCCGCACCGCGGCGCTGGCGCGCGAAGTGGGGATCGAGGTGGTCAGCCTCGACGAGGCGCGCTGGCTCGACCTCACCATCGACGGGGCCGACGAATTCGACGGCGACCTGAACCTCATCAAGGGCGGCGGCGGGGCGCTCTTGCAGGAAAAGATCGTGGCGACGGCGTCGGACCAGATGGTCGTGATCGCCGATATCGGCAAGGAGGTCGAAACGCTGGGCGCGTTCCCCCTGCCGTGCGAGGTCATCCCCTTCGGCTGGCAGACCACCAAGGCGCTGGTCGAGGAAACGCTGATCCAGATGGACGTTCTGGGCCGCAACACCACCCTGCGCATGAACGGCGATGCGCCCTTCGTGACGGACGAGGGCAATTACATCCTCGACTGCCACCTCAAGCGCATCGGCAACCCGCGCCAGCTGGCGATGGTTCTCAACCAGATGCCGGGCGTGGTTGAAAACGGGCTCTTCATCGATATCTGCGACATCGTGGTGATCGGGTTCGGCGACGGTCGGGTCGAACTGCGCGACATCAACGCGGGCACGGTGGAAGAGGAACGTCTGGATTTCGTCGAAAGCGACAATCTCTTCTCCGACCTTGCAGACTGAACAGGTGACAGATGGCATTTGATTACGACCTCTTCGTGATCGGCGGAGGATCGGGCGGCGTGCGCGCGGCCCGCGTGGCGGCAAGCGAGGCAGGCGCGAAGGTCGCGCTGGCCGAGGAAAGCCGCTATGGCGGCACCTGCGTGATCCGCGGCTGCGTGCCCAAGAAGCTGATGGTCTTCGCCTCCGGCTATCCCGAGGCGGTGGAAGAGGCCAAGGCCTATGGCTGGGCGATGGAGCAGGGCCCGTTCGACTGGCCCGCTTTCCACGGCAAGATGGCGGCCGAGCTTGACCGGCTGGAAGAGGTCTATCGCTCGATCCTGTCGCGGTCGGGCGTCGAAACCTTCGACCAGCGCGCGCGGCTGGTCGATGCCCACACGGTCGAACTGGCCGACGGCACCCGCAAAAGCGCCAAGCATATCCTTGTCGCCACCGGCGGCCGCCCCGTGCGCCCCGACCTCGCCAATGCCGATCTGGGCCTCGTGTCCGACGACATCTTCCACCTCGAAAACCTGCCGAAGAAGATCCTAATCATCGGCGGCGGCTACATCGCCTGCGAGTTCGCCTGCATCCTCAACGGTCTCGGCGTCGACGTGACGATGTATTACCGCGGCGCGCAGATCCTGCGCGGCTTCGATGACGAGGCGCGCGGTCTCGTGGCCGACGCCATGGCCCGGCGCGGGATCGAGATCCACACCGGCGCCAACATCCTCGAAATGGCCCCCGCCAACAGCGATCACGGCTCGATCACGCTCACCGATTCCGACGCCGCGATGGGTGCGGACCGTGAAATGGTCGAAACCGTCGCGCATGCGGACACCGATGGCGCCGCCCCGGACGGCCCGGTCTGGGTCAAGGCGGGCAACGGCGAGGAAGGCGTGTTCGACAAGGTTTTCTTCGCCACTGGCCGCGCGCCCAACACCGCCGATATGGGCCTTGAAGAGGTGGGCGTGAAACTGGCCCGCAATGGCTCGATCGAGGTGGATGAATACAGCCAGACGGCGGTGCCCTCGATCTACGCCATCGGCGACGTGACCGGCCGCGTGCAACTTACGCCCGTCGCCATCCGCGAGGGCATGGCGTTCGTCGAAACGGTGTTCAAGGGCAACCCGACGCCGGTGGATCATGACCTGATCCCGTCGGCCGTCTTCACCCGGCCCGAACTGGGCACCGTCGGACTGACCGAGGAACAGGCGATGGCGCAGGGCGAGATCGAGGTCTACTGCACCTCCTTCCGCCCCATGCGCGAAGCCTTCGCCGACGGTCACGAACGCGTGTTGATGAAACTGATCGTCGCCAAGGACACGCGCCGCGTGCTGGGCTGCCACATCGTCGCGCCCGAGGCGGGCGAGATGATCCAACTCGCCGGAATCGCGATCAAGATGGGCGCCACGAAAGAGCAGTTCGACGCAACATGTGCGGTCCACCCGACCATGAGCGAGGAAATCGTCACCATGCGACACCCGGTCCGCACGGCTTGATTTTCATTCCCGCGTCCACAGGTTATGACGCAACATACCCATGCATCTCCACAAGAGGACGACAATGGCAGGAAATAACGGCCCCTGGGGCGGAGGCTCTGGCGGTTCGGGCGGCGGCAATCGCGGCTCGGGCGGTGGCGGCAATAATGGTGGCGGCGGGCGTGGGCCCGGCGATCAGGGCCCGCAAATCCCCGAAATCGACGAACTGGTCAAGAAAGGCCAGGAACAGCTGCGCGTCCTGATGGGCGGTCGCGGCGGGCAGGGACGCGGCGGCGCCGGTGGTCCCGGCGGCGGCGGTGGCCCCGCGCTGACCCGTGGCACCGTCGGGCTCGGCATCCTCGCGGCGCTGATCCTGTGGCTGCTTGCCTCGTTCTATACCGTCAGGCCCGAAGAACAGTCGGTCGAACTGTTCCTGGGCGAGTATTCCTCGACCGGCAATCCCGGCCTCAATTTCGCGCCCTGGCCGCTGGTCACGGCGGAAGTCGTGCCGGTGACCTCGGAACGGACCGAGGAAATCGGCGTCGGCGCGCGCGGCTCGGATGCGGGCCTGATGCTGACCGGGGACGAGAACATCGTCGACATCGACTTCCAGGTCGTCTGGAACATCAACGACCCGGCCAAGTTCCTGTTCAACCTCCGCGATCCGCGCGCCACGATCGACGCGGTGGCGGAATCGGCGATGCGCGAGATCATCGCGCAATCCGAACTGGCCCCGATCCTCAACCGGGACCGCGGCGTCATCGCCGCCCGCCTGACCGACCTGATCCAGCTGACGCTCGACAGCTACGACGCGGGCGTGAACGTGATCCGGGTCAACTTCGACAAGGCCGACCCGCCGGAACCCGTGATCGACGCTTTCCGCGACGTCCAGGCCGCCGAGCAGGAGCGTGACCGTCTGCAGAACGTCGCCGACGCCTACGCCAACAAGGTGCTGGCCGAGGCCCGCGGTGAAGCGGCGCAGGTGCTGGAACAGGCCGAAGCCTACCGCGCGCAGGTGGTGAACGAGGCGCAGGGTGAGGCGTCGCGCTTCACCTCGGTCCTCGAAGAATACCAGAAGGCCCCCGAAGTGACCCGCAAGCGTCTGTACCTCGAGACGATGGAACAGGTTCTGGGCCGCGTCGACAAGATCATCCTCGACGAACAGGGCGGCGGCGGCCAGGGCGTCGTGCCGTACCTGCCGCTCAACGAGCTGCGCCGCAACGCCGGCCAAGGAGGCAACTGATGCGCTATCTTGTAATCCTCGTGGCCGTCGTCCTTGTCGCGGCCCTGTCGGCGGTCTTCATCGTCGACGAACGTCAGAAGGCGCTGGTCCTGCAATTCGGCCGCGTCGTGTCGGTCAAGGAAGAGCCGGGCCTCGCCTTCAAGATCCCGCTGATCCAGGAAGTCGTGCGCTACGACGACCGGATCCTCAGCCGCGATGTCGACCCGCTCGAAGTCACGCCGCTGGATGACCGGCGGCTGGTGGTCGACGCCTTCGCGCGTTACCGGATCGCCGATGTCGAACAGTTCCGCCAGGCCGTGGGTACGGGTGGCGAACTGGCGGCCGAACGGCGGCTCGACGGCATCCTGCGGAACGAGTTGCGCGAAGTGCTGGGTTCGGTTTCCTCCAACGACATCCTGTCGTCGGACCGGGCGGCGCTGATGCTGCGCATCCGCAACGGCGCGATCGAGGAGGCCGAGAACCTCGGCCTCGAAGTCATCGACGTGCGCCTGAAACGCACCGACCTGCCGCGCGAGAACCTCGACGCCACCTTCGAACGGATGCGCGCCGAGCGGGAGCGCGAAGCGACCGACGAACGCGCCCGCGGTAACGAGGCCGCGCAGCGGGTCCGTGCCACCGCCGACCGGACGGTCGTGGAACTGGTGTCGGACGCCAACCGGCAGGCCGAGATCATCCGCGGTGAGGCCGACGCCGAACGCAACGGCATCTTCGCCGAGGCCTTCGGGGCGGACGCTGAATTCTTCGAATTCTACCGCTCGCTCACCGCCTACCAGCGCTCCCTGCGCGAAGGGAACTCGACGATGGTGCTGTCGCCCGACAGCGAATTCTTCGACTACCTCAAATCCGACCAGCCGCGTGGCGCGGCCCCGGCGGAATGATCGAAACCGCGCTTCTGGCCCTCGGGCTGGTGCTGATTGTCGAGGGGCTGGTGTACGCACTGGCCCCTTCGCTTGTCGAACAACTGCTCGAAGCCCTGCGCACCCTGCCGCTCGACCAGCGGCGCCTGATGGGCCTCGTGGCGCTCGCCTCGGGCGTCGCGCTCGTCTGGATCGCCACCGCCTGATCCGCGCGCCCGCCCGACTTTCCTTGGACAGACCCGCCACAACGTCATAGCGTTGACCCTGCGGCACCCTGCCGCGCGTGGGACAGACGGGGGCACCGGGCAGCATGGCAAATCTGACGAACACGACGCGACTTGGATTTCTCGATACCTTGACGCTGGCCCTGGGCGACAGCGGATTTACCGACACGGGTACCAGCACGCCCACGACCTTCACGTCCGGCAACGATCTGCACGTGTCGGGGGTAGAGCTTTTCTCGCTTGCTATCGACAACACCGCCGGCGCGTTCAGCTTCACCGGCCTTTCGTCGAACGGCAGGCTGGTGGTCGAAGGGGATGACCTGACGCTGACCGACGGCGCGTCGCTTGGCGGCGGCACGGTCAACGAACGCATCGTCGTCGGCAACCACCTCGCCACGGGCACGAACGACATCGACATCTTCGGCGACACCGTGCTGCAGGGCACCGCCGACGGCACCGGCACCTTCGGAATCTACGACGGATCGCTGACGCTCGACCTCGCTTCGGGCACGTTCGGCGCGCTGGTCGAAGTCTACGAAGACACCGCGTTCACCATCATCTCGGACATGATGGGCGATCTCTACATCGAAGGCGCGGTATACGTGTACGGCGCGTTCGAAGGCAGCGTCCTGTTCTGCGAATACGGCCTGCGCGACCTTGAAATCTTCTCGGGCGGCAGCGTCACCTCGCAGGTCATCATCGGCGGGCAGGGGCGCGAGAATGTCGAGGTCTCGGGCACCGGCACCTTCCACGCCAACATCATGGACCTCTGGCGCGGCGACGACGATTTCGACATCTTCTCGGGCGGCACCGCGTCCGGCGACATACTCCTCGGCGTGGGCGCGGATACCGTCACGCTCGACGGTTCGTTCACGGGGTTCCTGTCGACCGGGCAGGGCGACGACTCGGTCGTCAGTGACGACCCCGGCGCGTCGATGACCGGACTAATCGCGCTCGATGCCGGTAACGACAGCTTCGACGGCACCAACGGCCCGGATTCGGTGCGCGGTGGCGCGGGGGATGACTGGATCCTCGGCGACGGCGGGCGCGATGTGCTGCGCGGCGACGCGGGCGACGACACCCTGATCGGCGATCGCGGGATCGACCGGCTGTTCGGCGGCGCAGGCGCGGACGAGTTCTGGTACATGTTCGACGATGCCAGTCCGACCACCATCCTGACCGAAACCATCGTCGATTTCGTGGCCGCCGACGATACGCTGGTCTTCTTCGAAACCGGCCAGTTCATCGGCGGCGCGGCCTTCACCAACACCGCCGGCGATGTCCGGTTCGAGGTGACAGGCGGCGTCACGCGGGTCGAGGCGGATGCCAACGGCGATGGAATCGCCGATTTCGCGGTGGAGCTCGACGGGGTGATTCCCCTCACGGTGGCCGATTTCCTCTTCGTCTAGGCCGCGTTCCACCTCTCGGATTCGTGAAAATGCGCGACGGTAAAGGCGCTTTTCGGCGCCGAACCCGGCGCCGGTCCGCGCCCGTTTCACTATGCGGTGAGCGATCATTTCAGGGTTTGTGGCCTGACGGTCACATCCTGTATCGACGTTGCATGCCATGGCGCTATTATCCTTGAAAAACCAAAGCGCCCAAAAGTCACCAGAGGAGTTCGAGAGAGTGCACCCTGACAACCAAACCCTCATTATGCGGCCTGCGCGCCGGATCACCGCGGTGGTCGGCGCGATGGCCGTGTCCGTGCTGATGGTCTTCGGCTCGGCAGCCGACGTCGCCGCGCGCGGCACCCATGAAAGCTTCGCCGACCTCGCCGAAGCGATCAGCCCGTCGGTCGTCAACATCACCACCTCCACCACCGTCGCCCGCGACGCGACACCGCGCGGCGTGGTGCCCGATGGCTCCCCGTTCGAGGATTTCTTCCGCGACTTCCGTGATCGCAACGGCCCCGACGGCCAGCGCCCGCGCCGGTCCTCGGCGCTGGGATCGGGCTTTGTCATCTCCGAAGACGGCTACGTGGTGACCAACAACCACGTCATCGAGAACGCCGACGAGATTCTGATCGAGTTCTTCAACGGCGACGAACTGCCCGCCGAACTGGTCGGCACCGACCCCAACACCGACCTCGCGCTCCTGAAGGTCGAAGCAGACCGCGCGCTGCCCTTCGTGCCCTTCGGCGACAGCGACACCGCCCGCGTGGGCGACTGGGTGATCGCGATGGGCAACCCGCTGGGGCAGGGCTTCTCGGTCTCGGCCGGGATCGTGTCGGCGCGCAACCGCGCCCTGTCGGGCAGCTATGACGACTACATCCAGACCGACGCCGCCATCAACCGCGGCAACTCGGGCGGGCCGCTGTTCAACATGAACGGCGAGGTGATCGGCGTGAACACCGCGATCCTGTCGCCCACCGGTGGCTCGATCGGCATCGGCTTCTCGATGGCGTCGAACGTGGTGACCCGCGTGATCGACCAGCTGAAGGAATACGGCGAAACCCGTCGCGGCTGGCTGGGCGTGTCGATCCAGGACGTGACCGACGACATGGTCGAGGCGATCGACGGCCTTGACGAGGCGCGCGGCGCGATGGTGTCGAACGTGCCCGACGGCCCGGCCAAGGATGCCGGCATCCTGACCGGCGACGTCATCCTCACCTTCGACGGCGTCGATGTCGAGGACACCCGCGGCCTCGTCCGCACCGTGGGCAACAGCCCCGTGGGCAAGACCGTGCGCGTCACCATCCTGCGCAACGGCCAGACCGAAACGGTCAAGGTCACGCTGGGCCGCCGGGAAGAGGCGGTGAACGCCTCCATGCCGGTGCCCGAGGCCGAGGACGAGAACCAGGGACCGGCCACCGCCGACATCCTTGGCCTCTCCCTGTCCGAGATGACCGACGAGCTGCGCGAGCAGCTGGAACTGGGCGACAAGGTTACCGGCCTCGTCGTGACCGATGTCGACGAGGACAGCCAGGCCTATGAAAAGGGCCTGCGCGCCGGTGACGTCATCACCGAGGCGGGCCAGCAGAAGGTTGCGGAACTGGCGGACCTCAACACCCGGATCGACGAGGCGCGCGAGGCGGGCCGCAAATCGCTCCTGCTGCTGGTGCGTCGCGCCAACGAGCCGCGCTTCGTGGCGCTTGGCCTCGACGACGGCTGATCCAGACCCCCACTCATGTGGATTTCGGGGCGCGCGGACATGGTCCGGGCGCCCTTTTTCATTGCAGGGCGGGGATGTGGTGCGTCAGTCGAGCGTCGCGCGGTCGACGGCGGCAAGGCCGAGGCTGCGCGCAAGGTCGATCGACAGGATGTCGCTGTCGGGGCCGGTGGTGCGCTGGTAGGTCTTCAGCGCGGATCGCGTGGGCCAGTCCATGCGCTGGGTGATGTCGCCGACATAGGCGCCGCGCGCCTGCAGCGCGCGCTGCAGCGATCCCACCAGTTCGGGTGTCAGGGCGTTCTCGCAGACCGCCTCGAACGCGTGTTCGCCGCGTTCGCGCAGGATCTCCTGCCGCACCACCGTGTCATAGGTCGCGGCGCGCATCACGCTGCCGTCGGGGTTCAGCACGGTGGGGGAGCGGTTCACCTGTTCGGTCACGGTCTGGATGATCGCGGGCACCAGCGCGCGGCCCCAGCAGGTGCCCTCGGCCGCGCCTTCGGGCGGCAGGATATACCCCGCCGACAGGGGCAGGGCGGGCGGCGGCCCGTCCTCGGGCGCCACGACAGGCTGACATCCCGTGGTGTAGACCAGTATGGCCAGCGCCACGATGGACAGGGTTGGCGGGCGGTGCATGCTCGAAGCCTCGCGCGATTTTTGCAAGGAATTTAACGCGGTTTAGGCTTTCCAGAAAGGGATTATCCGAGGCTCTCGGAAAGTGTGTCTTCCGGGTCGAGCAGCCGGTCGAGCATCGGCGAGATGTCCTCGATCACTTCCGAGATCACGTGGCACACGCCGCCCTCGCGCTGGATCCGGCCCGTGACCCTCAGGCAGCGCCCGGCGATCACCGCGCGGCGGAACCGTTCGTACAGCTTGCGCCAGACGATCACGTTCACCACGCCGGTCTCGTCTTCGAGGGTGATGAAGATCACGCCCTTCGCCGTGCCCGGCCGTTGCCGCAGGATTACCAGCCCCGCCACGCAGACCCGCGCGCCGTTCGGCGGCAGGTCCAGCTGGTCCGCGCGCAGGCACGAGGGCGGACGCGGCCAGTGCAGATCGGGGCGGTGATGCGGGGCGGGGGTCATCGGGTCTCCGGTCGCGGGCATGAGAACGAATATAGAACACGCACCGCGCCCCGCCAAGGGCTGGACTTTTCCGTGCGAAGGCTACACCTCTGTGCGAGTTGAGGAGCAATGAGGCTGACGATGGCAAAGATCACTTATATCGAACATGGCGGCACCGAGCACGTGGTGGAGGTCAAGAACGGCCTGACCGTCATGGAAGGCGCGCGGGACAACAACATCCCCGGCATCGAGGCCGATTGCGGCGGCGCCTGCGCCTGTTCGACCTGCCACGTCTACGTGCATCCCGACTGGGTGGAGAAACTGCCCGCCAAGGAAGACATGGAAGTCGACATGCTCGATTTCGCCTATGAGCCCGACGAAACCCGCTCGCGTCTGACCTGCCAGTTGAAGGTCACCGACGCGCTGGACGGGCTGGTCGTGCAGATGCCCGAAAAGCAGATCTGATGATGAAGGCGCGGCGCCAGCCGTCGCGCCCGTGGCCCGCGCGGGCCCGCCGCGCGCTCTGCCGTCCGGGCCTGTGGCTGGCGGTGTCGCTGGCGGCCGTTGCACCCGGTCTGGCGGCCTCCGACCCGGTTGAGGCCCGCTATGCGGAACCCACCACGCGCTATCCCCACGGGGTCCTCGGTGACGACGTGGAAAATGCCGCGCTCGAAGTGGTGCGCGCCGATGGCCGCGTCCTGCGCCTGCGCTGGCCCGACACGATCGTGTTCGAAGACACCGCGCCGCGCCTTGCCGATCTTGACGGCGACGGCAAGGCGGAGGTGATCGTGGTGGAAAGCCACGAACGGCAGGGCGCGCGGCTGGCGGTCTATGGCATCTTTGGCGACGTGCTGGCCCTGCGCGCCGCCACACCCTTCATCGGCACCCGGTTCCGCTGGCTGGCGGTGGTGGGGGCAGGCGACCTCGACGGCGACGGCGTGGCAGAGATCGCCTATGTCGACCGCCCGCACCTCGCCAAGACCCTGCGCATCTGGCGCTATGCCGCCGACGGCGCGACCGTGACGCTGGCGCCCGTGGGCGCACTGCCCGGCGTCACCAACCACCGCATCGGCGAGGTCGACATCGCCGGCGGCCTGCGCGACTGCGGCGCGGGGCCGGAAATGATCGTCGCCTCCGCCGACTGGCGCCGTGTGCTGGCCCTGACTTTCGATGGCTCGGACATCACCCAGCGCGACCTTGGCGCGCATGCCGGGCGCGGCTCCTTCGCTACTGCGCTCGAGTGCGGGGACTTGCCCGACTAGGGCGGGTCAGACGCCCACATCGGGGCCAAGGCACATCATCGGCTCGTCGCTCTGCCGCGCCTCGTAAAGCTCGGTATTGCCCGGCTCGTCCTGGAACAGTGCCGTCAGCCGGTCGCCCGTCTTCACGAAACTCCAGCATTGCGGCTCGGGCCGGTCCTCGTAGACAAAGCAGATCAGCCCCGCTTCCTCGTACCAGATGCCCTCCTTGCACTTGCCGTCGAGGAAGGACCACCGCACCCGCCGGTTGTCGAGGTATTCCTCGGCCCCGTAGGCCTGTCCCCGGCTGCCGAAATAGAGCGTCTTGCCGGTGGTGTAGGCCTCGAACTCCTCCGCCGTCATCGGCGTCTGGGCAGTCGCGGGCGTGGCGAGAAGAAGGGCGGTCAGAAGCGCGTGTCTCATGCCGCCGATCCTGACAGAGAGCCGCCCGCCCGGCCAGTCACATCCCCGCGCGCGGCGGCGATTTCCCGCGCGTTCAGGTCCAGTAGACGACGCGCCAGTCCATCACCTTGCGCCAGCCCGCAGGCCACAGCGCCAGCGTGGCCATGACGGGCAGGGAATAAGGCAGCATCGGCGTCTCGTCTTCCAGCTGCAGGTCGGCATATCCCTTGCCGGGATGCACGTGGTGATCGGAATGGCGCGGCGCGTTCATCATCAGCGCGCTCGAATACCAGTGCGGGGCGTTCCACGAATGCTGCGGCCCCACGGGCTCCAGCGTGGTGCCGTGCAGCGTTTTGCGGCGCAGCCCGTAATGCTGCACGTAATCCGACATCAGAAGCTGCACCTGCGCGTATCCTGCCAGCCCAAGCAGCGCCAGAACGCCGCCGAACCCGCCGATCGCGCCCGCCAGCGCCAGCATCCCCACCGCGCCGCCCACATAGGCGACGTAAGGGTTCAGCCGCCGCTTCGTCCCGCGCGCGGTCAGGTCCTGCTCGGCCTCGTACCCGGCGCGGAACCCGTCGACCCAGGCCCGCCGCGCATAGGCATAGAAACTCTCGCCCACCTCGGCGCTGGCCGGGTCGGCCTCGGTGCCCACATGCACGTGATGCACCCGCACATGGGCCGAGGCATGGTGGCCGTAGAGCATCGAGATATAGACCCACATGCCCAGCCGCCGCAGCCGTTTCGACCCGGCATGGATCAACTCGTGCGCGTTCGAATTGCTGACCTGCCCGAAATAGAGGCCAAGGCCCACGAACAACAAAAGCCGCTCTCCCGCGCCCAGACCGGTCGCGCCCGACAGCGCCCAGACCCCCAGCGCCAACAGCACGAAATGCACCCATGCCAGCGCCTGCGCCAGCCACGGCTCCGCCGGGAATTCCACGCCCTCCTTGGGGCCTTCCTCGATGATCAGGTAATCCAGCGCCACGACCAGCGCCGTCATCGACAGGACCGCGATCAGCGGCCAGACACCGCCCGCCAGCGCCGCCACCGCCAGGAGGAAGGCCGGCACAAGCGTCGCCAGCGCAAAGCGCGACAGCGCGATGCGGGAGGGACGGATCATCGACATGTCCAGTCGGGGCAATCGGGACAGCACGCGGGGCACCTCTGGTCTGACCGTGTTTGATGGGCGCGAGTATATTAACAAATTCGGTAGGCGTTGGGTGTTTTCATGTCGGATTTTCGACAAACCCGACCGGTTTCGCCACCCCTCGCGCATCCGCCTGCGCTATCCACCTCTCATCCCGACCCGACCGATCCCATGCTGCCCGACCTCACCGCGCTCTCCCTTGCTCCTCTCGCCGCCGCGCTTGCGCTGCTGACGCTCCTCACGCCCGCCGAGGGGCCTTTGCGCGCGGCGGGCAAGGGCGCCTCGACCCTCGCGCTTGCGCTTCTGGCCGCACTCAATGCCGCACCGCTCCTCGCGCTGGCGCTGGTCGCCGCCGCCCTCGGCGACATCGCGCTGGCCTTCCGGGGATCAAGGCCGTTCCTCGCAGGCATGGCCGCTTTCGGCCTCGCCCATATCGGCTTCATCGCGCTCTTCGCCGGCGCCGGGGCCGATCCCGCCATCCTTGCCATACCCGTGCGCGCCTTCGCGGCGATTGCCCTCGTGGCCCTCGCGCTGTGGCTCGGCCGTGCCTTCGCGCGGCAGGCCGGTCCGCTGTGCCTGCCTGTGATCGGCTATGTGGCGATCATCGCCGCGATGGGCCTTGCCGCGCTTGCCCTGCCACCCATGCCCGCGCTGCCGCTCATCCTCGCCGGGGCGGCGCTGTTCGTCCTGTCGGACGCGCTGATCGGGCAGCAGACCTTCCTCGACCGGCGCTGGACGGGGCAGGGGGTGGCGATCTGGCTCACCTACCACGCGGCTCTTCAGGCGCTCACGCTGGGGCTACTGGCGGTTTGAATAGACGGCGCAGGTACAGCCCGCCCGCCGCAGGCTGTTGCAGAACCGGTCCGCCGCCTTGCGCGTGTTCCGGCTGATCCGCGCCATCACGTAGGCGGGCTTGGTGCGCACCCGGTTGCGCACATTCACGTAATCCACCCGCTCGCCCTTCACCGCACCGCGACAGGCCGCCGTCTGCCGCCGGAACGCGGCCTTCGACTTGGCCTGCGTCGTGCCCCATGCCAGCTGCACGCCCCACGGTTTCAGCACCGGCTCGGGCGGGGTGATCTTCAGCTTGGTCAGGCGCCGCCCGCGCGCCAGCGCATGGCAGGCCTCGATAAACCCCTTGCCGGGATCGAGCCGCAGGTCGAGCTTGTCCGGCGGCGTGTCCCGCCACGTCTCGGCCGTCAACCCGGTGATGATGCGCACGTAATTAATCGTCTCCCGCGCCAGCCCGCCGCCCTGCATCAACCCCTCGGCCCGCCGCTCGCCCCCGTTATACCCCACGGCCGCCAGTCCCATATTGCCGTAGCGCCGCTGCATCTCGCCCAGGTATTCCGCCGAGTGTTCCAGCGCCTCCGCCGGATTATAGGGGTCGCGCAACCCGCGCAGCTTCGCCGTCGACCGGATGAACTGCGCGATCCCCATCGCGTTCGCCGGGCTCAAGGCGTTCGGATCGAACCGACTCTCCTGCCAGATCAGCCGGGTAAAGAAATAGCGGTTCAGCCCGTGCGCCCGCGCGAAATAATCCAGCGCCTGGCAGGTGTCATGCACGAAATGCGCCGGCCGGATGCACATGACGTGATCCCACTCGCCCGACGAACACCACCCCTCGCGCGGATCGGCCCATGCCGGACCCGCCCACAGCATGAGAAAAAGGAGAAGTCTCGCACGCATGCCTCTTCCCTTTATCATTTTCACCAACAGGTTTAGGGGAATTGAAGGCTCCACGTAAGGCTCCGCGCATGTCGTTCTTTGGCAAACTCAAAAACCGTCTCTTCAAATCCTCGTCGCGCCTCGAAGAAGGGCTCGATGCGATCGTCGAAGACGGCGGGGTCGAGGAAACGGTCGAAGAGGAGGTCACGCCCGTCGATGACCGGATGGAGACGCCCTCCGAAGCGGTCGCCGACGTGCCCGACGCCACCCCGCGCGACGACGCGCCCGTCGCCGCCGATCCGCTCGCGGACGATCCGCTCCCATCCCCGGCCTCCGCCGCCCCGGCCCCCGTATCTCACGCCCCCACGCCCGAGCCCGACCTCGCCCCGGCCCCCGATCTCGCCCCCGCCGCACCTCCCGCACCCGACGACATCCCCCAGCCGGCCCCCGCGCCCGACCTGCCGCCGGAGCCCGCACCGGCCCCCGAACCCGACCTGCCACCGGACCCCGCGCCCGAACCCATACCCCAACCCGCGCCCACACCGGACCCCGCACCCCAACCCGAACCGACCCCTGAACCCAAACCCGACCTCCCGCCCGTCCCGGCACCCGAACCCGCACCGGCCCCGGCCCCCGAACCGCCACGCCCCGCACCCGCCGCCGACCCGACCCCCGTCGCCGAAGAGGCCGCTCCCGCACGCCCCGGCTTCTTCGGCCGCCTCATGGGCCGCGCCGCGCCGCGCCAGGTCGTCCGGCGCGAGCTGGACGACGACATGCTCGAAGCGCTCGAAGAGCTCCTGATCACCGCCGATATGGGCGTCGACACCGCCCTGCGCGTGACCGCCAACATGGCCGAGGGCCGCATGGGCAAACGCCTCTCCACCGACGAGATCAAGGGCCTCCTGGCCGACGAGATTGCCCGCATCATGGAGCCCGTCGCCAAACCCATGCCGCTCTACGCCCAGAAACCGCAGGTCGTGCTGGTGGTGGGCGTGAACGGGTCGGGCAAGACCACGACCATCGGCAAACTTGCCTCCCAGTTCCGCGCCGCCGGCAAGAAGGTGGTGATCGCCGCGGGCGACACCTTCCGCGCGGCGGCGGTCGAACAATTGCAGGTCTGGGGCGACCGCGCCGGCGTGCCGGTCCTCACGGCCCCCGAAGGCTCCGACCCTGCCTCGCTCGCCTATGATGCCATGGAACAGGCCCGCCGCGACGGCGCCGACCTTCTGATGATCGACACCGCCGGCCGCCTGCAAAACCGCGCCGACCTGATGGAGGAACTGGCCAAGATCGTCCGCGTCATCCGCAAGCAGGACCCCGACGCCCCCCACAACACGCTCCTCGTCCTCGACGCCACCACCGGCCAGAACGCGCTTGCGCAGGTCGAGACGTTCCAGAAACTCGCCGACGTCACCGGCCTCGTCATGACCAAGCTTGACGGCACCGCCCGCGGCGGCATCCTCGTCGCACTCGCCGACAAGTTCGGCCTGCCGATCCACGCCATCGGCGTCGGCGAAAAGATCGACGACCTCGCCCCCTTCGACCCGCAGGACTTCGCCGCCGCCCTCACGGGTCACGACCTCGGCCGATGAGCACGCGTCCCACCTTCTTCGGTTCCGAAATACCTCGGGGGTCCGGGGGCCGCGCCCCCGGCGGCTGGCCATCGCGGACCTGATCCTTTCCATCGAAGGCACGCCCGCCGGCACCCGCGCGGCGCTGATCTTCGCGCTCTGCTCGGCCTTCCTGCACGCGCTCTTCGGTGCCCTGCAAAAGGGCCGCCACGACCCATGGGTCACGCGCGGCGCGATCGACGGCTGGCTCGCCGTGCTTTCGGCCCCGATGGCGCTGTTTCTCGTGCCATGGCCGCAAGGGACCGAGTGGATCCTGATCTTCGGCGCGCTGGTCATCCACTTCGCCTACAAGGTCGGCATGGCGCTGGCCTACTCGCGCGGCGCCTACACCGTGGTCTACCCGGTGGTGCGCGGGACAGGGCCGCTCTTCACCGTGGTCGGCGCCTACCTGATCTTCGGCGAGACCTTTTCGCCGACCCAGTGGCTCGGCGTGGCGGTCGTGCTCGCGGGCATCTTCGGGCTGGCCGCCTACAACCTGCACACCATCACCGTGGCGCGCGACACGCTGGCGCCCGCGCTCTGGTTCGCGGTGGCGACCGGCGGGCTGGTTGCGCTTTATACCACGTGGGACGCCTACGGCATCCGCGCCACGCCCAACCCCTTCACCTTCCTCGCATGGTTCTTCTTCATCACCGCGCTCGACTTCCCCGTGATCGGCTACCTGCGCTGGCGCCGCGACCCGGTCGAACCGGGCCCGCTCCTGCGCCGCGGCCTCGCCGGCGCGCTCATCGCCTATGGCTCCTTCGGCTTCGTCATCCTCGCCACCCGGCTCGACAAGGTGGGCGAGGCCGCCATCCTGCGCGAAAGCTCCACCGTCTTCGCCGCGATCCTCGGCTGGGCGCTCCTGGGCGAAACCGTCGGCCCGCGCCGCGCCGCGCTGATGTGCCTGATCGCTGCCGGGGCCGTCATCGTCGAATTCGGCGGCTAGGCGGCAAGCATTTTCGAAAATGCTTGCACCGCTCGCGGGCCGCGTCCCGCAATCGCCGTTGCCCCCGCCGCGCCATGTGCCTAAATGGGGCCCATGGCTGACCAGACCCCGCGCGAGATCAACCCCTTCCTGCGACAATTGCTCGAACTCGGGCCTCCGATTGCGTTCTTCGTGATCTACCTGCGCCTGCGCGACCAGGTCTTCACCTGGGGCGGGGTCGAGTATTCCGGCTTCATCGTCGCCACCATCATCTTCGTCCCGATCATGCTGATCGCCATGGGCATCCTGTGGAAACTGACGGGGCAATTGTCGCGCCTGCAGATCTTCACCGCCGTGATCGTCGTCTTCTTCGGCGCGCTCACGTGGTGGTTCAACGACGAACGCTTCTTCAAGATGAAGACGACGCTGGTCTACGGCTTCTTCGCCACCTTGCTGGGGATCGGGCTGGTGCAGGGCAAAAGCTACCTCGCCTATGTCCTGTCGGACGCCCTGCCGCTCAAGCCCGAGGCATGGATGACGCTGACGCGCCGCCTGATGCTGGCTTTCATCGCGCTTGCCGTCGCGAACGAAATCATCTGGCGCACGATGTCGACCGACCTCTGGGTCAAGATCGAAACCTTCGGCTTCCCCATCGCGCTCTTCGCCTTCCTGTGGTTCCAGTTCGCCTCCCTCGGCGCGTTCGAGGATGAAGGCGGGCAAGGCGACAAATCCTGACGAAACCTTGCGCTACCGCGCGCCGCGCCGCCCCGATCAGCCCTTCGTGAACACGATGTGAACGCCCCGCGCGCACTCCAGTCGCGGGCTAGGCGATCTGCTCAGATTCGGGGGGTATTCTGTGTAATTCGAGCAGAACGCCCCGCTATTTCGGGCCGGGATCCTTCCGCAGCTCGGCATGCAGCGCGCGCCCCGCCTGCACGCCCGGCCGCGCCGCCATTTGGTCCAGCCAGCGGGCAAGGTGCGGCTTGTCGTCCAGCGTCTGCTGCTGCCCTTCCCATAACGAGGCCCACGGCCAGATCGCCATGTCCGCAATGCTGTAGAAATCGCCCGCCACGAACTCGTTGTCGGCCAGACGCCTGTCAAGAACGCCGTATAACCGACCGGTTTCATTGCGATATCTGTCCTTGGCATAGGGGATGTCCCGCGGCGGATCGGCGCGTGGCGCGAATTTCAGGAAATGGTGCGCCTGACCCGCCATCGGCCCCACTCCGCCCATCTGCCACATCAGCCATTCGTTGACCGCGATCCGCTCCCGCGCCGTCTTGCCGCCGAAAAGCCCCGTCTTTTCAGACAGGTAGAGCAGGATCGCACCGGACTCGAAGACCGAAACCGGCGCCCCGTCCGGCCCGTCATGGTCCACGATCGCCGGCATCCGGTTGTTCGGCGCGATCTTCAAAAAGTCCGGCCTGAACTGGTCACCTTGCCCGATATTCACCAGATGCGTCTGAAAATCGAGCTCCATCTCGTTGAGAGAAATGGATATTTTCCATCCATTCGGAGTGGGCCAGTAATAAAGGTCGATCATGCAAAGGCTCCCGTCATCGCCGCCACTCTGGGCGGGAACGGGCGGCGCGGCAACCCGCTTCGCGGTTGACGCTGCAAGTGCGAAAGAGTAATCAGAAACCCGTGGCGATTTGTTACCGGATTGCGGGCCACGTTAAACATGCCGCTAAAGAGGTCAGGACGTGAAAGCCCCCCTTTCCGCTGACCCGGATCGGGGGTTTTTCTTTGGGCTTCAAGCCCTTGGAGGTCAAAATGACACGTTCGAAACGCACTGACATGGTCCATGGCGGCACCCGTCGCAGCCAGTATGGCGAGGTGAGCGAGGCGCTCTTTCTCACCCAGGGCTTCGTCTATGACAGCGCCGAAGCCGCCGCCGCCCGCTTCGTCGAGGCGGGCGAGGACGAATACATCTATGCCCGCTACGGCAACCCCACGGTGCGCATGTTCGAAGAGCGCATGGCGCTGTGCGAGGGGGCCGAAGACGCCTTTGCCACCGCCAGCGGCATGGCGGCGGTCTCCGGCGCGCTGTTGTCCCTGTTGCGCGCGGGCGATCACGTCGTATCGGCGCGGGCGCTGTTCGGCTCCTGTCTTTACGTGCTCGAAGAGATCCTGACCCGCTACGGGGTGGAGGTCACCTTTGTCGACGGCACGGATCTGTCGCAATGGGAAAAGGCAATCAGGCCAGATACTAAGGCGGTGTTCTTCGAGTCGCTTGCGAACCCGACCCTCGACGTGGTCGACATCGCGGGCGTGGCCCGGCTGGCCCGCGCGCAGGGCGCCACGGTGATCGTCGACAACGTCTTTTCAACCCCGGTCTATTCCCGCGCTATCGAACAAGGTGCCGACATCGTGGTCTATTCCACGACCAAGCATGTGGACGGGCAGGGGCGGATGCTGGGCGGCGTGATCCTCGGGCGGCGCGACCATGTCCGCAAGGTGGTCGAACCCTACATGAAACATACCGGCGGCGCGATGAGCCCGTTCACCGCCTGGGTCATGCTTAAGGGATTGGAAACACTTGATCTTCGCGTCCGAGCGCAAACCGCGACCGCGACCCATCTTGCAGAGGCATTGGCAGGTCATTCCCGGCTCGACCGCATGATCTATCCCGGCCATCCCAGCCATCCCCAGCACGCGCTTGTCGAACGGCAGATGGGCGCGGGCGGCACCGTTCTGGCGCTCGACATCGCGGGCGGGCAGGAGGCCGCCTTCCGCTTCCTCAACGCGCTGGAAATCGTATTGATTTCCAATAACTTGGGAGATGCAAAGTCAATTGCTACGCATCCCACCACCACCACCCACCAACGCCTGACCGAAGACCAGCGCGCCGCGCTCGGCATCACGCCGGGTCTTGTGAGATTGTCGGTCGGGATCGAGGATCCGGCCGATCTGGCGGGGGATATCCTACAGGCGCTCGACCGAATCTGACTCACCTTGTCTTAAATTGTCATGATCCGACCGCGCGTTCATATCGTATTAACCTCTGAGATGGATAACTGGTGCCAGCATCCCTATGTTGAGGATCGCAGTTAGGACGAGGAGGGGACAATGAACATCCATACCCCTGGAATCAGTAAGTCGCCGGACCGCAAGGAAGCCGAAGAGGCATTGTCTATTCTGCGTCGATGGGCGCAAACCGCGACGGAAACGGACCTGGACTCGCTGACGCCCGACATGAAGGCGCTGGCGCAGGTCGCGGCGCCGTTCGAACGCGTCTATCCCGACACGTTCGCGGTGGACACCGCGTACAAATCCAGCCTGCCTGACCTGCAAAACGGCCCCTCGTCGCTGATCCGCGGCGCGAAACGGATGATCCAGCACGTGGGCATCTCGAATTTCCGCCTGCCGATCCGTTACCAGACGCGCGACAACGGCGACGTTCAGCTTGAAACCAGCGTGACCGGCACCGTCAGCCTCGAGGCCGAGAAGAAAGGCATCAACATGTCGCGCATCATGCGCACCTTTTATGGCCATGCCGAAAAGACGTTCTCGTTCGGCGTGATCGAAGCGGCGCTGGACGATTACAAGACCGACCTCGAAAGCTTTGACGCGCGCATCCAGATGCGCTGCTCCTTCCCGATGAAGGTCGAAAGCCTGCGCTCGGGCCTGTCGGGCTACCAGTACTACGACATCGCGCTTGAACTGATCGAGGTGGAGGGCGTGCGCCGCAAGGTGGTGCATCTCGACTATGTCTATTCCTCGACCTGCCCGTGCTCGCTGGAGCTGAGCGAACATGCGCGGGCCACCCGCAACCAGCTGGCCACGCCGCATTCGCAGCGGTCGGTCGCGCGCATCTCGGTCGAGGTGACGGGCGAGGAGTGCCTGTGGTTCGAGGACCTGATCGACCTGTGCCGCAACGCCATTCCGACCGAGACGCAGGTGATGGTCAAGCGCGAGGACGAACAGGCGTTTGCAGAACTGAACGCGGCCAACCCGATCTTCGTCGAGGACGCGGCGCGGCTTTTCGCGCTGTCGCTTCAGGGCGATTCGCGTATCGGCGATTTCCGCGTGGTGGCAAGCCACCAGGAAAGCCTGCACAGCCACGACGCGGTTTCGGTCCTGACCGAGGGACCGACCTTTGCCGCCGACAGCCTTGACCCGACGCTGTTCAAATCGCTCTACCACGTGGGCTGAGCGGAGCCACCGGTTTGGCGCCGCGTCCACCGCTGCGGTGGGCGCGGTTTGTCTTTAGGCCCTTGTGTTTCCAATGCTCGTCCCCTTAATGTGACCCAAGGTGTGACGCGATATCGCGCCACCCTTTCACGAGATTCACTGCCGGCCGGGCAGGACCACCACGTGGACCCGCCGCCGGCATGATTTTTGGCCCAACCGGGCCAACACGAACGCCCGGCGGCAAGCGCCGAGGGCACCTGAACGGGCACACCGGCGGATTTCCGCGCGCTGTGTCGGAGAAGAAACGCGATGACGCGCGCGACCGCATCCACTGTGACAGCCGCGCCCCAAGGGGCGGGGCACGCCGCGTCATACGCCACGACAAGCCACCTCACATCGTCCGACGCGCCGCCCGGCGTGCTTTCGCGTGTGCGGTGCAGACGGACACCATGGCCAAGAAAATGCTTATCGATGCCACCCACGCCGAAGAGACGCGTGTGGTGGTCGTGGACGGAAACAAGGTCGAGGAATTCGACTTCGAATCCGAAAACAAGCGCCAGCTTGCTGGCAACATCTACCTCGCGAAGGTAACCCGCGTCGAACCGTCGCTTCAGGCGGCCTTCGTCGATTACGGCGGCAACCGCCACGGCTTCCTCGCGTTCTCGGAAATCCACCCCGATTACTACCAGATCCCCGTCGCCGACCGCGAGGCGCTGATGGCCGAAGAGCGCGCCTATGCCGAGGCGATGCGCGCCCGCGAGGACGAGGAAGAGAAGAAACCGCGCCGCTCGCGCCGCCGGTCGAAGGCGTCGAAGGTGTCGACCACCGACGCGGTCGAGACCGCCGAGGTCGAGGACGAGGTGTCCGAGACGATATCGGGCATGGAAACGATCGACCTGGGCGATGATGCCGACACGCTGGCATCCGACCTCGTCGATACCGAGGTTGCGGTCGAGGACGCGGTGGGCGATGCCCCGGTCCTCGCCGAAGAGGCCGCCGATGCCGAGGCACAGGCCGAGATGCGCACCGCAAGCGCGGAGCTTGCCGATATCGAGGAGACGGTGCCCGCCGCCGATGCCGTGGCCGACGAGATCGCAGAGGAGGCGGCTGCGGACGAAGCAGAAGCCGCCGACGAAGACGAGGACGACGCCGAAGCCGACCGCCCCGACGCCGCCGAGAAGGACGAAAGCATCGAGGCCGTCGCGGATGACGACGACCAGGACGACATCCGCCCGCCGCGCAAACCCCGCCCGCGCCGCTACAAGATCCAGGAAGTCATCAAGGTCCGCCAGATCCTTCTGGTGCAGGTCGTCAAGGAAGAGCGCGGCAACAAAGGCGCGGCGCTGACCACCTACCTGTCGCTCGCGGGCCGTTACTGCGTCCTGATGCCCAACACCGCGCGCGGGGGCGGGATCAGCCGCAAGATCACCAACGCCGCCGACCGCAAGAAGCTGAAGGAAATCGCCACGTCGATCGAAGTGCCGGACGGCGCGGGCCTGATCGTGCGTACGGCGGGTGCTAAGCGCACCAAGACCGAGATCAAGCGCGATTACGAATACCTGCAGCGCCTGTGGGAACAGATCCGCGAGCTGACGCTGAAATCCATCGCGCCCGCGAAGATCTATGAAGAGGGCGACCTGATCAAACGCTCGATCCGCGACCTCTACAGCCGCGACATCGACGAGGTGCTGGTCGAGGGCGAGGCGGGCTACCGCATCGCCAAGGACTTCATGAAGATGATCATGCCGTCCCACGCCAAGAACGTGAAACAGTATACCGACCCGATGCCGCTGTTCGCGCGCTTCCAGGTCGAAAGCTACCTCGCGTCGATGTTCAACCCGACGGTGCAGCTGAAATCCGGCGGCTACATCGTGATCGGCGTGACCGAGGCGCTAGTGGCGATCGACGTGAACTCCGGCCGGGCCACCAAGGAAGGCTCGATCGAGGAAACCGCGCTCAAGACCAACCTCGAGGCGGCCGAGGAAGTGGCGCGACAGCTGCGCCTGCGCGACCTTGCCGGCCTGATCGTGATCGATTTCATCGACATGGACGAGCGCAAGAACAACAACGCCGTCGAAAAGCGCCTGAAGGACCGGCTGAAAACCGACCGCGCGCGCATCCAGGTCGGGCGGATCAGCGGGTTCGGCCTGCTGGAGATGAGCCGCCAGCGCCTGCGCCCCGGCATGATCGAGGCGACGACGCAGGCCTGCCCGGCCTGTCACGGCACCGGCCTGATCCGGTCGGACGACAACATGGCGTTGTCGATCCTGCGCCAGATCGAGGAAGAAGGCACCCGCCGCCGCAACCGCGAGGTTCTGGTCAAGGCGCCCGTGGGCATCGCCAACTTCCTGATGAACCAGAAGCGCGAGCATATCGCGCAGATCGAGGGCAATTACGGGATGTCGGTGCGGGTCGAAGGCGACCCGGCGCTCGTTTCGCCCGATTTCACCATCGAGAAGTTCAAGACCGCCACGCGCTCGGTCCCCGAAGCGACCGCGCCGGTCGTATCGGTCGACGCATCGATGTTCGACGAGACCGAGGACGAGGACGTGGCCGAGGCGGTGTCCGAGGACGAGGCCGAAGACGAGGCGCCCAAGCCCAAGAAGCGGCGCCGCCGGCGTCGTCGGCGCGGCAAGGGCGGCGGTGACGGCGAGGCGCAGGCCGAAGGCGACGCGCCCGCCACGGAAGGTGGCGAGGACGGGGCCGAGGCCCCTGCCGAGGAGGCAGCAGCCGAGGCGACAGCCGACGCGCCCGACGCGCCCGAGGCAGAGGCCGAGGAAGCCCCGAAGCCCAAGAAGCGCAGCCGCAGCCGACGCAAGCCGAAGGCCAAAGAGGCCGAGGCACCCGCCGAGGACACCCCTGCCGACGAAGCGCCCACAGAAGCGGAGGCCGAGGCCGAGGCACCTGCCGAGGAGGCCGAAGCGCCTGCCGAGGAGGCGACCGAGAAGCCCAAGCGCAAGCGGGCGACCCGCAGCCGCAAGAAACCCGCCAAGGACGAGGTCGAGGAGACCCCGGCGGCCGAACCCGAGCCGCAACCGGAGCCCGAGGAAGCCGTGGCCCCGGAACCGGAAGCCCCGGCAGAGCCGGAGCCCGCGCCGGAAGCGGAGCCGGAACCGGAACCTGCCGTGGCCGAGGACACAACCGTCGTCGCCGAGGTGGCAGAGGCCGCACCGGCAGAGGCGGACACGAAAAAGCCCCGTCGCCGGGGCTGGTGGTCTCGCGGCTGAGACCGTCATGGTAACGGCAGGGGCGGCCCCCCGGAAAGGGCCGCCCGCCTGACCCTTACAGCAGCTTCATCAGGTGCGCGGTGCAGCCGGTCAGCGGGGCGTAATCGTCTTCGAGGACCCGCACCGAGAATTGCCGCATGTAATCCGAAAACCGCCCCTTGGCGTGGAACGTGCTTTCGAAGCCGAGGTCGGACAGGTGGCGCGCGAAGGCGCGCGAAATGCCGCCCGACAGGTAGATGCCTCCGAACGGCAGGTGGATCAGCGCCAGCGACGAGGCCAGCGCGCCCAGCGCGGTGGCAAAGGCGCGGCCCGCCATGACCGCCTGCGCATCGCCATCTGCCAGAAGCGACATGACCTCCTGCGAGGATTTCGGCGGATAATTCGGCACCCCCGCCACGTCGCAGGCCCAGGCATAGACATGCCCGACGCCACGCCCCGAAAGCGCCTCTTCGGCAGAGGCGAACCCGTGCCGGTCGCGCAACCAGTTGCCAAGATCGCGCAGGTCGGGCGTGGGGGTCAGAAGGCCGATATGCCCGGTTTCCGACGGCGGCACGATGGTGTCGCCGCGGTGCTGCAGGACCAAAGCCGCGTTCAGCCCGGTGCCCACGTTGATGACCAGCCGGGTGTCGCTGTCGGCGGGCACGTGGCTGCCGGTGATGACGGGGGGCAGGTTCGCCTCGTCGATGAAAGGCAGGGCATGGCCCTGCGCCTGCAAATCGTTCAGGACCGACACCGTCGCGCATCCCGTCGCCGCGCGCAGCCCGTCGGGAGAAACCGTCCAGTCGAGGTTCGTCAGCCGCACCTTGCCGTCGATCAGCGGGCCGGCGGCATCTGCGGCGGCAGCATCGGGTGTCGCCTCTACCTCGGCGAGGTAGCGTGCCAGCACGTCTTCGAGGCCCGCGTGATCGGCATTGCGGTACCGTTTCACGCTCGCGGTATCGACGACCGTGCCACGCGCCAGCCCGACGCGGGTATTGGTGCCGCCCACGTCGGCGACAAGAAGCAGGGGATCAGGCATCTGCGCCTCCTTGCTGCGCGTCCAGTGCGGCGGCGACCGCGCGGTAGGACGCCTTGGGCGTGCGCGTCAGCGTGTCGAAATCCACGTGCACCAGCCCGAACCGCTTTTCGTATCCCAGCGCCCATTCGTAATTGTCGAGCAAGGACCACACGACGTACCCCGCGACCGGCGCACCCGCCGCGATGGCCTCGCGCACCGCGCCGAGATGCGCATCAAGATACGCGATCCGGTCAGCATCGTCGAAGGGAATGGCGCTGGCGCAGCCGTTCTCGGTGACGAAAAGCGGGAGGTCGCCGGTATAGTCGCGCGCCGTTCGGACAAGGAAATCGCGCAGGCCGTCCGGGTAGATCTCCCATCCCATCTGCGTCTTGGGCAGCGGGCCTTCGACTTCCGCGAGGGAGGGCCACGGGCCGGGGGCGGGGCCGATCAGCTTGCGGGTGTAGTAATTGAGCCCGCACCAATCCAAAGGCTCTTGAATGGTCGGGAAATCGTCTTGCCACTTGTCGGGCATGTGCGGCGCGAAGGCCTCCATCACCGCGTCGGGGTAGGCGCCCTTGAACACGCCGCCAAGGAAGAACCGGTTGTAGATCGCGTCGTACCGCGCGGCGGCCTCGCGCGCGGCGGGGCTGTCATCGGCGGGTTCGGACCATTCGAGGTTGAACACGCAGCCCAGCCCCGTCATCCCCAGCGCCCGCATCGCCTGTATCGCGCGGCCATGCGCCACCAGCACGTGATGCATGGCGCGGGCGGTGGCGCGGATGTCGCGCAGGCCGGGGGCGTGCAGGCCCATGAAATGGCTCAGGTATCCAACGCACCACGGCTCGTTGATGGGCGCGACCGAATGCACGCGGTCGCCGATCCGCCGCATCACCGCAGTGGTGAAATCGGCGAAACGGTCGGCGATGTCGCCGTTGCGCCACCCGCCCACATCGGCCAGCGCCTGCGGCAATTCCCAGTGATAGAGCGTCGCCATGGGCTTCAGCCCGCGCGCGCACATCGCGTCCACCAGCCTGTCATAGAAGTCCAGCCCTTCGGGGTTCACGTTCACCCCGTCCGGCATGACCCGCGCCCACGAGGTCGAGAAGCGGTAGCCGTCGAACCCGGCCCCTGCGACAAGGTCGAGGTCCTCTTCATAACGGTGGTAATGGTCGCAGGCATATGCGCCGTCCTCGGCCCGCACGACGTTGCCGGGCGTGGCGGCAAAGCTGTCCCAATGCGTGGGGCCCGCACCGCCATATGCGTGGCCCTCGATCTGGTAGGCGGAGGTGGCGGTCCCGAACAGGAAACCATCGGGAAAATCGGCGCGGGCGTGGCGCAGCATGGGCAGGTCCATCACGTCAGGGGGTGGGGCAGGGGCCGGTCGAGCGACCGATGATCAGTTCGGCTTCCATCATCACCGTCCGGGGCGGGGCATCGGGCACGTCGATCCGCTCCAGCACCATCTCGGCCACGATGCGGCCCGCGTCGCGGACCGACGACCGGGTGGCGGTAAAGATCGCCTCGTCCTGGCCGTTGCGCAGGTAACTCAGGTCGTCGTCATGGGTGATGATCGACACGTCGCGGGCCAGTTGCAGCCCGGCCTCGTCCAGCGCGCGGCGCGCGCCGATGGCAAGGATCAGGGACGAGGTCAGCACGGCCGTCGGCGGATCGGGCCGGTTCAGCATGTCGCGCATCGCGTGGTGGCCGTTGACCTCGGTCATCTCGGCCGATGACATCAGGTCGTCGCGCGGGGTGATGCCCGCCGCCTCCAGCGCCGACAGGTAGCCCTGCCGCCGCCGATGGGCGAAATCCATGAATTCCAGCCCGTTGATCAACGCGATCTTGCGGTGGCCCAGCTCGGCCAGGAACTGCGTGGCGCGATGGAAGGCGCGGTAATTGTCCACGTCGAGCCACGAATAGGGCAGCGCCTCGTTCGAGGCGCGGCCATGCACGACGAAGGGCAGGCCCAGTTCGTGCAGAAGGCCGATGCGCGGGTCGTCCATGCGCGGTCCGTGCACGATGATGCCGTCCACCGTGCCGGTGGTGGCAAGCCTGCGATAGGCCGCTTCCTCCTCGCCATCGGGGACCAGCGATAATTGCAGGTCGTAATTCGATTTGAGGTAGGTCTCCCCGGCACCGGCGATGAAGTCGCCGAAGACGGGGTTCACCATTTCATGCTGGGCGCTCACCGGCAGGACATGCCCGATCGCCTGCGCCCGGCCCGTGGCCAGCCCGCGCGCCCGCGCGTTCGGGCGATAGCCCACGCGGTCGGCCTCCAGCTGCACCCGTTCGCGGGTGCTTTCGCTGACTTCCGGGTAGCCGTTCAACGCCCGGCTCACGGTCGTCTGGGACAGGCCAAGGTGATCTGACAGTTGCTTGAGGTTCATGGTATTCCAAAGCGCTTCGGGCAGGGATCGGGATAAAGGCTCCGGACCGATCCGTCAAAATGAAAGTGCGCGCCGCACGGCGTGGCGATTTGCGGGAACGCCTGAAATGAGGGAGAAAAGGTGGGTGCAAAAGGATGTGAGGTGATTGCGGTTGTGCTGCGTTGCAGCATCACGCGTCGCGCTGAATCCAGATTGACAGGCCCACGCCATCGCGTAGGTTGCGCTTGGTTTGAAAGCGCTTTGAAAGATTCGGGCGCTGCAATCGTGTCCCGGCCCGGCGGGGTCGGTTAGGGAGGACATCACCACATGAAACACCTGATGATGACAGCCGCGGCAGCGGCGCTCGTGGCCGGGGCGGCAGCCGCGGATGGCCACGCCAACCTGAAATTCGCTCCGGGCGAAGGGCCGTTCAGCTGGGACGCCTACAATGCATGGGCCGAAAGCGCGCCGGACCTGTCGGGCGTCGAGATCACGATCTCGGGTCCGTGGCTGACGCCGGAATGGGAAATCTTCGAATCGACGCTCGCCTATTTCGAGGCCGCGACCGGCGCCGACGTGAAATACACCGGCTCCGACAGCTTCGAGCAGCAGATCGTCATCGATGCCGAGGCCGGCTCGGCCCCCAACATCGCGGTCTTCCCGCAGCCCGGTCTTGCCGCCGTGATGGCCAGCCAGGGCCAGCTGACGCCGCTGGGCGACGGCATGGCCGACTGGGTGCGCGACAACTACTCGGCAGGCCAGTCCTGGGTCGATCTGGGCACCTACAACGATGCCGACGGCAACCCGCAGATGTACGGCTTCTTCTTCAACGTGAACGTCAAGTCGCTGGTCTGGTACAACCCCGAAAACTTCGAAGATGCCGGTTACGAAGTGCCGGAAACGATGGAAGAGCTGCGCGCGCTGACCGAACAGATGGTCGCCGATGGCGAGACGCCGTGGTGCATCGGCCTGGGGTCGGGTGCCGCGACCGGCTGGCCGGCGACCGACTGGGTCGAGGACATCATGCTGCGCACGCAGTCGCCCGACGTCTACGACGCATGGACGACCAACGAGTTGCCGTTCAACGATCCCAAGGTCGTGGCCGCGATCGAGGAATTCGGCTGGTTCGCACGTGACGACGCCAAGGTGAACGGCGGCACGGGCGCGGTTGCTTCGACCGACTTCCGCGACAGCCCCGACGCCATGTTCGACTCGCCTCCGGGCTGCTACATGCACCGCCAGGCGTCGTTCATCCCGGCCTTCATGCCCGAGGGTGTGGAAATCGGCGTGGATGCCGACTTCTTCTACTTCCCGAGCTATGCCGACAAGGACCTCGGCAACCCGGTTCTGGGCGGTGGCACGCTGATGGCGATCACCGATCCGTCGGACGGCACCTCGGCGCTGATGGAGTTCTTCAAGCAACCCATCGCGCATGAAGTGATGATGGCCCAGACCGGCTTCCTGACGCCGCATTCGGGCGTGAACCTCGAAGCGTACAAGGACGACACGCTGCGCGGCCAGGGCGAGATCCTGCTGGGCGCGACCACCTTCCGCTTCGACGGGTCGGACCTGATGCCCGGCGCTGTCGGCGCGGGCTCGTTCTGGACCGGCATGGTCGACTATGTCGGCGGCAAGGACGCGCAAGCCGTGGCCGACGACATCCAGGCCAGCTGGGACGCGATCAAGTAATCGCGTTGTCTGACTGACGACCAAACGACCGGGGCAGGCCCGCCACGCACGAGCGGGCCGCCCCACCTTTCGCCAATCCGCCAGGGGAGGAGAGACCGATGTCACCGGTCCTGCTGGGCATTTTCACGATCGTTCTGGGTGTTGCGGGGTGCGTGGGGTACTTCTGGGCGTCGAACCTGATCCTCGACAAGGTCATCTTTCCCGCAAAAGGCCCGAATGCGGGCCGAAACATCAACCGCGCGAACATGGTCCGCCCGTGGCTTTTCCTGTTCCCCGCGCTGTTCGTGCTGACGCTCTACCTCGGCTACCCGGTGATCGAAACGCTGCGCCTGTCGCTGATGGAGCGCGTGCCCGGCGGCAGCGAGTTCGTGGGTCTGGCGAATTATTCCCAGATGCTCGACGAGCCGAAATTCTGGGAGGCGCTGCGCAACAACATGCTGTGGCTGCTGGTGGTGCCCGCCGCCTCGACCGCGTTCGGGCTCTTGGCCGCGCAACTGACCGACCGCATCGCGTGGGGGTCGATTGCCAAGTCGCTGATCTTCATGCCCATGGCGATCTCGTTCGTGGGCGCCGCCGTCATCTGGAAACTCGTCTACGACGCGCGCCCCATCGAGACCGAGCAGATCGGCATCATCAACGCCATCATCGTCGCCGCGGGCGGTGAGCCGAAGACGATCCTGACGATCCCGTTCTGGAACAACTTCTTCCTGATGATCGTGCTGATCTGGATCCAGACCGGGTTTGCCATGGTGATTCTGTCCGCCGCCCTGCGCGGCATCCCCGAAGAAACGGTCGAGGCCGCCATCGTGGATGGCGCGGGCCCGTTCCAGATCTTCTTCAAGATCAAGGTGCCGCAGATCATGGGCACCATCGTCGTCGTCTGGACCACGATCACCATCGTCGTCCTGAAAGTCTTCGACATCGTGTTCGCCATGACCAACGGCCAGTGGGAGACGCAGGTCCTGGCCAATTACATGTACGACAAGCTGTTCCGCGCCAATGACTGGGGCGTCGGGTCCGCCGCCGCCATGGTCATCATGCTGCTGGTGACGCCGATCCTTGTCTGGAACGTCTACAACGCCCGCAAGGAGATGAAGTGATGGACAATATCGCCGGCACCAAATCCTCGCTGACATGGGCGGTCAACCTGTCCGTCCTCGCGCTTGTCTTCCTGTGGCTGTTCCCGACGGTTGGTCTTCTGGTGTCCTCGTTCCGCACCGGTGACCAGATCGCGTCGTCTGGCTGGTGGAAATCCATGTTCACGGCCGAGCAGAACCTCGTCGTCCGCACCCAGGACCCTGACAAGCAGGTGCAGGAGGGCAACCTTTGGGTGATCGAGGGCAACGTCTTTACCGAGGATGGCCGCCCCGTCGGCACGATCAGCCGCTATGGCACATCCTCGCGGTCGATTTCCGACTATGCCGCGGGCGAGGCGGGCGAGTTTCGCTCGGGCGAGCGGGTGATCGTCGAGACGAACGGCGACTACCGCATCGAAAGCACCGAGGAGATGAGCGGCAAGCGCGGCAAGCGGTTGTTCGTCACCGCCGCCGTGCCGCCCGAATTCACGCTCGAAAACTACCGCTTCATGCTGTTCGACGAAAGCAATGTCGAAGGCATGTCCAAGGCCTTCATCAACACGCTGACCGTCACGATCCCGGCCACCGTCATCCCCATCCTCGTCGCGGCCTTCGCGGCCTACGCGCTGGCATGGATGGAGTTTCCGGGCCGCGCGCTCCTGATCGCCGCCGTTGTGGCCGCGCTGGTGGTGCCCCTGCAACTGGCGCTGATCCCGCTTCTGAAGCTGCATAACGAGATCGGGATCGGGAAGGGATATATCGGCGTCTGGCTGGCCCATACCGGGTTCGGCATGCCGCTCGCGATATACCTGTTACGCAACTACATGGTCGGCCTGCCGCGCGACATCATCGAAAACGCGCGCGTCGATGGCGCGACCGAGTTCCAGATCTTCACCAAGATCATCCTGCCGCTCTGCTTCCCGGCGCTGGCATCCTTCGCGATTCTTCAGTTCCTGTGGACGTGGAACGACCTGCTGGTGGCCAAGGTGTTCCTGATCGACAGCACCGGCGAGACCACGGTGATGACCAACAAGATCGTCGAACTCCTCGGCACGCGCGGCGGCAACTGGGAGATCCTTGCAACGGCGGCCTTCGTCTCGATCATCATGCCATTGGTCGTGTTCTTCGCCATGCAGAAATACCTTGTCCGCGGCATGCTCGCGGGCTCCGTGAAATAGGACGGCACATGAGCTTTCTCGACCCTCAAACCCATTCCGACCCGATGGCGGGCCAGCCCGTCGACAAGGACTGGTGGCGCGGTGCGGTGATCTACCAGATCTACCCGCGGTCCTATCAGGACTCGAACGGGGACGGCATCGGCGACCTTGCCGGCATCATCCACCGCCTCCCGCATGTCGCGTCGCTGGGCGCGGACGCGATCTGGATCTCGCCCTTCTTCCGCTCGCCGATGAAGGATTTCGGCTATGACGTGAGCGATTACCGCGACATCGACCCGATGTTCGGCACGCTGGGCGATTTCGACGCGATGGTGGCGCGGGCGCACGAGCTGGGCCTGAAGGTGATGATCGACCTCGTGCTGTCGCACACTTCCGACGAACATCCTTGGTTCCGCGAAAGCCGCACCTCGGCCGACAACCCGAAATCCGACTGGTATGTCTGGGCCGACGCGCAGCCCGACGGCTCGCCGCCGAACAACTGGCTGTCGATCTTCGGCGGCCCGGCCTGGCAGTGGGACGGGGAGCGGATGCAGTACTACCTGCACAACTTCCTGTCCGAACAGCCGGACCTGAACCTGCACAACGAAGAGGTGCAGGACGAATTGCTGTCGGTGGTGAAGTTCTGGCTGGATCGCGGTGTCGACGGCTTCCGGCTCGACACGATCAATTTCTACTTCCACGACCCGGAATTGCGGTCGAACCCGGCGCTGGCGCTGGAGGCGCGCAACGATTCCATCGCGCCGTCGGTCAACCCGTACAATTGGCAGAACCACCTCTATGACAAGAACCGCCCGGAAAACATCGCGTTCCTGAAACGGTTCCGCGCGCTGCTGGATGAATACCCCGCCGCCGCCGCGGTCGGAGAGGTCGGTGACGACCAGCGCGGGATGGAGATCCAGGCCGAATACACCTCGGGCGGGGACAAGGTGCACATGTGCTATGACTTCGCCTTCCTGTCGGCGGCCCAGCCCACCGGCAAGCGCATCGGCGAGGTGCTGTCGAAGTTCGAAAAGACGGTCGGCGACGGCTGGGCCTGCTGGGCCTTTTCCAACCACGACGTGGTGCGCCACGCCTCGCGCTGGAACATGTCCGAGGCCGAACAGCGCCTTTACGCCGCGATCCTCGTGTCGCTGCGCGGCTCGGTCTGCCTGTACCAAGGCGAGGAGCTGGGCCTGACCGAGGCCTATGTCGCCTTCGAGGACCTGCAGGACCCCTATGGCAAGGCGTTCTGGCCCAAGTTCAAGGGCCGCGACGGGTGCCGCACGCCGATGGTCTGGGTGCGCGACAACGCGACGGGCGGGTTCACCGACGGCAAGCCATGGCTGCCCGTCGCGGTCGAACATCTGGAACGGGCGGTTTCGGCGCAGGAGGATGACGCGGCCTCGCACCTGAATTTCTATCGCCGCCTGCTGGCGTTCCGGCGCCATCACCCGGCGCTTGTGAAAGGCACGATGAGTCATCTGCAAGCGACGGACGAGATGCTGAGTTTCGTGCGGCAGAACGGCGACGAGCGGCTGTTCTGCGCGTTCAACCTGACCAACGCCGCGCAGCCGGTGACATGGCCCGAGGGCCAGTGGCAGATCGCCGTCGGCGCCCCGTTCGAGGCGCCGGGCGACGGGCAGGATGCGCTTTTGGGGCCGTGGCAGGCGGTTTTCGCGACGGACGCGTCGCATGACGGGGAGGAGGACGCCTGATGGCCAATCTGAAGCTGACGGATGTCGAAAAGACCTATGCCGGGGCGGTCAACGTCCTGAACGACATCAACCTCGATATCGAGCAGGGCGAGTTGATCGTGTTCGTCGGCCCCTCGGGCTGCGGCAAGTCCACTCTGTTGCGGATGATCGCGGGGCTGGAAAGGATCACCGGCGGCGAGTTGCAGATCGACGGGCAGGTCGTGAACGACGTGCCGCCCTCGGAACGGGGCATCGCGATGGTGTTCCAGTCCTACGCTCTTTACCCGCACATGACGGTGCGCGACAACATGGCCTTCGCGCTGAAGATCGCCAAGAAGTCGAAGGCGGAAATCGACGCCGCCATCGACAAGGCCGCGCGCATCCTGCAACTCGAACCCTATCTCGACCGCCTGCCCAAGGCGCTGTCGGGTGGGCAGCGGCAGCGGGTCGCCATCGGCCGGTCGATCGTGCGGGACCCGAAGGTGTACCTGTTCGACGAGCCGCTCTCGAACCTCGACGCCGCGCTGCGCGTCGCCACCCGGATCGAGATCGCGCAGCTGAAAGAGCAGATGCCCGACTCGACCATGATCTACGTCACCCATGACCAGGTGGAGGCGATGACGCTTGCCTCGCGCATCGTGGTGCTGGCGAACAAGGGCATCGCGCAGGTGGGGGCACCGCTGGAATTGTACGAACGCCCCAACAGCGAATTCGTGGCGCAGTTCATCGGCTCGCCGTCGATGAACCTGCTTGCGGGCGAGGTCGTGCAGACCGGCGCGCAGACCACGGTCAAGCTCGACAAGGGCGGTGTGGCGGTGTCGGACGTGCCGACAGAGGCCGCCGACATGGGCCTGAAGGTCAACGTGGGCGTGCGCCCCGAGGACATGGTCGAAGCGCCCGCGGGCGGCCAGATGCTCTATACCGGGAGGGTCGCCTTTACCGAGGCACTGGGCGAGGTCACGCTGCTTTATTTCGGGGATGCGGACCCGGACGCGGCGCAGGTGATCGCCAAGCTGCCGGGCATCCACACCGACGTGCGCGGCACCGAGGTGGCGCTGACCGCCGATCCGTCCAAGGTGCACATTTTCCACAACGGCCAGTCATTGCTTTACCGCTAAACGATTTTCTTTGCCTCACGCCCGGCGCGCGGCCTAGGCTGCGCGAAAAAGAAGGCAGTGGGGCAGGGCATGAAACACTGGATACTGGTCGCCTGTGGCGCGACACTTGCAGGATGTGGAGGCACCACCGAGGTCAGCCGCGCGCTGGTCGTGCCGGACAAGGTCACCTGTATCGAGCCATATCCCGAACGCAACGCATGGCTGCGCGACGAACATCCACCGCTTGAAGAGGTGGTCGCCGCCTATCACCGGCGGGGCTATGCCACGCAGGAAAGCCGCGTCTATCGGTCCTACAAGGCGTGGCAGGATGCCGGGCGCGACCACGTGAAGGCGGCCGAGTATTACGGCCCCGGATACCTCGCCGCGGCGGCCTGCTGGACCTGACCGGGGGGTAACCCACGGGTTACGTGTAAAGAACGGGTTAACGGGCGCGCTCGTCGCTCTCTTCCGAGCGCGCCTCGCTTCGGTCACTCCAGCGTCAGTGTGACGGGTGCGGTGGCGATCACCGTCTTGCCGTCGATCACGTATTGCAACTCGTACGCGCCCGGACCTTCGGGCGTGTCGATCACCACCGGCGCGTCCTCGGCCGTGTTGATCGTGACATAGGCCCGCGTCTCGCCCTCGCGGACCAGGCGGAGGACGTCTCCACGGTAGTCGGGGCCCGTCCAGTCGACGGCCAGTTGACCGCGCACCGGGGCGGTGGCTGCCGCCGTGATCGTGGCCTCGGGCGGGGTCAGCGTGATCGTCTGCCGCGCCAGCACCTGCGCGCCGCTGCCGGTCACGAGGTAGCGCAATTCGTAGGTCCCCGGCCTTGGCGGCATGCGCACGGTCAGCGGAGAGCCCTCGCGCGTATAGGTGTAGCCGAGGTACTTGTTGTCAGGCGTGTCGGGCACGGCGATGGAGATGTAGTCGCCCTTGTATCCCGGCCCTTCCCATTCGACGAGCAGCTTGGCCCCGGCGGGCAGGGTCGACGCGGCGGTGAGCGTCGCGCCGATATTGGTGACGGTCAGCGGCTGCGCGGCCAGAACGGTGTTGTCCTGCGCCATGATGTAGCGCAACTCGTACTCGCCCGCGTCCAGCGGCGCCTTGACGGTCAGCGACCCGCCTTCGCGCGTGTAGGTGTAGGTTTCGTACCGTGGCCCGTCGATTTTCGAGATAGCGATGTAATCGTTGCGATAATCCGGGCCCGTCCACGTCACCGGCACCGCCGATCCCGCAAGGACTGACGCCGGCGCGTCGAGCGTCACCTCGACCGGCGTGACCGTGATCGGCACCGAGGTCAGCACCGTGCTGCCCTGCGCCAGCACGTATTGCACGACGTAATCACCGGGCAGGGGCGGCATGGCGAGGTCCGCCGGGCTGCCATCGCGGGTGTAGCGATAGTTGATATAGCGCGGGCCGCCTTCTTTCGGCGCGACCGCGATATAGTCGTTCTTGTAACCCGGACCCTCCCACGCAATCGGCACGTTGGCGCCCTGCGGTGCGCTGTCGGGCGCGTCAATCGACACGGTGACCGGCGTCACCTCGATCGGGCGGGTGGCGAGCAGCGTGTTGTCGCCCCGGAAATAGCGCAGTTCGAACGTGCCCGTGGTCGCCGGCATCATCACCTCTGCGGGGTTGCCGTTCCGGGTATAGGCATAGTTGATGTAGCGGCCCTTGCGGTTGGGATCGGCCACGGCGACGTAATCGTTCTTGCCGTCAGGTCCGTCCCACGTAACCGCGACCGTGCTGCCAAGCGGCGCGCTGTCGGCGGCGTCGAGCGTCGCCTCGGGCAGGGGTGCGGGCAGGACCAGCGTGACCGTCATCGCCGCGTTGCCGACGGTGAAGGTGGCATCGGTGGTGGCCTCGTCCGCGGGGCGGAGGACGGCGGCGGTATAGTCGCCCGGCACAAGGTCGAGCGTGATGCGCGCGCCGCGTTCGAATTCGACGATGGGGCCGTCGCCTCCGCTCACGTCCCACATCAGCGCGTCGGTGATTTCCGGGCCATCGCCCGCGATGGCCCGGAAGGTGACCTGCACCGGTACCGGTTCATCCGCGACCTCGGCCAGCGCCGCGCCCAGTTCGGCGGCGTTCGACGCCAGCAGGAATTGCCCGCCGGTCTCGTCGGCGAGGCATTGCAACTCGGCCCGCGCGGCCTCGTCCCCCGACACGTCGAAGCCCACGACATGCGCGGTGAAATCCACGCCCGCCTCTTCCAGCGCGCGGCCCACGGCGCAGGGATCGGCCTCGCAGGTTTCGCGCCCATCCGAGACGAGGATCACGGTTGCGGCTTCCTCGGTGTATTTCAGCGCCTCGGCGGCGGCGATCACGGCATCCGACAGGGGCGTCTTGCCACGCGGGGTCACGGCGTTGACCGCGTCGGCAATCGCCGCGCGCGTGCCCGGACCGGGCGCCACCAGCGTTTCGATGTCGGTGCAATCGCCCTTGCGGCGGTGGCCATAGACGGTGAGGCCCAGTTCCTGGGCATCGGGCAGGGTGCCCAGAAGCTGGCCCACCACGTCCTGCGCGATGGTGATCTTGGCGGTGCCGTCGATCTGCCCCCACATCGATCCCGACCCGTCGAGAACAAGGATGCTGCGCGGCCGTTCCTCGGCCCATGCCGCGCCTGCCATCATCGCGACGCTTGCCGCCGCGGTCACAATCCAACGCATGATAACCCCCTTGTGTCCGAAATCGCGGACAGGGTGATCCGTCCGGCGCGCGACGGCAAGACGGGATTTCCAGACCGGGACGGCGATTTTCTGTGCATAAATTGGAAATGTTCTGTTAATGTTCTTGCGTGCCGCTGGTACTTTGGCGGTGTGGCACTATCTTCCACGCACCGAGATTTGAGGGCGATCATGGCCGAGCAGAAGTTCATCGAGGTCCGCGGCGCGCGCGAGCACAATCTGAAGGGGATCGACGTCGATATTCCCCGCGATCAGCTTGTGGTGATCACCGGCCTTTCGGGGTCGGGCAAGTCGTCGCTCGCCTTCGACACGATCTATGCCGAGGGGCAGCGCCGGTATGTCGAGTCGCTGTCGGCCTATGCGCGCCAGTTCCTCGACATGATGGAAAAGCCGGATGTCGATCACATCTCGGGCCTGTCGCCCGCGATCTCGATCGAGCAGAAGACGACCTCGAAGAACCCGCGCTCGACCGTCGGCACGGTGACCGAGATCTACGATTACATGCGGCTGCTCTATGCCCGCGCGGGCACGCCCTATAGCCCCGCGACCGGCCTGCCGATCGAGGCGCAGCAGGTTCAGGACATGGTCGACCGGATCATGGGCATGGAGGAGGGCACGCGCGCCTACCTGCTGGCGCCCATCGTGCGCGACCGGAAGGGTGAATACCGCAAGGAATTCATGGAGTTGCGCAAGCAGGGCTTTCAGCGCGTCAAGGTCGATGGCGAGTTCTATGAGTTGGACGAGCCGCCGACGCTCGACAAGAAGTTCCGCCATGACATCGACGTGGTGGTCGACCGGCTGGTGGTGCGCGAGGGGATGGAGACGCGGCTGGCCGACAGCTTGCGCACCGCGCTCGACCTTGCCGATGGTATCGCGATCCTGGAAACCGCGCCGAGCGAGGGCGACCCCGAACGCATCACCTTCTCGGAAAACTTCGCCTGCCCGGTGAGCGGTTTCACGATCCCGGAAATCGAGCCGCGCCTGTTCTCGTTCAACGCGCCCTTCGGGGCCTGCCCGGCCTGCGACGGGCTGGGGCACGAGTTGTTCTTTGACGAGCGGCTGGTGGTGCCGGACCAGACGCTGAAGATCTCGGACGGGGCGCTGGCGCCGTGGCGGAAGGGCAAGTCGCCCTATTTCCTGCAGACGATCGAGGCGATCGCCAAGCATTACGAGTTCGACCGCAACGCCAAGTGGAAGGACCTGCCGGCCTTCGTGCAGCAGGTGTTCCTGTATGGCTCGGGCGACGAGGAAATCCAGTTCCGCTATGACGAGGGCGGGCGCGTCTACCAGGTGAAGCGCACCTTCGAGGGCGTGATCCCGAACATGGAGCGGCGCTATCGCGAGACGGATTCGTCGTGGATCCGCGAGGAATTCGAGCGCTACCAGAACAACCGCCCCTGCGGCGTCTGCGGCGGCTATCGCCTGCGGCCCGAGGCGCTGGCGGTCAAGATCGCGGGCCTGCATGTGGGGCAGGTGGTCGAGATGTCGATCCGCGAGGCCTATGACTGGTGCCAGTCGGTGCCGGAGAGCCTGACGCAGCAGAAGAACGAGATTGCCCGTGCCATCCTTAAGGAAATTCGTGAACGTCTTGGGTTCCTGAATAACGTGGGACTGGAATATCTTACGCTGTCACGTTCAAGCGGTACCTTAAGCGGTGGGGAAAGCCAGCGTATCCGTCTGGCCTCCCAGATCGGGTCGGGTCTGACGGGGGTTCTGTACGTGCTCGACGAGCCGTCCATCGGCCTGCACCAGCGCGACAATGACCGGCTGCTGGGCACGCTCAAGAACCTGCGCGACCAGGGCAATACCGTGATCGTCGTCGAACATGACGAGGAAGCGATCCGCGAGGCGGACTACGTGTTCGACATCGGGCCGGGCGCGGGGGTGCATGGCGGGCAGGTCGTCAGCCACGGCGTGCCGCAGGCGATTGCCGCCGATGAAGGCTCGATCACCGGGCAATACCTGTCGGGCGTGCGGGAGATCAGCGTTCCGGCCACGCGCCGGAAAGGCAACAAGAAGAAGCTGAAGGTCGTGAAGGCGACGGGCAACAACCTGAAGGACGTCACGGCCGAGTTTCCGCTGGGCAAGTTCGTCTGCGTGACGGGCGTGTCGGGTGGCGGCAAGTCGACGCTGACGATCGAGACCTTGTTCAAGACCGCCTCGATGCGGCTGAACGGGGCGCGGCAAACGCCGGCGCCCTGCGAGACGATCAAGGGGCTCGAACACCTCGACAAGGTGATCGACATCGACCAGCGCCCCATCGGGCGCACGCCCCGGTCGAACCCGGCGACCTATACCGGCGCCTTCACCCCGATCCGCGACTGGTTCGCGGGCCTGCCGGAAGCAAAAGCGCGGGGTTACAAGCCCGGACGCTTCAGTTTCAACGTCAAGGGCGGGCGGTGCGAGGCCTGCCAGGGCGACGGCGTCATCAAGATCGAGATGCACTTCCTGCCCGACGTCTACGTGCAATGCGAGACCTGCAAGGGCGCGCGGTACAACCGCGAAACCTTGGAAATTCGCTTCAAGGGCAAGAGCATAGCCGACGTTCTTGATATGACGGTAGAAGACGCGCAGGAGTTCTTCAAGGCGGTGCCGTCGATCCGCGAGAAGATGGATGCGCTGATGCGGGTGGGCCTTGGATACATCAAGGTCGGCCAGCAGGCGACGACCCTGTCAGGCGGCGAGGCGCAGCGCGTGAAGCTGTCGAAGGAGCTGGCGAAACGGTCCACGGGGCGGACGCTCTATATCCTCGACGAGCCGACGACCGGCCTGCATTTCGAGGACGTGCGCAAGCTTCTGGAGGTGCTGCACGAGCTGGTCGAGGGCGGCAACACGGTGATCGTGATCGAACACAACCTCGACGTGGTGAAGACAGCTGACTGGATCATCGATATCGGCCCCGAAGGCGGGGACGGGGGCGGCACCATCGTGGCCGAAGGCACACCCGAACAGGTGGCCGAGGTCGCGGCCTCGCATACCGGGCAATACCTGAAACCGATGCTCACCCCGCGCAGCGTCGCGGCGGAATAGGGGGGGCGGCTGGCGAGCAGCCGACCTACAGCACCGCACCCATGTAGGTCGGCTGCTCGTCAGCCGACCTCGTCGCGGGACATGGCCGCAAGGCGCGGCAGCATGTAGCTGAAATCGCGCCCGCCATCGCCGGCCTCTGCCATCTGGCGATAAAGTTCCAGCGCCTGCGCGCCGATGGGTGTCGCGGCATCAACGCTCGCGGCGGCGTCCTGCGCGAGGCCAAGGTCCTTTACCATCAGGTCGGCGGCGAAGCCCGGCTGGTAGTCGTTGTCCGCGGGCGATTGCGGGCCAATGCCGGGGGCGGGGCAATAGGCGTTCATCGACCAGGAATAACCGGACGAGGTCGAGACCACGTCGAACATCTTCTCCCGCGACAGGCCTAGCTTATCGGCCAGCGCGAAGGCCTCGCAGGTCACGATCATGGTCGCGCCGAGGATCATGTTGTTGCAGATCTTGGCCGCCTGTCCGGCCCCTGCATCGCCGCAATGCACGGCCTTCTGCCCCATGATGTCGAAAAGCGGTTGCGCGGCGGCAAAGGCCTCTGCCGTACCGCCCGCCATGAAGGTGAGCGTTCCGGCCGAGGCGCCGCCGATCCCGCCGGACACGGGCGCGTCGACAAAACCCAGCCCGGCAGCGGCGGCATCGCCGGCCACGGCGCGGGCGCTGTCCACGTCGACGGTCGAGCAATCGATCAGCGTTGCGCCCGCCTGCATTGCAGGGATCACGTCGCTTGCAACCGCGCGCAGGATCGCGCCATTGGGCAGCATGGTGATCACGGCGTCGGCGCCTGTCGCCGCCTCTGCCGCCGATCCGGCCATCGCGACGCCCTCGACCGAGGAGACCACGGTGTCGAACCCGGTCACGTCGTGACCTGCCGCGGCGAGGTTCTTCGCCATCGGCGCACCCATGTTGCCCAGCCCGATGAAGCCGATTTTCATGTCCTGTCCTCCCATGTCAGCGCGTCCTTGCCGAGGGGCAGCAGCATCTGCGCCACCTCGATATCGCGCACGTCTTCTATCCCGGCATGCGCCCATTTCGGTTGCCGGTCCCGGTCGATGATCGCGGCGCGGATCCCTTCGAGGAAATCGCCCTGCTGCATCGCGCGGTGCGTGTAGCGGTATTCCTGGTCGAGCGCGTCGCGGATCGAGGTGGCGCCGCGCACCCGGTGCACGATTTCCACCGCGCAGGCCATCGCGAGCGGCGCGTTGCGTGCCAGCTTGTCGAGCGCCTCTTGCGCGAACGTATCGTCCGAGGCCCTGAGCGCGCGATGGATGTCGGCCAGCGTTTCGCCGGCAAAATGCGCGTCGATCCGCGGTTGCAGGTCGGCCAGCGTGCCGGGTGGGGGCGTCGTGGCGCGCGCTTCGAGATCGTCAAGCGTGCCGGTCAGGAGCGCCTCTTTCGCGGCCTCCCATTGCTCTTCGGGCACGAAGTGGTCGGCAAAGCCTGCCAGGATCGCGTCCGCCGGTCCCATCCGGTGCGCGGTGGTGCCGAGGTATTCGCCCAGCCGTCCGGGCGCGAGGGCCAGCATCAGCGACCCGCCCACGTCCGGGACCAGCCCGATCCCGCATTCCGGCATGGCGATCTTGGAACTTTCGCCCACGATCCGGTGCGTCCCGTGGCACCCGACACCCACGCCCCCACCCATGGTGAAGCCCTGCAGGAAGCTGACGACGGGTTTGGGATATTCGAAGATCTTGGCGTTCAGGCGGTATTCGTCGCGCCAGAACTGGCGGCCGTACTCGTAGTCTCCGGCGGTGCCCGTCGCGTACATCTCGGCGATGTCGCCGCCCGCGCAGAAGGCCTTGTCGCCCTCGGCTTCCAAGAGCACGAGCGCCACGGCATCGTCGTCGCGCCACGCATCCAGCGCGGCCTCGATATCAAGGCACATCTGGTAGGTCAGCGCGTTCAGCGCCTTGGGCCGGTTCAGGGTGATCCGCCCGGCGCGGCCGTCGATTCGGATATGGATATCGCTCATGCGCGCAGCATATCGCGGGCGACGATCAGGCGCATGATCTCGTTCGTACCTTCGAGGATCTGGTGCACGCGCAGGTCGCGCGCGAGCTTCTCGATCCCGTAATCGGCAAGGTAGCCGTAGCCGCCATGCAGTTGCAGGCAGCCGTCGACGATACGGCTTCCGGCCTCGGTCACGAATTTCTTGGCCATGGCGCAATGCTTGGTGGCGTCTGGTGCGCCGGTGTCGAGTTTCCACGCGGCCTGCCGCAGGAAGACGCGGGCGGCCTGCAATTCGATCTCCAGTTCGGCAAGACGGAATTGCAGCGCCTGGAAATCGGTCAGCGCCTTACCAAATGCCTTGCGTTCGCGCATGTAGGCAAGCGTGGCGTCCAGCGCCGTCTGCGCTGCGCCCAGCGAGCAGGCCGCGATGTTCAACCGCCCGCCGTCGAGGCCCATCATGGCATAGGTGAAGCCCTTGCCTTCCTCGCCCAGAAGGTTCGCGGACGGCACGGCGACATTGTCCATCTGGACCTGCCGCGTGGGTTGCGACCGCCAGCCCATCTTGTCTTCGAGCCCGCCGAAGGACAGCCCCTGCATCCCGTCCTCGATGACAAGGGCCGAGATGCCTTTCGGCCCGTCCTCGCCCGTGCGGGACATGACGATATATGCATCGGAATAACCGCCGCCCGAGATGAAGGCCTTGGTCCCTGTGACGGTATAGCCTTCGTTGGTGCGGGTGGCCTTCGTCTTCAGCGCGGCGGCGTCCGATCCGCTGCCGGGCTCGGTCAGGCAGTAGGAAAAGACCCGCTCCATCGTCAGGGCGTCGGGCAAAAGCCGTTCGCGCATCTCGTCCGAGCCGAAGGACGACACCATCTTGGCGCACATGTTGTGGATCGACAGGAAGGCCGCGACCGAGGGGCAGGCCATGCTGAGTGCCTCGAACACGAGCGTGGCGTCGAGCCGCGAGAGGCCCGTGCCGCCGTGTTCCTCGGGGACGTAAAGGCCCGCCAGCCCCAACTCGCCCAGCTTGGGCCACAGGTCGCGGGGGATGGTGCCGTCGGCCTCCCACGCGCGGGCGTGCGGCGCGATCTCGGCCTGGCCCACGTCGCGGGCCATGTCGAAGATCGCGGATTGCTCTTCCGTCAGGGCGAAGTCCATCGGCCTCCCTCCGAATTGAACGATTGTTCAATACTCTAGACTGGCAGGCGTCGGACGCAAGCGGTAATGCGCGGGGCATGAAAGCCTGTATCGCCGTCGCCGATTACTATGTTCCCGGCCAGACATTCGTGAACCGCCATATCGAGAAGATGTTCGGCGGCAATACATGCGTCGTGGCGGGGCGTTTGAATGACAAGCGGCCGGTGGACGAGCGGTTCTTTGAACGCCGCGCGCGGCCCGTGCTGGGAGACGTGCTGAAGGCGCCGGTGATGCTGCCATTCAACCTGTGGCGCTACGGCACGGAGCGGGTGCCGTTCGGGCGCGCGCGGGTGCAGCTGATGGCGTGGCTGGAAGAGCAGAAGCCGGACGTGATCCTGTCGGAATTCGGGACGCAGGGCGTGGTGCTCGCGCCCATCGCGCAGGCGGCGGGTATCCCTATGTTCACCTATTTCCGTGGCTCGGACGCGTCGTCGCGCCTGCGCGAGGCGTCGGTGCGGCGGGCCTACAGGCAGATGTTCCCGCGGCTGACGGGGGTCGTGGCGGTGTCGCAATTCCTGCTTGACAACCTCGCCGACAAGGCGGGCGTGCGCCACGACAACGCGCACGTGATCCCGTCGGGCGTGGACGTGCGCTGGTTCGCGCCCGAAGCCAAGCGGCCCCTGTCGGCGCTGGCGGTGGGCCGGATGGTGGAAAAGAAACAGCCCCTGATGACGCTCGACGCCTTCGCCGAGGCGCGCAAGGTCGCGCCGGAGGCCACGCTGACGATGGTGGGAGACGGGCCGCTCCTCGCGCCCTTGCGTGCGCGCGTCGCCGATTTGGGCCTCGCGGACGCGGTGTCGCTTCCGGGAGCGTTGCCGCACGAACAGGTGCGCGAGATCGCCGTGACCTCCGAGATTTTCCTGCAGCATTCGCTGACAGCCGACGACGGCAATACCGAGGGCCTGCCCACGGCCATCCAGGAAGCGATGGCAGCGGCCTGCGTCACCGTGTCGACCCGTCACGCGGGCATTCCCGAGGCGATCGATGAAGAGGTGACGGGATTCCTTGTCGATGAGCGGGATGCGGGCGGGTACACGGCGCGGGTCGTGGAGGCCTTTGCCATGCCATCCACGCAACGCGCAGCCATGGGCGCGCGGGCGCGTGACGTGGCCTGCGAGCGGTTCGACAATGGCAAGCTCTTGACCAAGCTGGAAGAGGTTCTGACTAAAGCCGCGCGTGGCTGAGACGCCGTGACCTGAAGGTGAGGTAACACGTGGGGCTCTGCCCCGTCCTTCGGACTCCCCGACATATTTTTCAAAGAGAAGAAGGGGAGGGAGGTTCTTTGTCTTCTTCTCTTTTCAAATATGTCGGGGGGCGCGTTGAAAATTCGCAAGGATTTTCGACGTGGGGGGCTGGCCCCCCTTGGTCACTCCATCACCGGGATCGAGAATTCGCCGCCTTCCTTGATGCCCGAGGGCCAGCGGGCGGTGACGGTCTTGGTCCTTGTGTAGAACTTGAAGGCGTCGGGGCCGTGCTGGTTGAGGTCGCCGAAGACCGATTTCTTCCAACCGCCGAAGGTGTGGTAGGCGAGCGGCACGGGGATGGGGACGTTCACGCCGACCATGCCGATGTTGATCCGCTGCGCGAAGTCGCGGGCGGTGTCGCCGTCGCGGGTGAAGATCGCGGTGCCGTTGCCGTATTCGTGGTCCATCGCCAGCCCGAGCGCTTCCTCGTAGCTTTGGGCGCGGACGGTGGACAGGACGGGGCCGAAGATTTCCTTGCGGTAGATGTCCATGTCGGGCGTGACGTTGTCGAAGAGGTGCGCGCCGACGAAGAAGCCGTCCTCGTAGCCCTGCAGCGAGAAGTCGCGGCCATCGACCACCAGTTTCGCGCCCTGGTCGACGCCGGATTGGACGAGTTTGAGGATATTGTCCTTGGCCGCCGCGGTCACCACGGGGCCGTAATCCACGTCGTCGCCCGAGGTGTAGGGGCCGACCTTCAGCTTCTCGATCCGGGGGACCAGTTTCTCGATCAGGCGGTCGGCGGTGTCGTCGCCAACCGGCACGGCGACCGAGATCGCCATGCAGCGTTCGCCAGCCGCACCGTATCCGGCACCGACCAGCGCGTCGGCGGCCTGATCCATGTCGGCGTCGGGCATGACGATCATGTGGTTCTTGGCGCCGCCGAAGCATTGCACGCGTTTGCCGTTCGCGCAGCCGCGGCCATAGATGTATTCGGCGATGGGGGTCGAGCCGACGAAACCGATGGATTGCACGACGGGATGGTCGAGGAGCGCGTCGACCGCCTCCTTGTCGCCGTTCACGACCTGCAGGATGCCCTTGGGCGCGCCGGCCTCTTCCATCAGTTCGGCGAGCATCAGCGGGACCGAGGGGTCGCGCTCGGACGGTTTGAGGATGAAGGCGTTGCCACAGACGAGCGCGGGCGCGAACATCCACATCGGGATCATGGCCGGGAAGTTGAAGGGCGTGATGCCCGCCGTGACGCCGAGGGGCTGGCGCATGGAATACATGTCGATGCCGGGGCCGGCGCTGTCGGTGAACTCGCCCTTCAGCATCTGGGGCGCGGCGATGCAATATTCGCAGACTTCGAGGCCCCGGATCACGTCGCCCTTGGCATCGGGCAGCGTCTTGCCGTGTTCGCGGCTGAGCGCTTCGGCGAGCTTGTCCATGTCGCGGTGCAAAAGGTGCACGAACTGCATCATCACCCGCGCGCGGCGCTGCGGGTTCACCGCGGCCCAAGCCGGTTGCGCGGCGGCGGCGATGTCGACCGCCCTGGCGACCTCGTCGGCGGAGGCGAGCGGGACGCGCGCCTGCACTTCGCCCGTGGCCGGGTTGAAGACGTCGGCGAAGCGTCCGGATGTGCCGGCGACCTGCGCGCCGTCGATGTAGTGGCTGAGTTCTTGCATGGTGTCCTCCCGCGATGCGTTGGCCGCAGGATACGCGGGGAAGGATGGGTGGAACAGGGGCAAGGCTTCGGGTAAGTTTTGCGAAAATGCAGGGATGATCATGCAAAACTGGGACGACATGCGGGTATTTCTGGCGGTTGCGCGCGGGGAGAGCCTGACGGCGGCGGCCACGGCGCTGAAGGTTGATCCCGGAACCGTGTCGCGCCGGGTCGCGCGGTTGGAGGAGGGCGCGGGCACGGCGCTCTTCGCCCGCTCGCCGCAGGGCTACAGCCTGACGGCGGCGGGGGCGCGGCTGGTGCGCCATGCCGAGGCCGCGGAACAGGCGATGTCGGCCGCTCGGGAGGACGTGGCGGGCGCGGCGGATGCGCTGAGCGGGCAGGTGCGGATCGGGGCGCCCGATGGCTGCGCCAATTTCGTGCTGCCGCAGGTCTGCGCGGCAATCGGCGCGACCAACCCCGCGCTCGACCTGCAAATTCTCGCCCTGCCGCGCGTGGTGAACCTGTCGAAGCGCGAGGCCGACATGGCGGTGACGGTGTCGCCGCCGTCATCGCAACGGTTGAGCGTTCAGAAGATCTGCGATTACCGCCTGCATCTCGTGGCGCATCGCGACTACCTTGCCGCCCATCCTGCCATCCACACGCGCGCCGACCTGAAGGGCCACCGGATCGTGGGGTATATTCCCGACATGATTTTCGACGCCGAGCTGGATTACCTGGGTGACCTCGGGTTGCAGCGGGTGCCGCTCGCGTCGAACTCGGTCGCGGTGCAGTTCAGCTGGGTGCGGCAGGGGCTGGGGTTGGGCGTGGTGCACGATTTCGCGCTGGAGGCGGCGGAAGGGCTGGAGCAAGTCCTGCCCGGCGACGTGGCGCTGACGCGGACCTTCTACCTTGTGCGCCATGCCGAAGATCGCAGGCTCGACCGGATGAACCGGCTGGCGGCGGCGCTTGTGGCCGGGATGCGCGCTGAAATCCGGCGGGCCGAGGCGCGAACTTGACAGGGCAGGGGTCGGGGGCGCAGGCTGGCAGCCCCGATTGTGCAGATTTGCTGAGGAGGCCCACATGAAGATCCGTGACGTTCTGAAGGCGAAGGCGCAACGCGCGCTGGTCACCCTGCCGCAGGGCGAAACCCTGCGCGCGGCGGCAGAGCGATTGTCGCAGGAACGCATCGGGACCGTGGTCATTTCGAACGACGGCACGCAGGCCGACGGCATCCTGTCGGAGCGCGACATCGTGCGGCGGCTGGCCTCGGAAGGGGCGGGCGCGCTGGAACGCAAGGTCGAGGAGGTGATGACGCGCAACGTGATCACCTGCGATCCCGACGAAACGCTCGACGCGGCGCTGGCGACGATGACCGATGGCCGGTTCCGCCACATGCCCGTGGTCGAGGGCGGCGGCATGATCGGCATCCTGTCGCTGGGCGATGCGGTCAAGGCGCGGCTGGACGAGGTCGCCTATGAACGCGACGCCATGGAAGAGATGATCAAGGGGCACTGACCGCGTCCCTGCGACGGTTTCGCGCCCTTGCATCGCGGGCCGGGATGGTGTTTGCCTCTGGCCCGGAATGTCAGATCAGGAACCGCGCATGCGCATCGGATTGTATCCCGGCACGTTCGACCCCGTCACGCTGGGCCATATCGACATCATCCGCCGCGCCATGCGGCTGGTCGACCGGCTGGTGATCGGCGTGGCGATCAACCGCGACAAGGGGCCGTTGTTCTCGCTCGACGAGCGGGTGGCGATGGTAGAGGCGGAATGCGCCAAGCTGTCGAAGGACAGCGGGGTCGAGATCGTCGCTCATCCGTTCGAGAACCTGCTGATCGATTGCGCCCGCGACGTGAACGCGACGCTGATCGTGCGGGGCCTGCGGGCGGTTGCGGATTTCGAATACGAATACCAGATGGTGGGCATGAACCGCGTGCTCGACGATTCCGTCGAGACGGTGTTCCTGATGGCCGAGGCGCGGCACCAGGCGATTGCATCCAAGCTGGTGAAAGAGATCGCGCGGCTGGGCGGCGACGTGTCCCATTTCGTGCCCGCGCCGGTCAACGCGGCGCTGATCGAACGGCTGGGCGGCTGACGGGGCCATGGAGGCGCTGTTCGTCTACGGGACGCTCCGCGCGAGCGCCGATCACCCCATGGGGCGGCTGTTGCGCGACCATGCGCGGCTGGTGGGGCGGGGCCATATCCGCGCGCGCCTGTACGTGATCGACGACCCCGACGAGCCGGGGCAGAATTTCTATCCCGGTGCATTGCCGTCGCCGGACCCTGAAGACAGGGTTCATGGCGAGGTTTACGAGGTGGTGGACCCGGAAGCGGTCTTCCCGGCCTTCGACCGCTACGAGGCCTGCAGCCCTGACCACCCCGAACCGCACGAATTCATCCTGCGCGAGGTGCCCGTCACGATGGAAGACGGCGCGACCCTGCGGGCGCGGTCCTACCTCTATTCATGGGATGTAGGGGATGCGGAGCGGGTGACCTCGGGCCGTTACGAGGACCGCGCGCCGGACGTGCGGTAGGCGCGCGGCCTAGCCGCCATAGACGGTGGCACGCGCGATGCGATGCGCGTCGCCGCGATAGATGTCGAGGTCGAGCGCCACGTCGAGCGGCATCGATTCAATTTCGGACACGATGCGGTTGTAGCGCGCCCGTTTCTCGCAACGGTCTGCAAGTGATTGCAGGAATTGGGTCATTTTGATCTCCAGTCTGTATTTCCGGGGGGTGCGTTAGCGGTAACACCTCTGCTCGACACCGAGATATAGGGTCACCGCGGCGGCGCAAGGTCAGTGGCGGCAAGGCGGCAATGCATGGCGCGCAAGGGTCAGTCTTGGCGGCGGGTGTCCGCGATCAGCGTCTCCAGCTGCACCATGCCGTCCACCAGCACCGCGCGGGCATCAGGCGGCGCGAGTTCGATCGCGTCGAGATAGGCGGTGTGCACCCATTCCTCGCCCGACCGGATGTGCTTCATCACGTGTTCGTCGAGTTCGTCGAAGATATCGCGCAACCTCACCACCGTGCGGTTCACGGTGGACATGAACGACCCGTCCTTCCGCGCGCCTTCGGGCAACAGCGCGGCGATGGCCCGTGCCTGTTCGGCATGGAAATCGCGGAACCGCGTGGCGACGGGTTTGAAACCGGGCTTTGCGCGGTCGACCATGACATCGAACCCGGCCTTGGCGTCCACATGCCGGGCGTGCAGCGTCGCGAGCGCGGTTTCGAAAGACTTGGGCATCGGGAGCGTTCCTTGGTCCGGGTTCGCTCCGGAAACGAGAAACGCCGCCGCGAGGTTCCCCAAGCGGCGGCGTCCGGTGAAAAAACCCGTGGCGGGGCGTGATCAGAGCAGTTTGCCCATCGCGACGGCGGTGTCGGCCATGCGGTTCGAGAAGCCCCATTCGTTGTCGTACCACGCCAGCACGCGGCACATCGTGCCTTCCATCACCTTGGTCTGTTCGGTCGCAAAGACCGAGGAATGGGGATCGTGGTTGAAATCCATCGAGACGAGCTTTTCGTCGGTCACGCCGAGCACGCCTTTCAGGGGCCCGCCCGCGGCCGTGCGCATGGCGTCGTTGATCTCTTCCACGGTCGTTTCGCGGGCGGCCTCGAAGGTCAGGTCGACGCAGGAGACGTTGGGCGTCGGCACCCGGATCGCGACGCCGTCGAGCTTGCCGTTCAGTTCCGGCAGAACAAGGCCCACCGCCTTGGCCGCACCCGTCGAGGTCGGGATCATCGACATCGCCGCGGCCCGCGCGCGGTAGAGGTCGCGGTGCATCGTGTCGAGCGTCGGCTGGTCGCCGGTATAGGAGTGGATCGTCGTCATCAGCCCCTTGGAGATGCCGACGCTGTCGTTCAGCACCTTGGCCACGGGGGCGAGGCAGTTGGTGGTGCAGGACGCGTTCGACACGACAAGGTCATCGCCGGTCAGCGTGTCGTGGTTGACGCCGTAGACGATGGTCTTGTCGGCGTTCTTGCCGGGCGCCGAGATCAGCACGCGGGACGAGCCGTTTTCAAGATGCGCCTGGCAGGCCTCTTTCGAGGTGAAGATGCCGGTGCATTCCAGCACGATGTCCACGTCCGACCACGGCAGGTCGGCGGGGTTGCGTTCGGCGGTGACACGCATCGCGCCGCGACCCACGTCGATCGTGTCGCCCTTGACGGTCACCTCGGCCGGGAACCGGCCATGCACGCTGTCATAGCGCAGCAGGTGCGCGTTCGTCTCCACCGGGCCCAGGTCGTTGAGGGCCACGACTTCGATGTCGGTGCGGCCGGATTCGATGATGGCGCGCAGGACGTTGCGGCCGATGCGGCCAAAGCCGTTGATGGCGACGGTGACGGTCATGGAAGGCTCCTCCGTGGGGATCGGCGACAGGTTCGTGTTAGCGATAACACGAACAATTCCGCGCATACGCGCGCATGCGTGGCGTGTCAACCGGCGCGCGGGCCGATCAGCGCCAGAAGGCGACGACGTAGAGGAGGTCGGAGAACTTTTTGGCGAGGAACAGGAGCGCGGTTCCGTCGTTCAGGACAACATCCGCCGCGATGGCGAGGCCGATCAGCGCGGCGAGCGAGTAGGCGACGGTGTTGGTCATGCCGCCTTGGTGCCCGAGGCGCACGGGGCCGGTCAAGCAGGAAGGTCGGCTGATCATCAGCCGACCTACGACGTCAGGTGCGGAAGGAGGATGCGTCGGCTGGCAAGCAGCCGACTTACCGGCGGGTAGTTGTAGGTCGGCTGGTTCGCAGCCGACCCCCCGTGCCGATCAGTGCAGAAGCTGCCCCATGGCGGCGGCGACATCGGCCATGCGCGCCGAGAAGCCCCATTCGTTGTCGTACCATGCCAGCACGCGCACGGTGCGCCCGCCCACGACCTTGGTCTGGTCGGGTGCGAAGATCGACGAGTGCGTCGTGTGGTTGAAGTCGATCGAGACTTTCGGGTCGGGATCGTAGGACAGGACGCTGCCCATGCGGCCCGCCGCGGCTTCGGCCACGATGGCGTTCACGTCATCGACGCTCACGTCGCGGCCCGCCTCGAACGTCAGGTCGACCGCGGAGACGTTGGGCGTGGGCACCCGCAGCGCGGTGCCGTCGAGGCGGCCTTCAAGCTCGGGCAGCACCTCTTTCAGCGCCTTGGCGGCGCCGGTCGAGGTGGGGATCATCGCCATGGCGGCGGCGCGGGCGCGGTAGAGGTCGCTATGGCGGCGGTCGAGCGTCGGCTGGTCGCCGGTATAGGAGTGGATCGTGGTCATGATCCCGCGCTCGATCCCGATCGCTTCGTGCAGCACCTTGGCAAGCGGTGCGAGGCAGTTGGTGGTGCACGACCCGTTCGAGATCATCCGCTCGTCGGCGAGCAGGTCACGGTGGTTGACGCCGTAGACGACCGTGCGGTCGACATTCTTGGCCGGGGCCGAGATCAGGACCTTCTTGGCGCCACGTTCGAGGTGCACGGAGCTTTTGTGTCCGTCGTTGAACTTGCCGGTGCATTCCAGCACGACGTCGACGCCGTCCCAGTCCAGCTCTTGCGGATCGTAGGTGGAAAAGACCTGCATCGGGCCGCGGCCAAGGTCCATCGTGTCGCCCTTGACGGTCACGTCACCGCCGAAGCGGCCATGCACGCTGTCGTAGCGGAGCAGGTGTGCGTTCGTCTCGATCGGGCCTGTGGCGTTGATCTTGACCACCTGCACATCGTTGCGCGCGCTTTCCGCGATATGTGCAAGCGTGCAGCGCCCGATGCGCCCGAACCCGTTGATGCCGACTGTGACGGTCATGTCTGCCACTCCTGATGCCCCGTGATGCCTGTGCACGGGCGTACACTGAAAATGCGGCAGAGCAATGAAGAAATTGTAGGTTTTAGAGAGTGTTAGCGATAAAGGTGGGCAGAAATATGATGATTGCGCTCACGTTAGCGGAAACAGGGCGGCAACATACCGAGCGCGTGGTGGAGGCTCCCGATGCCCGCGAGGCACCGGGAGCGACCGGGTCAGAGCATCGCCTTGGCGGCCGCGACGGCGGCTTCGGCGGTGATGCCGAAATGTTCGAACAGGGCCTCGGCGGGTGCGGAGGCGCCGAAGCTGTCCATGCCGATGAAGGCGGCTTTCGCCTCGCGGCCACGCTCACCCAAAAGCCAGCGATCCCAGCCCTGGCGCACGCCGGCCTCGATGCCGACGCGGACGGCGCCAGCTGGCAGGACCTTGCGGCGATAGGCCTCGTCCTGTTCGGCGAAAAGCTCCATGCAGGGCATGGACACGACGCGGGTGCCGATCCCTTCGGCTTCCAGCGTGGCCTTGGCGTCGAGCGCCAGCGCGACTTCCGAGCCGGTGGCGATCAGGATGACCTGCCGCTTGGCCTCGGCTTCGGCGAGGACGTAGGCACCCTGTGCCGACAGGTTGCGCGGCTTGTGTTCGGTGCGCACGGTGGGCAGGCCCTGGCGGGTGAGCGACAGGACCGATGGCGTGCCGGTGGACATCAGCGCCAGTTCCCACGCCTCGGCCGTTTCCACCGTGTCGGCGGGGCGGAAGACATGGGTGTTGGGCGTCGCGCGGCTGATGGCGAGGTGTTCGACCGGCTGGTGGGTCGGGCCGTCTTCGCCAAGGCCGATGCTGTCATGGGTCATCACGAAGACGGTCGGCAGTTTCGATAGCGCGGCGAGGCGCATCGCGGGGCGGGCGTAGTCGGTGAAGCACATGAACGTGCCGCCATAGGGGCGGATGCCACCGTGATAGGCCATGCCGTTCATCGCCGCCGCCATGCCGTGTTCGCGGATGCCGTAATAGACGTAACGCCCCTTGCGGTCGGTTTCGTCGAAGACGCCCAGATCGGCGGTGAGCGTGTTGTTCGATCCGGTCAGGTCGGCGGACCCGCCGATGGTTTCGGGCAGGACGGGGTTCACGACCTCCAGCACCATCTGGCTCGACTTGCGGGTCGCGGCCTTGGGCTGGCTTTCGGACACCTGCTTCTTGAAGGCGCGGATGACGGCGGTCAGCTTCTTGGGCGTCTCGCCCGCCATGGTGCGGTGGAATTCCGCCTGCCGGCGTTCGGACACGTCGGCGAGGCGTGCGTCCCACGCGGCGCGCTCTTCGGCACCGCGGGCGCCGACGCCTTCCCACCAGCTTTTGACGTCCTCGGGGATCTCGAACGGGCCGTAGGGCCAGCCATAGGCGTCCTTGGCGGCCTGCAATTGCGCGTCATCGGTCAGCGCGCCGTGACCTTTCGAGGTGTCCTGCGCGGCGTGGCCGATGGCGATATGCGTCTTGCAGGCGATCATCGACGGTTTGCGGGTCTTCTTCGCGGCCTCGATCGCGGCGTCGATCGCCTCGGGATCGTGGCCGTCGATTTCCTGCACGTGCCAGCCGCTGGCGCGGAAGCGCTGCATCTGGTCGGTGCGGTCGGCCAGCGTGACCTCGCCGTCGATGGTGATGTTGTTGTTGTCCCAGAACACGACCAGGCGGCCCAGCTGCTGGCGCCCTGCCAGCGCGATGGCTTCCTGGCTGATGCCTTCCATCAGGCAACCGTCACCGGCGATCACGTAGGTGTGGTGATCGACCAGCTTGCGCCCGAACCGCGCGCGCAGGCTTTCCTCGGCAATGGCGAAGCCGACCGAGTTGGCGATGCCCTGGCCGAGCGGGCCGGTCGTCGTCTCCACGCCCTTGAGCAGGAAATTTTCAGGGTGGCCAGCGGTCTTGGCGCCCAGCTGGCGGAAGTTCTTCACCTCGTCGAGCGTCACTTCCGGGTCGCCGCACAGGTACAGAAGGCCATAGAGCAGCATCGAGCCGTGACCCGCCGACAGGATGAACCGGTCGCGGTCGGCCCAGTCGGGCGCGGAGGCGTCGAATTTCAGGTGCTTGCCGTACAGGACGGTGGCGACGTCGGCCATGCCCATGGGCATGCCCGAATGCCCGGAATTGGCGGCGTTGACGGCATCGAGCGCCAGCGTCCGCAGCGCGGTCGCCCGCATCCAGTGTTCGGGGTGAGCGGTGCGAAGAGCGGAAATATCCAAGATGCGGCTCCTGTGGCTATCAACGGCGCTGGATTGGCGCCCGATGTAACAGGGTGGGGTTTCACGTCAAGCGCATGCCGTAAGTGACTGACAACGCGTCCAATGGGCAATTTGCGCGTGTGAGTTAAGAAGATACACTCGTGCCAAGGGCGTCGATTCGGACGGGGCCCGCACATCAGACCCGCGCGCGCGGTCGCAATCGTGGGCGCGAAGACGGCGAGGCAGGAGCGGATGAGCCAGATAAACGAGTTGGAAAGTCGCCTGGCGGCGGCGCTCGACCGGATCGGGTCGCGGCTGGATGCGCTGCCCGCGCAACAGGCCGACAGTCCCGCGACGCTCGAAGCGCTGGAGGCGGCGCAGACCGCGCTGGCCGAGGAACGCACGGCCAATGCCCAGCTGGAACAGCGGGTGCATGCCCTCAAAGAGCGGCAGGAAGGCACGGTTGCCGACCTGCGCGCCGAGATCCGCACGCTGCGCGAAGAGACCCAGCGGGTCGAGGCGGCGCTGGACGAGATGCGCAAGGCCCATGACGAACTGGAACGGACAAGCGCGGCCCTGCGCGCCTCGGCCGAGGGCGGGGTCGGTGACCCGAACGCGATCAATGCGGCGCTGGCCGCGGAACTGAAGGCCGTCCGGGCCGCCCGCGCGGCGGACGTGGCCGAGGCGGCGGCGATTCTCGGCGCGCTGGAACCGGCGCTGGCCGAGGCGCCAGCAGATGGCGGGGTGAACTGATGCCTGAAGTGGTGATCCAGATCGGGGGCCGTTCGTTCGAAGTGGCCTGCGCCGAGGGCGAGGAACATTACCTGCTGTCGGCGGCCAAGATGCTCGACAACGAAGCGCAGGTGCTGGCGGACCAGATCGGGCGCATGCCCGAGGCGCGGATGCTGCTGATGGCGGGGCTGATGCTGGCCGACAAGACGGCGGGCCTTGAGGACCGGCTGCGCGAGACTCAGGAGCAGATGTCGGAAAAGGTGAACGAATTGCGCGACCTCAAGGATCGTCCGGCCCCCGCGCCGGAACGGATCGAGGTGCCGGTGATCCCGACCGAGGTGAGCGACAAGCTGGCGGAACTCGCCGCGCAGGCCGAGGCGCTGGCCGACAGCCTCGACGATCGCATGGGCGCGGAAAGCTCGGGCGGGTAGCGAAGATTTTTCGCAGGAAAAATCTTCGCCCGGCGCGGAATTCGGATGTCAGGTCAGACAGATAGACGCGCGCTTTGCGTGCCGCGCTCGCGGTAGGGCGTGGTGTCGTAATGCGCCCGGTAGCATTTCGAGAAATGCGAGGGCGAGGTGAACCCGCAAGCGAGCGCCACGTTAATCACGCTCATATCCGTCTGCAACAGCAGGTTCCGCGCCTTCTGCAGCCGCAATTCCATGTAGTACCGCTTGGGTGAGCGGTTGAGGTAGCGCCGGAACAGCCGTTCCAGTTGCCGCGTCGACATGCCCACGTCCTGCGCAAGGATCGAGGGGCTGATCGGCTCTTCTATGTTCTGTTCCATCAGCTGGATGACCTGGCTCAGCTTGGGATGGCGCACGCCGATCCGGGTGGGGATCGACAGGCGCTGCGTGTCCTGGTCCGTGCGGATCGAGGAATAGATCAGCTGATCCGCGACGGCGTTCGCCAGTTCCTCGTCATGCCGGTCGGCGATCAGTTTCAGCATCAGGTCGATGGACGAGGTGCCCCCGGCGGTCGAATACCGGTTGCCGTCCATCACGAAGACCGATTTGGACAGGTTCACCTCGGGGAATTCCTCGCCAAAGCTGTCCTGGTTCTCCCAGTGGATCGTGGCCTTGCGGTCGTCCAGCAGCCCGGCCTTGGCCAGCGTGTGCGACGCGGTACAGAGCCCGCCGATGGTCACGCCGCGCCGCGCCTCGCGCCGCAGCCAGTTGACGACCGGCTTGGTCGTGTTGTGCTGGATGTTGATGCCGCCGCAGACCAGCAGCACGTCATCCCGCGACAACTCGTCGAGGCCCATATGCACCGTCAGGCCCGTCCCGTTCGAACAATAGGCCGTCTGCCCATCCTCGCTGGCCAGCCGCCATTCGAAGCTGTCATAGCCCAGATGCTGGTTGGCCAGTCGCAGGGGTTCGATGGCCGATGCGAAGGACAGAAGCGTGAAGTCGCGCAGAAGCAGGAAGACAAAGCGTTGCGCGCGGTCTTCCGGGGGCACGTTGCGTTCTGCTGTGCGGCTTGGCTTCATGGCTCGTTCACCCCTGCCTTTGGGTGTCTCTTGGCAGATCATGTGGCCCGATCGCAAATGGTGCGTCAATGGCAAATCGGCGGTGGTGCACCCGTTAGCGCTCGCGTATAGATGCGCCTCGGACATACCACAAACGGAGTAGATCAGATGAGCACGTGGCATAAAACCGACTGGCGCGCCAAGCCCAGGGTTCAGATGCCCGAATATACGGATTCGGGCGCTTTGGAGGCTGTCGAAGGTCAGCTGGCGCAGTATCCGCCGCTTGTCTTTGCCGGGGAGGCCCGGCGTCTCAAGTCCGAACTGGCCGCCGCCAGCCGGGGTGAGGCCTTCGTGCTGCAGGGCGGCGATTGCGCCGAAAGCTTCGCGCAATTCTCGGCCGACGGCATCCGCGACACGTTCAAGGTGATGCTGCAGATGGCGATCGTGCTGACCTATGGCGCCAAGGTGCCGGTGGTGAAGATCGGTCGCATGGCGGGCCAGTTCGCCAAGCCGCGCAGCGCGCCGACCGAGGTCAAGGATGGCGTGGAGCTGCCCAGCTACCGTGGCGACATCATCAACGAACTCGACTTCAACGAGGGCGCGCGCATCCCCGATCCGCGCAAGATGCTGCAGGCCTACACGCAGGCCGCCGCGACGCTGAACCTGCTCAGGGCCTTTTCGACGGGCGGTTATGCAGACGTGCACCAGGTCCATTCCTGGACGCTGGGGTTCACCGAGTCGGATCGTGCCGCGCAGTACCGCGACATGGCGAACCGGATCAGCGACACGCTCGATTTCATGACCGCCGCGGGCGTGACGCCCGCGACCGCGCACAGCCTGCAATCGGTCGATTTCTACACCAGCCACGAAGCGCTGCTGCTGGAATACGAAGAGGCGCTGACGCGGCTCGATTCGACCTCGGGCAAGTGGCTGGCGGGTTCGGGTCACATGATCTGGATCGGTGACCGCACGCGGCAGCCAGACGGCGCGCATGTCGAATTCGCGCGCGGCGTGCTGAACCCGATCGGGCTGAAATGCGGTCCGACCACCACGGCAGAGGACCTCAAGGTGCTGATGTCGCGTCTGAACCCCGACAACGAGGCGGGCCGCCTGACCCTGATCGCGCGGTTCGGCGCGGGCAAGGTGGGCGAACACCTGCCGCGCCTGATCCAGGCCGTGAAGGAAGAGGGCGCCAACGTGGTCTGGTCGTGTGACGCGATGCACGGCAACACGATCAAGTCGGCCTCGGGCTACAAGACCCGGCCCTTCGACAGCGTGCTGCGCGAGGTGCGGGAGTTCTTCGCCATCCACCGCGCCGAGGGCACCGTGCCCGGCGGCGTGCATTTCGAGATGACGGGGCAGGACGTGACCGAGTGCACCGGCGGCGTGCGCGACGTGACGGACGAGGACCTGTCGGATCGGTACCACACCGCCTGCGATCCGCGGCTGAACGCCTCGCAATCGCTGGAGCTGGCATTCCTCGTGGCCGAGGAGCTGGTGAACTACCGCGAGGCGATGCGCGCCGCGGGCTGAACCACCAGGTGACACACACGCGAAGGGCGGCTCTTGGAGGCCGCCCTTTTCGCGTCGAGGTCCCGTGATCCGGACCGGTTATTCGCCGTCCACAACCCGCAGGTGCGGAACCCGGCTGGGTCGCAATCGCGGATCGTCTTTCTGCGCGTCGAACGTGGCCTGGCTTTCGGCAAAGCCGTCCGCCTGCTGGCGGTCCGGGGCCCCTTCGGGCAAGGCGGGCGCCGTCCCCGAAAGCGGTTGCGCGGTGATGTTTTCGATCGCGAACCGGCGCGGGGCGCGGCCGATCTGGCCGGGGACGCCGATCACGCCGAGGATGCGGGAGATATCGCCGAGGTCGCTGCGCAGCGGCAGCAGCAGCAGGTTGCCCTGAAGCTCGGGCTGACCCATCGCGCCCGGCGCGCGCAGGGCAAGCGAGACCTGCGCAGGCCAGTCGCAGCACTGGTCGACGGCATGCGATATCTGCGTCCGGGTTTCCGGCAGGAACAGCGCGTTGAGCGATATGCCCCGCGCCTCCATCCCCAGAAGATCGCTGAAATGGAACCCCGCGATCCGCATCCGGGCCACGCCGGGTGCGATCCGTTCGGCGATGAAGGTCACGTCCAGCGCGGCTTCGAGCCCGCGCGGGTCGATATCCGCCCGGTCAGGCACCTGCCGCCCGTCGCGCAGCGCCGCCCAATAGGCTTCGACCTGTCGCATCGCAGGTGAGTTTGCCGATCGCTCGAACCGTGTCATCGCGCCGTGAATCCCAAGTTTCAGTGGGTCCCGTTTCAAAGTGCATTCCATCGGGAGTGTCCCTGTAAATACAATGGACGCACATGGACCCGGTCCGCTCCCGACCTGCGTCACCATGCGTTTACATTGGTTACCCAAGTATTAATGTATAACGGTTTTTGACCAAATTCTCCGGAATTCGAAACATTTGGTTAACCGCGGACGTCGTGGAATGCTTGCCACGGGCTTGCCGTTCCGGCCCTGTTGGCATTAGGTCGCGCCAGCATGATGAAGGGAGACGTGCGCGTGACGACATCCATGACGGGGTTTGCCTCGGGCACCGGTGCGGCGCTGGGATACCGCTGGGCGTGGGATTTGCGCAGCGTGAACGCGCGCGGGCTCGACCTGCGGCTGCGCGTGCCGGACTGGGTGTCGGGGCTGGAACAGGGGTTGCGGGCGCGCCTGCCGAAAGCGGCCAATCGCGGCGCGATCAACCTGTCGCTGCGCCTGACGCGCGAGGAAAGCGGCAGCGCCGTGGCGCTGGACAGCGCGGCGCTCGACGCGGTTCTCGATGCCCTGACCGAGGTGGAGACGCGCGCGATGGACCGCGGCCTGACGCTGGCCCCGTCCTCGGCCCAGGGGCTGCTGGCGCTGCGTGGCGTGCTGGAGGCCAGCGCGTCGGACGATCCCGAAACCGCGCCCTTGCTGGCGGCGCTGCTCGATGATTTCGAAGGCGTGGTCACCGCCTTCGTCGAGATGCGCAAGGCCGAGGGCGCGGCGCTGCACGGCGTTCTGGCCGAGGCCCTGACCCGTATCGCGGAACTGGCCGCCGATGCGCGCCGCATCGCGGCCGAACGGCGCGGGGACATGGACGACGCCTTCCGCGCCAGCCTCGCCCGTGTCACCGACGCAGTCGACGTCGATCCCGACCGCATCGCGCAGGAACTGGCCGTGCTGGCCGTCAAGTCGGACATCACCGAGGAGCTTGACCGGCTGGACGCGCATGTTGTCGCCGCGCGGGAGCTTCTGGCGCAGGAGGGGCCGGTGGGCCGCAAGCTCGACTTCCTGATGCAGGAGTTCAACCGGGAGGCCAACACGCTCTGCTCGAAATCCCAGCACAGCGGTTTGACCTCGGTCGGGCTGGAGTTGAAAGTGGTGATCGACCAGCTGCGCGAGCAGGTCCAGAACGTGGAGTAGGGCGGTGAGCAACCGACGCGGGCTTTTGATCATCCTGTCCTCGCCCTCGGGCGCGGGCAAATCCACGCTGGCACGGCGCTTGCGTGACTGGGATCCGACGATCCGGTTCTCGGTTTCGGCCACCACGCGCGCTGCGCGGCCCGGAGAGGTCGACGGTCGGGATTACCATTTCGTCGACGAACCCGCCTTCCGGAAACTGGTGACCGATGGCGGGATGCTGGAACACGCCCACGTTTTCGGCAATTTCTACGGCTCGCCGCTGTCGCCGGTGAAAGAGGCGACCGAAGCGGGCTGTGACGTGCTGTTCGATATCGACTGGCAGGGCGCGCAGCAGATCCGCAACTCGGCCCTGCGCGACAGCGTCCTGTCGATCTTCCTTCTGCCGCCGTCGATCACCGAACTGCGCGCGCGGCTGGAGAAGCGCGGGCAGGACGGGCCGGACGTGATCGACAAGCGCATGGCCAAAAGCTGGGACGAGATCAGCCATTGGGACGCTTATGATTACGTCCTGATCAACGACGACCTCGACGCGACCGAAGAGCGGTTGAAAACCATCGTCGAGGCCGAACGCCTGCGCCGCGACCGCCAGCCGGGACTGGTGGACCACGTGCGCGGGTTGCAACACGAATACGAGGATCGCGCATGACGCTTTATGCCCTGGACGGCACCGCGCCCGAAATCTCCGACACCGCGTGGATCGCGCCCGACTGTCACCTGATCGGCAAGGTGCGGCTGGGGGCGGAGTGCTCTGTCTGGTTCGGATCGACCCTGCGCGGCGACAACGAGTGGATCGAACTGGGCGACGGCACCAACGTGCAGGAAAACTGCGTGATGCACACCGATCCGGGCTTTCCGCTGACCATCGGCAAGGGCTGCACGATCGGGCACAAGGCGATGCTGCACGGCTGCACGCTGGGAGAAAACGTGCTGATCGGCATGGGCGCGACGGTCCTGAATGGCGCGGTGATCGGGGAGAATTCGCTGATCGGCGCGGGCGCGCTGGTGACCGAGGGCAAGAAGATCCCGCCGGGATCGCTTGTCATGGGCGCGCCGGGCCGCGTGGTGCGGCAACTGGACGAAGCGGCCATCCAGGGCCTGCGCGGCACCGCACTGCATTACCAGCAGAACGCGCGGCGTTACGCGCGCGGGCTGGTGGCGCTGTGAGCCGCCGGTCGAACCAGCGCCCGAGCCTCGTGCGCCCCGATCCGCTGCCGGCGAGCCTGTCGACCCCGGTCGTCACGCCGCTGATGCCCTCGGTCGTCTATGCCTCGGCGACGCCGGACGAGCTGGACCTGCAATACGAGGGCTATGAAAACGGCTACACCTATTCGCGCGAAGGCCACCCCAATGCCGACGTGCTGGCGGCCCGGATCGACCGCATGGAAGGCGGGCAGGGCGGGGTGATGACGGCCTCGGGCATGGCGGCGGTGTCGGCGGTGCTGATGGGCTGCCTGGCCGCGGGCGATCACGTGATCGGCGGTGACCAGCTCTATGGCCGCTCCCTGCGCCTGATGGCCGAGGACCTGCCGCGGCTGGGGATCGAGACGACGCTGGCCGATTCCACCGATGTGGACGCGATTGCCGACGCGATGCGCCCCAACACCAAGCTGGTGCTGATCGAGGTCGTGTCGAACCCGACGCTGCGGATCGCGGACCTGGCCGAGATTTCGGCGCTGTGCCGCGACATGGGCGTGCTTCTGGCGGTGGACAACACGTTCACGACGCCCGCGCTTCTGAAACCGTTCGATCACGGCGCGGATATCGTAATCCATTCGGTGACCAAGCTGCTGTCGGGCCATTCCGACGTGATGGCGGGCTATGTCTGCGCCCGCGACCCGGACCTGAACGCGCGGCTGGAAACCTTCGTCGTGACCTCGGGCATGACGCCCAGCCCGTTCGATTGCTGGCTGGGGGAGCGGGGACTTCTCTCCTTCGAAGTGCGGCTCGACCGCGCGCAATCGACCGCCGCGCGGCTGGCCGATCACCTCGGGTCGCATCCCAAGGTGTCACGCGTCCTCTATCCCGGCCGTGATGACCACCCGGAGGCAGCACGCGCCAAGGCGCTGATGGGCGGGCAGGGCGGCAACATGGTGTCTTTCGTTGTGCCCGGCGGGCGCGAGGTTGCCAATGCCGTCGCGCGCGGGGCCGAAGGCATCGCCTTTGCCCCCACGCTGGGCGACGTGGGCACGACACTGTCGCATCCCGCCTCCTCCTCGCACCGGGCGCTGACGGCAGAGGCGCGCGAGGCGCTGGGGATGCCCGAGGGCTTTTTCCGGGTGTCGGTGGGCCTCGAAGACCCCGACGCGCTGATTGCCGTGTTCGACCGGGCGCTGGACGGCGTGCCCGGCTAGGCGATGGACGCAGCACCCGCGCAGACGATCCTTGACGGGCTGCCGCTGGCGGCGGTGCTGATCGGCCCGTCCGAGCGCATCGAGCAGTCGAATGCCGAGGCGCGCGCCCTGCTGGGCGAGGCGATCGGCGGGCGGCATTTCATCACCGCGATTCGGCAACCCGCCGTGCTTGATGCCGTCGAGCAGACGATCCGCGACGGGGGAAAGCGCACCACCCGCTACCTGACCCGCACCGACGGGCAGGACATCAGTTACGACGTGACCGCCTCGCAGGTGTCGCTGACCGGGCAGAACGCGGTGCTGGTGACGTTCAACGACGTCACGCATCTTGAACGCGCGGGCCAGATGCGCCGTGACTTCGTCGCCAATGTCAGCCACGAATTGCGCACGCCCCTGACCGCGCTGATCGGGTTCATCGAAACCCTGCGTGGCCCGGCGCGCGACGATGCCGAGGCGCGCGAGCGGTTCCTTGCGACCATGGCCGACGAGGCGCACCGCATGAACCGGCTGGTGGCCGACCTGCTGTCGCTCAGCCGGGTGGAGACCGACGAACGCGTGCGCCCCACGGACCGCGTGAAACCGGCCGACATCGTGACCACCATCCTGCACCGGCTGGAGCCGCTGGCCGAGGCTGCCGGCGCAACCCTGTCCGCCGACCTGCCCGCGCAGGACGTGGCGCTGCCGGGGGACGAGGATCAGCTGGGGCAGGTGATCGGCAACCTTGTCGAGAACGCGATCAAGTATGGCGGGCGGGGCGTGTCGGTGACCGTCACGGTGAGCGCGCCCGCCTACGAGCCGCAACTGCGAGGAACCGGCGTGCGGCTGAGTGTTGCGGATACGGGGCCGGGAATCGATCCGGTCCACATTCCCCGCCTGACCGAGCGATTCTACCGCGTCGACGACCACCGCTCCCGCGAGGTCGGCGGAACCGGGCTGGGGCTGGCCATCGTGAAACATATCGTCAACCGGCACCGTGGACGGCTGCGGATTGATAGCGCGTTGGAAAAAGGCACTATTTTCACGATCATCCTGCCCGTCGAGGCGCCGGGAGCGGGCCATTCCGTGACGTCGCGCGGAGCGTCATAAAACCGTTACCAAACTGACACAAAAGCTTGACCCGGAGTCCCTAGGAACCGGCGCAGGGCCGTCGTGGGGACGGCCTGATCAAGGGAGTAACCCATGTCTTTCGTCAAACTGAGCGCGTCCGCACTGGCCATCGCCGTCCTGTCGGCCAATGCCGCCACCGCGCGCGAGCAGATACAGATTGCCGGATCTTCGACCGTGCTGCCCTACGCGTCGATCGTGGCCGAAGCCTTCGGCGACAACACCGACTTTCCCACGCCGGTGGTTGAATCGGGCGGCTCCTCGGCGGGGCTTAAACGCTTCTGCCAGGGCGTCGGGACCGAACATACCGACATCGCCAACTCCTCTCGTAAGATTCGCGAGAAGGAGATTGCCGCCTGCGCCGCGAACGGCGTGACCGACATCATCGAGGTGCGCATCGGCTATGACGGGATCGTCTTTGCCAGCCAGATCGACGGCCCGGCCTACACCGCCTTTACCCAGTCCGATATCTTCAACGCGCTGGCACCGAAGGTGATGGTCGACGGTGCGCTGGTCGACAATCCCTACACCAAGTGGTCGGAGTTCAACGCCGACCTGCCGGATGCCGAGATCCTCGCCTTCATTCCGGGCACCAAGCACGGCACGCGCGAAGTGTTCGAGGAAAAGGTGCTTGCCACCGGGTGCGAGGCAACGGGCGCGTTCGAGGCAATGATGGCCGCAGGCATGTCGGAAGACGAGGCCGAAGATGCCTGCCTCGAAGTCCGCACCGATGGCCGTTCGGTCGACATCGACGGCGATTACACCGAAACGCTCGCCTCGATCGACGCCAACGCGAACGGCGTCGGCGTGTTCGGGCTGGCCTTTTACGAGAACAACACCGACAAGCTGAAGGTTGCCACGATGGCGGGTGTCGAACCGACGACCGAAACCATCGCGTCGGGGGACTACCCGGTGTCGCGCCCGCTCTTCTTCTACATCAAGAAGGCGCATATCGGCGTGATCCCCGGCCTGAAACTGTTTGCACAGTTCTTCGTCGCCGACGAACTGGCAGGGCCGGACGGGCCGCTGGCGCAATACGGGCTGGTGTCGGATCCCGAGCTTGCCGCGACACAGGAAGCGGTTGCCAATGAAGAGACCATGAACTAGGCGGCCCGAGGGTCGTTGCCAAAGGGGCGGCATATTCAGCCGCCCCTCACGCCTTTTAGGTAATTGCGGGAAGACGTGGGGGACACATGCCGTTGCTGTGGCTGATCGTGGCCGTTCTGGTGGTGTCGGGTGCGGGATATGTCCTTGGCCGGTCGCGCGCCGTTGCGCAGGCGGGCGGCGACACGCGCGCGCTGCACTCGCTTCCGTTCTATTACGGCGCCAACGTATTCCTGAAGATCGTCGTGCCCGCCTTCGGCCTCCTGATCCTGTGGCTGCTGATCCAGCCGCTGGTCGTGGATCGCGTCGTGTCCGGCACCATTCCCGCCGACGAGGTCCGCGAGGGATCGAGCATCGGCCTTGTCATGGCCGAGGTCACCCGCACCGCGAAGGGCATGACCAACGCGGTCGCCGAGGGCGCGCTGAGCGCCGACGCGCTGCGCGACGGGTCCATGGACCCCGAAGAGGTCACGCAGGCGCTGAAGGATGCGGGGCAGGTGGTGACCTCCACCCTGACCGCGCCGATCATCGAGGCCGCGCAACTGCGCAACCGCATGTCGGCCACCGGGTCGGTCATCATGTCGGTCGTCGTGATGCTGGCGGCGCTGGCGGGTCTTGTCTGGGGCGTGCGGGAATCGGCGCCGGCCTTCCGCGCCCGCAACGTGGTGGAACAGGGCATCCGGGTGATGCTGATCGGCGCGGCCTCCATCGCGGTCCTGACCACGATCGGCATCGTCCTGTCGCTGGTCTTCAACACGGTCGAATTCTTCCGCCTCTACCCCGCGTCGCAGTTCTTCTTCGGGCTGGAATGGGCACCGTCCTTTTCGGGCCGGGGCGGGGCGTCCGACCTTGGCGTGCTGCCGCTTCTGTGGGGGACGCTCTACATCTCGCTCGTGGCGCTGGCGGTGGCGGTGCCCATCGGGCTGTTCGCGGCCGTGTACCTTTCGGAATACGCCTCTCCGCGGATGCGCGCGGTGGCCAAGCCACTTCTGGAGGTGCTGGCCGGGATCCCCACCATCGTCTACGGCCTTTTCGCGCTGCTGACGGTCGGTCCGCTGCTGGTCAGCGTTTTCGGCGACGGGGGCATGCTGGGCGTCAGCTGGCAGGGCGGCGGGCGCGCGGTGATGACGGCGGGGATCGTGATGGGCATCATGCTGATCCCCTTCGTGTCGTCGCTGTCGGACGACATCATCAACGCCGTGCCGCAGGCGATGCGCGACGGGTCCTACGGGCTTGGCGCGACGCGGTCCGAAACAATCAAGCAGGTCGTCCTGCCCGCGGCCCTGCCGGGCATCGTGGGCGCCATCCTGCTGGCCGCCAGCCGCGCCATCGGGGAGACGATGATCGTGGTGCTGGGGGCAGGAGCCGCCGCGCGCCTGTCGCTCAACCCGTTCGAGGCGATGACCACCGTCACCGCCAAGATCGTCAGCCAGCTGACCGGCGACAGCGACTTTGCCTCGCCCGAGGCGCTGGTCGCCTTCGCGCTTGGCATGACGCTGTTTGTCCTGACGCTGGGGCTGAACGTCCTTGCCCTCTACATCGTGCGCAAATACCGGGAGCAGTACGACTGATGACCGACGCCACCAGCATCCCCGCCGCGCCCGAAGACGGCCGCCGCAAAAGCTCGCTCAGGACACTCGACGCGCGCACCCGGCGCCGCAATGCCGCCGAGAAACGGTTCCGCTTCTACGGGCTTGCCGCGATCCTCGTCGGGCTTTTCTTCCTCGTGGTGCTGGGCGTGACGATCGTCCGGTCGGGCCTTCCGGCCTTCACGCAAACGGTCGTGTCGATCGACTTCACGCTGAGCGAGGAGGATTACGCCAAGGCCGAGGGCCAGTTGTTCAAGACCAAGGCGTATGAGCAGATATTCAACGCCGCGCTGGTGACCAGTCTGGAAGAACGCGGGGTGGAAGCCGAGTTCGACGCCAAGGCCATCAACCGCATCATGGGCAAGCCCGGCGCCACCATCCGCGAGCATTTCCGCGCCAACGAAGGCGACCTTGGCACGCCCGTGCAGTTCGAATTGTCCGCCGCATCGCGCGTCGACGGCTATTTCAAGGGCCGCGTGACGCGCGACGGGTTCGTGGACAGCCGGTTTTTGCAGGCCTCGGACCTCGACCTTGTCGATGCGCTGGCCGAGGCCGGGATCATCCGGCAGGCGTTCAACTGGAATTTCATCACCGGCGCGGATTCGGGCGTCGACAATCCCGGCGGGGCGGGCATCGGCGCGTCGGTGGTGGGCTCGTTCTTCATGATGCTGGTGGTGCTGTTCCTGTCGCTGCCCATCGGGGTGGCGGCGTCGATCTACCTTGAGGAATTCGCGCCGCAGAACCGGTTCACCGACCTGATCGAGGTCAACATCTCGAACCTCGCCGCGGTGCCGTCCATCGTGTTCGGCATCCTGGGCCTTGCCGTCTTCATCCAGTTCATGCACCTGCCGCAATCCGCCCCGCTAGTGGGCGGGCTGGTGCTGACGCTGATGACCCTGCCGACGATCATCATCTCGACCCGTGCCTCGCTGAAGGCGGTGCCGCCCTCGATCCGCGATGCGGCGCTGGGGCTAGGCGCGTCCAAGATGCAATCGGTCCTGCACCATGTCCTGCCGCTGGCCATGCCCGGCATCCTGACCGGCACGATCATCGGTCTTGCGCAGGCGCTGGGAGAGACCGCGCCGCTTCTGCTGATCGGGATGGTGGGGTTCGTGGCGCGGGGCTACCCCGACGGGTTCATCGCCGGTTTCACCGAGCCGAACTCGGCCATGCCGGCGCAGATCTACACCTGGGCGGCGCGGGCCGACGTGGGGTTCTACGAAAAGGCATGGGGCGGGATCATCGTCCTGCTGCTATTCCTTCTGACAATGAATATCATCGCGATCATCCTGCGCCGCCGCTTCGAGCGCCGCTGGTGAGGAGAGCGTGACCATGAACGACATGCGCGTGATCGAAAGGGACGTTGACGTGACAGAAACCAAAATCTCGGCGCGGGGCGTGCAGGTCTATTACGCCGACAACCACGCCATCAAGGACGTCAACGTCGATATCGAGGACAAGACCGTCACCGCCTTCATCGGCCCGTCGGGCTGTGGCAAGTCGACCTTCCTGCGCTGCCTCAACCGGATGAACGACACGATCGACATCTGCCGGGTCGAGGGTGAAATACGCCTTGACGGTGAAGACATCTATGACCCGGCGGTCGATCCGGTGCAGCTGCGCGCCAAGGTCGGCATGGTCTTCCAGAAACCGAACCCGTTTCCCAAGTCGATCTACGACAACATCGCCTACGGTCCCCGCATCCACGGGCTGGCCCGCAACCGGGCGGAACTGGACGAGATCGTCGAACGCTCCCTCCGCCGCGGCGCGATCTGGGACGAGGTGAAGGACCGCCTTGATGCGCCCGGCACCAGCCTGTCGGGTGGCCAGCAGCAGCGCCTGTGCATCGCCCGCGCCGTGGCCACCGAACCCGAGGTCCTGCTGATGGACGAGCCGTGTTCGGCGCTCGACCCGATTGCCACCAGCCAGGTCGAGGAACTGATCGACGAATTGCGCGCCAATTACTCGGTCGTGATCGTCACCCACTCGATGCAGCAGGCCGCGCGGGTCAGCCAGAAGACCGCCTTCTTTCACCTCGGCAACCTCGTGGAATACGGCGAGACCGGCAAGATCTTCACCAAGCCCGAAGACAGCCGCACCGAAAGCTACATTACCGGCCGCATCGGCTAAGGAGAGACGTCATGCAGGATGACCGCAGGCATATCGCATCGGCCTTCGACCGCGACCTCGAAGCGATACAGGCGCTGATCATGAAGATGGGCGGGCTTGTCGAGGCCTCGATCACCGAGGCGGCCAAGGCGCTGGCGACCCGTGACGAGGAACTGGCCGAAGAGGTGCGCCTCAACGACAAGGCCATCGACGAGCTGGAAGAGCGCGTGAACGAGGAAGCCGCGCGCGTCATCGCCCTGCGCGCGCCCACCGCGGTGGACCTGCGCGTGATCCTCAGCGTGATGAAGATGTCCTCGGCGCTCGAACGCATCGGCGATCTCAGCAAGAACATGGCCAAGCGCACCGGCGTGCTGGTGCAGATGCCGCAGATCAACGGCTCGACCACCGCGCTGAAGCGCATGGCGCGCGAGGTGGAGGCGATGCTGAAGGACGCGCTGGACGCCTATATCCAGCGCGATGCCGAACTGGCGCAGGACGTGATCGACCGCGATGGCGATGTCGACCAGATGTACAACGCGCTGTTCCGCGAATTCCTGACCTTCATGATGGAAGACCCGCGCAACATCACCGCCTGCATGCACCTGCATTTCATCGCCAAGAACATCGAACGGATGGGCGATCACGTCACCGCCATCGCCGAACAGGTGATCTTCCTGCGGTCGGGCGAGGTGCCGGGCGACCGGGTCAAGCACGACCTCATCACCCCGGATGCGGGGCCGGAAGGATCCGGCGGAGACTGAGCCCATGTCCACGCAACCGACCGTTCTGGTGGTCGAAGACGAGGCGGCGCAGCGGGACGTGTTGTCTTATAACCTCGAAGCCGAGGGGTTCCGCGTGCTGCGGGCCGAAACCGGCGACGAGGCGCTCTTGATGGTGGCCGAGAACGCCCCCGACATCATCGTGCTCGACTGGATGCTGCCCGGCGTGTCGGGGATCGAGGTCTGCCGGCAGGTCAAGGCACGGCCCGCCACGCGCAACACCCCGATCATCATGCTGTCGGCCCGTTCGGAAGAGGTGGACCGGGTGAGGGGGCTGGAAACCGGCGCCGACGATTACGTGGTCAAACCCTATTCGGTGGTCGAACTGATGGCCCGCGTCCGTGCCCAGTTGCGCCGGACACGGCCCGCCTCGGTCGGGGAGCGGCTGGAATACGACGGCATCGTGCTCGACAGCGAGACGCACAAGGTGACCCGCGACGGGACGCCGCTGAAACTCGGCCCGACCGAGTTCCGCCTGCTGACCACCTTCATGGAAAAGCCGGGCCGCGTCTGGACGCGCGAACAGCTGCTGGACCGGGTCTGGGGGCGCGACATCTACGTCGATACCCGCACCGTCGACGTGCATATCGGGCGGCTGCGCAAGGCGCTGTGCCAGCATGGCGGCGACGACCCGTTGCGCACGGTGCGCGGGGCCGGTTACGCGCTGGGATGAGGTTTCGATTGCGCGCGCGCCGCGTTCTGCCTAACGTCCCGCCATGCCGCCTTCGTCTGAGATAACGGATAGACTGGCCTCCCGCCTGAAGGAGGAACGCGCCGCGCGCGGGCTGTCGCTCGAAGCGCTGGCCTCGCTTTCGGGCGTCTCCCGGTCGATGCTGAGCCAGATCGAGCGGGGCGAAAGCTCGCCCACCGTGGCAAGCCTCTGGCATCTCACGCAGGCGCTCGACCTCGACTTTTCCGAATTGCTGGACGCCACCCCGTCCGAGAAGAGCCCGATCATTGACCTGCACCGCGCCGGGCAGGTCCCGGTCATCTCGCGCCCCGATGCGGGCGTCACGATCCGCATCCTGTCGCCGCCGGAAGATGTCGGTATCGCAGAAGTTTACGAGGTGATTTTCAAGTCGGGTGGCGCGCTCGTGTCCGAGCCTCATTCGCCCGGTTGTTCCGAGGCGTTGACGGTGCTGGGCGGCGGGCCGGTTGCGGTGACCTCGTCGTCGGACACCGAAACGCTCAACGCCGGTGACACGATGCGGTACCGCGCCGACGTGCCCCACGCGATCACCGCGCCCGAGGGTGCACGCACGATCCTTGTCGTCCGAAATTCGTGATAGCGGATGATATCCGGTATATTGACATGAGCGCCGCCCGCTGACACTTTCCGTTAAAACGGAGGTGGGCCCCCATGTCTTTTCTCGATCATATTGCTGCAGAACTTGAACGGACGCGGGCGGCGGGCCTGTATAAGGTGGAACGGCCGATCACCTCGCCGCAAGGCGGGCAGATCGCGACCGGGGACGGCCCCAAGCTGAACCTTTGTGCCAACAACTACCTCGGCCTCGCCGATCATCCCGCGCTGGTCGAGGCGGCGCGGGACAGCCTCGAGGCCGATGGGTACGGCATGGCATCCGTCCGGTTCATCTGCGGCACCCGTGACAGTCACCAACGGCTGGAAGCGCGGCTGGCGGGGTTCCTCGGGATGGAGGACGCGATCCTCTTCGCGGCCTGTTTCGACGCCAATGGCGGTCTTTTCGAACCGATTCTGGGGCCCGAGGACGCGGTGGTGTCGGACGCGCTGAACCACGCGTCGATCATCGACGGTATCAGGCTGTGCAAGGCGCGGCGGTATCGCTATGCCAACAACGACATGACCGACCTGCGCGGGCAGCTGCAACAGGCGCGCGACGACGGCGCGCGGCATATCATGATCGCGACCGACGGCGTCTTTTCCATGGACGGCACCTATGCCGACCTGCCCGCGATCCGGGCCCTGGCCGATGACTTCGACGCGATCGTGATGGTGGATGACTGCCACGCCACGGGGTTCGTCGGGCCAAGGGGCGCAGGCACGCCCGCGCATTTCGGCACCCGCGCCGACATCCTGACCGGCACGCTGGGCAAGGCGCTGGGTGGGGCGATGGGCGGCTATGTCGCCGGGCCGCAACCGGTGATCGACCTGCTGCGCCAACGGGCGCGGCCGTACCTCTTTTCCAATGCGCTGCCGCCTTCCATCGTCGCGGCAAGCCTTGCCGCGCTGGACCTGGTCGAGGATGGCGATGACCTGCGGGCGTGCCTGTGGGACAACACCGCGTTCTGGCGCGATGGGCTGACCGACCTTGGCTTCACCCTGTTACCCGGCGCGCATCCGATCGTTCCCGTCATGCTGGGAGAGGCGGACCTGGCGCAGGACTTTGCCGCGCGCGCCTTTGATCTGGGCGTCTACGTGTCGGGCTTTTTCTTCCCGGTCGTGCCGCGCGGGCAGGCGCGCATCCGCACGCAGATGAACGCGGCGCTGACGCAGGCCGATCTTGAACAGGGGCTCGACGTCTTCGCGCGCGTGGGTCGTGAACTGGGGGTGATCCGATGAAGGCGCTGGTGAAATCGCGGGCGGAACCGGGCCTGTGGGCCGAGGACGTGCCCACGCCGCAGATCGGCCCCGACGACGTCCTGATCCGCATCCACCGCACCGGCATCTGCGGCACCGACGTGCATATCTGGAACTGGGACGAGTGGGCGGCGCGGACCGTGCCGGTGCCGCTGACCATCGGGCACGAATTTTCCGGCGAGATCGTTGAACTGGGCCACGATGTCGAGGGTCTGCGCATCGGGCAGCGCGTCTCGGGGGAGGGGCACTTGATCGGCAAGACCTCCCGCCAGTCCCGCGCGGGGCGCTTCCACCTCGACCCCGAAACGCGCGGCATCGGGGTGAACGAACCGGGCGCCTTCGCCGAATACCTCAAGCTGCCCGCCTTCAACGTCGTGCCCCTGCCGGACGAGGTGGATGACGAGATGGGCGCGATCCTCGACCCCCTGGGCAACGCGGTTCATACCGCGCTGAGCTTTGACCTGCTGGGAGAGGACGTGCTGGTCACCGGCGCGGGCCCCATCGGGATCATGGCGGCGGCGGTGGCGCGGCATGCCGGGGCGCGGCACGTGGTCATCACCGACATCAATCCCGACAGGCTGGCGCTGGCGGGCCGCGTCGCGGACGTGACGCCGGTGAACGTGGCAGAACAGGACCTGCGCAGCGTCATCGCCGCCAAGGGCATGCGCGAAGGGTTCGACGTGGGGCTCGAGATGTCGGGCACCCAGGCGGCGTTCGACCAGATGGTCGAGGCGATGGTGATGGGCGGGCGCATCGCGCTGCTGGGCATCCCGCCGGGCAAAAGCGCCGTCGACTGGTCGCGCATCGTCTTCAAGGCGCTGACGATCAAGGGCGTCTATGGCCGCGAGATCTTCGAGACGTGGTACAAGATGATCGCGATGCTGCAGAACGGGCTCGACGTGCGGGCGGTCATCACGCACCGCCTGCCGGCCTCGGAGTTCGAGGCCGGGTTCGCGGCGATGCGGGACGGGTCCTGCGGCAAGGTGGTGCTGGACTGGACCTGACCGGTTCAGCCCTTGGCGCGGGTGCCGAAGAAATCGACCATGCGGGGCACCATGTCTTCGCCCCGGCCCTGGTCGATGGCGGCTTTCAGCGCGCTCAAAGGTGCCTCGGACATCATCGAGGCAAAGCCCGCATCCTCACACATTTGTGCATAGTAACCAACGTCTTTCGCGGCGTTCTTGATGCTAAAGGCGAGCTTCTGGTCGTCCCCGTCAAGCCCGTAGGCCGCGATGAAATCCATCATGCCGTTATGCAGCGGCCCGGCGGCGATCACGTCGTACACCATCTTGCGATCCACGCCCGCGACATCGGCCATGGCGAACGCCTCGGCCATGCCGTTGGCGATGCATTGCGCGAAGAAGTTGTTGATCAGCTTGATCGTGTGCCCCGACCCCAACGCGCCGAGGTGAAAGACGTTCTCGCCAAGGTCGTCCAGCACCGGCTTGACCCGGTCATAGGTCGCCTTGTCGCCGGAACACATCAGGTTGATCTTGCCCTCGATCGCGTGGGACGGCGTGCGCCCGATCGGGCTGTCGAGCATCTGCGCCCCGGTCGCGGCCACCTCTTCCCCCAGCGCGCGGGTGGAGCCGGGCAGGGAGGTGCCGAAATCGATCACCACCTTGCCGCGGCCAAGGCCCGCGATCACGCCGTCCGGCCCGCGCATCCGCGCCTCGACATTGGCGGTGGTGTCGACGCACAGCATGGTGATGTCCGATGCCTCGGCCACCTCGCGCGCGGTCTTCACCTCGGTCGCGCCGCGTTCCACCGCCGCGTCGATGGCGGCGCGGGAGCGGTTGGCGACCACCGTCATGGGATAGCCCAGCGATTGCAGGCGCGTGACCATGGCCGAGCCCATGAGGCCCAGCCCGATAAAGCCGATGGAGGGTTTCGACATCAGGAATCTCCTTGTTTAACAACGTCAAAGGCCCGGTTCTTCAGACCTTTCTGAATTTCGTAGATCGAGATCGGCACGTCCGGCTGCGGTTGCGGGATGCGGATCGGGATGTCCTTGAGGCGCGGTTGCAGCGTCGGCGTGCCGCACAACATCCGCGTGTCGTAATCGGCGATCCCCTCCCACCGGGTCATCGAACCCATGATCGGGAAGGCATCCGCCGCCATCATCTCGTAGAACAGGATGCGGCGCGGCCGGTCCGATGTATTGAGCGCCGATCCGTGCAGCGCGCGCCCGTGGTGGATCGACAATGATCCAGCCGGACCAGTCAGTTGCCGGGCGTTCTTCACGTTCAGGCCGTGATCGGCGGGGTTCATCGCACCGGCGAACACGCCGTTCACGTGGTGGTCATAGACCGGCCCCCTGTGCGATCCGGGAAAGACCTGCAGGGGGCCATTCTCGGGCGCCATGTCGTCGATACAGACGCCGATGGCGAGGATGTCGTCGTTGGTGTGGGGGTAGAAGGCATAATCCTGGTGCCATTCCACCGCCGCGCCATAGCCCGCCGATTTCATGTTCAGCTTGGTCGTGTGCAGGCGCAGGTCCGGCCCGATCAGGTCGCGCGCGGGCCCGAGGATCAGGTCGTCGTACATCAACTCGCGCACCACGTCGGATATCGTGTGCGGCAGCTTGATCCGGCGCAGGCGCGGGGCGTCGGGCGTGTGGCTGTCTTCCAGGTCCAGCCGGTCGTTCGACGCGGTCATGCCGCGGGCTTCATCCTCGAACCGGGCGATCTCGTCGCGCAGGCGGGCCAGCCATGTTTCGGGGATGTGGGCGGGCAGGACGAGACAGCCGTCGGTGTTGTAGGTGTCGATCTGAGCTTGGGTCAGGACTTCGGGCATCAGCGCGGCTCCAGACGGGCGAGTTGCGGCAGGATTGCGGATGGGTCGAGCGCCACGCCAGTGTAGGCGCGGAAGGTGCGGATGGCCATGTGCCGGAACAGGTCGAACCCGGTGATGGTTTGCAGCCCTGCGGCGCGGGCGGCGGACAGGAAGGGCGTCCAGACCGGGGTATAGACCGCGTCGAACGCCCATTTCGGCGGGTCGTTCGTCGGGGTCAGCCAGTCGAAAGCGTCGCCGGGGTAGTCGGCCATGCCAAGCGGTGTGCAGTTGACGAGGCCATGGTCCCGGTTGCGCGCTTGCGTCAGGTCGCCCTTTTTCAGAACCGTTGCACCGGCCCGGCGGGCGAGGGCCTCTGCGCGGTTCGGGTCGATATCGAAAACGCCGATCCGGGCGCCGGCCTTTTGTCGTTCGACCAATGCAGGCACGACGGCCTCGGCCACGCCGCCCGCGCCCATCACCGTCACGTCGCGGATCTCGCCGATGCCCGCCTCGTCCAGCGCGGCAAGGAAACCCGTGTAGTCGGTGTTGTGGCCGGTGAGCGTGCCGCCGAAGACAAGCGTGTTCGACGCGCCCAGATGCGCGACCTCGGGCGCCATGCCGTCGCCCGCCAGCGCGCGGGCGTGGGTCTTCCACGGATGGGTGACGGTCATGCCGGTCCAGCCGTCCATCCGGGCCTGCGCGATGGTGGCGTCGAAATCGAAGGACGGGTCCTCCGCCGTGTCGATCAGCTGCCAGTCGAGCGTCCAGCCGGAGGCCGCGCACATGATCTCCAGCGCCGCCGGAAGGCGCGTGCGCGAGATATGCGCGCCGATCAGGCCGCCTCGGAGGGTCGGCATGTCAGCGCCTCCTCGATCTTCAGCGCGATGTCGAGCGTGGCGGCCCCGTCCTCGGCGCTGATGCGGGGCGGGGCGCCGACGATCACGTCGAGGAAATGGTCGAGTTGCGCGTCAAGCGGCACGGTGGCCGGCGCATCGAGCCGTTCCGGCGTCGCGGGATGCGCCCATTCGGTGCCGGACCAGAGCGTGAGCGACGGGAAGGACACGCCGCCTTCCGTGCCGGTGATCCACATCATGTCCTGCCCGGTGGTGCCGATATTGGGGTTCTCGCCCGTGCCCGCCTCGAACCCCCAGGGGCTGGGCGCGGTGTCGGCGAAACTGATCGCGCCGGTCGCGCCGCTGGCGAATTGCAGGGCGACGGCGCCGCTTTCGATGCGGTCCGAGCCACGCAGGCGGCGGCCGGGCAGGGCGACGATGCCGGTGATCTCTCCCATCACGAAGCGCAGGACGTCGATGTCGTGCACGAGGTTGATCATCACCGGCGATCCGCCCGCGCTGCGCCAGTTGCCCTGGTAATAGGGGTCGGGCTTGCGCATGGCCCAGATCAGCGTTGCGGTGACAGGCGTGCCGATCCGGCCCGTCACGGCATCGCGCAGGGTGTCGAGCGAGGCATGGTAGCGGCGGTGATGGCCGATCAGGATGGGCACCCGGCGCGCGGCGGCGATGACGCGCGCCGCGTCCTTCCGCGTGCCGGCCACGGGTTTTTCGATCAGCGCGGGCCAGCCGCGGTCGGCCGCGGCCTCGGCATGGGGGGCGTGGAGGCCGGTGGGGGTGGCGATGATGACGCCGTCGACGGGCATGTCGACATCCGCGATGTCATTGAACCGAGGCGCGCCACCAGGCGCGACGAGGGCCGGGTTCGGGTCCACCAGCCCCGCAAGCGTGGCGCGTGGGTGGGCGGCTATGGCCTGAGCGTGGCGCATCCCGATCAGCCCGCCGCCCATGACGAGGATGCGGGTCATGGCAGGTTCCCCGACACCGACAAGCCGTGCAGCGACGGGCCCTGGCGCGGCGATCCGACGGGATTTCTGTGGGTCTTTATGGTTGCAAGGTCCGGACGGCGGTCAGGCGACGCGCCAAGACCGGACATATCGACATGCCGGGGGGCGGCCCGTCGATGCGCGGCGGGCTGAAGCCCTTGATTCCGCGCGGGGACCCCGCTCAACGGGTGCAGACGGGTCGCGGTGCGTCGAGCCGACGGGTTTGCTGCGCGCTTTATGTGCGCCAAGACCGCGCGGGATGGCCGCGCAGTGCGACGCTCAACCAGATCGACGTGCCGTGGGGGCGGCCCGTCGATGCGCGGCGGCCTGCGGTCCTGAGTCTGCGCGGGGAATATTTTCGGACCGCTCACATCACCGCCCCGATCTGCCACGGTACGAATTCGTAATCGCCCAATCCCTGCGCTTCGGATTTCGACATCTCTCCCGATGCCACGCGCAGGAACATCTCGTAGATCTCGTGCCCCTTGGCCTCCAGCGACATCTCGCCCGACAGCATGTCGCCGGTGTTGACGTCCATGTCCTCGGTCATGCGGGCGTACATCTCGGAATTGGTGGCGACCTTGATCGTCGGCGCGGGTTTCGAGCCGAAGGCCGATCCGCGCCCGGTGGTGAAGCAGACGAGGTTGCACCCGCCCGCGATCTGGCCGGTGACGGAGGCCGGGTCGTATCCGGGCGAATCCATGAAGGTGAACCCGCGCGCGGTGACCGGTTCGGCGTACTTGAAAACACCGTTCAAAGGCGTCGTGCCGCCCTTGGCCGCCGCCCCCAGCGACTTTTCGAGGATCGTCGTCAGCCCGCCCTTCTTGTTGCCGGGGGAGGGGTTGTTGTCCATCGAGCCGCGATTGCGGGCGGTGTAATCCTCCCACCAGCGGATGAGACCGATGAGCTTTTCGCCGATCTCGGGGCTGGCCGCGCGGGCGGTCAACAGGTGCTCGGCCCCGTAGATTTCCGGCGTCTCCGCCAGCACGCCGGTGCCGCCCTGCGCGGTGAGCAGGTCGCAGGCATATCCGAGCGCCGGGTTCGCTGTGATGCCCGACCACGCATCGGACCCGCCGCATTGCAGGGCGACCATCAGGTCGGAGGCCGGGCAGGGAGTGCGCGTGGCCTCGTTCGCCAGCGGCAGCATTGCTTCGATCCTGGCGATGCCCGTCTCGACGGTGCGGCGCAGGCCCGCGGCGTTCTGGATGTTCATCGTCTGGAAAAGCGGGCCCTGCTCCAGACCATAGGCTTCGAGCAACCAGTCGATCTGGTTCATCTCGCATCCCAGACCCACCATCAGGACGCCTGCGTGGTTGGGGTGGCGGGCATAGCCCCACATGACCCGCTGGAGCGCCTCGAACCCCTCGCCATCGCCCGCCATGCCGCAGCCGGTGCCGTGCACGAAGGCGACGACACCGTCGACATTGGGATAAGGCGCCAACCGCTCGGGCGTGAAATGCGCCGCGATCTGGCGCGCGGCGGTGGCCGAGCAGTTCACCGAGGTGACGATGGCGATGTAGTTGCGCGTGCCGACGCGGCCATTGGCGCGGCGGTAGCCTTGGAACGTGTCTCGTCCGTCCTGATGGACGGCCTCGACCGGGCGCAGGTTGGTGCCGAATTCATAGGCCGCGTCGGTGTTGCGGAATTCCACGTTGTGGGTGTGGACGTGCTCCCCCGGCGCGATGGCGGTCGAGGCATAGCCGATGGTCTGGGCGTATTTGACCACCCGGTCGCCGGGTGCCATCGCGACGGTCGCGACTTTGTGGCCGGAAGGGACCAACCCGGTCGTCGTCACGCTTTCGACCTCCGCGCCCGCTTCGAGCGCGCGCGTGGCCGTGACCACCGTGTCGGCGGCATCGAGGCGGACCCAGCGCATCAGGCGCAATACGGCCCGGAGGTGGGCCAGCGGTGCTGCGGGATATGGGTGCCGTGGGCGACGCTGTGGCGCGTGTCCTCCCACATCCGGCGCCAGACGCGCCAATCCTTCAACTCGGTCTCGGGATTGGCGCGGGAGCGGGCGACGAAGCTTGGGAAATGATCGCGGCCTGTGGACTGGCCGGTCACGTTGTAGCGCAGGTCGAACGACCAGCGGTAGCCGTCGGACATGTTGGCGAGCGAGGCATGCGGTGTCAGCGGGTGGAAGATCACCGCGCCGCCGGCCTTCACCGGCGCGGGCACCGGCTCTTTCTTCGGCAGGTAGCGGTCGCGGATGCCGGTCTGGCGGAGGGAGCAATGCGGCAGCATCTCCTCCTCGATCCCCGGCATGACCTGCAGGCAGCCGTTCTCGACCGTGGCGTCGGTGATGGCGAGCCACACCGTCAGCATCTGCGTCTCGTCCGCTTCGGCCAGCGTCACGCCGCGATCCTGGTGCCAGTCGGTCGACACGATATGCGCGCGCACCTCGTCGCCGTCCACCAGCCGTTCAGGCGGCTTGATGCGCACGTGCTGGATCGGGTTCGAGGTGAGTTCGGGGCCCAGAAGCGCCTCGGCGATGTCGAGAATGCGGGGATGCGTCGCCATGTCGAACACGGCAGGACCGAAATGCATCGGTGTGTCGTCGGTGATGTCGGCATGGGGCAGCGAGATGTCGAGCGGCTGGTACCATTCGTGCCCGGCGCGGAAGGCCGCGCCGAGCTTGTCCCAGAACCCCCAACCGGCCTGCGGCGCGGGCACGTGACCTTCGGCGTGCCACTGGTCATAAAGCCCGTCCATCAGCGCGGCGTATTCGTCGATCACCGCCTGGCGGGTCGCCTCGTCGATCACGTCCTCGATCACGAGGTAGCCGTCGCGGTTGAACTGGTCGATCTGCGCGGGCGTCAGCATCGAAGCCTCCTCTTGGCTAGAGCAGCAGGGTCACGATGGACGGCCAGATCAGCAGGACCGCCAGCGCGCACAGCTGGATGCAGATGAAGGGCAGGAAGCCCCGGAAGATGTCCGTCAGCGAGATATGCGGCGGGGCCACGGATTTGAGGTAGAATGCCGCGGGGCCGAAGGGTGGTGACAGGAAGCTGACCTGCATGTTCATGCAGAAGAGCACCCCGAACCAGACCGACAGCCACTTGGGATCAAGCTCGCCGATGAACCCGATCTCCTCGATCGGCAGGCGGCGCACGATGGGCAGGAAGACCGGGATGATCAGCAGCACGATGCCCACCCAGTCCATGAACGCGCCCATGAAGAGCAGGATCAGCATCATGGTCAGCAGGACCAGCATCGTCGGCATCTCGGACCCGACGATCAGGTTGGCGATATAGTTCGGCCCGCCCGCCAGCGTGTAGGCGCCCGCAAGGGCGGCTGCACCGATGGTCACCCAGATGATCGTGCCGGTCGACCGCAGGGTGCGCATCAGCCCGTCCCAGACAAGGTCCACCTTGCCGGGCGCGCGCATGCACCAGTAGAAGCCCGCGATCACCACGACCATCGCACCCGCGATGACTCCGGTCTGGCCGGGGATGATCGATGCGACGATGATGGCCACCACGATGGTGGCTGCGCCGAACATCGCCACCTTGACCCGGTTGTCGTAGAAGAACGCCTTCCACTCCTCGAACGAGCGGTCAAGGATGACCGAAATCAGGAACACCGCCAGCGCGCCCATGCCCGCCGCCTCGGTGATGCCGGTGATCCCGCCATAGATCGAGCCGAGCACGACGCCGATGATGACGAAGGGCGGCACCATGCCGGCGCCATGTTTCCAGCCCTCGCGGCAGTTCTCGCGCCCGAAGACGAACAGGCCCAGCACCACGCAAAGCGCGAGGAAGCCGAGGATGTAGGGGATGTCATAGGGCATGCCCCATGTGATCGCGTCCTCGCCCTCTTCGAGGATGTTCTGGCCCGTCAGGGTGAAGAACACCGCGCGCAAGAGGACCGCGACGGCGAAACCGCCGAAGAGGATCGTCAGGAACCCGCCAAAGCGCATCACCTTCTGCCCGCCGCCCACGTCGTCGGGGCGCGGTTCCGGCAAGGGGGCCAGCGACGGGTTCAGGTTCGTCCGCACTAGGATGTAGATGATGATGAACGACGCCAGCATGAAACCGGGAATGAACGCGCCCGTGAACAGCGCCTTGATCGAGGTCTCGGTGATGAGGCCGTAGATGATCAGGACGATCGAGGGCGGGATCATCGTGCCCAGAGAGCCCGACGCGCAGATCGTGCCAATGGCGAGGTTCTGGTCGTACCCCAGCCGCAGCATCTGCGGCAGCGCGATCAGGCCCAGCAGGACGACCTCGCCCCCGATGATGCCCGACATCGCTGCCATGATGACCGCCATGATCGAGGTGACAACCGCGATGCCGCCGCGCACGCGGCTCAGCCAGTAGTCGAGCGCGTCGTACATCGTCTTGGCGATGCCCGACCGTTCCAGCAGGGCCGCCATGAAGATGAAAAGCGGGACCGACAGAAGCACGTATTCCGTCATCAGGTCGAATATCTTCTGTAAGAGGATATATAACGGCCCGGTCCCCGGCCTGCTGGTCAAAAGGCCGGGTATCCTCTGCCCCTCGCATTCGGCCCACAGGTAGCAGGCGGTATGGGTCAGCATGGTGGGTTCGAATTTCATCACCATGACCAGCAGCGCAAGCGCGGCCGAGGCAAGGCCAAGCGGCATGCCGATGGCCAGAAGGACGATCAGCCCCAGCACCACGACAATCGAGATCGTTCCGACGTCCATCAGTTCTTGTCCTTCACTTGAGTGCCCTGGATCTTGCCGCGGGTCACGTCGAGGTCGCTGACCCCGTCGCTGCCGACCGCGCGGCGGATCGCCTCCAGCTCTTCCTGGTCGATGTCATCGGCGGCGGAATGGGTGACGGGTTCGAGGTTCCAGTCGCTGATCAGGTTGATGACCGACTGCACCGCGACAAGGCAGATGATGATCAGCACCGCGGGCTGCACGGTGGCGGGGATCGGCGGGTCGAAGGCGGTGCCGAACATCTCCCAATTGTAGAACTTGGTAATGAAGACCTGCTTGTAGCTGCCAAAGACCAGCCCGATGGCGAAGATCACGAAGATCACCGTCCACGTCGTGTCGAACACCCGCTGCAACCAGCGCGGCACGGCGTCGTAGAGGATGAAGATGCGGATATGGCTGCGCTGCTGCATGCCGTAGAGGCCCGAGCACAGGAACACGAAGCCCCCGATCCACAGCGTCAGCTCGTTCGCCCAGAGCGTCGGCGCCTCGAACACGTAGCGCAGGAACACCTCGTAAAGCATCACGCAGGTCATCGAGATGATGAGGATCATCGTGACCCGCCCGAAGAACAGCGCGAAGCGGTCGATCTGCCGCCATTGCTGGAATTCCATCGCGGCGACCCTGACGCCGCGCATGCCGATCGCCGCCAGCACCGGCAGCAGCAACAGCGCGGCCCAGTCGACGATGTCGGCCACGCCGCCGAACAGGCCGGGCAGGTTGGGCGTCAGCTCCTTGGCCTGGTGCAGGGCGGTGACCTGCGACAGCTTGGAGGCGTTTTCATGCGGCGCCAGCGTCAGGATATAGGCCGGCGCGTGCCAGATCGCCCAGGCCCCGCATAACACGAACAGGAAAGGGATCACCCATTCCATCAGGCTCCCGGTCTTGTGGTCCATCTGTCCCTCCCTGGTCATGCGATCCTGTAGGCGGCGATGACGTCGCGGTCGGGGGTGACCCCCAGCCCCGGACCCATCGGCACCGCCACGGCGCCATTGTTGGTCTTGACCTGCGACTGAATGTTAATCGGCTCGGTCAGCAGGTTGTCACGGAATTTGTTGTCGGTTGTGTCGAACTCCAGCCACGGCTCGCGCGGGAACAGCCCGCCGGGCAGGGGCGGCATGGCCGCCAGCAGCTGCAGGTTCGCCGCCACCGCGATGGCCGATCCCCAGACGTGGTTCACCACCGGCGTGAAATGCGCATGGCACAGCGCCAGCACCCGCAGGTATTCGGTGATACCGCCAAGCGCGCAGACCTCGGGCTGGGCGATCGACAGGCCACGGCTTTCCAGCAGCGCCTTCCAGCCCCAGCGGCTGAACTCGGCCTCGCCGCCCGCGATGTTGGTGGTCAGCCCGGCGCGCAATTCGGCATAGCCCGCGTGATCCTCCGGCGCGACGGGCTCTTCGAACCAGTAGGCCCCCAGCTCGTCCAGCGCGCGGCCGACGTGGAAGGCGTCCGCCGTGGTGTAGGCGTGGTTGGCATCGACCATGAAATCGAAATCGTCGCCCACGCCCCGGCGCACGGCCTCTGCCAAACGGATGTCGTCCCGTGGCCCAAGGCCGACCTTCATCTTGGTGGCGCGGAAGCCCGCGTCGCGGATCGCGGCGGCCTCGTCGACGAACCGCGCGGCCATCTCGGCGGCGGGTTCGGGACGCAGCATCATGCCGTAGCCGTAGACGCCTACGCTGTCGCGGTGCACGCCGCCGATCAGTTTCGCGATGGGCTGGCCCGTGACCTTGCCGGCGATGTCCCACAGGGCGATATCGACGCCCGAGAGGGACTGCAGGGGCATGCCCTTCTGTCCGTGATCTCGCAGAAGGTTGTAGACCTTGTGCCAGATCACGTCGCGATCCATCGGGTCGAGCCCAAGGATCATCGGCTGGATCACGCCTTCGACGATGCCCTTGTTGGCCACCGCGACGGGTCCGGGACCGAAACATTCGCCCCAACCCGTGACGCCTTCGTCGGTCTCGACCTCCACGAGGTGGGCCGTGCGTTTCGCGTAGTATTGCTGCGAATAGCCCAGCACCTCCGGCATGTCGCAGGACAGCACGTGGCTGGTGATGCGGGTGATCTTCATGGCGTAAAAAACGGCGGCGGGCCCTCTGGCACCGCCGCCGCCCTCAGCTCACGCGGATGCGTGGCTTATTCGGACATCGCGCCGATGCCTTGCAGGAAGGCAACGTGGCTGCCGAGCAGCTCTTTCGCTTCCGGCGTGGTCGCGAACTCTTCCCAGCCTTTCTTGACCGCGTCGCGGAACTTGCCGAGTTCTTCCTCGTTCCACGTGTAGAGGTTCACGCCCTCGGCCTGCAGCTTGACGGCGTTCTGCGCGTTCTTGACCTCGTTGATGGTCGCGTTGTGCAGCGCAAGGCTGTCCATCGCCACTTCCATGATGCGGCGGTGATGCGCCGGCATCGCTTCCCAGACATCGGTGCGGCAGGCCAGGTGGTCGGCCGGCATCGAGTGGAAGCCCGGATAGTTGGTGTGCTTGGCGATGTCGTAGAGACCCAGACCGATGTTGTTGGTCAGGTTCGCCGCGTCCGCACCGTCGATGATGCCGGTTTCAAGCGCGGTGAAGATCTCGTTGAAGTCCATCACGATGGGCGAGGCGCCGAGGTTGGCGAACACCTTGGTGGCGAGGCCCGGAGGCGAACGGAATTTCCAGTCCTTGAAGTCCGCGACGCCGCGGATCGGGCGGGTCGAGGCCAGCGATTCCGGGCCGGGGATCCACCAGCCGACAAAGCTCATGCCGTGCTGCTTGTAGAGCTTGTCGACAGCCGCGCGGCCATCGGCATGCAGCAGCCATGCCATTTGCTGGTAGGGGTTGGTGTAGCCGCCCATCAGGTCGCCGGTGAACTGGAACGCGGGGTTCTTGCCGGTCTGGTAGGCGCCGCCCGTCATGTCGCAATCGAGGATGCCGGTCGCGGCAGCGTCGAACGTCTCGGCCGATTTCACCACGGACGAGGCATAAAACATCTCGACTTCGATCTCGCCGTTCGACATCGCCTGGATGTCGTCGATATACTTGCCGGCCATCTGGCCCGACAGCGTTTCCTGGCTGAAATGCGTCTGGATGCGAAGTTTCGTCGTCGCGTGACCGTCAGCAGCGGCCGAAAATGCCGACGCGCCGACAAGGGCTGCCGCGCAGACGGCAGTTTTCAAAGCTTTCATGGTATCCTCCCATTTATTTTGGCGACGAAGAGCGTTGCCCGCCCAATTATGATGCCGCTAACATCACCTTAGACACGCCCCCCCAAACCGGGCAAGGCAATTTTCGAATTCGACGTATTTTCGAGATTTTGTTGAAATCGCGAAATTTTTGGTATGTCTTGGTGGAATCGGGCCGCGCGACAGGGGAGGCGTTCGCCATGGGACTGGTACAGGATTCAACGGCGTGGGACGTGGTCGACCGGTTGCGCGCGGCGCTTCTGGACGGGCGTTTCGCCCATGGCAGCAAGCTGAAACCCGACACCTTGCGCACCTCTCTCGGTTGTTCGGCGAGCGCCGTGCGCGAGGCCCTGTTCCGCCTGTCGACCGAGGGCCTTGTCCAGTTCCACCCCCAGCGCGGCTTTCGCGTGCCGCAGCGCGATATCGAGCTGCTGCACGACATCACGCAGGTCCGCATCATGATCGAGGAGCAGGGCGCTTGCCGGTCGATCCGCAATGCCGACGTCGCGTGGGAGGCCCGCCTGACCGCGGCGCATCACAAGCTGAGCCATATCGAAAGCCGCGTGCAGCGGACCGAACCCACGGACGAGGTGTTCCAGTTATGGGTGCGGGGCGAGCAGGAGTTCCACCAGACCCTGATCGGTAATTGCGGCTCGCAGATCCTGGTCGACATGCATCTGGCCATCTATCGCCGGTTCCGCCAGCAGATGGTCACCAGCGACCGCGACTTCACCCACCTTCCCGTCAACCGCGACCAGCACCTCGAAATCCTCGATGCCGCGCTGGCGCGGGACGAAGACGGCGTGTGCCGCCGCATCCGCGCCCATCTTGGCCGCCACCTCGTGCGGCCAATCCCCGAACGGGAGGCCGTGCCCGCCTAGTCCTGCCGCGCCAGCAGTTCGAGGTAGAGACCGGAATGATCGCGGTCCGCCCCGTCCATGTCGTGCACGAAATGGTGGAACCGGTCGCGCACGCCCGCGACCTGCGGCAGGGAAAGGCCCAGCGTCCGCGCCTCGTGCAGCACGTTGTCGAGGTCCTTCAGTTGCAGCCGTGACAGCCCGCCGGGGTCGAAATCGCCCTCGGTCATGCGGGCGCCGTGCTGTTGCAGGACGATGGAATCGGCGAACCCGCCTTTCAGCGCCGCGCGCACCGCCGCCGGGTCGGCCCCGCCTTTCTGCAAAAGCAGCATCGCCTCGGCCACGACGCCGATGGTGACGCCGACGATGGCCTGGTTGGCGAGTTTCGCCAGTTGCCCCGACCCGGCCGGCCCCACATGCACCGGGCGACCCATCGCCTTCAGCACCGGGGCCACGCGGGCAAAGGCCGCGGCATCGCCGCCCGCCATGATCGCCAGCGTCGCCTCGTCCGCGCCGCGCGTCCCGCCCGACACCGGCGCGTCGATCTGCGCCACGCCGTGTTCGGCCAGCATCGCTTCCTGCGCGCGCGCCTCCTCGGGTTTCGACGAACACATGTCGACCCAGACCGCGCCGTCGCGCAGGTGGTCGGCCACGTCCCGCATGACCTGCGCCGTGGTCGGCCCGTCCGCGAGGATCGAGATCACCAGATCGGCTCTGTCCACGGCCTCGCCCGCGCTGTCGGCAACCGTCACGCCATGCGCGGCCAGCGGTTCGGCCTTGGCGCGGGTGCGGTTCCACGCGGTCACAGGATGCCCGGCCTGCGCGAGGTTGCGCGCCATGTGCCCGCCCATCAGGCCGGTGCCGAGAAAGGCGATCTTGGTCGTGTCGGTCATGCAGTTCCCCCGCTTGGCTTTTGCGCGCCCCCGCGCTACGCAAAGGTGCGACCGCGGCGCGGAGAGGTCAATCGCTCCCGCGCGGATGCGGCATCTGGGAGGAGAGATATGGGCGATCGGCTGGCGGGCAAACGCTGCCTCGTGACGGCGGCGGGGCAGGGGATCGGGCGGGCTTCGGCCATCGCCATGGCGGCCGAGGGCGCCACGGTGTTCGCCACCGACGTGAACGGCGACCTGCTGGACGGGCTGGAGGGGATGGAGACCTTCGTGCTCGACGCGCGGTCCGACGCGTCGGTCGCCAAGGGCGTGGCGCGCGCCAACCCGGACGTGCTGATGAACTGCGCGGGTTTCGTGCATCACGGCACGGCACTGGATGCCACCGATGACGAATGGGATTTCGCGATGGACCTGAACGTGCGGTCGATGCACCGCACCACCCGCGCCGCGCTGCCGGGCATGATCGAGCGCGGCACCGGGTCGATCATCAACATGTCCTCGGCGCTGGGATCGAAGATCGCCGCGCCCAACCGCTATGTCTATGGCGTGACCAAGGCGGCTGTCGTGGGGCTGACGAAATCGGTCGCGCTCGACTTCATCAAGACCGGCGTGCGCTGCAACTGCATCTGCCCCGGCACGGTCGAAAGCCCGTCATGGCACGACCGCGTGAAGGCACTGGGCGAGCAGATGGGCAGCTATGACGCCGCGCTTCAGGCCTTCGTCGACCGCCAGCCCATGGGGCGCGTCGCCTCGCCCGAGGAAATCGCCGCGCTTGCCGTCTACCTCGCATCCGACGAAAGCGCCTTCACCACGGGACAACCCTTTTACATCGACGGAGGCTGGTCCGGATGACCCGCAAGATCGCCAAGGAAGACCTGCGCTCGCGCAAGTGGTTCATGAACCCCGACGACCCGGAAATGACGGCGCTGTATCTGGAGCGGTACCTGAATTACGGGCTGACGCGCGAAGAGCTGCAATCGGGCAAGCCGATCATCGCCATCGCCCAGACGGGCAGCGATCTGAGCCCCTGCAACCGCCACCACCTTGAACTGGCCAAGCGCGTGCGCGACGGGATCGTGTCGGCGGGCGGCACCTGTATCGAGGTGCCGGTGCACCCGATCCAGGAGACGGGCAAGCGGCCCACCGCGATGCTGGATCGCAACCTCGCCTACCTGTCGCTGGTCGAGACGCTGTTCGGCTATCCCATCGACGGCGTCGTGCTGACAATCGGCTGCGACAAGACCACGCCGGCGCTGTTGATGGCCGCCGCCACCGTCAACATCCCCGCCATCGCCCTGTCGGTCGGCCCGATGTTGAACGGCTGGTACGAAGGCAAGCGGGCAGGGTCGGGCACCGTGGTCTGGAAGGCGCGCGAACTGCTCGCCGCCGGAGAGATCGACGATGACGGCTTCATGGAGATGGTCGCCTCGTCCGCGCCCTCGGTCGGCTATTGCAACACGATGGGCACGGCCACGACGATGAACTCTTTGGCCGAGGCGCTGGGGATGCAATTGCCCGGATCGGCCGCGATTCCCGCGCCCTACCGCGAACGCGCGCAGATGGCCTACGAGACCGGCAAGCGCGCGGTGGAGATGGTGTGGGAAGACCACCGCCCGTCCGACGTCATGACGCGCGAGGCGTTCGAGAACGCGATCGTCGTGAACTCGGCCATCGGCGGGTCGACCAACGCGCCGATCCACCTCAACGCCATCGCCCGGCACCTCGGCGTGCCGCTCGACAACGACGACTGGCAAAAGCTGGGCCATCACATCCCATTGCTGGTGAACCTCCAGCCCGCGGGCGAGTATCTGGGCGAGGATTACCAGCGCGCGGGCGGGGTGCCTGCCGTGGTGGGGGCGCTGATGCGCGCGGGGTTGCTTCCGCACCCCGACGCGGTCACCGTCAACGGACGCTCGATGGGCGACAATTGCGGGGAGGCGGTGTCGACCAATGCCGACGTCATCAAGGGCGTCGATGCCCCGATGATGGCCGAGGCCGGGTTCATCAACCTCAAGGGCAACCTGTTCGACAGCGCGATCATGAAGACCAGCGTGATCTCGGACGAGTTCCGCACGCGCTACCTTGAAAACCCCGAAGACCCGAACGCCTTCGAAGGCCGCGCGGTGGTGTTCGACGGGCCGGAAGACTTCCACCATCGCATTGACGACGAGGCGGAAGGCATTGACGAACATTGTATTTTGTTCATGCGCGGAGCAGGGCCCAAGGGCTATCCCGGCGGGGCCGAGGTGGTGAACATGCGCGCGCCCGCCTACCTTCTGAAACAGGGCATCCACGCGCTGCCCTGCGTGGGCGACGGGCGGCAATCGGGCACGTCCGGGTCGCCGTCGATCCTGAACGCCGCGCCCGAGGCGGCGGACAATGGCGGGCTGGCGCTGCTGCAGACGGGCGACCGCGTGCGCATCGACCTGACCAAGTGCACCGCCGACATGCTGGTGCCCGTGGACGAGTTGAAGAAACGCGCCGAAGCGCTTGAAAAGGCAGGCGGATATGCCGTCCCAGACAACCAGTCTCCGTGGCAGGAATACTTCCGCAGCCTTGTCGGCCGGTTCGACGAGGGCATGACGCTGAAAGGCGCCGACCAATACCGCGACATCGCCCGCAAGCATACGCCGCGCGACAACCACTAGGGAGACCGCCATGAAACTTGTCCGCTACGGAGAGCCGGGAGAAGAAAAGCCGGGCCTGATCGACGGGGATGGCACCCTGCGCGACCTCAGCGCCTACGTGCCCGACATCACCGGCGCCACGCTGGGCGACGGCGCGCTGGATGCCTTGCGCGCACTCGACACCTCGGCGCTTCCCACCGTGGCGGGGACACCGCGCATGGGGCCGTGCGTGGGCAATATCGGCAAGTTCCTGTGCATCGGGCTCAACTATTCCGACCACGCGGAAGAGCAGGGGCTGGCGATCCCCGAACACCCGATCCTGTTCTTCAAGGCCAATTCCGCGATCACCGGCGCCAATGACGACATCGTCATGCCGCGCGGGTCCAGACGCACCGACTGGGAGGTCGAGCTGGGCGTCGTGATCGGCAAGGAAGGCAAGTATATCAGCGAAGACACCGCGTTGGAGCACGTCGCGGGCTATTGCATCGTGAACGACGTGTCCGAGCGCGAGTTCCAGCAGAAGCTGTCGGGCCAGTGGACCAAGGGCAAGTCCTGCGACACTTACGGGCCGACCGGCCCGTGGCTGGTGACGCGCGACGAGGTGGGCGATCCGCAATCGCTTGCCATGTCGCTCGACGTAAACGGCACGCGGATGCAGACCGGCAGCACCGCGACCATGATCTTTACCGTGGCGCAGATCATCGCGCATCTGAGCGAGCTTTTCACGCTTTACCCCGGCGACGTCATCACCACCGGCACGCCGCCGGGTGTGGGCGATGGAATGCGCCCGCAACAATACCTGAAGGTCGGCGACGTGGTGGAGCTGGAAATCGAGGGGCTTGGCAAGCAGCGGCAGGTCGTGCGGCAGGATGCCTGATCTTCTTGTCATCGGCGACATCACCGACGCGATGCGCGACCGCCTCGCCGCTCGGTTCACGCTGCACCACACCGACGGGATGGACGATCCCGAAGCGTGGCTGGACGCGCACGGGGCAGGGATCGCGCATGTGGCGACCAACGGCCATGACGGGGTGAAACCAGCCTACATGGACCGTTTGCCGGACCTGAAGATGATCTCTTGTTACGGCGTGGGATATGACGCGATCGACGCGTCGGGATGCGCGGAGCGCGGGATCCTTGTATCGCACACGCCCAACGTCCTGAATGCCGAGGTCGCATCGACCACGCTTATGCTGATGTTGATGTGTTATCGCAATGCCTTGGCGGACGAAGCTCATGCACGGTCCGGCGCATGGGAGCGCGAGGGCAACGCGCCGCTCAGCCGCAGCGCCGACAACCGGCGCGTCGGCATCCTGGGCATGGGCCGGATCGGGCAGGAAATCGCGCGGAAGCTGGAACCGTTCGACGCGACGATCCTCTATCACAGCCGCTCACCCAAGGATGTACCTTACGAATACGTGAGTGATCTCAAGGAGATGGCGGGCAAGGTTGATGTTCTGGTCTGCATCACGCCCGGCGGGCCGGAGACGCGGCACCTGGTCAATGCCGAGGTGATGGAGGCGCTGGGGCCGGATGGCCTGCTGATCAACGTCTCGCGCGGGTCCGTCGTGGACGAGGCCGCGTTGATCGACGCGCTGTCTACGGGCAAGCTGGGCATGGCGGGTCTCGACGTGTTCGAACGTGAGCCGCACATTCCCGACGCGCTGAAGGCGCTGCCGAACGTCGTGCTGCTGCCGCATGTCGGATCGGCCACGGTAGAGACGCGCGGCGCCATGGGCGCGCTGGTCGTGGACAACCTGATCCACCATCTCGACACCGGCGGCGCGCTGACACCGGTACCGGAATGCGCGCATCTGGTCACGTGAGGGGAGACGCGTAAGGCGTTGAAACCAAGTAGTTTCGCGCTGAGCGCTCTACAATCTGATGTAAACACCATTCAGAAATGTCACTGGGTTTGCAAAGGAGAAG
>NZ_AQQZ01000010.1 GCF_001205715.1 Pseudaestuariivita atlantica
ACTGATCGCGCCGATCGCGATGGAAGAAAGCCTGCGCTTCGCCATCCGCGAAGGCGGCCGCACGGTCGGCTCGGGCGTCGTCTCGAAGATCATCGAGTAACAACACCGGCCCGCCTCAACGGCGGGCCAGTTAGAAATTTCGGGCGCGACGAGGGGGCCGGGTGGTCCGTCCTCCTCCTCTCCGCTCCAACGCCTAATCGAAGGCTGACAAGAACATGCAAAGCCAGACCATTCGCATCCGGCTCAAGGCGTTCGACTACCGCGTGCTGGACGCCAGCACGCAGGAAATCGTGAACACCGCCAAGCGCACCGGTGCCGAGGTTCGCGGTCCGATCCCGCTGCCCAACAAGATCGAGAAGTTCACCGTTCTGCGCGGTCCGCACGTCAACAAGAAGTCGCGCGACCAGTGGGAAATCCGCACGCACAAGCGGATGCTCGACATCGTCGACCCGACCCCGCAGACCGTGGACGCCCTGATGAAGCTCGACCTCGCCGCCGGCGTGGATGTCGAGATCAAGGTGTAAGGAGGGCAGGAACAGATGCGCTCTGGAGTGATTGCAAAGAAAGTCGGCATGACCCGGCTGTTCATGGAAGACGGCAAGCAGATTCCCGTCACCGTGCTGCAGCTGGACAAGCTGGAAGTCGTGGCCCAACGGACCGCTGACGCGCATGGCTATACCGCCGTGCAGCTGGGCGCCGGCACCGCCAAGGCAAAACGGACCTCGAACGCGATGCGCGGCCACTTCGCCGCCGCCAAGGTCGAGCCCAAGCGCAAGGTCGTGGAATTCCGCGTCGCGCCCGAGAACCTGATCGAAGTGGGCGAGGAAATCATCGCCGATCACTACTTCGAAGGTCAGTTCGTGGACGTGACGGGCACCTCGATCGGTAAGGGTTTCGCCGGTGCCATGAAACGGCACAACTTCGGCGGCCTGCGTGCCTCGCACGGTGTCTCGATCAGCCACCGTTCGCACGGTTCGACCGGTCAGTGTCAGGACCCGGGCAAGGTGTTCAAGGGCAAGAAGATGGCCGGCCACATGGGCGCTGCCCGCGTGACGACGCAGAACCTGCAGGTCGTCCGCACCGACAGCGACCGTGGCCTCATCATGATCAAGGGCGCTGTCCCTGGATCGAAAGGTGGCTGGGTCACCATCAAGGACGCGGTCAAGAAACCGACGCCCGACAACGTGATCCTGCCCGCGGCGCTTGCCTCGGCCAAGAAGGAAGCACAGCGTCTGGCCGAAGAAGCCGCCGCTGCCGCCGAAGCCGAAGCCAAGGCCGCCGAAGAGGCACGCCTGGCCGAGGAAGCCGCAGCACAGGAAGCCGCGATGAAAGAGGCCGAAGCCTCGATCGAAGCGGATCAGGCTGCCGACGCGCAGACTGAGAAGAAGGAAGGTGACGAATAATGAAACTCGACGTCATCAAACTCGACGGCGGCAAGGCCGGTTCGGTCGACCTGTCGGACGACCTGTTCGGGCTGGAGCCGCGCGGCGACCTGCTGCAGCGCGTCGTGCGCTGGCAGCGCAACAAGGCGCAGGCGGGTACCCACAAGGTCAAGACGCGGTCCGAGACCTCGTATTCGACCAAGAAGATCTATCGCCAGAAGGGCACCGGCGGCGCACGCCACGGTGACCGCAACGCGCCGATCTTCCGTAAGGGTGGCATCTACAAGGGCCCGACGCCCCGCAGCCACGCCCACGACCTGCCCAAGAAGGTCCGCAAGCTGGGCCTCGCCCACGCGCTGTCGGCCAAGGTCAAGGAAGGCAACCTGGTTGTCATCGACACCGCTCAATCCGACGGCAAGACTGCCGCGCTGGCCAAGCAGGTCAAGGAACTGGGCTGGAAACGCGCTCTCGTCATCGACGGGGCCGAGGTCGATGCAGGTTTCGCCAAGGCGGCGGCCAACATCAACGGGCTGGACGTCCTGCCCTCGATGGGTGCCAACGTCTATGACATCCTGAAACGCGACACTCTCGTTCTGACGAAAGCGGGTGTCGAAGCACTGGAGGCTCGCCTGAAATGAGCGCCAAGGCAGAACATTACGACGTGATCCGCAAGCCGATCATCACCGAGAAAACCACGATGGCGTCCGAAAACGGCGCCGTGGTGTTCGAGGTGGCGATGGCCGCGAACAAGCCCCAGATCAAGGAAGCGGTCGAAACGCTCTTTGGTGTCAAGGTGAAGGCCGTGAACACGACCATCACCAAGGGCAAGGTCAAACGCTTCCGCGGCCAGCTGGGCAAGCGCGCGGACGTGAAAAAGGCTTACGTCACCCTGGAAGAAGGCAACACGATCGACGTCTCGACCGGGTTGTAAGGGGTGGTGGGCTAAAGCCCGGCCTACGGAATATGGAAAAGCCCCGCCGGTTGGTGGGGCTTTTCTTGGTTAGGGCAGGGTATTCCTTACTTTCTAAATAGATTATTGTCCGTAAATTTAGCGAGTTATTTCAATCGGAGAATATCAAATGTCATTGAAGAGTATCTTGGAAAGAGAGGGCTCGCTTAGCTTGCATCTCAAGAGTTTTGAAGAAGCTGACGCGACAATCGCGGCTTTAGAAGAAGTGGTGGAGTCAAGGCAATTGTCTGTCTTAAGGGAAGCGCAAACCCTTGCTAAATCAAGCGCGGAAAAATTTAGTATGCTGACTGGAGAAAATGACAAAGAGCCTAGCGATGACACGCCGCCGATTAAGGTCTCAATCGTTTTTCACGGATTTGAAATTTACTCCTTTGAATTCTTGCCTTTTATTGAAATGAACATCGAAATAAATGTTACGATGCCGCTATGAGTGATTTTGCAGTTTATGGATTTTTGGCGCTTGCCTTTCTCGGAGTCCTGGCATTCGCAGAAGTCAACGTTACATTTAAGAAATGGATGCGTGGGGACACTGCTGCAGTGATCTGCTGGAAGTGTTTGATTGTTCTAATTTTGACGGCGATTTTGATTTTGCTAGTCATATACGGTTAGGCTTATGCAAGCTGTTCTTGACCCGCCCGGTCCCAGTCTCTAACTACGCGCATCAGAAACGCTCGGGATTCGTCCAGGGCGCTTCTATTGCGCGTGTTGCAGCGCGTCTAACATAGGCAGGGCAACCTGCCGTTTGCTAAACGGAAGACAGAAAGCATGGCACTCAAGTCGTTCAAGCCGACGACGCCGGGCCAGCGCGGGCTGGTGCTGATCGACCGTTCGGAGCTGTACAAAGGACGCCCCGTCAAGGCCCTCACCGAGGGTTTGACGAAATCGGGCGGCCGGAACAACACCGGGCGGATCACATCGCGGCGTCGTGGTGGCGGGGCAAAACGCCTCTACCGGATCGTTGATTTCAAACGCACCAAAAGGGATGTCGATGGCGTCGTGGTGCGGATCGAGTACGATCCCAACCGGACCGCGTTCATCGCGCTCATTCAATACAACGATGGCGAACAGGCCTATATCCTTGCACCGCAGCGTCTGGCTGTGGGTGACAAGGTGGTCTCGGCCGACAAGGCAGACATCAAGCCGGGCAACGCGATGCCGTTCTCGGGCATGCCGATCGGGACCATCGTGCACAACATCGAACTGAAGCCCGGCAAGGGTGGTCAGATCGCGCGCGCGGCGGGCACCTATGCCCAGTTCGTCGGCCGCGACGGTGGCTACGCCCAGATCCGCCTGTCCTCGGGCGAGCTGCGCATGGTGCGTCAGGAATGCATGGCAACCGTTGGTGCCGTGTCGAACCCCGACAACAGCAACCAGAACTACGGCAAGGCCGGCCGGATGCGCCACAAGGGCAAGCGTCCGTCGGTCCGTGGTGTCGTGATGAACCCGGTCGATCACCCGCATGGTGGTGGTGAGGGTCGGACCTCGGGTGGCCGGACGCCGGTGACGCCCTGGGGTGTCGACACCAAGGGTAAGCGCACCCGCAACAAGAACAAGGCAAGCCAGAAGCTGATCATCCGGTCACGGCACGCCAAGAGAAAGGGGCGCTAAATGAGCCGCTCTGTTTGGAAAGGCCCCTTTGTCGACGCTTACGTGCTGAAAAAAGCCGAAGCGGCGCGCGAATCGGGGCGCAACGAAGTGATCAAGATCTGGTCGCGTCGTTCGACGATCCTGCCGCAATTCGTCGGTCTCACCTTCGGCGTCTACAACGGGCAGAAACACGTGCCCGTGAACGTCTCGGAAGACATGATCGGCCAGAAGTTCGGCGAATATTCCCCCACGCGGACGTATTACGGCCACGCGGCGGATAAAAAAGCGAAACGGAAGTAAGTCATGGGCAAGGAAAAGAACCCCCGCCGCGTGGCTGACAACGAAGCCATGGCGAAGCTGCGGATGCTGCGTACCAGCCCGCAGAAGCTGAACCTTGTGGCCGCGATGATCCGTGGCAAGAAGGTCGAGAAGGCGTTGCAGGACCTGACGTTCTCGCAAAAGCGCATTTCGGACGATGTCCGCAAATGCCTGCAGTCCGCGATTGCGAACGCTGAAAACAACCACAATCTGGACGTGGACGAGCTGATCGTGGCCGAGGCCTATGTCGGCAAGAACCTGATCATGAAGCGCGGTCGCCCGCGGGCGCGTGGCCGGTTCGGTCGCATTCACAAGCCGTTCAGCGAGTTGACCATCAAGGTCCGCCAGATCGAGGAGCAAGCCTGATGGGTAACAAGACGAACCCGATCGGTATGCGCGTTCAGGTCAACCGGACCTGGGACAGCCGCTGGTACGCCGACACCAAGGATTACGGTGATCTTCTGCTCGAAGACATCAAGATCCGCGACTTCATCCATGAAGAGTGCAAGCAGGCCGGCGTGGCCCGCGTCATCATCGAACGCCCGCACAAGAAATGCCGCGTGACGATCCACACGGCCCGTCCGGGTGTGATCATCGGCAAGAAGGGTGCGGACATCGAGACGCTGCGCAAGAAGGTCGCCAACATGACCGACAGCGAGCTGCACCTCAACATCGTCGAAGTGCGCAAGCCGGAGCTTGACGCGCAGCTGGTGGGCGAAAGCATCGCACAACAGCTCGAGCGTCGTGTATCGTTCCGTCGCGCGATGAAGCGTGCGGTGCAGAACGCGATGCGCATGGGTGCCCTTGGCATCCGCGTGAACGTCGCGGGCCGCCTCGGCGGGGCCGAGATCGCGCGGACCGAATGGTACCGCGAGGGTCGCGTGCCGCTTCACACCCTGCGTGCCGACATCGATTACGCCAATGTCGAGGCCACCACGGCCTATGGCATCATCGGGATCAAGGTCTGGATCTTCAAAGGCGAGATCATGGAGCACGATCCCTCGGCGCGTGACCGCAAGGCACAGGAACTGCAAGACGGACCCGCACCGCGCGGCGCCGGCGGCGGTCGGAGGAACTAATCATGCTGCAACCAAAGCGCACGAAATTCCGCAAACAGCACAAGGGCCGCATCCACGGTGAGGCCAAAGGCGGGTCGGACGTCTCGTTCGGCACCTACGGTCTGAAAGCCACCACGCCCGAGCGCGTGACGGCCCGTCAGATCGAAGCCGCCCGTCGTGCCATGACCCGTCACATGAAGCGTCAGGGCAAGGTGTGGATCCGCATCTTCCCCGACACGCCCGTGACCTCGAAACCCGTCGAAGTTCGGATGGGTAAGGGTAAGGGTTCGGTCGATTACTGGGCATGCAAGGTCAAACCCGGCCGCGTCATGTTCGAAATCGACGGCGTCAACGACGACATCGCCCGCGAGGCCCTGCGCCTCGCCGCGATGAAGCTGCCGGTCAAAACCCGCGTCGTGGTCCGCGAGGACTGGTAAGCGGGTTCGGGCTGATGCCCGACCTTTGAAATCAAAAGCCCCCGGCGCGTAAAGCGGCGGGGGCTTTTTGCTGTCAGTGTGGCGCGGGCTCTTTCCGTTTCCGTTTGGTCAGCCCCACGCGTAGTTGAAACTCACGCTCACCCGGTCCTCGTCCGTCATGTTCATCGGCACCTCGTGGCGGAGCCAGCTTTCCCACAGCAGGACCTCTCCGACCTTCGGGTTGGGATAGATGAACTGGCGCAGGTGCTCGGGCGCGTCGGCGGTCCGGGGCGGGGCGGCCATCATCATCGCAAGGCGCGGGTCCTCGAACTTGATCGAGGACGTGCCCTCGGGCAGCGCCACGTAGGTCGTGCCCGAGATCACCGAATGCGGGTGGATGTGGGCGGTATGGATGCCGCCGGGGGGCAGGATGTTGATCCAGATGTCTTCCAGCTTCAGCTCCCGGTCACCCAGATCGAAATGCAGATCGCGCGCGAAGGCGGCGACATGGGCATCGAGCGATTTGACGAGGTCGGCAAAGATCGGGAAGCGCCACGGCAGGTCGGTCAGGGACGCGTACGAAGTGTAGCCGGGAAAGTCGTTCTCGTCGCACCAGACCTGTCCGGCCTCGTCATCCTCGGCGATGGTCTGGCACGAGACGTCCAGCTCCCGTGTGTCTATTGCGGGTTCATGTTCGCCAAGGCTGGCGCGGTAAATCGGGGTCGTAAAAAGTGAAGTGATCTGGGCCATGCCCGTCCCTTACCTCACCCGCACCCACGAGGCGAGACATCACGCGGGGCCGAGTCCCAGAATCGCCGCGTTATGGCTCGGGCTGTCAGATATCACGTAACTGCCATGGGCGATCTTCCACCCGTCCGGAAACCGCTTGATTATGGTAAAGCACCGGTAAGGACGCTGCAGCAGTTTGTCCCCCTGCAACAGGCGACTGATATGTGTCGCTGCCAGAAGGTCTGCGTTGAGGTATTCGGCCGCAATGCATGTCCGTTCAAGCCGCGTCGCACCACAGGCATTGAAATGCCCGACAACCGCGTTGAAGAGGGCGCGCAACTCGGAATGGCTCTCGATCCTGACAGTGCCATCGGGCGTTTCGGTCTCGTGGGGCACGTGGAAGCATTTGCAGAAGGTATCGACATCGCCGTTGAAAAAGCACGCGCCGGTCACCCGCAGGAACCATTCGGCCATATGTGTGGCCGAGAGACGGCATTCGGTCGCTGATATGTCTTCTGTGTTTTCTGACATTTTAAAGAAAGACGTGACGTATGGCCGGTGATCTACACGCCTGATTGGAAAATGTCTTGTTCCTCGATGTCGCAGACGCCGAAAAAAATTTCAAACGATCAATAATCGGACCTTTGTCACCCGTCGCGGCGGACGAGTGCCCCGAATTTTCACGAAGAGAGCGAAGATGCGCGCGGGCCGAGGCACGCGATCACCGCGCAATTGCACCGGGTAGGGCCACGATTCTTTGCGTATCGTGGCGGCGACGCAGGGATGGGCCGCGAATTGACCTGGCGCGTGTTGACAGGCGGGCACATCGCGGCTACCCCGCACGCTCGTTGAACCTCCACCAGAATCGCGGGTGACCCGAAAGGGGCCGGCTGGTGACGTTGAAAAAGGAAAACGGCGATGGACGCCACTGATCTGCGGGACAAGACGCCCGACCAGCTTCGTGACGAGCTGGTAACCCTCAAGAAAGAAGCCTTCAACCTGCGCTTCCAGGCCGCCACCGGCGCGCTGGAGAACCCCGCACGCATCCGCCAGGTGCGCCGCGATGTTGCGCGCGTGAAGACAATCCTGAACGAAAAAGCGGCTGCTGCCGCAGGCGAGGAGTAAGCCACATGCCCAAGCGTATCCTCCGCGGCACCGTGACTTCCGCCGCCAACGAACAGACCGTCACCGTCCAGGTCGAGCGTCGCTTCACTCATCCGGTTCTGAAAAAGACGATCCGGAAGTCCAAGAAGTACCGCGCACACGACGAGACGAACCATTTCCAGAAGGGCGATGCCGTTCGCATCCGCGAATGCGCGCCCAAGTCCAAGACCAAGCGCTGGGAAGTGCTGACGCCTGACATGCTGGACGCAATGAAGGCAGAGCAAGCCGACTGAAGACAGGGCCGCGTTCTGCGGTTCTGACGAAGTCGTTGACAGACGGGCTGCGCGGGTTCATACGCGCGGCTTGACATACGAAACCCCGGGCTCAATGCCGCCAGTTTGGTGCGGGCCCGGACGTCGGGAGAAAACTCATGATCCAGATGCAGACCAATCTGGATGTGGCTGACAATTCCGGAGCCCGGAAGGTTCAGTGCATCAAGGTTTTGGGTGGGTCCAAGCGGAAGTACGCAAGCGTCGGTGACATCATCGTCGTGTCCGTGAAGGAAGCCATCCCGCGTGGTCGCGTGAAGAAAGGTGACGTCCGCAAGGCCGTCGTCGTGCGCACCGCCAAGGAAGTTCGTCGTGACGATGGCACCGCCATTCGCTTCGACCGCAACGCAGCCGTCATCCTGAACAACGCCGGCGAGCCGGTCGGCACCCGTATCTTCGGGCCGGTGGTTCGCGAGCTGCGCGCGAAGAACTTCATGAAAATCATCTCGCTCGCCCCGGAGGTGCTGTAAGATGGCAGCCAAGCTGAAAAAGGGTGACAAGGTCATCGTTCTGGCCGGCAAGGACAAGGGCAAGACGGGCACGATTTCGTCCGTGGACCCGAAATCCGGCAAGGCCGTCGTGGACGGGATCAACATCGCCATCCGCCACCAACGCCAGACCCAGACGGAACAGGGCGGCCGCATGCCCAAGGCATTGCCGATCCAGCTGTCGAACCTGGCCTTTCTCGATGCCAACGACAAACCGACCCGCGTAGGCTTCCGCATGGAAGGCGACAAGAAGGTCCGGTTCGCCAAGTCGACGGGAGATGCGATCGATGCTTGATGCAGCAGACTACACGCCGCGCCTCAAGGCCCAGTACCGCGAAAGCATTCGCGCGGCGCTGAAGGAAGAGTTCGGCTACAAGAACGACATGCAGATCCCCTCGCTCGAGAAGATCGTGCTGAACATCGGCTGTGGTGCCGAAGCGGTCAAAGACAGCAAGAAGGCCAAGTCGGCGCAGGAAGACCTGACGGCGATCGCGGGCCAGAAGGCGATGACCACGGTGGCCAAGAACTCGATCGCGGGCTTCCGCGTTCGCGAAGGCATGCCGCTGGGCGCCAAGGTGACCCTGCGCGGCGACCGGATGTACGACTTCCTCGACCGCCTGATCACCATCGCGATGCCGCGTATCCGTGACTTCCGCGGCGTGAAGCCGTCCTTCGACGGTCGCGGCAACTTTGCCATGGGCATGAAAGAGCACATCGTCTTCCCCGAGATCGATTTCGACAAGGTGGACGAAACGTGGGGGCTCGACATCGTCATCACGACGACGGCGAACTCCGACGCGGAAGCGCAATCGCTTCTGAAGCACTTCAACATGCCCTTCATGAGCTGAGCCAGGAGAGATCACATGGCAAAGAAAGCAATGATCGAACGCGAAAAGAAGCGTCAGAAGCTCGTGGACCGCTACGCTGCGAAGCGCGCCGAGCTGAAAGAGATCGCGAACGACGAATCCAAACCGATGGAAGAGCGGTTCAAGGCGCGCCTGAAACTGGCGAAACTGCCGCGCAACTCGTCGCCCACCCGTCTTCACAATCGCTGCCAGCTTACGGGACGTCCGCACGCGTACTACCGCAAGCTGAAAGTCAGCCGTATTGCCCTGCGGGAGCTGGCCTCGAACGGCCAGATGCCCGGCATGGTCAAGTCGAGCTGGTAAGGGGGAGCACCAGATATGAACGATCCTATCGGTGATATGCTGACCCGCATCCGCAACAGCCAGCTGCGTGGCAAGTCGACGGTGTCGACCCCCGCATCGAAGCTGCGCGGCTGGGTCCTGGATGTGCTGGCCGACGAAGGCTACATCCGCGGCTATGAAAAAGGCACGGATGCCAAGGGGCACCCGACGCTGGAAATCAGCCTGAAATATTTCGATGGCACGCCTGTCATTCGCGAACTCAAGCGGGTCTCGAAACCCGGCCGTCGCGTGTACATGGGTGTCGATGACGTGCCGCAGGTCCGCCAGGGCCTGGGCGTGTCGATTGTCTCCACGTCGAAAGGCGTGATGTCGGATGCAAACGCACGTGCAGCCAATGTCGGCGGCGAAGTGCTTTGCACCGTGTTCTAAGGAGGGATCCATGTCTCGTATTGGCAAAAAGCCGGTTGAGCTGCCCTCGGGTGTGTCCGCCGCCATCAGCGGTCAGACGATCGAGGTGAAGGGCCCCAAGGGCACGCAATCCTTCACCGCGACCGATGACGTGACGCTGACGGTGGAAGACAACGTCGTGAAAGTCGAACCGCGCGGCAAGTCCAAGCGCGCACGCCAGCAGTGGGGCATGAGCCGCACGATTGTGGCCAACATGGTCCACGGTGTCACCAGCACTTTCAAGAAAGAGCTGGAAATCCAGGGCGTCGGCTACCGGGCACAGCTTCAGGGCAACACGCTCAAGCTGAACCTCGGCCTGTCGCACGACGTGAATTTCGAAGTGCCCAGCGACGTCACCGTCACGGTCCCCAAACCGACCGAGATCATCGTCGAAGGTCACGATCCCCAACTGGTCGGGCAAGTCGCCGCGAACATTCGCGAGTGGCGCCGCCCCGAGCCCTACAAGGGCAAGGGTATTCGCTACAAGGGCGAGTACATCTTCCAGAAGGAAGGCAAGAAGAAGTAAGGACGCAAGACAATGGCAAACACGAAACGTCAGCTGTTTCTCAAGCGCCGCCTGCGCGTCCGGAACAAGCTTCGCAAGGTCAACTCCGGCAAGATGCGCCTCAGCGTGCACCGGTCGAACAAGAACATCAGCGTGCAGTTGATCGACGATGTCGCGGGCCGCACGGTCGCGGCGGCCTCGTCGCTCGAACCGTCGCTGGGTGTTGTTGGCAAGAACAACGTCGAAGCGGCCGCAAAGGTCGGTTCGGCCATCGCCGAGCGGGCCAAGAAGGCCGGCGTCGACGAAGCCTATTTCGATCGTGGTGGGTTCCTCTTCCATGGTCGGGTGAAGGCCCTGGCCGACGCGGCACGCGAAGGCGGGCTGAAAATCTGATGATGGCGCGGGGCGGGTGAGGTCTCATCCGTCCCGCGTCGTTTCTGCAGGCGGTTCGCCGCCTCGATGATGCGGGCGCAGTCGCGCACCAGCATTGATCCACCGCCGCGCCACGCGGCACATGAACAGGAGGCCACATGGCCGAGAGAGATAACCGCCGGGGCAACCGCCGCGACCGCGACGAAGCCCCCGAATTCGCCGACCGCCTGGTCGCCATCAACCGCGTGTCGAAAACCGTCAAGGGCGGTAAACGCTTCGGCTTCGCGGCGCTTGTCGTCGTGGGCGACCAGAAAGGCCGCGTCGGTTTCGGCAAGGGCAAGGCCAAGGAGGTCCCCGAGGCGATCCGCAAGGCGACCGAACAGGCCAAGCGCAAGATGATCCGCGTGCCGCTGAAGGAAGGCCGCACGCTGCACCACGACATCGAAGGTCGCCACGGCGCCGGCAAGGTCGTGATGCGCACCGCACCGAACGGGACCGGTATCATCGCCGGTGGTCCGATGCGCGCCGTGTTCGAGATGCTGGGCGTTCAGGACGTCGTCGCCAAGTCGATCGGTTCGCAGAACCCCTACAACATGATCCGCGCCACGATCGACGGGCTGGGCCGTGAGCAATCGCCGCGTTCGGTCGCGCAACGCCGTGGCAAGAAGGTCGCTGACATCCTGCCCAAGCGGGACGACGCACCGGCCGCCGCAGCTGAAACCGAGGAGGCCTGAGCCCCATGGCAAAGACAATCGTCGTCAAGCAGATCGGCTCGCCGATCCGCCGCCCCGCCATCCAGCGCCAGACGCTGATCGGCCTGGGCCTGAACAAGATGCACAAGACCCGCGAGCTGGAAGACACGCCCAGCGTGCGCGGCATGGTCGCCAAGATCCCGCACCTCGTCGATATCATCGAAGAGCGCGGCTGATCGCACCCGATCACACCGAATTGAAGAACCCCGCGGCGCCAACCGCGGGGTTTTTTCTTTGTCCCGCGGGGCGGCGGGGTCAGGCCGTGGCGGCTTGCCGGGCCGTGACCGTCCGACCCGCGGCCCGGCCCGCAAGGATAGCGGTGATGATCGCCGTGTACAGCCCGAACAGGTAGGCCGGGTATGCCAGCAGAACCCAGTTCACCTCGCCCACGACGATAACGGCAATGCCCGCCGCCGCGAGGTTCAGGTACCAGCAGCTCAGCGTCTCGGTCCCCGGCTCGCGGTAGGATTTCAGCACCGTCGCGACGCCACCCAGCGCGCTGATCGAGATCGAGATCGTCAGCGCATAAACCGCGTCCTCGGTCGCGTACCACAGGCCCAGACCGCAGACCGCCGCAAGCAGGGTAAGCGCGTCGGCCCGGCTGAGGTAGCTGCCCATGCCCATGCGGATCGACAGCAGGAAGACGATGATCGTCCCGCCCGACTGGACCCCGGAGAACCACAGCGAGGAGGTCGCGCCTTCATAAGCCTGCGACACGGTCGAGATCGAGGACAGCACCGCCCAGATAAGCCACGTGGCACGGTGGGGGCGGGTGTCTCCGCGCAGCGTGTCGCGCAGGTAGGGCAGGTAAGCAAGCGTGCCGAGTGCGGCTGCGGTGAGGCCCATCAGCACCACCCAGTCCGCCGGCAAAATGGTGCCGAACGTCATGATAAAATCCAAACTTAAATAGTCTTTGTAGCCTTATACGTCTTCAGACGTAGCGAAGGGATGGAGGTTTTACATACCCTCGATTGGGTAAATTGCCCTCCTATTGGCTCTTGATCAGGGCAAGGGTGGGCGCTATACGCCGCCGGTGGGCCGCAAGGCCCGGACATTATCAACGCCGTGTGCCTCCCTTTGTCGCTGTTCGGGGAGGTCTTCCGGCAAAGGAGACGCGACAATGAAACTGCATGAAATTTCCGACAATCCCGGCGCAACCAAGCGCAAGAAGCGCGTGGGCCGTGGCCCCGGTTCGGGCATGGGCAAGACCGCCGGCCGTGGTATCAAGGGTCAGAAATCCCGTTCGGGTGTGGCGATCAAGGGCTACGAAGGTGGCCAGATGCCGCTTTACCAACGTCTGCCCAAACGCGGCTTCAACAAGCCCAACCGCAAGGAATACGCCGTCACGAATCTGGGCCTGATCCAGAAGTTCATCGACGCAGGCAAACTCGACGCCGGCAACATCACCGAGGACACGCTGGTCGAATCCGGCCTCGTCCGCCGCAAGCTGGACGGCGTGCGCGTTCTGGCCAAGGGCGAACTGACCGCCAAGGCGACCATCACGGTGACCGGCGCGTCCAAATCCGCGGTCGAGGCCGTTGAAAAGGCGGGCGGCAGCCTGACGGTCGCGTAAGGCGTGCGACAGCTTCGTGACTTGTGAGCGGGCGCGTGTCCGCTTACATGTCCAAACAAGTTTCCAACTGACGCCGCCGCGGCCCGGAAACGGCCCCGGCGGCGTTTGTCTGACAGAGAGAGCCGCATGGTATCCGCAGCAGAACAAATGGCCGCCAACACGTCCTGGGGCGCGCTGGGCAAGGCAACGGACCTTCGCAACCGAATCCTGTTCACCCTCGGCCTGCTGATCGTCTATCGCCTCGGCACCTTCATCCCGGTCCCCGGCATCGACGGAACCGCGCTGCGCGAATTCATGGAGCAGGCCCAGCAGGGCATCGGCGGCGTTCTGACGATGTTCACCGGTGGCGCGCTGGGGCGGATGGGTATCTTTGCCCTTGGCATCATGCCCTATATCTCTGCCTCGATCATCGTTCAGCTGCTCACCTCGATGGTGCCGCAGCTGGAGCAGCTGAAGAAAGAGGGCGAACAGGGCCGCAAGAAGATCAACCAGTACACGCGCTACGGCACAGTTCTGCTGGCGCTGTTCCAGGCCTACGGGCTTGCCGTGAGCCTCGAGGCGGGCAACCTCGTCACCGATCCCGGCTGGTTCTTCCGCGCCTCCTGCGTGATCACGCTGGTCGGCGGCACCATGTTCCTGATGTGGCTGGGTGAACAGATCACCGCCCGCGGCGTCGGCAACGGTATCTCGCTCATCATCTATGTCGGCATCATCGCCGAGGTCCCCGCGGCGCTGGCGCAATTCTTTGCGCAGGGCCGCTCGGGCGTCCTGTCGCCGGCGATCATCGTCGGCGTGATCGTGATGGTCATCGCGGTGCTGATGTTCGTCGTGTTCATGGAACGCGCACTGCGCAAGATCACCATCCAGTACCCGCGCCGCCAGGTCGGTATGAAGATGACCGAGGCGCAGCAATCGCACCTGCCGGTCAAGGTGAACCCGTCGGGCGTGATCCCGGTGATCTTCGCCTCGTCGCTGTTGTTGCTGCCGACGACGATCAGCACCTTCTCGGGGTCGCAAACCGGGCCGATCATGTCGACGATCCTTGCCTATTTTGGCCCCGGCCAGCCGCTCTACCTGCTGTTCTTCGCGGCCATGATCGTCTTCTTCGCGTACTTCTATACGTTCAACGTGTCGTTCAAACCCGATGACGTGGCCGACAACCTGAAGAACCAGAACGGGTTCGTGCCGGGTATCCGGCCCGGCAAGAAGACGGCGGAATACCTCGAATACGTGGTCAACCGCGTGCTGGTCCTTGGTTCGGCCTACCTTGCGCTGGTCAGCCTCCTGCCGGAAATCCTGCGCGCGCAACTGGCGCTGCCGTTCTTCTTCGGCGGTACCTCGGTCCTGATCGTCGTGTCCGTGGCCATGGACACGATCCAGCAGATCCAGTCGCACCTTCTGGCACACCAGTACGAAGGTCTGATCCAGAAATCGCAATTGCGCGGCCGCGGTGGCGCACGGAAGAAAGGCAAGCGGGCGCCGACACGTCGATAAGGCGGCGGTGCCCCCACGGGGGACAAGACCATGAACATCATCCTGTTGGGGCCTCCGGGCGCCGGTAAAGGCACGCAGGCACGCATCCTCGTGGATGGCCGCAACATGATCCAGCTGTCGACCGGCGACATGCTGCGCGAAGCCCGCACCTCGGGCACCGAGATGGGCCAGAAGGTCGCCGCGATCATGGATGCCGGGGAGCTTGTCACCGACGAGATCGTGATCGGCCTGATCCGCGAGAAGCTGCAGGGCGACAAGGCCGGTGGATTCATCTTCGACGGTTTCCCGCGCACGCTGGCGCAGGCGGATGCGCTGGGCAACCTTCTGTCGGAAATGGGTGAGACGCTCGACGCCGTGGTCGAGATGCGCGTCGATGACGAGGCGCTCGTCGCCCGCATCACCGCGCGGTCGACCTGCGGCAATTGCGGCGAGGTCTACAACGACATCACCAAGCCGATCCCGGCCGACGGCAAATGCACCAATTGCGGCGGGACCGAGTTCAAGCGCCGGGCGGACGACAACGAGGAAAGCCTCAAGACCCGCCTGATGGAATACTACAAGAAAACCTCTCCGCTCATCGGCTACTACTATGCCAAGGGCGATCTGCGCTCGGTCGATGGCCTGGGCGAGATCGACGAGGTCAAGGATCGCATCGCGGGCGCGCTGGACGGCTGATTCCGGGGAACATCGGCGGACCCTTTCGCGTTGCCTCGACAAGCAACTGCAAAGGAGATTTCCGATGAACTGGGACCAGATCCAAGGCAAGTGGAAAGAGCTGAAAGGTCAGGCGCAGGCCAAGTGGGGCGAACTGACCGATGACGAGCTCGACGAAGCGCAAGGCAACCGCGAAAAGCTGGTGGGCCTCGTGCAGCAAAAATACGGCAAGGCCAAGGACGAGGCCGAGCGCGAAGTCGACGAATGGGTCGCCAAGCACTGACGCCGGAACATGCCGGATCAAGGGCTCGCGCAGGTGCTGCGCGGGCCCTTTTTCATTAGGGGCTTGACGCTTTCCGGCACAGACCCTAATTGCCACTATCTCTAGCGAGAATCATATGCGGACCCCATTCGCGAGGGGATGCGCAGACCACCTCAAGTCGTGAAGCCCGATGCGCCAGACCGCCTCGGGCTTTGGTTGTGAAAAAAGGGCCTGGGATCACGGGTCCGCAACGAAAGGAACGAACCTTTGGCTCGTATCTCCGGGGTCAACATCCCCACTGGCAAACGCGTGCCCATCGCGCTCACCTACGTCACCGGCATCGGCCACGCCTCGGCGAAAGCCATCTGCGAAGCCGTCGGCATCGAACCGTCGCGCCGCGTGAACGAACTGTCGGACAGCGAAGTCCTGCAACTGCGTGAACACATCGACGCGAACTACACCGTCGAAGGTGACCTGCGCCGCGAAGTGCAGATGAACATCAAGCGCCTGATGGACCTTGGCTGTTACCGTGGCCTGCGCCACCGTCGCAACCTGCCGGTCCGCGGCCAGCGCACGCACACCAATGCGCGCACCCGCAAAGGCCCGGCGAAACCCATCGCCGGCAAGAAGAAGTAAGGGAGGGCGCGAGACATGGCACGTGATACCCGTCGTGGTAAGAAAAAGGTCTCGAAGAACATCGCAGCAGGCGTTGCGCATGTGAATTCGTCCTTCAACAACACCAAGATCCTCATCTCGGACGTTCAGGGCAACGCGATCGCGTGGTCCTCGGCCGGGACCATGGGCTTCAAGGGCTCGCGCAAGTCGACGCCCTATGCCGCGCAGATCGCGGCAGAGGACGCTGGCAAGAAGGCGCAGGAACACGGCGTGAAGACGCTGGAAGTCGAAGTGCAGGGCCCCGGTTCGGGCCGTGAATCGGCGCTGCGCGCGCTGGCTGCCGTCGGCTTCAACATCACGTCGATCCGTGACGTGACGCCGATCGCGCACAATGGCTGCCGCCCGCCGAAGCGCCGCCGCGTCTAAACTGTTTGGCGCGCCCGACACATGGGCGCGCCCCATCGATCAACCTCGGGAGCGGTGGCCTAGGATCCGGGCTCATCGCAGGCATGGAGGGACTTAAATGATCCATAAGAACTGGGCCGAGCTCATCAAACCGACGCAGCTGGATGTCAAACCCGGCAACGACCCGATGCGTCAGGCGACCGTTGTCGCCGAACCGCTGGAGCGCGGCTTTGGCCTCACGCTGGGCAACGCGCTGCGCCGCGTTCTCCTGTCGTCGCTGCAGGGCGCTGCCATCACCAGCGTCCAGATCGACAACGTGCTGCACGAGTTCTCGTCCGTGGCAGGTGTCCGCGAGGACGTGACCGACATCATCCTGAACCTCAAGGGCGTTGCCCTGCGCATGGAAACCGAGGGGCCGAAGCGCCTGTCGATCCAGGCGAAAGGTCCGGGTGTCGTCACCGCCGGTGACATCAGCGACAGCGCGGGCATCGACGTGCTCAACCGCGAGCACGTGATCTGCCACCTCGACGAGGGCGCGGACGTCTACATGGAACTGACGGTCAACACCGGCAAGGGCTATGTCGCGGCGGACAAGAACAAGCCCGAAGACGCCCCCATCGGCCTGATCCCGATCGACGCGATCTATTCGCCGGTCAAGAAGGTCAGCTACAACGTGCAGCCCACCCGCGAGGGCCAGGTGCTGGATTACGACAAGCTGACCATGAAGGTCGAAACCGACGGTTCGATCACGCCGGATGACGCCGTGGCCTTTGCCGCGCGCATCCTGCAGGACCAGCTGTCGATCTTCGTGAATTTCGACGAGCCGGAATCGGCCACCGCGGCGGCAGAAGACGACGGGCTGGAATTCAACCCGCTGCTGCTGAAGAAGGTGGACGAGCTGGAACTGTCGGTGCGTTCGGCCAACTGCCTGAAGAACGATAATATCGTTTATATCGGCGACCTTATCCAGAAGACCGAGGCAGAGATGCTGCGCACGCCGAACTTTGGCCGGAAGTCGTTGAACGAGATCAAGGAAGTGCTGTCCGGCATGGGCCTGCATCTTGGCATGGATGTCGAGGACTGGCCGCCCGACAACATCGAGGACCTCGCCAAGAAGTTCGAGGACTCGTTCTGATCTGACATGTAGGTCGGCTGATCCTCAGCCGACCTGCCTCACACCCGGGCAATCCCGCCCCAATAGGAGAGCGGTCCGCACGCACGGACCGCCGGACAAAGCACAAAACGAAGGATTGAACTCATGCGTCACGCTCGCGGATACCGCCGCCTCAACCGCACCCACGAACACCGCAAGGCCCTGTGGGCCAACATGGCGGGCAGCCTGATCGAACACGAACAGATCAAGACGACCCTGCCCAAGGCCAAGGAACTGCGCCCCATCGTGGAAAAGCTGATCACTCTGGCCAAGCGCGGTGACCTGCACGCCCGCCGCCAGGCCCGTGCCCAGCTGAAGCAGGACATGCACGTCGCCAAGCTGTTCGACGTCCTCGGCCCCCGCATGGCTGAACGTCAGGGCGGCTATATCCGCATCATGAAAGCGGGCTTCCGCTACGGTGACATGGCGCCGATGGCGATCATCGAATTCGTCGATCGTGATGCCGACGCCAAGGGCGCCGCCGACAAGGCGCGCCTCGCCGAAGAAGAGGCGATGGCCGAAGAATAAGCGCGCACCCCGCGCAAGCGACAAGGCCCCCGAGCGCGTGCTGCGCCGGGGGCCTTTTTCGTGTCAGGCCGCGTCCAGCTCGGCCTTCACCAGTTTCTCGATCTCGTTGACGGGATGGTTGGTCAGCGTTTTCGGCACCTCGGCCACCACGCGGTCGGCGACTTCCTTGTGCATCTCGTCCCGCAGCACGCCCAGCACCTGCGGCGACGCGACGATCACCAGCCGCTCGAACTTGCCGGCATGGGCTTCCTTGTACAGCCGTTCCGCAAGGTCCTTGGCAAACCGTTCCTTCTGCAACTCGTGCCAGTCGGTGTCGTCCAGTGCCGAGCGTTGGCCGTGCCCGGTATCGGGCATGCGCCCCGGTCGGTTTGCCGATTGCTCGATGTCCGACGGGTTCTCTTCCTCGTCCACGTCCTTGACGTCGAAATTCGGGTTCTCGTGATCGGTCAGGTTGCGCAGGAACAGGGCCTTTTCGCTGTCGGTGACCACGATCAGCGTATCGTTCTTCAGGCGCGCCATGTCAGTCTTCTCCAGTGCCGTGATGTCCGCCAAGATTGCCCTCGCCTTTCTCGTCGGACTTGCGCACGCGGGTCACGCCCGGCCGGTCCTGCGTCGCCCGTTTCAGGGTGTCGCGGGTGCCGACCTTGCGTTCGAGGTTGCCCTGCGCGCGTCCCTGCTGTGCGGGCGTCGGCGCATCGTCGAGATAGGCGTCGGTTTCCTTCTCTCCATCGTTCGAGCGGTAGCGTTCTGCCATGATATGTCCTTTCTTTGAGGGACAAACCCGCGTCCCCCGATGCCGGTTCCCACCCATTGCATTCGCCCCGCGCGGGTCGCATATGATGCGACATGCGTGTCCTTTTCCTGACGATACTGGCCCTGGTCGCGGCATTGCCCGCCATGGCACAGACATCCCGCTGGGCCGAGGTTCCGACGAGCCAGGCGCAGATCAACCTCACCTTCGCCCCCCTCGTGAAGGAGGCCGCGCCCGCGGTCGTCAACATCTATGCCCGCCGCGTGGTGGCCGAACGCCAGCCGCGCATGTTTGCCGACGACCCGTTCTTCGGGTCGCTGTTGCGGGAGTTCGGGCAACCGCGCCAGCGCATGCAGAACTCGCTTGGATCGGGCGTGATCCTCAGCGCGGATGGCATCGTGGTATCGAACTACCACGTGGTCGGTATGGCGACCGATATCCGGGTCGTTCTGAACGACCGCCGCGAATTTACCGCGCGCGTGCTCCTGGGGGACGAGGAAAGCGACCTCGCCGTGCTGCAACTGGAAGGGGCGACCGACCTGCCATACATTGACTTGCGCAATTCCGACACGGTCGAGGTGGGGGAACTGGTCCTTGCCATCGGCAACCCGTTCGGGATCGGGCAGACGGTGTCGTCGGGCATCGTGTCCGGCCTTGCGCGGTCCGGTGCGGCCACCGGTAACGCGCGCGGTTACTTCATCCAGACCGATGCCGCGATCAATCCCGGCAATTCCGGCGGCGCGCTGATCGACGTGAACGGCGATCTCATCGGCATCAACACCTCGATCCTCACCCGGTCCGGCGGGTCGAACGGCATCGGGTTCGCGATCCCCTCGCTGCTTGTCTCGCAATTCGTCGAACAGGCGCGGGCGGAGGTCTCCCGCTTCCAGCGCCCGTGGGCCGGCGTGACCGGGCAACCGGTCTCTCCCGACATGGCCGAAGCCTTCGGCCTTGTTCTGCCCGAAGGCGTGATCCTGAGCGATCTTCACCCGGCCAGCCCGTTTTCCGCGGCCGGGTTCGTCCCCGGTGACGTGATCCGGCTGGTGGACGGCCAACCGGTCAATACCCCGGCAGAGATGATCTTTCGCATGACCGTTGCCGGGATCGGGCACGCGGCCACGATCAGTGCGACCCGCGAGGGGCAGGACTTCGAAGTGGTCGTGCGGATGATCGAACCGCCCGAGGACCCGCCGCGCAACCAGATCGTCCTGCGCGAGGACGAGGTTCTGCCGGGCCTGACACTGGCGCGCACCAATCCCGCCGTGCTGGCCGAGCTTGACCTGTCGATCGGCGTGGAAGCCGTGGTTGTCGTCGATGCCGGCCCGGTCGCGCCGCGCATCGGGTTGCGTCGTGGTGACGCGATCCTGTCGATCAACCGGTTCCGCATCGAAAGCCCGCTGGATGTGCGCCGCGCCCTGCTGTCGGCCGGACGTCGCGTGACGCTGGATGTCATGCGCGGCGGGCGGCGTGTGTCGCTCGCCTTCCGGCTTTAGCCATGGCCGATCTGTTCGATCGCGCCGATCTTGCCGCCGATGCGCCGCGTCCGCTTGCGGACCGGCTGCGCCCGGCGACACTGGCGGACGTGATCGGGCAGACCCACGTGCTCGGTCCCGAGGCACCGCTGGGCGTCATGCTCGCCTCGGGCGCGCTCACGTCGCTCGTGTTCTGGGGGCCTCCGGGTGTCGGCAAGACGACCATCGCCCGCCTTCTGGCCCATGAAACCGACCTTCACTTCGTCCAGATCAGCGCGATCTTTTCCGGCGTGGCCGAGTTGAAGAAGGTGTTCGAGGCCGCCCGCCAGCGCCGCCGCGCGGGGCAGGGGACGCTGCTTTTCGTCGACGAGATCCACCGCTTCAACAAGGCCCAGCAGGACAGTTTCCTGCCGCACATGGAAGACGGCACCATCCTTCTCGTCGGGGCCACGACCGAGAACCCGTCGTTTGAGTTGAACGCCGCCCTTCTCAGCCGCGCGCAGGTCCTGGTGCTGGAGCGCCTGCCGCTCGCCGACCTCGAACGCCTGACGCAAAGGGCTGAAAAGGCGCTGGACCGTCGCCTTCCGCTCGACGGTCCGGCGCGCGAAAGCCTGCAGGAGATGGCCGATGGCGACGGTCGGGCGCTTCTGAACCTGGTCGAACAGGTCGCGGCGTGGGAGGTGGACGGCACGCTCGACACGGCGGCGCTTGCACAACGGCTGTCGCGCCGTGCGGCGCTTTACGACAAGTCAGGCGACGCGCATTACAACCTGATCTCGGCCCTGCACAAATCGGTGCGCGGGTCCGACCCGGATGCCGCGCTGTACTGGTTCGCCCGGATGCTCGAAGGCGGTGAGGACCCGCGATACCTCGCCCGCCGCATCACGCGCATGGCGGTGGAGGATATCGGCCTCGCCGATCCGCAGGCGCAGGCCGTGTGCCTGCAAAGCTGGCAGACCTTTGAACGCCTCGGATCGCCCGAGGGGGAACTGGCCCTTGCGCAGGCGCTGATCTACCTCGCGCTCGCGCCGAAATCGAACGCCACCTATGTCGCCTACAAGGGCGCGCGGCGGCTGGCCAAAGACACCGGATCACATGCGCCCCCGAAACACATCCTGAACGCGCCGACGCAGTTGATGAAGGATCAGGGCTATGCCGACGGCTACGCCTATGACCACGACGCCGAAGACGGCTTTTCCGGGCAGGACTATTTCCCCGACGGGATGGACCGCCCCGACCTCTACGATCCGGTAGAGCGCGGATACGAGCGTGATCTGAAGAAAAGGCTGACCTATTTCGCCCAGCTCAGGGCCAAGCGGCAGGGCGGTTGACATCGCGCGCGCGGGCGCAGATGTGGAGGCCATGATCCTGATCTACGTGGCTTTCGGCGGCGCGCTTGGCGCGGTTCTGCGATACCTGCTTGCAGGTCTCGTCGCGTTCCCGATGGGCACACTGATGGTCAATGTCGCGGGCTCGTTCCTGATGGGTGTTGCCTTTGCCGCGTTGCTTGCCGGGACAGTCCAGCCGCGGTTCGCGGCGGCGCTCATGCCGGGGCTTCTGGGTGGCTTCACGACCTTTTCTGCCTTCTCGCTCGACGTCGTGCGACTGGTCGAGGATGGGCGGATCGCGTTCGCGGGCAGTTATGTCGCGTTGTCGGTGGTCGCCTCGATCCTGGCCTGTTTCGCGGGTCTTGCCCTTGCGCGGAGCGTGATCTGATGCCGGGAGTTCAAACGGTCACGGTCGCGCCTGACGATGATGGCAGCCGCATCGACCGCTGGCTGCGCCGGATGTATCCGCAACTGACCCAAGGCCGGATCGAGAAGATGTGCCGCAAGGGTGAATTGCGGGTCGACGGGGGCCGGGTGAAACCCGCCGCGCGGCTGGAGCAGGGTCAAAGCGTGCGCATCCCGCCCGTGCCAGACGGCGCCGCGCCCGAACCGCGCCCCGCCTCCCGCGTCAGCGACGCCGATGCGCGGATGATCCAGTCCTGCGTGCTGTACAAGGACGATCACATCCTTGCGCTCAACAAGCCCTCGGGTCTGCCGACGCAGGGCGGCAGCGGCCAGACGCGGCATGTCGACGGCATGGGCGAGGCGCTGCGCTTTGGCTACGACGACACGCCACGCCTCGTTCATCGGCTCGATAAGGACACGTCGGGCGTGCTGCTTCTGGCGCGCAGCCGTGCTGTGGCCGCCGACCTCACCGCCGCCTTCCGGCACCGGGCCACGCGCAAGATCTACTGGGCGCTCGTCGCCGGTGTGCCGACGCCGTACCTGGGAGAAATCAAGGCAGGGCTCGTCAAGGCGCCCGGTCACGGCGCGCGGGGCGAGGGGGAGAAGATGGTCGCCGTCCACCCCCGTGACATCGACACGACGCCCGGCGCGAAACGCGCGCACACGCTTTACGCCACGCTCTACCGCGTGGCCGGGCGGGCCAGCTGGGTCGCGCTGGAACCGCTCACGGGCCGCACCCACCAGTTGCGCGCGCACATGGCTGAAATGGGCCACCCGATCGCGGGCGACGGCAAGTATGGCGGGTCGGCTCAGGAAAACCTTGGCGACGGGTGGGGCGCGCAGATGGGCGGCATCATCAGCCGCAAGCTGCACCTGCACGCCCGCAACCTGACCTTCGAACACCCCGCAACGGGGCGTCCGATCACCCTCACCGCACCCCTGCCGCCGCACATGGCGGAAAGCTGGAAAACCTTTGGCTGGACCGAGGACCTCGCCGCCGAAGACCCGTTCGAGGCGATCCGGTGAGCGACCTGCGCCTGATCCTGTTCGACGTCGACGGCACGCTGGTCGACAGCCAGGCCGACATCGTCGGCTCGATGGCCGAGGCGTTTGCCGCCGTCGACATGCCCGCACCCTCGCGCAGCGCGATCCTCGGGATCGTGGGTCTGTCGCTGCCGCAGGCCATGGCGCGGCTGGCGCCGGGCCGGGACGAGGCGCAGCTTGATCGCATGGTCGATGCCTACAAGGAGGCGTATTTCGCGCGGCGGGCCGCCAAGGGCAGCAAGGCGGCCTCACCGCTTTATCCGCATGTTGCCGAGATCCTCGAACAGCTGGGCGCACGCGATGACCTGATCCTCGGCACGGCCACGGGCAAATCCCGCCGTGGTCTGGATGCGTTGGTGGATGCGTTCGACATCCGGCGGCATTTCACCACCCTGCAATGCGCCGACGACCACCCGTCGAAACCGCATCCGTCGATGATCGAAACCGCGATGGCGGAAACCGGGATCGCGGCACGGTCCACGGTGATGATCGGCGATACCAGTTTCGACATGGACATGGCCCGCGCCGCCGGGGTGACACCGCTCGCGGTTAGCTGGGGGTATCACCCGCGCGGTCTGTTGCGCGCATCGGGCGGCATCCTCGACGACATCCGCGATCTGCCCGCATGGATCGACAACACATGGAGCAGCACATGACCGAGTGGGCGGCAAAACGGTTCTGGACCGAAACCAGGGCAGTCCCTGCCGAAGGCGACGCCTTTACCGTCGAACTCGATGGCCGGCGCGTGCGCACCCCGGCCAAAAGCGCGCTGATCGTGCCGACGCAAGCGCTGGCTGACGAGATCGCCGGCGAATGGGCGGCGCAGGAAGACCGGATCGATCCCCTGTCGATGCCGGTCACCCGGTCCGCAAATGCCGCGATCGACAAGGTCGCCACGATGCATGCCGATGTCGTCCAGATGCTGGCCGATTACGCGGGGTCCGACATGCTGTGCTATCGCGCGGAAGGGCCGGACGGGCTGATCGCGCGGCAAGCCGAAACGTGGGACCCGCTCTTGCGATGGAGCGCCGAGGCCATGCAGGCACCGCTGGAGATCACCTCCGGTATCGTCCCGGTCGCGCAACCCGCCGAAAGCCTCTCGCGCTACCGCGATCACCTTGCCGAGATGACGTATTTCGAACTCGCCGCGATGCACGATCTGATCAGCCTTTCGGGGTCCGCCGTCATCGGTTGCGCGGTCGCGGCGGGCCACGTCACGGCGGTTGAAATCTGGCCGGCGACGCGCCTGGACGAGCTGTGGCAACAGGAGCAATGGGGCGTCGACGAAGAGGCCGAATCAATGGCTGCGACGAAACGCGCCGCTTTCCTGCACGCGGAACGATTCCTGCATCTTTCCCGCGCGTCCTGAACGGGACGCGGCACAAAAAAGTTGCTTGCCCGAGGGCGGATTGCCGGATTCACGGGCACCCCGTTTGGGTCAGCAATCCGGACCTAACCGCGATTCAACCCGCCCGTATTGTCGATATTGATCCCAAACGGCCATGTCGTTTGGTGAAATTGTCCGGATGACATCGAAAAACGCCAAGGTGCCTTAAGGTCAACCGGCATGAAGACCCTGAAATCAGACGCGCCGCGCGACTCGAAAGGTCAAGTATATTGACGTTTTGGGCGATGGACGGGTCACGGGCGTCCCGGATTTTTCCTTGACGGTGCAGGGTCGCTGCTGAATTGTCCTGTGCGTGACTGCGGACGCCCTGCGCCCGCATCCCCACCTGTACGCAGGTGGCAAAAATCCCTCGGGGAGATCAGGAAGAGGTAAACATGAAAAAATCCGTATTCTTCGGTGCAGCAACTGTTGCGGCTCTTGCAGCCGGTGCAGCAGCAGCTGGCACCCTCGACGACGTCAAGGCACGCGGCAAGCTGAACTGCGGCGTGACCACCGGCCTCGTCGGCTTCGCGGCTCCGGACGCGAACGGCGAATGGAAAGGTTTCGACGTGGCCGTGTGCCGTGCCGTTGCAGCCGCCGTTCTCGACGATCCGAACGCCGTGGAATTCGTTCCCACGACCGGCAAGACGCGCTTCACCGCGCTGGCGTCGGGCGAAATCGACATGCTCGCACGGAACACCACCTGGACGTTCTCGCGCGATGTCGACCTGAAGTTCGAATTCACCGGCATCAACTACTATGACGGCCAAGGCTTCATGGTGCCCAAGGACCTCGGCGTTTCGTCGGCCAAGGAACTGGACGGCGCGACCGTCTGCATCCAGACCGGCACCACCACCGAGCTGAACCTCGCGGACTTCTTCCGCGCGAACAACATCAGCTACGAGCCGGTTCCGATCGAAACCAACGCCGAAGCGCAGCAGCAGTACCTGGCTGGCGCATGTGACGTCTACACCACGGACGCCTCGGGCCTGGCCGCAACGCGCGCCACGTTCGAAGATCCGTCGGCGCACGTCGTTCTGCCGGAAATCGTGTCCAAAGAGCCGCTCGGCCCGCTGGTCCGTCACGGCGACAACGAGTGGGGCGACCTCGTCCGCTGGACGCTGAACGCACTCATCACGGCTGAAGAGCTGGGCGTGACCTCGGCCAACCTGGCCGAAATGGCGGCTTCGGCCGGCGGCAACCCGGAAATCAACCGTCTGCTCGGCACAGAAGGCAACCTGGGCGAAATGCTCGGCCTGCCCGCCGACTGGGCTGTCAAGGCTCTGGCCGTTGGCGGCAACTACGGTGAAATCTTCGAAGCGAACATCGGTGAAGCAACCCCGATCGGCCTCGCGCGCGGCCTGAACGCGCAGTGGACCGACGGTGGCCTGCTGTACTCGCCCCCGTTCCGCTAAGAAATTGATGAAGGGCGCGGCAATTGTCGCGCCCTTCTCATATCCAGCGCCATAAAAACTCGGCCTCGCCCAAAAACCGGCGCACAGTTCAGAGGCTGAACAACGGGGAACCCCAATGACAACGATGACCGACCCGCCGAAGGAGTCGTTCCAGCTGTCTATGCTGTTGAATGATACCCGCTACCGGTCCCTTACGTTTCAGGCGATTGCCGCGATCCTGCTGGCCCTGTCGATCTGGTACCTTGGCAATAACCTGATCCAGAACCTGCGCGCCGCCGGCCTGAACATCTCCTACGAATTCCTCGGCAATCCGTCCGGTTACGACATCAACCAGACGCTGGTCGAATATGATAGCCAGTCCACCCATGCCCGTGCCGCGCTTGTCGGCATCCTGAACACGCTGCTGGTCGCCTTCCTCGCCTGCGTGACCGCGACCGTGTTCGGCGTGATCGCCGGTGTGCTGAGGCTGTCCAAGAACTGGCTCGTCGCCAAGCTGATGGCGGTCTATGTCGAGATTTTTCGCAACATCCCGGTCCTGATCTGGATTGTGATCATCTTCACGATCATGATCGCCGTCCTGCCCGGCCCGCGGGAATTCCGCGGGGCCGACCCCGATGCAAGCATGTTCCTGGGCGTCGCGGCCTTCACCAACCGTGGTGTGTATATCCCGCAGCCCTATTTTATCCGCGGGTTCGGGGGCGTCGCCGACCTGCTTCTGGTCATCGCGTTTCTCGCCGGATCGTTCTTCGCGGTGCGCGCGGTCAATGCCCGCGCCACCCGCATCCAGGAAGCAACGGGTGAACGCCCGCAGACGCTATGGACCAACCTCGCGATCTGGTTCGGTCCGCTGATCGTCCTGTTCCTCGCGCTGGGCCTGACTTTCGACGTGCCCGCGCTGAAGGGTTTCAACTTCGCCGGCGGGATCAAGATCGGCGGCCCGCTGATCGCGCTGTGGTTCGCGCTGTCGATCTACACCGGTGCCTTCATCGCCGAGAACGTGCGTGCGGGCATCCAGGCGGTCAGCAAGGGCCAGACCGAGGCCGCGTCGGCCCTTGGCCTGCGTCCGGGTCGCGTGATGAACCTCGTGGTGCTGCCGCAGGCGCTGCGCGTCATCATCCCGCCGCTGATCTCGCAATACCTCAACATCACCAAGAACTCGTCGCTGGCGATCGCCGTGGGCTATGCCGACATCACGGCGACCCTTGGCGGGATCACGTTGAACCAGACCGGGCGCGCGATCGAATGCATCCTGTTGCTGATGCTGTTCTACCTGACGGCGTCGCTGCTGATCTCGGCGTTCATGAACGTCTACAATGCGTCAATCAAGCTGAAGGAGCGTTGAGATGAGCGATACACACGCACATTCCGTCGCCTTCGTCCGCAAGACCGAAATCCCGCCAGCGCCGCCCCCGGCGTCGCAGACGGGAATCGTCAAGTGGCTGCGCGAGAACCTGTTCGCGACATGGGCCAATGGCCTTTTGACCATCGCCGCGCTTTACGTGATCTACCTTGTCCTGTCGGTCATCCTGCCATGGCTGTTCGGCGGCGTCTGGAACACCTCCAGCCTTGCCGAGTGCCGCGAGGTGCTGCAGGGCCGGGTCGGCGGTTGCTTCTCGGTCCTGACCGAACGCTGGCCGCAGCTGATCTACGGCTTCACCTATCCGACCGACCAGTATTGGCGGCCGAACGTGGCCTTCCTGTTCATGCTGGTCGCCATCGCGCCGGTCCTGTTCTTCGACCTGCCGCGCAAGCTCTTGTACTTCACGGCAGCCTTCCCCTTCGTCGCCTACTGGCTGATCTGGGGCGGATCGATCCTTGTTCCGATCGTCGCCGCCGTGGGGATCATCGCGGGCTATTTCGTGTTCGACCGCCTGAACAAGTCGAGCTTCGCGGCGGGCTTCTTCGGGGCCATCGCGACGGCCTTCGTGATCTGGTACCTTGGCGGGTTCCTCATCCCCGAGGACCAGTCCGGCGCGATGCTGTCGCCCGTGCCCTCCCGTGACCTGGGCGGGTTCATGCTGAACATGATGCTGGGCCTGACCTGCGTGTCGCTGTCGCTGCCGCTTGGCATCGCGCTGGCGCTGGGGCGCCAGTCGGACATGCCGTTCATCAAGTGGATCTGCGTGATCTTCATCGAGTTCGTCCGCGGCGTGCCGCTGATCACGCTGCTCTTCGTGGCGTCGGTCATGCTGGCCTACCTGTTCCCTCCGGGAACGACGACCGACCTGTTCCTGCGGGTGGTGATCATGATCACCATGTTCTCCTCGGCCTATATTGCCGAGGTGATCCGCGGCGGCCTCGCCGCACTGCCCAAGGGCCAGTACGAAGGCGCGGACAGCCTTGGCCTTGATTACCCGCAGGCGATGCGGCTGATCATCCTGCCGCAGGCGCTGAAGATCTCGATCCCCGGCATCGTCAATATCGCCGTGGGCCTGTTCAAGGACACCACGCTGGTGTCGGTGATTTCCATGTTCGACGTGCTGGGCATGATCCGGGGCCCGATCCTCGCCTCGACCGAATGGAACGGCGTCTACTGGGAGCTTCTGGGCTTCGCCAGCCTGCTGTTCTTCGTCACCTGCTACGGCATCTCGCAATACTCACAGTGGCTCGAGCGTCGCCTCGCCACCGATCACCGTTAAGGAGGGCCTTTCCATGAGCACGGAAACCCAGAACCAACTTCCCGATACCGGCGATCTGGCCGCGGTCGACCAATCGGCCATGAAAGTGTCGAACGAGGTCGCGATCTCGATCCAGAACATGAACAAGTGGTACGGTTCGTTCCACGTGCTGCGCGACATCGACCTGACGGTCTATCGCGGCGAGCGTATCGTGATCTGTGGCCCGTCAGGGTCCGGCAAGTCCACGCTGATCCGCTGCATCAACGCGCTGGAAGAGCACCAGAAGGGCCTGATCGAGGTCGACGGCACGGTCCTGTCGTCGGACCTGAAGAACATCGACAAGATCCGGTCCGAGGTTGGCATGTGCTTCCAGCACTTCAACCTCTTCCCGCACCTGACGATCCTTGAAAACTGCACGCTGGCGCCGATCTGGGTCCGCAAGATCCCCAAGAAGGAAGCCGAAGAGACGGCGATGCACTTCCTTGAAAAGGTGAAGATCCCCGAACAGGCCGACAAGTATCCCGGCCAGTTGTCGGGCGGTCAGCAGCAGCGGGTCGCCATCGCGCGTTCGCTGTGCATGAAGCCGCGCATCATGCTGTTCGACGAACCGACCTCGGCGCTTGACCCCGAGATGATCAAGGAGGTGCTCGACACCATGATCGAGCTGGCGCAGGAGGGCATGACCATGCTCTGCGTCACGCACGAGATGGGCTTTGCCCGCCAGGTCGCGAACCGCGTGATCTTCATGGATGCGGGCCAGATCGTGGAGCAGAACGAACCCGAAGCGTTCTTCACCAACCCGCAGAACGACCGGACAAAGCTTTTCCTGAGCCAGATTCTGGGGCATTAAGGTTACGGACACAGTCTCTGGGTGGGGGCACCCTGGGCGATCCAAAGGGCGTCGGAGCAATCCGGCGCTCTTTTTCGTAGGACTTGCCGGTCAGTCGAGAAGATCGCGCGGGACGACGAAATCCACCGCCCGCCCCGTCGTCGCATCGCGCCAGTTGTCGACGTTGAAATCGACCACCAGCGTCGCGCCAGTGGGATAATCGAAGAACCGGACGTGGTCGGGTGGCCGCGATACCACCTGCGCGGCGAAGGTCGCGATTCCGGGATTATGCGCGACGACAAGCACGGTGTTCCCCGTGGCACCATGCAGGGCGTCCCGCAATTGTCGGGTCGAGGCAAGGTACAGCCCGTCCAGAACGGTCACCGGCGCATCCAGCTCCAGCAAGGCGCAAGTCTCCTGTGTGCGGGCGGAAGACGAACACAGGATTTCGTGCGGCAGGTATGCCCGCTTCCGCAGCCAGTTGCCCAGCGCCTTGGCACTTGCGCGGCCGCGCTTGTTCAACCGGCGCGCGTGATCGTCCAGCGCGAGATCATCCCAGCTTGATTTCGCGTGACGCATCAGGATCAGGCGACGGGTCATCGTGGGTGAAACGCTGCCATGTGCAGCGCCGATTGTTCCGGTGGGCGGCCAAAGGCCCGGCTTACCGGGCAGGCGCGCCGGGCCTTGCAGCCATGTGCCAGGCAATCCAGCCCGCCTTCGGTATCAAGATAGGCGTGACAGGCGGCCACGTCATATCCCGTCTCGGCGCTCAGCGCATCGACCGGGCAGGCCGATACGCAGGGGGCATCGCACGTTGTGCAGGGCTTCTCACGGGCCGCGCCGAGCGGCAGATGCCCGTCATAGATCAGCGCGCCGCGATACGAAATCATCAATCCCGCCTCGGCATGGACCAGCATGCCGACCGGGCTTTGCCACGCGGCGCCTGTCGCCTCCGCCCAGCGGAGGAACGGCGCGTAGGGCGGTCCGCCGAACGGGAAGGCCGTGTCCGTCGCCCCCGTGGTCACCGCCAGTTCACCGATCACGCGCCGCGACCAGCGGTCCACCGGGTCGGCATGCCCGTCGCGGTATTCGGGGGACGCGGTGAAGACGGCCCAGAAGCCGGGGCCGGTGCCGACGAGCGCGAGCGTCTGGGCTCCCTCTTCGGTGTCCCTGTGAAACGCGCCCATATGGATGAGGCCATGCCGCGCGGCGGCGCCCGCAAGGTCCACGCCGGTATCGGCGGTCAGCGGCGGGCGAATGGCAGCCACAGGCTCCATCCCAGTCTGGACGGGCGATCGTCCTGCCACTCCAACCCGATATCCATCTCCTCGTGGCCCCCTGACGGCTGCGCGATGTAGGTCCCGAACATACGATCCCAGATGGACAATGCAAAACCGTAATTGCTGTCATGTTCATGCCGGTGGACCGAGTGGTGGACGCGGTGCATGTCCGGGGTCACCAGCACCTGCCGGACGATGGCGTCCAGCCACAGCGGCAGGCGGATATTGGCGTGGTTGAACATCGCGGTACCGTTCAGCAGGATTTCGAAGATCACCACCGCGACGGCGGCGGGGCCCAGCAGGTAGACCAGCCCGATCTTCAGGATCATCGACAGCCCGATTTCCACCGGGTGGAACCGGATCGCCGTGGTCACGTCGAAATCGACATCCGCGTGATGCACCCGGTGCAGCCGCCACAGGATCGGCACCTTGTGCGTCACGAGGTGCTGCGCCCAGATCGCGAGGTCGAGGATCAGGATCGCAGCAAGGATCTCGATCCAGACCGGCCAGTCGGTCTGGTTGAACAGGCCCCAGCCCTGCGCCTGCGCGTCGACGGCGGCACCCACGGCCAGCAGCGGCAGGGCCAGCGCCAGCGCGCGCAGCGTGACGGTGTTGAGGATGGTGATGCCCCAGTTGGTCACCCAGCGCGTCTTGCGCGGCTGCCTGCGCACGCGCCGCGGCGCCAGCGCCTCGGTCACCGCGAGAATGGCGAACAGGCCAAGGAAGATGGCCAGACGGATGATGCCTTCATATTCCATGATCTATATGTGACCTCGGGCGCGGCATTCGTCCATGCGGCGCGTGATCACGGTTGCGTCAGGACCGACGGATGATCGATCCCGCCCCGTGATCGGTGAAAAGTTCCAGCAGGCAGGCATTGGCCGCGCGACCGTCAAGGATCACCGCCGCGCGCACGCCGCTGAGGATCGCGTCGACGGCGGTTTGCGTCTTGGGGATCATGCCGCCCGCGATCACGCCCTCGTCGGTCATGTCGCGCACCCGGTCCACCGTCAGGTCGGTCACGAGCGCGCCGGAGGCGTCCTTCACCCCCTCGACATCGGTCAGGAGCAGGAGGCGGTCCGCTTCCAGCGCGCCGGCGATGGCGCCCGCCGCCGTGTCGCCGTTGATGTTGTAGGTCGCTCCGTCCTCGCCGAAGCCCAGCGGTGCGACCACCGGGATCGCCCCGGCGCCCGCGAGGTCGCGCAGGATCGAGGGATCGACCTGCGCCGGCCTGCCGACGAGACCCAGCGCGGGATCGGCGGGTTCACAGCGCATCAGCCGCGCATCCTTGCCCGACAGGCCCACCGCGCGGCCGCCCTGTTCGTTGATCGCCTGCACGATGCGCTTGTTCACGCGGCCCGACAGCACCATCTCGACCACTTCCATCGTCTCGGCATCGGTGACGCGCTTGCCGTCCACGAAGTGCGAGGTGACGCCCAGCCGGTCGAGCATCGCGTTGATCATCGGCCCGCCGCCATGCACGACAACCGGGTTCACGCCCACCTGCCGCATCAAGACGACGTCGCGGGCGAAACTCGCCATGCCGTCATCGGACCCCATCGCGTGGCCGCCCAGCTTGATGACGACGGTCGCGCCCTCATACCGTTTCAGATAGGGCAGCGCCTCGTTCAGGGTGCGGGCTGTGGCGATGGAATCTCGGGTCATGGCGTGCGGGCTCGGGTCAGGTTGGTCGCGGTTCCAACCTGTTACCCGCCAGCGGCGCGCGGGCCAAGGGCGATTGCGGCGCGCGGGTGCAGGGACTAGGCTGGTGCCATGGACCGGGCAGGGGGCGCGACATGGCCGAAACGAAGACCCTTTTGCTGACGGGCGCCAGCCGCGGGATCGGCCACGCGACGGTGCGGAAGTTCAATTCCGAAGGCTGGCGCGTCATCACCTGTTCCCGCCACCCGTTTCCCGCCGAATGTCCGTGGGGCGGCGGCGAAGAGAACCACGTGCAGATCGACCTCGCGGATCCCAACGACACGATTGCCAAGGTGGCCGAGATCAAGTCCCGGCTTGGCGGGCGGCTGGACGCGCTGGTGAACAATGCGGGGATCTCGCCGAAAGGGCCGGACGGGGCGCGACTCAACACCATCGACACCGACCTGCGGACATGGGGGCATGTCTTCCACGTCAATTTCTTCGCCTCGGTCGTGCTGGCGCGCGGGTTGAAGGAGGAGCTGGCCGCGGCCGGTGGCGCGGTCGTGAACATCACCTCGATCGCCGGCAGCCGGGTGCATCCCTTCGCGGGCGCGGCCTATGCCACGTCGAAGGCGGCGCTTGCGGCCCTGACCCGCGAGATGGCGCATGATTTCGGCCCGATGGGCGTGCGCGTCAACGCGGTGGCTCCGGGCGAAGTTGAAACGGCCATCCTGTCCCCCGGCACCGACAAGATCGTGGAAACGCTGCCCCTGCGCCGCATCGGCCAGCCCGAGGAAGTGGCCGCCACGATCTTTTTCCTGTGCTCCTCTCCGGGATCCTACATCACCGGGACCGAGATCGAGGTGAACGGCGGCCAGCACGTCTGACCTGATCGGGCGCTGGCGCGCAAGGGTGCGCCGCGACCCCCTCCCTGACCCTCCCCCCGGGGGAGGGAAGCCCGTGGCGGGCCGGGCGCGTCATGCCGGTCGGGTCAAGCGTGGCGGATCGGCCCTCCGGGGGACATATTTGTAAAAGAGAAGAAGATCAGACGAGGGTGGCGATCGTCGCGCGGAGCGTGTCGATGCCGGCGCCGGTTTCGCTGCTCGTGAGGATGAGTTCGGGGAAGGCGGCGGGGTGTTTCGCAAGCTTGCCGCGGACCTGGGCGAGGAGTTTAGGCTCGTCCGCCGCCTTGATCTTGTCGGCCTTGGTCAGGACCGTCTGGAAGGGGACGGCGGCGGTGTCGAGCAGCGCCATGATCTCTTCATCCACGGGCTTGATGCCGTGGCGCGCGTCGACGAGGACGAAGGCGCGGCGCAGGGACTGGCGGCCCTGCAGGTAGGCCTTGAGCAGGCGCTGCCATTTTTCGACCACGGCGACGGGGGCCTTGGCGAAGCCGTAGCCGGGCAGGTCGACGAGGTAGTGGCTGTCGGCCAGGGTGAAGAAGTTGATTTCCTGCGTGCGGCCCGGCGTGTTGGAGGCGCGGGCGAGGGCGCGGCGGCCCGTGAGGGCGTTGATCAGGGTCGATTTGCCGACATTCGAGCGGCCCGCGAAACAGACTTCCATGCGGTCGGCGGGGGGCAGGCCCGACATGGCGACGACGCCCTTGAGGAAGTCCGCGCCCTGCCGGAAGAGGCGCGTGGCGGCTTCCTGCGCGTCGCGGTCGGGTGCCTCGGCGAGGGGGAAGGGCAAGGCGTTGGTCATGCGGGCACCACGGCGTCACCGTCGGCGACGTGTCCGGGTGTGACCACCACCGCCTGGACCGAGAAGTCGCGGTGGCCCCACGTGTCGAGCACGTCGAGCAGGGGGATGTCGCGCTTGCCGGTGTCGGGGTTGGCATGGGTCATGAGGCAGCGTTCGGTGCGTTCCAGCACCTCCAGCGTAGCGGTGCCGAGCGTGATGCGCTGGCCGACCCAGTCGAACTCCTCCCACGGGGCGAGCCCGTCGATCCAGGCATTGCCGCGCCAGCGGTGGATCGAGAGGTCCGCGCCGGCCTTTTGCGACACCGCGCGGTGCGAGGCGAGGTTGCAGAGCGTGATGGTGGGGTGATCGCAATCGGTCATGCCGCGCGCAGTCGCGCGGACCACGCGGGCGGATGCCGATCGACCCTCGGGCTGCAGGGGGGCCGTCCACGCGATCAGTCGATCGGCGTCCCGTTCGGGGTGCGCGGTGAGCGATCCGAGGTCAGGGTGGTCGAAGGTCACCGTTTCGCTGGCCTCGTCAAGGATGCAGGTCATGGCTTGCAGGCCCGGCGCCTTGGCCGCGCGCATGAAGTTGGAGCAGCGGGCCCAGTCCGACCCGTCGGCGGTGCTGTCTTCATGGGCGACGGCCCAGGTGCGGTCCCAGGGCAGGCACTGGCCGGGCGTCAGGTCGGCGGCACCGATCCGTTCGCGGCCATGTGCCTTGACCGGGTAGCGCCACAGGCTGTCGACCCGGCCGGTCATTCCCTCGACTTGCGTTTGAAGCCAGCCTTGATGTTGCCGAAGAGGTCGGGTTTGTAGCCCTGGCTGCGCATGATGATGTATTGCTGCGCGAAGGTGATCAGGTTGTTCGCGATCCAGTAAAGCACGAGTCCGCTGGCGAACGTGCCCAGCATGAACATGAAGACCCACGGCAACCAGGCAAAGATCATCGCCTGTGTCGGGTCGGTCGGGGCCGGGTTCAGTTTCTGCTGCAGCCACATCGAGATCCCGAGGAAGATCGGCAGGACGCCCAGCGAGAAGATGAACAGGATCGAGGACGGGTCGGGCGTGCCGTAGGGCAGCAGGCCGAACAGGTTCAGGATCGAGGACGGATCGGGTGCCGAGAGGTCGCGGATCCAGCCGATCCACGGCGCATGCCGCAAATCGAGCGTGACGAAGATCACCTTGTAGAGCGAGAAGAAGATCGGGATCTGCAGAAGGATCGGCAGGCAGCCTGCGGCGGGGTTCACCTTTTCCTTCTTGTAGAGCGCCATCATCTCCTGCTGGAGCTTCTGGCGGTCGTCACCGGCGCGCTCCTTCAGTTTCTCCATCTCGGGCTGGAGTTCCTTCATCTTGGCCATCGACACGTAGGACCGGTAGGCCAGTGGGAACAGCAGCGCCTTGATGAACAGCGTCAGGCCGATGATCGCCCAGCCCATGTTGCCGATGAGCAGGTTGAACCAGTGCAGGACGATGAAGATCGGTTTGGTGAGGAAGAAGAACCAGCCCCAGTCGATCGAGTCGACGAAGCCCTCGACGCCCGCATCCTGGTAGGCGGTGATCGATTCCCACACCTTGGCACCGGCAAAAAGCTGCGTCGTCACCGCGGCGCTGTCGCCCGGCGCGACGGTCTGCGTCGGCAGGACCGCTTCGGTCTGGTAGATGTCGCGAGTGTCGATGTATTTGGCCGAGGCGCGGAACGGTGTGCCGGGCTGGGGGATGATCGTGGTCATCCAGTAGTGGTCGGTGAAGCCGATCCAGCCATTCTGCTCGACGGATACGGTGTCGGCGCGGACACCGCGCGCGTCGGGTTCGAAATCCGCCATGTCACCATAGTCGATCTCGCTCAACTCGCCGTCCGCCATGCGGATGCCGCCTTCGTGCAGGATGAAGAAGTTCTTAAGATCCTCGGGCTCGCCGTGACGGGCGAGGATACCGTAGGGGGCAAGGGCCGCGTTCTGTGATGTGCCGTTGGTCACGGATTGCGTGACCGTGAACATGAAATCATCGTCAACAGAGACGGTGCGCGTGAAGGTCAGACCGCTGGCGCCGGTCCATGTCAGCGTGACGGGGGTGGCGGGCGTCAGGGATCCTTCGCCCACTTGTGTCCATTCGCTGCGGGGGCCGGGGACGTCTTCGGGTGTGACGCCGGGGCCGGGGGCCCAGCCGTACAGGGCATAATAGGCATGGTCGCTGCCGACAGGCGACAACAGCGTCACGATGGGTGAGTCGTCTTCGATTGTCTCGCGGTAGTCCTTGAGCTTCAGCGTGTCGATACGACCACCCGCCAGCGACAGCGAACCGGTCAGGCGCGGTGTCTCGATCGCGATGCGCGGCGCATCGATCGGGTCGACCGGAGTGGTCGTGGCCGTGGCAGGAGCGTTCGTGGTTGGCGTGGCGACATCGGCGGGTTGTGCCGTCTGGGCGGTACCGTCTTGTGGTGCGGTTGCCGGTTCGATCGGCTCCGGTGGCGGGAACAGGACAAACCAGACAAGGATCACCACGAAGCTGAGCACCGTGGCGAGAATGAGATTCCGGTTCTGTTCGTCCATCGAAAGACACCATGCGTCTGTTGAAGAGCTTTGTGCGGTTCAACAGAGTGGGTCGGGAAAGGTCAAGGCGATTCCCGGCAACGGGCGCGGTGATCAGCCAGTCCTGCGCCCGATTACCGGCGTCTTGTGGCGTTGAGCGTTGTATTCGCGGATCCAGTCGACCGTCTTGTCGAAGGGCATCGGGCGCGCGATGCCAAAGCCCTGCACCGATCCGCAGCCAAGCTGCGCGACCATTGCATGCTCTCCCGGTGTCTCGATCCCTTCGGCCAGCGTTTGCAGGTCCAGCCGTTCGGCCATCGTCAGGATGGCCGAGATCATGCGCTGCTGATCGACCGACTGGTCGGCATTGCTGACAAAGGAGCGGTCGATCTTAAGCCGCGTCACCGGAAAGCGCCGCAGCGACGAGATGGAGGTATTGCCGGTTCCGAAATCGTCGAGGTCGATGGTGCAGCCCAGCTCCGCGAGCCGCTTGATATTGCGCGAGGTCACGTCGTCGGGCGCGCGCGACACCACGTCTTCGAGGATTTCCACGCACAGCCGGTCGGGCGTCACGTCATGCCGGTCGAGGGCCCATTCGACGCGGTCCACAAGCCGCGGGTTGCGCAATTCGTCTGCCGTGAAATTGACCCCGACGCGGGGCACGGTGACATCCGCCTGGTCCCACAAGGCCAGCGCGCGCAGCGCCTGGTTCAGCATCGTCTGGCCCAGCCGGTCGAGCTGCCCGTTCCGCTCCATCAACGGCAGGAACTCGCCCGGCGAGACCAGCCCGCGCGTCGGGTGCAGCCAGCGCGCAAGCGTTTCAAAGCCCGAGATCTCGCCGGTATCGGTCGATATCTGCGGCTGGAACCATGCATGGAACTGTTCGGCATCCAGCCCGGCGGTGATATCCTCGCACAGGGCCAGCCGCTGGCTTTGCAGCAGGCGCACCTCTTCGGAATAGGACCGGATGGTCGAGGGCCCGGTGCGCTGCGCTTCGGCCAGAGCGGTCACCGCGCCGTCATGCAGCGCCTTCGCACCCCGGCCCGGCGCGCGGTTCGACAGGCAGAAGCCGACACAGCAGCTGACGTAATACAGGTTGCCATCCGCCGAGATCGGCTCCTCTATCGCGGTCTGCAGGCGCGTCGCCAATTGGATGCTGGATTCAAGATCGAGGTTGCGGACCGGGTCCAGCGCGACGGAGAACCTGAAATCGCCCGAACGCGACACCATTTCACGGTCGCGCATCACCCCCTGTAGGCGATGGGCGGTGCAGGACAGCAGCGCCTCGCTTACATCCGGGCCGTATTTCTCGGCCAGTCCGGCGAATTCATCAAGTTCGATGGCGAAATACGCGGTTTTCCTGTGGGTCCGGTCCAGATCGTGCAAATGCGCGTCGAGCGTGTCGAGAAACTGCGAGCGATGCACAAGGCCGGTCACGGTATCGCGGGGCAGGGGAGGCGGCGCATTGTCTTCGGCAGCGTGCGTCAATCGCCCGACAATCAGCGGACAGACCAGCGCGGTCGCGATCAGCGCGGCCTCTCCCCCCAGCCAGAACGCGCCCAGCGTCGCCGCCGGGACAAAGGCCATCACCTGCGGGCCCGACAACGCGCGGCGAAGTGCTCCGGCCCAGCCGGAGATGCGAGTCATCATGGATTGAACCATTTGCAACCCCTCTCGTTGCGGCGGTCTTCAGCCGCATCTTCGGGTGACGCTAGGTACAAACGGTGATCGCGCGGTTAATGCGCGCCAAGAAAATGCCCTATTCCGGACCGTTTTCCCCGATTCCGCGTGAAAGTCCCGCAAAGTCGAACAATTTCGGATCCAGAAGATGGGACGGGCGCGCGTTCATCAGGGCGCGGAACATCACCTGCCGGCGTCCGGGGCTGTTCGCTTCCCAGCCGTCGAGAATCTGTTTGACCTGCTGGCGCTGCAAACCGTCCTGGCTTCCGCACAGATCACAGGGAATGATCGGATACTGCATGGCGCGGGCGAACTTGTCGCAATCGGCCTCGGCCACGTGCGCCAGCGGGCGATAAACGAACAAATCGCCCTCCTCGTTCACAAGCTTCGGCGGCATCGTCGCCAGCCGCCCGCCGTGAAAGAGGTTCATGAAGAACGTCTCGAGGATGTCGTCGCGGTGATGGCCCAGCACGACCGCCGAACAGCCTTCCTCGCGCGCGATCCGGTAGAGGTTGCCACGGCGCAGGCGCGAACACAGCGCGCAGAAGGTGCGGCCTTGCGGGACCTTGTCGACGACGATGGAATAGGTGTCCTGGTATTCGATCCGGTGCGGCACGCCCATCCGGTCGAGGAACTCGGGCAGCACCGTCGCGGGGAACCCCGGCTGCCCCTGGTCGAGGTTGCAGGCCAGCAGGTCGACCGGCAACAGCCCGCGCCATTTCAACTCGTACAGGATCGCCAGCAACGTGTAGCTGTCCTTCCCGCCCGACAGGCAGACCAGCCAGCGCGCGCCGGGTTCCACCATGCCGTACTGGTCGACGGCCTCGCGCACGTCCCGCACCAGCCGCTTGCGCAGCTTGCGGAACTCGGTCGTCTTGGGCGCCCCGTGGAACAGCGGATGGATGTCGTCGGCATCGTCGAGCATGGGCGCGGCTTGGCAGGGCGGGGCGGCGATTGTCAAGCGCGCGGGCGGCTTTCGCTTGATCGGCGGCAAGCGGCTTTCTACCCTGCCGGGCGAGAGGTCGAACATGTCCGAACCCGAAGCCAGCCCCGAGTTCAAGCTCCCGGCCAGCCGGTTGCCGGTTGTCTTTGGCCTGCTCATCTTCGGATTCGGGATCGCGGCGGGCTTTCTTCTGGCCTTCTCGCAGGCCGGGCTGGAGGACAGCGCGGCGCTGATCGTATCCGTCTTCCTTGGCGCGATCCTTGTCCTGTCGATTATTGGCGTGGTCCTTTTCGTCTTTCGCGGCATCCTCATGCGCCGCGCCTTCGGCGTGGTCGAGGCGCAGATGGAAAGCTTCGCAGGCCCCCTCGCCGACATCGCGCAGGGCGCGGCGGACCGTGATCCGACCGGCACGATCCAGGCCGGGCGCAACCTGTTGCAACTGTCCTTCGCGCGCTACGCGTGGCTCAGCGCGCGGCGCTGGATCATCGCGTCGCTCACCGGCCTGATCGCGGCGATGGCCGCGCTTGCGGGCACGGCGCTCCTCTTCAAGCAGAACCAGCACCTCGAAGACCAATTGCGCGCGCTGGAGGTGCAGAACCAGCGCATCAGCGATCAATCCGCGCTTCTGGCCACGCAGGTCGAACTGGCCGAAGCCGCCCGCAACGCCGAGATCGCGGTCGAGATCACCAATATTGCCGCCCTTCTGGGAGAAGCGCTTGACCGCAAGGCGGCCCGCGACGCGGCCGAAGGCGCGCCTGCGCACGAAAACCCTTGGGCGGGAATGGTGCCCGTGCTCGACCCGGTCACCGATATCGACCAGTCGCTGCGGATGCGGATCGTGGCGGCCAGCCGCGCGGCCAAACCCTATCGCTTCCTCGAACCGCTCTACCGGGCCTATGACGACAACGACAAGATTCGCGTTGCCATGCAGCGCCGGACGGACCTGTTCGGGTCGAACCCCGGCCTTGCCGCCGCGATGTCAACGGGGCAGGACGTGGCCGAACAATCCCTGATCGCGCGGCCCGCGAGCCCCGAACGCGCGCAGCTTCTGCTGACGCTGGTGCAATCCGGCCTGCGCGACACCGAAAGCCTCAGCTATTACGGGCTCGACCTCAGTTTTGCCGCCGCCGAGGATCTGACCTTCACCGCCGTCTCGCTGGAAAACGCCATGCTCAGCTATGCCGCGTTCGACCGTTCGGCGATCCTCGAAGGGCGGTTCGGCGGCGCCCAGCTGGAAAACGCGAGCTTTGCCTCGGCGTGGCTGCGCGACACCACCTTTGCCTCGCTCCCCGGTGAAGAGGCCCGCGGGCCTTACAGGGCAGAGGGAGAGGTCTATCCCACCTTCATGGCCGGGACGAGTTTTGCCGATGCCTTCATCCAGCGCAGCATCTTCGACAATATCCAGGCCATCGCGGTGCAGTTCGACGGGGCGACGCTGATGGGCGCGCGGTTCGACGGCGCTGCGCTGCCCGGCGCCACCTTCCGCAACGCGGTCCTGTTCGACGTGTCGTTCGACGGAGCGGCGCTGAACTCGGTGGATTTCGACGGTGCTTATGTCGCGCGCCCGGATTTCATCAACATGCTGGCCGAACGCGCGGCCCCCGGCACCTTCCGGCCCGACCGTTACGAGATCGACGAGGTCCCGATGGGCGAGGTCGCGGCGGCGCTCGCCACGCGCGCGGTCTTCTCCCCCGACGACCTGGCTGACATGGCGGGCGGCTTCACCGCGTGGCGCATCCGGCGGGTCGAGGATTTCTAGATCCGGCCAAGCGCCTTCAGCCGCGCGCGCAACTTCGTAGCTTCCGCCGCTCCGCATTCAAGCGCGAAGACATAGGCGTGCGTGAGAAAGAACGCCTGCGCCTCTTCGGATGCCGCGCCGTCCGCCGCCTCGGAATAAAGACGCACAAGGGCGGGCCGGTCACCTGCCTCGTGCGCCGCGATCAGTGCGGCATCAAGGTCCCGCTTCATTCCGCCGCAAGGCGTTGCCGCGCGTTGCTCACCCGTCCGGCCACCCAGGCGTGGAAGCAATGCGTCGGCCCGTCCATCGCCGGGCTGAACCGCCCGCCGTCAAATCCCGGCCCGTGCCGCCCGCGCTGCATGCCTTCGACCACGAAGATGTCTTCCTCGAACACGACCTTCCACTGTTCCGCGTTCTTCCGGCGCAGCGCGTCGTCGGTTTCGTCGGACGCGTAGTAGAGGTGAATGTGTTCGACCGTGCGATCCACCGCCTTTGGTTCCAGCACGATGGCAAAGGCATGGTCGCGCTGGGCACCCAGCAGGACGTTTGGATAGACGGTGATGTATTCCGCGCCCTCGTCCCACTTGTCAGACAGGCCCGCGAAATCGGGAAAGACCTCGCCCGCTTCGCCGGTCAACTGGCGGTAGACCAGCGTGCCTTGTCCGGAATAACGGCCCTGTTCCTCGATATTGTAATGGTCTTCCAGCCGGGAATAGCTGTTCAGGCCGGGATGAACCCACGGCAGGTGATAGCTTTCGCAGTAGTTTTCGACCGCAAGCTTCCAGTTCGTCTGCACATCCAGCGTGAACCGGCTGTCTGCGCCGCCGTGGTGCATCGGGCTGGCATCGAACTCCGACCAGCGGGCGATCAGGTCGGCATGCACCTCTTCGAACGGGGCTGCGGTACCCGAGATGTTGACGAACACCACGTCGCGCCAGACGTGGGAGGGCACCTCGATCAGGCCCAGCGTGTCGCGGTCCATGTCCGCGTGCGTGTTCATGCCCGGCCCGCCCACATGCGGGGTCGCAACCAGCTTGCCCTTGGTGGAATAGCACCACGAATGGTACGGGCAGCGGATCGCGCCCTCGATCCGGCGCGGTTCCGAGACAAGGATCATGCCCCGGTGCCGACAGGTGTTCTGGAACACGCGCACATCGCCATCGCGGTCGCGGATCAGGAGAAGCGGCAGGCCAAGGAACTCGATCGGTTTCGCGTCGCCCGGTTCGGGCACGTCCGCGGCAACGCCGATCCCCGACCACGTTCCGAACAAGAGCGCGTCCCGCTCTTCGGCAAAGACCGCCGGATCGGTGTAATGCGCGTTGGGCAGGCCATTGGCTTGCGAGATGGGGCGGGTGACGGACGACAGATCGGTGGTCATGGGCAAACTCTTGGACAAAAGCTGCCCGACCCTACCACATCCGGCGCGGCGCATTTGCCGCAAGGCGACAGGATTTTCCTCATGGCGACGCGGGCAGCGTCGTTCAGTCCGGCACGTTGTCGATCCCCGACCCGCCCCACGGGTGGCAGCGCATCACGCGCCGGAAGGTCAGCCAACCGCCCTTGATCCCGCCATGCTTCTGCAGCGCCTCCATCGCATAGGCCGAACATGTCGGTTGATACCGGCAGGCGTGGCCGACCCACGGGCTCCCGACAAGCCGGTAAAGGCGGATGGGCAGGGAGAAGAGAAAGGCCAGCGGGGTCATGCGCGGTCCCCGGCATGCAGCTTGTCGAGGGCCGCACGCAAATCACCGACAAGCGCATCGAAGGGGCGGGTCGCCGTCGCCGTTGCGCGCCCGATCAGGACGTAATCCATGCCGGGCCTCGCACGTTCGGGCAGAACCGCCCGCGCCGCCTCCCGCAAGCGGCGCTTGGCGCGGTTACGGGCGACCGCGTTGCCGACCTTCTTGGAACAGGTGAACCCGACGCCCACGTGATCGCCGTCATCCCGCCGGGCACGGGCCTGCACGATCATCGACGGCATCGCGACCTTCCGGCCCCTCGCGGCGGCAAGGAACTGGCTGCGGTTTTGCAGGACCTCCACATGCGAAAAGCCCGCGTCCCTCGCAGGCGCGGGCTTGGCAAAAGGCATGGATCGCGGCTCAGGCGCTGAGCGACTTCCGACCGCGGGCGCGGCGGGCGTTCAGGATCTTGCGGCCGGCCTTGGTGGCCATGCGCGCGCGGAACCCGTGGCGGCGTTTGCGCACAAGGTTCGAAGGTTGGAACGTGCGTTTCATCGCGTCTCTCCGTCTGTCGGCACGCGGCATCCCGGATGGATTCGCGCTGCCTTGTCATGTCAGACCCCGCGCATACGCCGCCGATGTTTCAAAGTCAAACCGGCTGACCCGCCTTCTGCGCACTTTTTTGTCACGACCCTCACGGACCTGTCACCGCAGGTGGGGCGTTTCGTGATCGTGGGGCCGATTGTTACAGCCTCGCGTCACCGCCGATCAAGCGCGCGTGAGCGGGAGTATCGCCGTCGCCCGCGATGCATCAGATAAGTGGCCAAGACCCGAGCGAAAAGGCTATGCACATGACCGACATGACCGAAAATGCCCCCAGGACGACCGGCGACGGACTGAAATCGAAACTGCCGCTGATCGCGATCGTCGTGGCGGCGGTCGTGGGCTATTTAACGCTGGGCGATTACCTCAGCTTCCAGACGCTGGCCGACAACCGCGAGGCGCTGATCGCCTTCCGCGACGCCAATTACGTGCTGACCGTGGGTCTGTTCATCCTCGCCTACACGATCATCGTCGCCTTCTCCCTTCCGGGTGCGACCATCGCGACGCTGACCGGCGGGTTCCTGTTCGCCACTTTCCCCGGCGCCCTGTTCAACATCACCGGGGCGACACTGGGCGCCATCGCCATCTTTCAGGCCGCGCGCATGGGGTTCGGGGAGCGGCTGGGTGCGCGGCTTGAACACAGCCAGGGCATGGTCAAGCGCATCAAGGACGGGCTGGACGAAAACCAGTGGTCGATGCTGTTCCTGCTGCGGCTTGTGCCGGCGGTGCCGTTCTTCATGGCGAACCTCATCCCCTCGTTCCTCGAAGTGCCGCTGCACCGCTTCGCCATCTCGACCTTCCTCGGCATCATTCCCGGCGCTATCGTCTACACCTCGGTCGGGGCGGGGCTGGGAGAGGTGTTTGCCCGTGGCGAGACCCCCAATCTCGGCATCATCTTCGAACCGCACGTGATCCTGCCGATCCTCGGCCTCTGCGCGCTCGCCGCCATGCCCATCCTCCTCAAGGCCGTGCGCGGCAAGAAAGGGCTCTGACCGATGGAACGGATCAAGACGGACATACTGGTGATCGGTGCCGGGTCGGGCGGATTGTCGGTCGCTGCCGGCGCGGTGCAGATGGGCGCGGATGTCGTCCTGCTGGAAGGCCAAAAGATGGGCGGCGACTGCCTCAACTTCGGCTGCGTGCCCTCGAAAGCCCTGATCGCCAGTGGCAGGGCCGCCCACGGGATGGAAACGGCCGCGCAATACGGCGTCGCCTCGGTCACGCCCAGCGTCGATTACGCCGCGGCCAAGGACCACGTGCATGACGTGATCGCGCAGATCGAACCGGTCGACAGCCAGGAGCGGTTCGAAGGGCTGGGCGTGCGGGTGATCCGCGAATTCGGTCGCTTCATCGACGACCGCACGGTCGAGGCCGGGCCCTACCGGATCACCGCGCGCCGCATCGTGATCGCGACCGGTTCCTCCCCGCTGGTCCCTCCGATCCCCGGCCTTGATGCCGTCCCGTTCCAAACCAACGAGACCATCTTCGACCTGCGCGACCGCCCCGATCACCTGCTGATCGTCGGCGGCGGCCCGATCGGGATGGAAATGGCGCAGGCCCATGTCCGCCTTGGCTGCAAGGTCACCGTGATCGAGGGCGAAACCGCGCTGGGCAAGGACGACCCGGAAATGGCCGCCATCGTGCTCGACAACCTCCGCGCCGAAGGGGTGGAGATCGCCGAAGGCGCGCTCGCCTCCGAAATCCGGGGAAGCGACGGCGCGATCGAGATCGAGACGAAGGATGGCCGTACCTTCAAGGGCTCTCACCTCTTGATGGCCGTGGGGCGCAAGTCGAACACCGACCGGCTGGACCTTGACGCCGCCGGGATCGAAACGACCCGCACGGGGATCAAGGTGGACGACCGCCTGAAGACGACCAACAGCCGCGTCTATGCCATCGGTGACGTGGCGGGCGGGATGCAGTTCACCCATGTCGCGGGCTACCACGCGGGCATCGTCATCCGCTCTGCCGTGCTGGGCCTGCCGGCCAAGGCCAAGACCGCGCACATCCCGTGGGCGACCTATACCGACCCCGAGCTTGCCCAGGTCGGCCTGACCGAGGCGCAGGCGCGGAAGGAACACGGTGACCGCCTTGAAATTGCGCGCTTCCACTTCTCCCACAACGACCGCGCCATCGCCGAACGCAAGACGGCGGGGCTCATCAAGGTGATGGTGGTCAAGGGCCGCCCCGTGGGCGTGTCCATCGCGGGCCACCAGGCGGGAGAGTTGATCAACCTCTGGTCCCTGGTGATCGCCAACAACATGAAAATGAGCCAGGTCAGCGCGATGGTGTCGCCCTATCCCACCATCGGCGAGGTCAACAAACGCGCCGCGGGCGCCTATTTCTCGCCAAGGCTGTTCGAAAGTGACAAGGTCAAGGCGGTTGTCCGTTTCGTGCAAAGGTGGCTGCCCTGATTTGAGAACGCCGCCGGGCATGGTATCACCCGGCAAACCATCGGACCGCGCATGTTCAATTCCCTTTCCGGCCGCTTCCTGATCCTGACGACGGTTTTCGTCTTCCTCGCGGAAGTGCTGATTTTCGTCCCGTCGGTCGCGCGCTATCGCGAGGATTACCTGCTTTCGCGGCTGGAGCGCGCGCAGATCGCGTCCCTGACGCTGCTGGCCGCCGACATGATCGATGCCGACCTCGAAGAGGAACTGCTGCGCAATGCGGGCGTCTTCAACATCGTGCTGCGGCGGGACGAGGCGCGCCAGCTGATCCTGTCGGCGCCCATGCCGGTGCCCGTGTCGCAGACCTATGACATGCGCGACGCGCCCGCCATGCTGCTGATCCGGGACGCCCTGTCGCGCCTCGTCACTCCCGAACGCGAGATGATCCGCGTCATCGGCACGCCGGTGCAGGATGCGGGCCTCGTGATCGAGGCGACGATGGACAGCGCCCCCCTGCGCGCGGCGATGATTGATTACGGCCTGCGGATCCTCGCCCTGTCGGCCATCATCTCGATCTTCACGGCAACACTTCTGTTCCTTGCGGTGCGCGTGCTTCTGGTCAAACCGATCACGGGCGTTGTGGAACACATGCAATCCTATGCCGCCGCGCCCGAGGACGCCCGGCGCATCATCCAGCCGTCGGCCAGCGTGCGCGAGTTGCGCGAGGCGGAAGAGGCGCTGCAATCCATGCAGACGCAACTCACCGCCTCCCTGCGGCAGCGCGAGCGGCTGGCGCAATTGGGCGAAGCGGTCGCCAAGGTGAGCCATGACCTGCGCAACATCCTCACCTCGGCGCAGCTTTTCACCGACCGGATCGAGCAATCCGAAGACCCCGCCGTGCGCCGCATGGCGCCGAAACTGGTCAACTCGATCCGCCGCGCCGTCAGCCTGTGCGAATCGACGCTCGCCTTCGGCCGCGCCGACGAACCCGCGCCGAAACTGACCATCCTGTCTCTGTCCCACGTGGTCGACGACGTGTTCCAGTCCGAACGGCTTGCCGTGGGCGATTACGACCTGACCTTCGTGGACGAGGTGCCGCCGATGCTCGACGTGCGCGGCGACCCCGAACAATTGTACCGCGCGCTGGGCAACCTCGTTCGCAACGCGCGGCAGGTCATCATGGGCACCGGCAAGCCCGGCACCATCACCATTTCCGCCCGCGAGGATGACGCCAACTGGATCATCTGCGTGCGCGACAACGGGCCGGGTTTCCCGCCGAAAGCGCGGGAGAACCTGTTCAAGGCTTTCGCAGGCGGTGCCCGGAAGGGCGGAACCGGGCTTGGCCTGACAATCGTGCAGGAACTGATCCGCGGCCACGGCGGGTCCGTCGACCTGGTCGAGACGGGAGAGGAGGGGACGGTGTTCGAGATCTCGTTGCCCAAGGGGGCGCTGATTTCGCAGGTCTGAGTGCCGGGCGGGAAGGTTGCGCTTCCGACGACTGCGCCAGGACCACGCCCGTCAAGACAAGGACCAGCGCGGCAAGCCCGGCGGGGCTGACACTCTCTCCCAACCATATCGCGCCCATCAGCACGCCGAAGACCGGGATCAGGTTCAGGAACACGCCGCTGCGCCGCGCCCCGACAACCCGCGTGCCCAGCTGCCAGCACCAGAAGGCGGCCACCGACGCGCCCGCGCCAAGGTAAAGGACGGCGCCCACAAGTGCCGTGGGCCATGGCGTGGCTGGCCAGTCGGACATCACGGCGAACGGAGCCATCAGCACCACGCCGATCCACGTCGTCAGCGCCAGAACGATCACCGGGCGTTCTGCCTGCGCCAGCCGCGTGACAGCGACGGTATACCCCGCCCAGATCAGCGCCGCCGCCAGCACCAGCGCCGCGCCCGGCGCAAGGAACCCCGCCTGTCCGCCCGTCGGCCACAGCACCCCGCCCACGCCGATCACGGCAAGCGCCGCCCCGATCCAGACCCGGCGCGGGCAGCATCCGCCATGCCACACCCGCGCGATCACGATCACGCAGACCGGCGTGATCCCGAACAGGATGCCGGCCTCCCCGGCGCCAATCCGGCCAAGGCCGGCATAGAGGACGGTGTTGAACCCGACGACACCCAGCACGGCCAGCGCGACGAGGGCCCGCGCGTGACCGCGCAGCAGGAGCAGGGCCGCGCGCCTGTGCGTCACCAGCACGGGAGCAAGCAGAAGGGCGGCCACCACCCATCGCGCGAAATTCAGTGCCAGCGGGTCCAGCGCGTCATGCGCCGCGCGCCCCACGATGAAATTACCGGACCAAAGGAGCGGGGCGAGGGTCAGAAATACCCAGGCCCGCGCATGCGAGATACCTGACATGAGACTCACTGACGCGAACGAGAATGCATTGGTCTTGAATTGCAGGGATGATGCCCCGGCCCCATCGCCGCGCGCATCCCCCGATTGGGGTAAAAAGCCTTGCAGTCAGCGCGCCATTTCCGCTTGCAAAGCGCGCGGGCCGCGTCTATTTCACGCCCTCACGCACCGGTAGCTCAGCTGGATAGAGTACTTGACTACGAATCAAGGGGTCGGGGGTTCGAATCCTCCCCGGTGCGCCACTTCCCCCTGAACACTCCAGCACGTGTCGGCCCGGCCAGCCCGTTTGACCCGCCGGACCCTGTTGCCGTCAGCCGACCACGTTGTGATCCGGGCCGTAGGGGAAGCCGGTGATGTTCTCGTTGCCGTCCTCGGTGATCACCAGGATGTCGTGCTCCCTGTAACCGCCCGCGCCGGGCTGGCCTTCGGGGATCGTCAGCATCGGCTCCATCGAGATGACCATGCCGGGCTTCAGCACCGTGTCGATGTCCTCGCGCAATTCCAGGCCCGCCTCGCGCCCATAGTAATGGCTCAGCACGCCGAAGGAGTGGCCATAGCCGAAGGTCCGGTATTGCAGCAGGTCGCGCTCTGCGAAGAAGGTGTTGATCGCCTCGGTCACCTCGGCGCAGGAGATGCCGGGCTTCAGAAGGCTCATCCCGTATTCATGCGCGGCCACGTTCGCCTCCCAGATCGCGAGGCTGGCGTCATCCACCGTTTCCACGAACAAGGTGCGTTCCAGCGCCGTGTAATAGCCCGAGATCATCGGGAAGGTGTTGAGGCTCAGGATATCGCCGCTTTGCAGCCTGCGGCCCGTGACGGGGTTGTGCGCGCCGTCGGTGTTGATGCCCGACTGGAACCACACCCACGTGTCGCGGTATTCCGCATCCGGGAACCGGCGCGCGATCTCCAGCTCCATCGCGTCACGCCCGGCCATCGCCACGTCGATCTCCCGCGCGCCCGCGCGGATCGCGTCGCGCACGGCATAGCCGCCCACGTCAGCCGTCGCCGCACCGGCGCGGATCAGTTCGATCTCTGCCGGGGACTTGTTGAACCGCTGCCGCATGGTCGCTTCGGCGATGTCGACCGTGCCGGTCGGAGAGAGGAAAGCATCCATCAGGCCCATCTGCGCGATCGTGAGGTGATCGCCTTCGAACCCGATGACGCGCCCTGGCCCCGTCACCGAAAGGATCGCCCGCCAGTAATTGTTCCGCTGCCAGTCGGTATAGGTGATGTTGTCGCCGTAACAGCGCCGCCACGGCTGGGCCGCGTCGATCCCCGCGCTGAAGGTCACGGTATCGGTCGCGGTGACAACCTGCGCATAGGGCCGCCCGAAGGCGCAGTACAAAAAGCCCGAATAGTAGGCGATGTTGTGCATCGAGGTCAGCACGCAGGCGTCGACCCCGTGTTCGGCCATGATCGCCCGCAACCCGGCAAGCCGCGCCTCGTATTCGGCATCGGCAAAGGGCAGCACCTTGTCACCCTGGTGGAAGCGGTAGAAGTCCGGGCGCGCGTGCGCCGTGAAATTGGAAGCTGTGTCCATCGGTTCACTCCGTTACAAGCCGCATCGCGGTGGTGAGGAGTGCCCCTTTACGCCGGTCGCACCTTCCATCACCGCAGCCACGCGGCAAGGCAAGATCCCGGCGTTCAGGATGGTTGGTTGGGGACAGTCTGATTGCCTGCAATCAGCGACGACGCCATCGCCAGTCCCTGTCCATGGCGTAACCGAAGCGCTGCCGTCAGATCAAGCGTTTCGTCAGGCGCTGCGCCTGCGACCGGCGCGGGCCAGCTTCTCGGCCTCGGCGGCGTACCGCGCCGCCGCACGCTTGAACCCGCGCCGCAGGGGCGCTGTCAGCGGGTGCAACTCGGCGCAGGCCATGCCGTTGCGGCACAGGGCCGCCGCGAAATCCGGGTGCCGCCCCACGTCGTCCCGTTCGATGATCTTGGCGCGCGAACGATAGCCGCGCTTCTCGGTCTCCCGCTGGATCAGGTCCAGCCGCTGCAGGATGTGGAACGTCGTGTAAAGGCCGAGATAGGAAAGGTAGTCATCCACGTCGCCCACGTCGTGGTCGGGCAGCATGGATTCCAGCAGGGTGAACATCTCGGTCGCCGGCACCGGCCAGCTTTCATCGCCGATCAGCCACGCGATGTCCTCTGCCCCGTGGCGCATCCCGCAATATTCGAAATCGAACCAGCACAGGCGCCCGCGCATGTCCCGCGCCGCGTTGCCCGAACGGCAATCCCATTTCAGGAACTGCACCGGCGCGGCGCGCAAGGCATCGATGGCCGCGTCGTGGTTCAGCATCGGCACCCGCTCGCGGTCGTGCTCTTCAAGGTTCCGCGTGGCACCCACCATCGCCGCGACCCAGTCCCGCGACTGGCCAAGCGGTGGCACCGGCACGTCCGCCAGCGCGATCCGCGCCGCCGACTGGATTTCGAGGATCGAGGCCAGCGCATCCCGCGCCAGCACCCGCTGTCCCTCCTTGTCCGCGGTCCAGGCCAGCTGGCTCAGCCGCCGCCCGCCCACGTCGCTTTGCAGCAGGACGTCGTCCTGCAGGCCGAGGAAGGTGGGCACATGCCGCGTCCGCGCCGACAGCGCCTTCAGCACCGCCGCCTCAAGATGGGTCCGCCGGAAGTTGGGGCGCTTGGTCGCGATGATGGTGCGGTCCTTCAGGATCACGCGGCAACTGGCGCGCGCCGAACCGCCCGGCGTATCGATCGAACGCACCGTTTCGCCCAGCAGGTCTTCGACCACCTGGATGATGCGTTTTTTCGAGCTGGAGCGGCGTTCAGACATCAATCATTCTTTCCTGCACGTAAACAGACATGCGAGCGCGGCGCGCGTGTGACCGAAGTATGACCGATTCGTGACAAGGAGAGGGTTTCACAAATCGCAGTGTTTTTCATGCTGAAACAATAAGTCTGCGTTCCCGCGATTGCGTGTCGGCAAAAGGTTAATAAACCCCTCGATTGCTGCGTTTTCGTCGAAAAACTTTCACAAAATGAACCCTCCGGCCATCCTTTCGGTAGCGCCTAACGATTAGGCATTTCGAATTTTTGGAGAGGAGCGACAGCCATGTCCGACACCCAGATGGACTCCGCAGATTTTGGCACCGACACGTATTACAACGGTGGCGTTGAAGGCGATGACCTGAGCACGTGGTTCGAAGCGAACTACGGCGGAGGCGTCGACGACAAGGACGATGGCAAGGGCTCCGGCGGCACCGCCGGCACCGGTGGTTCTGGCGGCTCGGGCGGTTCGGGCGGCAGCAAGGGTACCGGCGGGTCCGACGGCTCGGGTGGCACGAAGGGCACCGGCGGGTCCGGTGGCTCGGGTGGCTCGGGTGGCACGAAGGGCACCGGCGGGTCCGGTGGCTCGGGTGGCACGAAGGGCACTGACGGGTCCGGCGGCTCGGGTGGCACCGGCGGGTCTGGTGGCTC
>NZ_AQQZ01000011.1 GCF_001205715.1 Pseudaestuariivita atlantica
GACATTCCTGAATTGCTCATGGGTGACATTATCGCTTTGCGGCTACATCTGGATTAATTATAATAGTAGTTATGTAAAATTTTACGGCTAAATCCGGCAGGAATTACGAGTCGGATGTGGCGATCATAGAAAAATTGTTTCGTCAAGATAAAAGTTGCATCAGCTGGGTAAGGCTTCCCGTTGTTGCGTTGCGCTTGATCGCTGTGCAACACTCTTGATGCGTACTCTTGTGCGCAATTTTTTGACATCGCCGGAATTTTTTGGCGAACCCACTTTTGGATGCAGGTTATGGATGCCTCGATTTCAATGACGCAGACGGGCGATTCCGAAGGCAGCGATGCCGCGGGTGAAGCACCCCGCGCGACACCGTCGCCGAAATTTCAAGCCCTTCGCAACAACAGTCCCCACCTGGCGGCCGGCATCACGATGTCGCTTCTGATGGGGCATGCGCCATTTGCCGACCGGACGTTCGGGGGCATGTGCCGCCTGATCGCCGGTCACCTCAATCGCAAGCACTATTACATCGTGTTCCGCGACGGACAGCCCCGCGGTTTCGTGGGCTGGACTTACGATCAAGAAGACGCCGCCCAGGCATGGCTGGACGGCAATGGAACACTGACCGGGGATGGCCGGGAAGGCGATTGCGTCATCTTCAATTTCTGGGTGACGGACGGGCCTGACATGAACTCATTCCTTGTCAGGACCATGCGGGAGGAATTCCGCGACAAACGCCGGCTTGTGGCCCGGCGCATCTATTCGGATGGCCGGATCCGGCCGATTTCGATTGCCAACACTCGCATCTGAACACAGCCAATTTTAGGAGACTTCGAAAATGGCCGTATTAACATCAACAAACGCCCAGGAAGGGCTGGACATGGTCAATGGCGGCCAGTTCAGCTATGACGCATTTGATCCAGCCGGGACAAACTCCTCCACCGCTTACTCGTGGCTGACGCCGGGTGGCAGCGACGTGCAGGCCTTCGGCTTCGGGATCACGACCAACGGGTCGGGCGATCCGCTGAGCGGCACGATCACGTCGCTGGAATTCGACTTCAACAACGACAACTTCGCGACACCCGATGTCGAAATCACCGGGTTCGCGGGCAGCCTTGTCGCGATGACGACGGGCAATGACCTGCTGGACGAGGTGTTCGGCGGCAATGACACGATCAACGGGACGGGCTTCGACGACTCGTTGAAAGGGGCAGCCGGCAACGACTCGATCGACGGCAACAACGGCAACGACCTGATCTACGGTGACCTTGTCCTCAGCGGCACGGGCAACGACACGTTGAACGGCGGCATCGGCAACGACAGCTTGTATGGCGGCGGTGGCAACGACATCCTGAACGGCAACTCGGGGTCGAACTCGATCTTTGGCGGTGCGGGCAACGACGTCATCACCGAAGGCGGCGCCGACACGGTTGACGCGGGCTCGGGCAACGACCGCGTGGTCCTGACCAGCACGCTGATTTCCAACGCCGACATCTGGGATGGTGGCACCGGCAACGACATCCTCGACCTGCGCCAGATCACCTATGCCGGCACATCCGTCGAGATCGACCTGCTGAACGAGCGGATCGAGGCATCGAATGGCAGCGCGACCTTCGAGGTGATCCAGGGATTTGAAAGCGTCTATGGCTCGGACGGGTCGGAAACGATCCGCGGCGACAACGTTGCCAACTACCTCTGGGGTGGCGAAACGGCATCGCCGGACACCATCTTTGGCAACGGCGGCAACGATACCATCTTTGGTGCGAACGGCGGCGGCGCCGACTCTATCCGCGGCGGTAACGACAATGACCAGATCTTTGGCCGTGCCGGTAACGACACCATCTCGGGCGACTCGGGCAACGACCTGCTTCGCGGCGAGGCTGGCGACGACTCGATTTTCGGCAACCTTGGCGACGATACGATGCGCGGGGGCACCGGCAACGACACGCTGACCGGCAACTCGGGCACCAACCGCTTCGAATACATTTCGTCCGAAGCGGCGACGCATGGCACCGACTCGGTTGTTGGCGGAACGGGGATCGACACGCTGTATCTCAACGGCGCGGGTACCTACATCATGGACTCGTTCTCGTTCTCGGGCATGGAAGGCATCCAGTTCGCGGGCACTAACGGCTCCTTCAACCTGATCCTGCCGGACGATGCGCATACCGACTGGGCGTCGAACACCGCCGTGACGTTCGATTCGGGCGCGACCTCGACTCACACGATCCAGATCGACATGGGGTCGTCGACCACCATCGACCTGCGCAACTGGACGTTCGTGAACTCCGACAGCAATGACGAGATCGACATCGACGGCGACGCATCGAGCGAGAACTTCTACGGTTCGATGATCGACGATGACATCTCGGGCTTTGATGGGAACGACGACTTCTTTGTCGGCGGTACCGGATCCGAGGGGGACTCGCTGCGTGGCGGTAACGGCACCGACCGGATCGTCGTCATGGAAACGACCGACATGAGCTCCACCGCGGTGCAGTTCGAGTCGATCGAAGAGATCGAGTTCAACAACTTCGGTGCCGGCGTCAACATGTTCAGCATCAACGGTCAGGAAACCGACGCGGCGACCGAGATTTCCTCGACCCTGCTGATCGATGGCGCGGCCGGTGGTATGCAGGACATCCTGCAGATCATCATGGGCGCTGTCACGTCGCTCGACCTGTCGGGCTGGACCTTCCAGGACTGGGGCACCGAGGGTGACCACATTCACGTTGTGGGTGACGGATCTTCGGAAACTGTCACCGGTTCGGTCGAGGCTGACTCGGTTGAAGGCGAAGGCGGCAACGACATCGTCACGGGCGGTGCCGGCAATGACTCGCTTGACGGCGGCAGCGGCAACGACAGCCTTGACGGCGGTGCCGACAACGACGTGCTGACCGGCGGTCTTGGCAATGACACCCTGCTGGGTGACGCTGGCAACGACCTGCTCAATGGCGGGTCGAACGACGACTCGATGGATGGCGGTGCCGGCGACGACACCATCAACGGCGGGTCGGGCAACGACACCGTGATCGCGAGCGCCGGGACCGACGACATCGACCTGGGTTCCGGCAACGACTTCTTCGACGACCAGGGCGCCAACGGCGTACACACGGTCGAAGGTGGTCTTGGCAACGACACAGTCGAATCGACCGGGTCGGGCGGTACCTACAATCTGGGTGACAACGACGACCTTGGCATCGCGGTCAGCGGCGCGGAGACGTTCGATGGCGGTAACGGCATCGACACCATCGACCTGAGCGTAGGCAACTTCTTCTACGACTTCGACATGGCGACAGGCGTCGTGAACTATAGCGCCGAGCTGTTCACGAACTTCGAGAACGCGATCCTCGGTAGTGCCAGCGACATCCTTGTCGGGACCGCGGGAGCCAACAACATCGTGGCCGGTGCCGGCAACGACTCGATCCGCGCACTGGGTGGTGACAACACCATCTCGGGCGGAGCGGGTATGGACACGCTGCGCGGTGGCGCTGATGCCGACTCGATCGACGGTGGCGACGATGCCGACACCATCACCTCGCTGCAAGGCGCGGACACGGTGGACGGTGGTCTTGGTGCCGACGTGATCGTGGCCAATGACGGGGCTGACCTGATCAACGGTGGCGATGGCGGCGACGATATCCGCGGTCAGAACGACAACGACACCATCTTCGGGGACGGCGGCAACGACCTCCTGAACGGTGGTTTCGGTGAAGACGACATCCAGGGCGGTCTTGGCAACGATACCCTGCGCGGTACGTTCGGCAACGACACGCTGGACGGCGGCGATGGCAACGACGCATTGCAGGGCGGTAGCGAAAACGACCTCCTGAACGGCGGCAGCGGCCTCGACGACCTGCGGGGTGAAGGCCAGAACGACACCATCAACGGCAACAGCGGCAATGACACCATCCTTGGCGGTGGCGGCAGCGACGTGGCCAACGGTGGTGCCGACGATGACCTGATCCGCGGTGACCAGGGCAACGACACCCTGAACGGTGACGGCGGTAACGACACCCTGCGTGGCGGTATCGGGTCGGATAGCCTGAACGGTGGTGCCGGCAACGACACCCTGACCGGTGAAGACGGCTTCGACGATCTTGACGGGTCGACCGGCGACGACAACCTCAACGGGGGCGCCGGCAACGATACCCTCTTCGGGGCGTCCGGCAACGACACGCTGAACGGCGGGACCGAGAACGACTTCCTCCTCGGGGGCAGCGGTATCGACATCCTGAACGGCGGATTGGGTCGTGACACCATGGCTGGCCAGGGTGGCAACGACACCCTGGACGGTGCCAACGATGGCAACATCGACTGGTTCATCTTCGCGGTGAACTACGACAACGACACGGTCCTGAACTTCGAGGACAACATCGACAACCTGCAGCTGGATGACGGCCTGTGGGGCGGCGGTTTGACCGCGGCGCAGGTGGTGAGCATCTACGGCTCCAACACCGGCGGTGGTGTCCAGTTCGACTTCGGCGGCGGCGACATCGTGTTCGTGGATGGCATGACCACCACCACGATCACCGACGATATCGTCATCGTGTGATGAAACGCTCCGGCCCCCGGTGCAGACCGGGGGCCGGGCCCTTTTTCGCGGGGTCGTATCAAGGGCCTCCACCCGCACCTTTCCCGGACATTCCAGTAATACCTTCGATTGCCTGCCCGGCGCGGTCCGCGGCGGTTTTCGTCTGGAACGGCGGGTTGATCCGGGGCTGAGTGACCGCCCGCCGATGCGCGGATTTTGTGCAGGTGTCGCGGCGCGATCCGGAGGCCGCCGACCGGCCGGGGGATCGCTTGCGCATAAGGCCACGGGACACTAAGCACTTACCAAGTTCAAGGCACGGAATATCAATGAAAGCCATTGTCCACGTTGGGATGCACAAGACGGGAACGAGTTCCATCCAGGACAGTTTCGCCGCCGTGCCGCCCGAGGGGTTTTCCTATTTCAAGGCGCGGGGCAACAACCTGAACCAGTGGTCGCGGGTGATGTTCGAAGAGCCCGAGACCCTGATGCAGTTGCCGTGGTACTCGCAGGCGTCAGACGCCGAGCGGCAGGCCTTCCGCAAGGCGCGGGCGGAGGAAAGCGACCGGGAATTCGACAGGGTCGCGGCGGCGGGGGTGCCGGTGATCTTCTCGGCAGAGCGGTTCGGGTACATGTCCGAACCGTCGGTGGCGCGGTTTCGCGGCTGGCTGGCAGAGCGGTTCGAAGAGGTGGAGATCCATGCCTACGTGCGCGACCCGCTGGGTTTCGTCCGCAGCTCGATCCAGCAGCGCATCAAGACGGGGGCGAAGGACCTGTCGGTCACGCCTGACCTGCCCCATTACCAGTCCCGGTTCGCCAAGTTCGAAGACGCCTTCGGGGCGGATCATGTGCAGTATCGCATCTTCCGGCGGGGCGATCTGAAGGACGGCAACGTGGTTGCCGATTTCGCGGACTGGCTGGGCACCGGTTACCCGGTCGAGGCGATCCTGACCTCGAACGAAAGCGTTTCGGTGGAGGCGCTGGCCTGCATGATCGCGATGACCTGCCATCTGCCCGACGATATCGCCGCCTCGGTCACGCCGGTCGAACGGATCCGCACCTTCGCGCTGCTGACCGAGTTCGGCAGCGGCACCTTCGCCTTCTCCGAGGCGGCGGCGACGAAGATCGTCGCGTCGATCAAGGCGGATTGCGACTGGATGGATGCGCGGCTGGGCACGCCGCTTGACCGGACAGCAAGGCAATCCGGCGACGTGACCATCGACCGGCTGGAGGACCTTGCGGAGCTGGCGCCGGATTACGCCGATGGCCTGCGCGCGCATATCGCGGCGGCGCTGGTGCCCGATGCGCCGCGATCCATGCAGGACCTGCTGCCCGCCCTGTCCTTCGTGCGGTACGCGCCATGAGCCGGAAGCCGCTGGGAATCCTGCACGTGGGCATGCCCAAGACGGGCACCACGTCGATCCAGGAGACATTCGCGCGCGCCGACCTGGGTGACGCGCATTACTGGAACTGGCCCGCGCCCAACCATGGCGGGCTGGTCGCGCTGGTGACCGGGGACGAGACCCATTCCGCCGTCGCCAACCCCGACCGGTTCGCGCAGTGGAAAAAGCGGCTGGCGGATCACGAACGCAAGCTGGAAGAGCATATCGCCGCCCACGCGCCCCGCGCGCTGATCCTGTCGGCCGAGCGCATCTTCATCATGTCGCCCGAGAAGATGAAGGTCCTGCGCGCCTACCTTGACCGGTTCTGCGACGACTACCTTGTCGTGACCTACCTGCGCGACCCGGTGACCTTTGCCGCCTCGTCCTTCCAGCAGACGATCAAGACGGGCCGCGCGACCTTTTCGCCGACGCGCATCTACCGCCCCTACCGTCCCAGCGTCGAGGCGCTGGAAGAGGCGTTCGGACGCGACAAGGTGATCGTGCGTCCGTTCGACCGGACCGTCCTGAAGGATGGCGACGTGGTGGCCGATTTCGCCGATACGATCGGAGTACCGATCGCCAAGGAAGACATCGTGCGCGATAACGAGAGCATGACCCTTGAAGCGGCGGCCCTGCTGTTCGTCGAGCGGCGGTTCGGCGTTGGTGCCGACCGCCAGCAGCGCCCGGACGAGATGCGGCAGAACTGGGATTTCGTGCACCGGATGCAGCGGGCCGGCGGGCGCAAGTTCCGCCTGTCGCCGCGGCTGTTCGAGGACACGCTGGCCAGGCATGCCGAGGACATCGCATGGGCCGAGGCGCGGATGGGCCATTCCTTTGGTCTTGATGCCCTGCCGAAGCAGGAAGACGAGGGCCCCGCGTCGCAAGCGGAATTCCTTGATGTCGCGTTGGGGGCCACGGACGTGTTGCGCGCGCTGGTGCGGCAGGTCGCCGACGACGCGCCTATGGACACTCCCGAAGATGTGGCAAAGGTGATGCACGCGCTGATTCCGCGCCGCGCGCCGCCGCCGAAGGACTGAACGTGACGACGATTGAACCGGCAGCCCCCCTGCCCCCGAAGACATCTCCGAAATGGTGAGCAGATGACACTGGATCTAGATCAAGTCTGGCGCGATTACGTCGAACCTCTTGGCCTCTACGAGGCGCGCCCGGATTTCCGTTTCGACGTCGTCTTTTACGGCAACAAGTTTCCCGAACTGCTCGAAAAGGGCGTCGACCTGAAAGAGCATTATTACACGCATGGCCGGAAGGAAAACCGGCACGGCAACATGTACAGCGAATTCAAGGCGGTGCGCCCGCGTGCCGACAACCTGATCGACGCTGTGCTGCTGGACAGCGACCTTGCCCGCGCGGCGCGTGCCGGACAGGAAGAAGCGTACGAGTTGCTGTACGAGCTGATGGCCCTGCCCCACGGGATCGACGCGAAAGTGTCGCATTTCTCGCGCGAGCATTACCTGACCGAATATCCCGACGTGGGCGAGGCCGGCGTTTTCCCGCTGCGCCACTTCCTTGAATTCGGTCGCCGCGAGAAGCGCAATTCGCTGCTGAACATCCGGCGCAATTTCCACGAGGGCGACAAGGCCTACGACCCTGCCAAGCCGACCATGATGTTCATGGTGCACCAGTTGTCCATGACCGGCGCGCCGATGGTCGGGCTGGAACTGATGCGGCAGGCATCCGAGAAATACAACGTCATCGCGCTGAGCCTTCAGGACGGCCCCTTGATGGAGCCCTACCGGCGCGAATGCATGGCGCTGTTCATCTCGCCCAACCTGCACCAGCAGGTCGATTTCGTGCTGAAGCATCACCTGATCAACGTGGAATTCGCGCTGCTGAACTCGGTCGATTGCAGCCTGTTCATCCCGGCGCTGGTGGCGCGCGGCATCCCGTTCTGTTTCTACGTGCACGAGTTCCCGGAATATTCGGTGCCGCTGCACAAGACGATCTGGACGACGTTCTATGCCGACCTGAAGGTGTTCTCGTCGGAATACGTGCGCGATGCGTGGCGCAACATTCACGAGGACCTGGGGTTCGACACGGATGACTGCACGACGGTCATTCCGCAGGCGCCGCTGGTCCTCGACAAGGTGTCGCGCAAGCAGCACAAGGCCGCGCGGGAGCGGTTGTCGAAGATCCTGGGCGTGGATTGTTCGACCCGCAAGATCGTCTACGGCGCGGGCAGCGTGCACTGGCGCAAGGGCACCGACCTGTTCATGACGACCGCGCAACTGGTGCACAAGCGCGACCCAGAGGCGCTGTTCATCTGGATGGGCGACGGGTTGATCCACGAGGATTTCAACTGCGGCGTCTGGATGGAAAAGCAGATGCGCGAGGCGCGGGCGAACGAGCCCGGCAGCTATTTCCACTTCCTGCCGGCGGGCGATCATTACTGGGACGTCTGCGCCGGTGCCGACGTTATGTACCTGTCGTCGCGGATGGACCCGTTGCCCGGCGTGGTGCTGGACGGGGCCGAGTTCGATTGCGACGTGCTGCTGTTCCGCGACGCGTCGGGGTTCGACGACGCGGTCTATGACAAGCAGGAGCGCATCCACAAGGTGCCCTTTGGCGACGTGGAGGCGGCGGCGGACACCATCGCGGCCCTGCCGTCGAAGGCGAGCCGGATCGGCCGGATGAGTGCGACCAAGAAGATCACCAAGAAGCTGCGGCTTGACCCCGACCTGTTCGACAAGATCGCGGGTTTCATCGAGGAGAAGCTGGGCGCGCGGCGGCGGTTCGTGCTGGGTGAAGGCGATTACGACCTGCCGGTGCTGTTCACCGAGAAGCCGCATGACGCGCAGGCGCGCATCCGCGAGCGGCAGAAGGCGTGGTCGCTGGGTCGGCAGACGGTGTGGCAGTCGGAAGACGAGGCGCGGCGGGTCGTGGCCAAGTCGGACCACCCGGTGCATCAAAGCAGCAAGATCGTGCGCTATTCAGAGCACGACCCGGAGGACCTGCCGCCCTTCTCGATCCACATCCACGCCTATTACACCGACGACCTCGCCTATGACATCCAGTCCTACGAGGTCTACCGGAGGGCGAACCGGATCGTCATCACGACGGACGCGACCCGCAAGGCCAACACGATCAACGAGATCCTGAAAGAGACCAATTTCGAGGCCGAGATCGTGCAGGTTCCGAACACGGGGCGGGACATCCTGCCGTTCATGAACCTGTTCTGGGAGCTGGAGAAATGGGGCGGGGACGAGATCTGGGGCCACATGCACCAGAAGAAATCGATCTCGTCGACGCCGGGCGGGGACGTGTGGCGGAACTTCATGCTGAGCATCCTGATGGGCGGCAAGACCAAGGTGTCGAACGCGCTGCTGCAACTGAAGGACCCCGATATCGGGTTGGTCGCGCCGTTCGACCCGTTCATGTGCGGCTGGTTCATGTCGAAGAAGAACCTGCCGATCTTCCAACCGCGCATCGAAACGCCCTTGCCGACCCATCCGCTGCTGTTCCCGGTGGGGAACATGTTCTGGGTGCGGCGCGGCGTGGTCGAGCACATGAACAGCTATTTCGGGCGTGACTATCCGTGGCCGAACGAGCCCATCGCCAATGACGGGTCGGTTTTCCACCTGATCGAACGGCTTTGGCCGACCGCCACCTATGAAATGCAGAAAAAGTCTGTATTCATCAGCAAACCCGATCAACCTAGGAGGTAGTCGCGTGCAAGTGCTGCTGCATATCGGGATGGGCAAGACCGGGACGTCCTCCATCCAGCGGGCCCTGAAGGCCAGCGAGCCCCGCCTGGCCGAGCAGAAGACGCATTACCTTGGCATGTGGTTCGACATGGTCGCGCCGCGGTTCCACGGGATCGAGGGTCTGCGGCTGTTCCTGGAACAGGACGAGGACGCCAAGCGCGCCGGTTGCGACAAGTTCATCGCGCACATGACGACCCTTGCCGCCAGCACCGGGGCGGAGAAGTTCATCTTCTCGAACGAGGACCTGTTCGGGCGGATCGACCAGCTGGCGCCGGTGATCGCGCGGTTGCGCGAAGAGGTCGACCTGCGGCTCATCATGTACGTGCGCGACATCCATTCGTGGCTGCCATCGGCCTTCACGCAATGGGGCCTGCGCCACAAGGTCCGCGAGGGCAAGCTGGCGCCCTATGCCGAGCAGGCGGGCAGCCTGATCAACAATTACGTGGCGCTGCGGCCCTGGTTCGAACGCTACGGCGACATCATGACCGTGCGCCATCACCAGAAATCCATCGACGTGGTGGAGGATTTTGCCGAAGTCGCGGGCATCACGCTCGACCCGCCGGAAGGCCGCGTGCTGGAACGGGCCGAGGATGCCGAGGTGCTGCTGCGGGCGCTTTTCAACAACAAGTTCCGGGGCGAGGTCTTTCCCGACCGGTTCAACCGCACGGTCCTGCATCCCGCGCGCGACACGGTGGTGTCGGTGGAAGAGGCGGTTGACGATTACCTCGACTACACCGCGACCGACGACATCATCGCGCCCTACCTCGACCAGTTCCGCGAGCTGGAGAAGATGCTGGACGTGCCGTTCCTGTCAGGCGCGGACAGGGAGCAGAAACGCGCCGATCCCGACGCGCTGCGCGCGCGGCTTCTGGATTACCTGCTGGCGATCGTGCTGCGGCAGTCGATCAACATCCAGGCGCTGCAACGGCAGGTGCGCGAGCTGGAACAGGGCCGGGATGAGGCCGCCGAGTGACGACAGGCGCGGCGCAAGTGCGCCGCGCGCCCTCTCACCCGCCGAGATACTGTTTCATCATGCCGAGGCTGACCTCGGTGTGACTGGCGGTGAGGCCTGCGTTCATGTTGGTGAAGAAGGTGATGAACATCGGGTGCGCGGTCACGTCCGGCCCGGCGGCCAGCATCGTGACGTCGCCGCTGTCTTCATCGGTTGTCCAGACGATGTCGGACCCTTCGGGCATCGCGTCGGGCGCGGTGCCCTCGCCGCTGAGAAACAGCAGCGCGCCGCGCGGCTGCGCGGCGGTGCGATGCGCGCCCACGATCACGTCGCGCATCAGCGCGAGGCGGCTGGGAGCGTCGCTTGTCATCTCGAACAGGAACACGTTCGGGTCGAGCGTGCCTTCGTCCATCGGCCCGGCCTCCCGGTCGAACGGGTTCACCACGCAGACGGGTTCGGGCCAGTCGATATCGGGGCGGGTCTTGCCCTTGGCGGCGGGGTGGTGGGTGTCGATGATCAGCATGTCGGTCTTGTCAAAATCCGGGATGGACGGATGCGCGGCAGGCCGGTGTCACGGCCTGCCAGCCCGTATCCGGTCAGGCGGATTCCTTGGTGCGTTCCTTGATGAAGGCGCTGCGCTCTGCCTTGAGAGCCTTCAGCTCTGCCTCGATCTCGGCGATGCGCAGTTTCACGTAGATCTGGCGTTGGGAACTCGCGCGTTCTTCGGCGGATTGTGTTTTTGATGCCATGGTCTGGTCCTTGGTAAATGGGTTAGGTTGAATGCCCCTTACGATTTGCAACTGCAGCATTCGGGGCGGGTACACACCTGCACAATGGGTACATTCGGAATCATCTAATTCTTACAGCATCCAATGCCCAGAACTTAAGCGAAGCCGCCCGAGCGTACCATAAAAAAAACTCTTGCAGGCAAGTGACATAAAAATTGTGCAGTTTGACAACCGGGGGGCCGTTTCGCGCGGGCGGCGGGGCGGGCCGGATTTGCCGCGATGCAGCGTCAGATGAGGAAGTCGGTCGCGGACAGGGTGAGGGTGCCGGTCAGCAGGATCTCGAAATCCGCGGTACCGTCACCGTCGCGGTCGGCCTGCACGATGGTGCGCCCGGCGTCGTGGTCGAACCTGAGTTCGCCCGCCGTGCCGGAAAAGGCCGCATCCCCGATGAAGTCGAAGCGCTGCTTGAACCCTTGGGTGATGTCGGCGTCGATGCGGGAGATCTCGATCCGGTCCTCGCCGGGGGTGAAATCGGTGATGAGGTCGCGGTTGCCGGGCCCGGCCCCGGTTTCGGCGGCGTTGAAATAGATGAAGCGGTCCATCCGGCCCGCGCCCGGCCCGCCGGTCATCACGTCGGCCCCAAGACCGCCATAGATCGCGTCGGCCCCTTCCCCGCCGCGCAGCGTGTCGTTGCCCGCGCGGCCATAGAGCCGGTCGGTCAGGCCGCCGCCGGAAAAGTGGTTGTCGCCTGCGTCGCCGCGCAACTGGTCGACGGTGTTGCCGGTGCGGAACGCCTCGATCGAGGTGAAGGTGTCGCCGGCGGCGTCGTTGTAGCTGATCGCGGGGTTTTGCAGGTCGACGCGAACGGAGCGGGTGGCATCGGTGTAATCGGCCACGTCCCAGCCCGCCCCGCCATCGAGCACGTCGCCCCCTGCCCCGCCGCGCAGCGTGTCGTCGCCGCCAAGGCCCGACAGCGTGTCGATCCCGTCGGTGCCGATCAGCAGGTCGCCGCCATTGGTGCCGTCGAGATCCACCGCGTCGGCCTGCAGGCGCACCTCGTCCAGCGTGTGCATCTGGCCGTTCATGTCGAACTGTTCGACCTGTTGGAACGTGTCGGTGCCTTCGGACGAGGTGATGCGGACGCCGCTGCCAAGGTCGATGACGGTGACGTCGCCCAGGCGTCGTCGAGGATCGCGGTGTCGATCGCCGCGCCGCCGTGGACGTAATCGTCCCCCAGCCCGCCGATCAGGGTGTCGCGGCCCGGCCCGCCGAACAACTCGTCCGCGCCCGAGCGACCGTCCATGTGGTCGCTGCCCGCGTCGCCGAACAGGAAGTCGACCCCGCCGCGCCCGTCGAGCGTGTCGCGCCCCTCGCCCCCGAAAAGCGCCTCTTCCCCGCCGGTGCCGACCAGTGCGCCGCCATCGGGGTCGGTCACCACCTCTTCGCTCTGGAAGAGCGTGTCGAAACCCACGAGGTCGGCCAGTTGCGTCAAGAGGTCGGTCACCGAGCCGCCGAATTCGGCCAGGGCGTCGGTGACGGCGGAAATCGCGCTGGCGGCGGCGGCCCCGATCCCGGCGATGACGTCGAAGACCGGGTCGAGGATCGACAGGATCTGGTTCTGGACCGGGGCGAAGACGTTGAGGGTGAAACCGAGCGTGTCGAGGATGTCGAGCACGAAGTCTTCGATGATGTTCTGCACGAAGCCCACGAAATCGGTGATCGTCTCGATGGCCGAGATCAGGTTGATCGTGATGTTGAAGGGCAGCTCGATGTTGACGTTCAGCGAATCGTAGATGTCGTTCGCGATGGCGGCGGCGCCCGCGAAGACGGCGGTGGCGCTGTTGATCGTGTTCGTGAGCGCGGTGGTGTCCGGCAGGGCGGCCCCCAGCGCATCCACGGCGTTGCCCAGCCCGGTCGCCAGCGCGTCGACGGGGGCCAGCAGCAGTGCCTTGACGGCCTCCCAGTCGGTCACGCCGCCGGTAAAGGCCGCCATCCGCGCGGCCAGTTCGGTCTCGGCGGGCACGTCGCGGCCATCGAACACGTTCGCCAGCAGCGCCAGTTCCTCGGCCCGGTTGTCGAGCGAGAAGCCGAGCGTGCCGTTGACCAGCGAAGGCGGGATCAGAAGGTTGCCGAACGCGGAAAGGCTCTCTTGCGCGGGCGTCCACAGGGTGTCGAGGTTGCGCAGAACCTGCTCCTGCTGCTCGATCGTGAAGCCGACGGTATTCGACACGCTGTTCAGCTGCTTGATCGCGAAGCCGATGCCGTAGGGCAGGTTGCCCAGCACGTTCACGATCACGTTCGGCAGGTCAATCGCGTCGGCGGCGTCTTCCAGCCGGTCGGCAAGCTGGCGCGGCTGGTCGAGAAGCACCTCCCCGGTAGAGGCCAGCAGGCCCAGGTCGTCCAGCGTGCCGTCGATGGCGTTCTGGTCGGCGGTGATGCTGGCAAGCGCGTCGGCGTAATCGGACAGGCGGGTCATGCAATGGCCTTTGGCAAGAGAGCTTTGAAAAGCGCAAATAAAATGGCGCCCCCGAGAGGGAGGGGCGCCATTGACCCTAGGGCAGTTGGCCCACTCTGTCCATCTGCCCGCGTCGCGGGATCAGATCAGGAAATCTCCCGCGACGAGGTCGATCGTGCCGGTCAGTTCGATCTCCATGTCCGCGATGCCGTCGCCGTCGCGGTCGGCCTGCACGAGGGTGATGCCACCGGTCTGTTCGTAGCGTAATTCGCCCGCCGTCCCGGTAAAGGCCGCGTCACCCACGAAGTCGAAGCGTTGCTTGAAGCCTTGCGTGATGTCGGCGTCGATGCGGGACAGTTCGATCCGGTCCTCGCCCGAGACGAAGTCGGTGATGACGTCGCGGTTGCCGCTGCCCACGCCGGTCTCGTTGGCCTGGAAGTAGATATAGCGGTCGCGCCGCCCGGCATCGTCGCCGCCGGTCATCGTGTCCGCGCCGAGGTTGCCGTACATCGCATCCGCCCCGGTGCCACCGTCGAGGATGTCGTCACCCGCCCGGCCATAGAGCCGGTCGCTGACGCCGCCGCCTTCCAGCATGTTGCTGGCGCCGTCGCCGCGCAGGTTGTCGGCGAAGTCGCCGCCGATGGCGTTCTCGATATTGGCGAAGGTGTCGCCGGTGGCGGCGCCTTCATCGAAGAACCGCACGAAACCCGCGCCCGACACGTCGGACTGGAAGTCGACCAGCACCCGGCCCGTGGCGTCGGAATAGTTGGCCGTGTCGGACCCGTCGCCGCCATCCAGAACGTCGGCACCCATGCCGGACGCCCACAGATGGTCGTCGTCGTTGCCGCCCAGCAGGGTGTCGTTGCCATCCTCGCCGAACAGCGTGTCCTGACCGTCGCCCCCGATGAGCGAGTCGTCACCCGCCTGCCCGCGGATCCAGTCGCGGCCCGAGCCGCCGGTGCCGGTGTCGTTGCCGTTCCCGAGGCTGGCGAAGATGAGGTAATCCGCCGTGCCGAAATACGAATCGTTGCCGTCGTTCAGATAGACCTCGGCCCAGCCGGTGTCAGACAAGGTCGGGGCGTTGAAGGTTTCGTCATTCTGCGAGCCGGCGAAGGTGAAATTCGACCGGGTCGCATCGTTCACGTCGGTGATCAGGTCGAGCGTGTTGATCAGGCCCGTCTCGCCGACATTGGTCCACTCGATCAGCTGGACCGACTGCGTGCCGCCTTCGATCCGGGTGTGGTGGCCCTGTTGCGAGACGCGGACAAGGTCATTGCCGTCAACGTAGAACTCGTTGCCGTCGGTCCCTTCGAAATTGACGACGCGCAGGGTGTTCGTGCCCTCGTAATCGGCGATGTAGGACGTGGTCATCGGGTTCGACCCGTCGACGACATAGGTGTCGTCACCCGCCTCCCCGCGCAGGTTGTCGTTGCCAAGGCCCGTGCGGATCGTGTCGTTGCCGGGGCCGCCTTCGATATAGTCGTCACCGCCAAGCGCGTTCAGAAGGTCATCGCCCTCGCGCCCGTCAAGGAAGTTGTCGGCGCTGCTGCCGGTGATGTCATCGCCCGAGGTGGTCGACCGTGACCCGCGCACGTCTTCGATGCTGATAAGCGTGTGGTTGAACGGGGTTCCGCCCCAGTTGCCTGTTGCGGTTCCGGCTTCAAGGTCGACAACCACGTTGTCCACGCCGCCCCGGTCATACCGCACCCGGTCGAGACCCCCGGCGCCGTCCGCGGTGTCATTGCCGCCGCCAAGGATGAACCCGTCGCGGCCATCGGTGCCGGTCACGTTGTCATCGAAGTTGTCCGTCTGGATCGACAGGCGGCCCGAATTGGGGTCGGTGCGCGTGACGGTGACGGTATCGCTGCCGCCAAACCCGTCCTGCGTGACCGTGCCTGCGCCGAAGTCGGCGATCACACCTTCGGTCGGGCCATTGTTGCCGTCCCAGTTGGCGCGCCAGCGCACGGTGCCGCCCGCGTTGAGATCGATGTTGAAGGTGTCATTCCCACCGCCGCCGTAGATCTGCAGGTAGGATTCATTGGCGCCGGTGATATTGAAGACATCGTTGCCGCCCGTGGCGACAAAGCCGAGGCCCCACCCGGTGATGTCGCTGGCCTGCGTTGCGAGGCCGTTGATCGTGTCGGTACCGCCGCCACCGCCGGTCACTGTGCCGGAATTGGCACCGAGATCGAAGTTGACGGTAAGCGGGCCAGTGAGGTTCTGGTACAACAGCTCGACAAAGCTTGGCCTCGGGCCGGTGCCCAGCGTCGGCTGCAGGTTGATGACGTCGTTGCCCGGACCGCCGAAGACCTGTTCGTAATCGTCGCCGCCGCCGGTGTTGATCGTGTCGTTGCCGACGCCGCCATCCAGCGTGTCGTCGCCCGTGCCGCCCTGGATCAGGTCGTCATTGGTGGTCGACCGGTTGGGGATCGACGAGAAGCTGATCGTCTGGTTCGGTCCGAACGGACCCGAGAAGGTGCCGCCGATCGAGTTCGCCTGCACGCCAAGGAAGTTTTCCAGCTGGGACTGGTTCGTGATCTGGGGCAGCGTCGGGCCGCCGATCTGCAGGACGAAGGTCTGCGACGTCGTCGGACCGGTCGGCACCGAGAAGGTCAGCAGGTAGCTGACCTGGTTGCTGCCCCAGTTGACCTGCCCGACCTGCACGTCGAGCGTGTCCAGATCGTCGGACGTGAATTCGCGCAGCGGCTGGCCCGGTTCGTTCAGCCGGACATTGATGATCGGCGTGTCGATCTGCACCTCGTTGAGCGAGTCCGCCTCGGTCTGGGTGATCTGGTAGTCGAACCCGGTGACACTGTCGTCGACGACAATGCTGACCGTGGCGGTCGATACGTTCTCGACGGTGTCATCATCGTTAAACTGGGCGGTAAAGCCGGTATACGTGTACGTGGTCATGCGATTTCCCCTGAATAAATGAATTGAGCCGCGACAACGCTCGGCAACGATAATTCACTCTATTCAGGAGCGGCGACGCGAGTCACCACCGCAAGGTGCCCAAATTTAGGATTTCACGCTTATTTCACGGTCACTTCTGGATTTAGATGAGGAAATCCGAAGCGTTCAACGTCAGGTTGCCGGTCAGTTCGATCTCCATGTCCGCGGCGCCGTCGCCGTCGCGGTCGGCTTGAACGAGCGTCACGCCGCCGACCTGTTCGTAGCGCAATTCACCCGCCGTGCCGGTAAAGGCCGCGTCGCCCACGAAGTCGAACCGCTGCTTGCCGCCAAGGGTGGTCGCGGCGTCGATCCGGCTCAACTCGATCCGGTCCTCGCCGCTGACGAAATCGGTGATGACATCGCGGTTGCCCGCGCCGACGCCCGACTCGTCCGCCTGGAAATAGATGAAGCGGTCGCGCCGCCCGGCATCGTCGCCGCCGGTCATCACGTCCGCGCCAAGGTTGCCATAGATCGCGTCGGCACCGGTTCCGCCATCCAGCGTGTCGTCGCCCGCCCGGCCATAGAGCCGGTCGCTGACGCCGCCGCCGTCCAGCATGTTGTTGCCCCCGTCGCCGCGCAGGTTGTCGGCGGCCTCGCCACCGCGCGCATCCTCGATCCCGGTAAAGGTGTCGCCCGCGCCCGCGCCTTCGGCGAAGAACCGGGCAAAGCCCGCACCCGACACGTCCGAGGCAAGGTCGACCAGAACCCGCGCCGTCTCGCCCGCGTAATCGGCAAGGTCGCGGCCGGTGCCGCCCTCCAGCACGTCGGCCCCTGCGCCGCCCATCAGCGTGTCGTCGCCCGCGTCGCCGCGCAGCGTGTCGTCCCCGGCCCCGCCGATGACGCTGTCATCGCCCGCGTCGCCGCTATAGACATCCGCGCCGCCCAGAAGGTCGATCGTGTCGTTGCCGGTGGTGCCGGTGATGTCGTCCGCGCCCTCGGTGGGTGCGTTGGGATCGGTCACCGCGTCCTCGGCCAGCGCGTCGGCCTTCACGTTCTCGCCCGCCATGGTCACGGTGGTGGTGACGGTGCCCGTCAGCCCCCCGCCCGAGAAGGTCACGGTATAGGTTCCGTCCGGCAGCACCATCTGGTAACCGCCCGCCGCCCATGTCGTCGTCACGTAGGCCGGCCCGCCCGAGGTCGACACGGCGGTCACGGTCACGCCGCCCAGCCCCTCGCCGGGGTCATAGAAATCGTCGCCATCCTGATCGTCGATCACCACGCCCAGAAGCTGCGGTTCGTAATCCCAGCGGTCGGCGATGTGCTGGGTGACGGAAAACGGCCCGATGTCGAGCGATCCGTCGAACACCTCCAGCATGCCGATCCCGATCTCGGTCACGCCGTCGCGCAGGATCGCGTTGCGGTGACCCGGCGGGTCCTGGATGCCGGTCGTGGTGAAGCCCCAGTCGATGTAGAACCCGGCATGGCCGTGCACCACGTCCTCGGTATAGGCATAGATGTTTTCCGACAGCGTCCGCAGGTTGTTGTAGCCCGCCTGCGCCACGCGGTTGCCCAGCGACGGCTCTCCCGGCAGGTTGTGGGACTGCTCGTCATAGGTGATCATCAGTTGCGAATGGGTGTCGGCCGAGCTCGCCAACGCCTCGTTCCATGCCAGCGGCGCGACCGCGGGCGGCACCGCAAGCTGGGACGCCAGCACCGACATGTCCACGTCGAAGAAGCGCAGCGCGCTGGTGATGTTGGCCTGCACGCCGGTCTGCGTGGCGGCGTCGATGATCAGGTGATCGAATTCGCCCGCCGGATTGGCGCGGGCCCGGTTGATCAGCTCCAGCCAGTATTGTTCCTGTTCCGTCGGCTCGTGCGTCAGCATCTGCTCCTCCATCCGCGGGTTGTCCCGTCGTCACGGCCCGCGCGCGTCTAGCCTCTTACCATCGGGGCGCGGCATCGCAAAATCACGACATGTCGCGGCGCATCCGGACGCCCCGGTCGGCAATCCCTTGCCTGTATCGGGACGACCGGGTGCCGGATACCGGCGAACCACGGCTGAATTGAGGCCTTCAGCGGGTCAGATCAGGAAATCGGAGGCCGTCAGGGTTAACGTGCCGGTCAGCTCGATCTCCATGTCGGCGATGCCGTCGCCATCGCGGTCGGCCTGCACGATGGTCGCGCCGCCCACCTGCTCGAACCGCAATTCACCCGCCGTGCCGCTGAAGGCGACGTTGGCGATGAAGATGAAGGGCTGTTTCAGGGGCTGGGTGGTGTCGGCGTCGATCCGGGACAACTCGATCCGGTCCTCGCCGGGGGTGAAGTCGGTGATCACGTCGCGGTTGGCAAGGCCGACGCCTGTTTCGTCGGCATTGAAATAGATGAAGCGGTCCCGCACGGCATCTGCGCCGCCCGTCATCACGTCCGCGCCGCGATTGCCATAGAGGGCGTCCGCCCCCGGCCCGCCGATCAGAGTGTCGTCGCCCGCGCGTCCGTAGAGCCGGTCGCTGACGCCGCCGCCTTCCAGCCGGTTGTCGCCCGCGTCACCGCGCAGGTTGTCGGCCGATGCTCCGCCCGTCACGTGCTCGACCCCGTCGAACGTGTCACCTTCGGCCGCACCTCGGGTGAAGAAGCGCGCGAACGCCGCACCCGACACGTCGGTTTGCAGGTCGACGAGGATACGGCCCCCGGCGTCATGGGTGTAATCGGCGGTATCGCTGCCGTCGCCACCTTCGAACCGGTCGGCCCCCGCGCCGCCCTGCATCAGGTCGTCTCCCGGCCCGCCTTCCAGCACATCGTCCGAGGCGCTGCCGACCAGTGTATCCTCGGCCCCGAATCCGCGCAGGACCGAGGCGCCGGACGCTTCCAGCAGGTCGGGATCGTCGGTGCCAAGCATCGCGGTGCCGCGGCGCACGTCGAACAGCTCGCTGGCAAAGATCGTGCTGTTCTGCTGCTCCCAGACCAGCAACCCGTCACCGCCCGGTTGCGCCGCGACCTGCACGCCAAGCACCGGGCCGTCCTGCCCGTCAAGCGCGACGGGATCGCTCAGCGGCTGCAGCGCGGCATCGAATTGCTGAACCACCGCGTCGTTGCTCGCCTCGTAAGGCCAGCGATACGACCCGCCCGCCGCGACGAGGATCGTGCCCGATTGCGTGACGAACATGTCATGCGAGGGCCCGAGATCCAGCAGGCGCGAGGCCAGCACCTCTCCTTCCAGCGTCAGCGTCAGCAAATAGGTGCGGTCGCGGGTATCCGTGGCCAGCATGGCAAGGAACCCGTCGGGATGCAGCGTGACATGGCTGGCCGAGGTATAGCCGCTCACCACGATCCGGTCCGACAACTCCTGCCCGTCAAGCGCGTAGCGCTGGACGAACAGGACCTCTTCGTCGTCGGGGCCGTATCTGAACATCTCCCCGACCACCACGACGCCGCCCACGGGGTGGGGGACCATCACGCTGCCGTAATCGACATAGCCGTCAGCGGGAGAGGGAACATTCAGCGTCGATCCGGTATTGCCGCCGGTCTGGAAGAACGTCTCGAACACGATAGCACTGGAATACGGATCGAGATGACCCAGCGCGAAGCCGCCATTCGGCGTGTGCGACAGGGTGATTTCCGCCCCGGAATACACATCGGAATAGTCCAGCGTCGCAATCTGTTCTGGCGCCTGATCGGGGCGCAGGAGGTAAGTACGCGTATACGCAGTTTCGGCATCCGGAAGGAACGCGCCCCATGACACGACCAGCGTGCCGGTCCCGAGTTCCAGCGCGACAAAGGCATCCGTGAATTCAGCGTCATCGTAAAGGTCGTCGACCTCGTTCAGCGTGACCGCTTGGCCTGGCTGGCCCGCGGCATCGACGCTCAGAACGCTTTCGGCCCAAACGGTGCTGGTGATGATGCTGCCGCCGAAATCGTGGTCTCTTGGGAAGAACAGCTCGACCAGCACGCTGTAGGTGCCATCGCTGCGGGGGATCAGCTCGTGTAGCGTTTGGACACTGCCGCCATCGAGCATGCTGCGTGTCATGGCTGGCCCTCTCCATCGTGCGTGTGTCGATTATATCAGGAAATCGTCCACCGTGAGCGTGTGCGTGCCGGTCAGTTCGATCTCCATGTCGGCGACGCCGTCGCCGTCGCGGTCGGCCTGCACGACGGTGATCCCGCCCTGCTGTTCGAACCGCAATTCGCCCGCCGTGCCGGAAAAGGCGGCGTCGCCGACGAAGTCGAACCGTTGCTTGAACCCTTGGGTGATGTCAGCGTCGATCCGGGACAACTCGATCCGGTCCTCGCCGGGGGTGAAATCGGTGATCACGTCGCGGTTGCCGGGGCCCACGCCGGTCTCGTTCGCCTGGAAATAGATGAAGCGGTCGCGCACGGCGCCCGGCCCGCCCGTCATCTCGTCCGCGCCAAGGTTGCCGTAGAACGCATCGGCCCCCGCGCCGCCATCCAGCGTGTCGTTGCCCGCGCGGCCATACAGGCGGTCGCTGACGCCGCCGCCCGACAGCACGTTCGCGGCCCCGTCGCCACGCAAGTTGTCGGCGAACGCGCCGCCGGTGACGTTCTCCACCCCGTCGAACCGCGCGCCGGCCCCCGCGCCCGCATCGAAGAACCGGGCAAAGCCCGCGCCGGACACGTCCGATTGCAGGTCGACCAGCACCCGGCCTCCCGCGCCGCTGTAATCGGCGATGTCGGTGCCCTGTCCGCCCAGCAGCCAGTCGGCGCCGCCGAAACCTTCCAGCGTGTCGTCGCCGTCGCCGCCCTGCAGCGTCTCGGACAGGTCGCTGCCGATCAGCAGGTCGTTGCCGAGGTAGCCCAGCAGGTGCCCCTCGCCGTTGGCGGTCAGCGTGTTGGGAAACTCGTCGCCCACCAGCACCCGCGTGCCCACCGCATCCTCGGCCGCGGAGATGTCGGGCCGCCCGATGTAATAGCCCGCGATCGTGATGGTATAAAGGAAATCGCCATGCTCGTCGCCGTAGGTGTTGGTGGCGAGGTCCACGTCGGTGCCGTCGAACGCGGTCTGGTCGAACACCACCGGGTCGGCGATGGACTGGTTCGCGCGCAGCACGTCGGCGACAAGGTAGCTGCCCTGCGGCATCACCTCGGGGAAGGACACGATGTCCTCGGAATTGGCAAAGTTCATGTGACCGTCGGGCCGGGTGTATTCGCCGTTCGCGTCCGCTTGCGGGCGGCTGGCAGGCGGCACGCCCAGAAGCGCGCCAAGCGCGTCGGACACGCCCGGTGCAAGCCCCGGCGACGCGACCGAGACGACCGACACGGTGGCAAAATCCGCGTCCCAGTCTTCTTTGAGGAACAGGCTGAACAGGTCAGCCACGGCCCCGCCCAGCGAATGGCCGGTGACCACTATGGTGTCGATGCCGTTGGCCAGCGCGTAATCGCGCGCCGCGTCGAAGAACGGTTTCAGCATCATGAAGTATTCGGCCTGCCCCGAGGGCGAAAAGGACTGCCCGCCGATGGTCGCGTCGACAAGGTTGTCGGTGCCGCGAATGGCAAGGTAAAGCGTGCCCGTTTCCCCCGCGCCCGACCCGTCCGATAGGTAAGCCGCCGCCTCGGCCGGCTTGGTGTCCATCTCGGGCAGGAAGTCGTTCACCGTCAGGCCCGGCGGCACGAAACCCAGCTCCAGGAAGGCCAGCGCGTTCAGGAATTCCTGCGCCCGCCCCTCGGGCGACACGTAGATATTGCCCCCCTGGAACACCCCCTGCGCGTCGAAGAAGTCGCTCGACCCGGAGGGAAGGAACCCGCCAAGATCGACGATGCTCAGACCCGCCGAGGTCACGTCGCCGTTGAAATCGAGGTAGAGTTGCGGCGCGTCGTCATAGGTCGCCTGAACGGTCAGCATCCCGGTAATGGCGTGCAGCGAGGTAACGGTCATGGGCAAAGGGCTCCGGTGATATGGCGGGTCGCGGGGCCGGTCATCCGGCCCCGGTAGTCAGATCAGGAAGTCGTCGGTGGTCAGCGTCAGCGTGCCGGTCAGCTCGATCTCGAAATCGGCAATGCCGTCACCGTCGCGGTCGGCCTGCACCAGCGTGATGCCGCCCTGCTGTTCGAACCTGAGTTCGCCAGCGGTGTTCGAAAATGCCGCGTCACCGATGAAATCGAACCGCTGCTTGAAGCCTTGGGTGATGTCGGCGTCGATGCGGCTCAACTCGATCCGGTCCTCGCCCGGTACGTAATCGGTGATCACGTCCCGGTTGCCCGCGCCCACGTCGGATTCCGCGGCGTTGAAATAGATGAACCGGTCGCGCCGCCCAGCATCGTCACCGGCGGTCATGGTGTCCGCGCCAAGCCCGCCATAGAACGCATCCGCCCCGGCCTCGCCGAAGAGCATGTCATCGCCTGCCCGCCCATACAGGCGGTCCGAAACGCCGCCCGTGCGGAAGATGTTTTCGCTGCCATCGCCACGCAACTGGTCGATGCCGCCGCCGGTCTGGAACTCCTCGATATCGACGAACGTATCGCCCACCGCGTCGCCAAAGCTGATCGCGGGGTTCTGCAAATCGACCCGGACGGAGCGCGTCGCGCTTTCGTAAGAGGCGACATCGTACCCGTCGCCGCCTTCCAGCACGTCGGCCCCTGCCCCGCCGTCCAGCGTGTCGTCGCCGTCGCCGCCCTGCAGGGTGTCGATGCCCGCGCCGCCCTGCAACAGGTCCGCGCCGCCATCGGCCAGCAGCCGGTTGGCGCCGTCATCGCCCGTCAGCGTGTCGTCGCCGGTGCCAAGCGCCTCGACCACCTCGATCCCGGCGACGGTGCCGCCCGCGCCGAAGGTGCCCGCCGCCAGATCGACCGCCACGCCATCGGCCGAGGCCAGCAGGCGCAGCGTGTCGGAATCCGCGCCGCCGTCGACCGATCCGTCCATCGTGCGGTCGGCGAGGATCAGGTCGTCATCTGCGCCCGCATCCACGTCGTCCGACCCTGCGGCGACGATGGTGTCGTTGCCCGTCCCGCCCAGCACCACGTCGCGGCCCGCGCCGCCATCAAGGCTGTCATCGCCGGCCCCGCCATCAATCGTGTCGTTGCGACCCAGCGAGATCTCCACCCCCGGCGCGATGGTGTCGTCACCGTCCTCCCCGGTGATCGCCCAATCCTCCCCGGCGAGGAAATCGGCGAAATACGCCTCGTCGAAGCGGCCCGTCGCTGTGGTGGAGGTCCTCTCGATCAGCTCAAACAGGTTCGCCCCGCTTTCCGAGATATCGGAAATGGTCAGCCAGATGAAGAAATCGGGGATGTTGTTGAGGTCCAGCTCCTGCAATACCATCTCGTTGACGGTGCCGTTGATGAAGGTCGACCCGCTCGACGCGACGCTCAATCCGCTGCCCGACAGCGCCACGGTCGCCGACGCTCCGGAACTGACCGACATGCTGGACCCCGATCCGCGCGCGATGCCGCCGTCAAACGCGGTCTGGAACTGGGTGATCCGCGCGTTCAGATCACCCGACACGGTCATTGTCGGCATGGAAAGCCCTCCGCTTGTCTTTGGGTCAGATCAGGAAATCGGTGGCCTGAAGGGTCATGGTGCCGGTCAGCTCGATCTCGAAATCCGCCGCGCCGTCGCCGTCGCGGTCGGCCTGCACGATGGTCGCGCCGCCGCTCTGCTCGTACCGCAATTCGCCTGCCGTGCCGGAAAACGCGGCGCTGCCGACGAAGGTGAAGGCCTGCTTGAAGCCCTGCGTGGTGTCGGCATCGATCCGGCTCAACTCGATCCGGTCCTCGCCGCTGACGAAGTCGGTGATGACGTCGCGGTTGCCCGCGCCCACGCCCGATTCCGCCGCGTTGAAATAGATGAAGCGGTCGCGCCGTCCGGCATCGTCACCGGCGGTCATGATGTCCGCACCGAGGCCACCGTAAAACGCATCCGCCCCGGCCTCACCAAACAGCATGTCGTCTCCCGCACGCCCATACAGGCGGTCGCTGACGCCGCCGGTGCGGAAGATGTTGTCGCCCGCATCGCCGCGCAGCTGGTCGATGCCGCCGCCGGTCTGGAACTCCTCGATATCCATGAAGCTGTCGCCGACCGCGTCGCCGAAGCTGATCGAGGGGTTCTGCAGATCGACCCGGACGGACCGCGTCGCGCTTTCATAGGACGCGATGTCGTACCCGGTGCCACCATCCAGCGCATCGCCCCCGGCGCCGCCGTCCAGCGTGTCGTTGCCCGCGCCGCCCTGCAACATATCGTCACCGGCATTCCCCATCAGCATGTCGTTGCCGCCAAGGCCCGACACGCTGTCGCCCCCGCCATTGCCTTCCAGCGTGTTGGCGGTGTCATTGCCGTTGATCGTGTCGTCGCCCTCGCCGCCGCGCGCGTTCTCGATCACCACGTTGTTGGCAATCGTCAATCCGCCGACAATCCCGTCCGAAAACGACACGTATCCGCCCGCGAACTCGTTCACCAGCGTCGCTGCGCGCAGGTCGATGGTGAAATCGCGCGTCGATCCGGCGGCGGTGATCATGTCGGTCCCGCCCGCGTCCCAGATCGACATCCACGCCGTGCCCGACCCGTTGCTGTCCGGCAGCGTGTAGGTGTCGTTGCCGGTATTGTGGTTCATGTTCGCGCCATAGATCGCCTGGATCGCGGCAATGTCGAGCGCCATGGGCGTCGAGGCATATCCGTAATTCTCGAACCCGTTGGCGACGCTGTGCTGCGGGTACTGCGTCGGCCAGCCGTCGTTATAGCTCTGGACGGTGAAGATGCCCTGGTTGATGTTGAAATCGCCGTAATCGTCGAATTCCGCCGTCACGCCCGGAAACCGCCCGCTGTTGCCGCCGAAATCGTGGGGGTGGGCAAGGCCCAGCCCGTGGCCGATCTCGTGCACCAGCGTCAGGAAGCCGTAGCCGCCGGGCTGCAGACCCTGCGGCGTCCAGCCGTCGGCATTGAAGGCAAAGACGCCGTACAGAGGTTCGATCGAGTTGGTATCGGGCACCTCGTGCCAGCCAAGCGCCTGCACTTCGTTGACCGGGCCCTGCCAGTACCAGATGTCGGCATCGTTGGCGACGTTGGTCAGCGAGAAGGTGATGTTGGCAACGTCCATCCATGTCTGCATCGCGGCCTGCAGCGCCGCGATATCACTGGCGGACCAGGCGGGCGCATTGGTGATCCCGTTGAAGTTGAACGGATCGGCGCCGCTTTGCAGGAAGTATTCGATCAGCGTGCCGGGGCCGGGGCTGCTCCACGCGCCGCCCCAGAACAGGGCGTCGATATACACGTTCGACCCGTTATAGGTCACGTTGCTGGTGGTTGTCGTTGCGGCCACGGCTGAACTCCTCGAACTCTCACGGCCGCGCGCGGGGCGGCTCCCACGGCCCGGATCGGCTCCGGGTGTTGGACGTGTCTACCAAGGGGTTCGTGAAGCGTCTACCGCGCCGGGTCTCAAAGCAGGAAATCTCCCGCCGACAGCGTCAGATTGCCCCACAGGCCAATCTCGAAATCGGCGTCGCCGTCACCGTCCAGATCGGCCTGAACCAGCGTCATTCCCGCGCCCGCGTCCCATGCCGCGCGCAGTTCTCCGGCGGTGCCGGAAAAGGCGTCCTGCCCGATGAAATCGAACCGCTGCTTGCCGCCCTGCGTGATGTCGGCGTCGAACCTGCTGATCTCGATCCGGTCCTCGCCGGGCACGAAATCGAGGATCTCGTCGCGGCGGTTGTCGCCCGGTTCGCTTTCGTTGACGTTGAAATAGATGAACCGGTCGCGGCGGCCGGCGTCGTCGCCGCCGATCATCGTGTCGGCACCCCGGTTGCCGTACAGCGCGTCTGTCCCCGCGCCACCCTCCAGCCGGTCGTTGCCCGCGCGCCCGTACAGCCGGTCACTGCGTCCACCGCCCACCAGCCTGTCATTGCCGTCGCTGCCACGCAGGTTGTCGGCGTAGTCGCCGCCCACGAACCGCTCGATCGAGACATAGGCGTCACCGGCCACGTCGCCGTACTGGAAGAACCGCGCGAAAGAGGCGGTCGAGACGTCGAATTTCAGGTCCACCAGGACCCGCCCCGCGACCTGGCTGAAATCGACGGTGTCGTTGCCGTCGCCGCCATCGTGCATGTCGCCGCCCTCGCCCGCCATCAGCACGTCGTTGCCGCCGAGACCATAGATCATGTCACCCCGCGGCCCGCCTGACAGGACGTCCCGGTTCTCGGTTCCGGTGATGGTGTCGCCATCACCCGTGCCACCGCCAGAACCGCCACCGGACCCGCCACCGCCGCCGCCCGATCCTCCTGAACCGCCGCCACCCGAGCCGCCGCCACCCGAGCCGCCACCACCCGAGCCGCCACCACCCGATCCGCCGCCGCTCGACCCGCCATCGGGGTCGGTCAGGGGGTAGACGTAATGCGCGGGGCCGTAGCTGAAGGTGATGTCATCGGCATCCAGCGACCCGCCAAGCGCGTTGATCACGTCGAATTCGAGCCCCCGCACGGTGACCCGCGCACCGTTCGCCGTGGGCACGACCTGCACGTCGGCGAGCGAATGCACCAGCGGGATGAAGGACAAATCGATCACGTCGGCATTGATGCGGTAATCGGCGATGCGGTCGCGGTCCTCTCCGGGCAGGATGACGAAGGTATCGGCTCCCGCGCCGCCGGTCAGCGTGTCCGCGCCCTCGCCCGCGAACAGGATGTCGGCCTGCCCGGTTCCGACCAGCGCGTCATCCAGATCGGTATCGGTGAACACCCCGCCGAACCCCGTCAGATCGACGTCGAAAAAGCCCACGCCCGGCTCGGTCTCGGACGCGGCAAACAGGGTCAGCCCGTCATCATGCGCGGCCAGTTCCACCGACACCACGTTCTGCAGGGGCGCGTCCAGCGTGTCCTCGGCATGGGCGAGCGGCACCAGCAGCCCGCCGGGAGCCAGCAGGAACAGGCTCACCCCGTCATCCGGCCCGCCGGCGGCGACAAAGACCTGCCCGTCGCGTTCCACCGTGGCGATGGTCGCCACGTCGCCAAAGCGCGATCCGCGGTCGTCCAGCACGTGATCGGTCAGCGCGAAGGTGCCGTTGCCGCGCACTTCCAGCACCGACAGGGTGGACGACCCCGCCGCGCCGACGATCACGTAGGTCGCGCCACCGACCGTGACCGCCTCCAGCGCGGTGGGCGTGTCCGCGCCCAGCCCTTCCTGCGGGCCGACCACGTCCGCCGCCTGCAACCGCCCGTCACTGGTGATTCGCCACAGCGTCACCTCGTTCCCCGAGGCGCTGGCCGACACGACGTAAGGCTGCGCGCCCCGGTCGAAGGCGACCAGCGCGTCGACATGGTTCAGCCCGGTGCCCACGGTCTGGCGATAGGTCAGCGCACCGCTCGCATTGCCCTCGTAGACCGAGATGCCGCCTTCCTCGTGCCCGACATAGACGTAGTCACCCCACGCCGTGACGGTGTGCGCGTCCCGCGCCACCTGGCCCGCGAAACTCACCTGCTCCGCCTGTCCGGGCAGCCCGCCGCCGCCGGTGCCGTCCAGCACGTGGCGCTGCACGCCGTCCAGCCCGTTCAGCGCCACCAGCACCCGGTCCTCGCCGCCATAGGTGGTCTGGGTGATGTCGACGCCCGAAAAGACGCCGGTGTTGCGGGCGTGGGTCTGCTGGTCGGCCAGTTGCACCGCGCCGCCCGCCGTCACCCGGTACAGGCTCACGCCGTTCACCCAGCTGTCGGCCACGACAAGGAAGGTCTCGCCCCCCAGCGTCACGATCTCCAGATCGGTGGTCGGTGATGACTGCTCGAAAATCCCGCGCGGCAACAGCGCCCGGTACGCGATCTCCATGGTGCCTGTGCCCCAACTGCTCTTGCGTGCTCGTTGGGGGGACCGTCGGGGCAAAGCCCGTCAGCAGCGCGGGCGAAGCTGGACGGAAATGCGTCTTTCGGTGACGATTTTATTCAACCATCCGGGCGGTTCCGGGCCTAGACGAAGCCGTCAAGCTCGGTCCCGGTCAGCATCGTGCGCAGCGTGTCGGGGTTGGCGATCACCTTCTCCAGCTCGGGCAGATCGGCGATCTCGGGCACCTCGGCGGCGGCGTCGCGCTGCGCGGGATCAAGGCCCAGATGGTTCAGGGCCAGCGTCACGGTGTCGGCGCGGTCGTCGACCAGCTCCTCGAAACTCAGCTCCAGAACCGGGCCGAACCGCTCCAGCATCTGGTCCATCACCGCGTATCCCTGCCGGACGTCGCGCAACGCCTGGTCAAAGACCTGCGCGCTGATCTCGGGCAGCTTGCCGCGCTTGCCGCGCTTCAGCGCCGCGCGGTCCAGCGCCTGGTGCACCCAGTTGTCACGGCGCAGGACGATGATGGCGGGATCGTACCCGGCAAGGGTCGTGATCACCGGGTCGTCGATGGCCATGTCGCGCTTGGGCGTCTCGACGCAGATCGTCAGGCCGCGGGTGCGTCCCTGCTCCTTCGGCCCTGCCGCCTCGCCCCAGAACCCCTCGATGAAGGCCGCGCGGCCCTCGGCGGTCTGCGGCACGCCACCCGGAAGCGCCGCACGCTGGAACAGCCGCCCGTGCAGCCCAAGCTGGGGATGCGCGCGCAAGAGCGCCGTCAGGGCGTCGGACCCTGACTGGGGCGTGTGGAACAGCAAGAAAGGTCGCGGCATGGGCGGAACACTCGGAACACGGGAGTTGTCTGGACGCGGACGCTATGCCGAACCATGCGCCTGCGTCAATCGAATGGCGGGATTGCGCTCAGGGGCGGCGGTTCATCAGAAGCGTCACGGCGACGTTCTTGAACGGCTTCAGCGCGTTGCGCGATTGAGGCCAGCGCCGCAACACCTTGCCATAGGTTTCGCGCAACCTGCGATAGATCGTGCCGCGCAAGGTGGTGCCGCGCACCTCCATCTCGACCTGCTGGTCCAGCACGTTGTTCGACACGAATTGCGACGCGAACAACTGGGCCTTGTATTCCAGCCGCCCGTAATTCCGCGCGGCGGTGTCGGGCGTCATCATCTGCACGGTGCGGTACCCGCGATCCTGCACGGCGTAGGCGATCAGCCGTTCCTGCACATGGGCAAGGCCGCCGTCGATGTGGTGCGGCTCGGCATTGTAGTCCGACCACTTCCAGTTCCAGTCGAACATCTTCCACAGCGCGTCGGGGCGGAACCAGTACATGGTGCCATAGGCGCCCACCGGCGTGTGATCGTCGAGCGGCACGTCGATATACATCTCACCCGCCAGATCGGCGAGCGCCTGCTTGTTGTTGTACCACGCATGCCCCAGCGTCCCGAACCCCACGTGGATCACCGGCGGGATCATCAGGCCGATATCCGGTTCGGCCTCCATCAGGTCGAGCACGTTCTGCACATACGGCGTCGAGGGCACGAGGTTGTCGAACAGGTGCGCCTTGAAGCTTTCGCCCACCTGCCGCGCGACCTGCGGCGTGCGTTTCGAGTGCAGGCGCAGCGCGACCTCGTACTCGCCCGACCGCGCCACGTCCCGCCACGTGATGAAGAGGGAGGACATGTCCCGCCCCCGGTTCTGCTCCACCACGCGCACCTCGCCCGCGCCCTCGGCGGGCCATCCCTTGTCGGCAAGGAAATCGCGGATCAGGGCGGCGTTGTCCTCGGTCGCGGTGGTGATGAACAGGTGGAACTCGCCCGGCAGCCGTTCGATCAGCTCCCAGAACTGGGGCATCATGTCGGCGTAATAGGCGTGGATGAAGACGGCGTAGGGGCCGAAGGACCATGCCGTCTTGTCGGGGTTGTAAGCGCGGTGCGGCACGACCTGGTACTGGTCGGCCAGCGTCGCGAAATCGCGCGCCTTCACGAAGCGCGTCGCGAACCGGATGATCGCGGCATAAAGGTCCGGGTCGGCCTGCCGCAGATCGTCCAGCGCGCCGCGCAGGTTGATCGCGTTCAGGTCGTGGATCAGCGGATCAAGCAGCAGGATCGACGACGCCATGCAGGGCGCGCCGTGCCTCAAGGTCAGGTCGACCTCGAAATAGCGCGGCTCGATCGAACCGAGCGCATCATCCTCCATCGGGTAGGCCACCGCGTGGGCCTGCGCCTCCAGGAGCGCGCCGAAGGGCACGATCCCGTGCGTCATGTCGCGCCACGCATCGCCCGACGGTTTGAACCCGCGCCAGAAGGCCTGCACCTTCGGATCGGCCAGAACGTCCGGGCCGATCACGGTGAAATCAAGCTGCGGCACCCGGTCGGGCACCGCGGTCTTGAACCGCACGTCCAGCTTGCAATTGTGCCAGTAGGGCGCCAGCACGCCCGCGCCTTCGGGCAGCGCCAGCGACGGCGGCGTGCCCTCGCGCCAGACCGGGCCGAACGCGGTGGCGCCCGTCAGCAGGACCGGCGCCGTGACCGGCCCCTCGTCCCACAGCGCGATCAACCCCTGCCGCCACGCCGCCATGGGCGTGGCATGCGCGCCTTCGATCTCGGACAATTCGACACCGGCGATCTTCTCGGCGAATTCGCGCACGCGGGCCAGTTGGGTGGCCTCGGCGATGACCATGACGCGGGTGCACATCCGCGACAGGCGCTCCAGCGCCAGCCGGATCACCCGGTCCTCGTTCAGGCCCTTGCCGATGGCGTAGATCGCCGTGATCTGTTCCGTCATGGTGATGCCCGGCCCTGCCCTGTCCTGTCAGATCCGCCCCGCCCCGCGCGGCGCTCAGTCCGCGTCGTACCCCATCGCGCGCATCTCGGGGGCCCACTTCGCCTTGAACCGCGCGATCTGGTCGTCGTTCAGGAAGTTGCGGTAATTGTCCTTCTGCCGCTTCCAGAAGAACTTCCCGTTCTGCTTGGTGCGCCGGTCCGACGTGCGGTAGACGCTGTTGATGTCGATATTCTCCAGCCCGAGGAAATCGCACATCCCCATCACCGACCCTTCGAAATCGTCGTACAGGTCCTCGTAGCGCAGGATATGCACCGGCATCGTCTCGCCCAGCTTGGTGAAGTTGGCAAAATGGTCGAACACGCTGCCGAAGGCGCGGTTCTGCGGCACCAGCGTCGCATGTTCGAGGAAGATGCCGAACAGCTCTTCCATCTGCTCGGGCGTCAGATCCTCGACCTTGTCGAACTGGAAAGGCAGCGACTTGCCTGCCTTGGGCGACACGTTCTTCGACACGAAGTTGAGATAGCTGCAGAACACGTCCAGCGGATGGCGATAGATCTGCACCACCTTGTCGGTGTGCAGCGGCTGGCCGTCATCCTCGGCCAGAAGCGTCGCGTGGTGCGACTTGTAGAAATACCAGTCCTTGCCCTGGAAGGCCCAGGGGTTCTCCATCACCTTGCCGAAATGCGTGTCGGTCACGTATTTCTGCATCACGCCCGGACCCATCGGCATGCCGGTCGCCCCGGCGATGATCGCCCGCAACCACGTATTGCCGCTTTTGGGGAAGGAATAGAGGCCGACAACCTTTGCCGGCTGGGAAGTGTCGTTCATCTAGCTGCTCACGCTCTTCTCGATCATCAACTCGTCACAGATCACGTCCAGCATATCCTGCACCTCGTCCTCGAAACGGGGATCGCCGTCCTTGACCTCGGGCGCGGCCTCTGCCCCCGCCTCGGTATAGTGGCGCATGAATAGGCTCATCACGTGGGCGACGCCAGCAGGTTCCACGTCACGCAGGTCGGACGCGAAATAGTCGCCGCCGGCATGGTTGCCGGTGATGACCTCGTAGGACGGGAAATAGAAGCAATCGGGCACGGTGGCCGACAATTGCTCGGCCGCGACGCGCAGCACGGCCTTGGAATAGGCGGTGGCGGTGATCACGCTCTGATCCTCGCGCGCGGTCGCGATCAGCGGCACGGGGCTGACCGTCAGCAGGATCTTCACATCCGGGTTGGCCGTGCGCAGGCCGGTGGCGAAATCGGTGAAATCCTGCACGATCTCGTCCACGGTGAAATTGTGGAACTCGTGGCGTTCGGGATCGAACGTGCCGCCCGCCACGCCGGGTGCCATGGCAAAGACGGTGCCGTCCTCGCGGCTCACCCATGCCTCGGTCAGGCCCAGCGTGAAGACGAACACGTCCGCCTCGGTCAACATCTCGCGCACGGCCGCATAATGCGCCTCGCGCGCGGCGGTGAACGCCTCCATCGTCGGAAAGGGTTTCTCGGTCACGTTGGGGCGGAACGGATCGACGAACCCGCCGTCCACCTCCCACACGTCCTCGACCGGGGTGAACTCGCCAAAGGCGCGGCCCGCCAGCTGCAACAACTGCCGCACGGTATAGATGTTGCCGTACCGGGCCGAGAAGACGCCATAACCGAACTGCCGCGCCACCACCGGAGAGATCACCGGATGCGCGTCCTCGGTCACGAAGTAATTGTATCCCGCACCTTGCAGGTGCTTGGCGATGTGCTGCGCGAAACAGCTGCCGGCGGTGGCGATCTTCATCTCGGGCGTCAGCGTGAAGCCGCCCTTGACGACGGGATCGATCTCGGGCCGGGCGCGGCCGCGATGGCTGCGGCTCCAGAAGCAATGGTCGGGCAGGCCGGAATAGGGATTGGTCATCGCTCAGGCCTCCACCACGTTGGGCAATGCGGTGCCGATCAGGTGACGCAGCACCACCTTGCCGTAATCGACGTTGCCGTGCGTCGGGTCTTCCTGCCAGAACTGCTTGGCCAGCGTCCCGTCGACAAAGACGACATCGGGCAGGTCCACGAAATGGCTGTTGGTGCCCGATTGCGCGGCCTCGCGCAGGACATCGCAATACAGAAGCCACATCTTGCGCCGGACCGAGATCGGCGTGATCCCGCTTTTCTTCGCGCGCTCGGCGAAGGAACCGGGATAGGACAGGATATGCGCCTCGGACGCGATCGGCGGCGGCGGCGGCTGCACGTATAGCGGCCGATCGGTCGTGGCGTTGAAGAACCGCCAGAACAGCAGCACGTTGCGCTCGGCCTGGTACTGCATCTGGGCGCGCATCATCTCGGTCGGGATGATCTCGCGGTCATCCAGCACGTCGATGCCGCTGCCCGGCAGGTCGAAATCGAAGGGCCGCGGATGTTCCAGCATCGCCATGGCGTTGTATTCGTTGCCCATGCAGATCAGCAGGATCGCGTCCGGTTCGGCCCGCGTGGTGACATGCGACATGCGCCGTTCAAGCGCCTCTGTCAGCACGCGGATGCGGCCTTTGGGATCGGTCAGCATCGCGGAGGGCGCGCGCATCCGCGCCTCGACCTTGGCGCGCTGCCGGTCGGGCAGCGCCGCCACCGCGCGCGGTTGCAACGTGTCGAAATTGGGCTGGAAGGGCTTGGTGTTCAGGCGCACGAACTGCGCCTCCACGCCCGGAAACTCGCCCGCGCGGCTGGCCCGCGTGAAGGCCGCCTGCACCGAGCCAAGATGCGAATGTCCGAATCCAAGAAGTTTGCGAGTGGTCATGCGCAGCCTTTCAGGCAGTTCGCGGGCCGGGTACCGCAGGGGTGGAGCCCGGCCCGGAAAAAGGTCGGGGGCTTATAGCAACGACTGCAAATAGGCACCATACTTGTTCTTCTTCATCAGTTCGGCCTGCCGTTTCAGGCCGTCCGTCTCGATCCACCCGTTGTCATAGGCGATCTCTTCAAGGCAGCCCGTCTGAAGCCCCTGCCGGTTCTGCAGCGTGCGCACGAAGTTGCCCGCATCCAGAAGCGACCCGTGCGTGCCGGTGTCGAGCCACGCGAAACCGCGCCCCATCCGCTGCACGTCCAGATCGCCCTCTTCAAGGTACATCTCCAGCAGCGTGGTGATCTCCAGCTCGCCCCGGTCCGACGGTTTCACCGCGCGGGCCTTTTCCGGCGCGGTGCCGTCGACGAAATAGAGGCCCGTGACCGCGTGGTTCGACGGCGGAACGGTGGGTTTCTCGATGATCGCCGTCACCTTGCCGTCGTCGTCATAGGCCACCACGCCATAGCGTTCGGGATCTGCCACCTGGTAGCCGAAGACGGTCGCGCCGGTCGGCTTCTCGTCGGCGGCGCGCAACAGGTCCGGCAGGCCGTGACCGAAGAAGATGTTGTCCCCCAGAACCAGCGTCGACGGCGCACCGTCAAGGAAGTCCTCGGCGAGGATGAACGCCTGCGCCAGCCCGTCGGGCGACGGCTGGGTGATATAGGTGATCTGCACACCGTACCGCGACCCGTCGCCCAGCAGGCGCCTGAACTGCTCCTGGTCGTCGGGCGTGGTGATCATCGCGATCTCGCGGATGCCCGCCAGCATCAGCACGCTCAGCGGGTAGAAGATCATCGGCTTGTCGTAGATCGGCAATAGCTGCTTCGACACGCCTTGGGTGATCGGATAGAGCCGCGTGCCCGATCCGCCGGCAAGAATAATGCCCTTGCGTTGTGTCATGATTTCAATGCTCCCAGGTCTTGCAAAATATCGGTCAGCCCCGCGCGCCAGTCCGGGCGGTCGAGGCCGAAGGTGTCCTTGGTGGTCGAGTTGTCCATCCGGCTGTTGGCCGGGCGCACTGCGGGGGTCGGGAAGTCGCTGGTGGGGATGTCCACCACCTCGGGGCTCAGCCCCGCCTGCCGGAAGATCTCCCGCGCGAAATCGGCCCAGCTGACATCCGGCCCGCCCGAGATGTGATAGGTGCCCGTCTTGCCCGGATCCTCGACCAGCTGCCGCGCGGCGGCGAGGCACAGATCGGCGATGTCGGCGGCGGGCGTCGGCCCGCCCACCTGGTCGGCCACGATGGTCAGCCGGTCACGCTCGGCCCCCAGCCGCAGCATCGTCTTGACGAAGTTGTTGCCATGCGCCGACACCACCCACGAGGTGCGGAAGATCGCGTGCGGCCCGCCCGCCGCGCGCACCGCCTCCTCCCCCGCCAGCTTGGTCCGGCCATAGGCCCCCAGCGGGCCCGTCGGATGATCGGTCGAAAACGGCGCCTCCCCTGCCCCGTCGAACACGTAATCGGTCGAGATATGGACGAAGGGGATGCCAAGATCGGCGCAGGCCCGTGCCATCGCTCCGGGCGCCTCGCCGTTGATGACGCGCGCCGCGTCCTCGTCGCTTTCGGCCTTGTCGACGGCGGTATAGGCGGCGGCGTTGATGACCGCTTCGGGCGCGTGATCGCGGATCGCCGCCGCGCAGGCCTCTGGATCGGACAGGTCAGCCACGTCGCGGCCAAGCGCCACGACCTGCTCTTTCCGCAACACCTCGGTCGCGACCTGCCCGGTCTTGCCGAACATCAGGATCTTCATCACACCCACCCTTCCTTGTAACCGCGCGGCCGGCGGGGCGCGTCGGTCTTGACCTTCATCCGCTTCTGCGTGATCGGATCGCGGGTCATCTGCAACATCCGGATCAGGTCAGCGGTTTCCGCCACCCGTGTCAGAGGGTCCTGCTCGGTGTCCAGCATGTCCAGCAACAACCCGCGGAATTTCGCCTCCAGCGCGGCGGCCTCTTCGATCAGCTCCTCGTCGCTGTCCACCCCGTCCTCGTCCTCGCGCGCGGGGAAGCTGTAGCCCATCCGCTCCTCGACCCACGCGATATCCTCTGCCGTCTCGTCAAGGATCCGGCGGCGCATCGCGGGGCCGTACCGGAACGGCGTGCTGCCGAAATCGCGCAACGCGTTCGACACCGCCATATGTGTGGCGGTAATCGACTTGCCCAGTTCCCGGAAATCCAGCGCCTGCCGGTTCCGCACCATCATCAGCGCCAGTTCCTCGCGGTTGTGCGCCGGGTTGGCGGCGGGCACGTCCGGCGGCGCGATCCCCGCACCGATGCGATGAAAGAAATCCGCCACGATGTCACCGCCATGCATCTGCGCGCGGTCGAAGGGAACAAGCGTCACGTTCTCCGCACCGAAGACGTCGTCGAACATCTTCAGACGCTGCTTGTATGCAAAGAGGTGCTGATTGATCGTGTCGAATAGCCCCAACTTGATGTTCTGGCCAGCCGCGCTTTGCGACCATCCGATCGGGTCGCGGACATAGGCAATGATCCTGAAACCATCGACATAAGGCGCAAGCCTGTCGCGCACGCTTTCGACATCTTCCTTGCGGAACGTCCACGACACCATGACCTCGCTGGAAAACACGACATGGCGCTTGTCACGGTTGGCCAGCGTTTCGTGCATCAGGTCGCGATAGGTCTTCCGTAAGGCGGGCACGTCCTCCGGCGCGATACGCATCCACCGCAAGTTCTCGCGCGGGGCCGACGCGCGCAATCCAAGATGGACAAGCGGCGCATGGCGCAGCGGCTTGGGGATCGGCCACGTGTGGTCGGGCAAATCCGCCGCGTCGAGCGCCGATTGCAGGGTCGTCGACCCCGCCTTGGACATCCCGATATGCAGGTACGCGATCCGCATCGGCCCGGTGGCGATCAGGCCTTGGTGCCCAGTCGCTCACCCACGCCGTCGCGGTTCTGCAACGCGCGCCACCACTCCTCGTTGTCGAGGTACCATTGCACCGTCTTCTCGATCCCCTCCTCGACCGTGACGGACGGGCGCCAGCCCAGCTCGTCGCGGATGCGGCTTGGATCGATGGCATAACGCAGGTCGTGGCCGGGCCGGTCGGTCACATAGGTGATCTGCTCTTCGTACTTGTCGTTGCCGGGGCGCTTCTCGTCGAGGATCGCGCAGATCGTCTTGACGATGTCGATGTTGGTCTTCTCGTTCTCGCCGCCGATGTTGTACGAGCGGCCCAGCTTGCCCTTTTCCAGCACCAGCAACAGCGCGTCGGCGTGGTCCTCCACATAGAGCCAGTCGCGCACGTTCAGCCCCTGCCCGTAGACCGGGATCGGCGCGCCCGCCAGCGCCTTGAGGATGACGACCGGGATCAGCTTTTCGGGGAAGTGATAGGGCCCGTAATTGTTCGAGCAGTTGGTCATCACGATCGGCAGGCCATAGGTTTCGTGCCACGCGCGGACAAGGTGATCGCTCGCCGCCTTCGACGCCGAGTAGGGCGAGTTGGGGGCGTAAGGCGTGTCCTCGGTGAACTGGCCGGTCTCGCCCAGCGTGCCGAACACCTCGTCGGTCGAGATGTGGTGGAACCGGAAATCCTCGGGCCGGCCCTTGCCTTCCCAGTATTTCCGCGCCGCTTCCAGCATGTTGAAGGTGCCGGTGATGTTGGTCTCGATGAAATCGCCCGGCCCGTCGATCGACCGGTCCACGTGGCTTTCGGCGGCCAGGTGCATGACCTTGTCGGGCTGGTGTTCGTCGAACACCTTGTCCAGCGCCGCGCGGTCGCGGATATCGACCTGCGCGAAGGCATAGTTCGGGCTTTGCGCGGCCTCGGCCACGTTGTCGAGGCAGGCGGCATAGGTGAGCGCGTCGACGTTCACCACCTCGTGGCCCCGCGCCACGGCCAACCGCACGACGGCCGAGCCGATGAAGCCCGCCCCACCCGTAATCAGAATTTTCATGTCCTACTCCTGGTAGACGAAGGGGCTGTCGAAATCCTCGAGGGCCGGGGCCGCCGCGTCCTTTTCGGACAACAGCGGCTCGATCCCGTCGAGCGCCCAGTCGATCCCCACCGACGGGCTGTCCCACCGGATGCCGCCATCGGCCTCCGGCGCGTAATAATCGGAACACTTGTAAATGATCTCGGTGTCCGGCTCGCGCGTGACGAAACCATGCGCGAACCCCGCGGGCACCAGCAATTGCTTGCCGTTCTCGAAACTCAGTTCTTCTCCCACCCACTGGCCATAGGTCGGAGAGCCCTTGCGGATGTCCACGGCGACGTCGAACAGACGACCCTTGCCACAGCGCACCAGCTTGTCCTGCGCATGCGGCGGCGCCTGGAAATGCAGGCCGCGGATCGTGCCCACCTTCGCCGACAGCGAATGGTTGTCCTGGCACCAGTCATAGGACAGGCCCGCCTCTTCCATCGCCTTGCGATTCCAGCTTTCGGAAAAGAAGCCGCGCGCGTCGCCGAACCGCTTCGGCGTGATGATTTTCACGCCGCTCAATTTCGTGTCTTCAATCAGCACCTGAAATCGTCTCCGATGATCTTCCGGGCGGGTGCTTAACAGCATCCCAATGGCGAGTCACCTCCGGTTTGCCGCACTTGCACGATTGTCTGCCACCGCGCCTATTTTCCCGGCAAGGACCCGTCGATGTCGTCGAACAGCCCCGGCGCCATCTCTTCCCAGAAGGCAAAGATCGCCCGCGCGTTCAGCGCGCTCGCCCAGCCGTGCCGCCGGAAATCCTCGGCCTCCAGCGCGTCATCGAGGGTCGAGGCGAAAAGCCGCCGGTCGCTGTCGCGCTGCGTGGGGTTGCGCGCCGCCGCCACGTCCCGCACCCGCGCCATCCGCGCCGCCCTCCTGCGCCGCGCCAGGTCCAGCGCATCAGCCTCTTCCGCCTCGGCCTCCGCCTCCTCCCGCCTGCGCTCCGCCGCGGCCACCGCCTCGGGCGACGGCGCGGGCGGCGGGGCGTAATCGTCCCGCAACGCCGCGCTCAGGTACCGCGCCGGGTCGCGCACGTCCTCTGCCGCATCCAAGAGCCGCAACTTGCCCTCGACGTGATCCTCCCCGTATTCCGCGATCCACTGCCGCGCCAGCCGGTCGGACACCCCCTGCCCCACCAGCGCCTTGTAGACCTGCCCCTGCCGCACGCCCTCGCCATCATCGATGTCGAACATCGCCAGCTGCGGGTTCTCGCGGATACGGAACCGCACGTGACTGACCGCCCGCCCCTCCTTGCGGAATTCCGGCTCGATCTGGATGTTCGAGGTCTTGTTCACCTCCGCCACCGCCGGCTTGATGATCTTGGCATTCAGGTGCTTGAACGTCTCGTAATAGGCGCTGCCATCCACCCCCATCAGCCGCCGGAACACGTCCAGCGTCCACCACCCCGTCGACCGCGTCCGCACGAACCGATAGCAATTCTCGTAAAGCGCCAGCGCATGGCCGCTCGTGAACCGCTTCTGGATGTTGAGGTTGATCAGCGCGAACACCTTCGGGTCATGCAGCTTTTCCGCCAGCGCCGGGGAATAGGCGTATTCGCACACCCCCTCCTTCAGCGTCGCGTAACTCAACAGGGCCGACACGCCCCATTCCTGCTTGCCCCTGTCGTCCAGCATGTCCCACTCGGCCACCGTCTCGGCCAGGCCACGCAGGGCGGTCTTCAGCGTCTCGGTGTCGTTACTGTTGTAACCGATCATCAGGCACAGCGTGCGCGCATTGATCCGGTGGCGGCTTTGCGTGGTCAGCGCGTCATAGGCATTCAGCAGCAGCACGTTCGACAGCTTGCGCTGCAACAGCGACAGCTTGCCCGACACGTGGATCGCCGCGACGTGCTTCTTGACCTCCTCGCGCCTCAGCGCTCCGGTCAGTTCGGTGATGTTCGGGGCGGTCCTGCTCATGGGCGCCTGCTGTGTTCTGGTTTTGAGGTACCCTTGCACGAAAGGCACCCGCGATCAACGCTGCCGTGGGTTCCTTATGACAACGGTTGCAGACGGGCCGAGGGGCCGGCCCGTCGATGCGCGGCGACCTGCGGCCTTGATTCCGCGCGGATGCAGAGCCTGACACTCGCAGACGGGCCGCGGCGCGTCGATCCACCCGATCCGCTGCACACTTTATTCAAGCCAAACCCGCACTCCGCCTCAGCGGCGCACCAGGCCCAACCAAATCGACGTGCCGTGCGGGCGGCCCGTCGATGCGCGGCGGGCCAAGGCCCTTGATTCCGCGCCATCCCACAGCGGCCAACATATCCCGCAAACAGGTACCTCAACCCCCAAACCCATCCCGCAAACGGATACCTTTGCCACCCCGGCCCAACAGCCCGCACCCCCTACCCCACTGAAAACAGACTCACTTTCAGACCCTTACACCGGCCCCCGCGAATCGGTGCCCCCCGCCCCGCAGACAGGTTCCGCACCTCCCGCAGACGGTCACCTTTCCTCCCGCAAACGGGTACCCGCCCCCCCGTATCCCGGCACCCAAACGAGGCTAGCCCATTGATTGCAAAGCGTTTCCCACACCTAAAGACTCTTAAACAAACTAAAGATTCCACACTTTATACGGTGTGATCTTCTTCTCTTAATCAGGATCTGGACAGGTTTCGCGTGCGAAACCCCGGCGCATATCCCGTCGAACGTGGCGATTCCCTTTTCGCACGCGATGTGCCATCATTCATGCAATCTGCGCGAAAACGCGTGACATCACCGGCAGGAGCAGCGCCGTGGCCAAACATCCCGACGAATCCCCCCCACCCTACCAGAACATCTCGCCACAGGCAGCGGCCTCGCGGCTTGGCGATCCGGTCGATACCGCCCGCTTCGCCCGCGCCGCCGCCTTTGCCGAACGGGGCCGCACCGACCTCGCCAAACGCGGCTATGCGCCCGACGGGCGCAAGCGCCTGCGCAAGTTCTCGACATGGGAGATCTGCCGCTACCTGATCCCCGTCGCGCCCGCCCATTTCCGCCGCGTGCTGCGCCTCAATCCCGACCTGCCGCAGGGCGAGGGACAGGGCGGCTCCAAGTGGTTCACCCTCGACGAGGTCCTGACGCTGCGCCAGCACTTCGCCGCCGAAGGCGCTGCGACCAAGGAATACCTGCCGTGGCGGCCCAAGGGCTTCCCGGCCAAGGTCGCCGCCGTCGCCAATTTCAAGGGCGGCGTGGGCAAGACCTCCACCGCCGCGCACCTCGCCATGTCTGCCGCGCTCGACGGCTACAAGGTGCTGGTGATCGACCTCGACAGCCAGGGATCCATGACCTCGATCCTCGGCGGGCAGGTGCCCGACGAATGGTCAACGGTGTTCCCGCTGCTGGCCAAGGACTACGCCCGCCACGTGGTCGAGGAAAACCGCGTGCGCGCCGCGCGCGGAGAGGCCCCCCTGCCCCTCGATGAGACCCTGAATGCCGCGTTAGAGACGGATTCGGCTTCCGTCATCCAGCCGACCCACTGGCCCAACATCGACCTGATCGGTGCCCAGCTGAACCTCTACTGGGCCGAATTCCAGGTGCCCGTCTGGCGCATGGCCCTGCGCGGCTGGCCCCTTTGGGACGCACTGACCGGGTTTCTGGAAAATGACGGCATCCTCGACCGCTACGACCTCGTGATCCTCGACACGCCCCCGGCGCTTGGCTACCTCACGATCAACGCTCTCGCGGCGGCCGATATCCTGCTGGTGCCCCTCGGCGCGTCCTTCCTCGAATTCGACTCTACGGGGCGGTTTTTTGACATGCTCTACTCGACCTTCGCGTCGATCGAAGAGGGTGAAAACGCGCAGCGCCGGGCGGCGGGACTGCCCGAGATGAAGTTCGAATGGGACGTCGTCCGCGCCGTCATCACCCGCTTCGACGCCTCCCAGCAGACCGATCTGGCCAACGTGATCCAGGCCTATTTCGGCGATTTCATGAACGCCTACCGGCAGGACTACACCGCGCTGGTGGGTCAGGCCGGGGAGCAGGTGAACGGCATCTACGAGGCCGATTACCGCGATTTCAACCGCGAAACCTATACCCGCGGGCGGGAGGCGTTCGACCGGACCTATGCCGAGTTCAAGGAGCTTCTGCTGGGGTCGTGGTGGCGGGATTTGCAGATGAATCAGGCTGGAACAGAGAGTGAAAACGGGGAGGCGGATCATGGCCAAGCGCAAGCGTCTTGAGGTCCCGACCGAGGCCAACCTTAAGGAGATGGAGGAGGGTTTCGCGCGCGAAACCTCCGCCTCCCCTGCCCCGCCCGGCCTTGGCCCCGTCCCGCCCATCGCCCAGGTCGCCGCCGAGGCGGCCGCCGCCGGCTCCCTCGCCTCGCCCACCGACCGGGCCGACAAGGCCGAACTGGATCGCTACCGGGAAGCTCTCGCCGCCGGGCTGGTGGTCCAGGAAATCCCGGTGGACGAGATCGTCGCGGACGAGCTGATGCGAGACAGGATCGGGTCGGACGAGGCCGACATGGCAGAACTGCGCCTGTCCATCGACCTCTACGGCGTCCGCCTGCCGATCGAGGTTTTCCCCCTTCATCCCGCCACCGAGACCGAGAAATTCGGGCTGATTTCGGGCTGGCGGCGGCTGAAGGCGGTGAGGGAGTTGTGGGCCGCAACCGCCGACCCGCGCCACCGCACGATCAAGGCCTTCGTGCGGGAGGACATGACCCCGGCCAAGGCCTATGTCGCGATGGTCGAGGAGAACGAGATCCGGGCGGATCTGAGCCAGTACGAGAAGGGCCGGATCGCGGTCATGGCGGCCAGCCACGGGGCGTTCGAGACGCTGGAAGACGCGGTGAATCACCTCTATGCGACGGGATCGAAATCGAAGCGGTCCAAGATCCGCTCCTTCGCGGAACTGCACGAGGAACTGGGGGACATGCTGTCTTTTCCGACCGCTCTGAGCGAGCGGCAGGGGCTGCGGATCGTGGCGGCGATTCGGGCAGGCTATACCCGCGATCTGCGGGAGGTTCTGGGCACCGGGCGGGGCACCGATCCGGCCACCGAATGGGCGCTGATCGAGACGGTGCTGGACCAGGCCGACGCCCAGCTGAAGGACGCGCCGGGGCAGGGCCGGGGAGGGCGGCCACGGCAGCCGAAAGGGCCGCTGACCAGCAGCCATGGGCCGACCTGGTACAAGCTGGACAACGGGATCACGATTGCCAGCAATTACGACAGCCGGGGCCACTATATCCGGCTGGAGGGACGGCCCGTGGATGCCGATATGGTCAAGGCTGTCATGGCCGAGATCAAGCGGCTGCTGGAGCCGCGCTGAGGGCGGGGGTTTCGCGCGCGAAACCTCCTCGCCACCGACCCGAATGTTAACAGGCCGCGCGGCCCGTTTCCGGCACGGCAAGAAAGACAGCGCAGGGTGCGCCCCGATCTTCCAAAGGCCGAGGACCCCGAGCGATGTCAGAACCCACGCCGACCCTGTCGCTGCCCCTGTTGGCCCCGGCGCAGGCGCAAAAGCACGTCACCCATAACGAGGCCATCCAGGCGCTGGACACGCTGGTGCAGTTGAGTGTCCTTGCCGATGACCTTGCCGACCCGCCGACCGCCCCGGCCGCGGGCGACAGTTACATCCTGCCCACCGCACCGACCGGCGCATGGGCCGGACATGCCGGAGAGGTCACGACGTTCAACGGGGAAGCGTGGCTGTTCTATGTCCCCGTGGCGGGGTGGATCGCCTATGTCGCGGACAGCCAGTCGTCGGGTACGGGCGCGGTTTTCGTGCATGACGGTACGGCATGGGGCGGGCTGCCGCTGGGTGCCTTGCAGGCGATCACGCGGCTGGGCCTGAACACCACCGCCGACGCCGCGAACCCGTTTGCCGCGCGGCTGAACAACGCGCTGTGGACGGCGCTGGAGGCGGGGCAGGGGGGCACCGGCGCGCTCACCCAGACGCTGAACCGGGAGACCGGCGGCAGCGACCTTGGCCTCGTGTTGCAGGAGAATTACGTCACGCAGGCGATCCTTGGCATGTTCGGATCGGACCCGTTCCGCCTGAGCCTGTCCACGGACGGGACCAATTTCAACGACGCGCTGATCGCCGACCGGGCCACCGGGCGCGTCACCCTGCCGAACCTGCCCCGGTTCAAGGGCATCACCAATTTCGACAATTTCGCGCCGGTAGCCACGTGGGTGAGGATCGCCATCAACCAGATGGAATCGAACGACCAGGGTGTGTTCGATGCGGTCACGTCGCTGTTCACCGCGCCCGAAGACGGCACCTATGCCTTTCACGCCACGTTGCTGTTCAAGCAGGACACGACCGAGACGGTGCGCATGCGCGGGCGGTTCCTTGTTAATGACACCACGGTCATCACCGGCAGCTATGGCGAGAATACCGGCCCCCACAAATCCGAGGAGACCACGCTGGACGTGCATGGCATGGCGGCGCTGACAGCGGGCGACACGGTTGAATTTCAGGGCTACATGCGCGCGAACCAGGGCTATTTCGCCGCCGACGGGACGGCGTTCTGGGGCTGGAAGATCGGCTAGACTGCGGCAGAATGTCGCAGGTGACAGGGCGGAGCACTTGCCCTTGGGGCGGGTGCTCTCTAAACGGGCGCGCGTCCCATATTGCCGCTTGCAGGTACTTTCATGTCCAACGCGTCCGCGATCAAACCGTCCCGTGTCTTCATCACCGGGGGTGCCGGGTTCATCGGGTCGCGGCTGGCCGCGTCGTTCGCGGACAGTGCCGAGGTAACCGTATACGACAACCTGCACCCGCAGGTGCACGAGGGCTGTCCCGGCAACCTTGCCCGCGTGAAGGCCTGCGATGCCAAGCTGATCGAGGCGGATATCCGCGACGCGGCGGCGCTTGGCGCGGCGCTGGAGGCGGCGGACCCCGACGTTGTCTATCACCTCGCGGCGGAGACGGGGACGGGCCAGAGTTTCGACGAGCCGGGGCGGTATACCGAGATCAACGTGATGGGCACGACCCACCTTATCGAGGCGATGCGGCGGTTGCCCGCGCGCCCGCGGCGGGTGGTGCTGGCGGGGTCGCGGTCTGTCTACGGAGAGGGCGCGCACCGGACCGAGGCGGGGCATCTCGTGGTGGCGCCCGCGCGGGACGAGGCGGCGATGGCGGCGGGCGATTTTGCGCCGAGGGCCGCGGATGGCGGAAAGCTGGTGCCGGTGGCGACGCAGGCCGATTGCCCGGTGGCACCGGCCTCGGTTTATGCCTCGACCAAGCTGATGCAGGAATATTTGCTGGAGCAGGCGTTCTGGGGCAGCGACACTCAGGTCGGCATCCTGCGGTTGCAGAACGTCTATGGCGCGGGGCAGTCGATCAACAATCCCTATACCGGCGTCTTGTCGATCTTTGCGCGGCAGGTGCTGGAGGGAAAGACGCTCAACATCTTCGAGGATGGCGAGATCGTGCGCGATTTCGTGCACGTGGATGACGTGGTGCGGGCGTTCCACGCGATGGGCGTGGTGGGGCAGGTGCCCGGACGCATCGTGGATATCGGCGCAGGCGAGGCGACGACCATCCGCGAGGTGGCCGAGAAGATGCTGACGCTGCTGGGGGCGGATGCCGGGAATTACCGGGTGACGGGGGCGTTCCGTCCGGGCGACATCCGCTATGCCGTGGCCGATACCAGCGCGGCGCGGGAAGACCTTGGCTGGGCTCCCGAGCGGAGCCTTGACGACGGGTTGGCCGAGCTGGCCGAGTGGTCGCGGGGCGAGTTCGCGGCGGTGGGCTGAGCCGTCAGTTGTTGATCAGCGCCTTGTGGTGGCGGTGCAGCAGCATGAACCCCCAGGCCCAGCAGATCAGCCCGAACGAGAACACGTAGACCGGCATCAGGTAATCGGCGTCGTAGGTGGCGAAGAAGCCCTTGCGCGCCGCGCCGACCACGTGGGTCAGCGGGTTCCACAGCATCACCGGCTGGGCGCGGTCGGGAAGGGTGTCGTAGAGGAAGATCACCCCCGATACGAGCAGCAGGGGCCGGGTGATGACGGACCACACGCGCTCCCACGCGGGGAAGGCGGTGAAGAGGTAGCAGTTGAGCGAGCCGACGCCGATGCCCACGGTGATCGCCATGGCCAGCGCCAGCACGATGGGCCCCGGTGACAGGATCAGGTCGATCCGGAAGATCAGCACGATGCCGGTGATGACGATGAGCGTGGTCAGAAGGTCGGTGAGCGTGGTGAGGATCGCGCGGGCGAAGACGGCATCGCTCCATGTCACGCCGGGATAGGCGAGGAGCGCGCGGGAGAACCGGATCGCGCGGCCGCAATTGTTCATCAGCGTGAGCGTCAGCATGTAGGGCAGGTAGCCGGTGGCGAAGAAGAACGGGAAGTTCGAGCCAAGCGACGGCGTGCGGAAGACGAACTGGAACGCGGCTGACAGCAGGAAGATCGCGGCGACGGGTTCGAGGATCGCCCAGGCGTAGCCGCCGGGGGACCGGCCATAGGTCGTCGACATCTCGCGCAGGACCAGCGCGAGGATCGAGCGCCACGTGCGGAAGCGGCGGGCGCGGAGGCTCGATGCGGGGGGCAAGGCAGGGGGCGAGGGCGCGTGCATCGACGGGTCCGTTGCTGTGCTTGTGCCAAGGTATGGCATGGCGGCGGGGCAGGGGGCCAGCGGGTTTGTGACCGGCCCGCGCAGAGCCATAACGATTTGCCCGCCGCGTGACGGGTGTGTTAGCGATTCAGCAGGACCGCGCCGCAGGGCCGGTCGGAGTGAAGGGTGGGCGAAGATGGACGACAGGCCAGAGCAGCGGCGCGACATGGGCCATGCCGAGGGCGATGCACGCCCGAAGTTCAGTGACGCGACCTTGCCGGACGAGGCGGAGGGCGGGACCGGGACGGATGACGGGGCGGCGCCCCTTCAGCCACGGGGACCGCATGGCGGCACCGGGCCGCAACCCCATATCCACGCGCAGCGCATGGCCGAGAAGCGCGCGAAGGAGGCCGAGGCCGCCGCCGCCGCGATGGCCACGGCCGCCGCCAACGCGCCCACGCCCGCACCGGCATCCGCAGGCGCGGCGCTGACCGGGGAGGTCCAGTCTCCGGGCGGGGCAGGGGGCGGCGGAGCGGGCCGTCCGGGGCAGGCCCCGCCACGGCCCGTGATGGTCAAGAAGACCGCCACCCGCGCAAGGCCGAGGCGCCGGCATTTCATGCTGGTCCTTTCGCTGTTGCTGATGGTGGCGGCGCCCACCGGCGTGGCGGGCTGGTACCTGTATACCGTCGCCGCCGACCAGTATCATTCCACGGTGGGATTCTCGGTCCGGAAGGAAGAGATCAACTCGCCGGTCGAGATCCTTGGCGGGATCACCAGCCTGTCGGGATCGGCCACGTCCGACACCGACATCCTGTACGAATTCATCCAGAGCCAGGAAATGGTCGAGGCGGTCGATGCCGTGCTGGACCTGCGCGCGATCTACAGCAAGGCACCGGACGACCCGGTCTTCTCGTTCGATCCGTCGGGATCGCGGGAGGACCTTGTCGATTACTGGAACCGGGTGGTGCGCATCTTCTATGACAGCGGCACGCAGCTGATCGAATTGCGCGTCACCGCCTTCGAGGCCGCCGACGCGCAGGCCGTGGCGCAGGCGGTGTTCGACGAGTCGAGCCGGATGATCAACCAGCTTAGCGCCATCGCCCGCGACGACGCCACGCGATACGCCCGCGAGGAACTGGACCGCGCCGTCGACCGGCTGAGAAAGGCGCGGCAGGCGGTGACGGAATTCCGGTCGAAGAACCAGATCGTCGATGTCGACGCGGACATCCAGGGCCAGATGGGCCTGCTGACTTCGCTTCAGGCGCAACAGGCCGAGGCGTTGATCGAACTGGACCTGCTGCGGGAGACCACCCGCGAAAACGACCCCCGGATCGTCAATGCCGAACGCAAGCTGGAGGTCATATCCCGCCGCATCGCCGACGAGCGCAAGAAACTGGGCGTCGATGACGAGGGCCAGCGCGAAAGCTATGCCACGCTGGTGGGCGAGTTCGAGGTGCTGACCGTGGACCGGGAATTTGCCGAAAGCGCCTATACCGCCGCGCTGGCCTCCTACGACGCCGCCTTGTCCGAGGCGCAGCGGCAAAGCCGCTACCTTGCCGCCTATATCCAGCCGACGCTGGCGGAAGAGGCGCGGTACCCGCAGCGGGCGGTTCTGCTGGCGCTGATCGGGGGCTTCCTGTTCCTGGGATGGGCGCTGATCACGCTGGTCTTCTATTCGATCCGGGACCGCCGCTGAGCCATGATCCGGCTGGAGAACGTCACCAAGACCTTCGTGACCAACGGGATTTCCAACACGATCCTGAACGGTGCGACGATGACGTTTCCCACCGGTCGGTCGGTGGGGCTGCTGGGCCGGAACGGCGCCGGCAAGTCGAGCCTTCTGCGGCTGATCGCGGGCACGCTTGATCCCACGTCGGGGGAGATCATCCACGAGGGCACGGTCAGCTGGCCGGTGGGGTTTGCCGGGTCGTTCCACCCCGACCTGTCGGGATTGCAGAACATCCGGTTCGTCGGCCGCGTCTATGGCGTGGACACCGACGAGCTGGTCGATTTCGTCGAGGATTTCGCCGAGCTGGGCAAGCATTTCTACCTGCCGTGCCGGACCTATTCATCGGGCATGAAATCGCGGCTGGCCTTCGGGCTGTCCATGGGCATCCGGTTTGACACCTATCTGGTGGACGAGGTGACGAGCGTTGGAGACGCGGCGTTTCGCCAGAAGAGCGAGGCCGTCTTCAAGGAGCGGATGCGGTATTCGGGGGCGCTTCTGGTCAGTCACGGGACCAACATGCTGCGCCGCAACTGCGACGCGGGCGTGGTGCTGAACGACGGTGAACTGACGTGGTACGACGACATCGCAGAGGCGATCGCGGTCCACGAATCGAACATGGATGCGGCGACGATCGATGAGGATTTGTAGGAGGCGGGCGGGAAACCGCCGCCGATTGTCGTTGATTTCGCAACAATAAATCGACTGATTCGTCCCAGTTTCCCGTCGCGGGCCGGTGGTGAAGCGCCGGTAAGTCTTTAATCTGGTGTAAACACCATTCAGAAATGTCACTGGGTTTGCAAAGGAGAAGTGTCAC
>NZ_AQQZ01000012.1 GCF_001205715.1 Pseudaestuariivita atlantica
TGAATCTGCGCCCAACCTATCCGGTTCGCGCAACCTCCTGCATGGAAACTTCTATGAGGCAGATTCGGATTTCCGCTACGGGGCTGAGAGCCCGGACAATCCTGCTACCACCATGCGCGTGCTGACGATCATGTTAGCGCGCGACTGGTAGAAGGGCAGGGGACTCCTCCCCCTGACACCCCAAGAAATGAAGGCCCGCTGACCCATCAAAGGGAGAGTGGGCCTTTTCTCGTTGTGATCCCCGCCCTTGGGGATTGACCGCGCATCTGAATGCGCGGGCCGCTCCAAATCCATCAAGAAGGATATCCCATGACCGCAAGCTTCAAACCCGTCTCCGTCGCCATCGGCGATCTGGTCCCGCACCCCGCCAATGTGCGCAGCAACTCCCCCGAAACCTACGACCCCGAGAACATCGCACACCTGAAAGCCAGCATCGCGGTGTTGGGCCTGCTCCAGCCTCTCCTTGTCCAGAAGATCGACAGCAAATACGCCGTGCTCGCCGGCGGGCGTCGCCATGCCGCGCTGAAAGAGCTGGTCGCTGACAAGGCCGCCAAGGGGTTCACCGCGAAGACCAAGGTCGACTGCCGCCTTGTGCCGGACGACTGCGATGTGACCACGGCTCTGTCGCTCGCCGAGAACGTCACCCAGGCGCCGATGAATGCCATCGACGAGTTCGAGGCTTTCGCCCGGATGATGGAGGTCGATGGCCAGACGCCCGAGACCATCGCCAAGACCTTCGGCACAACGGTGGCCGCCGTCAAAGGCCGGTTGCGCTATGGCCTGATCCACCCCGACATCCGCGCGGCGGCCCGAGCCAAGACGATCACGCTCGACACGATGAAGGCCTTTGCCGAGCACCCGAGCCAGGAGGTTCAGCGCGAGGTTTATGAGGCGCTGACCAAGGAAGACAGCTACCTGCAGGCCTACACTGTTCGTCAGGCGCTCAAATCCCGCGGGGTGCAGGTCAGCGATGATATCGGGGCCTTCGTGCGCGAAGACTACGAGGCGCGTGGCGGTGCTGTCGCGGCTGACCTTCTGGAAGAGCATTCCGTGCTCGAGGATGCGGCACTGGTCGAGACCATCCTGCTCGAGAAGCTCGGTACCGCCGCCGAAGAGGCTCGTATGAGGCTGGGCTTTGCCTGGGCCGATGCGATGGTCCGCTATGATTACGCGACCATGGCTGACTATGGCCGCGTCTATCCCGGCCCGATCGAGCCGGATGAGGCCGCCCAGAAGCGCATCGATGAGATCACCGCCGAGCTCGAGCAACTGCAGCTCGAAATGGAGGATGAGGGGCTCGAGGACTTTGCCTACAATGCGCTCTACGAGCGTGTGGACGCTCTGGAAGACGAAGCTCGCGACCTGCAGGAGGCCTACAGCGCTGAGGACCTTGCCCGCGCAGGTGTGATCGCGTCCTGGTCGAACGGGCAGGTGACGCTCCATGTGGGCCTCGTGCGCCCGGAGGACACCGCGAAAGAGGAAGGCGCGCACGGCTCCTCGGCCAGCCCGACCGGGGAGGAGGCTCCGGACCCGGGAGAAATCAGCTACCCGGCCTCGCTGGCCGAGGACCTCAAGACCGAGCGGGCCATGGCGCTAGGGGCCGCGATGGCGCTGCATCCGGAGGCCACGCTCGATCTGACGCTCTTCAAGCTGGTGAGCGACGTTCTGGCCAGCGGCATGAGCGTCACGCAGGCGATCAAGGTCGAGGCCCGCAAGGAATACCGCAGCCACGCCAAGATGGACGAGATCGACGAGACCTCGCTTGAGCAGGTGGCGGCGGCGCATGATGCGCTGGACCTCTCGTGGCTTGATGACACCCGCGCGCCCGCCGATCAGTTCGCGGCGTTTCGGGCGCTGAAGCCGGGCGAGAAAGCCAAGCTCGTCGCCTATGCCACCGCCAGCACCACGCAATCCTGCTTTGCGCGGGATCGGCAGCGGGACAGCCTGATGCATGATTTCGAGATCGAGATCATGCCGGATATCCGCGCGCACTGGACGCCGAACGCGGCGCTCTTCAACCGCTTCAAGAAGGCCTGGCTCCTGAAGATCCTCGGCGAGGAACTGGGTCTGGCCCAGGAGGCGGTCACGCTGGCCTCGTCAAGTAAGAAGGAGATCGTCGCCTTCTGCGACAAGCTCTTTGCTGAGCCGTTCGCCACGCTGACGGATGCACAGCGCGCTGCCGTGGCCGCCTGGTGCCCGCCGATGATGCAGACCGCGGGTGGCGCCTGTGATGAGGCGGAGCACACCGCGGAAACTCCGGAGCCTGACAGCGAGGTCGCGCAAGCGGCTTGAGTCCTCACACGACCCGCGCAAGCCCTTCCGCCTGCGCGGGTCGATCCTCTCATACCCAACAGAAAGACATCCCCATGGCTATTCTCAAGTTCTCTGCCTCCGCAGTTGCGGCGCAGATCGCCCATGCGCGCGCCTGCAAAACCTTCCTGCCCAACTGGAACGGGCCCGTGGACAGGCCCGCCCTGATCCTCATCGTCGGCAATGGCGTCCATCTGCGCTCGAACGGCATCGATGGGACGACCACCCGCATTGTCACCACAGAACAGGCCGATCCCTCCTTCGCTTTCGCCGATGGCATGAACCCGTTTCGGGATACCGATTGGATGGCGCAGCGCCGCATGGCGTTTCGCGATCTGACCGGCCAGTTCTACACCGACATCCTCGAGGATGTGCAGGTGCTCATCGACCGGGGGCAGGGGACGATCCGGCTCGCCACCGATGGCCACAGCATCCGCGTCTTCGTGCGCCGGGCCTCGGATTATCTCATCGGCGGAACCTACGAGGTGCCCTCGGGTCTTGGCGGCACCTTCCGGGTCATCCTCAAGGATGCCTGCGACACCTTCGCGATCGTGCAGAACTGCGGCAATTGCGAGGATTTCGACGCGATGCAGCCGTATCGCGTGCCGCTCGATGCATTGATGGAAATCGATGACCGGAGGGCTGCGTGATGGGATGGCTGTTCTACACAGACCGCCGCGTCCAGACCTACGCGGATGAGAAAGCGGAAATCGCCCGGCTCTGCACCTTTGAGAGCGACACGCGCAAGACCGAACTGGTCAAAGCCTGCAAGGTTGGCTCCACCTGGTATGCGGCGGCAAGGGTCATCAGTCTCGACGGCACCCCTGTCGAAGACGCGACCTATGTGACCGATGCGGACGGTTCGATCACCTTTGGGGCTGTCTTCCTCACCCGGTACGACGATGGCTGCTGGGGCTACAAGGACATGGAGGAAAGCGCGGGACCGGTCGAATCCCGTGCGCCACTGAGCCTGTTGGCTCTGCTGTCCAAGCTGAAAGACCCGGACAGCTACGCCCATGCCTGGCGCCAGCGCTGCCGGGACTGGGCGTCGATCCCGGACTACGAGGAAGGCGACAAGATCAAGCTCGCTGCTCCTGTGACCCTCACCGATGGCAGCACCTGCCAAATCGTCACCGCGACGCACTACAGACGCGGGCGGCAAAAACGCCGCTGCTACCGCATCGAGGAAACCGGCGGGCTCGTGCGCCTGTCGAAAGCGACGCTTTCCGGCTCGGAGCTGCTCAGCTCCGCGAAAGGTGCTGCTAGCCCGGTGCTCGCCGAGTTTATGGAGGGGCAGGGGGAATGAAACGGATCTCGCCCACGGCGGGTCTGAGCGGACCTTCATCATCAATCGATCGAGAGGCAGCTGAGCGGACTGAGCAGACCTTCGCCATATCTGTATGAATGTCTGCTATTCGTCATGAAGCATCCCGAGAAGAGTTTATTGCCAATTGGGTTCTTCATTGATTTCATGCGTGTGAATTTGCAAAGGCAACTTGGCCGGAGACGCACATGGAGCACAATTCTCAGCCGGGAGAGCGCGCAGGCGCACTTGAAGCAAGCCTTCAGGCTATCCTTTCGTCGGCTGTCGATGCAATCATCATTATTCGCCATGACGGGATCATCGAGACGGTGAACCAGGCCGCAGCAGGATTATTTCTGTACGACGTTGACGAATTCATTGGTCAGAACGTGAAGTTCCTGATGCCTGACGAACATCGGCACAAGCACGATGGCTACCTGCACAACTACAATACAACTGGCCACAGGAAAATCATCGGCATTGGACGTGAAGTCACCGGTAAGCGCAAAGACGACACGTTCTTTCCAATGCACTTGGCGGTTGGTGAGTTCACGGAGAACGGCAAGAAGTACTACACAGGAATCATCCATGATCTGACGGCACGCAAGGATGCCGAGCAAACGCTACTACAAGTCCAGAAAATGGACGCCATAGGTCAATTGACGGGCGGCGTTGCCCATGACTTCAATAACCTTTTGACCGTTATTCTCGGCAATCTGGAGCTAATTGAAATCCAGATGGGCGAATTCGAGCACTCCGATCTACTCAATGAGGCGATGGAAGCTGCCGAGCTTGGGGCACGACTGACGGAACGGCTGCTGTCCTTTGCGCGTCGGAGCCCCCTTGAGCCTCGTGTCGTTGAGTTGAATGGCCTTATCAGCGGCCTGTCAGACATGTTGCGGCGCACCTTAGGCGCGACCATTGAACTTAAGACCGTACTTTCTGATGCCCCTTGGACTGTGAAAGTCGATCCAACGCAGTTTGAAAGCGCAATCGTCAATCTCGCCGTAAATGCGCGAGATGCAATGCCGGGTGGTGGTCGACTCGTTGTTGAAACTCGCAACATGGCGTTGGATGAAGACTACGTTGCAGATGAATTGCAGTTGAGCCCGGATAACTACGTCCAGGTCTCAGTGACAGACACGGGAACCGGGATGCCTGCAGATGTCATTCGGCGCGTGTTTGAGCCGTTTTACACAACGAAAGACATAGGAGAGGGCACGGGTTTAGGGCTGTCGATGGTCTATGGTTTCGGGAAGCAATCAGGCGGGCATGTTACGATCTACAGCGAACTGGGCACCGGCACGACCATCAACCTCTATCTTCCCCGATATCAGGATGCATCAGAGATGTCTGACGAAAACGATGCCGAACCGGAACTGAATTCAGCAAACGGAAACACGATCCTCGTGGTCGAAGACGACGAGCGTGTGCGCCGTTTGACAAGAGGGCGGCTCGAGGCCTTAGGTTATCAAGTGCTCGAAGCCATGCACGGTCCAGCGGCTCTTCAAATTCTCGCAGAACACTCCGATGTAGACCTGGTGTTCACCGATTTGGTCATGCCCGGGGGGATGTCTGGGTACGAGGTGGCCCAACATGTTCAGGAAAGCCACCCTGATACCAAAGTCCTCCTGACGTCTGGATACGCGGAAGAATTGATGAACAGTGAAAAGCTGTCCGCCCGGAACTTGAAGCTACTACGCAAGCCCTACCGGCAAGCGGCGTTGGTCAACGCCATTAGCGGCGCGTTGGATGGAACCTAGTCCTCCGTTTGCTTCACATCCATTGCGAACATGTACCCAATGCCACGCACAGTTTTGATCAGAGACGGCGAAGTCGGATCGCGCTCGATCTTTTTGCGCAAGCGAGCCACCTGGTTGTCAATCGTGCGATCAAACGGCGTCCACTCGGTGCCATGTAGCAAATCCATAATCCGGTCCCGTGAGAGCATGCGCTTTGGACTGCCCAGAAAGATCGCCAGAAGTCGGAAGTCACCACTGGTCATCTCGACTTGCGCACCGTCACGATCAAGTAGCTCGAACCGATCTAGATAGGCAATCATCCCATCAAAAGTCACCGCTTCTACTGAGGTGGTCTGTTCGCCCGAGACCCTGGGTGCCGATGGTTGGGCATTTTCCATCTGATCCGTGCGCCGCAAGACAGAACGCACACGTGCCAAGACTTCGCGGACATGAAACGGTTTCGTGATGTAGTCGTCAGCGCCCACTTCAAGACCAACAACCCGATCAATTACATCATCGCGCCCTGACACCATGATGATGGGCACATCTGACCGTTGACGAATTCGTTTTGCAATCTCCAGCCCGTTCTCGCCTCCAAGATTTACATCCAGCGTCACAAGCTGCACAGGCCGACCACTGACAGCGGCCAGCGTTCCTGGTTCGTCTTCGGCCTCAACTACGGTGAACCCGTCGCTTTCCAGACACCTGCGCAAGAGCAATCGAACCTTCGGTTCATCGTCCACAATCAGGATCGTGTTGGAAGTCACTGGCGGCCCCCTGCCATTCTAGCGACGCACAGGATAACGCCTCGTTGTTAGTGTTACAAAACTTCCGATTCGATGGCAAAAGTCTACAAAATTTTGCATGGCGAAATCTCTCCCTTTTACAATCCACGGCCAAGGTCGTTTCAACTGAACAGGGAGACGACCAATGTACATTTCCAACCAGAAAGAATTTGAGGCACCACAGGCAACTGCCACCCTGCAAATCAAATGCCGTGGTGCCTCGGTCACGATGCGTGTTCGCAAGCTCAAACCCGCGCAAAACTTATTCCGGGAAGGTGACGACGCGCGTCACGTCTATGAAGTTACCAGTGGTGTGTTAAGGCTGATCAAAGTCCTTGAAGATGGTCGGCGCCAAGTCATCGCGTTCGGATACCCCGGCGATATCGTTGGCTTTCCGCAGGATGGCTGTCACTACACAGAGTGTGATGCGCTCTCATCTACCGAAGTCATAGCACACAGCATTCGCGATCTTGAATGTGGTGAGCGAAACCCGGAACTGCACCAACGACTGGTGAATGCCGCCCTCAAAGAAATCAGTGCCATGCAAGATCGTTTCATGATGCTCGGTCGGAAATCCGCCGTGGAAAAAGTTGCGTCTTTCATCTTCGCGTTGATGGAACGCTCGGGAAAGCCGCTTGGGGCATATACACACTTCGAATTTCCGATGGTCCGTGCGGATATCGCCGATTTTCTGGGCATGACAACTGAGACTGTAAGCAGAACGGTCACGTCGCTTCGCAAGCAAAAGATGATCGCATTGCGGAACGCAAACTCAGTCGTCGTCCTAAACGAGGACGCACTTTACGACTTGGCCAATCCGGCCTAAGCAGCCTGTTCGTCCCCAGCTATTCTAATCCGTCGCTATGACGTCTGAAAGAGCCCTGCGCGCTGACGGCGCGGGGCTTCTTTCTGATCGTCCAACCCGCAAGAGAATCTGAGGCAAACCAGTCGCCCTGGCCGCGTCTTGAAGCGCGGGTCGAAGTTCATCAACTTCGATAGGTTGGTTCAGAAAGGAGGCCGTATAACCGCGCGATGTCAGCAGTAGCAAAAGTCTTGCCAAAGCCCTTCCAGAATTGAGCCAATCGTCGACATGATCTGCGGTGGACGTTAGCAGCACGAGCGCGGGAGAGCCCGCCAGAATCTTGTTTTTATCGACAGCGGCGACGTTGTTGCCGAGATCGAAGGTTCGGATCACAAAGCGGGCAGCTGGTGCGAGAATGTCTGGCACACCAAACCCTGCACCTGACATCCCATCGCGGCTTCCAAGTCGGAAGGAATGCACCCATGCCGCCAACTCTCGGCGAAAGCTCGGATCATCGAACTGAATCTGATCACCTTTAGAGACCAAATCTGCAATTGCCTCCATAATCGGGCCGCTTTCGACGAACCGAACGTTTATACCATCGACTTCAGAGATATCGCGACATGCTGGGTCCAAATCGTCAGGAAGCGCCTCCATATAGTAGGCGCTCCGGTCAGTGCGACGAGTTAGGATTGCTTCAAAAAGCGCAATCTCTGCGTCACTTGGCGGTTGTCCCTCGGACACTGTGATCTGCGCGAGATGGTCGTGAAACGCGCCATCTGGAGAGAGAGCCACGTCGGTTTGCAATGAGAAGCGACGTGCGGCAATTTCAAATAGGCCAATCGCGGCTCCACAGCTAATTGTTAGCTCTCTGTCATGAGGGTCCACAATAGGCAGTGCGCGGGTCCGGTCAGCAATAACATCGACCCAATCAGGACCCGTCCCAAATAACCAGGGTTGCGTATTGTGTCCAGATGGAGCGAGCGTCGCGTAGCCAATGAGAAATCGAAGTTGTTCTTCCAGCGTTCCGCCGGAAGGAAATTCTGCATCAGAACGTTCCCACAGATTCTCGTGGAGTTGCATCGCTGCCATCACCTATCGCCACTATTAAGGACGATAGGGGCGTCTGCAGGATTGGCATTGATCCTGCTCAACTACGCGTTCAGGCATAAAGAGTGGATTTGAAATGTACTGATGGGAAGTAGCTTTCAGTGACAGAGCGGCCATTCGTTCATCGCGCGGCATCAAGCAGTCTGGGCTCTGACCAGACGAACAAATTCATTTTCGGTAAGGCCGGTTCTGGATGGCGAACGGCCTAGGCCGCCCGCCACCTAAGTTCAGATGTCGATCCGTTCAGCGATACTCAACGCATCTTCAAGCTCCACGCCGAGATACCGGACAGTGCTGTCGACCTTGGTGTGGCCGAGCAGCAATTGCACCGCGCGGAGATTACCGGTCTTTCGATAGATCTCCGACGCTTTGGTACGCCGCAACGAATGGGTGCCGTATCCACTTGGTTCGAGGCCAATCGCCGTTACCCAATTGCGCACAAGCCGCCCATATTGCCGTGTCGAGATGTGCGGACGGTCGTGAAACCGGCTTGGAAGCATGAACTGGCATCTGAGCATCTCCGGCGTGTCCAACCATTTGACCACCGAATCTCGTGTATTCTCAGACAGTTCGAATTGAACTGGCTTTCCGGTTTTGCTTTGGATGATGGTGACGCGTTCCTTGACGCGCTCGGAACTGACCAGATCCTTGGCTTTGAGCCGAACGAGATCGCATCCGCGCAGTTTGCTATCAATGGCAACATTGAAAAGCGCGAGATCGCGCAAATTGCCAGCCAGTTCCAGCCGCGCACGGATCGCCCAAACCTGCTTCGGCAGAAGCGGACGCTTCTGGCCAATAATGCGACCTTTGTTCCAGGCCCGGCGTTTAGGAGTGGTTGCGGGAAGTTGCACTCTAGGCATGATATGCCCTCCAACCCTCCCTCCAGGCCCAGACATCAGCACCGCGCTGACGGGCGATTCTATCATCCCAGTCGAATGTCAGTTCGCGGGAAGCCGCCGATTAGCGATTTGTTGCACCGGCAGTCGGCTGGAATGAGCCCGAAGTGACGGATGCTGCACCTTGCACAGACAGCCGCGAAGCGCCGATTGCCGACATAAGCTCGGCCCAAAGGAGCCATCCAGCCTTCCGGCCATTCGATGCGGTAGCAAAGTACAGAAGAGAACTTGCTGCTTAGATTGCTCTTTAGTTTTGAGTGACGACTGCAAATCGCACGCGGATGTGGCGATCTTTAGTTATGACCTTGCAGGAAAGTGTATGGAGGGTACCGCAGCTACTACGGCCTTGCATCTATTGCCGCGAGCCCTGAGGCGATTACCGAGGCGAGGTAGACAAAACTTACAAGGGTCATTGCACCGGCGTAAGCAACGGCCTTCAGCCCCTCGAACGTACCTGTCCAGTCCATCGTTCCGTCGATGTCATCAGGCAGGCTGAGCGAACAGACGATCTCGCCCGACATCAATTGTTCTTACTCGTACTCTTTCCAAGGTCGTCCAAAAGTATTCCATGCCCCAATGGCATTGGATTGACTTTTCTGTTGTTCGCAGGGTGCTTTAGCCTTCACACTGCTCGCGTGGAGAGCCAGATTCAAATTCGTGTCCGCGGCCGGGTGCAGGGTGTTGGGTTCCGCCCCTTCGTGTGGCGCGAAGCGGTCAAGCTTGGATTGGTCGGTGAAGTGCGGAACGATCGAGAAGGCGTCCTCATCCTGGCGGCAGGGAAGCGAGCCGCAGCACTGGCAGGCAAGATTAGCGAGTCACCTCCACCGCTTTCAGAGGTTCACGCTATCGAAGTTAGCACGGCCGACTTTCAGCCAACCAAGGAATTTCGCATTGTGGAATCAGGAGTTCATGGTGCCGATACGGCTTGTGCTCCGGATGCAGCTTCTTGTGCCGAGTGTCTTTTGGAAGTGGCGGGTGATGGTCGTCGGGCCGGATACGAGTTCACAAACTGCACAAATTGCGGCCCGAGATTCACGATTCTGAAGGCCTTGCCCTACGATCGGGCGACCACAACAATGGCCGATTTCGCCATGTGCTCAGCCTGCAGGGCAGAATATGACGACCCGACTGATCGGAGGTTTCACGCACAGCCCTTGGCCTGCCCGGAGTGCGGGCCGTCGCTTCGGATCGAACCCGCCTCGCCCGAGCCGCTTACAGGGGCCGTCAACCGCTTGCTGTGCGGCCAGATCGTTGCGCTTCAGGGCCTTGGTGGGTTTCATCTGGCGTGTGACGCCACGAATGCCGCAGCTGTTCAAACCCTTCGTGACCGCAAGCGCCGACCGGCAAAACCGTTTGCCCTTATGGCGACACTCCCGATCATTCGCCAGCATGCCATCCTGTCGGAAGACGAAGCCGCCTTGCTGGAAGGAACTGATGCGCCCATTGTCCTGTTGGATGCCGCCGTAGGGACTCTTCCTGAGGCGATCGCGCCCGGGCTGGACCGATTGGGATGGATGCTTCCATACACGCCCCTTCATTACCTGATTGTGAAAGGTGTCGGACGGCCCCTGGTGATGACTTCCGGCAACCTCAGCGACGAACCGCAGGTCATCAGCGTTTCCGAGGCCAAGGAAAAGCTGGGACCCATAGCGGACAGCATCCTGTGGCACGACCGCGGCATCGCACGGCGACTTGACGACAGTGTGGTATTGCCGACGCTGAAGTCGTCGATGGTTGTAAGGCGCGCTCGGGGTTTGACGCCGGGAACGATTGACATGCCGGAAACTCTTCCGGACCGCCAGGTCGTCGCCTATGGCGGGGAACTGAAGGCAGCGATTTGCCTGACAAAGAACCGACAGGCCATGCTGTCGCACCATCTTGGAGATCTGGACAGCGCCTTGTCGTTCGAGGAGTTCCAAAGGACGGACAGGGACCTTGCGGATCTCATGGAGCAAGTGCCGGAGTTGATCGCGGTTGATATGCATCCGGACTATCGCGCTTCCCAATATGGACGAGACAGGGCCAGGGCCGAAGGTCTGCCTTGTTGCGAAGTTCAGCACCACCACGCCCATATGGCGGCAGCCCTAGGGTCGGTTGGCTGGACCGATGGCACGGCGGTTGGTGTTATCCTGGACGGGTTGGGATATGGGAGCGATGGGTCAATATGGGGAGGCGAGATATTGGTTGGCAACTATGCCTCGTTTGAGCGCCTCGTGAATCTTGCACTGGCCCCGCTACCAGGAGGTGACGCAGCAAATCGAGAGCCATGGCGCAATGCGCTCATGCGGCTTGATGCCGCCGGCGTACCGGATATTGCTGACCGCCTTTTTTCGGACGCGCCGCGTGATGCGCTGCGCGCCGCTGTAAATGCCGGGATAAACGCACCGGGATCAAGCTCCGCCGGACGCCTCTTTGATGCCATTGCAGCGTGCCTTAGGATCGTGCCCGACCGCCAAACCTACGAAGGTGAAGCTGCAATGCGGCTGGAGGCCTTGGCAAATCGCGCAGCCAAAAGTGCAGGATCATATGAGATGCCGTGCCATTCGGGCGTTCTTGACCCGACACCGATGATGTGCGCCCTTGTATCCGACCTCGAACGAGGCGTTTCCAAATCAACCATCGCACGGCGCTGCCACAACGCCATCGCCGATAGCTTTGCCGATAGTGCCAGAAAGGTCGCTTCCGAACACGGTGCAACAACGATTGCCCTTTCAGGCGGGTGTCTTCAGAACCGGCTTTTGCTAAAGCGGCTCATGGAACGCCTGTCGGATTTCGAGATTTGCGGTCCGGGGCCGGTGCCGGTCAACGATGGTGGCCTGGCATTCGGACAGGCCCTTGTCGCTCTGGCGCAAAGCGGCGAAGAGTAAAGAGATGACTGAAAGCAAAAAACTACGCGGGGATCGGGTCACGCTGGCCCATGGCGGCGGCGGCAAGGCGATGCGCGACCTGATCTGCGAGATTTTCACCGCCGCTTTTGACCCCGAGACCGATGAGGACCAGGCGCGGTTGATGTCGGATGCCTTGACCGAGCCGGGGGCGCGGCTGGCCTTCACCACCGACAGTTTCGTGGTGACGCCTCTTGAGTTCCCCGGCGGCGACATCGGAAAGCTCGCTGTCTGTGGCACAGTCAATGATCTGGCTGTGGGCGGCGCGCGCGCCCTATGGCTGTCAGCGGCATTCATTATCGAAGAGGGGTTCGCATTCGACACGCTCCGCCAGGTTGTGGCGACCATGGTCGCCGAGGCAGAGCACGCGGGCATCAGGGTTGTCGCGGGCGATACTAAGGTTGTCGAGCGCGGTTCCGCGGACGGGCTTTTTATCACGACTTCAGGGATCGGCGTGATCCCTCCCGGTCGTGACCTTGCCGCAGTCAATATTCGTGCGGGCGACGTTGCCATCGTCAACGGTGTTCTGGGGGATCACGGCGCGGCCATCCTTGTGGCAAGAGGGGATCTGGCACTCACGACCGCGATTGAAAGCGATTGCCAGTCGCTCGACACCTTGATGGAAGCCGCCCTTGCTGCCGCGCCAAATATCCGGGCCGCCCGAGATGCGACGCGGGGCGGTCTGGCATCGGCACTGAACGAGATGGCCGAGGCGGCGGGCGTCACGGTCGAGATCGAGGAAGACCGGCTGCCCCTGCGCCCCGAGGTCAAGGGCATGTGCGAAATCCTCGGGCTGGATCCCCTTTATCTGGCCAATGAAGGCACGCTTGTCCTGTTCGTGCCGAAGGACGAGGCCGAAGCGGCTCTTGCCGCCATGCGCGCCACACCTGCTGGACGGGATGCGGTTGTTATCGGACACACCCGGTCTAAAGGGCCCATTCCGGTGGTCATGAAGACTACGTTCGGGAGTGAACGGATTGTGGATATGTTGGTTGGCGAGCAATTGCCCCGGATCTGCTGACGTCAGGGAAGCGGAGTGTTTCCGATCCAAATTCTTGTAAAGACGTCAGCTTTTAGTCCACACCCTGCCGCGCGCCGCCGTACTGCCAATAGGCCGCGCAGGCCCCTTCAGAGGATACCATCAGCGCCCCAAGCGGCATTTCCGGCGTGCAGCCCTTGCCGAACTGCGGGCATTCCATAGGCTTGATCCGGCCAGTCATGACTTCGCCACAGGCGCAGCCTTCAGGCTCCTCGACCACTCGGCGCGCGGCACCGTAACCGATGTCGAAAACCTCTTCCGCGTCGAATGCCCTGTACTTGGAGCGAATGCGCAGCCCGCTGGCATCGATCTCGCCCAGCCCGCGCCATTCGAATGTCGGGCGCGGCTCATAGACATCCTCGATGGCGGCGATGCTCACCGGGTTGCCTTCGTCAGGCACAATACGGGCGTATTGGTTCTCGACCTCGGCGCGGCCTTCGCTTAGCTGGACCAGGACCATCAACACCGATTGCAGCAAGTCCAGCGGCTCGAATCCCGCCACGACGATCGGTTTTCCGTAATCTCGCGGGATGAATTCGTAGGGCTTCGTTCCGATTACCATCGAGACATGCCCGGGGCCGACGAAGCCATCCAGCACCATATGAGGGTCGTCCAGCAGCACCTTGATCGGTGGAGGGACCGTGATGTGGTTGCAGAAGACGCTGAAATTCTTCAGTCCCTCGCATGACGCCTGTTGAATGGCCAACGCAGTCGAGGGCGTTGTGGTCTCAAACCCGAGGCCGAAGAATACAACCTTGCGGTCCGGGTTCCGGCGGGCCAGTTCCAACGCATCAAGCGGCGAATAAACCATACGGATATCCGCGCCATCCGCCTTGGCCTGGATTAGCGACTTCTTCGTGCCGGGAACGCGCATCGCATCCCCGAAAGTCGTGAAAATGACTTCTGGCCGTTCCGCGATCTCGATGCATTCGTCCACTCGACTCATCGGCAGCACACAGACGGGGCATCCCGGTCCGTGGATGAATTCAAGGCCGGGAGGCGTCAGCTTGTCGAGACCATGGCGAAAGATCGCATGGGTGTGACCGCCGCAGATTTCCATGATATGAACCGGGTTTTCCTGAGTCGCCCCAAGATCCGCGACCTTTCCCTCAATCGCCTTCAGAAGCGCCTGCGCCGCCTTCGGGTCACGAAACTCATCGACGTACTTCACGTTCGGCCTTCCATGGCGCGGTCGCTTTCGAACATCGCTTCGAACTCTTCCTGCGCTTCGCCAAGCGCGTTCAGCGTGTCCATTGTCTTCTTGGCCTCGGCCTCGTCAATAATCGCCATGGCAAAGCCCACATGGATCAACACCCACTTTCCGACCAGAGCGTCCAGCCCTTCGCCCGCCACGCAGGTGACATTGACCTTACGTCGGACGCCCGAGACGTCCGCCAGCGCAAGGTTTGTTTCGTGGTCCGAGATCTCAACGATCTGGCCGGGGATACCCAAGCACATGCGATTTCCTTTGTACTTTTCCGAAATGCTAGCTGTCCGGGCGGACCTTCGCAATTCCGTTATGGTTGAAGGCAACGGGTGAGGTCAGACCTTATGTCGTCCTCGGGAAGGTCGATCCCGATGAAAACTATCCTGGCTGGCGCGGTTTGACCAAAAGGCTCAATCTCACAGACATCATGGGTGATGTTGACCAGATGCATGTCCGTTTCATTGGCAAAGCGCAGAATTCCCTTGGCGCGGAGAAGCCGCTCGGCATGACGCATGATCCAGAACGACAGAATGTCGCGAAAGAGGTCGCGGTCGATGGTGCCCGCAAGATCGACCGAGAAGGTCGCGATGCCATGGGTGTGTTTGTGGGTGTCCGCATGGGGAACGGGCCGTGCCGTTTCTGGCGGCGCAAATAGCGCAGCGACGTCACTGGTCCCTAGAGCGATCTCAGCCAGTTGAGCCCGGTTGCCGAGGTATGCCAGGACCTCGGAAGGGTCTTTCTCCAGCAGATCGGATTTGCTGACGACGATACGGTCGGCGAGCGTGATCTGTTCAGCGGCTTCGACAAATTCTTCGGCCTGATCCCGGATCGAGGGCGCGGAGGCGACGCAGATTGTTTGGACGACTTTGACCCGCGTCTTTAGCCGGGGATCGTGGGCCACGCCGCGCAAAATGCTTCCCGGGTTGGCGAGGCCCGTGGTTTCTATCACGCAGCGGTCAAGCCCCTCGGCGTGCTGACGGTCACAAAGTTCGACCAATGCCTCGGCAAGGTCATCCTGAACTTCGCAGCACACACAGCCGTTCGGCAAGTTCAACAGCCGGTTCGATCCGACAGAGGCTCCAATGATCGCGCCATCGACATCGACATCCCCAAACTCATTCACCAGAACAGCGGTGCCGGCACCGGCATCCGTTTTCAGGTATCTGTTCAGAAACGTGGTCTTGCCCGCCCCCAGAAATCCGGTCAGCAGGGTCAAGGGCAGCCGGTCGACTGTGGGCTTGCTCAATTGGGAGTTTCCCTTCAGTTTCAGAGTCGACACTATCAACGGGAGGACGCGATGAAAATAGCCACGGTCGGAAAGGGCGGTTCGGGCAAAACCACGATCGCCGGGACGCTGACACGGATCTTCGCTGATGAAGGGCGCAAGATCCTGGCTATTGACGGGGACCCCAATCCGAACCTGGCGCTGACACTTGGCATGTCGCGGGCCGAGGCCGATGCGATTACCTACATCTCGCCCAAGATTATGACGCAGGGCGAGAAGGTCGATGGCGTTGTGCAAATGGTGCCGACCATCCCGCGCGAAGAGATCATCGCGACCTATGCGTCGCCTGCCGCCGATAACGTGGATCTGATCGTCATGGGGCAGCCCGCCCATGGCACGGCGGGAATGGGTTGCATGTGCGCTTCGCATCGCGCGGTGCGCGGCCTTGTCGCCGAATTGACATCATTCGGCGACCATACGGTCACGGATATGGAGGCCGGACTGGAGCATCTGCGACGGGGAACTGCGCGCCATGTGGATATGATGCTTGTGGTGGCGGAACCCTATTATCGCTCGCTTGAAGCTGCCATGCGGACGGCGGCTCTCGCCAAGGAACTGGGGATCAAACACATCAAGGTCGTGGCCAACAAGGTGCGCAACGACGCGGACATGGAAGCGATCCAGACCTTTTGCGATCAGCACGGGATGGAGATTATCGGGGCCGTGCCGCTGGACGACGATATGGTCGAAGCCGAACGGCAGGAAAAGGCGCCCTACGACCATGCGCCCGGATCGCCGGGCGTTCAGTCGCTGCGCCGGGTCGCTACAGCGATTGACGAACTCGCGCGGGCCTGAGGCACCATGCGGATCGGCGAATTGGCAGCAGACCTGTCGGTTTCCACCAAGACGCTGCGCCACTACGAGAAAATCGGCCTTCTGCCACCTGCGGCCCGCGGCGAGAATGGATACCGCAGCTTTTCGCCCGAAGCCGAAGCGGCGGCGCGCCTTGTGGTGGCTCTGCGCCGTATCGATTTATCCCTGGATGAGATTGCCGGGCTTTTGGCAGGCGACAGGGCCGATCTGCGCCGTAACCTCTTGGGCATTCTGGACGAGAAACGCAGCGCGGTATCGCTGGAAGTTGTTGTTCTGCAAGGGAAACTCGAGGACATGGACTCGCGCTATCTCAGCCTTGCAACGACACCGCGAGACCGCCCCGGCAACTGCATCTGCGCTCTTTTGGGCCGCGCCTGCGACTGCAAGATCACCGAAAATTAGCCGTTGACCTTGCCCTTGGGGCAACCTGCTAAACATCGGAAAACTGAAACGACATCCGAAGTCTGGAGAAGGCGATGCCCGAAGACGGCGAACGTGCAAAAGCCAATGTCCCGCGCGAAGGCGACTACATCCCGCGTTTCCTGATCGACGAAAGCCCGATCAAGGAGGTGCATGCCTTTTGGCTTGCGGGCATGTCCTGTGACGGTTGCTCGATTGCTGCCGTGGGCGCGAAGCATCCGACGGTCGAACAATTGATCACCGGAACCATTCCGGGCCTGCCGAAGGTTGTGTTGCACCATCCGGTCTTGTCGGTGACGGCTGGGCATCGGTTCATGCAGGCCTATCACGACGCCAAGAACGGCAAGCTGGGTGCGCCATATGTGGTGATCCAGGAAGGCTCGGTTGCCGATGAGGATATCGCCGGGGCCTTCGGCGGGTATTGGTCGGCCATGGGGGCCGATGACGAAACCGGCCAGCCGATCCCGACAGCCCATTGGTTGCGCGACCTGGCACCCGGCGCAGCTGCGGTGATCGCAGTCGGGACCTGCGCGACCTGGGGCGGCATTCCGGCGGCCTCGGGCAATCTGACAAACGCCATGTCGGTGATGGACTATCTGGGCAAAGACTACTTGTCGGCGCTTGGCTTGCCGCCGATCAACATCCCCGGATGCTCTCCCCTGGGCGACAACATCACAGAAACCGTAGCCTCGGTGCTGATGTTCCTTGCCGGCGTCGGCCCGCTACCCGAATTTGACGAGTTGGGCCGCCCGGCCTGGATGTTCCAGTCGACTGTACACCGGGGCTGTGTTCGCGCAGGAAACTACGAAGAAGGCAAATTCGCTGATGAATACGGGCAGAAAGAATGCCTGGTCGAGCTGGGCTGCTGGGGCCCCGTGGTGCAATGCAACATGGTTTCGCGCGGGGCCATCGGCCACAACGGCGGTTGCATGAACACCGGCGGCATTTGCATCGGATGCACCATGCCCGGCTTTCCGGACGCTTTCGCACCCTTCTACAAACGCCCGCCCGGAACACTTGTGTCCTCGAATATTTCGCGCGGTGCGGGTTCCTTTGTGTCCTATCTTAGGAAATTCACCCAACGTAGTCGCAATCTAACGCCGCGCTGGAAAGAAGAGGCTCATGTGCCATCTGGTTGGGCAAATGTCGTTGGTGAACCCAGTCGCACCGACAAGGCAGTCAGCTTCTTTTATGAAAAGCTGAAGGGGATGGGGACCGAATTCACGCCTGGCTCAGACCGGCAGAAAAAACTGCAAAAATCGGCGTCGCGCTACCTTGAGAAGGGAACAGCGCAAGACAAGATGGCGGCGGAATAAGGGGGCGGGAATGACACTCTGGACACTCGGATTTCTGGCGGGCCTTCTGGTGGTTCTCATCGTCGCGACGCTTCTGATCGGCATCCTGATGCAGGCGCGCCGCATCCTTGGGCTGGCGAAAACCGCCTCCGCCGTGGTGGCCGAGATCGACACGAATACCCGCTCGGTCTGGTCTCTGACGGCGACGAACTCGGTGGCGAAGGGGCTGCTCGACGGCGCGCAGGCCATCGACGAGAACGCGGCGGCCATCGTCCAGGCAGTCAGCCATGACCAAAACGACAGCGCGGCTTGAGGGAGGAACAAGATGGGCCTGATCCACGGAACAAATCCAATCGCAAGCTGGTGGTTCGCAATCATCATTGTCGCCGTCGTTACCGTCGTGGTCGCGGTGCTGCTTATCCAGATCATCCGCACCGCCGCCGCCATTGATGAAGAGGTCGCTACCGTCTGGGCCAATGGTCAGCGCGTAGCGAACAACACGATCCACATCGCGGTGCTTTATAGAACGCATGAATACGTGCAGGGCATTCTGGGTCGCGCAGGCCGCATCCTTGGCAGTGCCGAGGCCATTCGCGACCATGCGCAGGATTGCCCAAGCTGCCCGAAATGCATTTGGCACAGGGGTTAGACCATGATCACCTTGCTGACATTCATCACCTGCCTCGCCACGCTGGTTTTCCTTGGCATCGTGGCGGCGGCACTGATTCGGATAAACGAGGCGCTCGAAAGTATCGGCGGAACTGGTGAGAGCTATCTGGCAAAGCTGCGCCTGGGTCTCAGGGCCATCGAGCGCGAGACATCGCACTTGCCCGCCGCCGCGCCCGCGCTGAATGCCGATCTTGGCGCAATTGCCGAAGGGCTGACAGCGGTGGACGCAACTTTGGGCGAGGTTCACTCCGCCCTTGTCGCACAGGAGAGCGGATCATGAGCACCCTTGCCCTGACCATCTGGATCGTCACCCTTGTCATTGTTGTCGTGGTGATCGTGCCCCTTGCCCTGGCGCTTCTTTCGCGCGCCCTCAGGAATGCCCGCGCCATCGAGGGCTATCTGGAGGACATGCTGGAAGCCGGGGTCAAGATCGTCGGCCACACCAAGGCCATTCCGGCACTTGACGACACTCTGGCGACCGCCGCTGCCATGGCACCGGTCGCCACAGCCATCGAGGAAAAAACCGGCATCGTGGCCGGAATGCTGGCCAAACGTGCCGAGGAGGACCCGTCATGATCGCAACCCTTGGCATCATCTCGCTGGTGGTCGTGCTGTTGATCGTTCTGGTCGTCGCCTACCATCTGATCGGCATATATGTTGCCTTGAAGCGCGGCGCCGATCATCTTGAGGCGCTGGCCGGTGGGCTGGTGGCCATCCGCGACAACACGGGGCCCCTGAACGGACGCGTAGACGAGATCAACGAAGGGCTGACCGCCCTTGTCGCACCGCTTCTGGCGGCCAATGGTAACCTGGCTGCGATTGTCAAAGTCGCCGGAACCCGGACATAAGAACGAAAACGGAAGGAAGACCCGTCCATGTGCTTTGAAAACCTGCCGATCGAGTTCGATGACCAGGGCAATGCCTTCCTGAAAGAAGGTGTGCGCAATCCGTATGAATACCAGACCCGAACGCTGGAAGAGCGCGAAACCAAGCTGAAGGAACTCGCGGTCAAGAACGGCCAATTGGCGGATGTGGATTTTGACCCGGTGACGCGTGTTGCGGGGGCCTTGGCCTTTCATTCAACCGTCGATCTGAAGGAAGGCAAGATCCTTGAGACCAACGCAATGGCGACGCTCTTTCGCGGCTACGAGGTGATCTTGCGCGGACGCGACCCCCGCGATGCCGCTTTCATATCGTCGCGCGCCTGCGGCGTCTGCGGCGGTGTTCACTCGACCGCCTCGGCGCTGTCCATCGAGATGGCGCTTGGCATCAAGCCCCCGCCTTTGGGCATCGTCGTGCGGAACCTGCTTCTCAGCTGCGAATATCTTTACGACAATCCTTTGCACCTCTTCGTGCTGTCTGGCCCTGATTTTTCGGAATCGCTCGTCAAGGCCACGAACCCCGAAGTCTGGGACAAGGCGCAAACGGCGGCTGCTCCGGGCAAGGACATGCACGGCTACGAAACGATTGCCGAGATCATGACCGATCTCAATCCGCTGACCGGCAAGCTGTACCTGGAAGCCTTGAACATGACCCGTGTCGCGCGCGAGGCCTACGTTCTTTTGGGCGGCAAGTACCCGCACCCCGAAACGATCATTCCAGGCGGTGTCACAACAACGATCACCACCACAACCTTCAACGAATTCTACCTGAAGATCTCGCAATTCTTCGACTATGCCAAGAAATGCGTCGCAATCTGGGATGATGTGTTCGACTTCTTCTATGACTGCGATCCGAAGTACAAAGAGGTCGGCCGGATCCCGGCAACCATGATCGATTTCGGACAGTGGGATCACGAAGATTACTACGATGCCTCTTACGAGAACTGCAACGCCTGGGGGGAAAAGCGCTGGTCGACGCCCGGTGTCGTGGTCAACGGCAAGCTGGTCACAACGCGGCTGACCGACATCAATGTCGGCCTCGAAGAGTTCGTCGAACATTCCTACTATGAGAAGTGGGAAGACTATCCGTTCAAGACCGATCCCTTGGGCAACCCTTTGTCCCCCAATCATCCATGGAACAAGACCACCATTCCACGCCCCGGCGCGCAGAACTGGAAGGAACGCTATAGCTGGTCGACCACCCCCACTTGGGACCGGATGACGTTCGAGGCGGGCGCCTATGCACGGGTCTATATTTCCGCCATGGCGCAGAAGATTCCCGAAAGCGAATACTTCGAATCGACCGGCCACAGCCTGAAACTGAACATTCCAAAGGGCGAGGCTTTGCCGGCGGCCAATCTGGAATGGCACGTGCCCGATGTCTGGAATGCCTTTGAACGCAACCGCGCGCGGGCCTATGCTGTGGCCTTCAACCTACTTGTGACGCTGGAAAACCTGGTCCGCGCCTTCGATCTGCAAAAGCAGGGCGAAACCAAGGTGGCAACCCCGTTCGAGATCCCGAAGAAAGGCCACGCCATCGGCGCGGGCTTCTGGGGCGCGGGTCGTGGTTTCCTTAGCCACCATTGCGAGATCAAGGACGGGCTGCTTGCGAACTACCAGATCGTGACGCCCTCGACCGTGAACGCCTGCCCCGCCACGCCCTGGGGCGAAGGCGGACCCTATGAGCGCGCGGTGATGAACACGCCGATCATTGAAACGGCCTTCAACGACGAAAAGGATTTCCAGGGCATCGACATCCTGCGGGCGCTGCGCTCGTTCGATCCATGCATGCCGTGTACGACCCATGTGATGGTTGAAGGCTCGGACCGCGTCGTGACTCGCGAAGTCACCACCTGCGCCTGCGGGATCGACTGAGGACGCATCATGGCTCAACCGCGCGTGACGATCGGGATTGTCGGCTATTCGGCGGTTGTCGACAGCTACCCGCTTGGCCCGAAGCTGATGCGCGACTTGGAAGCGGCCCTTCAGGACGCGCCTCACGTCTCGGTTGAGAATTTCACCTGGAGCCCCGTCCATGTGGTGCAAAGGTTCCAGGACGGCGAGCTTGAGCGACCCGACCGGATCGTTCTGGTCGGGTTGGCAGCAGAGAGCGCCGCGCCAGGGACTGTCGCTGCGTACCGCTGGCGCGGCGGACACCAACCCGAAGCCAAGGTGCAGGAAAGGGTCTATGAGGCGGTGACCGGCATCGTCGATTTGGAAAATACGCTGATGATCGGCAGCTATTTCGACGTCTGGCCTAGCGAGTGCTTCACGGTCGAAGCCGACCTTGCCCCTGACACCTTCGGTCGCCTTGTGATGGCCGAGAACGAGGGCCGCGCCAGTCCCGAGAAACTTGAAATCGAGCTTGGCTATGCGCCGGACAAGATACGCGAAAAGCTGGTCGCGCAGGTCACCACGCTTGCAATGAAGGGCGTGGATGCGCAGAATTCAACCGTGACCGACAAGACAGCGGACATGCTCTGCCCGGTGCGGTCATTTGCGGAAACCCACGTGGCGAACGCCGCGGGAGGCTGATTGATGAGCGATGCGAAAGACACGAACGCGCTGGACAGGATGATTGTCCGTGAAGACGTTCTGCAGATCTGCTATTGGTACCAGGGTGAAGGCTTTGGCGACCGGTTCAATCCGCAATCCGTGATGCCATTCCTGCAGAACGATTTTGACATCGTGACCGAAGTAATGGCCGAACTTGCCGAGGACGGGACCTTGACCCGCGAGGGCGACTTCTATCGCTTCAGCAGCGGCGGCAAGCGCAAGGCGGGCGTGATGTTCTACGAAAGCTTCACCGAGTTTCAGCAAAGCACCCATGGCGAATGCAATGCGGGCTGTTGCGATGGCGATGAGGTTTGCGATCACGAGCATCATCACCATTGAGCCAGGACCCGACCATAGCCGATGACCAGCCGCTAGTCGGCTATCGCAGCAATGAAGAATGGCAGGACCTCATGGCTCAGACGGCGGCCATGCTTGGCGCGCTGGACGAAATCGAGGACGCCGAAACCCGTGACAGGGTCTTCGCCGCCATGGCCGGGATCGACGCGGTTCACCGCGAAGCGCTGCACCGCCTGGTGCGGCTCTTCAAGGAAGGCGTACTGGAACAGGTGATTACCGATCCGGCGATCAACTCGCTGATGGGGATGTACGATCTTTTGCCGCCAGAGGTGCCTGGCTGTCAGAAGGTCTGGGATTTTGTCGGCGAGGATATCCCCAACCTCGCCACTCGCGATGCGGGCGTGAACGCGGCTATCCCCGCCGAACCGCCCCATTGGTCTCCGGCGCCGCCTGATGCCCTGGCCAATGAGGGCACGGCTTATCTTTGCACTCTGGAAGAAGGTAACGTCCTTCTGCTCCGTCTGGAGGGGGTGGATTACGCGCTGTCGGGCGATTGCCCGGACCACAGCGTTTCACTCGAAAACGGGCGGCTCGACGGCGTCATGTGGCATTGCCCGAACGGGCCTGGCTGCTCGTTCGACATCCGCAGCGGCAAGAAGTTGGGCGGCGGTTCCGCGCTTGAGTGCTTTCCTGTGAGGGTAGAGGAAGACGGCCGCCGGATGATCGGCTTTGGCGTGCCTTTTGAAGCCAAACTTCCGGCGTTCTGACTTGGGCGTGCTGGTTGCGGGCGTCGGGAACGAGTTGAAGGGCGACGATGCTTTCGGTGTTCGGGCCGCGCAGATGCTGGCCCAAGACCCGCGCAAGCCCCGCGATTGCGAAGTGCAGCAAACCGGGATCGGTGGCATCCATCTGGTGCAGGAACTGATGCGCGGTTATTCCGCGTTGATCCTGTTCGATGCTTTCGACCGAGGCGGCAAACCTGGCGATCTTTGGCTGCTCGAACCCGAATTGCCTCAGGCCGGCGACATGAGCGACCGCGAGCGCCGCGATTTTTTTGCGGATGTTCACTACGCTACCCCGGTGCGCGCCCTGACCCTGGCACAATCCGTGGGCGCGCTTCCGCCGCTGGTGCGGATCATCGGCTGCCAGCCCTTTGATCCCGACAGCTTCGACACTGCCATGCATCCATCCGTCGAAGCCGCCCTGCCGCGTGCCGTGGATATGGTGATCAAGGTGCTAGAGACATTCAACGGATTGGAGAGCCGGAAACCTTAGAAGTCTCCGGTCCGATTTCTTTGAAAGAAATCGGCATCTTAACTGAAAAGTGGCACCAATGCTGTCTCGGTCCTGCCGTGGTTTTCAACTTCCAGCGCTTTGACAGGGACCCCATAAAGAGCCTCAAGCCGTGCCTCGGTCAGCATCTCATGCGCCAGACCCCAATCTTGACGCTCGGGTCCGTGCATCAGCAAGACGGTGTCGGCCAAATGCTGTGCGTGCTGAGGCACATGGGTGGTCATTAAAACGGTCAAACCGTCTTCGGATACGATCCGCCCGAGTATCCCGAGAATAAGCGCTTGGTTCGAGAAATCGAGCGCCGAGGTCGGTTCATCGAGGATCAGGATTTCGCACTCCGAGGCCAAGGCCCGGGCGATCATCACAAGCTGTCGCTCGCCGCCCGATAGCTGGGTATAGATACGATCCGCGAAGCCGCCAATCCCAAGCCGGTCAAGCGTAAGGCGCGCGATCTGGTAGTCTTCAATCCCAGGCGTCCGGAACATCCCCACATGGGCCGCGCGTCCCATGACCACGATATCAAGGACCCGATAGGAAAAAGACATGTCGTTCTTCTGTGCGACATAGCCGATCCGTCCATGGGTCTCGACCCGGCCTTCCGCCAGCTTCAGCAATCCTACGATCGACTTCAAAAGCGTGGTCTTGCCTCGCCCGTTAGGGCCGAGGATGGCAGCGGTCTGACCGCGCTCCAGCGTGAAGTTCACCCCTCGGAACACCCAGTCCTCGCGGAAGCGGAAGGCGGCGTTTTCGACCCGGATCATTCCGACGACCACCCCTTGTTGGCCGCGCGCCGCAGCAAATAGGCGAAGACCGGCGCGCCCAGTAACGCAGTGATGATGCCTACCGGGATCTCGGCGGCTATCGAGGCACGCGCGACGTTGTCGACATGGATTAGATAGATCGCCCCGATCAGGGCCGCCGCAGGGATCAAAACCTTGTGGTCCGGCCCCGTCAACATCCGCGCAAAATGCGGGATCACCAACCCGACCCATCCGACAATACCCGCGGCCGCAACCACCGCGGCGCTGATCAGCGCGACGGCGATCAGCACGATCCAGCGCGTGCGCTCGACCTTCAGTCCAAGCGACTGCGCCTCTTCATCGCCAAGCGACAAGACGTTGATCTGAAAGCGCATCAGATACACCACAAGCGAGCCGAGCGCGACGGGCAGGCCAATCAGCAAAGCCTTGTCATAGCTAGCCGAAGCGAAGCTGCCCATTAGCCAAAAAACAATCGCGGGCAATTTGTCATCCGGATCAGCGACAAACTTGGTGATCGAAACAAGCGCCGAGAAGAACGCGCTGGTCACGATCCCCGCCAGTACCAGCATCAGGATCGAGGCGCGGCCCTGCTGGCGGCTGATCCCGTAAACCACCAGCATGGCCAGCATTCCGAACCCGAAGGCAAACCCGATCAACAGCACCTGGCTTTCCGAGACCAGAATGGCGAAGGCACCGCCAAACGCCGCGCCGGAAGAAACACCGATGATCTGGGGCCCGACCAGCGGGTTCCGAAACACCCCCTGCAGGGCGGCACCGGCCACGGCAAGCCCCGCGCCCGCAAGCCCCGCGATCAGGATGCGCGGCATCCGGATCAATTCAACCACCCGTTCCTCGACCGGTTGCCATGTCGGCTCCAGTGGCAGGACGTTGCCTAGAAGGATGCTTACCACATTGCTGACGGACACGCCAAAGCGACCGATCCCAAGCGAGAAAAGCACGCTTGCCGCAAGGAGGCTCAGAAGGGTAGTCCAAAGCCCCAGCCGCCGCTTCGCGGCCGGGGTCGAGGTTTCATCGACGAGGCTCACCGCCCCCGCCTAACCATCCGCAAAGATGTCGTAATTGGCTGCATCCGCGTTCATGTCAAAGCGCAGGATGTTGCGAACGTCATCCGCATCGACGCTTTGACCATAAATGAACTCGTAGTTGCGGTTGATCCGGTCGGCCATGTCCCAATTGAACTTGTCGGGATGCAGCACCATTGAAAGCCAAAGCCAGGTCAGCGGGCTTTCCTGGTTGGGCGGATCCCAGCGGTACCCGCCAAGCGGCATCTTGTAGACACGGCGGCTCTTGACGGCCGAGACATCAGCCAAAAGCGGATTGTCGTAGACGTCCTTCGGGCTCAGCTTGGCCTCGAAACCGTTCAAAAGGATAACTTCCGGATCCCATGAGATGATCTGCTCGATGCCAACCTCAACAAACATTCCAAGTTCTGAGGCCACGTTCTTGCCGCCCGCCAGATCAATGTAAAAGTTGTTGTAGGACTTGCCGCCCGCCACACGCAGGCTTGAAAGATAGTTCATAAAGTAAAGCGTACGGGGGCGGTCGCCCTCGGCGATACCGGCGGTTGCGGCCTGCAACTCCGCCATCACATCGTCACGCCAGTCGATCATTGCCTTGGCCTTCTCAGGCTTGCCGGTGACTTCGCCCATGATCGTCAGCCACTTGCGGGTAAAGGCCTCCTGTCCGATCTTGATCAGCGCGACGTTCAGCCCCGCGTTGACCAGGGGATCGATGATATCGTCGTTCAGGTGGCCCCACTGGAACACAAGGTCCGGCTCAAGCGCCAACAACTCTTCGACATTCGGCACAAAGCTGAACCCCTTGCCGGTGATGTTCGACGGAATGGCCAGCGCATCTGGATAGAAACGCTCAAGGATTCGCCCCTTGATGGCAGTCTTGGAAAGTTGATGCATGCCGACCAACCGATCCGTACCGCCGTCGACAGCGATGAACATCGACGCCGCCGGGATCGGAATAGTCACGACACGCTCGGCCTCGCCGTCGAGTGTGACTGTCCGCTCGCGCTGATCCTCAAAGCTGATCGGATCGGCGATTGCCCAACTGGCCGCAGATGCAAGCGCTGCGGCGAAAGCAAGTGATTTCACTGAATTCCCTCCCCTTTATTGAAAAGTATGAGACAACAAGCGCTTGGGCGCGTCAACAGATACCAGAACGATGCTCAAGGCTCTTCGATCTCGGCCAATCGGAATGCTTCCATCTCTTCACATCGGCGCGACAGTTCTAAAAGCGCCGGTCGTTCACCGTCCGGCAGAGTACCCGGAAAGATGTGGTTGACGAACCGGAATCCAATCGCTGCGGTGATGTCGGTTTGCTGCAAGGCGTCACGGTTAAAAAAGCGCCTTCCGTGAAGCCTTTCCTCCAGAACGTCGAAACCCTGGCGGCATTGCCGTAGCAACCTTTCGATCCGCGTTGCGTCCGGATCCGCGCGGCGGCGTTCGGCGTTGGCGGTCATCGCGCGGTCAATGGCGCCCGTGGCAATCGCGAGCAACTGCAGCGCTTCGCGCCTCGACCTTCCCGAGTGCGGCACCAACGCTCGATCCTGCCCCGCCAGTTCGTCCAGATAATCGAGGATCGCCACGCTATCGATCAGCACCTCGCCCGAAACTAGGCTGAGGGCGGGAACTCGTCCCACGGGGTTAACGGCCTCCCGTTTCGCCTCGTCGTCTATGGCGGAAATCACCGAACGCTCGAACGGCATGCCAAGGACATGCATCGTGACACCGACACGACGGACATAGGGCGACAGGAACTTGCCAAAAAGAACGGGAAGCGATCCCGTCATTGAACGACCGGCCTTATATCAATGACGTTGACTGCCTCCTTCGCCGCCAGGCCGCGCAACTTGTCCGAGAACGCAAATTGCAGTGATCGAAAATCTGCAGCCTCATCTTCGGTCGCCTCCCCTCGCGCCATCTTTCGCCTTTTTGGAATGAATTCCTCAGGCAACATTCCCGGCTTCAGACCAAGTTCAATAATCTGCTGACCATCGGACAACCGAAAGAAATATGCTCCTTTCGCCGCTTCGGCGACCAGATCACTAGGTGCGACATCCGTCAAAACTTCATAGGTACCGCGCGTCACCGCCCTTGTGACCATTTCAAATCCGTCACGGGTCCCAGGCCCCGGAAAGGCACTTGCGACATCCAACGATTCCCGTGTCGGCGGGTCACCCTGCCAGATCGCCTCCCATGCCGCTTCCATCACCTTATAGGCGACCGTTAGTCCGCAAATGCTGCGGGTACCGTGAAAGCGGAGCAGATCGTCAAACCTGAACTCCAGAACCGTCTCACCATCGGTCACTTTTATCACAACGATCTCCGCAATTGATCTAGAGCCTTCACGCAGCGAGCTTAGTGGAAGGATATTGCTATGCAAAGACGCGTGCGCCGAGTTCTCAGCAACCGTGAGATGTCAACGCAGGTAGGCTATTGTTGGAACGAGTAGTGTCGTGGCCGTTATTGCATCACGCAGCCTACTGCTCATGGGTTCGAGGACGACTTGCATCGATGCAGCAAAATCCTCAAAATTGCACCGGTTTGAATGTCCGCTTCGCCACTTGCAGCCAGACATGTCACGTCGGCGGCGAACGACCACTTCCCGGCCTTGGTGCTTTTCGTTTCGGTTGCGTAGCGCACAAAGCGGACCTTTGGTCACAGAAAACAATCGGCAGCTTTGTCCCGCGACTTGATCCTTGCGCTCGTCGTTACCGCTGCAGCGCGCATCAATGACCGCTTTTCCTGCGGCAAAGCGGCATGGGGATCTACGCTGTCGCAGCAATTTTCGCGCTGCGTGCGCGCGCAGCGTAATTTGAAGACTTCCGGTATGGGCTCAGAGTCAGATTTCGCCGCGCTTCCAATGAACGGCGGCTTCGAGCTTCACGTATGATTGTGCCCCCTCCGGCATTCGATCCCCAAGTTGCGCGACTTGATGTGATCACAATGGCCTTGCCGTTTACGACGCCACGCGGAATGATGAAGTAATGGCTAACGATAAGGTCGGAGAAAGCGCGATGGACGAAAGGGGAAAGGGTGGTCAGCACCTCGATCTCGAAGGGCAATGCGCGACTGACCTGACGGGGCACCGTTTCCCAATTGCGGTGCGCTTTGCAGACGTGCCCGACGACCTTGGAAAGCTATTGGATATGGGTTTTGAGGAGCGTTTCCGTGGCCGCTGAAGCGAATTCGTATGACGCTTGGTTTAGCATGAAGGTACAGGCCGCTCTGGAGGATGCACGCTCGGGAACATCTCAGGTTCAGGTGATGCGGGCCGCACAGGCATTGATTGATGCGAAGCGGCAGGTCGAACCCAAGTCCTGACCAAGTCTTGGAGGTCAGCGCGGTCTGACCTCATCACCCTGAAAAGCGAAAGTGGGCTTTTGTCCTTTGGAACTCAGACCCTGATCCAAAGGAAAATCCCCATGTCCAAACCCAGAACGGCCAACCCGGCTCTCTCAATCTCCAACGCTGATCTCGCCTCTGCGCTGGCGCAAATCGGCATGGAGATCGACTACCAACCCCTGCGCAGTTCAGCGCTCGCGCGCATCATGCGCGAGACCTTTCATGGCAGCGATGCCGGCGGTGCCTGGGACTGGCGGATGGCCTACGACCTGATGCAGGCCGCGGCAGTCCAGATGCTGCAGCGTGGGAACATCGCAGCAGGTGACCTCGCTACCGCAAAGGTCCTTGCCTCTCGGCTCCTGACGGAAACCCGCCGCTCAGAGCAGCAAATCCGGCTGCAGCAGTTTTCCACGCCGCTGGCATTCGCGGCCCTGACGGTGCGGGCTGCAGCGATCCGCAAGGGCGAGACCGTGCTGGAGCCTTCGGCGGGCACCGGCGCTCTCGTTGCGTTTGCGGCACGGGCTGGTGCCACACTTCTGCTCAACGAGATCGATCCCTTTCGCCAGAGCCTATTGCGCGCGGTCTTTGGCTGCGATGTGACGGGCCATGACGGTGAGCATATCGACGATCTGCTGCAGTCGCCGGTTCTGCCCGACGTCGTGGTGATGAATCCGCCCTTCGCTTCCTCGGTAGATCGGTCCCGAGACAAGCACATCGCCGCAAAGCATCTCATCGCGGCTGCAAAGCGCTTGGCACCCGGCGGGCGGCTTGTGGCGATCATGCCGCCGGGATTCACGTCTGAGCGCGATGCCGCGCATTGGTCCCGCGCCTGCGGCCTGCTGACGCCGAGCCTGGCGCTCACGATGCCGGGGCAGGTTTACCGCAAGCTCGGCACCTCTGTCGAAACCCAGCTGGTGGTCTTCGACAAGGTGCAGGAGGATGGTACGTTCATCCGGGCCAGTGTGCAGGATCTGGATGAGGCCTTGGCATATGTCGACGCCGTGGCCGCAACCCGGCCCGAGATGCGCCCCGTACAACAAGCAGTGGCGATCCCTCACGGGCGACCGACCGTTCCATCCTCTGCCCCGCGTAAGACCGCCGCTGCGCCTGTCGCTGCCTCCAGGCCCCGGGTGAATGCCGCGATCCCGCTCAGTTTCACAAGCTTCGATGTCCCGCGCGATAACACCCCCATCTCGGACATCTATGCGCGCTATCGCCCGCAGCGGATCGAGATCGCGGGTGCGCAGGAACATCCCACGCCGCTGGTCGAAAGCATCGCCATGGCTTCCGTGGCACCGCCGGTGCCCTCAGGTGACGGTCGGGCGGAACTGCGTCTGCCCGGCAAGCTGATCGAGGAGGGACATCTCTCCGAAGCGCAGCTAGAGACCATCATCATGGCGAATGATGCCCATGGGCGCGATCTGCCCGGGCGGTTCACCATCGATGACGACCAGACCAAGCTGACGCGCGCCGAAGATGACCCCGATGCACGGGCCTATCGCCTCGGGTATTTCCTTGGCGACGGCACCGGCTGCGGCAAGGGGCGCGAATGCGCAGGGCTCATCCTCGTCAACTGGCTGGCCGGCCGCAGGAAGGCGATCTGGGTCTCCAAATCCGCCACGCTCATCGAGGACGCGATCCGCGACTGGACCGATCTCGGCGGCTCGCCCGCCGACATCCAGCCGCTCTCCAAATGGAAACCGGACCAGCCCATCCCGATGGGCGATGGTATCCTGTTTGTCACCTACGCCACACTGCGCTCGGCGGGCAAATGCGGCACCACGCGGCTGAGCCAGATCTTTGAGTGGATGGGTGAAGACTTCGACGGCGTGCTGGCTTTCGATGAGGCCCATGCCATGCAGAACGCCGCAGGGTCCGAGCAGGGCAGGGGGGTCAAACCCTCCCAGCAGGGCCTTGCAGGCCTGCGTCTGCAACTGGCAGCACCCCGCGCACGCGTCTTCTACATCTCGGCCACCGGCGCCACGAGCGTGCACAACCTCGCCTATGCCGCGCGGCTGGGGCTCTGGGGGCAGGGACCCGAATACCCCTTTCCGAGCCGCGAGAGCTTTGTCTCGGCGATGGAGGCGGGTGGTGTCGCCGCCATGGAGGTGGTGGCGCGCGATCTCAAGACGTTAGGGCTCTATACGGCCCGTGCCCTCAGCTTCGACGGCGTGGAGTATGACGTGCTCGAGCACGCGCTGACCCCGGCGCAGATCGAGATCTACGATGCTTATGCGACTGCGTTTCGGACGATCCACCACAATCTCGAAGCTGCACTGACCGCGACCGGTGTCAACGACGCCTCGGGGGAGACAAATGCCTCGGCCGCACGCGCTTCGGCCAAGTCCCGCTTTGAAAGCACGAAACAGCGCTTCTTCAACCATCTCCTGATGGGCATGAAGGCACCGACCATCATCCGCGCCATCGAGGACGATCTGGCAACGGGCCACGCGTGCGTCATCCAGGTCGTCTCGACAGGCGAAAGCCTGTTGAAGCGCCGGCTCGAGGCAATGGACCCGGAAGACGAGCTGGTCGAGGGCGCGCTGACGCCGCGCGACTATGTGCTGGGCTACCTCGAGCAGGCTTTCCCGATCCATGCGCAAAAGCTCGTGGAGATCGACGGCAATATGGTGGCGGAACCTTTGCGGGATGAGACCGGGGCGCTGGTCGTCTCGCGCGAGGCGCTCGCCCTGCGCGATGCGGCGATGATGGAGTTGATGACGCTGGCCCCGATCGCTTCGGCGCTGGATCAGATCCTCTGGGCCTTTGGTGACGAGGCCGTCGCTGAAGTCACGGGTCGGTCCATCCGGCCCCTCAAGGCCGCGGATGGCCATCTCTTCATCGAAAAGCGCGCCGCCAGCAGTAATTCTTCCGAGACCCAGGCCTTCATGGACGGAGAGAAGGATATCCTGATCTTTTCTGACGCGGGCGGCACGGGCCGATCCTACCATGCGGCGCAGACGGCGAAGAACCAGAAACGGCGGCGGCACTACCTGCTGGAGCCCGGCTGGCGCGCCGATGCGGCCATCCAGGGGCTCGGCCGCACGCATCGCTCTGCCCAGGTCAGCGCGCCCTTCTTCCGGGTCTGCACCTCGGATGTGCATGGTGAGAAACGCTTCACCTCGACGATTGCCAAGCGCCTCGACCAGCTGGGGGCCTTGACCAAGGGCCAGCGCGAGACCGGCTCGCAAGGAATGTTCCGCGAGGAGGACAGTCTTGAAAGCCCGATCGCGCGGGCGGCATTGCGTGGCTACTATGCCGATCTTGCCGCCGGGCGCACCGAGGCGATGAGCTACGAGAGCTTCACCGACTGGACAGCCCTGCGACTGATCGACAAGGACGGTGTGCTTCTCGAGGAGCTTCCCCCGATCCAGCGGTTTCTGAATCGGGTGCTTGCCCTTCCCATCCACATGCAGAACGCGCTCTTTGCCGAGTTCATGCGCCGGATCGCTGATCAGACCGAACGGGCGCGCGCGGCAGGCACGCTCGATCTCGGCGTGGAAACCCTGCGTGGCGAAAAGATCGAACAGGTCTCCACAGAGGATCTCTGGACCTGCCCGAAATCCGGCGCAGTGACGCGGATCATCGGGCTCGAGGTGACGGACCCGGTCAATGTCCTCGGCGCCGAAGAGGCCATGTCGCGCAATCCCGACAAGCTGCCGATGGTCAATCGCGCCTCCGGCCGCGCGGCGCTCATCTCGGCGCGGCCCATGCAGATGTATGACGAGGATATCGTCACCCTCATGCGCAAGGTAGTGCGGCCCAACGGGTCGAGCTACCTCGAGGAGACGCGCTTCGAGTCGTCGGCCTGGGAAGAGATCGGCAAGCCTGAGTTTGCGCTGCTTTGGGATGCCGAGGCTGCGTCCCTGCCAAAAACCACCACGACCAAGCTCTACCTGTTGACTGGGCTGCTGCTGCCGATCTGGAAGGACATCCCGACCTCCAATGAGCGCATCTATAGGGTCACGCCCGACGGGGCGACCGCGATGATCGGGCGTACGCTGAGCGAGGAAGGGGCGGCCGCGCTGCGCGCCCGCTTCCTCGTCTCCAATCCGCAAACGCCGCAAGAGATGTTGACTGCTGTCCTCGGCACCACTGCGCCTGTCGATCTGGGCCGGGGGATGACCCTGACCCGTCGCCGTGTCGCAGGCGAGATGCGCCTCGAGCTTGGCGGCGCGGACAAGGGCATGATCGACGGCCTCAAGGCTCTCGGCTGCTTTACCGAGATCATCGCCTTCCAGCTGCGGGTGTTCCTGCCGCATGGGAACGGTGTCGACACACTGGACATACTCTCCCGGATTGTTGGAACCGGACCAGACGCCGCGCAGGACGTGGCTTCAGTGGCAGCGGAATAGGTGCGGGGGGAATCTCATGACACTCGAAGAGATCAAAGCCGCCATCGATGCAGGTCAGACCGTACATTGGGCCAACACCGGTTACCGCGTGCACAAGGACAGCCTCGGCCAATACCTGATCACCTATCTGCCGAACGGGAGCTGCATCGGTCTGACTGATCGGGGCGGGCACCGCTTGAACGGAAAAGAGGCGGAGTTCTTCATCGCGCGATCGAAGGACAGCGCGGAAAATCCTGGCAGCCAATCTAGACCAGACGGGCAGGGGAGGGGCATAGCACCAGGAGGCGCGGGGGCATGCCCACTCGGACGGCAGCTCTGACCCGTGGGCGGGGCTGAAAGGAAAGCAAGCTTTCTGATTTGTGATCCCTCAAGGGGTCGAGAAAGCAATCCCGGATGCGCTGGCAAGGACGTCAGACACCGGCCAATCCAAAAGGAACTATCCCATGTTCGCAGGAACCCTCACCCGCAATGTCGAGACCGCAGCCGCTCAGTACTCCGGCATGATCCACTCGACGCGCTTTGACATCGCCATCCAGTTGGAGGCGCGGGCCAAGATGTCCGAACGCAGCCCGGATTTTGACGTGACGGCAGTCAACAAATCGGGCCGCAAGGTGCGCATCGGCACGGCCTGGAACGAAACCGGCAATACCAGCGGCAACCCCTACATCTCGATGCAGATCGATGTCGGTCTCGGCCCGTTCCGGGTCAACGCGGTGCAGACGAAAGAGGCGCGCAAGTCCCGGAGCGGCGAATTCGAGATCATCCCTCTTGTCTCGAACAGCCTGATGAAATCCGGCTCGATCTCGGGCGAGCTCACCGCCATGGACGCCGACAACGCCTTCACAGGCTACATCGCCAACATGATGTTCGATCTGGAGTTCATGCTGATCGATAACAGCTACAAGACCGAGGAGACCCATCCCGATTACCGCATCGAGGTCAGCTCGCCCCGTGGCACGCCGATCCGCGTCGGCTCGGCCTGGATGGCGAAAAGCAGCCGCACGGGCAATGAGTACCTGTCACTGCTGATCAACACGCCCGATGGCGACCTGCGCGTCAACGCCGTGCAGAGCGAAGAGCAGCGCGGCGGGCAGACTTTCTCGATCATCCCGTTCATCGACAATGGCGATCAGGCGCAGGACACGGGCGCGGGGCTGTCGCTGGTCGCGTGATCAGCGTTTGAGACTGAACGAGCTGAACCGAAAGGGGAGCCGTGGTGACACGGTTCCCCTTTTTCTGTGCTGACAGGGTGTAGATACGCACTTGAGTTTGTTGAGTGCCGAACCGACCTACTGTGGTTCTCAGGATTATGCGCCGCCGTTGCCTCACGTCTAAAACGACCATCCGCCACAGTCACTCGGTTCCAACTCGGTTCACATCATACAATGAGATTAACAGCGGATTTTAGCGTTGTCGTTGAAGGCTGCGCCTCAACGCACGGTTGCCCTCGTTTGGGTCATCCTCTCCAGGGTGCTTCCCTCCGCCCTTCCATTCGTCCGATGCAAGCCATTCCTCGAAATAGATCAGCCAGAGGTGGGTCCAGGGGATAATGGTGAGGTCCAGACGCTTGCTGGCGTCCCATTGTCCGGTTCCGGGCAGATAGAGACAGAGCCGATCCGGGTCATGGTAGATATGCGGCAGGTCGCGTTGACCGGCGAGCAACCTCAAGTCAGGATCTACAACCCGAACGTCCGGCGTTCCGTCCCTCTCCAGGACAAGGGTGACCTGATACGTCCGGGAAAGCGGCGTAGGTTGTGCGTGAAAATGCCATTCCAACCGGCGCGGACCGACCACCCCCTCGCCGGCTACTGTCTTGGACTTCTGCAGGAACAGGTACTGCTGGGGCAGTGTCAGCCGGTTTCTTGTGGTCGATCCCGCCATCGCGCTTAGTCCCCGAAAAACTCGTTCTTGGGAACGGGCGTCGAAGCGGCCGATTTTTGGGTGGTCAGGCCAACACCCGCACCAAGCACGAGTGCCCCCGTCTTTCGCCCCTCGTTCAGCGCATCCATCCGCCGGTTCATGGTCCGGGCAACAAGTTTGTCACCCAGGCTGTCCTTCATGGAGCCTACAATCGCGTCGAGGCCAACGAGGTCACGCAGGGATTCGAAATCCGCAAGCGCCTTGCTATGCCACTTGTAGAAGGCTTCGACCCGCGCGGGTTCTTCATTCCAACGCTCGGCAAAATTTTCACCTTCGGTGGTCTCGTTCCAGACCGCGTAGATCTGACGGCCATTGACTAGGGGCCGCTCGATGAAGACCGGCATCAGGCGGATCGTGTCGATCAACACCTGGAGTTCGTCTGCGAAAACGTGGCGCCTGACGCACATCTCATAGGATCGCATGGCCAAGGTCGTGATGATGATCGAGATCGGTGCGATCTCCTCGTGAACATGCAGGAATTCCAGATCCCGGTGACGCTTTAGGAGTTGCACGGTCCGCCGCAGAATGCCCTTGACGGACTGACGTACCGGGAAAGGCTCGGTCGTCGCCGCATCGCGCTGCGCCGCGATGATCGACTGCGTCATCTGCGGGACTAGGGCCGCCCTTTCGTCGAAGAGGGTCCGATAGGCCCGAGGATTCGTCGCGTGCCAATCCCGCAGCTTGCGATCGGGCACCAGCTCACCGCCGTTCATGCAGTTCGGGTTGGCAATGGTCGGGGAGATGTCGAGGTGAAAATCGCCGGCGTAGTTCAGGCGCCAGCAGCGCTTCTTTTCTTCCAGGATAGAGGCATAGTAGGCGTGCTCGCGCAGGCGCTTGCCGACCGCGGCCTTCAGGCGTGCCGGTGCGATTTCCGGGCCGAGGCCGAGGATGAAGCTGATCAGGTCGACATCGAACTCGTCGCGCCCGATCGGTTTGATCGAGGTGCCGAGTGCGCCGGAGCCGTGCAGGTAGACATGGAGGGAAGCAAGCATCGGGTCGCTCGATCCGGCCAACCAGTCTGCGACGGCTTCGTAACTGGTACGGGCCTTCTCGAACTGGGTCTGGGTCCATTCCAGCTCCTGGCAGATTTCTTCGAGGATCGTGAAGACCTGCGCCCGCCGCTGAATGGCGGTATCGGTGAGGGGGTGCGAGAAGATCTGGTTCATGCCGCATTCCGTTCGAGTTGATGCACGGGCACGAACGGCTCGGCAGGTTGCTGGAAGAAGATGGGGGTCAGAGTGGGGCTCGCGTGCCGGGCGCTCGAGGCGCCAAGCCCCTTGAGCCTCTGGATCTTGGTGGTGTCGTCGAGGGAAAAGAAACCGTCCGGCACGCTCGGCGAGTACCGGTGAACAGCCGTTCGGTCATGCGGATCACCTGTCAGATGACGGGCAATGCCGAGCGCACCGCGAGACTGACCGTCCATGAGAAGGCTGAGGGCCTTCAACCCGAGACCGGCCTTGCCGGGGGATTCCGGCAGCATGTAGACCTCGTCGACGCAGCCCAGGCTCAGGATGTGCAATTCCTGCGAAGACCAGCCGAGCATCGAAATCGCTTCGACGGTCGCGACGCCTACCGGATTGTTGCACCAAGTGCCGCCATCTAGAAGCCCGACATCATCCACTGTCTTGTGACGCGCGAAATAGGTTGGAGCGGCCGACGTCGCCATCGCGGCGTCAAGGGCCGGCTTCCGGTAATCCTTAGTGAGCCGCGGATGATGCGACGTCTTGTAGATGTAGACGCTGCGCTGGTCGGCATCCCAGGCCGGGATCAGCAACCGGGTCTCAGCTTCGCCGATGAGCTTGTCGCCAAGGACGGCATGGAGTTCGTCCCGAAGCGTCGATGCATCGTGCTTCGGCTTGACCAGGTGACGCAAGGCGGCACGCGCGTCCCGAGCCTTTCGCCCGAACCAGCTGTTGTCCCCCGCTTGCCCGAAAATCGTCGGCCCGCGATTTTCGTAGAGTTCGAGGAGGGTTTTGGCCTGGATGCCGAGGGCAAGGCCGATCGCGAGAATACCCCCGGTTGACGTTCCCGCAATCAGGTCGAAGTAGCGGCCAATCGGCTCATCAAGGTCTTCTTCCAAACCCGCTAGGAAAGCCGCGGGTTGGGTGCCTTTGATGCCGCCACCATCGATGCTTAGGATGCGTCTCATGATGCACCTAGCTTTTCTAAGACTGGATCAACCAGCCCATTATCAGGCAGTCCTACGATGCTCTGAAACCTTGGTGTCAGCTCGCCCGTAAACGGTATGTTCATGGCTGCTTCCTCGCTTCGTTGCCTGTCTAACGCCTCTTGGGGCGATTGGGCGGTTTACAAATTTGCCTTCCTTTTGGCCTCGTGTTACAAATTAGGGACAAAAAGCCGCGCTTTCAAGCATTGCAGTTTACAAAATATCAATCATATGGGTGAAATGTAAACCACCCACTGGGAGGACGTTATGATTGGCAAGAGACTCAAAGGAGCCCGGGCGGCATCTGGCCTTTCGCTCCGTGCGCTTTCCGATGCCATGGAGAACAAGGTGTCCGCTCAAGCCATAGGCAAGTACGAGCGCAATGAAGACATGCCCGGATCGGGCGTGCTGCTGAGTCTTGCCCGAGCACTCGAGGTCTCTGTTGATTTCCTGCTGAGCGATGACGAGCTTGAGTTGGAGGGCGTTGAGTTTCGCAAGTCAGCCAGTTCGTCAGCCAAGGAGATCGCGACGATCGAAGCCAAGACGCTCAATATGGTTGAAAAGTACCTGGCTGTCGAAAGCTTGCTGAACCTTTCGAGTCAGGAATGGGATGCCCCGCACGAAGCGCCCTACTGGGTGACCGATGTTCGTGATGCCGAGGACGCGGCTCGCAACATGCGTGCTTCTTGGCAGCTTGGTCATGACCCGATTCCAATGCTTTCCGAACTCCTCGAGGAGCACGGCATAAAGGTGTTGTCTCTGGACGTTGATCGGATTGATGGCCTTGCGGCCAAAGTCCGTCGAAAAGAGCATCACTCCGCACGTGTTATCATGATCAAGAAGAAGACCTGGTCTGAGCGGAAGCGCTTCAGTCTGGCTCACGAACTGGGCCACATGGTTCTTAGGGTCGCCGAAGGGTGCGATTCAGAACGCGCCGCAAATCGATTTGCTGGCGCATTCCTCGTTCCGGCAGAAGTGCTTCGGCAGGAGATTGGTGCCCGCAGAACTGACATAAGCATTGGTGAGCTCATTAGTCTGAAGGATCGTTTTGGCGTTAGCATTCAGGCGCTGACGTATCGATGCAAGGATTTGGAGATCATCAACCAGGCAACATTTGCGCGCCTCTTTAAGGTCTATAAGCAACGAGGTTGGCGGGATGAGCCGTTCGAGGAGCCGAATTCCATTCCTTGGGAACGAGAAGAACCGGACCGTTTTCAAAGGTTGTGTTTTCGTGCCCTCTCCGAGGGGTTGATTGGGTTGTCTCGCGCAGCTGAGCTTCTCGAAATACGAGTAAAAGAACTGGAAGAACGTTTGGACCACATGGCATAGTCGCTGTGTGCAAGTTCTTGTTTCTGATACTTCTGTCCTGATCGACATCGAGAGAGCCTCGCTGACCGCAAGGCTCTTTGACCTCCCCTATGATTTCGTTGTTCCAGATATTCTTTATGAAGCGGAACTCCTTGATTGGATGGGCCCTGATCTGATCGATCTGGGACTGAGAGTGGAGGAGCTTACGCCAGAAGAAACCACACGCGCGACTGAGCTGAAGCGGGCGAAAGCTATGCTATCGACGCCAGATGTCTTTGCATTTTGCCTCGCGGCTGAGAGGGGCTGGGTTCTCCTTACCGGAGATGGAGCGCTCAGGGTTGAGGCAGAGCGCCAAGAAATCGCGATGCACGGCGTCCTGTGGGTCTTCGATGAGATGGAACGTCACGAGGTTTGTTCGACCGTCCTCCTCAAGTCGGGCCTCGAGGCGGTTCGTGATCACCCGAGATGCAGACTTCCCATCAGGGAAATCAATAGGCGCCTTGCGAGATACTAGCTTGTTTATTCGGCTTGCTGGAAGGAAATTGTTGCGAAGCTCTTCTTCGCTTTAGCCTGTCGGCCTCCCCTGCTCGGCTTCGCGTGTCGCAGGGGAGAACGGCCCTTCGGTACGTCGCGCATTCGGCCATGCGGCCTCACCGCGGTGTGAACCGCCCCGGGTTTACCGGAGAGT
>NZ_AQQZ01000013.1 GCF_001205715.1 Pseudaestuariivita atlantica
AGTGACATTCCTGAATTGCTCATGGGTGACATTATCGCTTTGCGGCTACAGATCGAACGCTCGTAAGATAGATTATGTTAAAACTTTGCGCACTGGCCGCGCGGCCTGGCGCGTCAGCCGTCGCGGTCGAGGATCCAGGCGACCTCGGGCGCGGGCACGAAACGCCATTTGCGCAGCGGTCCGGCCATCACGTTGAGGTAATACATCTCGAACCCGTAAGGCGCGCCGCAGGGGTGGTGGCCGCGCGGCACCAGCACCACGTCGCCGTCGCTGACAGCCATAGTCTCGTCCAGCCCGCCATCGTCGGTATAAACCCGTTGGATGCCGAACCCCGTGGCGGGATTCAGGCGGTGGTAATAGGTCTCTTCAAGGTAGGTGATGCGCGGGAAGTCATCTTCGTCATGGCGGTGGCTGGGATAGGACGACCAGTGGCCCGCGGGCGTGAACACCTCGGTCACCAGCAGGCTGTCGGCAACGTCGGCGTCTTCCATCGCGATATTGTTGATGTGGCGCGTGTTGGTGCCCTTGCCCCGCGTCGCCATCTCGATCCCGTCGGGGCCAAGGCGGCGGACCTTGTGGCCGCCCTTGCCCGGCGCGGAACAGACGGCCAGCACGCAATCGGTCTCGGCCACGGCCTCCCACTCGGTGCCGTTCGGCAGGTAAAGCGCGTGCGGAGGCGTCTTTTCGAACACCGACATGCGGTCACCCATGACGCCCCACTCCTCGCCCGCGCCGGTGATACGCGCCTTGCCTTCGACAAGGACGAGGATCACCTCCCGGTCGCCCGTCACCTCCGCCGCGCGATCACCCGCGCGCAGGTGGTAGAGCGAGAAACCCACGTATCGCCAGCCGGCGCTTTCGGGGGTGATGCGGTGTACCTCGCCACGGGTTCCGAAGGGCTTGCGCAGAAGGTCGGGCATGGGGTGTCTCCCGTCAGATATCGGACAGCTTGACCGGCGCGCCGGCCTGGTGCGACCGCGTCGCGGCCTCCGCCATCGCCAGCGCGGTCACCCCGTCATCCAGCGTGACGGGCAGGTCGGTGCCCGCGCCCACCGCATCGACGAAAGCCGACCATTCTGCGGTAAAGGCGGGCATGTAGCGTTCGAGGAAGAAATAGGTCGGTTTGGCCCCGGTGACGCCCGCGGCGGAGGATTTGACGACCGTATTCTCCAGCACGTTCTCGGCCTGCAACATGCCCTCGGACCCCAGCAATTCGACCCGCTGGTCATAGCCATAGGCGGCGCGGCGCGAGTTGCGAATGACGGCCAGCCGCCCGTCGGCATAGCGCAGGGTGACGATGGCGGTATCCACGTCGCCCGCCTCCCCGATGCCGGGATCGACCAGCGACGACCCCGCCGCCGCCACGCTTTCCGGCGCCTCGCCCATCAGGAAATTCGCCATGTCGAAATCGTGGATCATCATGTCGCGGAAGATCCCGCCCGACACCTTCACATAGGCCAGCGGCGGCGGGGCGGGATCGAAGGAGGTGATCGACAGCATCTCGGCCTTGCCGATCTCGCCCGCGTTCAGCGCCGCCTTCATCGCGCCGAAATTCGGATCGAACCGGCGGTTGAAGCCGATCATCACCGGCTGGCCGGTCAGGCGCACCGCGCGCTGGCAGGCGCGCGCCCGGTCGAGGCTCAGGTCCACGGGCTTTTCGCACAACACGGCCTTTCCGGCGGCGGTCGCGGCCTCGATCAGGTCGGAATGGGTGTCGGTCGAGGTGGCGATCAGGACCGCGTTGATCGACGGGTCGGCCAGCACCTCATCGGTCGTCCGCGCGGTCGCGCCGTATTCGGCGGCCAGTTTCTCGGCATATTCGGGGAAATGGTCGGACACGGCGGCAAGCTGGCTGCCGGGATGGGCGGTGATGGTGCGGGCGTGCACGCCCGCGATACGGCCCGCGCCCAATAGTCCTACGTTCAGCATCGGCTCTTCCTTGCAATCCTTGCGCCCGGTCCGGGACCCTTGGCGCAGCATTGCCGCGTCTCCCGTCCCGGCTCAAGCCCCCGATTGCGCGTCACGCGCCAGTTGCCGCTCGCGCCGCTCCTTCAGCCGCGCGCGCATGGCCATGTCGCCGTCTGGCGTGCCGTCGTGGAACGTGCCGAACAGCGCGTCGAACGGCACCAGCCCGTCGCCATAATTCACCTCGAAAAACTTGTGGTGCAGGTAGTGGGCATAGGCGTGGGTATCCATCGCGCGGTCACCGCCCAGCTCGACCTTGTCGAACCCCACGTGACCCGGAATGGCCCCGAACCCCGCGCGGTGCAGCGCAAAGAGAGCGATGACTGGATGCGCGGGGATCAGGAGGTACCACAACGCGCCTGCGAAATAGAGCAGGTGTTCGACCGGATGCATCGCCAGCGACGACCACGGGCTGGGATTGACCGAGGCGTGGTGCACCGAATGTACGTGCCGGTAGAGGAACGGCACGTGGATCAGCCGGTGGATGGCGTAGAAATGCGCCTCGTGCACGACCGGAACCAGCACCATCAGGACGACGAGCCAGACGGGCGCGACCTCCCACGTGACCCAGGCACCGACGCCATTGGCCCAGGCCCAGAGGATAAGCACCTGCAGCGCCGTCCAGATCGGCACGCCCGACAGGAAGGTGCGGGCGATGCAGTCGCGCGTCTGGTTCGACCACCAGAACGCCTTGCTGGGCCGGTCGGCGGGAAAGGCCGGGTTGTACTTGAACCGCGCACCTTGAGCGCGGCGCACGTACAGGCGCAGTTCGAACACGCCATAGAACAGGAAGACCGCCACGGCGTTGACCGCCAGCATGGGCCAGATCCAGCCCAACGACAGCGTCTGCATCGTCTCTGCCGGCGGCACGACGAGCCACCAGTAAAGAAGCGCCGTGGCGGCAAAAAGCGCATTCCACGGCAGCAGGTATTCCGGCAACCAGCGCAACACGCGCATCGGCTGGGGCGGCAGGGCGTAGATCGGGGCGACGCCGGACAATGCCCCGTTGGGCCGCCAATGTCCGCGCTTGTCGCGGGTGCCGAATGCGTCGTTTTCCATGGTTCAACCGGACGCCATTTGCGCGGGCTTGGCAAGCGCTGTCAGACGGGCAGCACGCCGGGATAGGCCGCAAGCGCGCGGTCTGCGGTGACAAGGGGGCGGCCATCGGCCAGGGCCTGCGCGACCAGCATCCGGTCGAACGGGTCGGCGTGGTGGCGCGGCAGGCTGGTCAGCGTCAGGACGTGCCGCCCCTCGATCACCTGCTCTATATACCCGTTCTGGATCAGCCCCGCGCGCAACATCCCCGCATCGACCGTGAAATCGGCCCGCCCCAGCGCCGCCTTGATCGCCACCTCCCACAGGCTCGTGACCGAGAAATAGAGATCGTTTGCCGGATCCTCGATCAGTGCGCGGGCGGGTGCGGACAGCTTGTCCGGCGCATAGGCCGCCCATAGCAACAGGTGCGTGTCCAGAAGGTAGGTCACGGATCGGGCGTGCCGTTGAACATCTCCGCGATCTCGTCGGCACCCATCGTGTCGAAATCATCGGGCACGTTGGCCGCACCGGCGAGGAACCCGACGCGACGTGGAGGTGTCTCTGTCAGCGCCTCGACCTTCACCAGCGGCTTGCCCGCGCGCGCGATCACGAAGGGCTCCCCCTTCGTCGCGGCGTCGATCAGGCGCGACAGGTGCGTCTTGGCATCGTGGATGTTGACGGTTTTCATGGCTCCGATCTCTACTGGACTAACTTAACTTAGTCTATTTGGTCCGATCTTGCAACCGTTGCGCCCGCTGCCGGGCCTGCGCAGGATGCCCGCCATGACACGCCCCACCGTTCTGCAGATCGGCCCCTACCCGCCCGAGGATCAGGCGGCGCTGGATGCCGCGTATGACATGATCCGCCTCTACGAGGCAGAAGACCCCGACGCGCTTCTGGCCGAGGTCGGGCCGCGCGTGCGGGCCATCGCCTCTCGCGGGGCGCTGAAGGTGCCGGGCACGTTGATCCGGGCCTGTCCGGAGCTTGAACTCATCGCCGTCTACGGCGTGGGGTATGACGGGGTGGACATGGAGACCGCCCGCGCGCAGGGCGTGACCGTCACCAACACGCCCGACGTCCTGACCGAGGACGTGGCCGATTGGGGCGTCGCGATGATCCTCGGCCTGTGGCGCGGCCTGCCGGGCGCGGCGGCGTGGGTGCGGGACGGGCATTGGGCCGCCAAGGGCCCGTATCCGCTGGGTCGTCGCGTGCATGGCGCGCGGGTCGGTATCCTCGGGCTAGGACGGATCGGGCGGGCGCTGGCGCGGCGGCTTGCGGCCTTTGGCATGCAGATCGCCTATGCCGATCCCTTCGTTGCAGACGCCGATCTGTTGCGCTGTGAAACCATCTCTGAGCTGGCCAAACGATCCGACATCCTGTGCGTGACCCTCGCCGCCTCCCCCGCGACACGGCACGTCGTCGATCGCCCCGTGCTGGACGCGCTGGGGCCGGACGGGATGCTCCTCAACATCTCCCGCGCGTCGAACGTGGATGAAGAGGCGATGATCGCCGCGTTGCAGGCGGGCACGCTGGGCTGGGCAGCGCTGGACGTGTTCGACGGCGAGCCGCGGATCGACCCGCGTTTCCTCGACCTCGACCGCGTCTTGCTGACCCCGCATCACGCCTCGGCCACGCAAGAGACGCGGGCGGATATGGGGGCGCTGATGCGCGCGAACCTCGCGGCGCATTTCGCGGACGATCCCCTGCCCTCACCCGTGGACTAGCCTTCAGGGGCGGCACGTCTGCGACCGTTGCGCACGCACGGCGCACCATGGCGCGCAACCCCCTTCCCTTCCCGTGCGTCACGCGGCACAAGGGCGCATGGATCTCGACCTCACCCACCCGGCCCTCAGCGACCTGCGCGCCCGCGCCAAGAAACGCTTGCCCAAGTTCGCCTTCGAATACCTCGACAGCGCCACCGGGCGCGAGCTGGGGGCGAAGACCAACCGCGACGCGCTGGACGCGATCCAGTTCATGCCGCAGATCCTGCACGGGCTGATCGAGGCGGACCTCGAGACCACCTTCATGGGCCAGCACTTCGCGGCGCCCTTCGGCGTCGCGCCGCTGGGTATGTCAGGGATGATCTGGCCGGGGGCGGAACGGCTGCTGGCGCAGGCCGCCGTGCGTCACAACATCCCGTTCTCGCAATCCACCGTCGCCGTCGCCTCGCCCGAGGATACCGGCCCGCATGTGGGCGATAACGGCTGGTACCAGCACTACCCGGTCAAGGATGGCGAGATCCGCCGCGACATGATCCGCCGGATCAAGGAGGCCGGGTTCACCAAGCTGGTCGTCACCGTCGACGTTCCGGGCGAAAGCCGCCGCGAACGCCAACGCCGCGCGCTGATTTCCATGCCGCCGGTCCTGAACCTGCCGACGCTGTGGACGATGGCGCTGCACCCGACATGGTGCTGGAAAATGCTGCCCGAAGGCCCGCCGCGCATGCGGTTCATGGACGATTACATCCAGGCCAAGGGCAAGGACGCCTTCGTGCATGCCGGCCGCGTGATCCGCGGCTGGCCCGACTGGGATTACATCCGTCGCGTGCGCGAAGAATGGGACGGTGACCTGCTGGTCAAGGGCGTCATGGTGCCCGAGGACGCGGTCAACCTCGTCAAGGAAGGCGTCGACGGCATCTGGGTGTCCAACCACTCCGCCCGCCAGTTCGAGGCCAGCCCTGCCTCCATCACCCAATTGCCCAAGATCCGCGCCGCGCTGGGGCCGGACGTGCCGATCGTCTTCGATTCGGGCGTGATCGGCGGGCTCGACATCTGCCGCGCGCTGGCATGGGGTGCGGATTTCGTGATGCTGGGCCGCGGCTGGCACTATGCTGTCGCGGCCTTCGGCGCGCGTGGCATCGATCATTTCAACCACATCCTGCGCGCCGACATGCAGTCGAACATGAGCCAGATCGGCTGTACCAAGCTGGATCAGCTGGCCTCCCGCCTCGTGGAGCCGATCCCGGCGTGATGCCCGGCCCGGACTTGATCCGGGCCATTTGCTTTGCCACGGTCGCGCGACCGGAACAGGGAGGCCCCGATGCCCACATTCTTCGATCACGCCGGATGCGTCCTGCATTACGCGTTTACACCCGGCGAGGGCCGCCCCGTCGTCTTCGCCAATTCGCTCGGCACCGATTTCCGCATCTGGGATGACGTGGTCGCGGCCCTGCCCGGCCGTCCGATCCTGCGGGTGGACAAGCGTGGGCACGGGTTGTCGGGCGCGGGCGAGACGACGATCCCGGTCCTCGCGGAGGACATGGCCGCGCTGATGGATCATTTCGGCCTGTCGGACGCGCTGGTTTGCGGCGTGTCGGTCGGCGGGTTGATCGCGCAGCAGCTGGGCCATGCCCGGCCCGACCTCGCCGCCAAGCTGGTGCTGATGGATACCGGCATGAAGATCGGCACGGACGAGATCTGGAACGAACGCATCGCGATCGCCGAGGACGGCGGGACCGAGGCGATGGCCGACGCAGTGATGGAGCGCTGGTTCTCCCCCGCCTTCCACGCCGACCGCGCGACCGACCTCGCGGGCTATCACGCGATGCTCTGCTCGATCTCGGACGCGGGCTACGCGGCGGTATCGCGTGCGATCCGCGACTGCGATCTGCGCCAGCAATCGCCGGGGCTGAAACAGCCGACGACGGTTCTGGTCGGTTCCATCGACCAGGCGACGCCGCCCGCGCTGAACAGGGAACTCGCCGATGCCATCCCCGGCGCGCGCTATGTCGAAGCTGACGGCGCGGGGCATCTGCCCTGCATCGAGACGCCAGAGGTCGTGGTGGCCGAGATCGAGGCGTTGCTCTAGCGCGGAATCAAGGCCGCAGGCCGCCGCGCATCGACGGGCCGCCCCCCGGCACGTCGATTTGGCTGGTCTTGGCGCTTCGCTCTAGCAGAGCGCGAACCTGGCAAACATAAAGCGCGCCGCGGAACGTTGGGACCGACGCACCGCGGCCCGTCTGCCAGTGCTTCTCTTCAGGTAATCACATCCGGCGCATCGCGCCCGGTATGCTTGGCAATCCCCGCCAGCGCGTCCGCCGCCGCGATCACGTCCGCCAACGCTTCCTGCGCGTCGCGGTCAAGCTTGCCGGGATCGGTCTCCAGCGCCTCGAGATAGACCCTGATCGTCGCGCCCTCGGTCCCTGTGCCGGACAGGCGGAACACCACCCGCGCGCCGCCTTCGAACCAGATCCGGATGCCCTGCCCCGTCGCGACCGAGCCATCGACCGGGTCGGTATAGGCGAACTCGTCCGCCTTCTCGACGGTCAGGCCCGCAACCGTCTCACCCGCCAGCCCGTCGAGCCGCGCGCGCAACCCGTCCATCAGGGCGTTGGCGCGGTCGCTGTCCACCGCCTCGTAATCGTGGCGCGAGTAATAGTTGCGCCCGTAACGGCGCCAGTGATCGGCCATGATGTCCGCCACCGACATCCGGCGCGCGGCGAGGATGTTGAGCCATGCCAGAACCGCCCACAGCCCGTCCTTTTCGCGCACGTGATCCGACCCTGTTCCGGCGCTTTCCTCGCCGCAGATCGTCGCCTTCCCGGCGTCCAGAAGCGTCCCGAAGAACTTCCAGCCCGTGGGCGTCTCGTAACAGGCGATCCCCTGCGCCTCGGCCACGCGGTCCGCCGCGGCGGAGGTGGGCATCGACCGCGCCACGCCCGCCAGCCCGCCTTCATAGGCCGGGATGCAGGTCGCGTTGGCGCACAGCACGGCCAGCGAATCCGAGGGCGTCACGTAGGCGCCGCGCCCGACGATCATGTTGCGGTCGCCGTCGCCGTCGCTTGCCGCGCCGAAATCGGGGGCATCGTCGCCCATCATCACGTCCATCAGGTCCTTCGCCCAGATCGGGTTGGGATCGGGATGGCCCTTGCCGAAATCCTCGCTCGGCGTGCCGTTCACGACGCTGCCCTTCTTCGCCCCCAGCGCGCCTTCGAGGATCGCGTGGGCATAAGGCCCCGTGACCGCGTGCATCGCGTCGAACCGCAGGCGGAAGCCGCCCGCGATCATCGCGGCGATGGCGGGAAAATCGAACAGCTCTTCCATCAGTGCCTTGTAGTCGGCAACGGGGTCCACGACCTCGACCACCATATCGCCCATCCGGGTCTCTCCCGGCGTGGAGAGGTCGGCATCCTGCGTCTCGAGGATGTGGTACTCGCTGATCTCCTGCGTGGCGGCATGGATGCGCGCGGTCACGTCCTCGGGCGCGGGGCCGCCGTTCGAGATGTTGTATTTCAGGCCGAAATCCGCGTCCGGCCCGCCGGGATTGTGCGACGCCGACAGGATGATCCCGCCATCCGCCTTTCGCTTGCGGATCAGGTGCGACGCCGCGGGCGTGCTGAGAAGCCCGCCCTGCCCCACGATCACCCGCGCCGCGCCACCGGCAGCGGCCATGCGCAGCACCACCTGGCAGGCGCGGTCGTTGAAATACCGTCCGTCCCCGCCAAGGATCAGCGTCTTGCCCGCAACCCCGCCGATCCCGTTCCAGACCGCCTGCACGTAGTTTTCAAGGAAATGCGGCTGCATGAACACGCGCGTTTTCTTGCGCAGGCCGCTGGTGCCCGGTTTCTGGCCCGCGATGGGCTGGGTGGCGTGGGTGGTGATCTGCATCATCCCTCTCCTTGTCGGTCCGCCGCGCGCATGATCGCGCCTGCGGTGTCTAGTGACTGTGTCCCGGCCCAATCGTCCGGATCAAGCCCCAGGCGGCGGCGCCAGTTGGGGTGTTCGTCGACCGTGCCGGGCAGGTTGGGCTGTTCGACATGGCCCAGAAGGTCCTCTGCCTGCACCGCGACGAGGCGCGACCGCGTCCGTGCGAGGAAGCGCAGCATGTCCGCCAGGTCCGACCCGCCCGCCGCCGTGTCGAAGGCGGCGACGTCCGCGGCGCGGCGCGCGCGTTCGGCGGCCTCGGTCGCGGCATCGATCCGGCCAAGCGCCGCCCAGTGGTCGATGTCGCGGCCCGCGCGCCAGCCTTCCCACGTGGGCAGGTCGTGGGTCGAAAAGCTGGCAATCGCCGCCTCGCGGTAATGGTGTGGTCGGCGCACGCGGCCCTTACCGTCCCTCTCGAACATGGCGACGGCACAGCCCGGCACGCCCGAGGCCGCCAGCGCCCGCCGCAAGCCTCCGGGTACGTTGCCAAGGTCTTCACCGATCAGGACGGCGCCGGCGCGCGCCGCCTCGATCCGCGCCACGGCCAGCATCGCCGCACGCGGCATCTTCACGTATCCGCCCGCCACGCCTTCTGCCTCTGGCACCCAGTAGGCCCGTTCGAAGCCGAGGATATGGTCGATCCGCAACATGCCCGAGAACCGCAATTGCGCGCGCAGCGTCTCGGCCAGCGTGGCGAACCCCGTGCGGATCAGGTGACGGGGGTTGAGCGGCGCAAGCCCCCATGTCTGGCCATCGGGCGCAAAGGCATCGGGCGGCGCGCCCAGCGACACGCCAAAGGCAAAGGCGGCACGATCCTCCCACGTCTCGGCCCCGAAAGGATGCGTGCCGACCGCGAGGTCGAGGTACAGCCCGTGCCGCATCCCCGCCGCGCGCGCCTGCGCCTGCGCGTCGGCCAGCGCCTGCTCTGCCCGCCACTGGGCCCATGCGTGGAAGGTCACCTTTGCCGGATCGGCGCTGGCTTGGGCCGGGTCCTGCAGATGCGCGGGCCACGCATCCCAGGTGGGACCATGGGCAAAAGAGAGCGCCTGGTAGGTGGCAAAGCGTTCCAGTGCCGCGCCCTGCCCCGCCCGCCATTCGGCAAATCCCGGTGCGTTCGGGTCACATTCCGCGCGCAACGCGGCCAGCCGCGCGGGCACGTCGTGGGCATAGTCGATCAGGTCGCTGCGCGACCCGTCAACCGCCACCGGCACGAACAGCGGATTGAGCCGCCGCCGGTGCGACGGCGTGTAGGGGGAGATCAGGCGCGGATCGCAGGGAAACCCGGCATGCACCGGGTTGATGCCCACGAACCCGGCCCCGGCCCGCGCCATGTGACGGGCCACGCCTGCCAGATCGTCGAAATCGCCCAGACCCTCGGTCGGAAGCCCGTGAAGCGGCGCGATCACGCCCCAATCGCGCGGCGGCAGCGGCAGACGCGGCGGTGCAGACAAAAGCCATGTCACGTGCCCCGCCACCTCCAGCCGGTGCCGCCCGAGGGGCAGCGCAGGCAAGGGCCCCTGCCCGTCGGCCTGGGTACCGTCCTCGAACGTCAGGGTCCACGCATGCGGCCCCGGATCAGGGGCCTCGCCCACTTCGCATACGATCCACGGGGGCAGGAGCCGCGCCTTGCGCTCGGCCGATAGCGCGGCCAGTTCCCCTACCGGATCGCCCGCGCCCATCGCGGCCAGAAGGGCGGCGGCGGTGTCTTCGGACGTCTCCCGCACTGCGCCGGTCACGTCGGTGAAACGCGGTTCGATCCCAAGCGCGCGGGACAGGCGCGCGAGGCTCACGCTTGGTGCTCCAGCACGCAAACCGTCACCGATTGCGCCGGAACAGGGATGGTTTCCGCCACGTCCCGCCCATCGGCCTGCCCGTCCGTCGCGCTTGTGTCGATCCGCCAGCGCCAGACCATGCCACCCGGCGCATCGGGCAGCGTGACTGGCACCGCGTCGTCCGACCCGTTGAACACCAGAAACAGCGCATCCTCGCGCGTGGCATAGGCGGGCGTGCCCGAGGCCGTGCGCATCTCGGCGCACAGCACGCGCGCGGCGTCATCGTCCCAATCGGCATCCTCCATCGCCGCGCCGTCGGGGCGCCACCAGAACAGGTCCTCGATCCCGTCGAGACGCCGTTCCCGCGAATGCAGGAACCGGGTCTGCCGCAGGATCGGGTGGGCGCGGCGGAAGGCGACCATCGCACGGGTGAACCCCAGGAAATCGCCGTCCGCACCGTCCCAGTCCATCCAGCTGATCTCGTTATCCTGCGCGTAGGCGTTGTTGTTGCCGTGCTGCGTGCGCCCGATCTCGTCGCCGCCAAGGATCATCGGCGTGCCCTGGCTGAACAAAAGCGTCGCCATCAGGTTGCGGCGGCGCTGCGCGCGGGCGGCGCGGATCGCGGGATCGTCCGTCGGCCCCTCGACGCCCATGTTGTCGGAATGGTTGGTGCCGTGGCCGTCGCGCCCGTCTTCGCCGTTCGCCTCGTTGTGGCGCTGGTTGTAGGACACGACATCGGCCAGCGTGAACCCGTCATGTGCGGTGACGAGGTTGACGCTCGACGTGGCCGCGCGGCCGGAATGGTCGAACTGCATCGCCGATCCGGTCAGGCGGTTCGCAAGCTCCGGCACCAGCCCGGCATCGCCTTTCCAGAACCGCCGCACGCCGTCGCGGAACTGGTCGTTCCATTCGACGAAAGGCGGCGGGAAGCCGCCCAGCTGGTAGCCGCCGGGGCCGATGTCCCACGGTTCGGCGATCAGCTTGACCTCGGCCAGCACCGGATCGGCGCGCACCGCGTCGAAAAAGGCGGCACCCCGGTCGAACCCGGTCGCAGTGCGGCCCAGCGTGGCGCACAGGTCGAACCGGAACCCGTCCACCCCCATCACCTCCACCCAGTAGCGCAGGCTGTCGAGGATCAGGCGCAGGACGAACGGGTGTTCCACGTTCATCGTGTTCCCGGTGCCGGTGTCATTGATGTAATGCCGCCCGTCCGGCATCAGCCGGTAATAGCTGGCATTGTCGAGGCCCCTGAACGACAGCGTTGGGCCACGGTGATCGCCCTCGCCCGTGTGGTTGTAGACGACGTCCAGCAGCACCTCGATCCCGGCGGCGTGGAAGCGATCCACCATGTGCCGGAATTCGAGGATATCGCTGCCCGCCATGTAACGCGGCTCGGGCGCGAAGAAGCCGATCGTCTGGTACCCCCAGTAATTCGTCAGCCCCTTGTCGACGAGGAACCGGTCGTCGAGGAAGGCGTGCACCGGCAAAAGCTCGATCGCGGTGATGCCGAGGTTTGTCAGGTGATCCAGCACCGGGTCAGAGGCCAGCGCGGCATAGGTACCCGGATGCGCCACGTCGCCCCGTGCCGCCGTCATGCCCTTGGCGTGCGCCTCGTAGATCACGGTGTCGGACAGGGGCGTGCGCAGGGGTGCGCTGCGGTCGGCACGGCCCGGCGCCTCGACCACGCAGCGCGGCATGTAGGGCGCGCTGTCGCGCCGGTCGGGGCGTTCGTGGAACCCGCGCGTCGCGTATCCCAAAAGCGCATCATGCCAGACCGGGTGGCCGGTCAGGCGGCGCGCATAGGGGTCGATCAGCAGCTTGTGTTCGTTGAACCGGTGCCCGTGCACCGGCTCGTAAGGCCCGTCGGCGCGCAATGCGTACAACTGTCCGGGGCGCAGGCCCGCGATGTATCCGTGCCAGATCCCGCCATCATGCTCCGGCAGGGCAAAACGCGCAGTTTCCTTTTCGCCATCGTCCGAGAACAGGCACACGGTGATGCGCGTGGCATGTTCCGAGAAGACGGCGAAATTCACGCCGTCGCCGTCAAAGGTCGCGCCAAGCGGCGCGGACCGGCCCGCGGTGATCGTCAGCGTCATGTGGCAACGAGGCTTTCGTAAAGCGCGGCATATTCCGCGGCGGACGCATCCCAGCCCACCGGCTGGGCCATCGCGTTTTTCTGCAGCAGGGTCCAGAGTTCCTTGTCGCCGTACGCCTCCACCACCTGCCGCAGGGTGACGGCCAGTGCGTGGGCGGTCACGGGGCGGAACTGGAACCCGGTCGCCACGCCCTTGGCGCGCGTCGCGGGGTTCAGCGGGATCACCGTATCGGCCAGCCCGCCCGTCATCGCGACCACCGGCACGGTACCATGCGCCAGCCCGTATAGCTGCGTCAGCCCGCAGGGTTCGAACCGCGACGGGACAAGGATCGCATCCGCGCCTGCCATCATCCGGTGCGACAGCCCCTCGTCATAGCCGATCTGCACCGCGACACCTTCATGCGCGACCGCGAGATCGCGGTACCGCGCTTCCAGATCCGCGTTGCCCGATCCCAGCAGCGCCAGTTGCCCCCCGTTGTCGAGCAGCGCGGGCAGCGCGTCGAGCAGCAGGTCCAGCCCCTTCTGCTCGGTCAGCCGCGACACCACGATGCAGAGCGGGCCGGGCCAGTCCGGCAGGCCGAATTCCGCGCGCAGGGCCGCCTTGTGCCGCGCCTTGCCCTTGGGCGTCTTGTAGGGCGCACCCCACAGGTCGAGGTCGATACCGTTGAGGATGCCGGTCACGTCGGCCTCCCGGTGGCGGATCAGTCCCTCCATCCCCATGCCGAATTCCGGCGTCATCAACTCCTGCGCGTAGGACGGCGACACGGTGGTGATCCGGTCGGCCAGCGCCAGCCCCGCCTTCAGCGCGCTCACCTGCCCCCAGAATTCGAAACCGGCCTGCGTGAACAGGTCCCTCGGCAGGCCAAGCGCCTCGATCTTGCTGGCCGGTGCAAGGCCCTGGAACGCGATGTTGTGCACGGTCATCACCGTGCGCGCCGTGCCGGGCGTCTCGCGCAGGTACACGGGCGTCAGCCCGGCCTGCCAGTCGTGCAGGTGCAGGACGTCCGGCACCCAGCCGCCGATCCCGTCCCCGGCGATGCGCGCCGCCGCCTTGCACAAGGCCGCGAAGCGTTCGGGATTGTCGGGCCAGTCCTTGCCCGTCCCGTCAAGGTAGATCGACCCCGGCCGGTCATAAAGATGCGGCGCGTCGAGCACGTAAAGCGGAGCCTCGTCCAGCTGCCCCCCGATCACCCGCGCCGGGCCGCCGAACAGGGACCATTCCGCCACGACCCGCCCTTTGACCGCCGCCATCACCGCCGGGTAGCCGGGCAGCAGCGTCGCCATCTCGACACCCATGGGCGCCAGCGCGCCGGGCAGCGCGCCCGCGACATCCGCCAGTCCGCCGGTCTTGACCAGTGGCACGCATTCCGAGGTGACGCTGAGAACCTTCATCCGTGTGCCGCGCTCCACTTGTCCATCATCGCCTTTGTGATGAGCGTCACGCCGCCTTCGGACACGCGGAACCACTTTTCATCCTCGCGCGGGTCCTGACCCACGGTCAGGCCTTCGGGGATATGCACGCCCCGATCGATCACGCAGCGGCTGAGGTTCGCGTGCCGCCCCACGACGACGTCGGGCAGTGCCACGACGCCCGACAGCGAGGCATAGGAATTGGTGTGCACGTTGGTGAAGAGCAGCGAATTGCGGATATCGGTGCCCGAGATGATGCACCCGCCCGCCACCAGCGACGACACCGCCTGACCGCGCCTGTCGGCCTGATCGTGGATGAATTTCGCGGGCGGGACCGACTCGGCATAGGTCCAGATCGGCCAGTTCTTGTCCCACAGGTCCAGTTCCGGCGTGAAGCCCGTCAGGTCGATATTGGCCTGCCAATAGGCGTCCACCGTGCCGACGTCGCGCCAATACGCCTCGGACGCGCCGGGATGCTGGACGCAAGAGCTGGTAAACCGGTGCGCCTGCGCCTTCCCGTTCTTGACGATATGCGGGATGATGTCACCGCCGAAATCGTGCCGGGAATCGAGGTTCGCCTCGTCCTCCATCAGCAACTCGCGCAGGAATTTCCACGTGAAGACATAGATCCCCATCGACGCCAGCGCATGGTCGGGATCGCCGGGGATCGCGGGCGGGTCGGCGGGTTTCTCGACGAAGGCGGTGATGCGGTCGGTCTCGTCCACGTCCATCACGCCGAAGGCCCGCGCATCCATCCGCGGGACGGTCAGGCAGCCCACCGTCACATCGGCCTTTGCCTCAACGTGCTGACGGATCATCAGCTCGTAATCCATCTTGTAGATGTGATCGCCGGCAAGGATCAGGACATAGTCCACATCGTAACTGTCGACGATGTCGATGTTCTGCGCCACCGCGTCGGCGGTGCCGATATACCACTTGTCCTCGGCCACGCGCTGCGAGGCGGGCAGGATGTCGAGGTATTCGTTCCGTTCTGCGCGAAAGAAGGACCAGCCGCGCTGGCAGTGCCGGATCAGCGAATGCGCCTTGTACTGGGTCGCGATGGACATCTTTCGGATGCCGCTGTTCAGCGCGTTCGACAGGGCAAAGTCGATGATCCGCGTCTTGCCGCCGAAATAGACGGCGGGCTTGGCGCGCAGGTCGGTCAACTCCTTCAGGCGGCTCCCGCGCCCCCCGGCCAGAACGAAAGCCATCGTGCGGCTGGCGAGCCTTTGCGTGGATGCTGTCATCGCGGTCCCCTCCCACAGGTCGTTTTGCGTCTTGGCCACAAAGGCCCTGTAACCCCTACCCTTTCACAAGGATAATCGTTCCCAGCGGTGGGATAGTCACTTCCGCATGGGCCGGCATCCCGTGGCTTTCACCGTCATGCGCGGTCACCCCGCCGAAATTGCCCACGTTCGACCCACCATAAACGCTTGCGTCGGTGTTCAAAGCCTCCCGCCACTGGCCCGCCCGCGGCAGGCCGATGCGATAGCCTTCGCGCGGCATGGGCGTGAAGTTGCAGATCACAACCACCTCTGCGTCTTCCGGCCCGCCCCGGCGCAGCCACGACAACACGCTGTTGTCGGTGTCGCCGCCCTCGATCCACTGGAAGCCTTCGGGCTCGCAATCGCGGACATGCAGCGCGGGCTCGGCGGCGTAAAGCGCGTTCAGGTCCCGCACCAGCAACTGCACGCCCCGGTGCAGCCCACCCTGCGCCGCGCCCCAGTCGAGGCTGGCATCGTGGTTCCATTCGTGCCGCTGGCCGAATTCCTGCCCCATGAACAGCAGCTTCTTGCCGGGATGGCCCCACATGAACCCGTAATAGGCGCGCAGGTTCGCGAATTTCTGCCAGTCGTCGCCCGGCATCTTCGCCAGCATCGATCCCTTGCCGTGCACGACCTCGTCATGGCTGATCGGCAGGATGAAGTTCTCGCTGAACGCGTAATCGATGCCGAAGGTCATCTTGTGATGATGATGCTTCCGGTGCACCGGGTCTTCCTGGATGTATTCGAGCGTGTCGTTCATCCAGCCCATGTTCCACTTGTACCCGAAGCCAAGACCGCCCTGGTCGACGGGGCGCGACACGCCGGGATAGGACGTCGATTCCTCGGCCACGGTCATGATGCCGGGGCAGGCGCCGTAGGCGGCAATGTTCATCCCCTGCATCATCGCGATCGCTTCGTAATTCTCGCGTCCGCCATCCTTGTTGGGCACCCATTCGCCCTCTTTCCTGCTGTAATCGCGGTAGAGCATCGAGGCGACGGCATCCACGCGCAGCCCGTCGACGTGGTACTCCTCCAGCCAGTACAGCGCGTTGGCCTGCAGGTAATTCGCCACCTCGCGCCGGCCGTAATTGTAGATCAGCGTGTTCCAGTCCTGATGATACCCTTCGCGCGGGTCGGCATGTTCGTAAAGGTGCGTGCCGTCGAACCGCGCCAGCCCGTGATCGTCCGCCGGGAAATGCCCCGGCACCCAGTCGAGGATCACGCCCAGCCCCGCCGCATGCGCGGCGTTCACCAGGTCGCGGAACTCGTTGGGCGGGCCGAACCGGATCGTCGGCGCATACAGGCCCACCGGCTGATAGCCCCACGATCCGTCGAACGGAAACTCGGAAATTGGAAGCAGTTCCAGATGGGTGAAGCCCATCCACTTGGCGTAATCCACCAGCTCGACCGCCGCCTCGCGATAGCTGATCGGGCGGCCGTCCTCGCGGCGCTTCCAGCTTCCCAGATGCACCTCGTACACGCTGATCGGCGCGGTGCGTGCGTTACGGTCCTGCCGGTCGCCCATCCACGCATCGTCCGTCCAGCCATAGCCGCGCAGGTCGCGCACCACGCTGGCCGTCTGCGGCGGGTGCTGCGCGCCGAACCCCACCGGGTCGGCCTTTTGCGGGACATTGCGCCCGTCCGGCCCGACAATCGCGTACTTGTAGGTCGCGCCTTCGCCGATGCCGGGCAGGAATATCTCCCACACGCCGGTCGTGCCGCGCCGGCGCATGACGTGCCGCCGCGCGTCCCACGCGTTGAAATCACCCACCACCGCCGCCACCTGCGCCGACGGCGCCCAGACCGCGAAATGCGTGCCGTCGACACCTTCATGCGTCATCACATGCGCGCCAAGCGCGTGCCAGAGTTGCCGGTGCGAGCCTTCGCCCAGAAGGTATTCATCCATCTCGCCCAGAACCGGGCCGAACCGGTAGGGATCACCCATCGCCCAGATGCCGCCCGCGTCGTTCTCTCCGACCAGCACGTAGGCACCGTCTCCCGGCACCTCGCCCCAGAAGAGGCCCGGCCGATCCAACAGCGGGGCCAACGGATGCAGCACCTCGCCCACCTTGCCCGCCATGCGCGCCGCGCCGGGATCGAACGCCAGCACGTACCGCGTGCCGTCCACCTCGTGCGGCCCCAGCAGCGCGAAGGGATCGCCGTGCCGCCCTTCGATCAGGGCGAGCGTGTCGTCGGGTGTGCCGGGCAAATGCGCAATCATGAAAATCCCAAATCGTCAGTCAAACAGGCTCTCCGCACCCCAGATGTCGGCCATGTAGCCGCGGATCGTCCGGTCGGAACTGAACCAGCCCGACCGCGCGATGTTGAGCCCCGCCATCCGGGTCCAGCCCGCGTCATCGGCATAGACCCGGTCGGCCTCTCGCTGCGCGCGCCAGTAGTCGGTGAAATCCGAACTGACCAAGAAGTAATCCGGCCCGGTCAGGTTGTCGACAATGGCGTCGAACCCCGCGCCGAACATGCCCGCGCGCACCGCCCTGATCGCGGCGGCCAGCCGCGCGTCGGCCTTCACGGCCTTGGCCGCGTGGCCCGCCACCGCGCGGCGCCTGACGACCTCGTCCGCCGTCATCCCGAACAGGAAGAAGTTCTCGGCCCCCACCCGTTCGCGGATTTCCACGTTGGCGCCATCCAGCGTGCCCATCGTGGGTGCCCCGTTCAGCGCGAATTTCATGTTGCCGGTGCCGGACGCTTCCTTGCCCGCGGTCGAGATCTGCTCGCTCAGGTCCGCCGCCGGGATCAGGCGTTCAGCCATCGAAACGTTGTAATTCGGCAGATACGCCACCTGCAGCACATCCCGCGTCACCGGATCGGCATTGACCACCTTTGCCACCGAGTTGATGAGGTGAATGATCTCTTTGGCGAACACGTATCCCGGCGCCGCCTTGCCGCCGAACAGTTTCAGGCGTGGCGTCCAGTCGCCGTTCGGCGCGTCCTTGATCGCCTGCCACAGGGCGATGGTTTCAAGGATGTTCAGATGCTGGCGCTTGTATTCGTGGATGCGCTTGATCTGCACGTCGAACATCATCGCCGGGTCGGCCTTGACCCCGTGCTCGGCGGCCATCCAGCCCGCCAGGTCGACCTTGTTCGCGCGCTTCACGCCGGCCAGCGCCTCGGCAAAACCGGCATCCTCCAGATGCGGCTCCAGCCCCTGCAACTGGTCAAGGTCCGCGACCCAGCCGTCGCCGATCGCGCCCGTGATCAGGCCCGCGAGGCGCGGGTTGCAGGTCTGCATCCAGCGGCGCGGCGTGACGCCGTTCGTCTGGTTCAGGATGCGACCGGGATGCAGCGCGTTGAGATCGGCAAAGACCGTCTCTTTCATCAACTCCGTGTGCAGGGCCGACACGCCGTTCACCCGGTTGGCCGCGATGAAGCTCAAAACGCCCATCTGCACCGCCCCGTCCGCGCGGGCCGCGACCTTGCGTTTCGGATGCGCCCTTGCATGGGCGGCATCGATCCGGTCCACGATGTCGAGGTGCCGGGGCAAGAGCCGCCCGAACAGCCCCTCGTCCCAGCGCTCCAGCGCCTCGGGCAACAGCGTGTGGTTGGTATAGTTCAGCGTCTTCTGCGCCAGCGCCAGCGCGTCGTCGAACGCCATTCCGCGTTCATCCGTCAACAGCCGCACCAATTCCGGCGCGGCGACGGCGGGGTGCGTGTCGTTCAGCTGGATCGCCACCTTGTCGGGCAGCGTGGCCAGCGCGTGGCCGCGTTCTTCGAACCGGGCGAGGATGTCGCGCAGCGCGGCGGCGGTGAAGAAGAACTCCTGCTTCAGCCGCAGTTCCTGCCCCTCGGGCGTGGTGTCGTCGGGGTAGAGCACGCGCGAAATGGTGCGCGCCAGCGCTTCTTCTTCCGCAGCGCCCGCGTAATCGCCCGCGTTGAACCGCGCCAGGTCAAAGGGCTGCACCGGCCGGGCCGAGAACAGCCGCAGCGTGTTGGTCCACGCCCCGTCCCAGCCGATCACCGGCAGGTCGGACGGTTCGGCAATGACCGCATCGGCGGGGTACCACCCGGCATCCGATGCCGTGCCACCGAACCCGATCGTCTGCCGTCGCGCCATGCGGCGCAGCGCCCACGGGCTGCCATCGGTCAACCACGTCTCGGGCGCCTCGGCCTGCCGCCCGTCTTCGTCGAAGGACTGCTTGAACAGCCCGTGTTCATAGAGGATGCCATAGCCATAGGCCGGGCAACCCAGCGTCGACAGCGATTCAAGGAAACAGGCCGCAAGCCGCCCAAGCCCGCCATTGCCAAGCGCGGCATCGGGTTCGGCCCGCAGAACGGCGTCGTAATCCGCGCCGTGACGGTCCATCAGCGCGCGGGTCTCGTCCGTCAGATGCAGGTTCGTCAGCGCGTCTTCCAGAACGCGGCCGATCAGGAACTCCATCGACAGGTAATTGACTTCCTTCGCCTCGGCGAGCCGCGCGGGCGACGCACCCGCCGTGGCGCGATCCCGCACCGCCAGCGCCAGCGCGCGCCACCAGTCGTCAAGCCGCGCCTCACCCGGCGACACACCCTGTCGGGTCTGCAAGTGCCGCTCGACCTCGGTCGAAAAGGAGCCGTTGGTATTCACAAGATCCCGAGCCATGTCCTGCGCCTCGTTTTGTCGTATCACACTGCCTTGTTCCGGCTTATTGGCGACGTCCGAGGCGGGAATGCAAGCGCTAACATCCCCTGTTTTTCAAGCGTTTCAGGCCGTGAGACGCAAAGACGTCTCGCGCGGGATCGAATCGAACAGGCGGCGATGCGCATTTCCCCACTCCGCGATGCAGGATCCGCGCACCGCGTCCTGCAACAGCGCCATGCGCGCGCGCTGCTCTTCTTCGTCCATCGACAGCGCCTGCAGGATCGCCTGGTCCATCGACTTGTGCGAGAACGGGTTCACGATCACGGCGGCATGCAGCTCCACTGCCGCGCCCGCGAATTCCGACAGGACCAGCACGCCCTTGCCGTCGGTGCGCGCGGCGACGAATTCCTTGCAGACAAGGTTCATCCCGTCCGCAAGCGGCGTGATCCACGCCACGTCGGCCTTCTGGTAATAGGCGACAAGCTGGTCGAACGGCACCGCATTCGACATCAGAGACACCGGCTGCCAGTCCAGCGAGCCGAAGCGGCCATTGATCCGCCCCGCCGTCTGCTCGATCTCGTTCTGCACCTCGGCATAGACGGCCATGCCGCGGTTGGCGCTGACCGATACGTGCATCAGGCGCACCTTGCCGTGCAGGTCGGGGTTCGCCTCCAGCACGCGTTCGAAGCTTTCCAGCTGCTCGACCCCGCCCTTGGTGTAATCGGTGCGGCCCACGGAAAGGATCAGCCGCGCCTCGCCCAGCTCCTCACCGATACGCTCGGCCAGCTCCGCCGTCTCGGGTGCCTGCGCGCGATCACGGATGAAATCGACGTCAACGCCCACCGGCGCGACCGACACCGTGACCTGCCGCCCGTCATGCACCAGCCGCTCGACCATGCTGCGCTCGGTCAGGGCGGTACCTTCGGAAATCAGGTGCTCGGGCACAGGCTGGCGCGTGTCGACGTCCACGTCGAACAGCGACTGCGCCACGCTGACGAAATTCGCGGCATAGCGCGGGATGTGGAAGCCCACGATGTCGGCGGCCAGAAGGCTCTGAACGATCTCGCGCCGCCACGGCAGCACGTTGAAGATGTCCGCCGACGGGAACGGCGTATGGTGATAGAAGGCGATGCGCAGGTCGGGGCGCATCTGGCGCAGGTATCCCGGCACCAGCCACAGGTTGTAATCGTGCACCCAGACCACCGCGCCAAGCGCCGCCTCGGCCGCCGCGGCTTCTGCGAAGGCATGGTTCACCTCGCGGAAGTTCTGCCAGTCGACCGGGTCGTAATTGTAGCGCTCCTTGAAGGCGTGCAGGATCGGCCAGAACGCCTCTTTCGACGTGACGTGATAGAACTCGCGCACCTGATCGGCGGTCAGCGGCAGGCGGGACACGGTGTATTGCCCGTGCGCATCATCCATCTCCACCCGCTTCTCGAACCCCGGATCGGCGGGATCGTCGGCCAGCTTCCACGCGATCCACGCCCCGTGATCGACCCGCCCGAAAAAGCTTTTCAGCGTCGGCACGATCCCGTTCGGAGAGCTGTTCTCCCGGTACTCGATCCGGCCATCGACCTCCACTTCCTCGTAGGGCTGGCGGTGATACACGATGACAAGATCGGAAGACATGGCGCGTCCTTTCACGAATGCGGATGGGGTTCAGGAAACCGGATGCAGGTCGAACGCGCGGATCGCCTCAAGGATCCCTGCCGCGCCGCTTGCCTTGGCGAAATGCGTGCGCGGCACGTCCTGCAAGGCCTCCAGCAAGGCGGGCTCTGACCGGCCCACCGCGACGGAAGGCACCGACAATTCCAGCATCGAGCGGTCGTTCAGCGTGTCGCCCGCCGCCAGCACCCGGTCCTCGGGCACGCCCAGATGGCCCAGCAGGCGCCGCAGCGACGGCCCCTTGCTCACGCCCTTCGGCAACACGTCGAGGTAGGAATCGTCCGACATCAGCACATCAAGGCCCATGCCCTCGATCACCTCCAGCACGCCGGGGTCGAACGCGTCGGGGTCAAGGTCGTAACTCACGCGGTAGCGGAACGCGGTCGGCTGCAGGGTCAGGCCCGGCGCGTCGGCCAGCGCGGCGCGCACCCGGTCGCCCGCGTCGTTCCAGCGCGCCGCGATCTCCGCCTCCAGTGCCGGGATCGGGCGGATCTCGTCCTCGATCACCCGCGCGATGGTCGTGCCCACGTCGCCCACCACGTATTCCGGTACCGGCACGCCGTAGGTGTCGCACAGGTCGAGGATAAAGTCCGGGTCCCGCCCGGTGACAAAGATCAGCCCGATCGTGGCGCGGTTGTCCTCGACCAGGTTGTAAAGCGCCTCCCGTGCCGAGGCCCGGCCACCCAGGAAGGTGCCGTCCAGATCGGTCGCAAGGAAGAACCGCGTGCGCGCGGCGACGCCTGCATCGGGATGGATGGGCGCAAGACTGTTCATTCCGGTACCTCCGAACCTTCGGCCATGGGATGGGTGAAGGCGAGCGCCATCGTGTCGGGCTCCGCCAGCAGCGGGCGCGCCCACAGGGCGGCAAAGCTCGCCTGCAGGTCGGCCCCGTCATGCAGGATGGCGCGCACCGTCTCGGTCACCGGCATCGCCACGCCCAGCCTCGCAGCCAGATCGCAGACGTTGATCGCGTTCAACTCGCCCTCGACGACGACGGGCCGCCCCTCGAAACACTCCGCTCGCGGGATGCCCTGCCCCAGCTGCGTCCCCAGCGCCATATTCCGCGACGTGGTCGACGAACAGGTCAGCGACAGGTCGCCAAGGCCCGCAAGCCCCATCACGGTTTCGTCGCGCCCGCCAAGCGCGCCGATCAGCGTGCGCATCTCCTGCAGGCCCAGCGTGATCAGCGCGGCGCGCGTGTTCTCGGCAAACCCCGCGCCCGACATCATCCCGCAGGCGATGGCGATCACGTTCTTGACCGCGCCGCAAATCTCCACCCCCGCCACGTCGTCCGAGATATGGGTGCGGAAATTCAGGCCCGACAGGGTGACCGACAGCCGCGCGGCGGGGCTTTTCTCCGGCGCCAGCCGGTCATCGCGGCCAAAGGGGAAGGCGACCGTCGCTGCCGTGGGATGGCGCTTGACCGCCTCGGCCGCGAAGGTCGGGCCGGACAGCACGCCGACCGGGTGGCCCGGCAATTCCTCTTCGGCGACCTGCGTCATAAGGTAACCGCTGCCTTCCTCGATCCCCTTCGCGCAGAGCGCCACGGGCACGCCTTTCGGCAGATGCGGGGCGGCTTGCGCGCAGATTTCCCGGACTGCAGCGCTCGGCACCACCAGCAGCACGACATCGGTTTCGCGCAACGCGTCCGCCATGTCGGTGGTCGCGGCAATGCCTTCGGGCAAGGGAATGTCGGGCAGGTAAGCGGGGTTATGGGAGGTCGCATTGATCGCCTCGGCGATCGCCTCGTCGCGCACCCACAGGCGCACGTCCCGTCCCGCGCGCCGCGCAATCGCGGCAAGGGCCGTGCCCCAGGCACCGCCGCCCAGAACCGTCACGGACCGGTATGGCGCGCCCGAGCGCAAGGGCCATCCTTGTGGCGCAGTTGGCGTCATGAACATGAGGTCGCTCTGTTTGGAGTGGCTGCCGGGGTTCACGCAGCCAACGTGCGGGGGAGCGAATTGTTCCCGCGTGTCAGGGCCCGCGCAATACCACGCGACAGTTGCACCCTGCAACTTCCGCGACGGCAGTCCCGATCCACTGGGTCAGGTGCGTATCGACATAGGTGGCAAGGAACCGGCTGGGCGCGACCAGTTCGATCCGCTCCTCGGTATCCGCCACGCAATCCAGCGGCGCCACCCACGAGGCAAAGCGCGCGGGATCGTCCGCCGCCAGCCGCTCGGCCACGCGGGTCCATCCCGTTCCCGTCTCACTGTCGCCCGTGACGGGCGCGCGGTCCGCGAGCCGGATCACCTGCGCGGCGGCGGGCGCGGGCCGGGACGCTTCCATCCGGTCGGTGAAGTCTGGGCCGACCCGGTCCCATGCCGGTTGGGTCAATTCCCAAAGCCGCGCCATGTCGATCCGGTACCGCGCCACCCTGCCCCGCGCCGCCTGGCTGCGCTGCACCAGCACGCCCAGCGTCACCCAGTGCCGCATATCCCGCTTCGCCGTCCGTTCGCTCACCTGCCACAGCCGCGCCATCTCGCGCTGCCCGACAGACAGTTCGTCCCGCTGCCAGTTGTAGCGCGCCGTGATCAGCGTCATCAGCCGCAAAGCGATGACCGGCGGTCCCAGCGCCGCGCCCAGCCCCGCCGCGCCAAGCGCCGTGAGCACATCATACTTGACTGCGGCCGCACCCGGCCCCAACACCTTCTTCTGTGGTGTGGACATCGCTCCTGTCGCCTCTGCCGTCGACCTCTTTGGGCCGATTCCCGTGTTGTCCACAGCAGGCACCAATTCCCGTATTTTGTCAACGCCGGTGAAATTACGGGAATTCAAACCAGAAGAAAGAATCCGGTATCATTGGTATTGGGTGACACGCATCATGTCACCCTATTCGCGGCTCTGTGTCACCTCAAATCGGTCATTGGGTGACAGGACTGTCCCCTCGATCCCCCGTGGCACGTTGCGCGCGATTCGCAACGGCTCGGCGGAAAACGGGAAAAATCGAAGATCGCACTTTGCGCATTTCCCGAAATCCCGTATTTTCGGACACAACGATAAATGACACGAGCTTTGCCCCATGCGCAACCATTCCGATCTGCAAGCCATGAATGCCCGGTCGCTCGCCCAGCAGGCGGCAGTGCGCCGCGCGACCTTCGATCCCGGCGAGGTCAAGGCGCTGCGCCCCTTCTCGATCTGGGAGATCTCGACCTTCATGTTCGACGTCCCCGCCGACACGCTGCGCAAGAAGCTGGCCGAGGACCCTTCCCTGCCCCAGGGCGAGACCGAGGAGGATGGCCGCCAGCGCTGGTTCACCTTGGACGAGATCAACGAGCTGCGCCGCCGCCTGCGGTTCCGGGGCAAGCGCCTCCTGCCCGAACGTCCCGCTGGCCGGGCGCTGCGCGTCGCTGTCAGCAACTTCAAGGGCGGCGTCGGCAAGACGGTCGTGGCCCAGCACCTCGCCCACGCCGCCGCGCTCGACGGCTACCGCGTGCTGGTGGTCGACTTCGACCCGCAGGCCACGCTCACCCACTCCATGGGGCTGGTCGAGGTCAAGGAATGGCACACCGTCTGGGGCATCATGTGCCGCGACCTCTGCCGAGAGGCGGACCGGATCATGGCCACCTATGACGACCCCGACGACTGCCCCTACCCCGCCGCCGACGAGCTGCCCGAAGACGTCCAGTCGATCGGCGCGCAGCGGGTGCAGGATTTCATCCAGCCCACCTGCTGGCCCACGATCGACATCATCCCAAGCTGTGCCAACGCCGCCTTCGTCGAGTTCGCCAGCGCCCAGTACCGCGCCCTGCACAAGGCGTGGTCCTTCTTCGGATGCGTCGCGCGCTACCTCGACGAGTTGCCCGACGACCAGTACGACCTGATCCTCTTCGACTGCCCGCCCGCCATCGGCTACCAGTCGCTGAACGCCGCGTTTGCGGCTGACATCCTCTATATCCCCTCCGGCCCCGGCTATTGGGAATACGACTCCACCACCTCCTATCTCGGCCAGCTTGGCGACGCGATGGAGGATATCTCGGACGGGTTCGGCGCGCTGGCAGCGGACGCTGGCCTTACCCTTCCGAAAGGCTTCCGTGACATCCGCCTTCTGATGACCCGGTTCGAAAACGGCAACCCTTTGCACACCGCCATGATGGACGCCTTCCGCAACGTGTTCGGCGCCGACGTCTGCCAGAACCCGGTAGAGATGACGCGCGCGGTCGAACAATCGGGGCGCTTCCAGCGCTCGATCTACGAACAGGATTACCGCGACATGACGCGGGAGACATGGAAGCGCGCGCGCCACAGTTTCGACCGGGCCTATGACGAGTTCAAAGGCACGCTGCTGAAGGCCTGGCGCGACGAGCCGCAACGAGAGGTGGCGTGACATGAGCAAGAAGAACAAGTTCGGCTTCGGCCCGCTCGACCCCCCTGCCCCGGTCAAACGGGACCGCTCGGTCGGCCCGATGGGCGCGGCGGTGCGCGAGGTCGCCGAAAGCCTCACCCAGTCGACCGAGGCCAAGGTCGAACAGCGCAAGCAGAACGCCGAGGACGCCAAGTCCTGGCGCGCGGCACAGGAAGACGGCCGTGTGCTGGAACGCGTGCCGCTGGACGACGTCGATGCCTCCGACCTGCCCCGCGACCGGCTGGAGCTGGAAGCGGTTGCCGCGTCAGACGAGATGGAGGAACTGAAAGCGTCCATCCGCGAACGCGGCCAGAAAGAGCCGGTCGAGCTCTACGTCGACCGCTTCGGCGGGCTGCAGCTCAAGAAGGGCTGGCGGCGGCTGACGGCTTTGCGGCAGCTTTTCGCGGAAACGCGCGACGACGCCTATGCCACCATCCTCGCCCGGATCGACCGGGGCAGCGCCGACCGGATCAACCATTACGTCGACATGGTCGAGGAAAATGTGGTCCGCGAGGACCTGACATTTGCCGAGATGGCGCAGGTCTGCATCGCCGCCGCGCAGGACGATTTCGTCGATGGCTACAATGCCGAGGACATGGTGCTGCGCCTCTACGGCGCGCTGCACAAGATGAAGCGGTCCTACATCCGGTCCTTCGTCTTCCTGCTCGAAAACCTTGGCGACGATCTGAAGTGGCCCAAATCGGTCGCCCGGAACCTTGGCGTGGACGTCGCGCGCCGCCTGCGCGATGGCGGTGATATCGAGGGTCTGCGCGAAGCGCTGCGGGCCGCGTCCGACATTCCCGCCCAGATCCGCGCGCTCGAAGCGGTGCTGAAGCCTGACCGCCCTGCCCCCAAGGATGGCGACAAGGCGCGCGAGAAATTCGAGTTTCACGTGGGCGAGATGAAGGTCACAGCGCGGCAAGGCGAGTGCCGGATCGTGGCCCGCGCCGATTTCGCCAGCCTGCCCCGCGACCAGCTGGAACGCGCGATCAAGGCCTTCCAGGACGTGCTTGACGAACGCTCGGGCCCGCATGTCACGAACCTCTAGAAGGTAACCCATGGGTTACCTCACCCCGATCCGGACCATCTGACAGGGTAACCCATGGGTTACCCTGTTTTGGTTTTTGCGGTGGGTCTGGCGGCCCGAAGGTAACCCATGGGTTACCTTGGACGGGGGCGGGGCAGGTAACCCATGGGTTACCTCGGGCGGTTTGGAGGGTAACCCATGGGTTACCTCAGGGCGCGATCCACTGGCCGTCCCATGCCCCGTTTGCCCTTTGGAACACCGCCCGCACATGCCTGTCGCGGCCAAGATGCAGCACCTCCATGCGGGCGCAGGTCACGGTCAACACCGTGAACCGTGCAAGCTCCGCGCCAGGTTCAAAGGCGTCGGGCCCGTCCATCGGGGTGCCTGGTGTGGGCGTTCCGCCATAGACGTGGCGCGCGTGGTCCGGCATCCGCTCCCAATCTTCGGCGCTGCCGGGCGTCAATGTCGCGCGGCCCGCAAGGCGGATCTGCAGGTCCTGGCGCGGCACCCAGAAATGCAGCGCACAGCGCGGGTCGGCCGTCAGTTCCCGCACCTTGGCGGTGGCCGCGTCGGTCTGAAGCCGGGCGATGGCATCGGACCAGCCGCGTAGGACCAGCACGCGCTGCTCGGGCCCGTCGGCGCCGATTGTGGCCAGAACCGGGTGCCGGGCCGGGTGCCGGCGGTCGGCCACGCCGCGGGTCAGGGCGGTTTCGGCCATCTGAAGCAGGTCGGCCAGCGTTTCGGGGCGGTCACTCATATCCCGTCATCTCCAGGTATCCGCGCCCCTCGTGGCTGCCGCTGAACCGCAGCGGCCCCTCCCAGTAAGGGATCGAGGTCTGCATCCAGCTGTCGTCGCGCAAGGGTTCGGTTGTCACGTCCAGTCCGCGTTCGGGCAAAGTCAGGCGCCAGCGGACGGGCAGGGTGCGGCCCGCGACCCGCGCCGTGCCGAGGGGCGTCAACCGGATCCGGTTCGGGGCCAGCGGGGCAGGGGTGCCATCCGCAGAGATCCACGTGCCCGAGGTAAAGCGCGACCCGTCGCGGTCTCGCAAGCCGAAGGCCATCAACCGCTCGCCCGTGTCGAAGGACAGCGAGAACCAGTCCCACCCCGTCTGGTCGGGTGACAGGGGTTGCGACGACCACTCCCGGTCGATCCACGCCTCGCCCCGCACAACGACCCGGCCCTCTGCCGTCTCGATCTCCCCCTCGGCGGTCAGGAAGGGTTGGGAATAGTAGTAGCTGGCCTGCCCGTCCTCGGACTTGACCGAGTACCCGTCGTCCCCGTGCAGGACGAGCGGCCCGGTGGCCGTCAGGGACAAGGCATAGCGGAAGTCAGGCGCACGGGCGGCGAGGCTGAGGGCCGACATCGGATCGCCCGAGGTTGCGGTGCTGGTCATGTGCCAGTCGTCGATGAACGCGTCGAGCGGCGGCAGCACGTCCGCCTGCCCGATCCCGCCCCGCGCCCGCCGCTCGGCGCTGTAATGCGCATCCGGCGTCGTGAGGGCGGCGTGGCCCAGCCAAAGCTGTTGACGTCCCGGCGCGAGGGCCGAGCGGAACAGGGTCCATTGCAGGCCATAGTCCCTGCCGTCTTCGCCCGTCAGCGTCGCCGTCAGGTACCACCACTCGATCCGGTAGTCGGGGTGCGCGGCATGATCGGCGGGGAAGGTCAGGGGCGTTCCGCGAACCGGCACCGCAAAGCCTTCGGCATCGGTGCCAAGACCCGCGAAACCCTGTGCCAAGGCGGGCAAGGGAGCGCCCAGAAGGGCCGAGAGGAAAAGCCGCCTATCCATGCGCTGCAAAGACCCGAAGCAGCAGCACAGGGCCTGAACTGGACAGGCGCAGCGCGGGCCAGAGACTTGCGAGGACGGTTGCCAGAACCGCCCAACCAGCCAGCCGCGCCCAGTCCGCCGGGAAGACCGACATGGGCAGCCGCCAGCCGAAGGCCTGCACGTTGACAACCGCCAGCAGCACCCAGGCCAGCGCAAGGCCCACGGGGATCGACACCACGAACGTCACCAGCGCCAGCGCCACGCTTCGGGTGATGTCGAGCCGCGCAAGGAGTCGCACGGGCATGCCCTGCGCCCAGACGGGGGCCACCTGCGGCAGGCGCAGGTCGGACAGGGTGAGCAGGCTCATGAACAGCGCGAACCCCGCAACGGCGAGCGTCAGGACGTTCAGCGCCCCGGTCACGAGGAAGGTGCGTTCGAACACCGAAAGCGAGAACTCCTTCACCCGCGCCTGATCAACGATATTCGTCTCTGGAAGGCTGAATAGTGTCTGGATGTTGGACTTGACCTCGGCCTGCGTGCCGGGTGCCACGCGCAGTGCGAACCGCAGGATGGGCGGCGGGTCGATGCGGGCGGCCAGTGCGGCGGCATCGGCCATGACCTGTGGCCGCGTGTTGCCGTAGTCGGAATAGACCCCCAGTACCGGCGCCTCCCACCCATCCACGACCTGCACCGGGTCGTCGAGGGACAGGCCCGACCGGCGGAACAGTTGCTCGTTCACCAACACGCCCTCGCCCCGGTGCAGGGCGTCCCATACGTCGGGGCGGGCGGCCAGCAGGGGCCAGTGATCGCGGTAGAGCGGATCGTCGATGATGCCGTAGGCGGAACCGGGCTGGCCGTCGAGCATGGCGGGGACTGACCAGATCGGGATCACGGTTGTTACATCTGTAACCGTTTGGAGGTGGGCGCGGATGTCGCGCGCCTCGTCGGCGGTGCGGGCGGTGAGGTAGAGATCGGCGGCGAGGCGCTGGTCGAGCCAGCCGATGAAGGTGGTGCGGAACGACCCGACCATGGTCGACACGCCCACATTCGCCGACAGCGCCAAGAGCAGCGCCATCAGCGCCAGTGACAGGCCGGGCACCTGCTGCCGGGTGTCGGCCAGCACCCATTGCGGGATGCCGGGCGGGACCGCGCGAGAGGCCAGCCACAGGAGGGCCGACACCAGCGGCGGCAGCATCAGCGCGGCCCCGATCAGAAGCGCCGCGATGCAGGCGAACCCGGCGACGAGGCTGTCCCCGACCACCGCCAGCACCGAGGCCAGTGCGAAGAGGGCAAGCGCGGCGAGGGTTTGCCATCGCAACCCGATGCTCGCCTGCCGCGCCCAGGACGCCGATCCGGCGGCCAGCAGCGGCATCCGCCCGACCCGCCACAGGGCGGCGGCGGCGGCCAGTAGGGCACCGGCAAGGGTCATGGCGAGACCGGTCGCGGCCCAGAGCGGATCGAACCCGATCGCGGCATCGATCTGTGCGCCATAGAGCGCGCGGAGGGTGCCGGAGACGCCCGGCATCAGGGCCCGTGCCAGGAGGTATCCAAGCGCCAGCCCGGCCGCGCCGGCCAGCACCGCGAACAGGGACAATTCCATCACGATCGCGATCATCACGCGGCGCAGGGACACACCCATGGCCCGCAGGCTGCGCACTGTCCCGCGCCGCTGTTCGAAGGCAAGGCCGATGGCCGATTGCACGATGAACAGCCCCACGGCGAAGCTGAGCAGCCCGAAGGCGGTGAGGTTCAGGTGGAAGCTGTTCGTCAGCGCCGCGATGTCGCCCGAGGGCGCCTCGCGCGTCAGGTGCAGGTCGGTCACCGTGCCGATGGGCGGCAGGCCGAGGGGCAGGGGGCGGTCGAGGACGAGGTGGTCGAACCCGGTGCGGTCAAGCAGGCGGGCGGCGGTGGTTACGTCTGTAACGATTACGTCCGCGGGCAGGGTGGCGAGGGTGCGGATCGGGGGCAGGGCAGGGGGCAGGAGCGCGGCGGTTTCCGGCGCGGCCAGCAGGAGGCCCGGAGCGGTCAGGAATGTGGCGAGGTCGATCTGCCCGTCAGCAAGGCCCGCAAGCTCGGGCCGGGGCGGGGAGGTAAGCGGGTCGAGGCCGAGAAGGCGCACGGGGCCGTCGCGCCCCGGCAAGGTGCCCTCGATCACCGGGGAGACGGGATAGCCCGCGCGGCGGAGCGCGATGAAGTCTGCCTGCGTCACGGGGGTGCCATCGGGGTGCGACAGCAGGTCGAGACTGCCTTGCCCCAGGGCGGCGGAGGAGGCGGCATAGCTGGCCCGCGCCTCGGCGTTCAGGGCCTGCACCCCGGACCAGAGCGCGGTGGCAAGCATCAACCCGCCCAGCACCATCACCAGCTGCACCGGGCGTCGCCACCAGTGCGACAACAGCGCGCGCAGGACCAGCGCGGTCACGACAGGAGGCCTTTCGACAGGTGCACCTGCCGGCCGAGGCGCGCGGCGAGGCGCGGTGAGTGGGTGACCATCAGGCAGGCGGTGCCGGTGTCGGCGGCGAGGTCGAGCATCAGGTCGATGACCTGATCGGCGGTGTCCTCGTCAAGGTTTCCGGTGGGTTCGTCCGCGAAGAGCACCGATGGCCGCGCGGCCAGCGCCCGCCCGATGGCGACGCGCTGCTGCTGGCCGCCGGAAAGATCCTCGGGCAGGCGGTGGGCGAGGTTCGAGAGGCCGAGCCGCCGTGTCAGGGTGTCGCAGAGGTCGGGCTCGTAGCGGTCGGCGAGGCGTGACTGGAAGGCGATGTTCTGGGCGACAGTCAGCGAAGGGACGAGGTTCAGCGCCTGGAACACGATGCCGAACCGGTCGCGTCGGAGCCGCGCGCGGGCGCGGTCGCCGAGGCCTGTGATCTCTTCGCCATCAAGCAGGATGGAGCCGCTGTCGGGCGTGTCGAGGGCCGCAAGCAGGTGCAACAGGGTCGATTTGCCTGATCCGCTCTCTCCGGTCAGGGCGACGGTTTCGCCGCGCGACAGGCGCATCGACACGCCCGCCAGAACGGGCACCGGCCCGGAGGCCGAGGGGTAGGATTTGGTCAGGTCTGTCGCGTCGAGCATCGGCTGGTCCCGGGTTCGTCCGAGACATAGCGCGCGGCGGCGCGATTGCACATGGGGCAGGGCAGGGGTGGCCCGGCGGCGTCCGCCGGGCCGCCGGGGTCAGAACTTGGCCACGAGGTTCACGAACACGCCGCGTTCCTTATATTCGACATTGGTCAGGTCGTTGGTGGCCTGGCCCACGTCATAGCCGACGCCGATCTTGAGGTTGTTGCCAACGTGGCGGTAGATGGCGATCGAGCCGCCGGTGCGCGTGTCGCCAGAATGCGGCTGGTATTCCCACCGCCCCTCGATCGACAGGTCCCAGTTGTGCACCACGTGCCAGTCGAACCGGGCGATGGCGAGGTGGGCGTCGTTGCGCACGTAATTGTCAGTGCCGCGGTCGGCGGTTTCCCCGCTGCGGTAGCCGTATTTCAGGCCGACGGTCCATGTATCGCTCAACTCGTGCACGAGATCGGCGGAGAAGACGAGGCTGCGGTGGCGCGGGCCGTCGGTGGTGCCGTTCGCCGTGACCTGGTCCTCGCCCGGCTGGTCGTTGATGTAGGTGAGCCGGATCAGCGCGTTGGTGCGGTCATTGTCGGTCGGGCGGTAGGCGTAGCCGAGCGAGGCGCGCACGTAGTCGCCGTTGCGGAAGTCGCTTTCATCCGACCGCGACAGCACCGCGTCGAGCGATCCCAGCAGGTGCCAGTTGGGGCTGGTGCGATAGTCGAAAGCGGCGGACAGCAGAAGCGTTTCGCGGTCGCGGGCCGAGCCGATCCCGTCTTCGAGCCGGTATTCCAGCTTGGCGGAGGCGTTGAACGACTCGCCGTTGGAATAGGTCATGCTGACGGAATAGGCGAAGCGGTCGAAATCGCCGTTCCGGGGATCGGTCACGCGGCCGAGCTCGACTTGGGAGGCGAGCGTCCAGCGGTCGTTGGGCGTGTAGGTCACCCCGAAGGCGCGGGTCAGGGAGCGTTCGTTCCGGCCCGAGATGTAGGAATTCTCGGCAAAGGTGGACAGCCGCTTGTTGACGCGGTTCTTCGCCCCGAAGGTCAGCCGTTCGGCGGCGTCGGTGCCAAGGCGGCGGCTGTCGGGGTCCTGTGCGTAGCTGACGTAGAATTCCTGTCCTTCGGACGGGGTCCACGTGGCCTGCGCCACCGCGCCGAAACCGCCGGTGCCGTCTGACACCTCGCCCGAGAAGCGCAGGCGTTCGGACAGGCGCACATCCGCGCCCAGCCCGATCCTGTCGGCGCGTTCCAGGCCACCGTCGAGCGCCAGCGTGGCGCGGGCATAGCCGTAGACGGTCAGGTCCTCGGACGGGCTGTAGGTGAGGCGCAAAAGCGCATCTGTCCGCTCGCCGGTCTCTGCCGGGGTGCCGGGGCGGTCCTGGTGTAGCCATGCAAGGCCCGCCGCCAGTTCCAGCGAGGGCGACAGCGCGTAGGTCAGGCTGATTTCGGCCTCGTCCGTCTGCTCACCCCCCGACTTGCGGAAATGTTCACCCGAGAAGCGCAGCGTCGCCCGGTCCGACAGGCCGATTTCGCCGGCGATGCCGACCAGTCTCTGGTCCTCGCTGATGTCGTGGGAATAGGTGGAAAAGCCAGCCTCGATCGATTCGGCGTAGAGGTCGATGAAACCGGGCGCGGCGATGCCGAGATCGGACAGGGCAAGGTGCGCGTCGAAGCGGTAGGCGCGGGCGGAAAGGCCCGGCGCCCCGGAACTGGCCAGCGCGTCGATCGTCAGGCCGCCATCGACTGACAGCGTTTGCCCGAAACCGGGGCCTTGGGATTGCGCGACCTCGAACTCGGCAAAGCTGTATTCGCCGAGGGCGAAGCGCGCATCGGCGCCGATCATGCGCTGGTCGGCGGTGCCGGTATCGTCGCGCATGGCGGTGAAGCCCAGCGTGATCCGGTCGTTCGGGCGCAACTCGATCCGGCCGCCGACCGATCCGCCGTCGACCGACCCGAGCGCGGGGGTGTTCTGGTAGGTGACCACCAGCCGCACCACGTTGTCGCCGCCCGGGTTGGACTGGATCAGGCTGCCATCGGGTGCGGACCGGCCAAGGGGCGACGACAGCAGCAACACGCCCTGCAGCGGGTCAAGCTCGTAATCCTGCCCCGCCACCAGCGTGCGCGAATCCACGATCCGGCCGGTGCGCGGGTCGATGGTTTCAACCGTAACCGTATCGGAGCCGGGATGGATGTCCTGGTGCGACAGGAAGTAGGCCGAGCCGCCCGTCGCTTCGAGCACGTCGCGGCGCGAGGCCATGTCGCCCTGCGCGGCATAGCCGAGGACGCGCAGCACCGGCGCGCCGTCCTCGGTCCGGCGGCGGCTTTCATGGGTGACGCGCGCGCCGTAAAGCGATTGCGTGTTGCGCAGGAAATGCGGCTGCGTGATCGCGAGGTCGAAATCGCCCCACAGGAATTCCGTCTGCGGGGTTTCCACCTTGAGGTAGAACCGCCCGCTGGTGGGCGTGTCGTCATAGGCGGTGCTGTTGTCGCCGTAGGTCGGGTAGAACGCATCGTCGCGCAGGCGGCCCAGCAGGGTCAGCGGGTCTTTCTGGTCGAGGCGGCTGAACGCGTTGGCCAGCGATCCGTGCCCGGTATCGGCCGAGGCGGTCACGCTCACGTTGTTCTGGAACGTGCCCTTCAGGTAGAAGGCCAGCCGCCCGTCGACCGAGTCCGTGGTTTCGGAACTGCCGTCGCTGTTGTCGCGGATGCGGCGGTTGGCGCTGATATCGGCGATGCCGACGAAGAACAGGTCGCGTTCGGGCACCTCGATATCGCGGACCAGCCGTTCGCCCGCGACGCCGTCATGCGGGTCGATCCGGACGTCGACGGCATGGGTGCCCGCGGGCAGGATCCTCTGGGTGACGAAGGCGCCGCCCTGGTCGACGGGGATGGTCTCTCCCATGACGCGGACGGTCTGGCCGGGGGCGAGCGCGTCGCCATGCACGGTCACCGCGCCGCCGCGCACCTTGAACTGCGCGATGCCGGTGCGGTCCTCGCCCTCGCCCGCGGCGATGACCGGGCCGGTCAGGTCGGGATCTCCGCCGCGCGCGGAGCGGTGGAGGGGCAGGGGGCGCGTTTCGTTGTACCGCCCGTCGGCGTCGTAGACCCGCAGGACGTAGGCGAAATCGCCCGACCCGGTGGCGGGCATGGTCCAATTCGCCTCGCCGTTCGGTGCGACGGGGATCTTCGCGGCGATTCGGCCGTTGTCGCGGCGCTGGCGGTCGATCACGCGGATCTCGGCGCGGGCGATGTAGGCGGGGTAGTTGGTGGAGGCGCGGAAGGTCACCGCGCCGTTGGCCGGGGCGGTGCTGCGCAGGTCGCTGGTCGACACGTTGAGCCGGGGCTGGATCACGAGGCCATCGAAGGTCACGTCGACATTGGCGCGCGACAGGGCGATGTCCTGCTGGCGCTGGACCACGCGCGGCGCGGGTGCGCCGGCGATGGTCTCGCCGTCGATCGAGATCGAGAAGCCGGCGGCGCCCAACCCCGCCGAGCTGTCGGCGGCGATGACCTCGCTCGTCTCGCCCACCGGCATCGACACGACGGTGTCGGCATTGTTGCGGTCGGTGCACAGGTACCTGTCGGTTTCCACGCAGTCGTCCTGCGTCTGAGCCTGTGCGAGGCCGGCGATGCCGGTGCAGAGCGCACTTGTCGCCAGGTAATATCCCACGGTCCGCGCGAGGCCGCGCGGCCTGGCCTGCTCGAAATGTTTCATCTCGATCCCCTCATTAGTTACCCGCTCACCTCGGGCGGACGATGGTCCGCTCGACGTGCAGTTTGTAGGCGCCCACCCCGCGCCATGCTTTGCGGAGATACGCCTCCGCGCGACGCAGCCTCTGCCGGGCTGCCTGTCTCTGGTTCTCGGCCGTGATCCGGTAGCTCAGGCGCACGGTGCTGGGCGTCCGGCGGATCTGCTGGACCAGCGTTTCGATCCCGCGGCGCAGGTGCACCGACGGCTGGCCGTTGGCGTCGAAGGCTGCCGCTGCAAGGTCCACCCGGACGACGCGCATCTGGGCGACGCCGAAATTCAGGCGGGTCATCTTGCCGGGAGTGACCCGCACGACACGCGGGTTTTCCGTGGTCAGGCGGGCGCCCGAGGGCAGGCTGCGCGTGTCGAGCTTCAGGATGAAGTTCTGGCCGGGTTGGTCGGGCAGGGCGGCACAGGGCACGTGGTAGCGGCCATGCGCATCGGTGGTGATGCGGGTGCCGTCCACGCCCGCGAGGCGCGCGCCCTTGATCCCCGGTTCGCCCTTGTCCTGGCGGCCGTTGGCGTTGCGGTCATCGAACACCTTGCCGATGATGTCGCTGCACTGGAACACCGGTTCCGGGCGCAGGTGCACCGTGGCGGTGGTCACGCTGCTGATCCGCCGCCCGGTGGCCAGTTCGACCACGTAGGCGCGGTTGACCAGCGCCCCGGCGGGCGTTCCGGGCAGGATGCGCGCGGTATAGGTCAGCGTCACGTCCGAGAAGGGCGCAATCGTCAGGGAGGCGAACCGCAGGGTGCGGCCACGGACCTGCACGTTCACCGCGCGGCCGTCCACGCGGGCGCTGTCCGGTTCGAACCGCATGCCGTTCGGCAATTCGTCCACCAGCACCAGCGGCGCCGTCAGGCCGGGCCCGTCATTGCGCAGCACGACCGTGTAGGGCACCGCGTCGCCAAGGCTGACCTGGCTGAGGCCCGCCGTTTTCGTCGCCGTCACGGTGGAGGGCGGCGTTGCCGGGACCACCGCCAACTGCGACGGATCGTTGACGAGGTTGCCGTCGTCGTCGCGCCCGTCATCCGAGGTATCCTCGGCCACGATGTCGGTCGTGGTGCCGTTCACGACGGCCTGCGAGGTGCCGAACACCGACAGCTGGATGCCGCCATCCGCCACGTCTTCGGTCCGCAGCACCTGGCGCAGTTCGTAGGTCACGACCTCGCCCACCGCGATCGACCCGACCGAGGAGTTAAGGCTGGCCGCCACGAACACGGGCGCCCCGTCCGGCGTTGCCCCGCGTCCCGTCATGCTCGACAGGGTCGGGTAGAGCACGAGGTTCGACAACGGCGCGTTGCCGGTATTGGTCACGGTGATGGTGAACACCGCCGTGTCGCCCACGCCGTCGACGCCATCGCCATTGTCGACAAGGCGGTTGGTCACGACGATATCGAGGCCCGGTTCCGGTGCAATAGTCACGGTTTCGGTGACCTCCGAACAGATGTCGGGATGCGCGGTCGCACAGATCCTGTAGCGCGCGGTATAGGTCCCGGCATCCAGCCCGGACGCAACCGACAGCACGCCGGTGGCCGGGTCGATCGCGAGCCCGTCATCGGCGTCCAGCGGCGTGACCTGAATGGTTGCGAGTGTAACGGCAGCGCCGTTCAGCGTGTCGCTCGTCAGCACCGAGCCCATGGGTCCGCCATCGGACGACACCGTGTCGAAGGTCTCCGCCACGGCGGTGATCGCGATCACCTGCAGGGTTTCGGTCACCTCGGCGCAATTGCTCGGCACCGCGGTTTCGCACAGGCGGTACGAGACCTCGTAAGTGCCGTGCGGCGTGCCGGGTGCCACGCTCACGACCCCTGTGACAGGGTCGAGCGTGATGCCGTCCTGCCCGATGGGCGAGGTAAGCGTGATCGTCACCGTCGCCGGGTCCACGACTGCCCCGTTCAGCGTGTCGTTGCGCAGGATGCTGGGCAGGGTGCCGCCCGCCACGCTCGACACCGCGCCCAGGTCGCCACCTTCCACGACCAGCGGCAGGGCGTTGACCTCGACCCTCTCCACCGCGGTGGTACAGGTGTCGCTGTCGGTCGCAAGACAGATTTGGTAGGCGATTTCGTAGGTGCCGGGCAGGGTCTGTGCGCCGACGGCGATCTCGCCCGTGTCGAGGTTCAGCTTGATGCCGGGGCTGCCGATGTCGCGCAGCAGCGTGATCTCGACCATGTCGGCCAGCGCAGGCGTGCCGTTCACGCTGTCATCGTGCAGGATCGACATTGTCCGCCCGCCGACGCCCGCATCGAACGTGCCCAGCAGGCTGCCATCGGCCACGAGCGTCGCGGCGCGCACCTCCACCTTTTCGGTCGCCTCCGCGCAGTTCGTCGGGAAGGCAAGTTCGCAGAACGTGTAGGTGAGGGTATGGGTGCCGGCGGGTGCTTCGGCCCCCAGTGTCATGATGCCCGTGTCGGGATCGATCGACAGGAAGCTCGACCCGTCGGTTGCAAAGGTCAGGGCCGACCCCATCATGCCGTGCAGCGCGCCGTAATCATAGGTATCGCCGGCGCCGAACACCTGGCCCACGACCTGCGGTTCGTCCTGCGCAGGCATGACGAATACCGGTTCCGGCGCGGCGGCGAGCGGCATCAGCATGATCTGGATCGTTTCGGTCGCCTCGGCGCAATTGTCGGTATTGGACGCGTCGCAGATCATGTAGGGCAGGGTGTAGGTACCGGGGAGCGTGCCCGCGGCGACCATGATCTCGCCCGTCGCGGTGTCGAGGCTCAGCGCATCGCTGCCGCCGTCTTCCGCCGTCAGCACGACATTGGCACCGTCGCCCACGGACGCTGCAAGGCCCGAGACGCGGTCATTCGCGTCCTCCAGTGCCGAACCTGCACTTTGAGAGCTGGTGTTGGCCATCAGGACCCGGACAGGTGCCGCGCCGGCGACGATTGCCAGGTCCTCGACCGTGACGGTTTCGGTGGCCTCGGCGCAATTGTCGGTATTGGCCGCCTCGCAGATGCGATAGCGCAGGGTGTAGGTGCCCGAGGGCGCGCCCGCGGCCAGCGTCATCGCGCCGGTTTCGGCATCGAGCGACAGCACGCCCGCGTCAACCACAACCGACAGGATGACGGTCCCGCCGGTGCCGGGCTGCGCCGCTATCCCGTTCAGGGTGTCGTTGGCGGGGTCGAGCACGCTGCCCACGTCGATGGCATCATCCGATGCCACGACGGTGCGCACAGGCTCTGTCCCGGCGGCAATCGGCGTGTCGATCACGCGCACCCGCTCGATCGCGGTGTCGCAATTGATCAGGAAGCCCGCGTCGCAGATCCGGTATTCCAGTTGGTAGAACCCGGCCGACGTGCCCGCCGCGACGGTGATCGTCCCGGTTTCGGGGTCAAGGCCAAGCTGGGGCGAGGTCTGACCCCCGTCGACCAGCGACAGCACCACGTTGCCACCCGTGCCGGGCACGGCGGAGACGTTGTTCACAAGGTCGCTGTTGGCGCCCAGAACCGGACCCGTCAGGATCGCGTCGTCGGACCCGGTCACGGTGAACAGGGGCTCGGGTTGCGCAAGGATCGGCTGCCCCTCGACCACGACGGTTTCCGTCGCCTGGTTGCAGTTGGTCGGGTAGGAGGCCTCG
>NZ_AQQZ01000014.1 GCF_001205715.1 Pseudaestuariivita atlantica
GCTGCTACCATGGAACTACGCTAAAACCGTGTGATCGGCGCACCGCTTACAGTTCAACTTCGTACGATCAATCCGAGTCTTCGATGTCCGGTATGCGCGACAGCACGAATCCGGACGTGACGGCGACTGCAACCGCGGCGCCATCGTGGTCCTCGGCACATATGGGACGCAAGGTGACTTCGCCTGGCGGAGGTCTTCCATAGCCGCCCTACCAGCCGACCATGTCGGTCTCGAACGATGGGGCCAGAATTGCCCCGGTATCTATCATCGATCCGTCTTCGTCGATTGGCGCGACTACGAGGGCAACTACGGCTTTGAGCAGGTGAACTACTAGCGCCGACAAAGACAGCGTTGGCATTCATCCGTGTCGGCCTAAGTGCTCGGAGGCAATCAATCACCGGTCGTTCGCTGCTGTCGATGCCAAGGTCAGCAGAGCGGACAAAACGGATCTTGGTTTTCTATGCCTCGCAGAAGCAGCATTCTCTCGCATTTGCAGCACGCACTTTGTTGCAATGCAGCGTGTATCACCAAATCAGTCATTTACCTGCACCGATTTAGGCAGAAGCTGAGAATCTTCAGTTATCCTTCAGAACCTCAAGCCATTCCTCGAAATTGACGCCAGTTTTTGCCGAAACAGAAATCACTTTCGCCTTGGGGTTCACTTCCGCGATGTTGCGTCGGCACTCTATTTCATCGAATTCGACGACCTCAGCAATATCCATTTTGTTTATGACAACGACTTCTGATGCGCGGAACATGTGAGGGTATTTCAGCGGCTTATCTTCACCTTCTGTTGTCGAGATTACGGCTACTTTCATTTTCTCGCCCAAGTCGAACATCGACGGACAAACCAGGTTGCCGACGTTTTCAATAAGAACGACCGACCCAGATTCTGGATCCAATTGCTTAACGGCATCAGAAATCATATCGGCCTCAAGGTGACATCCCGCCCCTGTATTGATTTGGATCGCTTTGGCACCTGCGGCGCGGACACGTTCGGCATCGTTGGACGTCATTTGATCACCTTCGATCACATAGACCCGTCGCTGGCCTCCGATTTCCCGGATTGTGCGCTCCAAAAGGGTCGTTTTTCCTGCCCCTGGTGAACTTACTAGATTGAGTGCCAGCACCCCACGTCCTTCGAACCAGCCACGATTGCGTTCGGCGATCTGGTCGTTCTTGGAGAGAACAGCCTGTTCCAACGAAATGATTTCACCGTTTGGGCCATGGACATGTGGTTTGTCATTGCCTTCATGTGAGTGATGATGGTCTTGGTCATGATGATGATCATGGCCGTGGTGATCGTGCTCGCCATGCAGCAAACTACCGTTGCGCAGGAGCGTTTCCTGACCGGTTTCCGGATCAACCATCTTCACTTCATTTGCGGGATCTGAACATCCACATGTGCCGCACATTACGCCACCTCCCCTAGTTCGAATTCCTTTATGAGAAATGTATCGGCTTCAGCCTCCACAATTTCCAACTTTGCCCCGTTCAGGGGACTATCTTGCGTCACGATTTCCCAGCAAAACTCAAGCGCCTTCGTTTCGACGCAGGCGAGTGGGCCAATTGCCAACTTCACGCGGGACACCGGCTGGTCACCTGCATTTTCACGGACGATCGAAACAATATTGCGGCTCAAACCCAGTTCATGCATGTGCAACGCCCCCAAACGCAAGCGGCGCGGATTCAAGCATTACCGTTGCACCAACACCGATTGCGACAAGACCAGCGATAACGATGACTGCCCGATGCAGGACCGTCGCACGGTTTTCGGCGAAGCGTAGTGGCCAATAGACCATAAGGCTCAGCAGCCCCATGCCCAGGATCGATCCGATCCCGAAAATGAGGACATAGCCAAGAGCCACAGATGCAGATTGGGTACTGGCCGCAGCGAGGGCCAAGAGGCCAGCGGAGCCTGCCATACCGTGCATAAGACCAACCAACAAGGGGCCTGCCAGTGCCCGTTTGCGGTGGGAATGGTCATGCGCGTCGTCGCCGTGTTCCAGATCTGAATTTTTGTGCGAATGCGCGTGAAAATGCGGATCACTGTCTTGGTGCCGGTGCACATGGAAATGGACCCGATCCCGCCACAACCGCCAAAGCACATACGTTCCAAGCACAACAAGCATCACGCCCACGGCGAACTCCAGTTGCGCTTCGCGGGACGGCGTCAAATTCGCGCCAAGCAAAATCACTGCGCCGCAAACAAAGAACAGCGTAATTGTGTGCCCCAGACCCCAAGCGCACCCGCGCGAGACCAAATCGCGCCAACCACGCGTGCGATCTTTTGCTGCGAGACCACCCATGGCGGCAAGGTGATCCGCTTCGAAGGCATGTGCCATCCCGATTAAAAATCCAACTCCGAGAATTCCAAGCATCAGCAAATCCTCGGCAATTGCTCACCAACCAACATATCGACGATCCTTGCTCCGCCAAAACTGGTTTGCATGACGACACGTTTAGGATGTGCCGCAGTCGCTCGACCGACGATGACCGCCTCTTTGCCAGCCGCCGTACTTCGCATTGCATCCAAAGCGCGTTCGGCCTCTTCTTCGGGCACAAAAAGCACCAGGGTACCTTCGTTCGCGAGGTAAAGTGGATCTAGCCCCAGAATTTCACAGACGCCTTTTACTTCTGTCCGAAGTGGTAAAGCTGTTTCTTCAATTTCGATCCCGCAATCGGCGGCTTCCGCGATCTCATTCAAGGCGGATGCCAGACCGCCGCGAGTCGCATCACGCGCTGCCCGGACATCGACTGTTTCGCAAGTTGCGTTCATCAATGCGTTCAACGGCTGACAGTCGCTTGGAATTTCGACACTCAGGGCCATGTCGCCACGAGCTGCAAGTATTGCCGCACCGTGATCACCAAGCACACCGTTTACGATGGCAACATCACCTGGCTGCACACGGTCAGCGGACAAGTTTCTCTCCGGCGGAATGACGCCAACACCTGAGGTTGTTATGAAAATTCCGTCCGCTGACCCACGTTCGACAACCTTTGTGTCACCAGTGACAATGCGGACATTTGCTTCATCGGCGGCTTCCCGCATTGAGGCGACGACGCGGCGCAGCAACGCCACGTCCACCCCCTCCTCAATAATGAAGGCTGCAGAAAGCCATAATGGTTCGGCTCCGCCGACAGCCAAGTCATTCACGGTTCCACAGACAGCGATTTTGCCGATGTCACCCCCCGGGAACTCCAACGGCGATACGACAAACCCGTCGGTCGTAAAGGCCAACTGCGCCCCTGAATTTGCCAGCGCAGCACTGGTCAGCCGCGCCTGATCTTCCATGCCATCCGGCTCAAAAACCGAAACGAAGACATCCTCGATCAGGTCGCGCATTGCTTTGCCACCACCGCCATGCGCAAGCGTTACAGTATCGCTTTTCATTCGGCGCATGGGCTGGTTCATTCTGCAGGCTCCAAGTCCACACCACCGTATTGATAGTATGCCGCACAGGCTCCTTCAGAGGAAACCATGAGCGCACCAAGTGGCATCTCAGGAGTGCAGCCTTTGCCGAATTGTGGGCACTGGATTGGTTTGAGCCGTCCAGTCATCACATCGCCGCAAGCGCAACCTTCCGGTTCTGGCACAAAGCGCGGCGCGCCTTTGCCATAGCCGATACTGAATTTGGTTTCGGCATCGAATGCCACATATTTTTCTCGGATACGCAAACCGGAGCTGTCAATTTCGCCAAGACCACGCCATTCGAAGGTGGGTCGAGGCTCGTACACATCGTCGCATGCCGCAATTGAAACTGGGTTTCCATCATCTTGCACGACACGGGAATACTGGTTTTCTACTTCCGCGCGACCGTCACGCATCTGTTCAAGAACCATCAAGACGGATTGTAACAAGTCAATCGGCTCAAAACCCGCCACCACAATTGGCTTGCCATAGTCCCGAGCGATGAAGCGGTATGGTTCCACCCCGATCACCATGGACACGTGTCCAGGCCCGACGAAGCCGTCTAAGATCATGTGCGGATCATCCAAAAGTGCCTTGATCGGCGGTGGGACCGTGATGTGGTTACAGAAGACCGAGAAGTTAGCCATCTCTTCACTTGCTGCTTGCTGGATTGACAGCGCCGTACTTGGCGTCGTGGTCTCGAAGCCAAGCCCGAAGAAAACAACTTCTCGATCAGGATTGCGGCGCGCCAGTTCCAAAGCATCGAGCGGCGAATAGACCATTCTAATGTCCGCTCCTTCAGCTTTGGCTTGTAAGAGGGATTTTTTTGTACCCGGAACCCTCATGGCGTCGCCAAAGGTCGTAAAGATCACCTCCGGCCGTTCGGCGAGCTCAACACATTCATCGACCCGGCTCATCGGCAAAACGCACACTGGACAGCCCGGCCCGTGAATGAACTCGAGCCCTTCGGGCGTGAGCTTGTCGAGCCCATATCGGAAAATCGCATGGGTATGACCCCCGCAAATCTCCATGATATGCACCGGCTTTTCCTTAGTCGCTCCAAGTTCATCTATCACTTGGGCAATTTGCGCTAAAAGGCCTTTGGCGGCCTTGGGATCGCGAAACTCTTCTGCATACTTCATGACGCACGGTCCATTTCACGTTGGCTAGCGCGCATGGCCTCAATTTCCTCTTGTGCCTCGCCAAGCATCTTAAGAACATCCATCGTCTTGGCGGCCTCCTCTTCGTTGATGAGACTCATGGCAAAACCGACATGGATCAAAGCCCACGCCCCGATTAGGTCTTCGACTGGTGCGTCTCCAGCAATGCAAGCCACGTTCACTTCACGCCGCACACCCGACACGTCCGCAATTGCCAGCTTCTTTTCTGCTGATGAGATCTCGACGATTTGGCCAGGAATTCCTAAGCACATAGATCAAACTCCCTTTTCGTGATGTGCTAGGCCAATGACTGCCTGTCCCAGTGACAGACCACCATCATTCGCGGGCACGTTCTTATGTGTCAGGGCTTGAAGCCCCAACTCGTTGATTTCATTGCAGACAAGCTGCAGTAATGTAGCATTTTGAAAGCAACCACCGCTGAGCGCGACAGTATCAATATCCGTGTCGTCGGTGAGTCTTCGCACCATATTGCCAACGGCTTTGGCCAAGCCACGATGGAACCGCGCCGAGATGATTCCTACCGGTGTTTCCAACAAAAGATCGCCTAGCATCGCGCGCCAAACAGCCAGCGGTTCTATATAAGGGAGGCCTTTTCCACCAATCAGCGGGATACTGAACGGGTAAGCAAAATCTTCCGGCTCCTTCATCGCATCGCTACTGATAACTGCTTCGAACGCCATGGCCGCCTGTCCTTCAAAGCTCTGACGCTCCCAGGCGAGGCCCGTAATTGCGGCGGCCGCATCAAAAAGGCGGCCACAAGATGACGACAGAAGCGTGTTCGTACCTGCCGCCTTCATTGCATCAAGTTGCTCTCGTGGCTTGGCTTCCAGCTTTCCGATGACATCTAGCTCTGCGAAATTCATCTTGATTTCGCCCCAACTCATCTCAGCTGTCAGATGTGCATATGCATTCCGCCAGGGCTCACGAACCGCTGCGGCGCCTCCGATCAAAGGCACGGGCTTGAGCAGGCCAAGGCGCCGATACCCGGAATAGTCGGCAAGTAGGAATTCGCCCCCCCAGATTGTCCCGTCGTCGCCCAACCCAAGCCCATCCAAGGCAATCCCCAGAACAGGGGCAGCAGAAGACGGCCGCCCGTTATCAGCTAGACATGACGCGATATGTGCGTGGTGGTGCTGGACTTCGATCACTTGCGCTTCACCAGCAATCTCATAGCCGCGTTTTGTGCACAGGTATTCAGGATGGGCATCGACGACAATCACGTCAGGCGTTTTGTCGTAGAAACTTCGATAGAGGTCGAGAGAATGGGACGCTTCGTCATAGGTCGCCGCATTTTCGAGGTCGCCCATGTGTTGGCTGACGATTGCCCTGCCTCCGTCTGTCAGGCAGAACGTATTCTTTAATTCGCTGCCCATAGCGAGGACACTTACCGACTTGGAAAACTCTGATGGCAAAGTAATCGGCTGAGGCGCGTAGCCGCGTGCGCGTCGCAGCAAGGACACTTGGTCGCCGTCGTATCGAACGACACTGTCGTCCACGCGATTGTGAATGTCGCGATTGTGAAACAGCGCGAAGTCTGCAACGCCCGACAGTTCGCGGCGTGCTTCATCGTTGTCGATGCATTGCGGCCGACCCGAGATATTTCCAGATGTCATTATGACCGGTCGTTTCATCCTCCGCAGAAGCATGTGATGCATCGGCGTGTTTGGAAGCATAAAGCCAAGCCGCGCCAAGCCGGGGGCGACACCGTCTGGTAAACATCCGGAACGCGCATTCAGAAGAACGATTGGCGCTTCGGGAGATCTCAGCAGTGCCTCCTCGTCTTCTGATACGTCTGCATATTTTCGGATGACGTCCAGGTCGCGCGCCATGAGGGCGAAAGGCTTGTCCGGTCGCCGTTTGCGATCGCGCAGGCTCTGTACCACATCCGCTTTGGTCGCATCACAGGAAAGATGGAATCCACCGATACCCTTTACTGCTACAATGTGGCCGTTCATCAATGCGCCACCTGCGGCATCCACATCGTCCATCATGGAGAACGCCTCGAGATTGACAGCGCCACCACCTAGCTTCTCTAGCCAGGCTTTGGGGCCACAAACATGGCAGGCGACCGGTTGTGCATGGAACCGTCTATCCTTCGGGTCACTATACTCTGCTGCGCACTGGTCGCACATCTCAAATGCCGCCATAGTGGTATTTTCACGGTCATATGGCGCGGTCTGGATAATGGAGAGGCGCGGGCCGCAGTTTGTGCAGTTCGCGAACGGGTATCTATAGCGACGTTCGAAGGGATTCCGAACTTCTTCAAGGCAGTCATCGCAAACCGCCATGTCCGGCGTGACAGAGATCTGATTTGAGCCCGCGGTGGACGCTGCAATCTCAAATTTTTCCGGGGCATCGCTTGTGAGATCATGTGCTTCAATGCTCTCGATCATCGCGAGCTTGGGCAACGCCTTTCGCAGTTTTGTTTCGAACTCATCCGCTGCTTTGCCCCATAGTCTGATCTCAACACCGCGCGCCGAATTCTTTACATCGCCCGTCAATCCAAGTTCATTTGCCAAACGCCATACAGTCGGACGAAAACCGACGCCCTGAACTTGTCCTTGTACGATGAGCAATTGTCCTGTCATGTCGCGTATTTCCAGAGAAGAACACGATTGTTCCCGCTATCTGCAATCGCGACGAGGCCGTTAAGGGCGCTCAATCCATAGGGCCAACAGAGACTGTTGCGTTGCGCAATACCCCATCCGTTATCCCCTTTTGAAGCAAAGTCCGGCTGGCCAGCAAGGCGGTCCGCGGCTGGCGCGATGCCTCCATTTGTCCAGCCAATCAGCCTTGAGTTCGCGGTATCCGCGACAACCAGTCGGTTGCCATCTGTCGCAAGTGCGTAGGGCATGTTGAGCGCGCGAGAACTCGGATAGTAATTTGCCATATTGTGATCGCAGGCGGCGAAGTCAGATTGACCGATCAGCTCATCGCAGGGCTGACCATTCACTTCTGGCAGGCCTTCTGACCAGAGCATGACGCGATTATTGCCCGCATCTGCAACCGCAAACTTCCCTTGCCAAGTCAATGCAGCGTGCGGCCATCGCATCGACATGGCACTGACTTCCTCACCGGCGTTTTCATCGCGCGTAGTGAAATCGGACTGGCCAATAACAGCATCGGCAGGCTGGCCAGTTTCCACGAGGTCTTTCCAGACTAAGACGCGCCGGTTGCCAGTGTCGCAAACGATGAGCTTGTCTCCGATCGAAGCAACACCATATGGCCAATGCAACGTCGTTGCCGTCGGCGCATCTCCACCTCTATTCGCGAGAACACCGTCTGCATCAGGTTGGCCAAGTATGATATCAGCTGGTTGGTTGTGATCCTTGGGTGGCGTCCTCCAAATCAATACTCGATGGTTCCAAGCGTCTGCGACCACCAGCCCGCCGCGCCATTCTGCAACTCCGGTTGGCACATTCAAACTGAATGCTGTTGGAGCCGCTTTTGCATTTCGGCCCTCATGTTCGAAATTTGGCTGCCCGATCAATATGTCGGCGGGCTGATTATCTGCTGTTGGAGCCTTGGGCCAGCCCAACAAACGATGATGTCCAGTATCGGAAACCCAAAGCGAGCCATCTGAATGCAAGCAAACGCCACGAGGACCAAACAGTGTTGATTTCGAGGGTTGGAGAGCGACGGCAAAGTCATCGGCTTTCCATCCCAAAACAACTTCCGGCCCGTCGTTTGCCAGCATGGGAGCGCCAAATTCGACCGTCCCGGGTGCCTTAATCGGCTCAAATGAGGGCGCGAGAGAGACCTTCACTTTGTCACCCTTATCTCAATGTGGTCGCCAACAACACGAACGCCGTGCGGTTGAAGCTGCACCTCCGGTGCGGTGAGGCATTCACCGCTTTCAAGTGAGTATTGGAACTGATGATAAGGACAGGTGATGAAACCATCTGCGATCTCGCCGCCATCCATTGCCATTCCCATATGCGCACAGGCGTTCTCAAAACAAGTGACGCGATCACCGAAGCGAGAAATGAATACCGAGTGGCCGTCCACTTCAAAAACCTTTGTTTCTCCGTCAGGTACCTCAGCCAAATCGGCCGCCTTGCTCCAGCCATCATTCTGATAAGCTGCAAACGGCGACGTGAAGTGGACTTGATCGCTGCTGCCGCCGCCCAAACCTTTCGCCTGCTTCACTTCTTTGATTTGCGGAACCTGTTCCTGGATTGCTTTTTTGACGCCGGAATAGAACGTCAAAGCCGACGCAGGGCATCCATCACATGCACCGAGAAACCGGACAACTGCACTTGTGTCATCCACGGACACCAATTCCGCATCGCCGCCGTGTGATGCCAACATTGGCCGCACTGAATTGAGCGCTTCATCGACGCGTTCAAACAGGCTTGGCCGCAGTATGCCGTGCCGCCGAAGAACGGCGTATATGACCTCATCGGACGCCGCTGATCTTAAGGCCTCCGACATTCCTGCGACGCTTTGGAGATGCCGGATAAGCCGTCGGAAGGCCTCTGCGTTGAGGGCGTCAATTGCTTCCGCCCTCGCTTGCGCGCCTTTGCGTGCCGCGTCATCCCAGGTGTCGGCAAGCGAGGTCAGCGCTTCTATGTCGCGAAGCATCTCTCCGAGCGTGCGCTCTTGGGTTTCTGTTCCTCCATCCGCCATCTCCTTTTAGGCGTACTTAAGATCTTTGAAGAGGATCGGCTGCAGGAAGCCCGAAACTGCGCCGGCTACAGCCGCAGCCGCCCAAATCGGTGCGACCTGCGCAACACCATAGAGGATGACGACACCAATCGCGATTGCGATAAGCATCTGGCGTATCACTTTGCTATAGTCCTGAAAGAGCTTTCCGGTGACGAAAAGTTTCGCCGAGTTCATTGCCATTCCAAACATGAGGCGTCTCCCTTAGACAAATGTCGTGAGGGCGAGGCCGATGACAACGGCGCCGCCGCCTGCGATCAGCCCGTAGAGCATGCCCATGTATGAGGCGAGCTCATTGCCGAGTTCGGCGCCGCCGATCTTAATGCCAGAGAGCGCGCCCGCCCCTAATGCCGCAGCTATGCCCACGACCAGCGCGAGAATGAGTTCCATGTCTTAGATACCTTTCATTGAAGTGTCTGGATTGTTCGATCGGACTTGATGAGATCCTGGATTTCGCCAATGGCTGTGCTCACCATTTCGACCTTTTGATTTTCACCAACCGCGCCGAAGATCTTGCGTGCCTCGTGCAAAAGACCGAGAGCTAGAGCCATGTTGTTGGGGTTGCCTTTCTCCGGATCACTCGGGTCATCTGGAAGATTGGACAAACAGTTCGCCTTGTTCGCAATCGTGTTTGCGTACTCACCAGGCATGTCGTTCTCGTTCCGAACCTTCAAGGCCTCGTCATAAGCTTCAAGAGCCCGAAACCCGTTCTCCACCCGGTGGCTAGATGACGCATATTGCAACGCATTCCCGAGATTATTCTGCAGCATCGCATACTCTGTCGGATGATCTATTAGGCTCACAACCTTGAGACCTTCCTCGAATGACTGTACGGCCAAAGCTTCGCGCATCTTCCCGCTCTCATCAGAGAAAGGAATCGACAGGAACGCGGTCGCGAGATTGTTCTGCAAGATCGCGAATTCAGCGGGGAACTTTGATTTGTCGAACACTCGGAGTGCGCGCTGATAAGCGCTGATGGCATCTTGGATTTTGCCACGCCCCATTCCGGCGAGGTTTTGACAAATCAGGCCCAGGTTCATCTCAGCCTCGGCTATTTCCTCATCTTTGCCTTCGGCAGAAATAGTCGCTATCGCGACCTCCATCGCCTCACGTGCTCTGTCGAGGTACGACACGTCATCGCTTGGGACGCTCATGAGCGCTGTTGCCATGCGCGCTCGGATGCGAGCCCCCAGCAACACGTCGGTGTCACCACAAAGGTCCAGCGCTTCTTCGTAGATCTCTACAGCAGCAAGCAGGTCGTCAATGGATTTTGGCTTTTGCTGAATTCCCATAGCCATTTCCATGAGCATTTCCGCTTTTTCTGTAACGGTTGCATCCGCTTCGTTCACACTGCGACGTGCGGCCAGAACTTCGTCAGATGTGCGGCTGCGTGCCACCATTCTTCGCTCCCTGAATCATTGCTTACTTTGTTTTCAGAAAGAAAAGCAGATTGTCAGGACACTGACAACTAAGTTTTTTTTGTGTAAATCTAGTTTACAGTTATGGGCGCGATCAATGCACCCTCTTTCGACGACCACTGCACTGGCACCGACTCAGCGCTAAAATCAGTTAGCCCATGCGCTTCAAAGACATCAGGCGCCGTCGCAACTCTGTCTCCACTTGCATTGCGCACCTTGAGCAGGCACCCGCCCGCAGCCATTTGCCTCACTGGAAGGACCAGAAGTTTATCGTCTCTAATCAATATGATAACTGCTTCAAGTCCAGCAAAATATGTGTCGTAAACGTCCACTGAAATATAAACTGAGCCACGTCTAATCTCGATGGTTTTACTCATGGATTGCAGAGTCTTTCGATACGGTCAGCGACGGATTGTGCTGCGGCCTTCACCTCTGAAGAAAGCTCGAGACCCATTTCGAGCGACTTGGCCTCAATCAAAAGAACCGTAACATCGCTTGGAAATTCAGCTCCGTAAATCTTGCGCCCGGCGTAAAGCGCATTGTCCCATCTAAAGTCGTGCAAATTCAAACTGTCGTTGGGAGGTCGCTCAAGAACCTCTCCGGGAACTTCATAGATCGCGCCTGGGTTCGATTCGGGTGCTTGAGCATCAACAATGATAAGACGTTGGCACCCTCTGGCTTGATACATTACGCCCATGCCGTCTGTGCCTGCATCAAAAATCGCAACGTCTGAACCGAGCCCTTTCTCAATCAATATGCTGGCGACATAAGGCCCTACACCGTCATCACTTCTATTTGGGTTGCCGCACCCAATGACGGCGGTCAAATGCGCCACAGGCGACAGGACCATTCTGGCTCGACAGGGACATCCAACTCTGGCAACTCACAAAACTTGCGATGTACAAGATAATACATACAGGTTTCGCAGGGCTGTTCCATATCATCCGCCGTAATCGTGTGGTCGGTAAATCCACCAATTTTCAGGGTTTTTTTAAGATCATCACCTGCCTCGGTTTGGAGGCGATTGACGATCTGATTGACCATCTCTGATGTTTCCGCTCGCGGCCAAACTTCGGTTTCAAGACCATTTGCAAGCAATGTTCTGATTTTGTCGCGAAGCGCATCATCTTCCGGACTGGATGCCTTGTCTTCCATTTTGCGTTCTCCCTAAATCCGCCACAACCGACACCACCAATCAGGCTCGGCTGGCAGATTAAGTTCTGGCAAGTCACACCAGCGGCGATGCACCAGATAGTACATACATTCCTGACAGCGCATCTCATCTTCGCCATATGGTTCCAGTAGCCAGCCACTTTCTATCAGCTTCTTTCGAAGATCATCCGCGCTCATTGTACGCAGGTTGTCCAAGATCTTGGCGAATTCCCGGTCGGTTTCGGGAAACGGCTCAACCAATGTCTTAAGGCCCTCCTGAAAATGATCTTCAATCATTCTCAAAAGGGTGGCGTGATCTGCCTGAGACGGCGTGACACCGTACTTTTCTTTGTAGTTGACCTGAGCTTCGGCTGAGGCCGTTTGTTGGTCCGCCATGACCAAGACCTCCCCGACTATGAATTGGCAGGCGAGACTACGCGAGCCTCGCCCTTTTGTCCTGAAATTATCAGGCTGTTCGGAAACGTGCCAATTCGTCACCAGATTTCGCATCGTGGGCGTGCACGGTGCAAACAAGGCAACTGTCGTAGGAGCGGCACACATGACCAACCTCAACTGGGTCGGCGGTGTTTTTGATCGGCGTACCAATCAGTGCTTCCTCAATTGGGCCGCGCTCACCATCCAGGGCCCTTGGACCGACATTCCACGTTGTTGGCGCAATGATCTGGTAGTTCTTGATCTTCCCGTCCTCAACGTCAATCCAATGGCACAGCGCGCCGCGGATCGCTTCCGTCGCGCCCCAACCGCGACCGTCTTTCTCGGTCGGTTTGATGTACCACTCATCATTGAGCTTGAACTCGCGGAGAATACGTTCCGCTTCGCGATAGAGAATGCAAAGCTCATGCATCCGCGCGAAGTGACGCAGCATGACCGACGGGCCACCCATCTTGCGGTACATGTCCAGCACCAAGCCATCGGTGTGCTGGAAGTCATGGCCACCGTCCATGCCAGCCACGAGACGGCGCGCGAGAGGTCCAGCTTCGAGCCGTCCGTTTTCTGCGTGCCGAACGGCAGTCGACCAGCTGTATTTACCTTCCGGGTCGATCGGGTTCTTTTCGACGGGCTTGGTTGTGCGATCGAACGGATGGAATTCGCCCTGCTCGTCATACCAGGCATGTGTCAGGTCTTCGCGGGTGTGAACCTGGTCCATCAGTTTATGCGTATCGGATGCACCATCATAAACCCCAGACTTCATGATGACTGCATCGTTGCGGCCTTCGATGGTTGGGTTCTGGTACTTGTCCTCATGTGGCAGATAGCCCCATGTCACAAACTTGCCATGACCGGTTCCATATTTGTCGAGCCCGATGTCTTTGGACATGCGCCAGAACATTCCGAGGTCAGAGTTGGCATGCTCTGGACGTTCGTCCAGCCACGCTTCGAACTGTTCCAATGTCTGGATTTCTTCGTAGCGCTCCATCGAGCAACCGAGCCAAAGCGGTTCAATCCAGTTGCGGCGGAAATGCTCCAGTATCGACCAGGCGCGGGTGACGTCGGTCAAGGTTGGCGCGCACATGACACCGCCCGGCACCATGTATGAACTGTGTGGCCACTGCCCTCCCAGGAGAGCATAGATTTCGACCGGACGGCCAGAGATCGTTACGCCAGCTTCGTATGAGGTCCCCGTGAACGGCGAATAGCGCTTCACAGCTTCTTCATAGAAAGGGCTCATGGCGTAGTTCTTGTTCGTATAGTCGATCATGAACAAGCCGTAGTGGTGACGTGGCAAAGACTGAATGGATTCCACGATCTGACCAAGGTTCCGGGCCAGAATGGCGTTTCGAGGCACGGTCGTGCCCCACGCCGTATCCAGCGCCCAAGCGGCGCATGTCAGGTGCGATGCACCACAAATGCCACATGCGCGCGGGGTGACGACGAGCCCCGCCTGGGGATCCTTGTCTTTCAGGATTACCTCAAACCCCCGGAAAAGCTCTGCATGGGTCCAGGCATTGGTGACGACGCCGTTTTCGATATCGACACGAACGTCGAGGTCACCTTCAACTCGCCCGACCGGGGAAATATCCAGTGTTTGTACTGCTGCTTCAGACATTTAATTCCTCCCAATCGCCGATTAAACGACGAAGATATCTTCTTCGGCCCAAGCCGGGGCTGCGCCCTTGGCTGCGGCGGTGAGTTTGACATATCCCTTCTTGTCCACGCCGGTTGGCATGTCTTTGGGTACGCCCATGACAGTTTGGGTCTTGAAGACCGTCCCAGGGGCAAGATCGAAGAAGGGGAATTCCGGCTCTGTGCAGCCGAGACAAGGCATACCGGCGCGGGTTTTTGAAGACTGACGGTTCCACAAAATGCGGTTGCACGGGCTGTGTGTCATCGGACCTCGGCAACCCAGGTCATAGAACAAGCACCCTTTGCGTTGACCAAATGCCGTCGTCGATACCTTATACGCAAAATGCATGTTCCGTGTGCACCCCGTTTGGGTGAAGCTCGAGAAGAACGTCTTTGGGCGCTGGAACTCGTCGAGCGTCAGGTCATCTGCACGGCCCGTTGCAACGGCAACAAGGATTTGCGTGACCCAGTCTGGGTGCGCAGGACATCCTGGAATATTAATCACTGGAAGACCGGATTTCGCGGTGAAGCCCTCACCCAAAGCGCCGCCTTTGGCGCGCTTCAGGAATTGCAAGCCTTTACTGTCTGTCGGGTTTGGTGCGTTTGCCGGAATGCCGCCCCAAGTTGCGCAATCGCCGATTGCCACAACAAAATCGGAGGCTTCGGACAGCTCTTTCACCCACTCCTTCATCGGGCGACCGCAGAACCGGTTCCATTCTCCTGTTCCGTTCGGCGCATCAATCACAGTACCCTCGAAGACAAAGATATCGAGCTTGATTTCACCCGATATGCATTTCTCCAGAATCGCCTTCACGTCGTCTCCAAGTTCCAGCCCAAGTGACGGCTGCCAAAGGACATTGATCCCAAAATCCGTGACAAGATCACATGCGCTCGGCTCCTCAGCATTCAGAAATGACATGGTATTGCCCGAGCAAGCCCCGCCTTGGAGCCACAACAGATTGGCCATTTTTCCTCCCTTTCGGCGACACTGCGCCAACTGGCTTCTTCAATCGTTTTCGATTGATTTGCTTGGTCGCATGCCGAGAAACGGCCACGATCTGTCCACGACAGTATACGGCTCGGTGAATCAGAGAAGACTGATTTTCGGTGCTCGTCGTGAACGCAAATCTTCTTGTCGCATGCAAAGAAAGTTTGCTTTCAGCCGTGGCGATTGCCGCATTTGGGACATTCCGCCTCCAGGAAGTAGCTATACCAAATGCCGCGACATCGGCTGCACCAGTGCCCCTTCGCGCCACGGCCCGTGGGGTCAACCTGCTTGGAGAGCTCTGACAAGCCGAGATCTTTGGCGACAGCGCTGGTCGTCGGATAGCGTCGCGAAAAGGGCAGCGGAACCACGCCATCTCGATCCGCCATGTTCAAGCCCCCTGTTCCGCCAAACTGTAGCGCTTGATTTTGTTGGCCAGGCCAACGCGTGACAATCCGAGCTCCTGAGCAGCTTGCGTCTGATTCCAGTTCAACTTTCGAAGTGTTGTCTCAACAATTTTGGCTTCCAGAGATTCGACCATTTCCTTCAAGCTTCCGCCCATAACATCAAGCCCCTGTGGAAGTCGCTCAGAAAACCTCAGTTTGGCGAGGTCAGGCGACAAGTGGCGTTCTGAAATATAGCCACCCTGTTCTGCAATCGCGACCATCTTCTGTACTTCGTTCTCAAGCTCTCGAACATTGCCGGGGTACTGATACCTAGACAGAACAGCGAGAACTTCAGACGTGAACCCCAGGACACGACGGCCGACCACGCCCGCATACTTCTCCAGGAAAAATTCTGCCAAAGCCTCGACGTCCTCCGGCCGCTCTCGCAATGGTGGTATCTCAAGACCAAATCCATTCAGGCGATAATACAAGTCTTTCCTGAAGGACCCATTCGCAACCAGCTCTTCAAGTGGCCGATTTGTGGCGGCTATGATTCTTACATCCGAATAGTGAACACTATCAGAACCAACCGGCTTCACCTCTCCTTCCTGCAAGAATCTTAGGAGCGCAGCTTGAAAGGCGGGAGACACTTCCGAAATCTCATCTAGAAAGACGGTTCCGCCGTCAGCTGCACGAAACAACCCGAGCCGCTCGGCGGCGATGCCCGGAATCGCACCCGCTAAATGACCAAACAATTCTGCTCGGAGTGTTGTCTCGTCCATGCCCCCGCAATTTTGAACATGCATTGGAGACTCGGAACGGGACGAATTGAAGTGAATGGCTTTCGCCATCAGTTCCTTGCCGGTACCAGTTTCGCCCGTGATCAGGACCGATAGTTCTGTTTTGGACGCAGCCTTCGCTTTTGCGACCACGTCCGCCATCTTTGGGCTTGCGTAAACAAGCCGTTCGAATTTGGATATGCCACCTGATACCGAGAGCCGCCTATCTTCATCGAACAACTCGTCATCTACCGACAGTTTGAGTTCTCGCGTGACGATTCTATGCCGACGCGACAGCTCTGAAAGTTCCAAAGCTCTCTTGATTGTCAATCTGACCTGTGAAACGACAACAGGCTTCGTTATGAAAATATAAGCGGCAGAGTCTTTCGCCAGGGCATCCGCCTCGGCGAGCTTTCGAGGGGAGGCCACGACTACACGCGCGACATGCGGGTGCGAAAGACGCATCTTGATCGGCAGGCCAGCTTTGGGGTCTTCACCAATGTCCGCGTCGAATATTAACATATTCACTTCGTGGCTTTCCAAGCGAACAAGAGCTTCCTTGGACGAGCCACATAAATGATATCTATACGCGCGATCCTTCTTCAAAGCCTGCTCAAGAATGAGCTTCAGCTCTTTGTCTTGCGTAACAGCAAGTACTGTTTTGGCTGTCTCGACATTCATAGCGGTAGGCTAACCTATAGTTAACTTACTTTGCAATTCGAAAAGAAAGTTCGCTGAAATGACCGCTTGGCCAACGCGGACTTTTTGGTGGCGTGACGGTGGATTGATCCGCGTTGTGCATGGATTAGGCGGTGCGCTACGGCTGTCATAGATGACCGGTTTTTCAGCCGCACTGCAGAGTCAAAAATTTGCGCTTGCAGCAACTCTCTCGCTGCGTGCGCTCGCAGCGAGAGAGTTGAATTCACAGGTTGGGGCTCCTTCGAGACCTTCGCTGCCATCTACTCCAATGACCGGTACGCTCGCAGACCCTTTCCATCAATATGAACTGGCGGCAGCCTGAGAAGCCTATCCACTGTCACTTTTTCCGATCCGCGTGAGCGCATCGAAGTCGATTTCCTGCTTCTGTTCCGCACCCAGATCTGGCCGGATTTCCGATACCGGCTGAGGCCCATGGACGTCCCACATCACCGCATGTGAGCCTGTACTCCAGCGATAAACCCAACCAACAACACTGCACCCATCGGTCCCGATCAGATTGGCGATCGCGACGCCCTCACCCCTATCATCGTTCACTGTTTACTGACTTCCTGCACTGTGGCGCTGCGAATTGCGGCGTGGGGTTGCAGAGCGTTCACTACGACCGCGCGCCGGGCTTCTTTGATGTTGGCTAACTGGTCCTCAAGGAGGGAATGATCATCAGACCGGGAAAATGGGTTTCCGTGTTCTCAACAATTCATTGGCTTCAAATCCTGTGGTCGGGCTCCGTGGCGGCTTCAACGATCGCCAGAAGCTGGAACGGATCAAAGCCGATGGCACGCGCCAAAACGACCAGTTCGACAACGTCGACCCGGCGCTGACCGCTTTCAAGACGGGCAATAAGGGATTGGTGGCATCTGAGCCTATCCGCCAAGTCTTTCTGGCCGAGGCCCGCTTTGATGCGCGCGTCGACCAACGCCTGGCAGAGTGCCACTTGCCCTTTGCTTCTGATTGTCTTTGCCACGCGTCACATACCTTTTGTGACGTCGCTAGCGGATGAAATCTGTTATCTAAAAAGTAGATATTTGAGGGTGTTATCGGCGTCTGGTTTCCATGGGCTGCAAGTCTGATGCTCCCGAGGCTGCCCATCAATCCCCTACCAATTGCAGAAATCGGCCATAGTCCTCGCTGACTTCGCGCGCTTCCTCGAAAGCGCGGGCGCGTTCGCTGTCGAGGCAACGGAAGTAGCTCTGGATATTCTGGATGTAGTCTTCGAAATCGCCACGGATGATGTCCGCATAGTCTCGCGCTGCCTGCGAATCGCTTGGCAGGAAAGGACGGGCCGGGGCGAAGCAGGATTCCGCGAAACCCGGCCCGGGGAGGCAGATCAGGAGGGCCATAGCTTGTAATGAGAGCAGGCCTGTCAACCTTGGGTTTCTCAAACCTGTTATCTCCTTGATCGCGGACACTGGCCGTGACTAGTGTTTGCGTAACCAAACTACAGCTAAAGCATGATATTACATCTTGCGGTTGATAGTATACTATCGTAACTCTGGGCTTCAAGTGGGAATGCCTGGGGTTGCGCCATTGGAGAAAGCGTGAGCCGGGCCATGAACTGGGACATCGAAGCACCAAATGTGGTTACGGAAGCACGTTTCCGCGAACTCGTGGAAAGTGGCTATAGCGCTGAAATCCTGTGCCAGGAGTCGGCACACAAGAAGGGCCCCAGCTACTACGGGGTCTGGATCATGCGCGTCGTCTCTGACGAGGGCGTGGAGAAGCTGCTGGTCACGGCCCGTACCCGGACGACCTATAACGACATCAAGATCCGCGAGTTCAAGACAATCACGGGCGTGGTGTCTTTCCTCATTGGGATTGGTTTCTCCCATGCCGATGTCCCGCTCGAGGAGGGCCAGCGGACAACGCACAAGCTGGCCGCAACCGACAAGGGCGGCAGCAAGTAGCCTTCTCCTTTTCTGGTTCCTGACGGGTTCCGCCAATGCGCAGATGGTACTGGTCATGGAGAGCGATGGCTCTCTGACCCCGTCCCACTCCCAGGACAGCTTTGCCCGCAATTACAATGGCGGCATTGGCCAGGGTTCGGCGGCTGATGAGCTGGCAATCCTCGGTGAAGATGAACCAGCTATTGAACCTAACGCATTGCGTTTTACAGCCCTTGCCCGCCCGGCACCCCTGCCCCGCGCCGATGTTCTGGCGGCCATCGAGGCCACCGCCCTTCGTTACGCGGGTCATCCCGGGCTGCGGCGCACGGATCTCTCGGTTCGTGATTGGCTGACGCTCTACCGTGCAAATATCGAAATCGAGAGCGCCTACCGGCAGGATGCTGTCTCAAGCGCGGGCGCTATCGGCCTTGGTCAATTGATGCCCGCGACGGCGCGGGATCTGGGCGTCGACCCACGTGATCCGCTGCAAAACCTGGACGGCTCCGCCCGCTACCTTGCGATGATGCTGGAGACGTTTGGCGATCCGCGCCTGGCACTCGCGGCCTACAACGCCGGACCGGATTCGGTCCGCCAGTACGGCGGCATTCCCCCCTACCGAGAAACCCAGAACCACGTCGCCCATGTGATGGCCGTCGTGGCCCGATTGGAAGGATCAAATTCATGAGACAGATTTCAAACCTATTTGTCGCCTCACTGGCGCTCTTCCTACTCGTCGCCGAGCCTGCGCTGGCTCAAAGCATCGACCTCTCCCCGATCCAGAGCCTGTTGCAGGGGATCGTCGATGCGCTGACCGGCCCGCTTGGCGTCGTGATCGCGACACTCGCCGTTCTGGGCGTCTTCCTCAGCTGGTTCTTTAACATCATCGATCTGCGCCAGGCACTCTGGGTGCTTGTCGGCATCGCCGGTGTCGCCGCCGCTCCCACCATTGTTGCCGCGGTCTTCGCCGGTGGCTGAGCGCTCGCCCCTCTTTCTCGGCCTCGTGCGGCCGCCCAAACTTCTGGGCCTGCCCATCATGTACGCGATGGTCTGGCTCTTCGGCTCCGTGCTGCTCTTCGTCTGGGTCCAGCACATCGCGGTGCTGGGCGTGGCCGCCCTGCTCTATCCCGTGCTTTGGAAGGCCGCGGACTGGGATCCGCGCTTCATCGATGTGATGATGACGGCGCTGCAGGAGACACCGCCCACGCGGAACCGGTCCATCCACGGCGGGGACAGCTATGCCCCGTGACGAAGCCTTCGATCTCCGGACCATGACGCCCGACTGGTATGCACGCGAAACCCGCCTCGCGCATATGCTGCCCTATGTCAGCCTGGTCGATGACCGCACCGTGCGAACCCGCGTGAACGAGCTTTTCCAGTGCATCCGGCTCGACGGGGTCAACAGCTACACGACGGATGATGCCTATCTCGACAAGGTGACAGCACTCTTCGCCCGCATCATCGCGCAGCTGGGGCCGGAGTTCAGCTACTACGTCCACAAAGTCTCGAAGGCGATCTCGCCAGACCTCGAGCCCGTGTGCGAGGACAGTTTTGCTGGAGAAGTTGATCGGCTCTGGAGCGCGAAACTTGAGACCAGCGGGTTGCGCGACAAAACCCTGACGCTCACCGTCATTCACCGCCCGCCTCCTAAAAGCGTCCTGCCCTTCCTGAACCGAAGCGCCCCGGACCGGCTGAAGGAGGCAACCGAGAAACGCCTTCGCCGATTGGGCGAGGCCGTGAGTGTGTTCCTGTCGGGCCTGACGGAGTTGAACCCACGTGTGCTTAAGGCCGAGAGCGGCGAACTCATCGGCTTTCTGGGGGCCCTCAACACCGGCCAGGAATTGCCGCTCTATCCGGCCAATACCTACGGCTTTCTGTCGTTCAACGTGGCCAACACGCGAGTGACGTTTCACAGAGATCACTTCGAGCTCTCCGAGGGCGTCGTGGGACATCGCTTCGGGAAGAGCTTCACCATCGGAGAATACTCAGAAGCCACCTCCTGCACCATGTTCGACATGCTGAACCTGCCGGTCGACATGATCGTCACGCATTCCTTCACGCCGATCAACTCGAACCTCATGGCAGGCCGCATCAAGCGGCAAAAACGCCAGATGCAGGCCAGCCAGGACGCTGCCCTGTCGCTCATGGAAGCCCTCGACATCGCCGCCGATGATCTGGAGGCCAAGCGCCAGAGCTTCGGCGAGCATCACATGGTGGTGACGATCTTTTGTGACACGCTGGACGAGTTGCAAACGCTCAGCGCCGAGATCGTCAACGCCGCTGCCGCCGAAGGCGTGAAGATGATCGGCGAGCGGGTCGCGGCCAAGGCGCACTACCTCAGCCAGCATCCCGGCAACCAGCCCAAGCGCGTGCGCGCAAGCGCGATCACCAATCGCAACTTCGCGGATTTCGCGGCCTTCCACCGGACGCAGCTCGGCAAGCCTGCCGAGAAAACCCCTTGGGGCAAGGTCATCACCTATCTGCCAACGCCCGAACAGAGCGCCTATCGGTTTTCCTATCACGAGCAAGGCAGTCCCGAGAAAGAGCCCACCAGCGGGCATACGCTGATCATGGGACGACCCGGGTCAGGCAAATCGGTGCTTTCCGCCTTTCTCATGACACAGGCCCGTCGAGCAGGGGCGCGGATCTTCGTCTTCGATTACCGCCTCGGTATGGAGATGGCGGTCCGCGCCAATGGCGGGCGCTATGCGTCTTTGAAAGCCGGACAGCCCACAGGCCTCAACCCGCTCTGGACCGAGACCGATGCGCGCGGCACGGCATGGCTCTCGGACTGGCTCGCCACCCTGCTCTACCGTGCTGACAAGCCGCTCACGCCTGCCCAGACCAACCGCATCCAGGAAGTGGTGCGCCAGAACGCGCAGGCCACAAACCCGGCACTGCGGAACTGGCGGGATTTCGCATCACTCTTTGTCTCCACCGACGACGGTGGCGATCTGCACCAGCGCCTTCTCGAATGGACCGAAGAGGGCCGCTACGGCTGGATCTTCGGGCAGACGCTGGAAGACACCTTCTCGCTGGAGGGCGATATCGTCGGCTTCGATCTCACCGGCATTCTCGACAGCGAGGCCGAGAAGGAACGTATGGCCGTTCTCTCTTATCTCTTCCGCCGGGTCGAGCGCGAGATCGAGGACCGCCGCCCCACGATCATCGTCATCGACGAGGCCTGGAAGGCACTCGACAACGCGTATTTCGCCGAGCGGCTGTCGAACTGGCTCGTGACTGCGCGCAAGCAGAACACCGTCGCGGTGATGATGACGCAATACGCAAGCCAGCTCGAGCGCACCCGGACCGGCAAGACCATCGTCGAGGCGGTGCCGACGCAGATCCTGCTTCCGAACATCCGCGCCCATGCTGCCGATTACGCGATGCTGAACCTCTATGAGAAGGAACTCGACGTGCTTCTCAACACCGGCAGCGACAGCCGCCTTGCGCTCATCCGTGACGACCAGGGCTCCATCGTCGTCGACGCCGATCTGAGCGCTCTCGGACCCAATCTCACCATCCTCGGCGGCATGGAAAAAGGCGAGGCGCTGGTGGGCGCCGATTACCGCGACCGCCCTGACTTCTGGAGGCTCTCATGACCCGCATTTTGTTTCTTCTCGCCGCGCTCGGCGCTTTGGCCTCCTGCGCCCAATACCAGGAACCGCAGGCCAATTGCTTCACCTACCTGGCCTCGACAGCCCCTGTCGCGCCGGATTGCAGCTTCACGCCCCTCGGCGCACCGGTGGGCGACATTGACGTCTAGGCTGCCTCATATCCTGGCCCTTTGCCTGCTGCCCGGTCTCGCCCTGTCCCAAGGTGTACCCACCAATGACAGCGGGCTGACCGCGCGCGACATCGTCGAAACGGGTGATCGCGAAGCCGACCTCGCGATTCAGGCTGACAAGCTTGCCGTGCGTGAACTCATCGCCGAAATCGAACGGGAGCAATTGGCCACCCTGCAGCGCATCCTCGATGCCCAGACCAGCTTCGGCGGTCAGGGCTTGCCGGCCATGGTCTCGGGGCTGGAAAGCGGCAGCGGCGATCCGACCCGCTCTGTCGAGGCGGTCTATGGCACGGGTGCGATCGATCCCAACCCCGGCGGCGCGCAAATGTTCGGGGATGCGGCAGAAAGCATCGAGCAGCTCATCATCCGCGTCGCCCAGGAGACCAGCGGGTTTGCCGGTGTTGGCCGTGCAGGTCTCTCCCCGGTTCAATGGCGCGCCCTGCTGCAGGCGCTCGTCTGGCAGGAAAGCCGTTTCACCATCGGTGCCCGCTCGCCGGTCGGGGCCTTCGGCCTCACCCAGATCATGCCCGGCACCGCCAGCGATCTCGGCATCAACCCGGAATACTATGACAGCCCTTACCTACAGGTGCATGGCGGTGCTCGCTATCTCGCGGCCCAGCTCAACACCTTCGACGGCAATATCATCAACGCGCTCGCGGCTTATAACGCCGGACCGGGTCGCGTCTTCGAATATGGTGGCGTGCCGCCTTTCGCCGAGACCCAGCACTACGTCCAGGTCATCCCCGAACGCTACAATCTCTACCTAAGCCGCATCGGCGGGATCGAAGCGCTTGGCACGATCGACCCCGCGCTTCTGGCCAATGCCAACCTCTCGCTCACTGGGCACGGCGCGGCCTTCTATGGCAACAACTCACCCGCCGCGATCAGGCAAGCCGCCCTACGTATTGCGGATATCGTCGAACGGATTTCCGAGACCGAGGATGTGCAGGAGAGCGTTGCGCTCAACACTTATGCCCGCGCCGAACTCGTGCGTCTCGTGGCCGCCCGCATCCGGCTTCAGGCCGCCCGCACCCGCGTACTCTCCGCCAAAGAGCTGGCCCAGGCCAGCGCCCGCATGGCCGAAGGCGCGTTCATGGATTTTACGATCAGGGAGATTGAATGATGGGACATCTGCTCTTGAGGACAGCTTTGGCCACGACACTTGGGGTTGGTCTGCATCTTGGCGCCCTATCCCCTGCCCTCGCGCAAGGCGTGCCCGTCGTCGATACCCAGAACATCGCGCAAAACATCCAGCAGCTCCGGCAGATGATCGAAGACGAGATCCTGCAAAACGAGCAGCTGACGCAGCTCCGCGAACAGCTTGCCACACTCACGGATCAACTCGCGGAGCTGCAAAGAACCTATGAAGCGCTCACCCGACTTGCCGAGCTTCCCGAAATCATCCGGACGGAAATGGAAGACGAGTTGAACGGTCTGCTCGACCAGGAGTTCGGGGACATCCTCGCCACGATTGAGGCGATCAAGACTGGGGATTTCTCCGGCCTGTCCGGTTCTGGCGCAGGCGAGATCGAAACCCAGATGGATCGGGTGCTGGCCGATCTCGGATTTGACGATGACACCCTCTCGGAAATGGCCACGAGCGGCAATCCCGGGGCCAACCGCGTGGCGACGCAGGCCACCACCGGTGCCCTTGTCTCGGCGGCGGCCCAGAACAGCTATGAGGATGCCGGCCAATCGCTCGAGCGGGTAGACCGCCTTGTCGGGCTCATTGACGACATGGAAGAGCTCAAGCAAAGCGTCGATCTCAACACGCGCGTGACAGCTGAATTGGCCATCGCCCTCGTGGCGATGTGGCAGCTGGAAGCGATTCAAACGGTGGGCGATGGCACCGGCGGCGTGATCGATGCCGCCACCATCGCCGAGGAACAGCGCTTCATGGATTTCACCCTGCCGGACCTGCGGGCTGACTGATCGTGAGGGAATGAGGGGTGGCTACTGAGCAGGAAATCATCGAAGAAGAGTTGGTCTATGGTGCCCTGCGCCGCGAACGGCTCTGGCAGCGCCTTGGGCTCACCGGGCTCATCTTCGGCATTCTCGGATGCCTGAGCGCGGCGGCTGTCGCGATCCTAGATGTCGATCCGCCGCCCGTGGTTGTGCCCTATGATCCCGCCACCGGCTTCGCGCTCCCCGAGGCTTCCGTGGGCGCGACGTCAGTGACCGCCAACCAGGCGGTCATCGAGGCAGAAGTCTTCCGCTATGTGACCGACCGCGAGGTCTATAACCAGCTCGACAATGATCTGCGCATCCGCAGTGTTCTACGTCGCTCGGACGGGGCGGCCGAGAGCGGATTGCGCCAGATCTGGAACAGCGCCAACGACAACTACCCGCCGACAGTTTATGGCCCCAATGCCCGGCTCGACGTGGAGATCCTCAGCATCAACCGGATCGGAACCAACCGCGCGACGGTCCGCCTGCGCAAGCGCCTGACGTCTATCAACGGCGTCCAAACCGGGCTTTTCACCGCCACGCTTCTCTTCGAGTTCCGCCCCGAGACCCGCCGCTCCATCGATGAGGTCTGGACCAACCCCTTCGGCTTCACGGTCCTCGAATATTCCATCCGCTCCGACAGATTGGAGAATTGAATTTGTACCCAGTTCGACTTGTCATACTCCTGATTGCCCTTTTGCCCGGCCTTGCCTTCGCAGAAGCCATCCCGCGTGGCGGTCCCAACGATAGCCGGGTGCGGCTGGCCACCTACCAGGAAGGCCAGGTCTATCGCCTCAACGTCTCGCTCACCCATGTGACCACGGTCGAGTTCGGGGAAGGCGAAAGCATCCGCTCGATCATCGCGGGCGACACGGAAGGGTTTGAGATCGACGGCGTGCCGGGTGGGCAGGCCTTCGCGATCAAGCCCGTCGCGCGCGGCGTCCATACCAATGTCACGGTCTATACCAACCGCCGCAGCTACTATTTCAACGTCCAGGAGACCCGCAGCCCGACCTTCTACGTGGTCCAGTTCCGCTATCCGGACGACGCTGCGCACCCGACCCGGGCCATCGCGGCCCAAGCGCCGAACTACAACTACGGGGCCAGCGCACGTACCGAGTTCACCCCGACCCGCGTCTGGGATGACGGGACCTTCACGTATTTCGAGTTCCCACGGAACGCGCCGGTGCCCGCAGTCTTTCGCTACGCGAATGGCCGCGAGCGGACGGTGAACACGCAAGCCACCGAGGACAGCGTGATCCGCGTCTCCGGGGTGAACAGGCAATGGGTTCTGCGGATCGGGGAGGAGGTGGTCTGTATAGAGGCCACACCGCCTGCGGGGGTGGGATCATGAGCGACACCGAAAACGCGGACCTCGAGAAACGCCTTGCCGCCCTCGAGCAGGGCAAAGGCGCAGCTTCGCCCCCCGCCCCACGGCGCTCTCCCCTGCTCGCTTTGGTCGTTGTCCTCGTGATCGGCGCGGGCGGTGCATTACTCTATCTCCTGTCTCAACCCGAGGAAGAGGAAGCCCTGCTTACGGCGACACCGGACGTGTTCCAAAACGAAGGCGACGGGTTTGGTGCCATCGAAACTCTGCGCCCACCCGAACCCGAGGTGGTGTTAGTCGCGCCGGATCCGGTGGAACCAAACGCTGAGCTTCTGGCGCAGCTCGCCGCCCTTCAGGCCCAGATCGAGGATTTGCGCAACGCGCCCGAACCGGTGGTCGAGGAAGATACCGCCGCCGCCGAAGCCATCGATGCGCTGACTGCCCAGATCGCCGCCCTGCAAGCCGCGTCGGAAGCCGCGCAGCAGCAGTTTCGCGATGAACTCACGGCACGCGATCGCGAGTTGGAGCAGCTCCGCATGGACCTCGAACTCGCGCAACTCGAAGCCAATCGCCCTGCCCCCGCGCCGTTGGGCCCATCTGAGGACGAGCTGCGCGCACGAGAAGAGGAACGCCTGCGCCGCGAGGAGGAAGCAAGACGGCTCGCGGAACTTGAACGCCGCGCGGCTGAAGAACGCGCGTTTCAAGAGCGCCGCATCACCTCGCCCACCATCGCCTTTGGTGGCACCTCCGGTGCGAATGAGACGGCTCTGACCGAACGCACCTTCGGGGAAGTGACGGATTTTGTGCTAAATGGCGCGCTGCCCACCACAGTAACGCAGGCAGAGGTCATCGCAAACCCTTCCAATACCATCATTCAGGGCACGATGATCCAGGCCGTCATGGAAACCGCCCTCGATAGCTCCCTGCCCGGCCAGACCCGGGCCGTTGTCTCCGAAGATGTCTACAGCTTCGATGGCTCTCGATTGCTAATCCCGCGTGGTGCCCGCGTGATCGGGCGCTATCGCTCTGGCGTTGACATTGCGCAGCGCCGGGTCACCATCGCCTGGGACCGGATCATCCTGCCCGACAACCAGACCATCCAAATCAGCTCCTTCGGCGGCGATGAACTCGGCCGCTCCGGCGTGACCGGCTTTGTCGACACGCGCTTTGATGAGCGCTTCGGCTCGGCAGCGTTGATTTCTCTGATCTCCGCCGCACCAAGCGCCGCCGCTGCAAATGTGCAAGGTGAGACCGCCGCGGACGTGCTCGAAGACGTTGGCGATGATCTTGCGGATGCCACGGATAGCGTCATTGGCGATTACCTCTCGATCGGCCCCGTCATCTATGTCGACCAAGGCGCACGCGTCACGGTCATGGTCGATCGCGATCTGGAGATATTCTGAGCCCGTGTCGCTGAGCTATCTCGAAACCTCGCTCGACCGGATCGACGCCGCCGCGAGCGACGATGTGATCGAGATCTGCATCAATCCCGACGGCAGCTGCTGGGGAGAATTCCAGGGCGATCACTTCATGCGGCAGCTGGACCAGAAGCTGACCGCAACCGAAGTAAAAGACCTCGGCAACCAGATCGCCTCGTCCGCCAACACCACCATGAGCAAGGACAGGCCGATTGTCTCGGTCTCGATCACTTACAAGGGCCGTCCGATCCGCGCACAGGTCATCACACCACCTGCCGTGCTAACGGCGATGTCGATCAGTTTGCGGTTCTTCTCAAGCCTGCCGCTCGATGGGATCGCCCTGGATTTCCTCTATGGCAAGGAGCGCAAACTGGAAGAGCTCCGCCTCGAGAAAACCCGCGAACTACGCGAGGTCGTGGCCGCGGGCGTCATCGCTGATGCCCTGGCCTACTGCGTCGAGAACAAGCTGAACATGATCGTCTCGGGCGGCACCTCCACCGGCAAGACCGTGGCTGCGCGCAAGATTCTCTCTCATGTGCCTACCGAGGAACGCATTGTCACCATCGAGGAAGCCGCCGAGCTTCTGCCAACCCAGCCCAATGCCGTGACCCTCATCGCCAATCGCGACGCGGAATTCCAGACAGCCGATGTCCTGCTCACAGCAACCCTGCGGATGCGTCCCGACCGGATCATCCTCGGCGAGGTGCGCGGCAAAGAGGCCATGACCTTCCTCGAGGCGATCAACACCGGCCATGGCGGTTCAATGACCACGCTGCACGCCGAAACCCCGCAGCTCGCCGTGCAGCGCCTCGCGATCGCGGCGCTCAAGACCGAGATACCGATGACCTATGCCGACATGATCCAGTACATCGAGAACTCCATCGACGTAATCATCCAGGCCGGTCGCCATGATGGCAAACGCGGCATCACCGAATTCTACCTCCCCGGCGCAACTGAGATCGGAGCTTCCCAATGAAGACCTTTGAATATGAAATCCTCAATTTCCCCATGACCGGAAAGACCAGCCTTTCTGACATGAGAGAAACCTTGAATGCTAAAGGTTCAGAAGGCTGGGAGGTCGTCTCGATCAGCTCCTCAGAATTCGCGAATGTTGGGCACACGGTCTTCCTGAAACGCGAATCCACCACTATCGGAGCCACGGCATGAGGCTGGCAAGGCTAACCCTTGTTTTGACCGGGGTGGCCCTGAGCCTACTGGCTGTCCCCGCCTTCGCCGAGCGCAATCTAGTGCCGACCCTCGATCGCAGCTTCAACGTCTGTCCAGACCGGCCCGCTGAACCCGTGTGGATGCAGGAAATCCCCCTGCGCCAAGCCTATCAGCGCGTGTTGGTCCAGGATATCTACCGCGCCCAAAATCTCGAGCGCATCGTCGAGACCGGCAGCTGCGATTGCGAAACCCGGTTCCCCTCTTGGGAGGCCGCCGAGGCGGTGTTTCGCGAGGTCCACGCGAGTGACGAACGATGGGAAATGCTCGAAGCCTCGGATGGCTACAACGGCCGCGCCAACACCGCCCGAACTGTCGCCAAGGCCATCTGCGACGCCGCAGGCAATTGGTAAGGCTGATCCCCGATGAGCGTCGTCACCTATTTCGTTGAAACCTCCCAGGGCTATCTCGACACCGCCGCCGAAACCCAGTTCGGATCGGTTGCGGCAACGGTCGGCACGCTTCTCGTCCTGGGAACAACGCTCGTGGTGATCCTCGTCTTCTTGAACATGATCTACCAATACAAGGCGATGGACGGCCGAACGGCCTTCTGGCTGGCAGTCAAGATCGGACTGATCGGGATATTTGCGACCAACTGGGTGCAGTTCAACGCGCTTTCTGCCGCTATCCTGGCGGGCATCGACAGCATCGCAGGGGCGCTCGTGGCCTCGGTTGGTGGCGGCACCCCGGGTCCCTCTGGCACTTTCGCCGAAGAGTTTGACCGGCTAATCGCGGAACTGGGCGACTATCTCAACGCCGCCGGGTCCGAGCTGAACTGGATGGCTGGCGCCATGCTCGACATTGTCGGGGTCCTCTTGCTCTCGATACTCGGCGGGCTGGCCGCCTTCATCCTTGTGGCATCCCGCCTGATGATCGCACTTCTAATCGGGATCGCGCCGGTGATGATCTTCCTCACCCTCTTCGAGGTGACTAAAGATTACTTCGCACGCTGGCTGTCGGCACTGGTTTCGTTCGCACTCTACCCAATCGTCGTCGCAGGGGTGTTCGCAACGATCACTGGCGTCTCTTCCGCTCTGATCGGTGAGCTTGGCGACCCGGAAGGGGCTTCAAACATAGGTGCGCTCATCCCCTTCTTCATGATGGTCCTCATGGCCAAGGGGTTCATCATTGCCACGCCCTTCATCGTCCGCGCGATCTCCGGCAACATCATGATGCCCGCCCTGTCCGGTGGCCTCGGTGGAAGCTACAGCTTCGCCCGCGCCGCAATGGGCAGCCAGCAGGCCTACAATCGCTACCTTATCGGTGGAGCAAGTGGGGCGGAATATGCCGCCCTTAGAGCGCGGCAGTTTTTTGGTGTGCAGAAGATGCCAGTGCGGCAAGGCATGGGACAGACGGGTCAGGCAAGCGGCACTGGGTCACCCGGGGCCGGGTCTCAAATGCTGGCGCAACTGGCTAGGCTTGGAAGGTTGGGGCGACGATGACGACCCAGAAGGACGAGCAGCGCAACGGCTTTTCAGTTGCCATCACAAGGTGAACTCTCCCAAAAAACTCACGCGAAGGGGTTGATTGACAAGATGCGTATAGTTTATATACCCATCACCAAACGATTCTGGTGGACGATCTCGCTCCACCTGCTCAACGAGGACGTGATATGCGCTGGGGTGTCGAAAAACGATTGGAGTTCATTGAATTCCGCCTCTTTTGGGAGGGCGGGATCAATCGTGCCGACATCGTAGACCAGTTCGGCGTGTCCGTGCCCCAAGCCTCCAAGGACCTGACACTCTACGAGGATAAGGCGCCGGGAAACCTGATCTACGACAAGAGCGCCAAACGCTACAAAGCGGCAGACGATTTCAAGCCGGTATTCATGCAGCCCAATGCATCCGCGTACCTCGCTCATCTGCGCGAGACTAACGGATGTGTGCCTGGTGTGACCGACGCCTGGCTTGCATCGGCGCCGGAGCATGATGCCCTGCCTATTCCGAACCGGCGCGTGGAGCCCGAAGTCCTTCGCGATGTACTCAAAACCGTAAGAGAAGGGCATTCCATCGAGGTTTTCTACCAGTCTATGAGCGCCAAGAAGCCCACCCCTGAGTGGAGGCGGATTTCTCCCCACGCCCTCGGCAATGACGGACTGCGGTGGCATGTTCGTGCCTTCTGTCACATCGACCACAAGTTCAAAGACTTCATCCTCTCGCGATGCATGAAGACCCGAAAGCACGGGTTGTCTGGCGCGTCTGCGAATGACGACAAGCTTTGGCATGATCGCTTCGCGGTGGCGCTTGCACCGAATCCAGCCCTGAGCGAGAGCCAGCGCTCGATCATCGCGCAAGACTATGAGATGACGAACGAGCGCTCCGAAGTCTTGGTTCGGAAGGCGCTGCTCTACTACTTCCTGAAGCGTCTCCGTCTGGATGTCGCAGACAAGCTGGACAATCCCCACGAAGTCCCGGTCGTGGTTGCCAACCGGGCTGCCTTTGACGCCGCGCTCGCGGAGGCAATGGCATGAAATCGATCAACTTCGAAATACTACGTGACGGCTGGCCTGAACTTGCTGGACTAGGCACGTTTGCAGAATCATATGCTCACGCTGACCCAGCAAGTGCACTCGTCAAGCTTCGCCTTTTCGCGGAGAACCTGACAAAGGATATCTATCGCGAGCTCCGCCTGCCAAAGCCGGACTTGCCAACGTTTGTTGATCTCTTGAAGAACGACGCCTTTACCGCGATCACGCCGAAGGTTGTACTCGACAAACTTCACGCGTTGCGGATGCACGGCAACAAAGCCGCTCATGGCGAGCCCGTCAGGAGCCAACACGCGCTATGGCTGCTCAAGGAGGCACATGATCTGGCCCGCTGGATGTGTGTCAGATACGGGCAAGCGACAGCAGACCAGCTTCCCGCCTTTCAACAGCCGAGTATTCCAGGCCAGGTCGAGGAACGGGAACGGCGCCAAGTCCTGGAGAAACTCGCGGCTCAGGAAGCGCAGATGGATGCGTTGCTTGCGGAACTCGAAGAAGAGCGCTCGAAAGCAACCGCAGCCCAAAAGGAAGCAGCTGAGCTCAAACAGCTTGCAGGCTCGGCACAGGCGGCGGCCGATGAACTTCAGTTTAGTGAAGCTGAGACCCGGACGCGGCTCATCGACAGTATGCTGGCGAGTGTCGGCTGGGACATCTCAGAGGGTGTCAAGAGCACGGCACAGGTTGGAAAGGAGGTCGAGGTAGATGGCCAGCCCACAGCCACGGGCATCGGCTACGCCGATTATGTGCTTTGGGATGACAACGGGAATCCTCTGGCCGTTGTCGAGGCAAAGAAAACCTCGACCGACGCCGAGCTCGGTCGCCATCAGGCGAAGCTCTATGCCGATAGCCTCGAGAACCGGTATGGCCACCGTCCGGTTATCTTCTACACGAATGGCTTCGACATCTGGATTTGGGACGACGCCCAGGACTTCCCTCCGCGCAAGCTATTCGGCTTCTATTCGAAGGACAGTCTTCAGCACCTGGCAAACTACCAGCGGAGCCAGAAACAGCCTCTCGACACGATCGAGATCAGTGATCAGATCGTTGATCGTCTGTACCAGCTCGAAGCGATCAAGAGGGTTTCCGAGCGGTTTTCACAGAAGCACCGTCGGGCGCTCGTTGTTCAGGCCACCGGTACGGGCAAGACACGCGTTGCCATCGCGCTGACGGACCTTCTGATCCGGGCCGGTTGGGTAAAGCGCGTCTTGTTTCTCTGTGACAGGAAGGAACTTCGGAAGCAGGCCAAGAACGCCTTCAACGATTTCCTTTCGGAGCCGACGCGGATCATCACGTCGCGCGTAAAAACGAATGCCAGTGAACGGGTCTTCCTGGCGACCTATCCCGCGATGCAAAAGGTCTTTCAGTCGTTTGACCCCGGCTTCTTCGACCTCATTATCGCGGATGAATCTCATCGAAGCATATACAACGTCTACGGAGACATCTTCCACTATTTCGACTGCCACCAGGTGGGGCTAACCGCGACGCCAGTTGACTTCGTTACGCGCAGCACCTTCCGCCTCTTTGGGTGCGAAGGGCAACTTCCAACGTCGAATTACGATCTCGAGCAGGCGGTTCAGGAAGGATACCTGACCCCGTTTGAGGTTTATGAGCACACGACGCAGTTTCTCCGCGACGGCATTGCCCTCGATGGCTTGTCGCCTCAGCAGATCCAGGAGCTCGAAGACCAGGGCGAGGATCCAGCGCAGTATGATTTCTCCTCGGAGCAGATCGACAAGGTCATCTACAACAAAGACACCAACCGTGCGATCCTTCGCAACCTGATGGAAAACGGGATTAAGGACGCAACCGAACAGCTTCTGGGAAAGACCATCATCTTCGCGCGCAACCACCAACATGCGATGCTGATGCGCCAGATCTTTGACGAAATGTATCCGCAGTACGCCGGCAAATTTTGCCAGGTGATCGACAACTATGACCCCAGAGCCGAGCAACTAATCGACGACTTCAAGGGCGAAGGCACCAACAACGATCTGACCATCGCGATCTCGGTCGACATGCTCGACACCGGGATCGACATACCCGAAATAGCGAACCTTGTTTTCGCTAGGCCAGTCAAATCGCCCGTAAAGTTCTGGCAAATGATCGGCCGCGGTACGCGTCTCTGTCCAGACCTCTTCGGACCAGGCCAAAACAAGAGCGTGTTTCGCATCTTCGACCATTGGGGTAACTTTGCCCGCTTCGAGATGGGCTATCGACCCGCCGAACCCACGCAGAGCAAGCCGCTTGCCCAGCTGGTCTTCGAGGAGCGGCTGAACGTTGCCGATGTCGCGCTTCAAAAGAGCGAGATCGCGGCGTTCGACACCGCCATCGGACTTGTCGAGCAAGACATCAACGCCCTGCCGGAGGAGTCGATCGCGGTTCGAGAGAAATGGAAGGAGAAGCGCGCGCTATCACGCCCCGAGGCCTTGAAGTCATTCGCCCCGGCGAACGTCGCTAGGCTACGCCAAGAGATCGCTCCATTGATGCAATGGCGGAACATCCGTGGCTTCGGCGACGCTCTTTCGCTCGATCTCCTCATTGCTCGCATGCAGATCGCCCTGCTGCGTGGCTCAGGTGAGATTGCCGACCTGAAAATCGAGCTCCTTGACCGACTGTCATCCCTCCAGATGCACCTGAACCCGGTCCGCGAGAAGGCGGAAATCATCAAGCGCGTGAAGTCGGATGCGTTCTGGAAGGATGTAACTTTCGCTGACCTTGAGGACGCGCGTCTCCAGCTTCGAGAGATCATGCATCACCGGGCGAAGGGTGGCTCACAGGGCGTTCCTCCGAAGGTGGTCGACATCACTGAGGATGCCGGTCAGATGCAGTTCGCTCGTCGCTCGGCGAGCCTGAAATCCGTCGACATGAAGGCCTACCAGCAGATCGTCGAGGCGGAGCTCAAGAAGCATTTCGACACCAACCAAGTCCTTAAGAAGATCCGTGCCGGCGAAGCAGTGTCCGACCGCGAAATCGACTCGCTCGTATCGCTCGTTCTAACTCAGCACCCAGACGTGCGGCGTGAGCATCTTGAGGAGTTCTTCAGCGAAACCGCAGGTCCGCTATATCTCGCGATTCGTATGATCGTTGGGATGGATCCCGAAGCGGTGCGAGAGAAATTCACCGCCTTCGTCCAGAAACATCCGAAGCTCAGCGCGAAGCAGACACGCTTCCTCGCGCTGCTGCAGAACCACATCGCGCGTTACGGCACGATTGAGGTCGAGCGGCTCTACGACGACCCTTTCACTGTGGTCGATGCCGACGGTCCGGACGGCGTGTTCCAAGACGAGGCAGACATTGCAGATCTTATCAACATCGTGCGCTCTTTTGGCCCCAAGGTCGAAGAGCGCCAAGACGAAAACCCGAATGAGAGGAAACAACAATGATCACGGGTGATCTCAAGCGGCGCGTCGATGCGCTCTGGACGGAATTCTGGCAGGGCGGGATCACCAACCCGCTGACGGTGATCGAGCAGATCACGTTCCTGATGTACGCGCGCCTCCTCGACATCAACGAGGCGCGGGACGAGAACCGCCAGAAGCGGAGCGGTAAGCCGTTCACGCGCCGCTTCAAGGAAGACGAGCAGCACCTGCGCTGGTCGCAGTTCCGGCACCTGGGCTCCGACCAGATGCTGCCACTTGTGCGCGACCAGGTGTTCCCGCATTTCCGCAGCACTGTGGCCAGCGGCACGGCCTTTGCCGAGTTCATGAAAGACGCGCAGCTGATGATCCAGAAGCCCGGCCTTCTAGTGAAAGCGGTCAACATGATCCACGAGTTGCCACTGACCGAGGGTGACACCAAGGGCGACCTCTACGAGTATCTGCTCAGTAAGCTCACGACGGCTGGCATCAACGGCCAGTTCCGCACGCCGCGCCACATCATCCGGCTGATGGTCGATCTGCTCGAGCCAAAACCGACAGATGTGGTGGGCGATCCATCCTGCGGCACCGGCGGCTTCCTTGTCAGCGTGATGGAATACCTGCTCGAAACCTACACCTCGCCTGAGGCGGTAATTGAGGAGACCGATCCGGACACTGGCAATGTCGAGAAGATCTACATCGGCGACAAGCTCAGCGACGAGGACCGCGCGCATATCCGCAGCAACATGTTCCACGGCTTCGACTTCGACGCGACCATGCTGCGGATCGCAGCGATGAACCTGATGCTGCACGGGGTGGATGATCCAGACATCCACTATCAGGATACGCTGAGCACCGGATTCACAGACAAGTATCCAAACCAGGCGACCGAGGGGTTTGACGTCATTCTAGCCAACCCGCCCTTTAAGGGCAGCTTGGATTTCGAGGACGTGCACTCCGGGCTCCTACGCCAGGTCAAAACGAAGAAGACCGAGTTGCTCTTCCTTGCGCTGATCCTGCGTATGCTGAACACCGGAGGCCGATCAGCAACCATTGTGCCTGATGGTGTGCTGTTTGGCTCGTCTGGCGCGCACCGTCAGCTGCGTCAGCTTCTGGTCGACAATAATCAGCTGGAAGCCGTGATCTCTTTGCCCAGCGGTGTGTTCAGACCCTATGCGGGCGTTTCCACGGGTATCTTAGTCTTCACCAAGGGTGGACGCACCGACAACGTTTTCTTCTACGACATTGAAGCTGACGGACTCTCTCTCGACGACAAAAGACAGCCGGTTGAAGAGAACGATTTGGATGATTGCCTAGCGAGCTGGAGAAAACGCAACCCAGCGAGCGATACCGACCGCAAGTCTAAAGCGTTCTTTGTCCCAGCGGCTGAGATCAGAGAAGCTGGATATGATCTTTCCCTTAATCGTTACAAAGAGAGCAGTTATGTCCAAAAAGAAGGCGAACATCCGCAAGAAGTCCTCGGGCGTATGAAGGAACTAAACGATGAAATTTCCAAGGATATCGTCGAGCTAGAGGAAATGCTCGGATGAACTGGCCTATGGTGCGCCTTGATAAAGTTGCAAAGATCGACCGAAAAGGGATCGATCCATCATCTATTGAGGCCGGAACGAAGTATTTAGGCCTTGAGCACATAGCTAGCGGGGGTGAAATCATCAGCGCTGAGTGCGTCGATGAAGGACAGCTTGCAAGTACCAAATTTTGTTTTGAGGAATCGCACGTCCTTTATGGAAAACTTCGACCTTACCTTGCCAAGATCGCTTTGCCTGATTTCTCTGGAATTTGCAGTACGGACATTCTACCGATACAACCCGGCCCCGACTTGGACCGACGATATTTAGCCTTCTTTCTAAGACAGCCACACCTTGTCGAGTTAGCGTCTTCACGGTCGACCGGGGTGAATCTGCCACGTCTAAGTCCGAAAGCGTTGGCCGAGTTTGAAGTCCCACTACCGGCCCTCAATGAGCAGCTGCACGTTGCTGCCGTTCTCGAAAAAGCTGACAAAATCCGGCACAAGCGGGACCAAGCGGTGTCCATGTCAGATGAGCTGTTGCGAGCTGTCTTTCTTGATATGTTTGGCGATCCTGTGCTCAACACGAAACAAATGCCAACGGCAGCACTGGGCGACATCATTAAGGTTTCCAGTGGAAACGGCCTCACCGCCAAGAAAATGGACCCAAACGGCAGGCACCCTGTTTACGGCGGTAACGGGATAAACGGATTCCATTCCGAATACATGTTCGATGAACCACAGATCGTTATCGGACGAGTTGGTGTATACTGTGGAGCGGTACATGTAAGCGAACCGAAAGCGTGGATCACTGATAACGCTTTGTATGTCCGGGAGTACAAAAGGCCTGTGAACCAGACATACTTGGCCTGGGCTCTGAGGTTTGCAGATCTCAATCAGTATGCTGGCCGAGCAGCACAACCGTTGATTTCAGGGAGCAGGATCTATCCAATTGAGATCGTTCTGCCAAACGAAGATTTGCAAAACAACTTTGCAGCATTTGTGGAGCGGCAGAAGAAATTCGAAGCTAAGTTGCTGGCCGCTTGCAATGACGCAAAGTCGCTCTTCGACTCCCTGTCTCAACGTGCGTTTCGCGGGGAGCTGTGAGGTACCACCATGCGTTTGACCAGAATCGAGATTGAGAATTTCAAGGGCATTGGCACACTCCAAAGTATTGAACTGAAGCCGATCACGCTCCTTTTTGGTCCAAACAGCGCGGGAAAAAGCACGATCCTGCAGGCGCTGCACTACCTGCGCGAAGTGATCGAGCGCAACAACCCTGACCCGGACCAGACGATCGCCGGGGGCCTCACCGACCTCGGCGGCTTTGCCAATCTCGTCCATGGGCATGAGACTGACCAGTCCATCCACATCAAGGTCCATCTGGATATCGGGGACGATCAGGGCAGCGACCGACTGCCGCTCAATTCCGGTGGCAACCTGCAAGACCCGCAGTTCATAAACCTGCCGGTGCAGTACATCGCGGGTGAAAACACCGAACTGAAAACCTACGCCGTCGTGCAGGAGGTGGGCATCGGCATCGAGGTTGCCTGGAGCGATTTCGTCCAAGCCCCCTATGTCGCGAAGATGTCGGTCGAACATAACGGTGAGGAAATGGCCGTTCTCCGCTCACCCCCACAGGAGGGTCAGGCCGAGCTGATCGATATCAACTGGCAGCATCCGATGCTTGAAAAGCTGGTCGATCCGGATGATGAGCCGGAAGGCTGGGATGAGGGTTTGCCGACCGCGCTCGGATTTGATCCTGAGGCCGAAAAGGGCGACCCCTTCAAGTCACCGCTCGGGAACGAGCTCTATGAACTTTCCCGCCAGATCGTGGCGGATGCGCAGGTCAATGACCGCGTTCGGTTTCGGGTCAAGGTCGATACCGAATTCGGAGCGTTGCCCGATCTGGACCGTCCGCTTGCGCTCGATCTGGTTGAGCTCGACAAGAACCTGATCCGGATGCGCTATGCGCGCGGCGCCTCCGTTCCGCGCCTGTCGGACAGCGACGAACTGCGCGCCGCCGACGAACTCGACCTAGAGACATATCGCCGTGCCGGCTTGAGCGCGCTTCTGGACGAGATGGTTCTCGGCCCTGTCCGGATCCTGCGCGACTATCTAAAGTCACTGACCTACATCGGGCCGCTCCGCGACATACCCAGCCGTGGCTACCGTCCGCGCCTTTCGCCTGACGAGTCACGCTGGGCACAGGGCCTTGCTGCCTGGGACGTGCTTCATAACCAGACCACGGAGCACCTGCTTGAAAGCGTGAATGACTGGCTCTCCTCCGATCTGAAGCTGAGGACCGGCTACCAGCTGCAGCAAACTGTCTTCAAGCAGGTCCCCAACACCAGCCGGTTCCACCAACTATTTCAGCGGGGTATCGATGAAGACGACCTTGGCGACCTGCAGGAGCTCTACGCTTCGTTGAAGACCGTCAAGGAGTTCCGGTTGCTTGATCTCAACAAAGGGGTGCTTGTTGCACCGAGCGACGTTGGTGTGGGCATTTCTCAGATGGTGCCAGTCGTTGTCGCGTGCCTGATGGACCCTGACGGCCTGATCGCGATTGAGCAGCCCGAGCTTCATATTCACCCGGCCATCCAGGTCGGACTTGGTGATCTCTTCATCGAAGCGACGCAAGGCCCACAACCGGCAGTTGGTCCCGAGCGCAGCCTTTTGATCGTGACCTGCCCCCCGAGGCTCCCTCGTTCATAACGAGAGTTTGCGGGT
>NZ_AQQZ01000015.1 GCF_001205715.1 Pseudaestuariivita atlantica
ATCGCAACCACCAGCTTCCCGTCATCGATCCAGACCGTGAACTCGCCCGAACCATGACCGTTCACATCCGCCGAGATCAGCGCCTGGTGCCCCCACAGCGTGTCCAGTTCGAAGCTCAGCGAAATCGTCGCGGCCGGCACCTGCAGGCGCGGGATGGCGCCGTATTCCTGAACGCTTGCCTGCTCCCCGTCGAACGTCATGTCACGCACACGTTGAAACAGCAGGTTGGCACGAATGGTGGAAGGGTCGAAGGTCGTCGACATCGGCAGGCCTCGTTGGTTGCAGCGCGGATTAAGTACCGTCACATCTGGGGGATAATGTGACCGCCCTTCACGAAATAGAGAGCGCTACGAAGTGTGGCGGGTCTTTGCCGCGCGGAAATTAACTGATTGAAAAGATGTTAAAATACGCGGTGGAGTTTCGTTTGTTTTCAAAGCCTGCGGCGGCAAACCGCCGGAAGGCGGCGACAATGTGGCGAAGTTCGGCGCGATGTTTTGACATAACCCCGAATGCGCCGCGCGCAGAATCGCGCGGGTTCCGACCGTCCGGTCGGGTGGTCTGGACCTGCCGGAGACGGATGGCGGATCAGCCTCGCGGCCCAGCGGATTGGCATCGACAAAGGGCGCAATCGGGGCGCGATCGCGGCCCCGATTGCGCCGGTCAGGGATCGACGTTGTATGCCTTGATCGGAAAATCCCGTTTCACGAATTGACCGTTCATCTGGCCAGCCGTTAGCGTGAACATCTTGTCCTTGAAGAACAGCGCCGCCGGCAGTTTGAGCGGGAATTGGGCGACCCAGGCGTCGTCCTGAACGGTGTTGAAACCGGTGACCGAGTCGATACTGAACCCGTCCTGGTCCAGTTCGATCCGCATGCTCGAAGAATACCGCGACTGGATGCTGAAGTTGCATTCGAAGGTCGGGCTTGCACCGATCACCATGTTGACGCGGATGTCGCCGAATTCCGGCGGAACGACGGCGATGTCGAGCGATCGCGATTGCGGAGGGCCGTCGCCTGTGGCCGCCAGCGTGCATTTCGACAGGGTCTGCGGGGCCAGCTGGAAGGACGTCTTGTCCTTCACGTCATGGCGTGTCCCGTCGATGTCCAGCTCCAGCGTCGCGACGCTTTCAACCTCCCATGACAGCACGACGGGGTCATGCGGCTTGACCGCGCCCTTGGCGTCGGACGTGAACGACATGATCTTTGGCGGGCGCACGTTGATCGTGCGGCCCATCTGGACGGTGTTCTTGCCCTTGGTGGCGGTCAGCGTGAAGGTCGTGGTCTTGTCCACCGCGACCTCGACCGCGCCCGAGGGCGCATCGACCTTGCCGGGCGCGGGAGAGATGTCGCACGCGTCCGCGTTGGTCGTCCAGATCAGCCGGGTCTTCTGGCCGGTGTCCAGAAGCAGCGGGTTGGCGTTGAACTGGTAGATCTTCGCCTTCTCTACCGTGACGGTCGCCTGCCGTCGCGCATGCAGCGATCCTGCCTTGGTCTTCAGCGACGCGTCCAGCGTGAAGGTCGTCGTCTCGAGCAGGTTGTCGATCCGGTAGGTGCCGTCATGCGGCAACTTGGCGTCGGGATCGCCTTTGACATGCGTGATGACCTTGTCGTCATAGCTGATCGAGTAGGTCGCGCCCTTGCTGCCCTTCCACGCGAGGGTCGTCGCATCGTCGAAACCAACGGTCGAGGGATCGGCGGTGAACGCGTCAAGCCGGAAGTCCTGCGGGAACTTCGCCAGTTGCACGGAGGTTCCGGCCTCGGTCGGCGGTTTCCCGGCCTTGCCCGCGCGCTCGATGATATAAAGATCGGTGAGGCCCGGCTCGCCGTTGACCGGGATCTTGTTCAGCACGAACAGCAGGCCTTCGCCGCCAATCGGCATGGGTTTGCGCGACAGCGGAGTGAACACGAATTCGCTGCCCGACGTGCGGTCGAGGCCCCAGCCCTTGGGGTAGACCAGTTCGATCGCGGTGGGATCGTTGGTCAGGTCCTTGGCGTTCAGACCATTCAGGATGCCGAAGGACAGTTGCGCGATCTCGAGATCACGCACCCGTCCGGGATTGGTGACGGCGATCTGGATCTGGCCGGGCGTGTTGGTGTTGAGCGGGTCCGGCGCGGTGGTGACCGCGTAGTCGAGTTTCAGGTCAGCCATGGGTCTTGACCGGTGAGCCGCCGAACTCGCCCGGCAGGGCGGTCGGTTCGTCGTAATACATGTAGACGCCGCCGCCGGAATAGCTGCTGGGCCCGATGGAATAGAAGATGATGTCTTTGAACTCCGCGAGGCCAAGGAAGAGCGGCCCGGTATCCTGGTTGATCCATTGCGTGGTGGAGGCGGGCTGCTGCGACCAGACCCCGGCGGGCGTGCATTCGAACAATTGCAGCGCGCCTGCCGTGTTGTCGCCGCCACGGGACTGCGCCAGCGGCGCGCTCAGGGTTGCGAGCGATCCGCGCCAGTTCACCTGCTGGATGTTGGGATAGGTCGGGAAGTCGCCGGTGCTGGCCAGCTGGGTCCAGCCACCATCCCCGTTGTAGGTGAAGACGCGGGCCTTGTCCTTGTTGATATAGCTGCCGCACAGGTACAGCGTGCCGTCGATCCATGTCAGCCCGCTGTTGATCGGACACAGGGCGGACACGACCGGATCGTCCGGCGGGGTCAGCGCCGTCCACGTCGCGCCCTGATCGGTCGACTGGCGCAAACCGCTGAGGGAGCTGCCCATCTCGGCCGCGTAAAGCGTCGAATTGCCGTCGGACGCGATCGTCACGCCCAGCGTGTTGGCAACCGGCACCCAGTCCATGGATTGTGAGGTGCCCCACGTGTTGGTCGAGACCGAGAATTGCGACAGGACCGTCGTCAGGTCCGAGCCGTTCCACTTTCGCTGGGGGACGTAGACGGTATCACCCAGCGTCGCCACCGACGGGCAATAACCCGTCCCGGAAGAGCCCGAGCCCTCGTTCGGGGCGGCGGGGCCAAGTGTCCAGTTCTGCCCGTCGGGGCTGAACGCGACGCGGGGCGGGGCGTTGAAATCCTCGGTATAGAGAAGGCCGAGGAAATTGTCCGTCGCCCACATGAGCGCGAACGAGGGCGGTTGCAAGTCCGGCCCCGGCGAGGCCAGTTCGAAATTCGCCACGGCCGGCGGCTGCGTGACGCTCTGCGACGCGCCGGTTGCCGGGTTCGTCACCGTCAGCTTCACCGTCTCTGAAAAGAGCGACCCGGCATGTTCGTAGGTCGACAGCCCCGTCACGTCGAAACTTTCGCTGCCGATGTCGAGCGTTGCCTGCTGCACGCTGGTCGCCGTCCAGTTGACGCTGATCGTGTTGGGCTTGCCCGCGACCCGGCTGGACGTGAAGTCCGAAATCGTCGGCGCGTTGAGGCTGAGGATGAAGGGCTTCTCCTTCTTCTGCCTGCCCGTCGGCGTCTGCAACTCGGCGGTGGCGATGATCGCGGTCTTGGCCTCGGTGATGTTGTCCAGCTCGTAAGAACCAGAGGCGGGCAGGGGAAGGTTCGGGTTGCCCTTCACATGCGTGATCACCTCGCCATTGACCGTCAGCGTGACCGTCGCGCCCTTGGTCGCGGTCCACTTCACCTGCACGCTGCCGCCGTAATCGACCGAGGCGGGCGTGACGAAGGGCCCTTCGAGCGTGAGATCGGGATAGGCCTTGAGAAGCGGTGCCTGCTTGTAGGCGGTGCGGTTGTCGGGTGTGACTTCCTCGATGGTGACCATGGTGGTGCCGGGATTGTCGTTCACCGCGATCCCCGAGATTGAGAACTGCAACCCGTCCGCGCCGACGGCGGGGGAGTGCCCGCTCTCGACCGTGACGCCGAACACGCCGCTGCCCTCGTTGACGAAATTCCAGCCTTCGGGACCGTGGGTGCCGACACCGTCGAAACTGGTGGCAAGGTCCTTGCCGTAGGATCCCACGTCGAAACTGAAGGTCGCGCTCGACAGGTCGATGGTCTTGCGCGTGAGGTTGGTGGCAAGGATCGTGACCGCACCGGGATTGTCGATGCCAAGCGGGTTCGGAGTGGTCGTCGCGGCCCATTCCAGAAGCGGTTTGTTGTCGTCGGTCATAACGTCCTCATGCAAATTTTTCGTGTCGTGTGATCGGAATCGCCCGGCCCGCTGGCAAGGTTCGGCCCCGCCGCGAACAGCCCGCCGCGAAATGCCACCATCGGCACTGCGCCGCTGAAGTCGGTGGTTCGGTCGGAATTGGTTGCAGCGCGGCCATTCACCGTCAGCGACGCAAGCCCTCCCGAACCGGTATAGCTGTAGTCGAGCGGCGTACCGTTCGCCTGCCATCGCGTGAACCGGAGTGTATCGTTGTAGGCCGCGAGTGGTACTGGAGGTGCCGCCCCCAGCCAGTCCAGATTATTGCTTCCCCAGTTGAACTCGGTGCGGAAGGGGCTCTCGTCCTCTGGCGCGCCTGACAGCATCATTCCGTATTTGAAGACGTAGTTGCGCCCCTTGAACCAGGTGGGCCGCACATATGTCGACGCGAGCATCCTGACCCAGTCGGTGATCTCGAGGTCTGCTTCGGGCGGCACGTCCGCGAAATAGGTCTTCAGCGGTGCGTTGGCGTCGGGCACCGTGGTGATCCGGCGGTAGCGTCCAGGGTAAAGCGTCCAGGCGAACGCCGCGCCGTCGCCCTCGGAATAGGTGAGGGCAAGGCCGTCGACCTGCTGCTTGATGTAGACCTCGAATGGCGTCTGCACCTGCCACGTGTCGAAATCGGTGCTGTGCGCGCCTTTCACCCAGCCGCTGTTGCGCGCGGCATCATGACCCAATCCGCGCACATGGAACGTGCCGTCCAGGGTGAACATCGAAATCGGCAGCGGTTCGGCATAATTGCCGGGGATCATGCCGGGTGTCCACGTCGCGCCGTCGCGCGATGTGAAGATCTGCAACCCCACCTCGGTCGCCGAGTTGCTGCCCCCGATTTCCGGGTAGATGACTAGTTGGTCATCCATCACGGTAATGGCCGGATTGTCGATCCGTGGCGCGTCCGCCAGCGCCGTCCAGCCCTGCCGCGGGCGGTGGATTTGTGCGCTCTGCGTCGTGGGCTTTGTGAAAACGGGGTTGGTTGCATGTGCCGTCACGGTCTGCGTGGCGTCGAGGGTCCAGAACTGCAACTCGTCCTTGCCCGCGGTCAGGCGCCCGGCGGGGGTGTCGAACCAGTGCGCGGTGGCGCTGTCCACCGTGGCGTCGATCCGACTCCAGCCCGAGTTCATGTCGGGTGTGATCGTCAGACTGGGGAAGGAAGGGCGCGCAACACCCACCACGGGGTATTCGAAGGACGGCTGTGACCCGGTATCGCCCTGTGCGACGGCTTTCACGGTCACCTGCACCTCGCGCACGGTGATGTTCTCGATCCTCCAGTTGCCGACCGCGGGGAGGGGCGTTTCGGGATCGTCCCGGACCGAGGCGTAGGTCACCCCGTCATAGGATACCGTGACCGTGCTGCCGGGGCTTGCCGTCCAGTAAAGCGTGGCGCTGCCGCCATAGGGTACGGTCGGCGGATCGATATAGACCTTGGCGAGGCTCGCCTGCGCTTCGAGCTTGTTCAGCGTCCAGACCTGCGAGGCGGGATCGCCGTCGGTCGTCTCCATCAAGGTGACGGGGGTCGATCCGGCCTCGTCGTTGACCGGGATACCGCTGATGCGGAATTCCAGCCCGCCGCCCTTGACGGTGATGCTCCCGCCCGGCGGGGTGAAGGTATAGACGCCCCCATCGGTGCCGATGGTCCAGCCGTCGGGTGCGTGTTCGGAGGTCTCTTCGAAACCGGTGGCGAGGTCCTTGGCATAGGTGCCGATCGCGAACTGCACCTCGATCTGTCTCAAGGTGATCGCGCGGCGGCTTTCGTTCGACGCGGTGATCACGACCGCCAGCGGCTCGCCGCATTGCGGCGCGACCGGCGTGGTGGCGATGGCATAGGTCAGCTGCGGTGTCATGCGGGTCTCTTGCGATGGTCCGCCGGCGGGTCGGTCGCCCGCCCGTGTGGTCTCACGATCCCTTCTCGGGCACGAAGCGCAGCCAGCCTTCGACCAGCGCCGGCGGCGTGGTGTCGAGCCGCGCCTGTTCGGTCGTCCGCACCAGCGATTTCACGAGGTACTCCTCCGCCCCCGGCGAGGCGCGCTGCACGAAGGACCACGAGCCGTGGCGTTCGGTCGGGTAGGGGATGCGGATCTGCTGGGTCGGCGTCACGATGGGCCCGGACCGGAAGTTCAGCTGGAAGGTCTGCATCGGTCCTTCGACGAAGGTGTCGGGCAGGGTGATCGTCTTGTGCGGCAGGATGCCGGTGAAGGCGTGGATGTCCCCGCGCGGATCGAGGATCATCGTCAGGTAGGTGAAATTGCCGTCGAAGGCCGAGGTCAGGAAATTCCCCGGCGCTACCTGTTTCAGGTAGGGCGGGGTCGCCGGGCCGCGGCTTTCCGGCATGTGGACGGCGTTGAAGGTGGTGTAATCCTCGCCGGTCTGGCCGGGATCGAAATACCCCATCAGCCCGTCGTCATAAAGTTGCGTTGAGCCGAGCTTGAGCTGGAATTGCAGCTTGCCGATGTCGATGCCGTAATCCAGCAGCGTGTCGCGCCAGCTCATGTTGCTCATCTCGAGCCCGTCCAGTTCAAGCCCGTAGCGCGCACGCACCACCGCAAGCGGACGGCCCACCAGCACGCTGAGGTTCTGGTCCGCGCGCCCGCCCAGCGGGTCGACCGTCCACAGCGTCTCATCGATGGCGGCAAGGAAGTTGCGGAACCCTGCGCCCTCGTCCTGCCGCGCCAGAAGGCCCGCGACGAAGTTCTTCAGGTGGGTGTTGGAAATGTCGCCGGGATCGGAGACGGCGGCGGGGCTGTCGGGCGCGGGCAGCCATCCCACCTGCGGTGCGCCGGTGACCGCCGCGAATTCCATCATCTCGCCCAGCGCGCCGCCGGTGGCGTCGTACACCGCAAGCCCCGCGTCGAGGTGGTTGGGGATGATCCAGCCGCAGACCGGGTTCACGTCGGCGGCCAGCCCCAGGACCCTGTCATCATCCTCTGCCGACACCCAGTCGAGGTTCAGCCGCGCCGGTTGCACGAGCCGGGGCGAGAATTGCAGCGCCTCGGCCAGCGGCGGGTCGGTGATCTGGGTGCCGGATGCCGGGGCGAGGCCTTCGCCCTTGATCGGGACGAAGGGATAGCCCTTGCCGGTATTGCCGCCCGCCTTCATCAGGTCCACCGACTGGCCGAACGCATCGACGACCGTCAGCCCACCGATGGCGAAGAACCCGCCCCGCACCGGGAAGAAGAACGGCGTGCCGGGGCCGAAGGACAGGTCCTGGTTGCCGTCGGACGGATCGGGCGTTTCGGAATATTCCTGCCCGATCACCGGCGCGATGTCCGGCGAGGGCGGGTTGCCCGGCACCAGCGTGCGCATGGTCATCGCGTCCGTCAGCCCCGTCAGGCGCTGCGACATGAAGTTCATCTCGCCCACCTTCTCGATCAGGTCCTCGACCTTCTGCAACGCCTCCTCGGGTTTGGGCGCGGTCTGGATGTAGTGGTGCAGGCGCGAGATCAGCGCGAAGGTGCCCTGCTGCGTCAGGAAGGTCCGGCCCGTGTAGGATTGTTGCAGCGAGGTGCTGTTGGAGCCGCTCTTGGGTGGCACGTTGCCGCCCGTCCAGCGAAAGCCGGTGCCGTCGAACGCCCATTGTTCGAGGTCGAAGGGCCAGTTGTCGGGCAGCGGGCCGTCGTCCCCGCCGCCGCCGTGGTCGATGGGATCCTTTTCGACCGTGGCGAAGTACGACACCTTCCATTCAAGGAACACGGGCGACCACGCCTGCTGCCAGTCGGCGAAGGCCACGGATTCGACGAGCGGCGGTTCGGGCGTGCCGATCTGCGCCGTCATCGCCGCCATCGCGGCGGCCAGCGCGGTGATGGCCGGATCCCCGCCATCGCCGCTGGCGCCCACGTCGATGATCGTGGCCGCGTTCTGCGGATCGGCAAAGAACGTCTCGGTCAGGAGGTTCGGCAGCGACGATTGCACCTGCGCCGGAAAAGCGTCGCTTGTGACCGACGGGATCAGCGCCGCGAGGTCCTTGCTGGGAGAGGTCGGCGTGATCGGGACGGTCTTGCCCTCGATCGTTGCATTCACGCCGGTCGCGGTCTGGCTGGTGATCCGGACCGTGAGCTTCTTGTTCCAGCCTTCCTCGGCAGAGTAGGTCGGGAACTGCGATTTCTGCTTGGTCGAGGGGGCAAGCCCCGACACCAGCATCACCGGGTCCGTCGCGCCGTAGAAGGTGGGCGCGGGCGCGGCCTTGAGGATGTGCACCTCGGGGTTCAGCTTGAGCGTGTCGCGCGCATAGACGGCGATGGCATGCGGATCGGTCGGATCGGGAAGCGTCGCGCGCAGCTTGGCAACCGCCGCTTCCTCGTCCTTGACCTGCGCGAAGAGCCCGTCCGCGTTGCCGGGGTCGAGCGCCTCGTTGATCCGGTCGAGGATCGCCTGCGCGCCGGGATTGTTCACCGGCTGGCCGTTGCCGACATAGTTCTGCCACGCCTTGGTATGCTTGGCGCGGTTCTGCTTCCACCACACGCTGTAAAGCTCGTACTTGCGGCTTTGCAGCGCGCGCGACATCTGGTCGAGCCGGGCCTGGTCGCTGTTCAGCGTGGCCAGCGCCGCCGCCTGCGCCGGGGTGAGCGGCGGGACGGGGGCCGGCGCGTCGTGCGACAGGGGCGTCATGCCGGTATCCGTCGCGCCCACCACGTCCCATGTCACGCCGCCCGGCAGCTCCGAGAACCACGCATCGCGGATCTTGAGGTCCAGCTGCGCGCTGCCATCGGCCTTGTCGAGCGTCTTGAGCGCGTTGAAGTTGAGCGCTTCCAGCTCCTGCAGCTCCAGCTGGCCCTCGGCGGCCGACGCGGCCTCTGCCTTGACCAGCGCGGCCAGCGCGTCGGGGCCGGTCTGGCCAAAGGCGACGGTCATGCCGTCGGGGCTGGAATTGACGCGCGGGGGCTTGGTCGTGGCGTACCACGTCACCGAATGCAGAAGCCCGTGATAGACGCTGGTATCGGGCAGGTCGGCGGCTGTGTCGGGCTGGTCGCGCAGCGTCCAGCCAAGGTCGGTCATCAACGCGTCCCATGCCGCCACGGGATCGGCCTCGCTGGCCCATGGCGTGCGCGTGGCCGAGCAATCGGTGCCCCAATGCGTCACCGGCCCCTGCATCGGGTCAGCCTTTGGATCGGAATACCAGCCGACCACGAGATACGCGAATTGCTGCTGGTCGTTGAAGGGGACGGGTTTGGTGCCGTTCTCGGTGCCAAGGTCGTCATAGAAGCCGAAGACATCCATCACCCCCGGCTGGTAGGCGTGGAACGTGGCCTGACCCGGACCCACGGCGCGCAGGAACAGGTTGGTGCCACTGGCGCCGCTTTCGCCCTCCCATTCGCTCAGAACGTGCGAGCCGCCGATCGTCGTCGTCTCGATCGTGCCGGGTTCTTCGGGATGCGGGTTGACGAAGGGGTTGGCGGTGCCCTCCGCGCCCAGCGCGTCGGACACGATGATCCAGCTGCGGGTCTTGCGCGCGGTTTTCGGGTCTTCGAGCGGGTCGAACCGCGTCACCAGCCAGCGGTTTGGCACCAGCGGGAAGCAGACCTCGGGCGAGGGCGCGATTTCGACCCGCGGCGCGCTGGTATAGCCCTTGCCGGCCAGCACGACCGTCACGCCCACAACCGCGCCGTCCTTCAACTCGGCCACCGCCGCGGCCCCGCTGCCGCCACCGCCCGACAGGGTCACGGTGGGCGGCACGACATAGCCATACCCGGCATTGGTCACCGCCACGCTGCCGACGCCATCGCCGGACAGCGCGGCGGTGCCGGTCGCGCGGATCTGCGTCCCCGTGGTCAGCGCCTTGGGCAGCGCCCAATGCAGGTGCACGCCCACCTTGGGCGCATTGCCTGTCTGTCCGGTGTCGGGCATCGGGTCGGCGAACTGGGTGACCTTGTCGTAATCGACGTTCCAGCGGTACCAGTCCTCGCCGTTCTGGACGGCGGTATTCACGACCAAGGCTTCAAGGCCAATGGGCGTCAACAGGGGCGAAGTGCTGGGCATGACGAAATCCTATGTGGCCGACTGGTTCTGGAAGATCATCTGCTCGGGCGAGCGGACCATCTGGATCGCGAAATCGGCGCTGTCGAACGTGTTGGGCAGCGTGCCGCCATAGGCGCTGGTCAGCGCGGCCTCGATCCCCGCCGACAGCTTGCCGATGTCGAGCACGCGGGCCACGTCGCCGCCCCTGAAATAGGAGGCGATGGGCACGCTTTGGCCGGCGATGATCGTACCGGTCTGGTGCCCTTCCACGTCCGACACATAACGCAGGTCGACCGCCTGCGTGTCCTCGATCCCGAAGGCCAGCTGCTCTTTCGGTTCGCCGAATTCCACCCATGCGGGCGGCTCGGGGAAGAGGCAGAACAGCACCTCGGGCGCGAGATGCGCGATGCGCAGGGGCTGGATCGGGTTCGACGGGACCGGCTGGTTGTCGGCGGAATTGGTCGAGGTTGCATAGGCCTTCACCTCCAGCCCCGGCCAGCCCGCCACGACCGCCGACCGCATCAGGCACCCGACCAGCGGCACGCCGGGAGTGGCCTGCGGGTTGGCCACGGTCGCGCCCGTCAGCTTGGCGCGGGTCTGGAAAGATTCCTGCAGCGTGCCGTGATCCAGCAACTCGTAATTCAGCGACTGGTAGAGCACCTCCTGCGAGTTCTCGATCGCCACCGACAGCGCCCCGTCCAGCAGCGCCGACTGGTAATTCGGATCGACGTAGAAAAAGCGCAGCGATTCAGGCGGCAGGGCGCGGGTGTCGGGCACCATCTGGGCAAAGGGCAGCCCCGCCATCAGCCGCAACCGCCCCAGCCACTCCACCACGTAGGACAGGGGCGTCGGTTCGACCGAGGCCAGCGCGCTGCCGTTCAACTGCTGCAGAAGCGTTCCCACGGCCGGTTGCGCCATGAGCGATTTCAGCGCCTCGACCACGTTGGGCGGGGGCGCGGGTTCGGGGGCCGTGAAGGCCAGCGTCGCCGCCGATCCCAGCGGCGCGGCATCGGCAAGCCCCAGCTTGGGCGCAAGCGAGGTGCGGAACTCCTCGGTCAGATACTCCATCACCGCGTCCGAGAAGAGATCGCTTTCCAGCAGCGTCTCAAGCTCGGCCACCGTCGCGGGATCGTCGTTGGCAAGGTTGGGGCTGGGCAGCTTTTCCTTCAGGATGCCCGAGGGCGCCTGGTTGATCCGCTCCAGCAACAGGTTGGCGAGCGAGATGCCGCCCCGCCGCCACTTGCGCAGTTCGGTGGCAAAGTTCTGGTCCGACAGCGCCTGCAACCGCCCCGCCTGCCAGCCCGCGGCATAGGACTGGTCGAAGACGCCCGTCGCCTCGTCATAGATCATCGCGGACCCGGCATTCTGCCACGGGTCATGGTCGAAACCCGGCACCGGCAGGGGCGTCAGCGGCCCGCGATACCACGCGAACGTGTCGACGCCCGACCGCGTCTGGTATTCAAGCGCGGTATATCCCTGTGCCAGCGCCGCGCTGACCTGCTGTGCCTGTGCAGAGCCGTCGCCGGGCCCCGGATCGGGCAGGCGCAAGAGAAGCGCGTCCTTGCCGCCGGGTCCCAGCGCGGGCGCGCCGAGGTTCAGCATCAGGTCGCGGAAATTGCCGAATTCCGACAGGCACTGGAACGTCCAGTTATACAGCGACACGACACGCACCCGGTCGACCGGTTCCTTGGTCGCGGGGTCGGTCCAGTCGGGGGTGTCGCCAAGGAAATCGGTGAAGCCTTCGAGGCTGACAAGATGCGCCTGCCACGTGCCCGCCGTCTGCGCGACCGCCGCAGCACCCGACCCGCCACCGCCCGAGAAGGTCACCGTCGGCGGCGAGGTATAGCCCGTCCCGCCCGCGAGGATCTGCACGTCCTCGACCTGGCCGGTGTCGTTGAGGATCGCGACGGCGGAGGCGCCGCTGCCGCCGCCCCCTTCGAACGCGATGGCGGGGGGCGAGGTGTATCCGTTGCCCGTCGCCTCCAGCGTGAGCGCCGCGACCGGGCCGGGGCCGGGCAGGGGAAACCGGTTGCCCACGACCACCGAGTGTTCGCCATCGCCTGTGACCAGCGTGTCGGCTTTTGCCACGGTCGACACCTGCCGCACATGCGCCAGCCAGCGCGGTTCGGACGTGCCGCCGGGGGTGTAGCGGGGCATGAGCGCGGCGAAGTCGGCGGTGGACAGGTCGATCGCACGGCCCTGCACGCCGCGGGCGGCGACGCCCGTCGCGCCCGATCCGTCGCCGGTGATCGTGACCTCCGGGTCGGATTTGTACAACTCGCCCGGCGCGGTCACCGTGATGCCCGCGATCATGCCGTCGGTCACCGTGGCCGAGGCCCTGGCCCCGGTCCCGCCGCCACCCTTCATGCTGATCGCCGCCCCTTGGGGATAGCCCGTGCCACCGGACGCGATGCGGATTGCCGTGACCGCGCCGTCCGTGACCACCGCCGTCGCGGCGAACCCGGCACCACCGCCCGCGATGCTGACGATGGGCGCGCTGGTATATCCCGACCCGCCCGCATCCACGGCAATCGCCGTGACCACGCCGTCGGCGATGTCGGCGGTGGCGGTCGCGCCGACACCTCCGTCGCCGCCGCTGAACGCGACGGTGGCCGAGGTATAGCCCGACCCGCCCGCCGTGACGCGCACCGCCGTCACCTCGTCCAGCTTGTCCTGCACCTCCGGCGTCAGTTGCGGCGGCAGGATCCCGGGGCCGGGATCGAGGATTTCCGAGGCGCGGTAGGTCGTCAGTGGCTTGGCCAGCTCGCCCGCGCGCACCAGCAGCACGGCAAGGTAGGGCGTCCCGTCATCGACGGAACCGGTGTTCATCTGCCGCTCCCACGGCAGCGCGCCGCCCGACAGGACGACCGAGGGCAGGTTCTGGTCATAGGCGCCAAGCCCGCCCTGCGGCGGAAAGACGGCATGAATTTCGGACGGGTCGAGCGCGAAACGCGGGGCCGTGACCGAAAAGGTCTGCGTCAGGCGCTGGCCGTCGGGGAACTGGGTCTTGGGGATCTCCTCCCCGCCCTCGGCGACCGAGGTGCTTTGAACCTCCTGCCACGCGGTGATGACGAAATCGCCCGCTTCCAGTGGCGGGATATGGCGGTTGAAGAACGTGATGTCTTCGACCGTGGTGCCCTGTTCGTCAGCCATGTGCCGTCCTCGTGACCAATATCATCCTTGGAAAACAGATAAAAAAGAACGTGTTACGCAACTCTGCCCAGCATCGGCGCACCTGCGAAACTGCGTGCGAGGTCGTCGACGAAGGGTTGCATGTCGCCATCGGTGCGGGCGTTCACGCCCGCCGCACCCAGCGCATCGAAAAGGGCCGACCGCGCATCCGCCGTCTCGACCGCCGTTTGCGCAATCGTGCCAAGCGAGCCGGGATCGACCGTCGGCGCACCGGTCTGCGCCGTCTGCGGGATCGGCAGCAGGTCGTTTTCGGCGGCGGTCGGGTTGATCGGATCGCGGGCAAGGTTGGCGGCGGGGAAGGGGCCGACGCCGGTCATCGGGTGCAGCTTGGCTCCGACGCCGGTCAGGCCCGTCACCCGGCCCGGCAGCGTCTTGGCCTCGGCCTTGGGCGTCTTGCCCGCCGCGATCGGTTCGCCCCACAGCGCCTCTGGCACGGCGGCGATGTTCTGCGGCGTGTTCCACGTGGCCGCGATGTCCTGGATCTCGGCATCGCGGGTAATCTGCAGGTTCAGGTTGGACGACACGCAGTTGACGCCCATCGGCCGCACGCCCACGAAATACCCGTCTTCCCGTGCGCAGGGCGGTGCTCCCTCCTGCGCGGGGTCAAGCGTTGGCGGCGCGAGCGTGGACGTCTCCCCGTCGCCCGTCACCAGCGTCACCTCGGTCACCGGCCACGCGGTCTTCAGGTCGAACGAGAAATCCTTGGCCCGCACCAGCCAGCGCCCGTCTTTCATGTCGACCGGCATCCGGCCCGAGACGGGCACGATCTTGAGCACGTTGTTGAAGGGCACCGTGGGCTGGTCGTTGACCGCGGCGTGCACGCCTTCGGTCTGCGGCGCCTCGGCCTTGCTGTCCTGCGGCAGCAGGTCCGAGAAGCTGGTGAAGCTGATGTAGTCGGGATGCGTGTCCTGATCGGCCCCGAAACTGACCGAGAAGGACACGATCCACAGGTGCACATGCGCGACGCCGCCAAGTGGCGGACCCCACAGGGCCACGTCCGCGCCGACCTCGACCTTGATCGTGCCCTTGATGAACAGCAGGTTCACCGTGACAGAAACCCCGATGGACACGCCGACCGAGGCGACGAAGTGGAAGGGCTTCCACTGGATCAGGAAATCGGCATGCGCCGTGAACCACGCCCTGATCGGCCCGGCATGGAACTGCACGTCCAGCGCGCCACCCCCCATCGCCGCCGAGGGCGTTAGCGCGAAATAGCTCTCGCCCGAGATGTTGACGAGGTCCGACACCTTCCAGTTGAAGCCAAGGCGCGGCTCGTCCGGGTAATGGTCGGGCTTCTTGAAATAGGGGGAGTAGCCGCCCACCGTGACCACGAAATCGCCCGCATAGGGCGAGGGATCGAACCACACGGCAAAGGCAAACCCGCCCGTCAGCTTGCACTCGGGCGTCAGCACGTAGGAATTGGGCGTCAGCGCCAGCGTGGCGAGGATTTCACCCTTGGACGGCAGGATCAGGACGCGCAGGCCCAGTTCGACATAGACGAATGTCGTGGCCCCCGTCTGCGGCAGTTTCAGCCGCGACAGGCCCAGCAGTGCGATTTCGAACTCGTCGCCGAATTCCACGATCAGAAGCGCGTTGGAGGTCAGCACCTCGAACGTGGTGAACTGCACGCCGGCGGCGAGGAAATGCACGCCCTGCGCGGGGGGCACGTAGTCCTTGATCGCCTCCAGCGCCTTTGACGGTCCTGCATCCTTGCCGCCCACGGCCGACGGGTTGGCGATGCCCGCGACCAGCGGGAACTCCTGCACCTTGTCCTGTTCGGGGATCTTGATCGCGCGGTTGTATCCGAACCCGCCCGACAGCCCCGTGACGAAGAAGAAGGGCGGCCCGCCAAGCGGCACGTCGACCAGCACGAAGACGAAGAGCGACGGATGCCCGCTGACCTCGGCCCAGCTGCCAAGCGCGGTCAGTGAAAAGGCCGAGCCCACCTTGACCAGCGCGGTGCCGTTGTATTCCACGATCTCGGCGCCATCGACGGTCACCTTGTCCTTGTAAAGCCCGCCCGCCAGTTCCACCGGCCCCGCGTTCAGTTCGAAATCGATCCCTTCAAGGTCAAGCGAATAGGCCGAGATGTCGGTGGGTGTGCGCAGCGGGATGTCGACGCTCAGATCCTTCAGCGTCACCTCCAGTGCGGCGAGTTTCACCTGCCCGTTGAAGATGAGGTCGAGGTCGTAATCGGGGTTGGGTTGCTCCCACCCGATGCCCAGCGTCTTGACGAAGAGCGGCCCGAACGTGCGCTGGATCGGCAGCGTTACCGTGTCGGTCGGCTTGTCCTTGTCGTCATAGAGCTGGAAATTGACCGTGGTCGACTGGTCGGGATCGTGGATATAGGCGATGGCGGCGGAAAACGCGGGCGCAACGGCCTCCTTGTCCGACCCTTCCGCCTTGTCGGTTTCGCCCGATGACAAGAGGTTCTGCGCCACCGGGTTGCCCGACGCACCCGTCGCGTTGCCCACCGGCAGGCCGATGTGATCGGCCCGGATGCCGCCGCCCCAAGGGATTTTCGACAGGTCCGCGAAATCGAGCGACAGGTACATGCGCGGTTCGACCCCGCCAAGGCTGAACCCCTTGACCGAGGCCAGCGGCGTGTCCTCGGCCCCGGCATAGTCGAGGCCAAGGCTCACAAGTTCCACGCGCGGGCGGAAGCTGGGCGTTGTGCCGTCCTCGCGCACCACGAAGACCGACACGCCGGGTTTCGAATGGGTGCCCTTGGGATCGGCACGCTTGACCCAGTTCGCGTCGTCGGATTCGCCGGTGAAATACTTGCCGATCTGCAGCGTCAGGCTGTTGGGCTTCTTCGCGGTGTCCTTGGTTTTCGCGTCGGGCGTGTCCTTGGACTTGCCGACCTCGATATCCGGCACGGTCAGGCGCAGGCCGTAATCCGTCACCCCGTCCGAGATATCCTCGGACGTGATATAAATCCCGCCCTTGCCCAGCTTGACGACCGGGTCGGTGCGGCTGGCGAGGATCGACAGCCCTTCGGCCAAGAGCCATTCGGCGCGCTTCTTGGCGGTGTCGAGCGTCTTGACCTTGTCGAACGACCCGAACGTGAACGGATCGCCAGACCCGGAAGGCTTGGTCAAGAGCCCCAGATCGACGAAGACCTCGCCGATCTTCTTCTCGGTTGACGGGATCGTTGTGTCGGTCCAGCCCTTGACCGTGTCGGTGGCCAGGATCGGGTTGGCCCAGTTCGACACCTGCGTCAGCGCGTCCAGCAATCCCTGCAGCGTGGTCTGCGTCGATTGCGGGTTGGGCGGGGTGAAATCGGTAAACGTCAGTTCGAATTCGGGGTCTTGGGAAAAGTATACCTTTCCGGTCGCGGCCAGCCCCGTGAACGTCTCTGACCCGGTGGTGAATTTCTGTTTCGACTTGGCCTCGATCGTCAGGAGGATCGGGTGGTCATCGTCGCCCGTGACCACCACCTTGCCCGACAGGGGCAGCTGGAACAGCGGGATCGTGACATAGCCGTCGATGGTGACGGGCTTGCCCTCGGTGAACGCATGATAGAGCCCCGCCGACACGACCGAGGTCGCGCCTTCATTGGTTTTCGGCAGCACGATGTAGACGGGCGTCTTGTCGCCCTTCCAGTTGATCTCGTACCACGCGTTGCCATCGGGGCTGACATCCGACGGGTCTCCGAGGAAATCACGCAACAAGTTCAGCAGGTTGTCGCGGTCGTTGGGGATGTTCCGGATATAGGGGAGCGGATCGGCGAACCAGTCGAGGTTCAGTTCAAGCTGGTCCCCGGCCTCTTTCAGGATGCCGACAAGCAGGCCGATATCCTTCAGGCGCGCATCGATTTCCGTGGCGGGAAACGAAATGGCAGACGATTGATCGAGCAATAGTATCTTCAACCCCGGCACGTGGTGCCGACGCTGACCTCCGGGATCGAATTTTCAAATGACCTAACGTCAAGGCTGGCACAGAAGTTATCACCGGTAAAGATAATTCCTCGGAAAAAAGCCACTCAAGGTTGTATGCCTCTGGCAATGCACGGCAATTTCAGCACGGAAATGTCAGGAGCTCCCCGAATGTTCGAGGCTTTGCCGGGGGAGTGATGCGATCAGGGGCAGCTTGCCGTCGAAACGGGCAAGGGCGGTCTGGCCGACGCGTAGGTTGCAGGGTTGCCCGTCAGGCAATCCGGGTGGACCGGGGGCTTTCGTCCATCTGCCGCGTCAAGAGGTGCGCCAGCCGCAGCGACAGATCCCCGCGCACGGCGCGGTGATCGGGGTCGTCCCACAGGTTGTGCGTCTCGTCCGGGTCGGCCTGAAGGTCGTACAACTCCCCCCAATCCTCGCCCGCGTAGATCGTGAAACGCCAGCGCTTGTCGCGCAGGGTGCGCACGCGGGCCGGGGAGGCGAAGCCCAGCTTGGCGGGCCCGTCATTGAACTCGATCAGCACCTCGTCGCGGTGCCTGCCACCCGACAGCGCGGGGACGAAGCTGCGCCCCTGCATCCCGCGAAAGGGCGTCAGCCCCGCGCGGTCGAGGATGCTGGGCGCAAGGTCGATGGTCGAGGCGAGATCGAGGAAGTCCCGCGCGCTGCGGTCCGCCGGGTCGGACCAGATCATCGGCACCTGCGTGATCGACCGGAAGGGCAGGGAGCCTTTCAGCAACATCCCGAAATCGCCAAGGTAATCGCCGTGGTCCGAATTGAAGACGATCACCGTGTTGTCGTACTGCCCGCTGGCCTTGAGCGCGGCGATCAGGCGGCCGACCTGGTCGTCGATCATGGTGATCATGCCGGCGGTCAGGGCCATCGCTTCCTGCAATTGCCGCGCGCCCACCCGCGTCGCCGTCTGCGGCGTGAACTGGCCGCCGCCGGCGCGGTACTGCTCGTCCAGCCACGCCATCGGCGGCGGCGGGTTTCGGTGCGCCTCGAACGGCAGCGAAAGGTCGAAATCGGCGGGATCGTACATGTCCCAGTACCGCCCCGGCGGATTGAACGGGTGGTGCGGATCGGGAAAGCTGACATAGGCAAAGAACGGCGCCGCGCCCCGGTACGGCTCCTGCAGGTAGTCGATGGCGCGGTCGGCGATCCACGTGGTGGGATACAGCTCTTCGGGGATCGGCGTGCGGTAGGCCTGGGGGCAGGTGTAGTCGTGCGGCAGCTCGTTGGCCGGATCGCGCAGCGCCTTCCAGTCGGGCGCGGTCGCCTTGAACCACTGCTCGTAATGCCCGCCCACATGCGCGCCGTGGCGTGCCGCGAACTCCACCCGCTGGAACCCGAAATAGGGCGTCTTGACCGGGGTATAGCCGCCTTCGGGGAAGTTGGCGGGGGCCTCCGCCGACGGCGCGGGCGGGGTGGACCATGCCTCTTCGACGGGGCGCGGAGGCAGGTCGGGGGCGTCGGGCGCGTGGCGGGGGTCGTCCTCGGTAAAGGGTTGCAGGTGGCTCTTGCCGAAGGCGGCGGTGTCGTACCCGGCAGCCGCCAGCACATCGACAAAGGTGTTCGCCGTGACGGGCAGGGTGCAACCATTGTACCGCAACCCGTGCTGCGACGGCATCCGCCCGGTCATGAACGACGCGCGGTTCGGCATGCAGATGGGCGAGGCGGCGTGGAAATCGCGGAACAGCGTGCCGCGTGCGGCCAGCGCATCGATATGGGGGGTCCGCACCACCGGGTGTCCCATGCATCCCAGCCAGTCGGATCGCTGCTGGTCGGTCATGATGAACAGGAAATTCGGTCGCTTGGTCATGCGGTGCCTCGTCCCGGCGGCGTGTCGTCAAGCGCAACTGTGCCGCAGGGGTGGCCGTTCGGGCCAGTCAAAAAAGGTCCCGTCGTGCGATTGGCGGCAAAGCCGGCCTAGTCCCGTGCCTTTTCCAGCAACCGGATCAGTTCGAGAAACTTCGCGCGCTGGTCCTCGGGCGTGCCGGAGGCGAGCGCGTCCTCGATGCAATGCGCGGCATGGTCGTCCACCACCAGCTTCTCGACACCTTTCAGCGCCGCGCGCACGGCCGCGATCTGCGTCAGGATGTCGACGCAATAGCGGTCTTCCTCGATCATGCGCGCCACGCCCCGAACCTGTCCTTCGAGGCGCTTCAATCGTTTCAGCGTGGCGGTCTTGTTCGAGTGCATGGCGGAACCAACAGCAAGGGTGGCAGGTTTGTCGAGTGAAAACGGAGAAACCCCGCGACCGGGGCTTGAATGTATACCCTATGGGGGTATATGCACCGAACAGCGACGGACCGCAAGCATGCGCGCCACGCACCGTTCCTGAAGGAGAGAAAGATGCCACGGGATATGACCGAAACCGACCGAACCGACCCGGCACAGGCCGCCACCGGCAAGACGGCGGTCCTTTACCGGATGGTGCTGCCCGATCACCTGTGCCCTTCGGGCCTGAAGGCGCATTTCCTGCTGCGCCGCCACGGCTATGACGTGGATGACCGTCCCTTGACGACGCGGACTGAGACCGACGCGTTCAAGGCCGCGCATGACGTGCCGACCACGCCGCAGATCTGGATCGATGGAGAGCGCGTGGGCGGCTACCAGGACCTGCGCCAGAAGCTCGACGGGTACGATCCCAAGGCGACAACCTACCAGCCGGTGATCTTCCTGTTCCTGGTGGCGGCGGCGACGGCGCTGGCGCTGTCCTTTGGCTTCCTCGGCACGATCACGTGGCAGACGCTGGGCTGGTTTGTCTCGGTGTCGATGATCCTTCTGGGCATGCAGAAACTGCGCGACATCGAAGGGTTCACCACCGGCTTTCTCAACTACGACCTGGCCGCGCGGCGCTGGGTGCCCTACGCCTATATCTACCCGTGGGTGGAAACAGGCGCGGGCGTGCTGATGACCGGCATGATCTTTTCTTGGCTGTCGGCCCCGGCGGCGCTGATCATTTCGACCATTGGCGCGGTGTCGGTGTTCAAGGCCGTCTACATCGACAAGCGCGAGCTGAAATGCGCCTGCGTGGGCGGCAATTCCAACGTGCCGCTGGGCTTCGTGTCGCTGACCGAGAACCTCGGCATGATGGCGATGTCGCTGGTCATGCTCTGGATGCTTCTGGCCTGACGGGCCGCCCGGTCAGATCGAGACGCTTTGCAACAGGGCGTCCCGGTCGACCATGTCCTTCGGCCCTTCCCGGATCACCGCCCCGCGCGACAGGGCGGTGAACCGGTCGGCCAGGTCGAAGGCAAAGTCGAAATACTGCTCCACCAGTACGATGGCGATCTCGCCTTCCTCCCTCAACTGCGCGATCACGCGTCCGATCTGCTTGATGATGTTGGGCTGGATGCCTTCGGTCGGCTCGTCCAGCAACAGGATGCGCGGGCGGGTGATGAGCGCGCGGGCGATGGCCAGTTGCTGCTGCTGACCGCCTGACAGGTCGCCGCCCCGCCGGTGGCGCATCTCGTGCAGCACCGGGAACAGCTCGAAAATACGGTCGGGGATGGCGCGTGTATGGCGCGGCAGACAGGCGAACCCGGTTTCAAGGTTCTCTTCCACCGTCAGAAGCGGGAACACCTCGCGCCCCTGCGGGACATAGGCGATGCCGGCGCGGGCCGCCCGGAACGCGGTGGGGTGGCGCAGGTCAGTGCCGTGCACCGACACGGTGCCGCCGGAATAGGGGTGCCGCCCGGCGATGGCCTTCAGAAGGGAGGTCTTGCCCACGCCGTTCGTGCCCATCACGGCGGTGACCTGCCCGGCATGGGCCTCAAGGTCGACGCCGTGCAGGATCTGGCTTTGCCCGTAATGCAGCGTGAGCGCTTCGACTTTCAGCATGGCTCAGCGCCCAAGGTAGACATCGATCACCTCCTGGTTGGCGGTCACGTGGTCAAGCGAGCCTTCGGCGAGGACCGAGCCTTCGTGCAGCACCGTGACCTTGCAACCGAGGCGGCGGACGAATTCCATGTCATGCTCCACCACCACCACCGCGCGGGTCCGCGCGGCGCGTTTCAGAAGGTCGGTGGTGTGCTGGCGTTCCGCCGGGGTCATGCCCGCGGCGGGTTCGTCCACCAGCAGAAGGCGCGGGTCCTGCGCCAGCAGCATCCCGATTTCCAGCCACTGCTTCTGCCCGTGGGACAACTCGCCCGCGCGGCGGGGCAGGTCATCCGCCAGCCCGATCTCCTCGGCGATTTCCCTTATCCGCGCGCCGCCTTGCGGGGTCTTGCGATGGAACAGAACGTCGAACGGCCCGCGCTTGTTCTTCAGCGCCATGGCGAGGTTCTCGCGCACGCTCTGGTCCTCGAACACGGTGGGTTTCTGGAACTTGCGCCCGATCCCCGCCCGCGCGATCTGGCTTTCGTTCATCGACAACAGGGACACCGAACGCTCGCCCCAGATCACGGTGCCTTCGTCGGGTCGCGTCTTGCCGGTGACGATGTCCATGAAGGTGGTCTTGCCCGCGCCGTTCGGCCCGATCACGGCGCGCAGCTCGGGCTCGGCGATCTGGATCGACAGGTTGTTGATCGCGCGGAACCCGTCGAAGCTGACCGACACGCCCGAGACTTCCAGAAGCGTCGTCATGGGTCTTTCCTCACCAAGTGGTCGAAGAGGCCGCCGATGCCTTTCGGGAAAAACAGCGTGACGACGACGAAGGAGACGCCCAGCAGGACCAGCCACCAGTCGGTCCACTGGATGGTGTAGAACCCCAGCGGGATGTCCGGTGCGCCTCCACCCGTGAACCAACTGGATAAAAGCGATACGAAGGCCGCCCCGATCACCGCGCCATAGAGGCGCCCGCGCCCGCCGATGGCGACCCAGACAGCAAGGTAGATCGACGCGATGGGGGCAATCTCTGCCGGGTTGATGATGCCCGCCTGCGGGTAATAGAGCGCACCCGCGATGCCCGCCACGATGGCGGTGAGCGTGAAGACGAAGAGTTTATAGCTTTCAACGTGGTAGCCGAGGAACCTCACGCGGGCCTCGTCGTCGCGGATGGCTCGGATCACGCTGCCCATCTTGCCCGACACGACCCACGCGAAGAGCACGTATCCCAGCCCCAGCGCCAGCGCCGAGGCCCAGAGGAAGACGATGGAGATGACCGATTGCGGCACCGCTTCGAAACCGGGGATGTTCTGCAACCCGCTGAGCCCGTTATTGCCGCGCAACCCGCTGTCGTTCTGGAAAAGGTAGAGCGACAGGGCGAGTGTCATCGCCTGCGTCAGGATCGACAGGTAGACGCCGGTCACGCGGCTGCGGAAGGCGAGCCAGCCGAAGACCAGCGCCAGAAGCCCCGGCACCAGCGCGACCATCAGGAGTTGCAGGGCGAGGCTGTCGGCGAAGGCCCAGAGCGCGGGAAACTCGGACGAGCCGACCACGCCGAAGATCTGCACGCCGATCGCGTCGATCACTTCCTGTTCTGTGGGGGGCAGCGGGGCCTCGGCGAGGGATGCTTCGACGATCCGTTCGGTCCGCGCGTACATCAGCCACATGCCGATGGCGTAGCCGCCGATCCCGAAGAAGGCGAAATGCCCAAGCGACAGGATCCCGCAATAGCCCCAGACCACGTCCATCGCGATGGCGACGAGGCAGAGGCAGAGCGTCTTGCCCAGCGTCTTGACGAAGCTGGTGGACAAAAGCCCGATCCCGAAGGCGTCGGACAGGAATGTGACGCCGAGGGTGAAGGCGGACAGTGCCAGCAGGAACCACAGGACCGAGGGGTGACGCATCACGAAAGGTCTGGCGCCGCCTAGAGGCGTCGCGCCGGGCGAGGGGGCGCTGCCCCCTCGCGCTCCCCCGAGGTATTTTCGAACCGAAGAAGGGGTGGGTCGGGTCATGGGGTCAGTCTCCCGCCGCGCGGCCCCTGAGGGCGACGATGCCCTTGGGACGGAACTGGATGAAGAGGATGATGAAGAGGATCATGTAGGTCTGGGCAGCGAGCGTGTTCGACGGGTTGAACCATTCGATCCCCTTTTGCAGGAAGCCGATCAGGGCCGCGCCCGCGAGCGTGCCCCAGACATTGCCGACGCCGCCCACGACCACGGTCATGAAGCTTTGCACGATGTAGTCGGTGCCCATTTCCGAGGTGACCTTGGCGTATAGCCCGATGGCGACGCCGGCGATGCCCGCGATGCCCGATCCGAGGCCGAAGGTCAGCATGTTGATCCGGTCGGGGTTGATGCCCATGGACGCGGCCATGCCGGGGTTCTGGGTCACGGCGCGCACTTCCAGCCCCAGCCGGGTGCGGTTCAGCACGAACAGGATGAGGGCGAGGAAGGTGAGTGCCAGCACGAAGATCGCGATCCGGATATAGCTGATCGCCACCACGTCGTTCAGCACCCACGCCCCGTCCAGCCAGCCCGGAGAGGTCAGGGGCCGCGCCTGCGTGCCGAAGACGTTCTTGGCCAATTGCTGCAGCGCGATGGAGATGCCGAAGGTCGCAAGCAGGGTTTCGAGCGGGCGGTGGTAGAGCCAGCGGATCACCAGCCGCTCCATCGCGACGCCCGCACCGAAGGTCACGGCGAAGGCGAGCGGCAGGGCGAGAAGGATCGACAGGGTATAATCCGGCACGACCAGTTGCACGACATAGCCGGTATAGGCGCCCATCATGATGAATTCGCCATGCGCCATGTTGATCACGCCCATCACGCCGAAGGTGATGGCAAGCCCGATGGCGGCGAGGAAATAGATCGAGGCCAGCGACAGCGCGTCGAGCGACAGGTCGAGCACCTGGTTCACGCCCACGCGCGTTTCGATCGCGGTGAGCGCTTCTTCGGCGGCGGTGGTCACGGCGGGGTCATCCTCGGCATAGAGGGTGTAGAACACGTGGGCGTCGAGGGCGGCTTCGCGGTCCGCGTCTGTCACGGGCGGGGGGACGATGCCGGCCGTGGCCAGCGCGACATAGGCGGTGGCGCGGGCCGCGTCGGTGTCGAGGTCGGCGACGGCGACGCCCCCGACGGTTTCGCCGTCGATGTTGGCGATCAGCGCGTCGCGGATGGCCGCGGCGGTGACCGGGGCGGGGGCCAACCCGGCATCGACCAAATGCGCGTAGGCATCCTCCCGGCTCAGCGCGTCGGAGCCGGGGGTGAGCACAGTGGCGATGTTGGCGTCGTCGGGCAGGGAAGCGGCGACGCCGGGGCGGGTGGCGAGGATCTGGTTCAGGACCGCGCGCGTTTCGATGCTCATGCTGCCCGACAGGGCCGCGATGGCGGCGACGCGCGTCGCGGTGTCGTCGGCGAAGCGGGCGGTCAGCATCTGTGCCAGTTGCGCCTTGCGCGCCTTGAGCGACGGGTCGGGTTCGTCGGGGATCGAGGCGGAGAGGGGCGCAAGCTGGTCGGCGGCGGGGGAGCGCGCGATGGCCTCGACCGCTGCCTGACGGCGGGAAAGATCGGGGCTGGAGAGCTGGAACTGCACCAGCACCTCGCCAATGGCGCGGCGCACGCCGCCATTGGGGCGCACGGGCTTTGCATCGATGTCGGAGGAGATGACCTCGCCGGTATCCAGATCGACCAGCGCATCGCCCTCCTTGCGGAAGAACCGCCCGTCGGAGGCCCGGCGCACGACCTCGCGCCCCTGCCATGCTTCGAGGAAATCGACCGCCTGCGGCAGGTTCGACGCGGCGAGATCGTCCAGCACCACGCCAACCGTCTTGCGGCTGGGCTTGGCGACGAGATCCGCGTGGGTCTGCAGGATGTCCTGCAAGGTCTGCGCCACGGTCGGACCGGGCAGCGATACGCACAGCGCAAGGGCAATCAGGAAAGCGCGCAGCATGGCAGGTCCGGGGCGTACGAGGGAGAAGCCGTCAGGGCGGGAAAGGGGCGCGATGCGGGACCGCGCCCCCGGTCGTGTGGATCAGTAGTTCGACTTGATCTGCACGCAGGTCTCGGTCTGGGTGTTGTACATGCCGCAGCCGAGGTCCTTCCAGTCGGACTTCAGGACCGCCGATTCCGGCAGGAAGTCGGTCCATGCGTCACCCGGCACCTCGGCCGTCTGGCTGATGATGTCGAACTGGCCGTCGGCGGTGATTTCACCGATCAGAACCGGCTTGGACAGGTGGTGGTTCGGCAGCATGACCGCCGTGCCGCCGGTCAGGTTGGGGAATTCCTGACCGTACATCGCGCTGCGCACGGCATCGACATCGGTGGTGCCCGCCGCGGTTGCCGCGTTCACCCACATGTTGAAGCCGATGTAATGCGCCTCCATCGGGTCGTTTGTCACGCGGTCGGCGCCCATCTTGGCCTTCCACGCCGTGATCCACGCCTCGTTCGCCTCACCTTCGGCCGACTGGAAGTAGTTCCACGCCGCGAGGTGGCCGACGAGGTTGGTGGTGTCGAGGCCCGAAAGCTCTTCCTCCCCGACCGAGAAGGCGACGACGGGGATGTCATCGGCGGACACGCCTGCCGCGGCCAGTTCCTTGTAGAAGCCGATATTCGCGTCGCCGTTGATGGTCGAGATCACGCCCACCTGCTTGCCGTCCGCACCCAGCGCCACGACGTCGGCCACGATGGTCGCCCAGTCGGAATGGCCGAAGGGCGTGTAGTTGACGAAGATGTCCTCTTCGGCGATGCCCTTGGATTTCAGGTAGGATTCAAGGATGTTGTTGGTCGTGCGCGGGTAGACGTAATCGGTGCCCAGCAGCGCGAATTTCTCCACCCCCAGCTCGTCGAGGAAATAGTCGGTCGCCGGGATGGCCTGCTGGTTGGGCGCGGCGCCGGTGTAGAAGACGTTCTTGGACGATTCCTCGCCCTCGTACTGGACGGGATAGAACAGCAGGCCGTTCAGTTCCTCGATCACCGGAAGGACGGATTTGCGGCTCACCGACGTCCAGTTGCCGAAGATCACGTCGACCTCGTGCACGGTCAGCAATTCGCGCGCCTTCTCGGCAAAGAGCGGCCAGTCGGAGGCCGGGTCCACCACGACCGCCTCGATCTGGCAGCCCAGCACGCCGCCCTTGGCGTTCTGTTCTTCGATCAACAGCTCCATCGTGTCCTTCAGCGTAGTTTCCGAGATCGCCATCGTGCCGGACAGCGAGTGCAGCACGCCGACCTTCACGGGGCAATCGGCGAGCGCGGCGGTGCCCGAAAGCAGCAGGAGAGAGGCCGAAAGGCCCGCAAAAGATGTGAATGATTTCATCGCGTTGGTCCCATTTTGGGCATGGCGGGCGCGTTCGGCGTCTGGACAAGGATCACGACGCATCACTAGAACTCCCCCCACGCAGCTTTCACGTTGCCGTCGCGCGATGGTGCGGTTTTTGCAGGATCCACCGTCGCGCGACATCTCGTTTGACTTGAAGACGTCCAAGACGCCGCGACCCTGTCCCGGCGACGCGAAAACCGGCAATGTTCAAGGCAGGCGGTTCGCAGGGCTCCCGCCGCATCGCCCGTTCTTTGGGCAGCATCCGCCAGCACGCCGGATTATTGGGCAGCGTGGTGCCGTTTCCGGGCGCGGCACGGGCAGTCGGCGGGTCGTGCTCGGGTGAAGCACCCGAATGATCCGGCGCGGGGAGGGTCAGTTCCGGACGGGCGGTGCGCCGGCCCGGATCAGGCGGGCACAGATGCGGCGACCTGGGGCAAGCGCGGGGCCGACAGCTCGGCGATGCGGTCGGTCGAGGGATGGATGAGCCATGTCACGCCCATCATCACAAGCGTCGCACACCCGAAAACGAAGGTTCGCCCCCTGTCCACCAGCCGCAGCAGGTACCACAGGCCGGGGACAGACAGGGCGAGGAGGGGCCAGACGAGGTATGCGATAGCCAGCCCCCCCCCATTCCGACATTCGGCCATCCCTGCCACAGCACCACCTGCCAGAGGATGGCAACGCCCGCATAGGCACATGTCAGGGCCGCGGGCGTGGACACGGTCTTAGCGGCGCGTGAAGGTCAGTTCGGCACCGCTTCCGAAAAGAACGAGGTCACCGTTGCGCATGGCCCAGCCGTTGACCCGTTCCAGCGCATCGAGGAACCGGTATTCTGCCGTCATTTCGGGCTCGGGGCACAGTTTGCGGGTGCTGCCGATCTGCGCGATCCTCACCGACTGGCCGGATACCGCGTAGGTGGCGAAGTAGCGGTTGCAGCCCGAGGTGCCCGACACCTTGCCATCGGCGTCGAAATCCATTGTGATCTCGATGGACGGGGGCAGCGTGTCGCCCGCGATGCGGGTGCCTGTCCATGACGTGCCATCAAGGGTGCGGGTGGCGTCCGTTCCGGTCAATTCAGCGATCCTGTCCTGGTAAAGCGCCTCGACGCAGCGCCGGGGGTCGCCGGATTTCCAGCATTCGTTCCGCGCCCTGATCCATCCGCGCTGGAAGGCGCGCAGGGTCTTTCGCTGGCCCATCGTGGCCGTGTCGAGGCTTTGGGCATAGGCGGTGCTCAACGCGCGGTCGAGCCCTGCCAGCGTCGCATCCGAACAGATCAGCGTCTCGATCGATCCCTCGGCCCTCGCGCAGTCGAAGGACGGCCCGGCCGTGGATGCGGGCGCGGTGCCGGTCTGCGCGAACCTCTCGGGCCGCCAGATCAGTTGCGACACCGTCCAGCCCGCGCGAACGGATCGTGGCGGCAGTTCGCCGTCCGGCCCGGACCACCGGCCCGAGAAGACATAGATGATCTGCCCGCTTTCGGACGCGGCGCAGAGCATCTTGCCGGAAAAGGCCTCGGCTCCGGGAGAGCAGGTGCCCAGCTGGCGGTTCTGGTCCAGCCGGTCGTACCGGTCGCCCACGACCGGTCCCAGCCAGTTGGCGACGCGCGGCGACCCGGTGCTGATGGCGCCCACGCGCCCGCGCCCATCGCCGCTGACGGTGAACAGGCGCGCGCCCTTGCTGCGGGCGATGAAGAATTCGTGCGTGCCGTCCTCGGTCATCTGACGTTCGGACGTGAAGGAGACGCCGGGCATCGCATCCGACAGGGCGGCGGCGTCGAACCGGGTGTCGGCGGTGATCCCGCCAAGGCCGTGCACGCTGAGCCTGAACGCCTCGTCGGCAAGCGTCGCGGCAGCGGGCAGGATCGCCATGGCAAGACCCAGCAGGGCGGGGCGGGCACGGTATGGGAAGAAAGTGGACATGGGTGGACCCCTTCAAGAAGCAAGGGCCGGGGCCGCCGCTGCCGCCCCGGCCGGGTGTCAGGCGGCCTGGTTGCCGGTGCCGTCCGTTTTCGCGCTTCCAAGCGCCACGAAAGCGGACCCGGCAAAGATGAAGTTGATGCCGACAAGCACGCCGATGAAGGCAAGCGATGCACCGTTGGCGATGCCGGAAAAGACCAGCACACCCAGCACGATCGACATCAGGCCCGACGCGACCAGCAGGCCCCAGCGCGGCTGGTCCCGCATCTGGAGACCAAGGATCAGCCGCGTGAGGCCCTCGGCCACGAACACCATGCCAAGGAACACGGTCAGCGCCAGCAGGCCGCCGAACGGGTTCGCAAGGAAGACGATGCCGCCAAGCACGTAGACGATGCCGATGGCGAGGAGCCAGACGACCCCGCCCCATTCCTTTTCCTGGAAAGCCTGGAAGAGCGTTGCGATACCACCGACAAGGAATGCGACGCCGACCAGCAGCTCGACCGACAGCGAGGCCACCATCGGGAAGGCGAAGGCACCGATCCCGGTCAGGATCATCACGATGCCCAGCACGGTGAACCACCCGTTGCCGCGGGCGTCTTCGGCGTTGAAAGACGATTTCATCTGGTTATCCCCCATCTCTGATCAGTGCGCGTAGCGGAAGGCGGGCATCTTCGTCAGGTCTTCCTCGGTCGCCTTGGGAAGAACGAAATGCCCGTCAGTGCCGGTTTCGAACATGTCGGCGGGGATGGCGACGTACTTGCTGTCGATCCCGATGAAGCCGCCGACTTCCATGATGGCGAGGCTCACGTCGCCATGCGGCGCGATGATCAGGTCATGCACGTCGCCGACGCGGTCGCCGGCCTCGTTCTGGACGGTGGACCCGATCAGCCTGTTGGCGCTGTATCCCGCGGCGCGCACCTTGGCGACGTTGACTTCAACGCCAAGGATGGTCTCGCCCGCGGTGGGGGGTGTTGCGGTGGTCATGTGACTTCTCCTTTCTGTCATGCGAGCCGGGACATCAGCTCTTGTACTTGAATTCGGGGATCTTCTTGAGCTCCTCGGCGGTGGCGCGGGGCAGGACGACGACGTTGTCGGTCTTGCCGGGTTCGAACATGTCCGCCGGGACCGCCACCCACTTGGAGCCGATGCCGAGGAAACCGCCGACCTCGAGGATCGCGAGGCTCAGGTTGCCCTCGGGGGCGATGATCAGGTCGTGGACATAGCCGATGCTCTTGTCCTGGTCGTTGTGCACGTTGGCGCCGATCAGCTTGTTGGCGCTGTAGCCTTCGGTGACGACCTTGGAGACGTTTACTTCGACGCCCAGGACGGTCTCGCCGACGGTCTGGGCATGGACGGCAACGGTGCCTGCAAGGATGAGGGCGCCGGTGGCGATGATCTTGATCGTGTCTTTCATGGGTCTTTCCTTCCTTCGGGGTTGATGTGACCGCGGGTGGGCGGCCTAGGTATCGGTCACCTGGTCGAGGTGATCGCGATATGCTTTGACGGCGGCCTGCAGGGCTTCGTAATGGCGGTCGGCCTTTTCCTTGGCCTCGCGCACGGCGTCCTCGCCTTCGGTTTTCGCGCGGTCGGCAAGGTCGTCCATTTCGTCCTTGGCCTGGTGCCAGTCCTCTTTCAGCTTTTCGACCTGCGCCGCCGACCAGGCATCGGCCCTGTCGCCGGCGGCCTTTGCCTTGCGTTCAAGCTCGCTCAGCTCGTCGCCCAGCTCGTCGATGCAAGCCTTTGCTTTTTCGACAAACTTCGTTGTTTCCGTCATCTGTTTCTCCATCTCTTCCGCCTCTCGACGAGATATCGGGTTGCGATGGAGACACCTTGCCGGACCGCGACGCGCGGCATGAGTGAGTCACCGTGAATCGGGATGGGTTCGCGGTTGGATCACTGGTCTCGGGCAGGCGCCCGACATAGGGGAAGGCGGAAACCGGCGCGCATGGCTTGCGCAAATCCCCGCCTGCGGGCGCCGCCGGGAATTCGGACGCAACCAAACGGGCGAAGATGTGATAGTTTAATTTCGCCGGGGAGAGAGACATGAACACGATCGCGTCGGCCCCGATGGAGTCAGGGGTCGTTCGACAACAGTTGGAACGCATCCTGAAAAGCAGCCAGTTCGTCGAAACGACGCGGTTGCAACGCTTCCTGCGCTACCTCGTGGACCAGAAACTCGCCGGCAATGACGAGGCGCTGAAAGGGTATTCCATCGGCCTCGACGTGTTCGACAAACCCGACGATTTCGATCCCGCCATCGACACCATCGTCCGGGTGCAGGCCAGCAAGCTGCGCAGCCGGCTCGACCTGTATTACGCGACCGACGGGTCGGAGGACCCGCTGCGCATCCTCGTGCCGAAAGGATCGTATGTCCCGGTGTTCCAGGTGGCCTTCGATCCCGAAACGGCGGATCGGACGCAGGCGGCGGCGGGCGCGGGGGCGGATGCCGGGCCGGACACGCGCTACAGCATCGCGGTGATGCCCTTTGACAATCTCAGCGGCAGCCCGGACCAGGAATTCCTCGCCGACGGCTTTACCGAGGAGATCCTGAACGCGCTGGCCCGGTTCAAGGAATTCCGCGTCGCCGCGCGGCATTCGACGTTCCGCTACAAGAACAAGAAGGGCGACGCGCGCGAGATCGGGTCGGAACTGGGCGTGCGTTATATCCTCGAAGGCAGCGTGCGGCGCTGGAAGGACCAGATCCGCGTCACCTCGCAACTGATCGACGCCGAAACCGGCGGCCACATGCTGAGCGAGACCTATGACGACGACATGAACGTCCAGAACCTGTTCGACATCCAGGAAACGATCGCGTCGCGGATCGCGGCGGAGGTCGCCGAACCGCATGGCGTGATCCACAAGCTGGGCTCGGCCCATCGCAAGGCCGCGACCACCGATCTTGATGCCTATGAAAGCCGCCTCCTGGCGAGCGAATATTGGCGAAGCCCCAGCGCGGATGCGCATCGCAGGGTGGGGAGGTTGCTGGAACGGGCGGTGGCGCTCGATCCCGACTATTCCGGGGCATGGGCGATGCTGGCCATCGTCTACGGGGACGAGGTGCGCTTCGGGTTCGAAAGCGACAGCGCCACGCCGCCGCTGGACCGCGCGCTGGAGGCCGCGAAACGGGCGGTGGCCGCCGATCCGAAGGACGCGGCAGGCTACCACGCGCTGTTCATGACCCATTTTCACCGCAACGAGATGTCGGCCTTTCAGGAGGCGGCGGACCGCGCGCTGTCGCTCAACCCCAACTACCCCGACATGCTGGCCGATTACGGGCTGTGCATCGGGTTTTCCAGGGACCACGCCGAGGGGCTGGACTACATCCGCCGCGCGAGTGATCTCAGTCCCGATCCGCCGGGGTGGTTCAAGCTGAACACCGCGATCCTTCTGTACCTGCAGCGCGATTACGAAGCCGCGCGCGCCGCGATCGAGGGGTCGAGCCTTGGCGCGTCCTTCTGGGGCGATATCGCGCGCGCGATGATCAATGCGAAGCTGGACCGCCCGCGGATCGCGCGGGACCGGATGGACAGCGCGCTGGCGCAGATGCCCGCCTTTCCCGCGATCGCCCGCGAGGCGCTTGCCATCTGGAACATCCGACCCGAGGACATGGACCACATGGTCGAAGGCTGGCGCGCGGCCGGGTTGACCTTGCCCGACTGACCGGGCGGTCACCGTGACTCACTCCGCGCGCGGCGCGGGGCAGGGCAGCCTTGCGGTCATCCACCAGCCCGGAGGCCGCCATGTCCGCACACACCCCCGTCACCGAGGAGCAGGAGGCCGAGGCGCGCGCCTTCATGCTGTCGACCATCGCGATTTCGACCAGCGTGTTCGGCATCGCGTTCTTCTACGGTGTCTTCAACACCATCTTCTTCGAACACCTGTTCTATGTCTGGGTGGCGTCGACCGTGGCCATGGTCGCCAGCCTGTTCGTGCCGCCGGTCGACGGCCTTCCCGGCCTCGTGTCGTGGCGCGGGCGGTTCGTGCTGATCCTGCCCTCGGTCCTGATGGCGTGGCTTCTGTTCAGCGAGAGCCCGTCGCTCGACATCGCCGAAACCGGCTGGTTCGAGTGGCTTCTGGCGCTGGTCGTCGTGGGCCTGTCGCTGCCCTACCTGCTGGTCGTTCTGATCGTCGTGGCGATCCCGGATGTGGACCAGTTGCGGCAACCGCGCCTGCGGGGCGCGATCCTTGCGATCTGCCTGGCGACCGTGATCGCCGGCTTCCTCGTCGGGCGGTATCACTACCGCTTCATCACCTGCCACGATTTCGCTGTGTCGGGAAACTTCGTCCCCGACAATTGCCTCAAGGCACGACCCGGCACGGGTTCACGGTAAATCACTGCCGCCCGCCTCCGCGCGGGATCAGGCTTCGGGCATCGATCCACAGAAGGAATGTCCAGATGCTCGATCAAATCCCGCACTTTCTCTGGCTGGGGCTGGTGGCCACCACCCTTGATGTCGACAATGCCCTTTACATGACGTCCTCGATCCAGGGCCGTAGCGAGAAGGAGCAGAACCGCCTGATCCTGTGGGGGCTTGTCGCGGAATATGCCGCGCGCTTCGGTCTTGTCCTCGTGGCTTTCTACCTCGCCACCGGCAAGGAGGTCCTGTTCTCGGTCCAGGGGTTCGACGTGACGCCGCAGACCGTCGCGCTGCTGGGGGCGGGGGTGTTCCTGTTCTGGTCAAGCGCCCGCGATCTCTGGGCGTTTCACGCCGGGAACGGTGACGAGGGCGGCGCCACCAAGGCCGTCGCCAAGGCGACCTTCGGCGCTGTCTTGCTGCAAATGACCGTCGTCAACACGGTCCTGTCCATCGACACCGTGATCGCGGTCGCGGGCATGACCAAGCTGCTATGGGGCGCGGCGATCATCCTTGGCGTGTCGTCGCTCATCCGCTTCCTCTTCGTGCGCCAGATCGCGGCCTTCCTGTCCGCCCACCCCGAGACCAAGATCGTGATCTTCACCTTCCTGATGCTGATCGGGCTGCAGCTGGTGCTGCAGGCGTTCAACGACGACCTGCCGGAAACCGCGTTCAACATCATCATGCTGATCGCCATCGCGGTCGCCCTTTTCGGCCAGCGCAACAGGGTGGGCGCCAAACCTTAACGGTGACTCACTCCTGCGACGGGACGACCTGGCCCAGGGTCGTCCCCGGAAACGACGGTTCCCCGTTTCCACCTCCCGCGGTCCTCCCGCTCACCACTCCCTCTCTGTCCATGACAGCGGGAGGACCAACCAGACCAGAGGAAAGACCAATGCAGACGACGCCAGACCCCGCCCGCGTGGCCGAGGCCGCCGCCAACCCGCTTCTCAACGCCACCCTCGCCACGGGCCTCGTCCTGATGTCGATCTTCATCCTGATGGCCGGGAAATCCGTCCTTGTGCCCTTCGCCATGGCGATCCTGTTGTGGTTCATCATCAACGCGCTGGCGCGCCGGCTGGGGCGGCTGGTCGGGCGCAACGGCGAACCAGGGCTGGGCGCGCTGGCCGGGGCCATCTTGATCGTCGTCGCCATCTGCATCGGTGTCGTGGAAATCGTCGCCGCCAATGCGCTGGCCATGGTCGAAAAGGCACCGGGATACAGCAACAACATCGAAGCCCCGACGGACAGGCTGTCGGGCCTGATCGGCCTCAAGACCTTTGCCGAGATCACGGCGGCCATCGACGCCTTCGACTTCACCGTGATCGCCGCGCCACTGGCCGACGGCTTCGCCGCCTTCGCGGGCAGCGCCAGCGCGGTCGTGATCTATGTCGTTTTCCTGCTGGCCGAACAGCATGTCATCGGCGCCAAGCTGAAGGCCATGGTGCCCGACAAGGCGCGCCACGCCCGCATCAGCGCCGTGTTCGCGGAAATCGGTCAGCGAGTGCGCACCTACCTGTTCACCAAGAGCCTCACCAGCGCCGCGATGGCGGGCATGGTCTGGATCGCGCTGGCAATCGCGGGCGTCGATTTCGCGGGCTTCTGGGCGTTCCTCGTCTTCGTGATGAACTTCATCCCGGTCGTCGGCGGCGTGGTCAGCGGGGTCTTTCCCGCCGCGCTTGCGCTGGTGCAGTTTCCCACGCTGACGCCCTTCCTGATTGTCGTCGCTGGCGTGGGCATCGCCCACTTCGTCATCGGCAACATCGTCGAACCCCGCTTCGTCGGCGGTTCGGTCAACCTCAGCCCCCTCGTCGTCATCCTCGCGCTGTCGGTCTGGGGGTTCATCTGGGGCGTCGCGGGCATGTTCCTGTGCGTGCCCATCACCGTGATCGGAATGATCGTCTTTTCCGAGTTCCGCTCCACCCAACCCGTCGCCATCGCCCTGTCGGAACGTGGCGAGATCACCTGAACCCACACCAATGAACGGAGACTGACATGACCAAGAAAACCAATGCCTCGCGGGTCGAGGAGCTTGCCAACGAGGCGGCAAACCTGCCGATCAACACCGACAGGACGCTGTCAGACGAAGTGTCGGACCTGATGGCCCGGCTGGCGCAGGAAAACGACGTGCTCAAGCAGGAGATGGCGGCGATGAAGAAACGCGTCACATCGACCATGAAGATGGGCAAGGAAGAGCTGAAATCCGAAATCGCCCACCACCCCGTGCAATCGGTGCTGACCGCCTTCGCGCTTGGCGTCGTCGTCTCGCTCGTCGCGCGGCGCTGACCCCGGAGGGATGGAGGATGGTGAATTCGACCACGTTCCGTCGCCTCGCCCTCCTGGGGCGCATCAAGTCGATGCGCCTCAGGATCGCGGTGCAGCACGCCTCACGGCAGATGGCCGTCGTGGCCTTTGCCCTGCTGCTGGCTCTCGGCGGGATCGGCCTGCTGATGTTCTGCCTGTTCACGCTTCTGGCGGCTGAATTCGGCGTCATCCTCGGCGCGCTGGTATCGGGCGTGCTTCTGCTGGTCGTCGCGGGCCTTGCGATCGCGGGCGCGGCGCGCATGAAACCCCCGGCCGAAGCCGCGATGCTGGACGAGGTCGAGCAGACGCTGGTGGGAGAGATCTCTGCCGATCTGGCGGGGATCGAGACCGGCCTCAAGCGGATCGAGACCGGCACCTCGGCCCTGTTCAAGGGCGACTACCTCACCGCGCTGGCGAGTTTCGCCGGGTCGGTCCGGTAAGCGGTTGCGCCCGATGCCCCTGTTTCTCCAGACGCTTCTTGCCGCGCTCTTCCTCGCCCTCGTCCCGGCGCTGCCGGGATCGGCGCAGAACGCCCCCGATGGCGCGGACACCGCCGCGCTTTCCGACCCCTATGGACGCGTCTCCCCCCGCGGCACGGTGGACGGGTACCTCAAGGCGATGCGCGAGGCCGATCCCGACAAGGCCGCGCTTTTCCTCGATCTGCGGGAGGTGCCGAAGGGGCAGGGCGCGCGCCGGGCCACGCAGTTGAAGGACCTGCTGGATGACGGCGGGTATTTCTTTGCCGCCGACGAGATATCAGCGAGGCCCGACGGCAACCTCGCCGACGAGATGAGCGCCGACCTCGAAGAAGTGGGGGCGCTGACGGCGGGCAACCGGGACCGGCCCCTGATCCTGCAACGTGTCGCGCAAAGCGGCGGACACAGCATCTGGCTGTTCTCGGCGCCCACCGTCGCGTCCATTCCCGACCTGCACCGCGTCGCGCGGCGGGGAGTGCTGGACCGGGTGCTGCCCGAGGACCTGAAATCGGTCAAGCTGCTGACGGTGCCCGTCGGGCACTGGCTGGCCATCCTGATCGTCGCGGGCCTCTCTGCGCTGGTCGGCTACTGGCTGGCCCGGCTGGCGCTGGGCGCGCTCGACTGGCTGCTGAAGGCGCGCCGCACCTCCGCGGTGCCGCTCGACATCGAACCCGTCTTTCTTCCGCTCGGCACCCTGCTGGCGGTCACGATCTACCGCGAGGCGGTCGTCCTCATCGGTATCCAGGTCGTGGCCCGCGGCGCCATCGACTGGATCGCCGTGACGATCCTGTGGCTGGCCTTTGCCGTTCTGTGCCTCAAGGTCGTCGACCTGATCGCCGATGTCATCCGGTCGGCGGTGCAGGCGGGCGCGCATAATGCCTCGATCGCCGCGCTCATCCTGATGCGCAAGGTCGCCAAGGCGGTGATCCTCGCCGTGCTCACCGTGCAGATCCTCGAAATCCTCGGATTCGACGTCACGACCGCGATCGCCGCTTTGGGGATCGGCGGCCTCGCGCTCGCCCTCGGCGCGCAAAAGACGGTCGAGAACCTCGTCGGCTCGGTCAACGTGGTCGCCGACCGGCCCGTCGAAGTCGGCGATTTCTGCCGGTTCGGCGACGTGACCGGCACGGTCGAGGATATCGGCATCCGCTCCACCAAGGTGCGGACGCCCGAACGCACCATCGTCACCGTCCCGAACGGCACCTTCGCGGCCATGCAGATCGAGAATTTCGCGGTGCGCGACCAGTTCCTGTTCAACGCCGTCCTCGCCCTGCGCTGCGACACGCCGGCCGCGGACCTGCGCCGGATCCTCGACGCTCTCCGCACCGACCTGCAATCCTGTCCCGCCATCGCCGAGGGCGCCCGCGTCAACCTCACCGCGCTCACCCGCGATTCCATCGAAATCGAGATCTACTGCTACGCGCGGGCCGCCGATTACCCGTCATTCCTCGCGCTCCGCGAAGAACGCCTCCTCGCGATCCTCGCCACCGTGTCCGCCAGCGACTCCCGCTTCGCCTTCCCGCCCCGCCTGGTGACCCTGCGGGAATAGAGACCGCAAGTCCTTCCATCGGCCAAGGCCAATCGGACGCGAAGACGCGACCTCGCCACCCGAGCATTCCGATTGCAGCGATGGAGGGAAGGTGGAGGCGAGTACCGGAATCGAACCGGTGTACACGGATTTGCAAAATATGCGCAGTTAATTCCAGCCAATAAAAACAGCGGTTTAAGCCGCTGGAATTTTGGTGTGTATGATTTTGTGTAGGCAGGCCAAGCTCGCAAAACGCAGCTTTTCACCCAAGCTCAACCAAGCTTATTCAGTTTCGCGTACCAGTTCTAATAGCCTAATGAAATTCGCCTGCTTGTCGTTGCTTTTCCACCGATTAATGAACCAACAAGTTGCCTGCATGTTGCCTGCCAGATAGTCGCCATCGCTATCGATGCGGTCGATTGAGACCTGCATGTCCGTGTCGGTTTTGTTTGAGGGTAGCTCGTAGGGTAGCCCACTGATTTCGCATAGCCCGTTTGCACGCTTCAAAACGGCCAAGACGTTCTGCCTCAATGCTTCGTCTGTGTTCTTTGCTTTCTTTGTGGAAGTGACTTGCTGCCCGTTTGAGTGTTTGACTGTGTTTTCAATGCGGTTGGCTAGAACCCAAGCTGTTTTCTCCAGTTCATTCAGTGTGCTGCCCATCCCGGACTTGCCTGCCATCGGCGCATCCCACGCGCCCAAAACCCAAACAAAGCTGTGTGCATCTATGAGTTCGATACTGGACAGATGAAGACCGTGTGCAATCATCGGTCTAAGTGTCGCCAAGATATCCAAGAAACCTTGGTAGTTTTCCCACGAGCAGCGGCCTTGCATACGGTGTTCAACACCAAGTTTGCGTAGCCCTTTTTCTAGGTATTTTGGCCGCAACGGGGTGTACTCTTGCGCATCCTTTAAGAAGTAAAAGTAAGAAATAACTGGGTAGATCGGTCCGATTGCATCAATCCAAGCCTCGAATAGCTCTGCATCTGTTAATGCTGTTTCGACAAAGAGTTCGTAAGCAAGCGCTTCTAGCCTTCTGCGATCATCGCCCTTTGCGTCTTTGAGCTTAATGTGGCCCTCCGTTCCGGGGCCGTTTCGTGCCTCGATCATAATGAGATTGTTGTCGGGCACCTCGATGGCGGCGATCATGCAATCTAGTATTTCGCCTGAACCGATGGTCTGTTCTGTCCACGTCTGTGTGCGCAAGTTAGCCAGAGCTGAGCTTCTAACTAGCGTCTTGTATCCTTCTTGCGTCCCAACAACGCCTGTGCGGAAGTCTTCGAACTCTCGATTTCCTGGCTCTTGCGCTCTGACGCGGGCCAAAAACTCATCTCGCGCCAAATCAAATGTGTTTTGATCAATCATTACAACCTCAAGCATGCGTTTCCCCTGAGGCTAGCACGCGAGACCAACATATACTGCAAGATAAGATGAGAACGCGTTAGTCAGCTTCTGCTACGGCGCGTGCGAGTACATTGATAAGTGCAAATTGAACCGCCCCGGGTTTACCGGAGAGTTTCTGGTTCAATAGTTAGGCTGC
>NZ_AQQZ01000016.1 GCF_001205715.1 Pseudaestuariivita atlantica
TGACGGCAACGACATCATCGACGGCGGCCACGGCGAAGACGTGCTGCGCGGCGGCGCGGGCGACGACCTGATCATCTCGCGCGCCGACGGACGCGAGGGCGCGGTCGCCTACGACCCCAACCGCGACGAGGGCGATCCCTACAACGAGCTGACCGGCGGCAAGCTCTACCCCGACCAGCCCGTGCCCGGCGACGACCTGCTGCATGGCGGCGACGGCGCCGACATCTTCTACTTCCAGACCCTGATCAACGCCAAGGAACGCTTCATCCGCGAGCACACCCGCAGCGACGGCACGATCAACTGGGGCCGCATCGCCGGCGAGAACGACAACATCCACGACCACTGGCTGGACGTGCTGGGCAACGACACCATCCTCGACTTCAGCCGCGACGAGGGCGACCGGATCGTGATCGAGGGCCACACGACCCAGATCGCCTCCATCACCTACGGCGACATCAACAACGATGGCGTGATGGACCACTCGATCATCACGCTCTACTCCGACCAGGGCCGCAACGGCGGCGCGCATAACGACGATCTCCTCGGCACGATCACCGTCTACGGCGACCTCGTGAAAGAGTCCGACATCGAGCACAGCGCCGCCCCCACCTACGGCATCGTCGCCACTTCCGACGACCTCGACGAGGCCCTCGAACCCCTCGAAGACGCCGTCAACGTCCGAAACGCAGGGCGCGGGAATGATCTGGGCAGCCCCGACGACTTTGCCGCGGATAACGGCGATCGTCCGGTCTTTGCCGCGGGCGGATCGCAGACCTTCGACGCGGACGAACGTTCGGCGCTGGTCTTCGACCATGACCGCGATCTCGCGCTCGAAGACGGGACCATCGCGCTGAACTTCGTCGTGGACGTGCTGGACGGGCACCAGGCCATCGTGTCGAAGGACGCGTCAGGCTATGGGATGGGCGGCCACCTGACGGTGTATGTCGAACCCGACGGGACGCTGGTCGTCCGCCTGCAAAGCACCACGGAGTCGCATTACTGGACGGTCGAGCAGGGCATCGAACCGGGCAAGGAATACGACCTTGCCATCAGCTTCGGCGATGCCGGGTTCGAAGCCTACCTCAACGGCGAGCGCGTGGCCTATGATACCGATGTCACGGTCAACCTTGCCGGCAACCGCGAGGCGCTGATCATCGGTGGTTCGGGCATGAACAACACCGCGGGCGAGGCCGACAACATCCACAGCCACTTCAACGGCATCATCGAGGACGTGCGCGTCTTCAACAGCCAGTTGACGGCGACCGAGGTGTTCGGCAGCGGCGCGCGCTTCGATCACCAGACGCTGGCGGGCACGATCCAGTCCTTCGACGTGGTGGAGACCGCATCGGGCGCCCTGCGCTTTACCAACAGCGCGGGAACGACGACCGTCAACGACCCGGTCAGCTTCGTCAATTTCTCGAACTTCTCGGCGCGGACGGACGACTTCCAGTTCGGCACCGCGGGCGCGGATTCGCTGAATGGCGGCGACGGGTCGGACGCGCTGTATGCACAGGCGGGCAACGACACGCTGCGTGGGCGCGGCAACGACGACGCGCTGTTCGGCGGGGCGGGCGATGACCGGTTCTACGGCGGCGACGGGCGCGACCTGATCCTTGGCGAAGGCGGCAACGACACGCTGCACGGCGACAACGGCCATGACACGCTGATCGCGGGCTCGGGCGACGACGAACTGAAAGGCGGCCAGGGCGCCGACCGCTTCTATGGCGGGCTGGGCGACGACACGATCTATGGCCATTCGTGGGGCGACAGCGGGATGTCCCGCAACGACCGCGCCTATTTCGACGGCAACTTCGAAGACTACACCTTCGACACGCGCACCTATTACAACAGCACGCGTGGCGAGGACGTGACCGTCCTGATCGTGACCGATGCCGCTTCGGGCGGGCTCGACGGGTTCTACGAAGGCGAGGACCGGCTGATCGACATCGACCTGCTCGTCTTTGCCGACCAGACGGTGGCGGCGGATACGCTGTTCTAGTCCGGGCCTTGCAGACCGAATGAAAAGGGCCGTGCAGTCACGCACGGCCCTTTTTCATGGCGTCATCCGGTGGGGATGGTGGGTGATGAGAGACTCGAACTCCCGACATCTTCGGTGTAAACGAAGCGCTCTACCAACTGAGCTAATCACCCGTTGCGGGCGGTCTAATCCCTTGGACGCAGGCGTTCAAGCCCCCGAACGGCCTGCGCGCGCCGACGGCGGGTCGACGCGCGCGATATCCTTGGGGTGCGGGTCGGATCAGCCGGCGGCGGCTGCCGCGTCCGCCGTGAAGAGGGTCGGATCGACGACCACGGTGATGTCGTCCTCGGTCAGGTCTGACACACCCTCCAGCACGGCCAGCAACTGATCGCCCAGCAGGATCTGGGTGTCGATCGTGCCCGGACCGTCGCCGGGATCGGTGGCAAGCTGGATCACCGTCAGTTCGGCCACGGCCTCTTCCGACGGCGCGAAGAGCGAGATCATGTCCTCGGTCCCGTCGAAATCGGTGATCACGGCGTTGGTGGCATCCTCGCCCGCGCCCAGCCAGACGCCAAGCTGGAATTCGTCCATGTCGCCGCCGCCCGCGACCACGTCGCCCGAGCCCACGACGATGGTGTCATCGCCCGAGCTGCCGCGGATCGCGTCCGGGTCCTGCGCGTCCTCGGTCGGCAGGGCCGAATTCGGCTCCACGACATACAGGCCGTCGATCAGGTCATTGTCGAACCCGCCGTTCATCGTGTCGGCCCCTTCGCCGCCTTCCAGCGTGTCATCGCCCAGACGGCCCAGCAGCATGTCGTCACCGGCACCGCCAATCAGCAGGTCGTCGTTCGAACCGCCATCGACAAGGTCGTCACCGCCCTGCCCGTCCAGTGTATCCGCGCCGCCGCCTCCGAAGACCTCGTCTGCGCTGTTACCCGCGATGATCGTGTCGGAGCCGGACTGGCCAAGCAGGCTGTCGGACCCGGAATTCCCCTCGATCAGGTCGTCGCCCGGACCACCGTCCAGCGTGTCCTCACCCCCGTCGCCGCCGATCTGGTCGTCACCGCCCGCGCCGAACAGCGCGTCGTCGCCCGGCCCGCCGTTCAACAGGTCGGCGCCGCCGCCCCCGGTGAACATGTCGTCACCGTCGCCACCGTCGAAGGTCTGCGGGTCATTGCCGCCGCCACCGCCGGACGAGTCGTCGTCATCGCCGCCATCGAAGGCGCCCACGGCAAAACCGAGCAGAAGAAGGGGGAGAATGGACAGAAGCAAAATCATGGTCGAACTCCGACGAAAAGATGTCGAAAGTATGACCGGGCGTTAACGATTCCGGCAAGCCCTTAATTTGATTATTGTTTTTCGGAAGAAATCAAACCTCGGGTTGTGCCGGGTCTGTCTCGAAAACGGCAACAGAACTCAACCGGGGGTTATCCAGCTTGCCGCCCCGTCCGGCCATTCGGGCCGGAAATAGGCAATCATTCGGGCGTCTTGCGCGGGATCGTCGGGGGCGGTCCACGGCGCGACGCCATGCAGGCACAGATGGTGCAGCAACAGGCACTCGCCCGGCCCTGCGGGCACCGGCACACGCGCGCAGGTTGCAAAGGCTTCCTTGCGCGCGGCGTGGTAGGCATCCGTCAGGTCGATGTCGGGCCAGTCCTCGGGCGGGTGCGCGTCGAACAGCGGGCGCAGGTGGCGGGCGACGACGTGGTGGCTCGCCTCCCAGACGACCAGCGGCGCGGCATCGGGATGCGCGGGGTTGAGAGGCAGGCCGAGGATGAAGGCATGCGGCTCGCGCAGCTTGCGCCGCCGGTCCGGGCCTTCGGGCAAGAGGCCGTCCACATGCGCCGCGTCGCGGTTCAGGCGGTACCGCCACGCGCCCTCGCTTTCCCCGGCGCGCGGGCGCGGGTAGCCGCAATAGGTGACCGACACCTGCGCACGGTGCAGCGGTGGCACCGCGTGGCCCATCGCGCGCCAGAGGTCGAGCGCGGGTGCCTCCAGCGGCGCGCCACCCGGAACCGCTCCATGCGTATCGTTCGGCAGCGCATCGACACCCACGAACCACGTGCCCTCGCATTGCAGCCAGTGCGCGTTCGCGGGATCGGCCACGGCGGCCTCGGCCACCGGGCGGGCCGCGTCGACCCATGCCATCACGCGCGGGTCGCGGGGAAACCGGACCCAGCCAACCGATTGGAAGGCCTGTATCTGCAAGGTCAGGTTGGCGTCCAAGGGTCAGACCGCGCGGGGCAGCGCGTCGCCCATCGGCGGGATACGCGCAAGCGCGCGTTCCAGCACCTCGATCCCCGCGCCGGGAGCGTGCGCCTCTTCGCTCAACAGCCGCCGCCAGCCGCGCGCGCCGGGACGTCCGGCGAAGAGGCCCAGCATGTGGCGGGTCACCTGGTTGAGGCGTCCACCGGCGGCCAGATGATCCTCGATATGGCCGAACATGGCGCGGACGACGTCCTCTGCCCTCGCGGGCGTGCCCTGCCCCCAGATCTCGGCATCGGCGGCACCAAGGATGTCCATCGGCGCGTGGTAGGCCGCGCGCCCGACCATCACGCCATCGAACCCGTCGCGCAGCAACCCCTTGACGTCTTCCAGCGTGTCGATGCCGCCGTTGACCGACAGCCGGATATCCGGGAAGGCGCGGCGCATGTCGCGCACGAGGTCATAGTCGAGCGGCGGGATGTCGCGGTTTTCCTTGGGGCTCAACCCCTGCAGCCACGCCTTGCGGGCATGCACGATCACGTGGTGCGCCCCTGCCCGCGTCACCCGGTCGATGAAGTCGGGCAGCACCTCGCGCGGCTCCTGCTCGTCCACCCCGATGCGGCACTTGACGGTCACCGGCATCGTCACCGCACCGGCCATCGCCGCCACGCAGTCGGCCACGCGCGGGGCGTCCCGCATCAGCACCGCGCCGAACGTGCCCGATTGCACCCGGTCGGACGGGCATCCGCAATTGAGGTTGATCTCGTCATACCCCGCCTCTTCGCCGAGCCGCGCGGCCTGAGCCAGCTCGTCCGGGTCCGAGCCGCCCAGTTGCAGGGCATGCGGATGCTCGCCCCCGTGCGCGAGAAGGTGCAACGCCTGCCCGCGCACCAGCGCAGGCGACGTCACCATCTCGGTATACAGCAGCGCATTGGCCGAGATGCGACGATGCAGCGCCCGGCAATGCCGGTCGGTCCAGTCCATCATCGGCGCGACAGCTAAAACCGGCATATTGAAATCATTGGATTTTTTATTTTTATCAGCCATTTATCGCTCAGTCTTCAAGCCGGTTCCTGTCTCATTTGTTGTAAATCGAGCCCATTTCGGGTACAATTTACAACAAATGTTGTAACTTGGGCCAAATGTTGTAACCCCATGGGTACCATTATCAAGCGAAAGCGCAAAGACGGCTCTGCCGCTTGGCTTGCCCAGATCGCTGTTCGGCGGGCTGGGAAAACCGTCTGGCGCGAGAACCGGACCTTCGAGCTGCGCTCGACCGCCGCGGCCTGGATCGAGAAGCGCGAGAAGGACCTCGCCAAGCCCGGCGCCCTCGAAAACCTGCCCATCGGAGAGACACGCCGCCGCGAAGTGACCCTCGGCGACGCCATCGACAAATATGTGGAAGACAGCGCGAAGGCAATTGGTCGGACCAAGGCGCAGGTGCTGAAAAGCATCAAGGAGTTCGATATCGCGAACAAGCTGTGTGCCCAGATCGACAGCGCCGACATTGTGAGCTTCGCCAAGGAGAAGCTGAATACCGGTGTCTCGCCGCAGACCGTGTCGAATTACCTGTCACATCTCAGCGCGGTCTTCACCGTCGCCGGTCCAGCCTGGAACTATCCGCTGGACGAGCGCGCGATGCGCAATGCGATGATCGTCGCCAAGAAGCTGGGCCTGACCCAGAAGAGCCGTCACCGCGATCGGCGCCCAACACTGGACGAGCTCGAGCAGTTGATGGCGCACTTCCTCGACCGCTCGATCCGCCGCCCCTCGTCCGTCCCGATGCATCGCGTCATCGCCTTTGCGATCTTCTCGACCCGGCGACAGGAGGAGATCACCCGGATCAAATGGGCGGACCTGGACAAAGAGGGTAAACGCGTCCTTGTGCGCGACATGAAGAACCCCGGCGAGAAGATGGGCAACGACGTCTGGTGCGATCTGCCCGATCCGGCGCTGGCGATTATCGAGGCGATGCCCAAACACGCGAGCCAGATCTTCCCCTACTCGACCGACGCGATCAGTGCTGCGTTCACTCGGGCAACGCAACTTCTGGGGATCAAGGATCTGCGGTTCCATGACCTCAGGCACGAAGGCGTCTCGCGCCTGTTCGAGATCGGCTACAACGTTCCACACGCGGCGGCTGTTTCCGGCCACCGATCCTGGACGTCGCTCAAGCGCTACACCCACCTGCGCCAAACCGGCGACAAGTTCGAGGACTGGAGCTGGATCGCGGAAGTTACGACGCGGGATCCAAGGCAGCGCAAGAGAAGTTCAGCGCGGCGATAAGATGCCACCAGGCTTCGGAGGAAACGGGTTCGGAAGCTTAGAGGTGACACATGACAAATGCCCACCAAGTATCTGATATAAATTAATCTTGATCGTCTTGATAGAGGCGCGTGTAACGCTCATCCGGTGCCACCCACTGTTCCAGAAACTCCAGCGGATCGAGCGTTCCCATCATGGACCGTGCCAGATCAAGCCGAGAGGACAAGGCCTGGCGCCTGTTGGCCTCGACGCCGGCAAGTCGCTCTTCCGCCTCGCGAAAAAAGCTTTCGATCGACATCGCGGCGGACCATTTCCGGATCACTTCGGAAAGTTGTTCGCGGCTTTGGGCAAGGGCCTTGTCCGAGTTGCGTCGGTCCTCTTCGCGCTTCCAGCGTTCCTGCCTTTCCTCCCATTCGAGTTGCTTTCGGATCGCCGCCGCCTCGGCCTCTGCAGTCTTGGACTTCAGGTCCGGCACGACGGCTTCCAGCTCCTTCACGATCCGCGGAAACATGGACGACAAGCCGCGCTTTGGTGTTTCTTGCCATATCGCCGACCACTCCACGTCCCGGCGCGGTGCGTAGGCGACAAGCCGGAAGCGCCCGGACGGCACATCGTTCTCGGTCGTCCATGAGTGGACCAGTTGGTGCGGCCTGGCGGCCTTCACGACCGCACTGTCGTCGCGCACATACTTGCCCTTAAAGTATCTGAGCGCGACCCGTTCGGACATTTCGACGAGCGCAAGACCGATGGGAACCTCGCCGATATAGGCGACGGTCGGGCGATGGGGCTCCCAGATCTTCCCACAGGAATAGCGCCCGTATTTGCGATCCTTCTGCGGAACCTCCCGCTCTTCGATCTGCGCCCGAAACATTGGTTGATCAGGCGGGGCGAAGGTGACGGGATAGCCTTTTCGCTCGAACGCATCGTAGAGCGCATTCGCGAGATCCAATGCGCGTGGCAGCTGCGCCTCGGACGTCAAGATGTCCGGCAGAAGGAGCTTGTAGGGACGGAGAAACTCGTACTCGTCGATCTTGCGCGTCTTGCGGTAGTGCGGCTCGACGCCGCGAAGGATTGGGTGCCGGGCATCCTTGCGTTGCCTGCCACGACTAGGTGACGACACCGAGGATCTGGCGGCGGGCACCACGGGACGCGCAAGCGGCGTGTCCGCGGACCAGACAAGCTGATCGCCCGGCTTTGCGAGGGGAATTGGAGGTCGTGGAGAGGCCTTTCCGACCGCCTTCTTTTGCCAGTAGCCAGCGGGAGGCCGCGGCACGGCTAGAGCTGCGCAGACCCGCGCGAGATAGGAACCAGAGACACCATACTCGGCCGCCAGGTGGCTGATCGGTGTCGACCAGACCTTTTCGTAAAGTACTTCTCTCGTGACTTGTCTGGAGCGGGAGACGTGGGTTTTGGTGTCGTCGGGCAACTCTTTGTTCTCGTAATATCGACCCAATGGGACGTTCGCCAATCAGCCCTATGTGGCTCCGCCAACTCAGGTTACATCTATCTGAAATACTGTCTATAATTCCGATATCTGAAGCTCAAGACGCGAGACCAAATGATCACGATCGCAGACAAAATCATGAAGCGCATCTGCGCACAGGGTCGTGGCAAATGGGTGTGCACTACCCGAGACTTCCCTGATCTTGGCGGCCGGGCTGCGGTCGATCAGGCACTCTCGCGCCGCACCAAGGCCGCAGACCTGCGACGTGCCTTGCGAGATGAGATCAGGAAGGATCTTGCCCGCCGCAGTGCAAGCTTACCTGGCTTGGCCGTTGCCATAGCCCGTAGCCTTGCAGATGGCGGAGAGGTGGCAAGGTCAAGACTGGGGGCCTCGAATGTTTTTTTCAGCCCCTCGATGTTGGGAATTTTGCCGACCAGCACAGCCCCGTAGGATGCTGCACACAGATAAATAGTGAAGGGCCCTGATTTGAAGGATGAGAACGAATTTAAGGCGTGGCTGGAACAAGGCGGCGCGCAAACCGAAGCAGGGCGAAACTCGCGGACCTATGCAGTTCGTACAATAGAGCGCAACCTCGCAACGCTTGGTATGCCCTATCAGAATCTCGAGGAGGCCTGGGAGGTCGATCAATTTTCGGGGCTCAGGGAACGTCTCAAAGCAATGCGTAACGACGCGCGTTCCGGAGGTGAAGACTATCGAATCCTGATGCCGGACTCCGAAAAGCCGCACAATCGGCTGTCGAATTGGAGCAGTTGGTTGGCGCAGTACGGGCGATTTATTGCTGGCGAGCCGCCGGGCGCCGCAAAGGATGCAGATCGCATTCGCCAGCACGTGTTGGAACAGTATATCGAACCGGCCCGTGAAGAAGGTGCATCCCATGTCGACGTGCTCGTTCGTGACGTGAACACGGCGCTCAATCTGAATGAAGCCTGGCCAAACATTTGTCAGGCTTTGGCGGGGAAGATTTTCCAGGACCTCGCACAGGTCAGCGCTCCGGAACGGATTGGAGCTGACCAAAGCTCGGCCACGGTGTTTCGTTTCAGCTTGGAAACGACAAGCGTGAACCTTAGCGCACTTGAGAAGCTGCGAAGGCGGTTCCTGGACCTGTGCCCAGATTTCGAAACCTTCGAAAGCCCCGGCGAGGGTTGGGCGAAAGGTGAGAAGGCTTACAAACTGGCGGCAATCGAGCGGGTTCAAGAAGCGATTGCCACGGATACCCAAGATGAAACACTCGGGAAATCAGTGTTCGAGATCTTGAAGACCGCAGCGAAGGATGGGCCGTTCGTTCGTTGGCAAACGGAAGACGCCATCACAAAGAACGCTCCCGACACATCGGAGGATTTTTATGCCACGATAGGTAGGCTGCTTCGCACTGATGAACCAGCCGCCATCGCGCTCGACAAAGCATACGACAGTTTCGTTGAACTACGAGAGCGTGGGGCAACATCGCTGACCTACGGTGAGCGCTTGAACATCGTGTTCTCATCTTTGGCGATGGTGCGTCCGACCGAAGCAGCACCACTAAAGATCACCCGCATCAATGAAGCGTGGGAAGAGCTAACCGGCGAGAAACTCTTCGTGGAGTCGACTGCCAATATGCGTGTCGACTATGGGCGTTTCGCACGTGTCTTCGCGGAGCTCTTTACTATCATGCGGGATACGTGGGCATGGCGACCGCAAGACTGGCTCGACATTCAAGGGTTTCTTTGGATCGCGCTGGACAAGACCACTCAAAAACCATTTTCGAATGACCCTGACGTTGCTGGCGGTCAAATGACGGAAGGAGCCCGAAACATGCTTCCCGAAAATCTGATCCTGTTCGGCCCGCCTGGCACTGGAAAGACCTATCGCACGGCGGCTGAAGCCGTAAGGCTATGTGGGGAGGAAGTGCCGGAGGACCGCGACGATCTCATGGCCGTCTACCAAGGCCTGCTGGCTGCGGGACGGATCGAATTCGTCACGTTTCACCAGTCGATGGCCTATGAAGAGTTCGTCGAGGGACGACAGCCGATGACAGGCGCGGATGATGGTGAGGATACATCTTCGGCAGGTTTTCGGCTGCAGACGGTGCCCGGTATCTTCAGGCGTATCGCGAAACGCGCGGAGACCAGCCGTGGACATGCATCCGACGAGGAGATGGTCCGTGTTGAAGGCCGCCAGGTCTTCAAGATGTCGATCGGAGAGGCGAACAACCCTGAGGACGCCCATCTCTTCGAGGAGGCGATCAAGGGCGGCTACGCACTCCTCGGCTTCGAGGACATCGACTGGTCAGACGACAAGTTCGGAAACCGCGAAGCGATCATCGAGGCGTGCAAAGCCCACGGCGACCAAAACGGCAATGTGGATGCGCGATCCGGCGTAGTGCAAATGCCCTTCATCTTCCGGAACTGGGTCCGAGACGGTGACATCGTCATCGTCTCGAAAGGCAATGGCCTGTTTCGGGCCATAGGGGAGTTTACCGGCGGCTACGAATTCGCCCCTCGCCCTGAAGGCGGGTATGCCCATCGTCGCGCTGTCCGTTGGCTATGGGTCGATCGAGAAGGCGTGCCTGTCGATGAAATCTACTCCCGCAAATTCTCACAAAAGTCGATTTACGCGCTCTATGACGCCGAGCTCAACGTGCCGGCCCTGGAACGCTACATGAACAGCCAGCAGAACGAGGGGCCATCCGAACCCGAACCTTTCGTTCTAATCATCGACGAGATCAACCGCGCCAATATTTCCAAGGTGTTCGGCGAATTGATCACTCTCTTGGAACCGGACAAACGGCTCGGCCAACCGAACCATCTGAAGGTGCGCCTTCCCTATTCCGGGGACGAGTTCGGTGTTCCATCAAACTTGCATATCGTCGGAACGATGAACACGGCAGACCGCTCCATCGCCCTGCTCGATACCGCTCTGCGGCGGCGGTTCACATTTCGCGAAATCATGCCCAACCCGGCTATTCTGAAGGAGGCTGCGGCCCGAACGGGCATCGATCTACCGACCCTCCTGAAGATCATCAATGAACGGATCGAATACCTCTATGACCGTGACCACCAGATCGGTCATGGCTATTTCACCGGCTGCGACACTCGAGCGGATGTGGACGAGGTCATGCGGCACAAGGTGATCCCTCTGCTCGCCGAGTACTTCTTCGAAGACTGGGGCAAGATCGCCGCAGTGCTGGGCGATCTGGAAACGCATGACGGGCCGATAGAGGGCGGCTTTCTGAACAGGTCCGTCCTGACGGCACCGCCGGGGCTCGACAATGGCGAGGCGATGCCGCGTTTCCGGTGGGACGTGCGCGAAGACAGCTTCGATTACGCGCGGCTGCTCGGTTCATGATCCGTCGCACGCTCCGCGAATGGCAGCGCATCGGCTACGGCGATGACGACACGACCATCCCGCCCGCCGAGGCTGATCGAATTGCCGCCGTTGCGGCGCGCTCGAGTTTCGCGGGGCGTGGCGGCGAAGGCGTGCTCGAACACGGCCGCAAAGGGTTGCGGGCGCGCGGCGTGGTCGGCGTGATTGCCGCGCCGGGCTGTCAGTTGGAGATCCTCCCGAAGATCGAGGGCATTGGAGAACATGACGCCTCTGACGAAGCCCTTCGCAACCGTCTCATCCACATGTTGGCGGTGGTTCACGATCTGCGCATCGATGCGGGCTCGCTGGCCCAGCTGGGATGGCAGAAGGACACAATTCTGGAATTGTTGATCCGGCTGTTTTGTGCGCGCCTGATGGAAGCTGTGCGCATGGGACTGCCGCGCCGGTATGTGGATCACGCAGACGACCTCCCTGCCCAGCGCGGCAGGCTCGACGTCACCCGGCAATTTTCTCGCCATGCGGTGGCGCCGCAGAAGCTGGCCTGTCGATACGATGACCTGTCTTGTGATATACCTCTTAATCAGGTGATGCGCGCCGCCGTGACCCGTTTGCAGCGTGTGGCTCAGGCCCCCGACAATCAGCGTATCCTGCGCGAGTTGGGCTTCGCCTATGCGGACGTGACAGAGGTTCCCGCCCCCGCGCTGCGATGGGGCCAGATCATACTGGATCGGACCAATCAGCGGTGGCGCGAGCTTCTTTCTTTCGCGCGGCTCCTACTCGGGGATAGGCATCAGCAGACCAGCGCCGGGGCTACAGATGGTCATGCACTCTTGTTCGAGATGAATGCCTTGTTCGAGCAATACGTCGCCAGACTTGTCACGCGTGCTCTGGCCGGAAGCGGCTACCGTGTCGCAGCGCAAGGCGGCCACCTTGACTGCCTGTTCGAAGCGGGTACGGGCCGGTTTCGGACCAAGCCGGACCTCATCATCCGGCAGGGGGATCGAACCGTCCTCGTCATCGACACCAAATGGAAACGGATGGCACCGCGCATCGACGACCCGAAGCAGGGTGTCAGCCAGGCCGACGTGTATCAATTGATGGCCTATGGCAAGCTCTACCGCTGCCCGGAGGTCATGCTGCTCTATCCACATCATGGTGATCTGCCGCCCGAGCCGATTTCGACCCGCTACGCGATCGGCAGCGACAGCGCCGAAGAGACACTTCAAGTTGCGACTCTGGATGTCACCGGCCCTGCACATGCGCATGTCGAAGCCCTGAAACGCCTGTTGGCGCAGACTTTGCCTGCCGTGGTCGCAGCCTGAGCGCTTCCGAGGCAAGATAAACGCGCGTCAGCGACGTCCGGTGTGACCCGTCCGTCCCGAGCAAAACAAGAGCGCCGCTCGGAAGACACCGGTCCGTCAGAAAACCATATCGTCAATGGTGAGCCCGCGCCCTAGAGGCGCCCGGCGATCCGGAGCGCATTGGTCTCGACAAGCTCCGAAGTCTGCGCGACATATCCGGCCGTTGCACCCGGCAAGGCTGCGACCTCTCCGGTGACGCGCACTCGGTTAGCCACAAGACGATCGACAAGCTCCTGCACACGGTTCCGGACATCAGTCGGGCGATAGCCGATCTCGCTGGCAATCGCCTCCCAATGCCGGCCCGCGATGCCATTGGCCGTACGCTTCTTGCCCGCGATGTTCTGGGCGAAGGCCTGTACCACATGGGGCCAGGCCAGCACCGAGGAGACATCGTAGAGGGGCGCGAGACGGGGCGCCTCGGCAAGCGGCAGGATCAGCGAGTAGTTCTTCGCATGCGCGTCGGTGTTCGCGACGAGGATGTTGAAGATGACCTGATCGAGCAAGGCCAGCGCATCGCGCGCGCTGACATGCCGCCCGGTCTCCAGAAGGGATTTCAGATCGAGCCCGGGCAGCGTGCCGCGCTCGTATTTCCGGCCCGGGGGCAGGCCATTGGCCTGCGCGAAATCCTCCTGGTGGAGGCGCACCAGCTGGCCCTGGCGACCGAGCCGTCGGTCATAGCGCAGGACAGCGATCGCACTGCGGCCCTCGGCTTGCAGGATGGTCGCCTGCGCGGCCTCCAGCCCCAGGGCTGCGGCAATCCGAAGGCACCAGACCTCATTCTCGGTGATGCCGGGAAGGTTGGGGTTGTCCGGTTTCACGATCAGGGTCGACGGCGCGCCGTGCAGGGGGACGGCCAGGACATCGCCCGGTTCGGGCAGGCGCAGCACCGGCCTGCCATCGGGATCGAGCACCGCCAGCGCGGATTTTTTCTGGCCGCCGGCCAGCGATTGTCGCACGCCCTCCTCCCCGACCAGAAACGGTCGGCTGCCGAGATCCTCGAAATGGCGATCAAGCGCCGCCGCGGGGGTGTCGATGCCGTAGAGATCGGTGAGCGGGAGATAGCCCCAACGGCTGCGGTCGGAGGCCAGTCCGAAGGACAGCGCGCCGGCCGTATCGCCGCCGATCCGTTCGAGCATGGCCAGCGCATCCGCCTGATCGAGGCCAAGGGAGCGGGTGAGGCTGCGCAGTTGCTCCTCTTCCGGCAAGAGGTTCGCGAGCCAGGGCGAGATGATTTCGGACGTGTACGGGGCCGCGCGCAGAGGCATCGTGACCGACAGCGGAAACGTGCCCCTCGTCTGGCGCCAGCGGTCCGCGTAGCGCAGCGAGAGCGCGCCATCTGAGGCGACCTCGACATCGGCCACGTGCAGCGCATCGAACCAGACCGGCACGGATCGCGTCACAGGTAGTCCCCGAGATCGTAGCCTTCCGCGGGGAGGTCGCCACCGGTGCTGGCGGCATCTGCGGGATCCTCCAGCAAGGTCCTGATCGGCACCCGAAGCGCCGCCGCGATTTTCGCCAGCGTCGTCAGCCGGGCATCGCGCTTGCCCGTCTCGATCAGCGACAACGCGGGCGCGCTGATCCCGGTCAGGCGGGCAAGCTGTTCGAGCGTGAGCTCCTGATCCGCACGCAGCGCCCGGAGGCGTCGCCCGACATCGGCGAGCAGGTTCGGTTCGATCTCCATGGTCATCGCGATATGGCTTACCCTTTTCGGTAAATATACCGGTGGATGTCCGGGATTTCAAGCCATCTTATCCTTATCGGTAAAATGGCGTCAGTCTTGCCAAAACCAGACGGGTTATTACCGTATTCAATAAGAAGGATGGTGCCAGTCAGGCCTCCCCACGGCGCAACGGCGCCTTTGTCGTCCCGCGCGGTGCACGCCGCGCCTTCGCAAATCCGCGATCCGTTGCGATGAAGCGCTCGAGCATGGGGACCACCAGCTTCTTGGGCTCAATCGGCCCCTGCCCCGCATCTTGGCCGAGGATTTCCCCATAGGCGATCAGGTCGCGATGCAGCTCTGCGGGCAGTTCCACGGTCAGTTTCACAGGCTTGTCGTCCGCGATAGGTCCCAGTTTCAGCTTGGTCATGTCAGCCTCCGGACGGCGCGAAGACGAGATCGCGCGTGACGATCACACGGACGGGGAAGCCCGGGCGAATGGTGAGGGTTGGCGGAACCTCCAGCTGGCGTTGAACGATGCGCTGCCCGGCCTCGTTGATCGTGTCGAGGGCCCCGTCGCGGAGGGCACGGGCCAAGCGGTCTTCCTCGTCGAGGGAGAGTTCCGCGCCGACGGCGAGCAAGGTCGAGAGGCCCGCGGCGCGCAGGATGCTGCCCCAGTGATTGTCGACGCGGTCCTCCAGACCGGCATAGCCCGCGGAATCCGCTCCGGGCTGGCGTTCGAGGACAAGAGATCGTCCATCGGGGAAAATCAGCCGGGTCCAGACCAGGAGAACGCGGCGCTGGCCCACGGTGACGCTGTCGTCATAGGCGCCGATCAGCCGGGTGCCCTGCGGGATCAGAAGCAGACTTCCCGTGGGGCTATCGTAGACGTTCTGGGTGACCTGCGCGGTGATCTGACCCGGCAGATCGGAACGAATGCCGGTGATCAGCGCGGCCGGGATGACGGAGCCGGCCTGCAGGAGGTAAGGAGATGCTGGCGACTGCACGCGGTCGGGCGCGACCGTTCGGCGGTCGGTCGGAGCGGTCAGGAAGGCCTGGCGTGGATCGGTTTCCGGGGTGGCGGCCAGACTGCTCCCCGGTGCCGCAGGTGGCATCTGGAACCCCGGGGACACGGGCGCCCCGGGCCGTGTCTGGAAGAACAGGTCACTCACGCGCGCCGCCTCCAGTTCCGCGAGGCGCTGCTGCTCCGCCGGGTCCATGGTCGGCACCGCGAGACTTGGGGCCGCGATGGGCTGACCGCGTTGCTGCGCGTCGAGGATGCCGCCACCGAGATCGCCCGGCAGGGGCGGTCCAAGCCGTGGGATCGCGTCATAGCTGCCGGGCAGATCGCGGAGACCATCGGCGGGTTGGCGGCGGTCCGTGGTGACCAACTCTTCCGGGGCCGCTGTTCGGTCCGGGCGCTGCAGGCCGTAGATCAGCGCGGCACCGATCCCGAGCCCTGCGACAACGCCAAGCCCGACAATCACCCTGCGGGAAATCCTTGTGACGCGCGGCGGATCGGCGCGCAGGCGCATGGCGGCGGCGGTATCGGTCGATGTCTCGCTCATGTCCCCCGCTCCGCGTTCTGCCGCACCACCGTTGCTTCGGTCTGGGGTTCGATCCGCAGAATGCGCACAACCTCCTGCCGGGGTCCGCGTCCGAGGCGCAGCTCGGCCGCACCGAAGAGCCGGTCGACGATCAGCACGTTGCCGTGGATGCGGGAGTTGACGATCTCCAACTCGCCATCGGTGCCGAGCACGAAGAGCGGCGGCATTTCGCCCTGGGCGATGCCGCGCGGGAAGACGACATAGACGCGGCGCCCGTCGTCGAAGACGGAAACCGGCCGCCAGGGCGGGCTGTCCCCCTGCAGCCCGTAGCGGTGGTTGCGGGCCTGCGCGGGCGGGATGTGCGGCGTGGCTTGCACGACGCGCGGGGCGTCGGGCGCGCGCGGATAGGCCCAGGAGATGGCGGGCATCCAGGTCTCTTCGCTGGCGTTGAGCTCGATCAGGTAGGTCCGCCGGTCGGTCGAGATCACGAGGTTCGTGCGGATATCGGGCCGGGTCGGTTTCACGAGAACGAGGACGCGGGTGTCGCGGCCCGCGCCGCTTTCGGTGTCGCCGATGATCCAGCGCGCGGTGTCGCCCGCCGCGATCGGGCCGGTGCCGGCGAGACGTTCGCCGGGTTCGAGCGCGATGGTCGTGATCTGGCCGGGGGCGGCGTAGACCTGATAGAGCGCACCCTCGGACCAGGGGTAGATCTGGATCGCGTTGAAATAGCCCGCCTGCCGGGGTTCGACGCGGGCCGCCGCATTGGCATTGCCGACCTGCGCGACGGGAGTCGCCGCCGCCTCCCCGCCCCGGCTCGGGGTCCAGGCGGGTGGGACATGGAGCGGGCGCGGCCGGTCATCGGGTGCCGTGGCAGGCGGCGCCGGCAAGGGCGGCACCGCGTCGTCATAGGCGAATTCGGGCGGGCGGTCGCGGGCGCAGCCGGCCAGAAGCGTGGTGGCCAGGAGGATGGCGGGCAGGATCGGTCGGGTCATTGGCTCATCTCCCGCGACCAGTTGATCGCGTTGACATAGATTCCGAGGGGATTGGCGCGCAGGCGCTCGGCCGTGCGCGGCGGATCGATGACGATGGTCAGGATGGCGGTCCAGCGTTCGGTGCGCGCGAGCTGGCCGTTCTCGTAGTGCCGCTCGGACCAGGCCACCCGGAAACTGTCGGGAGAGGCACGGATGACGCTCGAGACCTCGACCGAGACCTGGTCCTCGCCCACCCGTGTGAAGGGATCGTTGGCCCGGGCATGGTCGTTCAGCGCCAGTGCGCCGCGGTCGGTGGTGAACTCATAGGCGCGGAGCCAGTTCTGCCGCACGACGATCGGATCGGCAGGCAGGCCCCGGACCTCCTCGATGAAGCGGGCGAGATGCCAGGCGATCTGCGGGTCGCTCGGACGATACCCGGCGCTGGCCGCCTCGACGGCGCGGGCCTCGCCGTGCCGGTCGATCTCGACGACGTAGGGCACCACGGTGCCGCGCGCCGATTGCCAGACCAGCGCCGTGGCGAAACCGCCCGCGAGGACCAGGCAGCCGAAAGCCATGAGGCGCCAGTTCTTCGCCTGCACCCGGGCGGAACCGATGCGCTCGTCCCAGACCTGCGCGGCCTTCTGGTAGGGGGTCTCGGGTTCCGGGGTCTTGCCGTAATGCGCGGCGGCGCGTTTGAAGAGGCTCATGTTCGGTCGCTTTCGGAAAGGGAAACGGAGGCGCCGGAGCCGGGACTGTCCCCGGCGCGCAGCGCGTGGGTGGCGGCGGAAACGCCATGGCTCATGGCCTGGCTGCGGCGCATGGAGCGCGCCCAGGCCGGAGGACTACCTGCGGTGGCGGTCATTGTGCTCGACGCGCCTGTCCCGCTGCCGAGCGAGGAGGTGCCGCCAGTGGCGGCGAAGCCCGCGCGTGCACCGGCGGCGTGGCTTGCCTTGACCGCTTCGGAGGCCGAGGCGGTGGCCCGGCGCAGAGGCGACGCAGCGGCTGATCCCGCGGCCTTTGCCACGCCGCCGAGACCGGAAGCGACGCTCGCGGCCCCGGTCTGGCCCATCGATCCGAGGCTGTAGGCGGTGGACGCGGCCCCGGTGGCGGCAGCAGCCCCGCGCGTCGCGGCTGCACCGCCCGAGGCCAGCGCCCCGGCACCACGGGCGCCGAGCATGGCCCCGCCGCTCGCCGCGACGGCAGCCCCGCCGACGGCGAGCCCGGTGCCGACGGCCGCGCCTGCGCCCAATTGCGGCCCGCCCGAGACGAGGCCGGTGGCGATGCCCGGGCCGAAGATGCCGAGACCAAGGAGCGAAAGCGCGGCCAGCACGATCGCCATGGCCTCGTCGATGGTGGGCGTCACGCCCCCGAACCCGGCGGTGAACTGGCCGAAGAGCGTCGAGCCGATGCCGATGATCACCGCCAGCACCAGCACCTTGATGCCGGAAGAGACGACATTGCCCAGCACCCGCTCGGCCATGAAGGCGGTCTTGCCGAACAGGCCGAAGGGGATCAGCACGAAGCCCGCGAGGGTCGTAAGCTTGAACTCGATCAGCGTCACGAAGAGTTGCACTGCGAGGAGGAAGAAGGCCAGGAGCACCAGCGCCCAGGCGAAAAGCAGGCAAGCGATCTGGATGAAGTTCTCGAAGAAGGCGACGAAACCCATGAGATCGGCGGTGGATTCCAGAAGCGGGCGCCCGGCATCTAGACCGGTCTGCGCCACGCGGCCGGGGCGCAGGAGATCGGCGGGCGAGAAACCGGTGCCGGAGGCCAAGAGCCCCAGCCCCGCGAAACTGTCGAAGACGGTGGCGGCGAGGCTGTTCCAGTTGGAGATAAGCCAGGCGAAGACACCGACAAAGAGGGTCTTTTTCACGAGACGGGCGATGATGTCGTCATCGGCGCCCCAGGCCCAGAAGAGTGCCGCCAGCGTCACGTCGATCACGATGAGCGTGCTGGCGATGAAGGCGACTTCGCCACCGAGCAGCCCGAAGCCAGAATCGATGTAGGAAGTGAAGACCCCGAGGAAGGTGTCGATGACGCCGGTGCCGCCCATGGCTCACTCGCCCCCGGTCCGGTCGCGCCCGAGAAAGCGGTCGCGGGTTTCGGCCCAGACGGCGAAGCAGTCGGGATCGGAGGCCGCAGCCTCGCCCAGTTCCTGGCAACGCCGTTGTTCTGCCCGCAAGGGATCGGTCTCCGGCAGGAGGGGAGCTGCCGGAGGCACCGCCTGCCCTTCCTCGTCCCGGCCCATCTCCACCAGTGCCGCGGTGATCGCGATGGCGACGAAAACGATGGCCGCGATGCGCGCGAGGACCGATCCCTCCATGGGCCTGGCTCCTTCAGTTGTTGAACATCCGGGCATTGCCGGGCTGGTAGCCCGCGCCCGGGGTGAGGAAGCGCTCGCGCTGGACCCGGCCCTGTTCGGCCGCCGCGGACCGCTCGGCTTCGACCAGCGCAGACGCGCGGCCATTGGCGGCGACGACCGCGATCAGGTCGGCGATCTGCTGGGACTGCAGCGCGAGGAGCTGGTTGCCGGCCTGGGTCGCCTGCAGGGCGCCCACGGCGGACTGGCTTTCACCGACGAGGGCGGAGAGCTCGGCGCGCTGGCCGTCGAGATTGCCGACGACGCCGGCCTGCACGCGCAGCGCGTCCTGCAACCCGCCCACGGTGTTTTCCCAGCGGGAGCGCGCATCGGCCAGAAGCTGCGCTTCGGGCGCGGCCATGGGGATATTGGCATAGTCCTCCTGGAAGACCTGGTCGATCTGGGCGACATCGAAGGCGATGTTCTGCGCTTGGGACAAAAGCTGCCGGGTCCGGTCGACGTTCTGCTGCAGCGCCTGCAGCGAGGAATAGGGCAGGCTCGCGAGGTTGCGCGCCTGGTTCATCAGCATCTGCGCTTCGTTCTGCAGCTGAGTGATCTGGTTGTTGATCTGCTCGAGCGCCCGGGCGGCGGAGAGGATGTTCTCGGCGTGATTGCGCGGATCGTAGACGATGCGCCCGCCCCCGCCGAAAAGGAAGGCCTGGGCGGGTGTGGCGAAGATCGGCGACAGGCCGATGGGGGCTGCGAGCGCCAGGGCCAGTGCGGAGACGCTGGCGAGACGGGACAGGCGATGGGCGGCATGGGTCATGGGGTGGTCTCCTCTACGGGTTCGGGGGCTTGGGGGATCGGGGCGTCCGGCGCCGCGGGCTCCGGCGCGAGATTGGTGAGCTCGGGGATCAGCTCGACGGCCCAGCCGACCCCGCGGGTCTCGAGCCAGGCCGCGAGAAAGCCGTCGCGACCGTGCTCGGCGAGGATGTCCGAGATCAGCGTTTGGTCGGACTTGGACGAGGCCGCACAGAGCGCGAGGCCCACCTCGGAGAGGCCGAGTTCGAAAAGCCGGTTGCCGCGCCGCGACTGGCAATAGTAGTCGCGCTTCGGGGTGGCGCGGGCGAGGATCTCGATCTGCCGGTCATTGAGGCCGAAGCGCCGGTAGATCGCGGTGATCTGGGGCTCGATGGCGCGTTCGTTGGGCAGGAGCAGCCGGGTCGGGCAGCTCTCGATGATCGCGGGCGCGATGGCCGAGGCGTCGATATCCGAGAGCGACTGGGTCGCAAAGATCACCGAGGCGTTCTTCTTGCGCAGCGTCTTCAGCCATTCGCGCAGCTGGCCCGCGAAGCCCTCGTCATCGAGCGCGAGCCACCCCTCGTCGATGATCAGGAGCGTCGGCCGCCCGTCGAGCCGGTCGCCGATGCGGTGGAAGAGATAGGAGAGGACCGCGGGCGCCGCGGCGGTACCGACCAGCCCCTCGATCTCGAAGGCCTGGACCGAAGCGGCACCAAGCTCTTCCATCTCGGCATCCAAGAGCCGCCCATGGGCGCCGCCCAGGCAATAGGGACGCAGGGCCTGTTTCAGATCGGTGGATTGCAGCAGGACCGCGAGCCCGGTGATCGTGCGCTCGCCGACCGGGGCCGAGGCCAGCGAGGTCAGGGCGGACCAGAGATGCTCCTTCACTTCCGGGGTGATCACAATGCGTTCGCGGGCGAGGATCGCAGCGATCCAGCCCGCAGCCCAAGAGCGTTCGGCGGGATCGTCGATGCGGGCGAGCGGCTGGAGAAAGACCGTCGCATCCGCCCCCTCGGTCAGCTCGCCGCCGAGATCATGCCAGTCGCCGCCCATGGCGAGCGTGGCGGCGCGGATCGAGCCCCCGAAATCGAAAGCGAAGACCTGTGCGTCCGGATATCGGCGGAACTGCAGCGCCATGAGCGCGAGCAGCACGGATTTGCCCGCCCCGGTCGGACCGACGACCAGCGTATGGCCAACATCGCCCACGTGGAGCGACAGGCGGAAGGGCGTCGCGCCCTCGGTCTTCCCGTAGAGGAGCGGCGGGCCGTCGAAATGCGCATCCCGCTCCTCGCCCGCCCAGACGGCGGAGAGCGGGATCATATGGGCGAGGTTCAGGGTGGAGATCGGCGGCTGGCGCACATTGGCGTAAGCGTGTCCCGGCAGGGAGCCGAGCCAGGCATCGACGGCGTTGACCGTCTCGACCATGGCGGTGAAGTCCCGGCCCTGTACGACCTTCTCGACCAGGCGGAGTTTCTCGTCGGCGCGGCGCGGGTCCTCGTCCCAGACGATGAGGGTCGCCGTCACATAGGCCTCGCCCGCGATATCGGCACCGAGCTCCTGCAGGGCCATGTCGGCATCGGCGGCCTTGTTGGCGGCGTCGGTATCTACCAGCGCCGATTGCTCGTTGGTCATCACCTCCTTCAGGATCGCGGCGATGGTTTTGCGCTTGGCGAACCATTGGCGGCGGATGCGCGCGACCATCCGCGCGGCCTCCGTCTTGTCCATCAGGATCGCGCGGGTCGCCCAGCGATAGGGAAAGGCCAGCCGGTTGAGATCGTCAAGGATCCCTGGCGTGGTGGCGGTCGGGAAGCCCGAGAGAGTCAACACGCGGAGATGGGCGGTCCCCAACCGCGGCTCGAGCCCGCCGGTCAGCGGCTGGTCGGCGAGGAGCGCGTCGAGATAGGCCGGGGTTTCCGGCACGCGAACACGGTGCGGCTGCGTCGAGATCGTCGAATGCAGGTAGGTCAGCGTTTCGCTGTCATCCATCCAGCGGCATTCGGGCATTATGCCGTCGAACAGCGCCAGCACCCGGTCGGTGCGATCAATGAACCCGCGCAGCACCTCGCCCGCATCGACGCCGGTCTTGTCGCGGCCTTCGTAGAGCCAGGTCTCGGCCCGCGCAGCCTCCTCGGGCGGCGGCAGGTAGAGAAAGGTTAGGAGAAAGTCCGACTGGAAATGCGCCCCCTGCTCGGCGAAGCCCGCGCGCCGCTCGGCATCGAGGAGCGCGGAGGCCGGATCTGGAAAGCGGCTGTCGGGATAGTCGGCGGCCGGGACGCGCTGCGCCTCGACGAAGATCGCCCAGCCGGAGCCGAGGCGGCGGAAGGCGTTGTTGATGCGGCCCGCCACGGCCACGAGTTCCGCCGCGACGGCACTGTCGAGATCGGGGCCGCGGAACCGGGCCGAGCGCTGCAGGCTGCCATCCTTGTTCAGCACCACGCCGGGCGCCACCAGCGCCGCCCACGGCAGGTAATCCGCGAGCCGCGTCCCTTTCCGGCGATACTCCGCGAGGTTCATCATGGGCGCGCCCTCAGACCTCGAGATGACCGGGCAGCCGCAGATGCCGGCGCCCGACCTCGACGAAGAGCGGATCGCGCCGCGCGGCCCAGACGGCGACCAGGTGGCCCAGAAGGCCGATGACGATTCCCGCGACCCAGAGCTGCAGCCCCAGCCCGATGGCCCCGGCCAGCGTGCCGTTCAGGATCGCGAAGGCCCGCGGCGCACCGGCCAGCAAAATCGGCTCGGTCAACGCGCGATGCACCGGAACGGTGAAGCCCGGCACGTCCGCCAGCTGTTCGAACGTGCTGTCCATCAGATCAGCGCCCCGCCGCCGAAGCTGAAGAAGCTCAGGAAGAAGGAGCTCGCCGCGAAGGCGATGGAGATGCCGAAGACGATCTGGATCAGGCGGCGAAAGCCCCCGGAAGTGTCGCCAAAGGCCAGCGTCAGACCGGTGACGATGATTATGATCACCGCGATGATCTTGGCGACCGGCCCCTCGATCGACTCGAGAATCGATTGCAGCGGCGCCTCCCAGGGCATGGAGGACCCCGCCGCGCGGGCGGGTCCGGCCAGCATCAGGGTGACGGTGGCATAGGTGACAGCATGGGCGGCCTGCGCGCGCAGCCGGTGAAGGGGTCGGGTCATGAAGGGTCTCCTGTAGTGGTATCCATCCCGGTCGGCCGCGCCGCCGGGGTGATGCGGTAGTCGCCGTCGGGTCCCAGCCCATCGACGCGGGCGAGCTCGGCGAGGTGGCGGTTGGCCCCGCGCCCGGAGAGAACGGCGATGAGATCGATGGTCTCGCCGATGAGGGCACGCGGCACGGTCACGACCGCCTCCTGGATGAGCTGCTCCATCCGCCGCAGGGCCCCGAGGGCTGAGCCCGCATGGATCGTCCCGATCCCGCCCGGATGACCCGTGCCCCAGGCCTTCAAGAGGTCCAGCGCCTCGGCCCCGCGCACCTCGCCGATGGGAATGCGGTCGGGGCGCAGGCGCAGCGAGGAGCGGACGAGATCGGAAAGCGAGGCGACGCCGTCCTTGGTGCGCAAAACGACGAGGTTGGGTGCTGTGCATTGCAACTCGCGCGTGTCCTCGATGATCACCACGCGGTCGGACGATCCGGCCACCTCGGCCAGGAGCGCATTGGTCAGCGTCGTCTTGCCGGTCGAGGTGCCGCCCGCCACGAGGATATTGGCCCGCGTGGCGACGCCCTCGCGCAACAACGCCGCCTGGGTCTCGGTCATGATCCCGGCGGCGACGTAATCGGCGAGCGTGAAGACCGCGACGGCGGGTTTGCGGATCGCGAAACAGGGCGCGGTGACCACGGGCGGCAAAAGCCCCTCGAAGCGTTCCCCGGTCTCGGGCAGTTCGGCCGAAACGCGGGGGCGAGCACCATGAACTTCGGCGCCAACGTGATGGGCGACGAGCCGCACGATCCGCTCCCCATCGGAGGGCGAGAGCGTGGCGCCTGTATCGGAGAGCCCTTCGGAGAGACGGTCGATCCAGAGCCGCCCGTCGGGATTGAGCATGACCTCGACGGTCATCGGGTCTTCCAGAAACCCGGCGATGGCGGGCCCGAGCGCCGTGCGCAGCATCCGCGCGCCGCGGGCCATCGCTTCCGGTTTTCGAGCTGCCTCTGCCATGCTGTCCCCGTTCCGTGAGTGGCCCCCAAAGGGCGGCCCTGGATCGGGTCCATCAAGAAAACCGGAAACCGGCTGCGCTCAACAGGTCTTCAAGGGGCGTAGCGCCACAGCGTGCAAAGACAGGGAATAGGGTTAGAGACGATCAAAGCGGCACAGCACGGCCCATCTTGCCTTTTGGCATACATTCTCTATATTGATGCCAAAGGAGAAAGCCATGCAGTTCGCCACGATCCAGCCCGTCACCGCCCGCACCGATCTTCCCGTCATCACCGACGAGGAGGCCGCGGCACTGGCGCGCACCACCGTCAACCTGTTCCGGGCCTGGGAGCTGACCGATGCCGAAGCCCGCACCTTGCTGGGCGACATGGCGCAACGGACCTGGGCGCGCTGGAAGACAGGCGATATCGGCCGGATCGACCGCGACCTGCGCGCGCGCATGGCGATCCTGATGGGGATCCACAAGGCGCTGCGCACTCTCTTCACCGACCCTGCCCGGGGCTATGCGTGGATCCGCAAGCCGAACGCCGCCTTCGCGGGCCGAAGCGCACTGGACGTCATGCTCCGAGGCGAGATCACCGACCTGATCGACCTGCGGGCCTATCTCGATGCCGAACGGGGTGCCTGGTGAATGTCCCTGTCCGGCGCGTGACCTGGCCGCGCACGGTCCGCATCATCCGTTCGATCCACCCGCCCATCGACCTCTTCGAGGACATCGCCGATCCGGCCGATTGGGAGGCACTGGCCTCGGCCGAGGCCAAGTTCAACCCGCGCATCCGCGAGAGCATCGGCGATCTCTCCAAGGTGCCCGTCGCCCGCCGCGTGACCGGCCCCGGTGCGAGCTGGGTCATGGCGCCCTTCGTGCATTGCTCGCCGCTCAGGCCCGGACGGTTCTCGGACGGCAGCTTCGGCCTCTACTATGCGGGCGACCGCACCGAGGTGGCGATTGCCGAGACCGCCCATCACCACGCCCGCTTCATGTGCGCGACAGACGAAGCGCCGGGCTGGACCTCGCAGTTCCGCGAGCTGATCGGGTCGATCGACGCCGATCTCGACGATGCCACGGCCCGCGCCGACCTGCTGGATCCCGACGACTACCGTCCCTCGCAACTCTTCGGAGCAGAGCGCCGCGCGGCCGGATCGAACGGCATCACATGGCCCAGCGTGCGCTTTCCCGAGGGTCAATGCATCGCGGTCTTCTGGCCCGACGTGATCCCGATCCCGACCCAAGGGGCTCATTTCGCGTATCACTGGGATGGGGAGCGTGTGGATTACGTGAAGCGGTTGGATGATGGCGAGGTTTGGCGGGTGTCGTGACGCTACACGTTGTTTTCCTATCGTCCACCGTTTGTTATCTGACGCATTTTCCGAGATCCCTACAAATCCGGGGCGATGGCGCCGAAACCAATTTCATTGAACCAATTGAGGTTGGCGTGCGCCTAAGTTGAAATGAGCCAGTGTTCAAAATCTAGTAAATGCGAGAATCTATTTGCGACCTACTCGATCAAATACCTCGCTTCGGTGCCACGCGAGTTGATGACGATGCTTTTCCGTTAAAGGGATCGGACCATGCCACCGCAGTGCACTCCGAGCGTTCTCGCTCAGGGAAGGTGAGAATTGCGGCTCCCCGTCGTCATCGAAGGCCACTAGTCCGCGATCAAAAGCGGCGTCCCACAAGGCGGACAGCAGGAGTCCGTTATGGACGTCGAGGCGCTCCGCATCGCTCGAGCAATCCTTCCATGGAATTATGTGCGATGCGCGCAGCAGTGCGGTATCGGTAATGCCGGTCAGCGGGCATCGCCCCTGCCAATACTCGATCAGACCCGAGCGGAAGATGTCCTGGCCGATCCGCTGAACGACGAGTCGTTCGGCGTCGGTCGTTTTCGGCAGATCTTTGACCTTCGTCTGGAACTCCCGAAGCGGTGCATCAGGAAGGCTTGCCGCTAGCTGGTAGATGCGTGGCAACACGGAATAGATTTGCGCCAGCGTCTCGCAGGCGTAGCGGGCAAGAGCTGGTCCCGGCATGTCCACCGCGGGTATATCCAGCTCTTCAATGACGCCTGTGTGATCGAGGGCGAGAAACCACGGACCCTGTGCGCCTGCCGCAGCGAGATGGATCTTGCCGGGCACCGTGGTGGAGCTGAAGCACGCCCAGCCCTCGTTTTCACCCAGCTTCCGGCGAAATCCATTCTGGAACGCGACCTTGTCGCATTCCTGGCGGATGACGAAGGGCTGCGGCGCTTCGATCATTGCATATTGATCCTCATAGGTCACAGCCCAACAATCGGTCGCGGCCAGGCGCACCGCGCAATACCGCACGTCGCCAAGGATCTATGTTGACATCATGAGGTGGCCTTGTTGTCGTTGTAATCAGATACTGAAAAGTCAGACCCGCCAGCTTCTCCTCGAGCTCATGCAATAGCCGGAAATGCTCATCATAGATCGTTTGCCCCAAGTCGGCCTCGCGCGGACTGTCGTGGATCAGAAAGGCGGGGATCCGCGTGCGGCCCTCAACGCTCAAACAGAGACAAGCCAGATCGAAGGCGAGCACTTTCAAAGACTGAATGGCAGCCGTTCGCCTATCGCCCCCGGCTTCAACAGCAATCTCAAGGCCTTTACCAGTCAGACGCACAAAGCCCTTGGCGTCTTCACCGAGCAGACGCCGAATGATCGCTGAAAACTTCTGGGATACAGCGCCGATAGCCTTTGCCTGCTTGTCCTCGAAGCCTCGAAGCTGTTCGCGGGTGCCCTGCAACGCGTCTTCCAGTTTTCTGATAGCAGCTTCCGCACGCGCGACCTCATCGACGATTTCTGCCGCTCGCTGAACATCCTCAACACCTCGAGTGGCAGTTCGCCAGCTTGTGTTTCGAGCGTCAGCGGCCTTTTCGAGGCGATCCACCCGATCCTCTGCCTGTTTAGCCGTTTGGCTCGCCAGAGCGATTGCGGGCTTCAGGGCGCCAATTTCATCCTTAATGCCCGCAATTTCGTTTTTCTGAGTATCGATGTCCTCGCGTTTTGCCTCCAGCCGGGCACGACACTGTGCTTGGTCGGGTAGTTTGTGAGACAGCTTGCAGCCTTCCGCGAGCGCTGTGTCGATTGGCACCTCGCAGATGGGACAGACCTGACTAGCCGCGGACTGGGCGGCTGCGGAGAGTCCCGGAATTTCACTGCTCATCTGTGCGAGTAGCTTTTCTTCGAGAGGCAATCTCGCGTCGAGTTCAGCGGCCTTCAGTTCAAGATTGCGCAGCGTAGTGCGCGCATCTTGCAAAGTGCGCCTGGCGTCATCGAGCTCCGCGCCAACCCCCGATGGGAGTCTTGTCACGGCGGCAAGTTTCTCCTTCGCGGCCGACTTCAAGGAGTCCAGAAGAAGCGGCATATCAGGCAGGGATGTATCGCCAAGACCGAGATCGCGAACGAGGCGCTCCACGCGCCGCGCTTGATCCCATTCGAGGAACGACCGTTGCCGTTTTGCTTGATCAAGTTGGCTTGCCAGATCCTGCTCGCCGCGGCGTGCAGCCTGCTCTTCATCCGTGATTGCGTTCAAGAACGCCCGCATCGCGAGCAATCGAGGTCCTTTGGCATCACCACTTGCCGGCTGCGGCGCATCCGATCCTGATGCAGATGAACGCCAATCTAAGACGTCGTCGAAACGGCATTCCTGATCGCGTGCCGCCCACGCGAGGGCGATCGGCCAAGCCCGCTGACCAGCTGAGAGCCTGGCCAACCGGGAGGTGCCATCGCCGAGGATCGCGGCTTCGATGGCGTCGATCAGCGGCTCTATGCCCGTAGCCGTTCCCTCCATCTTCGCAACGACGTCGAGGTTGCCGACTTCAACAGCGAAGTGCTTGCGACCGATGCCGAGTGGCCTCGCTACCGCCCAGCACACTCCGTCAAGCATCACCTCAGCCCCGACGACGCCATTCAGAAAAGCGGTGGAAATGGCATCGCGCTGGACCTCGTCTGCGAAGCGGACTTCGCCGAGGCAATAGCGCAGCAAACGGCAGAACAGCGTCTTTCCACTGCCATGGCCGATGGCCCGGCCACCCCCATCGGGATCGTCATCTCCGTCTGGCGACCAGATGATGTTGAGCCCTGGCCGTAACTCGATGTCCCGAATGACCTCGCCGCCCGGCTCCTTCCAGATCTTGAGCCGTCGTACCCAGAGCCTCGGCTCCGTCTGGCTTTTCGGAACTTCAACGCTTAGTGGCGGAACCGGGAAGAGATCATCCTGCTGCGGCATTTGCGATCCAGTCTCGGACTTCGGCAGGAGCAGCGTTCACGGTTGCATCGATGTCCAGGTTTTGCAGCGCGTCGAGCACAAACCTTGCGCGCCCTTCTGGCCAGCCCGACGTGTCAAAAGCTTCCAGACCTGTGCCTGGAGTCCACGTTCTCGCCGCGATGTCTTCTAGCAGTCGACCGTTGCCTCGATGGTTGGTGATGGCGGCATTCCATCCCGGCGTGGTTCGGCCCGAGAAGCCGACGACATTTCCAGAGCGGGGCTCTGCCTCTTGGCCCACCAGCCGCCGCCATTGGGTCTGATCCTCAGGTGAAAGGATCGGCGTCAAGAGGTGGGGCTCCAGCATGATCGCGGCGGTCAGACGAATTGTGCGGATCGGCGTCGGGCCATCCAGCGACTTCAGAATCGCAGCGAGTGCGGCGGACGGATCGTGCTGTGGTGACGGTGCCGCGCGCGCCCATGCGGCGTCCGGAAGTTGCCCAAGCGGCGTAACCTCGATGGGACGCTGGACCTGAGCATACTTGGAGACGTCCGCACTATGACAGAGGCTGATGTCTGCCGGGGGCTGGTACATAGGCGTCTGGTATGCAGTGCCTGATGCCTTGGCCGCTGCCATAGCGTCGTAGGCCGTCAGAACCAGTCGTTTGGTGCGGAACTCGTTGTGGTCACGCTCCTCGTACTTCCGGAGCACGGTGAAGGAGTTGAGCACCCATTCCGATTGTTCGCGGTTCAACCCGTAAAAGTGCAGCATGGCTGCGTCGATTTCTGCTTGTAGAGTCGGGCGTCGATCTTCGGACCATCTGAATGGAGCGCCCTCGAACCCTAGGTCTCGCGCGAATTGCGTTAGTTCTACATTTGTATAGCAGAGCTCAAGGACACGCGGGGATAACCAGTTAGCGGGCGTCGCACCGAGCCATGGCAATTCATTATCGAAAGAGCTCGGAGCCAAGATCGGTGCTTGTTCCAATACAAAGAAGCTCAGGCGCATCGTCTTTTGGCGAATGGCATAATCAACAACGAGCGTACCGAGTGTTGTGCACAATAACGCAAATCTACTTTGCTCAAGTTTCGAGAACATAACAGGGGCTACATGCCCGGCCGCTGTCTTGGGAATAATGGTCCCTATTAGCGTGCGCTCTGAGATGCCAACGTCGCGCCATGAAAAGAACCAAGATCTTTCTGCTTCATCCGCCAATTTGGTGTTTGTTAGCGCCTCCTCGACCCAATACCTGGGTTCAATTCTGTAGTTGGGATCGTCGTGAAGTTCCTTCGTGACACGAGGCAAAACACCCTTATTGGCTTGGTTTTCAGTTTGCCCCTCATACGTTCCGTATCTATGGTCGAAGTTCCAGTACATCTTTCCTTCGTATAGAGGGAAAACTCTCCGGCCATCCTTGAGTTTCGCGAGAGCTCCTTCTCGAGCCTTGATTTGGCTCGCGACATCATTGTGATCCAAAAAGTGTTCTGAATCACCCGACATATGAAAGAGCGTTGACATTGATACCTGCCAAGGATTCGCGGTGACTGTATTTCCATCCTTCTCGATAAGGATCGGCGCCGCCATGTGGATCGCCGCCGTGACTTTCGCGTCGCGCGACCAGCGGAAGGCCGGGAGGTTCAGGGTGTTGGGATTGATGGCCCTGATCTCATCGACAGTCAGCGAGTAGCGCTTTTCCGGATCGGCGATCTCCGACGGCTGACGGATATGCGCCGTGAACCACGGCTGCTCGATGCCGACAGCACGTCCAGCCATCGTGAGCAGACCAAACTTCACCTTGTTGGTGATATGCGGGAAGATCAGATCCTCGTTCTCGAAGCCATAGAACGCGACGAGAGACTTTGTACTTAGAAGCTCTCCGAGGAAGGCGCGGTAAGTAAAACCGCTGACAAGGCCGGTGGGGATAATTAGGCCCGCGTACCCGGTGGCCTTCGTGAGCTGCCAGAAATGATCGGTGAATACCGCGTAAGTGTTCACGTCGCCGACACCGCCGCGAGGGAAGCGGCCGGATTCTCGCATGAAATGGCTTTCGGTCGCGGCCGTCCGCAACGCATCCTGCCATTCCTTCGCAAGGCGCGGGTTCGTCTCGTCCAACTGGTCGATAAGTCTCTTGCGGGCCGCGGCATTCTTCGCCGTGGCGATTTCGGCGTCGCGAAGGGCAAAGAACTCTTGCTCCTGAAGTTTGACGCGCTCCCATGGCGGGTTACCAAGGACGACGTCGAAGCCTCCACGCTGCATGATATCGGGAAACTCTAGGGGCCAGTGAAAGGCCCGAGCCTCACGAGCAGCTTTTGGAGCATCGAGCATTGCATTCCGGATTTTGCCTTGGTTGAGCGCCATCCAGATCTCTTCGGTCGTCGGGACGGTTCGCTCGGACGGACCTGTTGGGGCGTTGCCAGTCTTGGGTAGCAGGAATGCTGCAATGAAAAGGTCGCACGCCGCCTTTGCACGGACAAAGTCCTGCTTCTTGCGAAGCTCCTTGAAGCGCGCAGCTTTGGCACCGATTTCGTCCAACGTGTCTTCGGGCAAATCGCGGAAGCCTGAGAAGTCGACAGCGAACGGCTTGGTCTCTGGCAGTTTGTTGAGCCCGGTCCCGAAGTCGAACCCGGCCTGTCCGGATTTCGCCGCGGCGTTGATCTTCCTGTAGATGCTGGCGATGTCCTTGTCGTCACCTGTGAGCGGCTTGTAGGCGGCGTCGGGGATGCCATCCTCCAGAACCTTCAGGTCGAACACCCCCAAAAGTGCGTCGCCACAGCGGATCTGCGCGTCGAAAAAACCGAGGGGAAGGCCAGGGTCCACCGTCTCGATCCAGAGCGCGACCTTGGTCAGCTCCACCGCCATCGGGTTGCGATCCACCCCGTGGATGCAGCAGCGCGCGACATCGCGCAGGGCATGGCGGAAGTCGGCGAGCGAGGGCGTGCCCTCGGCGCGGATGCGGGCGAGCCGCGTGGCGATGCGGCGGGCGGCGGCCAGCAGGAAGTGGCCCGAGCCGCAGGCGGGGTCGATGACCGACAGTTTCAGTAGCGCCTTGCCGGGATCGTCCGCCTCGGTCTCGGTCTTGTCGAGCACGGGGTCGAGCGCAGTATCGAGCAACGCCTGAACGAGGCTATCGGGCGTGTAGTAGGAGCCGGTGGTCTTGCGCTGGTTGCCCTTCTGCTCGGCCGCTTCGGAGGCGAAGACGAGCGTCTTGCCGTCGTCTGCCAGCTGGGGCTGCAGTTCGAGGAGGGACTCGTAGACCGAGCCAAGCTCTGAACCGCCCCGGGTTTACCGGAGAGT
>NZ_AQQZ01000017.1 GCF_001205715.1 Pseudaestuariivita atlantica
TTGCACAGAAAGAAAAGGACTTGAAAATGTAATTTCCTCATGCAGATCGATTTTCCAGAACACGGTCTCGCCCCGGATCTCGACCGCCCCGAAATCATGCCATCCTTCGGGATCGTTCTCGGGCTCGAAGGTCTCGAACATGCCCGTGGCCTTCACCGCCTCGGCCATGAAGCCGTCGCCAGCCTCCATAATCGAGCGGGTGACATGCATGCGGCCCTGCGAAACGCGTCGTTCTGCGCCGCGATCACACTCGGATCAGGGCTGTCTGTCTGGGATTGAGCGGTGCTGGTCATGGGGCTCTCCTTTGAAAAGTTGAAACACCCTTCCCGAAGCCCGCTTTTCCTTTTCCGGCCGGCGACAGGACCGAGACGGACGGGTCTCTACCCGAACAACCCCTTGCGTCGGTAATTCGGGTTGGGGATGGTTTCGATCCATCCGCCCTGTTTCTTGATGCTCTCGAGCGCTGCCGAGAGTGGATAGGCGCCCTCGGACGGGCTCCACCAATAAGCTCCGCGTTTGAAGGTGATGATCTTGCGGCGGCCGTCTTTGTAGCAGGCCAGCCGCAGCGTCTTGGGTTCCTTGCGTGACATGGGAGTCTCCGTTCTTTGTGCAATCAGGCGGCCTGGGCGCCCGCCCCTGCCCTACCCGCCTCCGATCTGGCGATCAGGTAGTCACAAGCGCGCTGCGCATCCGCGGCGTGCTTGAAGATCGCACCCTTGTCCGACCGAAGAACCCGTAGCCAGTTGTAGAGATACGCTGCGTTCATCTCGAGCGTATGCGCTGTGAAGCCGAGCATCTGGCCAAGGAACACCGAGGTCAGCTCGGCGACGATCTCTTCGCGGGCATAGGCCGTGTTGCCGAAGCGCGAGAGGCCGTAGTCGCGGTTCAGCCGATGGCGCGCCTTGGTGGCATGGGCCAGCTCATGGGCCCAGACCCCGTAGAAATTCCGCGGGTTCTCGAACCTGGAAATGGATGGCATGAACACCTTGTCTACAGGCGGCAGATAGTAGGCTTCCGTGCCCGTGAAGACGGTCGTGATGTCGATGGCATCAAAAAACGCCTGCATATGCGGGATGGGCTCGGACGGCGGATGTTCGGGCGCGGGCTCCGAGTCGGGATAGAAGCTCTCGGGCAAGCCCTCGATCTGACAGGCGTTGAAGACGCGGTAGGATTTCTGGAAGCGAAAGACGCGGGCTTCCTCAGAGCTGTCATCCCCATCGCTGCGGCCGCCCTCATCGGCGGCGTTCGTCCGGCTTTGTCCGTAGTAGACCACGACAGAGGACTTCTCGCCCTTGCGCACCTTTGCGTCCAAGGCATTGGCCTGCGGCAGTGTCATCCAGAAGGGCGAGCTGTGGCCCGCCATCACGGTGCGCATGGTCAGCAGGAAGTTGTTGACGCCTTGGTAAGGGTCGCCGCACACGCGCAGGGGGCGCAAGCTGCCGCCTGCGGTCCAGGGCTTGCGCCAAGGCAGGACGCCGCGCTCAATGATGCGAATGATTTCGTTGGTGATGACATCGGAGGCATCGAACTTGGGCATGCGGGATCGGGCCATGGCTGGCCTCCTTTCGAGTGTTGGTGAGAGGGAATGGTGATCAGATTGACTGACGGGACCGCGGATCGTTGGCGATCTTGGCACCGAGCTTTTCGACCATGTCGATGTAGGTGGTCAGCGAGACGCACCTGCCGGGACCCGAATGCTCAGGGTTGACCGATCCGTTCCGCGTCACCCGCGGCAGGTTCGCGAAGGCGATGACATCGGTGACGGGTCGAATATCGATGGCGGGTGTCCCTCGTGCGACCACAAGCACGGCCAGGGGGAAGCGCTCGATAGGCGCGAGAGTCGACACGGTGGTCCAACCGAGATGGATGAACGTCCCACCATCCCCGCAGATCACATGCGCGTTTGGCAATGACGTAGCCTGCCTGAGATAGCCGAGATCGCGGAGAACGGCTTTCCGCTCGAGCTGCCGTGCCGGCTCCGTCTCGCCGGTTCGGCGCAGCTCTCTATGCCGCCACCAAGAGGCAGCGGTCGCGCGCAGCACGCGCAAGACACTTGTTTGCATGGGGAAGCCCTTCATCCAGAACGGCAGACCGGAACCCGGCCCGGACCCATCTGAGGGACCGCAAAGGCCCTCATCCGTCAGTCACAAGACTCGAAGGACACTTTCCCTTTCTGCTACCCCGGAGGCACAGACCGAGGACTTCCAAGGCCGTCAGAACCGCGTTTCATCTTCATTGCACTCAGCACCTCAAGATCGGCAACATACATCGGCAAATAAGTCCTTAAACCTTCTGACTTACAAGCTTTATCAAAGACTTAGGTTTGCCCCAAACCGGCAAGCCTCACTGGTGCTTGGCTGATACTTCCTTGGAGCCAGCGTTTCGGGCTTCCCCTGAGACGAGCCTTTTTAGGTTGCCGTCAGGGAATAGCTGGTGCTACGTCCACCAGCCTCATCTTTCGCCAGGGCGCCCAAGTCGATGAGATCGAGGATGTCGCGATATGCCGTATCTTGTGAGCACTTTTCGATTTTCGCGTATTTCGACGTTGTGAGTTTTCCGTCGAATCCATCCAAAAGGCGGTTGAGCATGTCCCGCTGCCGGTCGTTAATGTTCGCTGCTCCATAATTCTCCAAGAACCGCGCCTTCCTGAACACGGCCTCAAGGATGATCTCGGCACCATCAAATGCGCGGTCAAGGCAAGCCAGAAACCAAACGAGCCACGCCGTGACATCAAGCCCCCCTTTTTGCGTCGACTCGAGCATGTCGTAATAATCGCTCCGCTCCTGTCGGATTTGCGTCGACATGCTGTAGAACCGCTGCGCGCTGCCTTCGGATCGCGCCAAGGCCATGTCTGCGATCGCGCGCGCGATGCGGCCGTTGCCATCATCGAAGGGGTGGATGGTGACAAACCACAGATGGGCGATGGCGGCATGTATGACGGGATCCGCCTCGGAGGACTGATTAAACCAGGTCAGGAAGCGCGCCATTTCAGGGTCTAACCGTTCGGCGTCTGGCGCCTCAAAATGCACGCGTTCGCGGCCATAAGGTCCTGATACAACCTCCATGGGACCGTCACGCCACCCCCCTACCCTGATCCGAGTCATTCCGCTTCGCCCGGTTGGAAAGAGAGCCGCATGCCAGCCGAACAGACGCTCCGCATCCAGTGGCTGGTCATACGCTTGGGTTGCGTCCAGCATCATCTCGACGACACCATCAACATGGCGATCAGACGGGATCAGTCCGCCAATTTCCAGACCTAACCGCTTTGCGATAGACGATCGAACCTGATCCTTGTCGAGCGTTTCCCCCTCGATCTCGCTGCTTTTCACGACATCACTGGTCAGTGTCCTGAGCATCGCCTCGTTGCGAAGATCGAAGCCAAGACCCTCCATGCGCCCCAAGAGCTTGCCTTGGCGGTGACGGACCGCAGCAAGTTGGGACGACAGCTTGGCCTTATCCCAGGTAAACTGGGGCCAATCAGGGAGTTCGTGAATGTAGGTCATATTTTACGCACTCTTTGCGGAGATTATACGGCACAGTCTCCGCAAGACAATAACAAACACCGCAGACCGCGCGGAGAATAAGGGCGGCAATCTCCGCATGCTCGACTTGGAACTTCAGATGCGGAACACCTGCTACCCATCCCATTACGCCGCCTGTCCGCTCAACCGGCCATAGAAGCTACGCTCTAGATGCAGCTCCCCTGCCCCAGCCTTCTCGACCATACCCCGCAGATATCCACCCGGAGACGCCACTTCGCCGGCGCAATGCTTGTCAAACGTGAGAACGAGCGCTGCTGTCGCGACTTGGGGGCCGAGACGGTCCTGAGCGAGGTTCCAAGCGTGCTCTGAGACGCCGATCATCGGCCTTAGCTGCCCGACAACCCGATGCAGATCGCCCCAATCCTTCAAATACCCGCCCATATTGCGGGCCCAGGACGCGAATTCAGGACAAGCCTGCATCACAGTCGGCAAATCAAGCGCTGCACCACGTTTCCTACGTGTTTCAACCACCCAGTCTTCCAGCTCCGTATCGACCTTCTCTTCCGGTGGCGCATTTGGCACCACGGCCGCCGCTTGCTCAGTTTCTGAGCGATTACAGGTTACAGGATTTAGTTGAGTTGTAATTAGTATATGAGGTTCAGAAATGACCTCCCTGGGGTCCATTTCTTGAATCTCTTTTGGCTCTTGTTCAGTAGTTGCGGGCATGTTTTCCACAACTTCATCCGCTCGAACTGCCTTGAGATAGGTCGCCTCGATACGCTCCTGGAGTTCTCTGAACCAACCTAGGAGCCGCTCAAGCGCCTCAGAGGCCGAGTTCCGGCGTGGCAAGCGGTGCAGAAGATCCTCAAAGAGGCTTGAGAGCTGTGTCCAGGGGCCACTCAGAGCACCCCTCTGGGCCGCTTCGATCCTCGCGCGGATCATTCGGCGCGCAACTGTGATCTGGCGCTTCAGGCGCTGGCAGAGTTCACGTTCAGCCTGTAGTTCGGCATGGAGATGCTCAAACTCTTCGGCGCGAGCCGACAGCGGCGACAAATCAAATCCGTAAGCCTCGAGGATACGACCGTCAGCGTCCCTGTGGCCCCATCGCTTGCCATTTGGACTGTCCTTGAAGGCAATCACGCCGATCTCGGCCAGACGCCTGGCATGGCGCTTGAGCGCCGAGAGCGAGAAGCCTGTTTGCTCCATCAGATAAGAGTTGGACGCCCAGACGATCGGACGCTGTCCCTCTTCCCAATCCTGGGCTTGTGTGAAGGCCCCAAGCGTGTCGAGAAGCAGCATGTCGCCAGCCTTGAGGCCTATATGCGCACCAACGCGTTTCACGGCGACAAGGGCCTGTGACTTGGGCACGGTTGATCTTTCACCAGCTTTTGCGTGCTGTTCAGCAACCGCCAGCCCGGCCGTCGCTTTGCGCCACCCCGAGGGTTGGTTGGTATTAGACAAACCTCCACCCTTCTGAGGCATGTCTGTCCCAGTCGCTCCATGCGGAGCCTCATTGAATTTTGTCATCTCTTAGCTAGGCACAAAAAACCTGTTCGCCCGAAGACGTTTTTCGTTGTTTAGCGATTCGCGGGCTGCTAAGATTGTAGTGTCAAAACAAATCGCGCCTTGTGCGCAGCAGCCCTCGGGACTTCGGTTTCGAGGGTTTTTCTTTTGTGCCGTCCTCCTTTCTGCTCAGTGCCTCCGTCTTGGCGGTTAACAGTTGTTAACCGCCGCTATCCTTCGTGGTTCTCTGATCGGAACCGATCGAAGGAATCTTGTATGAGCTGGTCCAGATTCTGATCCAGCCAATTCGCGAATCTAGTGTTCTCCCCTACCCGCTTAACGGTTACTGAGAGTCCCGATTTCCCACTCTTGATCTGCACACCAGGAACGGGCGAGCGCTGTTCAACTGATCGCTCTTGCTTTCCTCGCCTGCCGATTTCCTTGATGACGAGTTCAAGCCGCCCGTCGGAATCAAGATCGCCAGATTGACCAAGCACATCCAATACACGCTCCTCCGAGAGTTGCTCCTTCTCGAACGCTGTTGCGAGGGTCGTCCATTTGGGGCGACCTGCCCCTGGGGCCGCGCCGATTGCCTCTCCGACCGCTACCGGCACAAGCCGGTTGACACGTTCAAGCTGCGAGAGAGTGTTCTTGCTGATCGCCAAAGCTTGGCATGCTTCCGCACGGGAGTATCCCTGCTCCAAGATCGCCTGTGCGAACCGAACACGTTCATAGTAGCTCAGCTCCGCACGCCCTGCATTCTCGAGCCCCTTCGCCATTAGAGCATCGGTATCATCGAGTGTGCGGATCAGAGCCCGCACCGGCATCCCTAAATGGCGACAGGCAAGTATGCGTCGCTGGCCATAGATGACTTCAAAATGGCCGTCACGATCCTTTGATGGACGCAATAGCACTGGAACTTGCTGTCCGGACTCAGCAATGCTGGCCGCAAGATCTTGAATAGATGCATTTGCCGCGTCACTGTTAACAGCTGTTAACTCGATATCCAGCCGATCCTTTGGACCCCAGGCAAGGATCAAGTTGGTGTCGATTTCCTGAATGCCCCCGAGGCCGGCGCGGACAGAACCGATTGTCCCCTTGGGCAAGGTCCGATGGGCTCTGTCGGACGCACCCTCCTTTGACACCTCGCTTGCGGCTGTGATCGCAGCCATGATACCCGTCTTATTCTTCCCCATTGCCATGACTACCGCCCCCATGCCTGTTGAAGCATCCCTGCGATCTCCGCACCTACAGCATCCATGCTGTTCTTCGCCCGATCGTAGGTCGACCGCGTCATCTCGGATCGTGCAACCTCGTAGATCGACATCTTGAGCATCGACGCGTCGCCAATGGCCGTACTGCGCAGTCCGGTCGCTCCAACGACACGATCCTGGAAGAGGGCGCGCATCAGGCTCACGATCTGCTGACTCGGAATATCGCTCGGATCGTCGCGCGTGATGAGAAAAGAGAAGAAGTCATGATCGAGCTTGACGCCTGTGTCCTCGATCACCCCGAGATAGGCAGATGTCATCTCGACAAATTGCTGTGTAGAGGCAAGGTCGAGCATGCTTGGCGTCATCGGCACGATAACGGAGGTCGCGGCATAAAGACCAGTCAGAGTCAAAAAACCCAGAGCTGGCGGGCTGTCGATCACAACTACATCGTAGTCGCTCTCAACGGACTGGATCGCTAGACTGAGCTTCTCAAAGAACGCGACACCGCGCCCCGCATTGACCGCTGTTTCAGTCTCAAATTCGCTCAGCACAAGGCGGGCAGGGGCCAAATGCAAGCCAGGGAAATAGGTTTCCACGACAGCTTCTGACATCGGCACAGGATCGTCATAACGCAGCGCGTCGTAGATTGACGCGCCTTCAAACTCCAGTTCAGTTTGAATCCCGCAAAAGCCCGTGAGGCTCCCTTGTGGGTCCAAGTCAATCGCCAGCACGCGGTAGCCACTCAAAGCAAGGTAGTGACACAGATGGATCGCAGAGGTGGACTTCGCAGATCCACCTTTGAAGTTCATCAGCTGAATGACCTGCAGCTTGTCACCTTCGCGACGCCCAGGAAGGTATTTTCCCGGCTTTCGAGAGCTTGCCTCGAGAAAATGGCGCGCTTGCAGGATCTCGTTCCCGGAATAAAAGCGTCGTCCATTCTTAATGACTGCCGGCTCAGGCAACGACCCATCGCTATGGCACTTGCGCAAGAATTGACCGGTCACGCCAAGTAGGTCAGCAGTCTCTGTTGCGCTGAATAGTCTCAGATTTTTCCGCTGATCGGGCGCGTAGGCCTGTTGAAGATGCGTCGTGAGCGCCGTGTGTAGACGCGCGGCCATCTGGCTTGTAAGCTCGGATTGGGACGCCGCTTCGATGGGTGCCGTCTGAAACATAGTTGCAATTTCTCTGCTCGAACGCGCTTATTTGCGCAACTTGACTCTAATGGCCGTGATTCACCCTGTTAAGTCAAGGATTTTATCCACAAATTGTGCTGTAGGACCAAAGCGCTACTAGGGAAGCCACGCACCCTCCCGAGTTAACAGCTGTTAACAGCACGCATAAACTTGCTGTTCACGAGCCAATCTGGCGCAGACTAGTTCTCGCAAGCGCCTCGCTTCTCCACAGCGACGGCTCATGCCGGAACAGCCAACGCACCGACAGACATACGGCAAATCCCCGACCGAACTGGATCGATACTCAAAACTACATTGATACTTGGGTGCCGTGCCCAAACGATCAGACCAAACGCATTGCATGAGTAAGGATAGTCAACGCCGTGTCGGCTGACGGGTCCATGATCCCCAGCCGGGTAGGGGCATCCTTGTTGCCTGCGTCGTGGGAACAGGATCTAACACAAGGCACAGCGTTGCCGCGACGAATTCAATCACACCTCACCGACCCGCGACACCAATCCGATGAGATCAAATTATTGAGGGACGAAGAGAAATGATCCGCGCCACTCAAGGTTTCAGAGAATGTACAGTGATCATGAGTTCAAACTCAAAGAAGCCGATGCGCTTACTAAATGGCTTCGGCGAACACTGGAAAGCAACCGCGGACCACGTTCTTGCGTCAGCACAACCTATGGCTCCCGTCACCGAATGTCAGAGGACAAACTGCCCCCAGTTTTGCTGTTTAGAAGATCCGCTTAGTATGATCGATGGCAGATGCCTTCCGAAGACCCAGGTTCAGGAACCGTCGTCGCAAATTCTAGGGCAGGGACCTCTATCATTGTGCAGGTCCTAGCTAAGTCGATTTTTTAGCTAATGGAGACTATTGGAAACCGCTGGGAGAGCACTGTAGCTCAACTCGACGCCACCTCAAGTTCATGCCCGACTGAGGCTTTGTGTCTGGCTCACTGATCGCCGCGTGCCAGCCTTGAGGAGACGGGAATTGCACGACGGATTGAGCGTGAAACTTCGGTTGCGAGTCGTGAACTCATTCACACGCCCGCAAAGTGCGCTGCAACGCTGCAATCGCTCCATGGCGTGGAAGATTCTCAAGATTGTTGTTGATGCGCGGACTTCAGCAACCCCAGCCTTTCAGCGCGCTCCAGCAGCATTTTGACCGACGACGGCTGCCAGCTCGTGCGACCTCGAGGGGTGCGCTCGCGCATCGCCTCAAGCCGGTCGCAGATTGCCTGAAGAGTGATGTCTGGGTCCGCGCCCTTGATGCCGGCCACGATGGCAGGCAGGCGATCGTCGGTTTCGCGGCGGCCAGCTCGGGCTAGGACCTCGGCGGGTAGAAACCCGTCGCGCACATATGCCTTCACGGCGCGGAGCAGGCGGCTTTGCGTCCAGCGCCGATCATAGGGCAGGGGGGCATTGATAATCCGCAGGACGTCTTCCCAAGCCATGTCGGGGCGCAGGCGGCGCACATGCGGCACCCAATCCTGCGCGGTCTCGTTCAGTCGCTCCATGTAGCCGTCCTGTCGCGCCAGCCGCACCTTGCGGAGCGCGGCAGGGTCCTTGGCGCGAAGCCCTGGGTTGCCGCCCACGCGCCCTTTGGCGCGTGCCGAGGCAAGCCCGGCCTTGGTACGCTCACGGATCAGCGCACGTTCGAACTCCGCCGCAGCGCCCAAAACTTGCAGCGTGAATTTGCCTTGCGGGGATGAGGTGTCGATGGGGTCCTGCAGGGAGCGGAAGAAAGCGCCCTTGGCCTCCAGGCGCTCAATCACCTCGAGAAGATGCGACAAGGACCGCGCAAGGCGGTCGATCCGAACGACGACCAGCGTATCGCCGCTCTGAACGCGTTCGAGCACTCGCGCAAGCACCGGACGCGCGCGATTGCCGCCGGAGGCGTGCTCTTCGAAGATTTCGGCGCAACCCGCAGATTTGAGGGCCTCAGACTGGGGCAGGGGGGTCTGATCCTCTGTGGAGACGCGCGCATAGCCTACCAGGGGCATGAAAACCGGCCGCTTGCAATTTCAGATACCATCAATAAACGACCGTTTGTAAACGAATGCAAGTAAGTGCTCTCTCGTCGTGCTCGTCCAAAAACCCTTGGTTTCCTTGCGCTGAGCGCGATCTGAGAGGTTCCACCGGCAGTCGCGCGCGCATACTATATATAGAGCAAAGGCAACTGCCACAAAATCACTTGGGTAATGTGCAAAAGAACAGTATTTTGCACACATGAAGACCCAAGCATCCGCTTTGACTGATGATTTCAATGACCCCCTCATCACCATCGAGGCGGATGAAGAGGCTCACGAAGAAGATCTCTGGTTTCTGCCGGGACCACTCGAAGAAGAACCGGATGACTTGCCTCCCGGGCCACGGGCAGAACCGCCCGACACTGCTGTCATAGAAGACTGGGCAAAGGCACAAGGCGTTCATGCTGCGCGACTGGCACGGGTCGCTGGACGCCTGGGTGCTTTGGATGACCGGCTGCTGCGCGGCCCCGAAGGCTGGCGGCAACGGCTTGCTTTAATCGAGGCGGCGGATCTTAGCTGGTTCGCAGGGGACCGGGTGAGTTCTGATCGTCTGGCGCTCTGGATATCGATGCGGCTGTCAGGTGCGCAGAATGACCCAAATGCCCTGGCACGCGCCCACTGGGCTGTTCGGCGGCTGACAGGCGGTCCCGGGCCGGAGGCTGACTTGGCCGCCTTCCTGGATCGCCGCGATCCCGAGAACATTGAAGACAGCGCTGAACGTTTCGAAGATCGCGCGGGCGGATGGCTGGACGTAATGGCCGCAGCAGCCGAGCTTCACCCAATCACGCGGGCTTGCATGGGCTTTCATCTCTGGAGTCTGGCGGGCCTCGGACAGCACGGCGACCAGATTGAAGCCGCCGTCACCGCGTCGAGGATCGCTGCTGACGATGGAAGCGGCGCCATCTTCGCACCACTCGCCATGGGCGGGGCAGGGGGGCTACGTGCCTCGGGCTTGCCAACGGAACGCTTGGCACGCTGGTTGGATGGGATGAACAGCGCAATTCTGACGGCGATGCGAACGCTTGACGATATCGAAGCGTGGACCGGTCGGGCAGAAAACGTCATGGCGCAATTGTCTGGCCGCACGCCGGTCGCGTTGCGAAAGGTTTTCATAGAGTGGCCTTTGGTGACTGCCCCAATGGCTGAGTCTGTGACCGAAGCCAGCCGTGCCGCCGTTCAGCGCAATCTGGCGTGGATGGAGGCAAGCGGTTTGATCCGAGAAGTGACAGGGCAAGGGCGGTATCGAATGTGGTCTCCCGACATTTGAATTCGTCGCGCATTGCCAGTTCCACATTCTGCGACTAGCGAAGACGGAAGTTGATCAGTCCAAGCCGACAAATAGCGGATCAAGGTCATCCCCGGCCCCTGCAACGGGGTCGCCCATGCCCGCCGAACTCGGAGGGGTAGTCACATATTCGGTGCGCGCATTCCAGCCCCAGCGTCGTGTGGCCGATCCCGAATACGTCCGCAAGCTTGGTCTTGATCCGCTCTTTGATTGCGTCCGCCTCGCCCCAGCGGCAAGCAGAGGACAATTCCGATCACAGCTGCAGTCCAGACCACGTACTAGAGCCAAAATCGGCCATAAGCTGGCGCTTATTCGGCATCTCCTAAGCTGCGCGTCACTGGTCTTGCCAGGTCAATCCCCCGAAATGACGGCAAGCGACAACATGGGTTGCCGCGTTTCGGCACTGTCCATTCGGTGCCTCAACCAAAGGAACTGACACATGCGCAAATTCGCACTGATCGCCCTGATGGCATTTGCCACACCCGCCCTCGCCGAAGACGTGACGATGGACAGCATCCTCGGCACCACGATGCAAGAGGTCCAGGCCTCGCTGACCGCCATGGGCTACGAGGTCCGGAAGGCAGAGATGGAAGACGGTATGATCGAGGTCTACTTCGTTCGCGACGGCAAGATGGGAGAGGTCTACGTCAATCCCCAGACCGGCGTCGTAACGAAGCTCGAACTGAAGAGCTGACGCCATGGTTGCCATCGAGCAAAGAACAAGCGGGCGCGCGAGCGCCCGCGAGGTCGCCGTCTGGGACCCTCTGGTGCGGCTGATCCACTGGTCGCTTGCACTCACAATCCTGCTCAATGGCGCGATCGTACAGGAAGAAAGCAAGGCCCATGAGTGGATCGGCTACATCGCTTTGGGTCTTGTCGCTCTGCGCTTGATCTGGGCTCTGATCGGGCCGAAACATGCACGCTTTTTCGCCTTCCCGCCCAGTCCGGCACGCGCCTTCCGACACCTGCGCAAGATGTTCGGCGGGGACAAGACAGTTCACCTGTCTCACAACCCCCTTGGCGCGCTGATGGTCTACAACATCTGGGCAAGCGTGATCGCCATTGGTGTGACCGGCTACATGATGACGACGATCACATTCTTTGGCGTGGAGTGGGTCGAGGAAGCGCATGAGGTCATTTTCGGTTGGCTCTTGGTCTCGGTTGCGCTGCACGTTGCGGGCGTTGCTTTCGATACATGGTGGTCCGGTGTCAATCTGGTCCGCGCCATGATAAATGGCAGAAAGGCAATTCCCGAAGGACGTGAGGTGCAATGAAACTTGGGTTCTGGCCTGCGAAAACGAAGGAAAGGCGCGCAACGGTTCTTGCGGGCCTTATCCTCTTGCAAGGTCTGTCAGCCCTGTTCTTTGTCGGTGACGTGTTTTTCGATTTTCGGGACAACGGGCATCTGGACAATCCACACCTGCTCCTTGAGTCGATCGCCGCTGTTGCCCTGATTGCCGGGGTAATCTTCCTGATGATCGAATTGCGCAGATTGCTGTCCCGGATGTCGGACATGCAGACCGGCCTCGACATTGCTCATGGGCACATGGCGACGATCGTCGAGGAATTCTTCGACGAGTGGAACCTGACCAGAGCGGAAAAGGACGTTGCCATCATGATCTTGAAAGGGTTGGACAATGACGCGATTGCACGGGTCCGAAACACCGCCTCGGGGACAGTGCGTGCCCAAGCAACCAGTATCTACGCGAAATCACAGTCAGACGGGCGCGCGCAATTTATCAGCCTCTTCGTCGAAGAATTGATCGCCGGCAACGAACGCCTGCGCACCGGCGCCGAGTACGGCCCGGAAAACGAAGTCATCACGGATCATTCACCCGACCGCAATTTGTGCAAAGAGAAGACATGACCAATCCAAGCGCGCATCCCGACGATCCCCATTATATTACCCGCAGCGGCTGGTTGCGCGCTGCGGTTCTGGGCGCAAATGACGGGATCGTTTCCGTTTCGTCGCTCGTCGTTGGCGTTGCCGCCGCAGACCCCAGTCCAAGGGCAGTGCTGATCGCGGGTGTTGCCGGTCTGGCGGCCGGTGCGATGTCGATGGCGGCTGGCGAATACGTCTCGGTGTCGTCGCAGTCTGACACCGAACGCGCGGATATAGAACGCGAAAAGCGCGCACTCAAGGAGACCCCGGACGTCGAACTTGTAGAACTCGCCGCGATCTATCAGGAGCGTGGCCTCAGCGAGAAAACTGCGCTGGCCGTCGCCCGGGAACTGACCGAGAACGATGCTCTGGACGCTCATATACGGGATGAATTGGGTCTCTCGGAGGTGCATGCAGCCAATCCGCTGCAGGCCGCAATGGCATCCGGCGCGACTTTCAGCGTCGCCGCGGCCATTCCGGTACTTGCCGCATACCTTGCGCCGGCGACTGCGATTATCCCGACGGTATTATTGGTCACGGTGATTGCATTGGCGATCCTCGGCGCGCTCGGGGCCAAGGCCGGGGCCGCGCCGATGCCGCCCGCGATAATGCGCGTCGTCGGGTGGGGCGTGTTCGCGATGGCCGTGACGGCCGCAGTCGGCTGGTTGTTTGGCGTGAGTGTCTGACGGATGCATCTGCGGCTCGGTTTTTGGGTCTGGCCATTGAGTTGTTAGGGACGGGTCAAACCCCGTGTCTATGTTAAAGGGCGCGCGTCAAGCTCCGTGCCATAACGACCCGTCCGGCCCCGCCCCGCGCAATGCAAGCGGTCCAGATCAACCAATGGCCGGATTGGGACCGATGAATTTTCATTGCAGAATTGATTTGGATCAATGGTGCAAATCCAAACTCAACCTATGCAACTCCAAGGCTGGAATTTCCCAGATACGTGATTCCCGGATTTGGAGGGTATGGAATGATTTCCGTAAGCCAAGTCGATAATCGAAAAACCGACCGCAACAAAGAGCAACTTGGAGAGCAGCTATTGGCATGCCGATCGGCTTTCCTCGGCTTCCTGATCAAACGCTTGGGAAATCGCACCGATGCCGAGGACGTGCTTCAGGAATTCTGTGTTCGGGTTTTGTCGCGAACCAACCAATTGCGTGACGCAGATCGGATGGATGCCTGGCTCTACGCGGTGCTGCGTTCCGCATTGAACGACCATTTTCGCAAGGTTGGACGGAGGCGCCGTTTGAACGAAGCAGTTGCGCAGGAATTGACAACTGCAGAACAATACGATGAAAGCCCCGAGAATGAGCGGAGTGTTTGTCATTGCCTGCCACATCTGGTGACCGAACTTCGACCTTCGGATGCTGCTTTGATTCAACGCATTGATCTTGATGGAGAGGATCGGTTCGAGGTGGCATCTTCCCTCAACATCCGATCAGGTACGCTGAACGTGCGTCTGCATAGGGCACGCGCAACACTTCGTGAAAGCCTTCTCAAGCACTGCGGTTGCTGCTGTGAAAGCGGCTTCAACGATTGTTCCTGCCCGCCGCATGGCTATTCGTCCACTCCCAAAACCACAAATCTCGGTGATTGCTGCGGCGACGAATGTTCGATCCACCCAGTGTAATGGTCTTGGCCCTGCGAACGTCACCTCCCTAAACGCCGTGCAACGGTTGTGGGCTGAGAGAGCAAGAAAATAGCCAACGAAAAAACAGGGTGTTCCCAATTGGTGGTCGACGAAACCAAGTATGGGGCAGAATTCCAAAGACTGGTCGACGCACTGTTCTGCGCCTGCCTGTCTGATCTGGACGCACCTGAAAAGACCTTACGCCGGGACTTGTTTCGCATGGTCGATCTGGAAGGACTTGAGCTCTCCAAAGCTGCCGAAGCGCTAGGGATTTCGAGTGCGGAGGCCAGAGACCTGCAAGAGAAGACCAGACGCGAAATCGCAATTCTGCTGGTCTTGGGGCTCGGCACATTCGAGCACGCGGACGTGAATGACCCTAACGCGGTGCCGGGCTGCCGCTGTGGCAATCAAGGCAAGGAGACAGACTGAAGGACTTGAACGTGGCGGGTAGTGTGCATAATCAAGTAAGATGCTCGAGCACCTTACATTTCGGCCGGTTGGACTTTGACTTCAGTATCGAGCAGCTTCTTGATCTCATCATATGCGCGTCGGGTGGCCACGGCCCCTGCGGCGATGCAGTGACGCTTCAACCGGAATTCAAGGGTGCCGATTGTCTGGGAAAACGCGGGCCGGATGACGAGGTCTGCTTGCGAGAAGCGCAGACTTGCATGTTCGAACTGGCAAACTTCAATGGAGCGCATCATCGCCTGCACGCCGTTTTTGGGACCTGTGGAACTTTCGCGCTGGCTGGGGTCGACGGCGATCACAGTTTCGACGCCTGCGGCACGTGCCACATCGACAGGCGCGATGTCCGCGTAAGCCCCATCCATGAGTATGTGATCCCCATGCACAAGTGGTGGCAGTATTCCGGCCAACGCGGCGCTCGAATAGACACAATCTGTCGCAAGCCCTTCTTCGAATACCACGCGTCGACCCGACAGCATGTCCGTCGCACAAACAAAAATCGGAATCCGACCGTCCTGCAGATTCTTGCCCTTGGTCAGATCGGTCAAGACATTGCGGCCCCAGGTTTCGGTGCGTGCTCCAACGCCCCAGCCGAAATACATGTCCCGCGCGGCAAGAAGCGCAATCCTGAGGCCCCTCAGTCTCGCAATCAGACCTGGCAGTCGAAAGTCGGGCGTTGCCGGAAATCCGCTGGTGTCCATCTGAACAAGTTCGTCGTACCAGTTGTCATTTAGGGCATATGTCGCAGCAACAACCGCCCCCATCGACACACCGACGATGGCGCTCGGGATGTATCCTCTGGCAACCAGGGCTTTGAGAACTCCCGCATGCGACAACCCCCGTGCACCGCCGCCACTGAGAACGAGGGCAAAGGATTTGTGGGGTCGTTCACTTGTGTCGGCCTGGCGTGTCATTGTTCGGCTCCGCATTCCGCACTTTAAGGCTAGCTTCGTCAATGGCTTGAGAGCCCTTACTGCATTGTATCCCGTGAAGGACTGACGCGCGCCATCAGCCGATGTTACCGGCTGTTGCGGCGCGCCAATCGCAAAAATCCGCCGCTTTTTTCATCCTTGCATGTAACAGCTGTCGCCGAGCGGCGTCTATTATTCTGACGATCTTTTGAAACTGCGCGAAATTTTCGACAGGAGCCAACCATGAAAACTTTGACCCTTGAGGTCCGCGGGCTGTTCGAGGAACTCGATCATCTCGGGGTTGAACGCCATTTGATGGCGCTCAACGGTGTCCAGCGCGCCGAAGCAAACCCTGCCTCGGCCAGCGTAACGGTGCAATATGATGAAGCGGTGGTGGATGAGAAAACCCTACGCGGCACAATTGAGAAGTGCGGTTTTCACTGCGCCGGAGAGCAGCTTCCCGAGCACATCTGCAAAATGGACCACAAGGATCATACCGGTCATGAGGGCCATGCCGGTCACGCTGCGCATGGCGCAAAGGCGCCGACCTCTCACGAGGAAATGGCGCACGAGATGGGGCATGGCGCCGGTCACGACATGGCGGCGATGGTCAAGGACATGCGCAACCGCTTCTGGGTTGCGCTGCTCTTTACCGTCCCGATCTTCATTTATTCGCCGATGGGCGGAATGTTCACGCCTCCTGCGCCTCCGTTCGGCATGAGGCTGGACCTCTGGCTTTTCTTCCTTGGCAGTGCCGCAATCGTCTGGCCAAGCTGGCCGTTCTTCGTCGCCGCCTGGCGCGCATTGAAAAACGGTATTCTCAACATGGCCGTGCTGGTGGTTTTGTCTGTCGGCACCGGATACTTCTTCAGCGTCGGATCGACTTTCTTCTTCCCTGGCGTTCAGTTTTATGAAGCCGTTGCTGTCTTGCTGGTCTTCATCCTGCTTGGCCATTGGCTGGAAATGCGGGCCCGTGCGGGTGCCTCCGAGGCGATCCGCGCGTTGCTTGATCTGGCACCGCCCATGGCCGTGGTTCTGCGAAACGGGGAGGAAATCGAGGTGCCCACCGCCGAGGTTCTGGCCGGCGAGACCGTCATCATCCGACCCGGCAACAAGATCCCCGTCGATGGCGAAGTGATCGAGGGCGAGTCGGTCGTCGACGAATCCATGCTCACGGGCGAATCCATGCCGGTGTCCAAGAAGCCCGGCGACAAGGTCGTCGGCGCCACGATCAACAAGACGGGCAGCTTCCGCTTCAAGGCGACCAAGGTCGGCGCGGATTCCGCCCTGGCCCAGATCGTCAAGCTGGTGCAAGAGGCCCAGAACTCCAAGGCACCCTCGCAGCTTTTGGCTGACAGGGCATCGCAGTGGCTCGTGCTGATCGCGGTCATTATCGGGCTTGCGACTTTTTCGGTATGGTTCTGGTGGATCGGTTCGCCGCTTCTTTTTGCTGTCACCCTGACGATCACGGTTTTCGTGATTGCCTGTCCAGACGCGCTTGGCCTTGCCACACCGATGGCCGTGATGGTCGGCACCGGGATCGGAGCGCGCAACGGCATCCTGTTCAAGAACGCTGGTGCACTTGAGGAGGCGACAAAGCTTGACGTGATCGTATTCGACAAGACCGGAACGCTAACGATGGGTCAACCGCGCGTCGTGGACGTGGTTCCTGCCGAAGGAACGGATGCAGATACTGTTTTGCGGATGGCGGCCGCTGTCGAGCGAGGGTCAGACCACCCTCTAGCATTGGCGATCATCGAACGCGCAGAGGGTCTGGACGTGCCCGCGACTGGTGCTTTCCTCAACATCGAAGGCAAGGGCGCACAGGCCGAGATCGAAGGTGAGCTGGTCTACCTTGGAAACCGCAGGCTCATGGACGAGCAGAAGATCGACCTTGCCGATCTTTCGGCGGCGGCGGACGACCTGAAGGGCGAGGGGCGCACTGTGGTACACGTCGCCCGTGGCGGACGCCTTCTCGGCCTCGTGGCCATTGCCGATGCGCCGCGCCCTTCTGCCAAGGTGACGGTCGCAAAACTGCGCGAACGGGGGGTCGAGGTGGCGATGCTGACCGGCGACAATGAGGGCACGGCCAAACGCATCGCGGCGGAACTGGGCATCGACATCATTCTGGCGGATGTGCTGCCAGGCCAGAAGGCCGACAAGGTCAAGGAATTGCAGGCCCAGGGCAAGCGTGTCGGCATGGTGGGCGATGGTGTCAACGACGCACCGGCGCTGACCCAAGCCGATGTCGGTTTTGCCATCGGTGCTGGAACGGACGTGGCCATGGAAAGTGCCGATGTGGTGCTGATGAAGAGCGACCCGCACGATGTTCTCGGTGCGATCGAGCTTTCGCGGGCCACGTTGCGCAAGATGCACCAGAACCTGTTCTGGGCGGTTGCCTACAACGTGGTGGCGTTTCCTGCGGCTGCCGGGGTTTTCTATCCGCTTGTGGTCAGTCCCGCCGTAGCGGCGATTGCGATGTCGGGCAGTTCGGCGCTTGTCGCGGTGAATGCACTGCTCCTGAAACGTACCCGGCTGGACGGGGTCAAACAGCCCGGACAGCCGGAGGCTTTGGCCTCCGGCGTCCAGGCGGCCGAGGCCTAGGACAACGAAACGCGCAACGCGACAAGAAAGAGGGCGAAGCAACAATGTCCATAAAGGGAAAGAAAACCAGGATTGCCGTGAATGGCTACGGCGTGATCGGCAAGCGAGTGGCAGACGCGGTCATGCTTCAGGACGACATGGAACTGGTGGGTGTCGCGGACATTGCCACGGATTGGCGTACCAGCGCGGCGGGGGCAAAGGGCATCACGCTCTTCGGTGCGACGCTCGATCACGCAGCGGCAATGCGTGAGGCCGGCCACGAGATCGCTGGTGTGCTTGATGACCTGCTTGCGGTGTCGGATATCGTGGTTGACTGCACGCCAAAGCGGATCGCGGCGCAGAACGTGCCGCGCTACCGCGAGCAGGGGATCAAGTTCATCGTCCACGGCGGCGAAAAGCACGAGGTCACCGGTCATTCCTTCGTCGCTGATGCCAATTATGCCAGTGCCATCGGGCGGGACAGCACGCGGGTCGTGTCATGCAATACGACCTCGATCGTGCGCACGCTTAGCACTCTGAAGCGGGCAGGGCTTCTGAAAAAAGCTCGCGGTACGCTGCTGCGACGCGCGACAGACCCGTGGGAAAGCCATCTGGGCGGCATCATGAATACGCTCGTGCCTGAGGCTGACATTCCAAGCCATCAAGGACCGGATGCACAGAGCGTGGACCCGGATCTGGATGTCGTGACGATGGCCGTGAAAGTGCCGGAAACTCTCGCGCATCTGCATTACTGGACCGTGCAACTCAACCGCGCGGTCGACAAGGAGGAGGTTCTGCAAGCTTTTGCAGCATCTTCGCGGATCGTGATGATCGATGCGGGTGCGGGGCTGGGTGCACTCAACTCGGTGAAGGAACTCATGGCGGATATGGGCCGCCCGCACGACAATCTCTACGAAGTCGCTCTTTGGGCCGATATGCTCAAGGTCCAAGGAGATGAGCTGTTCTACGCCTACATGGTCGACAACCAGGCCATCGTGATCCCCGAAACCATCGACGCCATTCGCGCGCTTTCCGGCACGGTCCGGGATGGCGCTGCGTCCATAAAAAAGACCAACAAGGCACTTGGGGTCGGGGACCTACCCCGACAAGTGACCCGTCAATGAGACGCATGCGTCTTTTGTCCACGCCCCGTACTGGCGGCGAACACAGAGCCGTCCTCACCGAATTACACAGGAGCAAGCCATGAGCGAACAATCCGAAGCCAAACCGGAGCATTCCCCCGAACTTTCCACAAGATTCCCGACCGCCTACTCGATCCTGTTCCTTTTGATCGTCTTCGTGGCCGCCCTGACCTGGATCGTTCCGGCCGGTAAATACGACCGTGCAATGAATGAAGAGGTTGGCCGTGAAATCGCGGTGGCTGGTACTTACGCCGAGGTCGACCCGAACCCGCAGGGGTTCTGGGACGTCTTGTTGGCGCCGGTTGCAGGGTTTTACGACCCCGAAAGTTACGCCGCCAACGCGATCGACGTCGCGCTTTTTGTGCTGTTTCTCGGCGGCTTTCTTGGGGTTGTGAACGCCACTGGGGCAATAGACACCGGCATCAAGACGGCCATGCTTCGGATGAAGGGACGCGAGATCTGGATGATCCCCATCTTGATGTCGCTGTTCGCCGTTGGCGGCACCACCTATGGCATGGCCGAGGAAACCCTCGCCTTCTACGCTATCCTGATCCCGGTGATCATCGCGGCCGGATATGACGCGATCACCGGTGTCGCGATCATCTTGATCGGCGCGGGCATCGGCGTCCTGGGGTCCACGATCAATCCTTTTGCAACAGTAATTGCAGCGAACGCTGCGGGTATTCCGTTTACCGATGGGCTAGTCCTGCGTTTGGCGATCCTCGTCGGGGGGCTGGTGATCTGTGCAGCCTATGTCATGCGCTATGCCAGAAGGGTCAAAGCGGACCCGACACGCTCCGTCGTGGCAAAACAGGCCCAGGCTCACCGGCGCATCTTCCTGCAAGCGGGGGCCGGGGGCGATCAGACAGCCACACTGACAGGCACCCAAAAGATTGTGCTGGTCCTGTTCGCGATCACCTTTGCCGTCATGATCTGGGGCGTGTCCAGCCAAGGCTGGTGGATGGCCCGTATGAGCGCGCTTTTCTTCGGATCTGCAATCCTCATCGGGCTTGTCGCGCGACTTGAAGAAAAGAAGTTGACCGGTAGCTTTGTCGATGGCGCGAAAGACCTTCTGGGCGTAGCCTTGGTTGTCGGGCTCGCCCGCGGCATCGTGGTCGTCATGGAACAAGGGCTGATTGCCGACACCATCCTGAACAGCGCAGAGCAGTCGCTCGGCGGGCTGGGCGAACTCGCCTTCATCAACCTCATGTTCTGGATCGAGATCGGTATGAGCTTCTTCGTGCCGTCTTCGTCTGGGCTTGCAGTGCTGTCGATGCCCATTCTCGCACCGCTGGCGGATTTTGCCGGTGTCGGGCGCGATCTGGTGGTCACGGCTTACCAGTCAGCCAACGGGCTGGTGAACCTGATCAACCCGACTTTTGCGGTTGTCATTGGCGGTCTGGCGATCGGCCGGATTTCTTATGACCGATGGCTCGTCTTCATCTGGCCGCTTCTACTGATCCTGCTGATCTTCGTCTCGGCCTTGCTCAGCCTTGCAGCTCTCGTTTGAAAAAGGAGTTTCTCCAAATGTCCGAAGAAAATCTTGGCGTCCACTCCGAAAGCGGACGCTTGCGGCAAGTCATCGTCAGTCGTCCGGGCCTCGCCCATCGCAGATTGACGCCAGATAACTGCGACGATCTGCTGTTCGACGATGTCTTCTGGGTCAAGCAGGCGCAGAAGGATCATGATGCATTTGCCAATGCGATGCGCGGTGAGGGGGTCGAGGTCTTGGACTCCGGCACCCTGCTGGCCGAGACACTCGATATCTCTGAGGCACGGCAATGGGTGCTGGATCATCGCATTTCGGCCGGACATGTCGGGGTTGGGATGAGGCGAGAATTGCGCGCATGGATGGACAGTCTGCCGGGGGCGGAACTATCCAAGTATCTGATCGGTGGGCTGACCGTGGCGGACTTGCCTTTTGAGGCGTCTGGCATGTTTGGCAGCTATCTGGGGCGGCACGGTTTCATTCTTCCGCCACTGCCGAACTTCCTCTTCACGCGCGACAACTCGTCCTGGCTCTATGGCGGCGTGACGCTGAACCCGATGTACTGGCCCGCTCGCCGACCCGAAACGCTGCTGACCGCCGCTATATACCGGTTCCATCCGAAGTTTTCTGGCAAGTTCGATGTGATCTGGGGTGACCCTCTGACCGATCACGGGCTGGCGACCGCTGAGGGCGGAGATCTGATGCCGGTGGGCGATGGGCTCGTTCTCGTCGGCATGGGAGAGCGCACCTCGCCGCAAGGCGTGGGGCTCCTGGCCGAAGCGCTTTTCGCCAAGAGCATCGCCAAACGAGTGATAGCCTGCCAGTTGCCGCGGTCACGCTCTGCCATGCACCTCGATACGGTCTTCACCTTCTGTGGCGGTGATGTCGTAACAAGTTTCAAAGAGGTGGCGGACGAAGTGGTCTGCTATGACCTGAACCCGGGCAAGGATGACAAGCCGCTCGACATGCGACGCGATCCGCGGCCGATGTTCGATGTGGTGGCCGAAGCCATGGGCATTAAGCGATTCAGGATTGTTCCCACAGGTGGTGGTGATCCATTCGAGAAGGCTCGGGAGCAGTGGAACGATGGCAACAACGTTTTGGCACTGAGACCCGGCCTGGTTATGGGCTACGACCGCAACGATGATACCAACGCTGCTCTGAGGGCGGAGGGTATCGAGATTATCGAACTGCCCGGTGCCGAACTCGGGCGCGGGCGTGGCGGCAGCCATTGCATGTCCTGTCCAACTATCCGCGATGCTGTCTGAGAGGAGAAGATCATGGCATTCAATCTGAATAATCGGCACTTCCTGACCCTGCGAGACTTCTCGTCGAAGGAAATCGCCTTCCTGCTGAAGCTGGCCGCAGACCTCAAGGCCGCAAAATACGCAGGAACGGAGGTGCCGACACTGACCGGCAAGGAGATCGCGCTGATCTTCGAAAAGGACAGCACGCGCACCCGCGTTGGGTTCGAGGTCGCGGCACACGACCAGGGCGCCCATGTGACGTATCTCGGCCCCTCTGGGTCGCATCTGGGGAAAAAGGAAACGGTGAAGGACACTGCCCGCGTTTTGGGGCGGGTCTATGATGCAATCGAGTATCGGGGTTTTGGGCAAGCGCTGGTGCAGGAACTGGCCGATTGGGCTGGTGTGCCGGTCTACAACGGTCTGACGGACGAGTTTCACCCGACCCAGATTCTCGCCGACTTCCTTACCATGCAAGAGCACTCCGAAAAGCCCCTGCGCAAGGTGAGCTACTGCTTTCTGGGCGATGCCCGCAACAACATGGGCGACAGCCTGCTGATCGGCGGTGCCAAGATGGGGATGGACGTGCGGCTGTGTGCGCCCGAAAGCCTTTGGCCCGATACGGAGATCCGGGAGGAAGCTGAAGCGATCGCTTCGGAGACCGGTGCAAGGATCACGGTCACCGACGACTTGGCGAAGGGCGTGAAAGGGGCAGATTTCATCTACACCGATGTCTGGGTTTCCATGGGCGAACCCAAGGAGGTCTGGTCGGAACGCATCAATCTTCTGACGCCCTACCGGGTCACGGCCGACATCATGCGCCAGACCGGCAACCCTCGCGCAAAGTTCATGCATTGCCTGCCTGCATTCCACAACACTGACACGGAAGTGGGCAAGCAGATCGCGGATGAGTTTGGTATCGATGCGATGGAAGTAACGGAGGAGGTGTTCGAAAGCCCGGCATCGATTGTCTTCGACCAGGCCGAGAACCGGCTTCATACGATCAAGGCGGTTCTCGTCGCCACGCTGGGAAGCTGACGATGCTGATCGTTGCGGCGCTTGGGGGAAATGCACTGCTAAAACGCGGCGAGCCAATGACCGCGGTGAACCAGCGCGCCAATGTCAAGCAGGCGGCGCGTGCGCTGGCCCAGTTGGTTAACGCCGGCCATCGGCTGGTGGTCACCCACGGCAACGGTCCTCAGGTCGGCCTGCTGGCGCTTCAGGGCGCAGCCTACAAGCCGGATGAGGCTTATCCACTGGATGTGCTGGGCGCCGAGACCGGAGGCATGATCGGCTACATGATTGAGCAGGAACTGGAGAATGCGCTCGACCATGCCCGTCCTGTCGCCACGCTGTTGACACAGGTTGTGGTCGACAGTCGCGATCCGGCGTTCGGCAATCCGACCAAGTTCATCGGACCCGTTTATGAAGAGGCCGAAGCCAAAGCCCGCGCCAGCGTGGCGGGCTGGACCATAGCCCAGGATGGCAAGAAATGGCGTCGCGTCGTTCCGTCGCCACGTCCGATTGATATCCCCGATGCGCGCGTTCTGCAGCTTCTGCTCGATCAGGACGTGATCGTGATCTGCACGGGCGGCGGCGGGATACCGGTGTTGCGACGGCCAGACGGCAGCATGGCTGGCGTTGAGGCCGTCATAGACAAGGATGCGGCCAGCGCCCTGTTGGCGCGCCAGCTTGGTGCCGACGCGCTGCTTTTGCTGACAGATGTCGAGGCCGTCTATCGGGATTTCGGTACGAAGGACGAACGGTCGATCCCGGAGTTGACACCCCGAGAAGCGGCATTGCTCGATCTTCCCGCAGGGTCGATGGGGCCGAAACTTACGGCCGCGGCAACGTTTGCGTCGGATGGAAAGCTCGCCAGCATCGGCCGACTGGATCAGGCGCTCGAAATCCTTGCTGGAAAAGCCGGGACAGCGGTCCGCCAGACATCAGAGGTGTGACCTTGGAAAGACTGCCCGGGACATCCAATGCGCGTGTATGCAAAGCCGTCCGAACTGAAATTCAGGTGACGAACGCCAATGAACCAACTACGATTTTGGCATTCTCACAATCACTCGCGTTGAGGTATTGTCGATGTGTCTTTCGCAGGAAGTAAGCTTTGCAGCCAGCGCCTTTCTGGTCGTAGGTGGCACCTACGCCGTCACGCGGGCCTGGGCGATCAATCGCCGATATCTGCCGGTCGCGCTCATGCCGGTCTTCGCAGGCCTACAACAGTTCATGGAAGGCAACGTTTGGTGGGGTGTGAACACCGGAGATCCGGCGACAACCCTGGTTGGGGCTCTTGGTTTTATCTTCTTTACCTGGTTCATGTGGCCTTTCTGGATACCGCTCGCATCATATGTTCTGGAGCCCCCTGACAGCCGGCGCCGGCCCTGGATGGCGGCGATGTCCGTGGCCGGGTTGACTTTCGGTCTGGCGCTTTATGTGCCGCACCTGGCCAATCCGGACTGGGTCGAGGTCACGGTCAATCAGGATAGCCTCGCCTATGAGGGCACGATGATCCTGGATTACCTGATGCCGCGTTGGATGACTTACGTGATCTACCTGACACTGATCATCCTGCCCCCGGCGATTTCGACCTATTATCACATGCGCTGGTTCGCGCTGACCATCGTCGCCGTGGTCGTGGTCGATATCCTCTTCCTGCGCTACGCCTATATCTCTTTCTTTTGCCTTCTCGCCGGTCTTGGCACCCTGCACCTCATCTACATCATCGCCCGCAACAAATGCGCGCGGGAATGTCCGGTTCTGTTCGCTTGAATGCGGATAGGGTCGCTGGACTGGCCCGCCCATGTTCAAGGCCGCGCCGACGCTTGGGTTACGGCCCGGGCAGAAGTCCGGCGGTGAGGCCCATGAAAAGTGTGGCAACAAGGACGACCAAGACTACTGCCAATGTGAGCGGATTCCCTCGGCCTTGTGTGCCGCCCGGCCTAAGCTCCCGATACATCGGCACCACGAGCCGAAGGTAAACTCCAAGTGCCAGCACCGAGTTCAAGATACCGATTATCGCGAGCCACAGAAACCCGGCCTCGACCGCTGCCGAGAGCAGGTAGAACTTGCCCACGAAGCCGAAGAGCGGCGGGATACCGGTGAGCGACAGCAGGAACACCACCATCGCGGCCCCCAGCCACGGATGGGTGCGCCCGAAGCCTTCGAGATCGTCCAGATCGCGCCCGGCCAGCAGGACAACCGCAAAGGCGCCGAGGTTCATCGCCACGTAGGCGGCGGCAAAGACCAGAATGCCCGGAACGGCAAAGCCGCTGGCCCCGAGGGCCACGACGCCCATCAGGAAATATCCCGACTGTGCCACCGAGGAATAGGCGATCAGGCGCACAAGGTTGGTCTGCACCAGTGCGGCGAGATAGCCATAGGTCATTGTCGCCGCCGCGATCACGGCCAGCGCCAGCGGCCAGCCACCGTCACGGGGCAGGTCGCGCAGGACCTGCGCGAAGGCGAAAAAGGCGGCGGCCTTGGTGATGACGGACAGGTAGGCCGCGATCGACACGGGCGCCCCCTGATAAGCGTCCGGTGCCCAGAAATGAAACGGCACCAGCGATCCCTTGTAGCCCAGACCGACGATGATGGCGATCAACCCGGCGATGGTCACAAGTGTCTGGCCCTGCAACTGGCCCAGTCCCGAGAACAGGGTCGAGCCGGTGCCGCCGAACCAGAAGGTCAGCCCGTAGATCATCACCGATCCCGTGACCGCGCCGAAGACGAGGTATTTCATCGCCGCCTCGGTGGCGGCATCGTCGCGGGGCCAGGCCACAAGCGCGAAAGAGCCCAGACCGGTGAGCACGACACCGATCACCACCACCATCATGTCGCCCGCACCCGACAGCATCAGCGCGCCAAGGGTCACGAGCACGACGAGGGATTGAACGCTGCCTTCGCGCGGGCGACCAGCGATTTCGGCCCGAACCAGCAGCAGGGACAGCGCAGTGCCGGGCAGCAGGATCAGCTTGGCCCAGCCCGAGATCAGGTCGATCCGGTAGGTGCCACCGAATACGGTGGCGTCGACACTCAGCATCGGCAGCGTCAGGATCGTCGCCGCCGCAAGCCCGGCCAGACCGATGGCCAGCACCAGTCGCGCCGCGCGAAACATCTCCGCAACGATCATCAGCATCGCAGCGGCGGCCAGCGTCAACTCCGGCGCCAGAAGCGCAAGATCACGGCCCATCTCCATCAGTTGTCGAGGCCCGTCATGGTGGTGTGGATCATGTCGATCAGCCAACTGGGCGCGACACCGACCAAAACGGTCAGGATGAGAAGAGGGACGATCACAGTCTTTTCGCGCTGGTCAAGGTCCGACATTTCCGCCCACTTGTCGTTCATCTCGCCCAGAAAAACGCCCGCAATGGCCCGCAGATACAGCGCAGCCGTGACCACGATGGCGAGGATCGCGATCAACCCCCAGGGCATGCCGTTCAACGTGGCGAGGAATATCTGGAATTCGGCCGGGAAATGTGCGAGCCCCGGCAGGCCCAGCGAGGCGAAGGCCGACAGGATGAAGGCCCAGCCAAGCCACGGCACACGGCCCAGCAGCCCACCGAAATCGCCGATCCTACGGGTATGCGCGCGGTCCTGCAACATGCCGACAAGGAAGAAGAGTGCGCCGGTAACCAGACCGTGGCTGACCATTTGCAGCGCCGCGCCGTCCAGCGCGATGGTCCTGATGCGGGGCTCTGCCGCCAGCGCGGCGATGGCGACGCCCATCACAACATATCCCATGTGGTTGACCGAGGTATAGGCAATCATCTTCTTCAGGTCGCTTTGCGCCAGTGCCGCAAAGGCTCCGTAAAGAGCGCTGACCACCCCGAAGGCGAGGATCACCTGTCCGGCCTGCGCGAAGGCTTCGGGCGTCATCTGGTAGGCAAAGCGCACCAGCCCATAGGTTCCGAATTTCAGCATCACGCCGGCGAGGATCACGCTGCCCGCCGTGGGGGCCTGCACATGCGCCGCCGGAAGCCAGGTGTGGACCGGGAAGGCCGGGATCTTGACCGCGAAGGTCACGAGCATTGCAATCAGCGCCAATGTGGCGGGAAGCCCGCCCAGTGTGGTGCCCTCGACCCAGACACGCATGTCGAAGGTGCCCGATCCGAGGTAAAGCCCGATGATCGCCAGCAGAAGCGGCAGCGAGCCCAGAAGCGTGTAGAGGAAGAACATGAGTGCGGCCCGCTGCCGCTCTTCATAGCCCCAGCCTGCGATCATGAAGTACATGCCGACCAGCGAGACCTCGAAAAAGACGTAGAAGAGCAGGCCGTCAAGCGCCATGAACGTGCCGAGCGAGGCGGTTTCCAGCATCAGCATCAGCACCACGTAGGAGGCCGCGCGTTCGCCGACCCGCGCCGAATACAAGGCCGACAGAAGAAACAGAAGCGAGGTCAGCAGCACCAGAGGCAGGCTCAACCCGTCCACGCCCAGCCGGTAGGCCGCGCCAATGGCCGGGATCCAGGCGATTTCCTCGACCTGGGCGAAGTCTCCGGCCACGATGCCGCGCGCCCAGATCACCAGTGTGATCAGGAACACGGCCCCCGTGGCCGCGATGGACACCGCATGTGCCGTTCGCGTGGACCGGTCGGGCAGCGCCATGAGCGCGAGACCGGCAAGGATGGGCAGGAAGGTGGCAATGGTCAGAAGCGGCATGAGCGCGATCCTCAGAAGTAAAGCGGGGCGGCGAGGAGTACGCCGGTGACAAGGGCGATTCCGGCGACGGTCAGCGCCATTTCGCGGTGAATGAAGCCGCTTTGCAGACGGCGGGCACGGCTGCCGAGGGCGATTGTGCGGTCGACAAGGCCAAAGATCGCGCGGTCGATAGTGTCACGGTCGGTGCGCAAGCTGATCTGCCCGAGTGACAGGTTCAGTTGGCCAACCGCATTGACCAGCGCCAGAAGCCCAGCCTCGGCGCGTTCGATCCGGCGTGACAACGCTTGTGTACCTGCGACGATGCCGCCCAGCACGACACGGCGAATGATCCAGGCATCGAGGCGGTCGCACAGCCGCGCCAGGGCCAGCGCCGGGCGGACCACGAGGGCGTCCATGCCACCTGCGAGCGGGAAGCCGTTTCGTGCTTGCGCAAGCAGCGGACCCAGAAGGCGGGCGGGGGTCAGCAGCCAGCCAAGCGCCAGCCCGGCCAAACCCACCGCAAGCCCCATCACCGGGACCACCCAGACGGGCTCAGCCAGATGCGCGCCCAGCATCGCCTCCAGCGGTGTGAAAACAAGGCCGAGCGTTGCTGCGAGTGCCACGAGTATGCCCATGCCAACGGCCATGAGCGGCACCTTATTGTGCGGCTTTTCTGCCGCGCCGGACCACAGCACCTTCAGCGCGCGACCCATATAGGCTCCGGTCAGCACCGATCCGGCCAACGCCAGCGGCAGCAGCCAGACGGCAGAGGGGCTGGCGAGCGCCGCAGCGAGGATCGCGTCCTTGGAATAAAAGGCAGCGAGCGGTGGCAGCCCGGCCAGCGCCAGCGCAGCGAGGGCAAAGCCCGCAAAGATGCCCGGCCGGGCGCGGCCCGCGCCCGCAAGCGTATCCAGATCGGTGCTCTCGCGGTCGTGCTGAAAGACGCCTGCGCCGAGAAAGAGCGCCGATTTGATCGCGGCATGCGCGATCAGGTGCAACAGGGCGGCAACGGGCGCGCCGGCCCCCACTGCAATAAGCATCAGCCCGTACTGACTGGCGGTCGAGGCGGCGAGCAGGCGCTTGAGGTCCGTTGCTGCCAGTGCCATCAGCCCGGTGACGACGGCTGTTACCCCGCCGACAATCCCGATGGCCAGAAGCGCCCCGCCCGGTAGCATTGGTGCGGTCCGGATCAGCAGGATCGCCCCCGCCGCCACCAGCGTGGCGGAGTGGAGCAGGGCGGAGACCGGCGTTGGCCCCGCCATCGCCCGCATCAGCCAGTCCTGCATTGGCACCTGCGCCGACTTGCCCATGGCCGCGAACAAGAGCAGCAGCCCTGCGATCAGCGCCGGGGTGCCGGTGGTGGAAAGCGTGGCCGAAATCTCGGAGGTTCCGGCGATACCGATCAGCAGGAAGGCCGCGAGGTAGAGGCCCAGATCGGCCGTCCGCGTATAGAGGAACGCCCGCGTGGCCGCCCCGGGCACGCCCTCGCGTCCGTGCCAAAACCCGATCAGAAGGTAGGAGGCAAAGCCGATCATCTCCCACGCCGCCAGAAGGGTTATCCAGTCGCCCGACAGCACCAGAAGCTGCATTGCGGCCACGAACATCAGCATGGTGCCGAAAAAGCGGGGGCGTTCGGGATCGCGCGCCATGTAGCCCGCCGCATAGGTCAGGACCATCGCGGCCACGGCGGCCACGACCAGCGCCAGGGTCGCGGTGAGCGGGCTGCCCACCAACCGGATCGGCAGGTCCGGCAGGAAGGGCAGGGTAGCCGTCAACTCCGCGCCGCC
>NZ_AQQZ01000018.1 GCF_001205715.1 Pseudaestuariivita atlantica
ATATACTATCGCAACATTAAGTATATTGGCGCATAATGAAGTTTATGTTAACCAACTGGCGCCCTGAGCCGCTAAAACATTACGATTTGATAATGCCCCGGCAAGGGCAGTGCCACCGTACCAAAGTTACTCCTTTGCGAAAGGAGCGACCATGTTCAGAACTTTCGGATTGCTCTTGGGTCTCGCAACTGCTGTAGCTCTTTTGTTTATGGTTTCGAACAGATGCTGTCTTCTGCGAAGGCATCTGATTGAAAGCTACTCTACCTTTCACTTGCCCAGGCGATTGCCGCCTTCATTTCCGCCGGGTCGAACTGACGGAGTTCTGCCGTGGTCAGCACGTCGGCGAACCTGGTTCCCCACTCCAACAAAGCCCCTTCGCCCACCACAGCGACGCGGCGGAAGTCATTCCTATGGGCTGTGTCGATTTTCAGATCTTCGAGCAGAGCGGACGGCCCATCGTAGCCTTCGAACCTCGTGAGATCGAGAACCAGGCCGGGCTTACTTGTCTCTTGCAGGCGCTCATGAAGCAGGGCGTGCATCCGTTTCAGGTCGCTTTCGCTGAGCTTGCCCTCGCAGGCGAGGCCAATCGTGTCGTCATGAGCTGTCAGTGTCTCGGTGAACATGGTTTTCCTCCTCTTTTTCCGGTTTGCCGTGACCGTAAAGGTCAGCGTTTTCGTGTGCGCGGTCTTCGTGCTCAAATTCCAGACTCGAATGACCGATGCTGAAATCGTCCTTCAGCCGGTCCTTGATCGCGGCCTTGATCTTTTCGATTTGACCCCAGCCGTCCGCTGTCAGCACGACGTGGCAGTCCAGAGCCGCCTCGTGCTCCTGCATCTGCCACAGATGCACGTGATGAACGTCCGCGACACCATCCACACCCCGCATCGCCTGAACGACGGTTTCATTATCGATGTCCGGTGGACTGCCGAGCATCAGCGTCCGAATCGGACCGCCGATCTCGGTAAATGCGAGGTAGAGGATGTAGAGAGCGATGCCGATGGTGATCGCCGGGTCGACCCACCGCATGTTGTAGAGGAGGATGAGCGAGCCGCCGATGATGACCGCCACGGAGGCCAAAGCGTCCGATAGGTTGTGCAGGAAGAGCGCACGGATGTTCACGCTGCCTTTCTGCATCGAATAGGTGAGCAGCGCCGTCAACGTGTCGACGACCAGTGCCACACCGCCCAGGATCACCACCGTCCAGCCCTGTACCTCTGGTGGGTCGATCATGCGCATGCCACCCTCGTAGATCAGGTAGAAGCCGATCAGGATAAGTGTCGTGTAGTTGATGAGCGCTGCGACGATTTCTACCCGCCCATAGCCGAAGGTCATGCGCTTGTCCGCCGGGCGGCGAGCGATCTTACGCGCGAAGAAGGCGATCACCAGCGACGCCATGTCCGAGAAATTGTGGAGGGCATCCGCGATCAGCGCGAGGCTGCCGGAAAGGATCCCGCCGACGATCTGCGCGACCGTCAGGAGGCCGTTGGCCCAGATGGCGATGGAGACGCGACGATCACCGGATTGAGGATCGATGTGGGCGTGGCCGTGATCATGCGGCACGGTTCGTCTCCTCATGGCGGTGGTTCGGCCGATCGAATCCGGGGACCGGCGGCAAGATTCCGCGGCGGATGCGGCGAACCCTGGCATTCATCCAGTGACGGATGACGTGGCGATAGAGCAAGTCGCGCACAAATCCGAAGTTCTGGCGGTGCTTTGAGTAAAAATCGTCGGGTGCGTTGAAGGTTCCAAGATCGCGAACAATACCGGTTTTCTGGATGTAGGTATCATTGCCGGACCAAGTGACAGGCGGGGCGCTCAGACACTCCGTTCCAACCCCGTAGCCGCACAGACTATCCGTCTCGCGGAATTTCTGCTGCAGCGTCTGCAGGAAAGGCGCGTCCAGGATGAAGCCTTCAAGATTGACCCATCCGTCGCCCAAGTCCACCTCTACCCAGGAGTGGAGGATTTCGGACGGCGCGAGGGGATAGACGAGTTCCGGAACGACGCCTCTCTGAAGCGCCTTGTGGATTGTGAACCCGTGCAGTCGGCAGCGAACTCCCACGCCACGCAGCAGGGCCATGAGGAGCGTGCCCTTGGTGTTGCACTGCCCGTGGCCATCTGCGAGGACCTCGGACGCCGGAATGTCGTCGGCGCGGTTGTAGCCGAAGGTAATCTCGTTCCTGACGAAATCGTAGATGGCCCCAATTCGGTCGTCGCTGGGAAGGTCTGCCCAGCCGCGCTCCTCGATCAGTTTTGCAATTGAGGTCGCGTCAAAATCCAGCAGCCGGGTTTTGGCCAAATGAGGGTCGGCGGGGTTCACGGGATATCTCCTCGAATCGTTCACGAGAATATGTAGTTGCTACAGTCACTGTAGCTTCAAGCCCCGATTTCAGGCCGAGTCCTTGGTTACCTGATCGTCATTGTGCACCGCCTTGTGGTGTTCACCATGCGCGTCTCTCAGGATTCCGACGCCACCCCAGGCCGCGATGCCGGCGACAATCACGCCCACGACAAGGTCCGGCCAATTCGTTCCGAGCCAGGCTACGAGCCCGCCTGCGACGACGATTCCGAGATTGGCCGCGAAGTCGTTCCAGCTGAACGTATTCGCCGCTCGGATGTTCACGTCCGGATCGCGAAGCCGTGCCAACAGCCAGACGCAAAGTGCGTTGATGGCCGCCGCTACCAGCGCTATGACAATCATGATCGTGCCAAGAGGATCCGATCCGCCGACGTAGCGGCGCCAGGCGTCATACAGGATTCCAAGGGCGAAGAGGATCAGCAGGCCGCCCGAAACGTTCGCCGCTCCGCGCTTCCACTTGGCGGAGCGGGACAGCGCGAAGAGGCTGATCGCGTAGACGAAACTGTCCGACAGATTGTCGAGGCCATTGGCGATAAGCGCGCTTGAATCGCCGAATGCGCCCGAGGCGAAGAAAGCGATTGCCAGCCCGATGTTAAGACCCAGCACGATCCAGAGTGTGCGTCTTTCCGTTGCGTTTCTCTGCTCCGCCATGCCGGGTATCCAAATTAGTGAATTGCCAATGAGTAACTAACACCGGGCTTTTTGCGTTCCGATCAAAGGTCGTCGAAATTGCTCAGGCGCCGATCTCTTCATGGTCGGTCAGGCATTCGGAATGGTCGCGCAGTACCTCGAGCACACGGCAATCAGAAGTCTGTCCGCCGCTGCACTCATGCACCATCCGCTTCAATTCCGTCCGCAGCGCCTCGAGCCGCGCCAATCGTTGCTCGACCTGTTTGAGTTGCCGACGGGCGATTGCATCCGCCTCTGCACAGGACTTTCCCGGATGATCGCTGAGATCGAGGAGCTCACGGATCGCGTCCAACGAGAAGCCCAGTTGCCGAGCGTGCCGGACGAATGACAAGCGGTCGAGTTCGGCGTCGCCATAGCGTCGTTGGCCCCCCTCGGTCCTGCCGGGCTCAGGCATAAGTCCGATCTGCTCGTAATACCGGATGGTCTGCACTTTTGTTCCGGTCTTCTTCGCCAGAGTCCCAATCGTCAGCATTTCCGCTCCCCACATTACCTACAGTGGGTGTAGCTTTATGCGGTGCGCATCACAAGCTTCACCTGAGTTTCACAGATAGGTGATTGTTGGCCGATCGGTGACAATCACGCTTGAACCTACAGTAGCTAGAGGATGTAAACGCACACAAAATATAGAATCAAGTTCGGGCGGAGCGGCGTGAGGCTTTCAGGTCTTCAGAAGGTATTGTGGGTGTTGGCGGGCGCGGCGGCGTTCGTTTTCATCTGGCTGTTGCTATGGTCCGACTACCGTGCCGACCTTGCCCGAGCCGAGAATGAACCACCGTTTCTTGCTGATTTCGAACTGACCGATCATCGCGGCATTGTCCAAACGGACGAAGATTTCGCAGGGCGCTGGATGCTGGTCTTCTTTGGCTTCACCAATTGCCCTGACGTCTGTCCGACAACACTGTCCGAAGTCGCGGCCGTGATGGAGGGCCTGGGCGATGAGGCGGCAGTGGTTCAGCCGATTTTCATAACGATCGATCCCGAGCGAGATACGCCGACGGCTTTAGCGGAGTACGTGCCCATGTTCGACGCAGGGATCATCGGGCTTACCGGTACACCGGAGCAGATCGCCGCGACATCCGAAACTTTTCCGATATTCTATGAACGGATCGAGCAGGCGACTGCGCCGGGCGGATACACGATGGGTCACACGTCGCATCTTTTCCTTTTCGACACGCAAGCAGGCTTCGCGGACTCCTGGCCCTACGGCACGCCCGCCGAAGAGATCCTCGCCGATCTGAGAGAGAGGATCTGATCGTCATGACCCGACTTTCCGGAGAGACGGCCCTCGGGCTGGCCTGGATCATCGCGCTCACCGCGTCGCTTGCAGTGCTCTTCATCGGCGAGGTTCTGGGGCAGACACCTTGCGTGCTTTGCTGGTTTCAGCGTGCCTTCATGTTTCCCTTGGCCATCGTCCTCGGGCTCGGGCTGTGGTGGCAGGATCGGCGCGTGGGTCGCTACGGGATCGCGCTGGCAATCGGGGGCGCCGCCATAGCGCTCTGGCACCTCGGCCTCTATGTCGAGCTGATCCCCGAACGCATCCAGCCCTGCACGGCGACAGGCCCATCCTGTACTGACGACAATCAACTGGTCTTCGGCATTCCGATTCCTCTGATGGCGCTCGTCGCCTTCGTGGTGATCGGGCTGCTGTCGGCTCTCTCACTGAAGGAAGCACAAGAATGAAACGACGCGGCCTCATCCTGTCCGTTCTCGCGCTCGGGGTCGCCGGTTTCGGCGGGGCCGCCTGGTATGCCACCCGCCCCGACCCGATTGCCGCGTCCGATCCCATCGACCCTGAAATGGCCAACGCGCTGATCCGACCCTATTCCCCGATCCTCGGGCCCGAGGATGCGCCCGTAACCATCGTTGAATTCTTCGACCCGGCCTGCGAGGCATGCCGCGCTTTCTATCCGGTCGTCGAGGATATCATGGCGGAGCACGGAGACGCGGTGCGCGTTGTAATCCGCTATACGCCTTTTCACGGCGAGGCGTCGGTAGAAGCGATCCGTGTGCTCGAGGCGGCGCGCATGCAGGACGTGTTTGAACCTGTGCTCGAGGCAGTCTTGCGAGAGCAGCCCAGATGGGCGTCTCACGGGACCCCGGCACCCGGATTGATCCTTGAGATTGCAGCAAGCGGAGGTCTGGATGTCGAAGCTGCCCGGACACAGATGCTGGCCCCCGGTGTTGTGGCGGTGCTCAACCAGGACCGCGCCGATGTCGAGACAGTCGGGGTCCGCCAAACGCCCACGTTCTTCGTGAACGGCAAGCCTCTCGATCCGTTCGGTGAGGCCGAATTGCGGAGGCTGGTGGCAGTGGAAGTTGCGGCAAGCCAAAGCTGATTTGCGGAGGCAGGAGAAACGAGTGGTGAAGAAGTTGAGATATACCAATGCATTGGCCGTGCTTTTGACGGTTGCAGGGCTGTCGGCCCCCGCACTGGCCGGTTCGGAGGATGTCGTGGTCGAGAATGCGTGGTCCCGCGCCTCGATCGGCGTCAACAGGCCAGGTGCCGCCTATATGACCGTGCGCAACACGGGTGAAGACGCCGTTACGCTGACCGGACTTGCGACACCGCTGGCAATGATGCCCGAGATCCATGAGTCGAAAACCAACTCCGTTGGCGTCAGTTCCATGGCACCTGCAGGCGAGATCACGATTGAGCCCGGCCAAAGCGTGGCATTGGAGCCGGGCGGGTTGCACGCCATGCTCATGAAGCTGCAAGAGCCGATGACCGAAGGCGAGAATTTCCCGCTGACACTGACCTTCTCGGATGGCGGCAAGGTGACGGTCGAGGTCCCAATCCTCGGAATCGCCGCGCGTGGACCGGAGGGCTGATGCAACGTCGGCAGCTCCTTCTATACGGCGCAGCCGGTGCCGGCGTTCTTGGCCTGACGCTCTTCGTGGGCTGGTGGCGGGTGGACGGGCCCGGTGCGCCTGAACCAAAAGGGCAGCGGCCCCTGCCCCTATCGGCGATGGAGTTCCGGCTGACCGACCACGAGGAAAATGAGGTAGGGCCTGGCAACCTGATCGGTCGTCCGACAATGGTGTTTTTCGGGTTCACCTACTGCCCGGACGTCTGCCCGACGACCCTATCGGATATTTCCGGCTGGCTTGAGGAACTGGGCGACGAAGCATCAGAGATGAACGTGGTCTTCATCACGGTCGACCCGGAGCGGGACACGGTCGAGGCCATGGCCGAATATGTCGGCTATTTTCATCCGGTCATTCGTGGTTGGACGGGGCCGGAAGACCAGATTGCCCGCGCTGCAGAAGGGTTTCGTGCCTCATTTGAGCGCGTCCCGACTGAGGGCGGCGGCTATACGATGAACCATACGGCAAGCGTATTCCTGTTCGATGCCGAGGGTGAGCTCGTCACCATGATCGACTATCACGAGCCAAGAGAATTCGCGGTGCCGAAGATCCGGCGCGCACTGACAGAAGACGTAGAGGGGGCAACATGAAGATAAGAACTGTCTTGGCGGCCGTTGCGGTCGCAGGCGCATTTTCGGTGACCGCCATCGCCATCTCTGGCGTTCTGTCCAAAGAACCGGTGCCCCCTGCGATTGCTGAAGCGACCCTCTGGACTCCCGATCCGCTTGCGCCGCCTCGGATTACCGAAACCAATTCGGTCCGCCCTACACTCGCCCAGGCAGATATCGCATTCGAGTTCAGACCCCGGCCCCTCCTGACCGTTTCCCCCGCTGATACCTCCTTGCCATCTATCGAGCCCCAGCTGGTCACCTGGTCGCGCGAGATTGCGTCGGGCGAGACGCTTGATGCGGACCTTTCCGATGCGGGGCTGGATGCTTCGGATCGCGCCGAAATCGCCTTGGCGATTGGCGCGGAATACGATCTGCGCCGTCTGCGTCCGGGTCACATCATTACCGTGGTTTCCACAACGGACGACAACCCGCGTCGTGTAGAACTAGCCGTCGATGACGGTGTCCGGATAGAGGCGGTCTTCGGCGAACAGCTTGCCGCCCGCGTGTTGGAGCCGGATCCCGAATTGGTGACTTTCGCTGGCGAGGCGGTGATCGAGAGCTCGATTTTCGCCGCCCTAGACACGGCAGACATCCCCGCCCGTTTTGCGGTGGACCTGGCGCAGATGCTGGGCGGCACCGTGGATTTCCGTCGTGATCTTGCGGGTGGCGAGACGATGCGCCTCCTTTGGCGCGAGGCCCGAGACGGGAACAAGAGGATTGGTCAGCCCGAGCTTGCCTTTGCCGCACTGGATATCGATGGCTCGGTCTATGAAATCGTCTGGCCGAACGACGGCAGCGGCCAAGCGACGATCTATGTCGACGGAGAAGTCCTGCGCGTGTTTGCGCAACCGGTCGAAGGTGCACGGCTGAGTTCTGTGTTCGGGCGCCGCACCCATCCGGTCTACGGCAATGTACGAATGCACACAGGGGTCGACTTCGCGGCGGCGCGCGGCACGCCGGTACAGGCGACGGCGCCGGGCCGCGTTCGCTTCATCGGCCGACGCGGTGGGTATGGCCGGGTCGTCGAGATCGCTCATGGCTCCGACACCCTGACGCGCTATGCGCATCTGAGCGCCGTACCGGACGGGCTCACACAAGGGCAACGCGTGATGGCCGGAGATATGATCGGGCGGGTCGGTGCGACGGGTACCGCGACAGGCCCCAACCTACATTACGAAGTGCTGGTGGACGGTCGCCCAACCGACCCTCTCTCTGACGACCGATTGGCAGAGGCGGCCGAGCGTGAAGCGGACGACACGGCAGCGCTTGAGCGACTGCGTGAGGCGCGTTCACTTCTTGCTGAGAGGCTCGCCAGCGAATTTGCACAGACGACAACCGAAAGGCTTTGATCCATGAAACGATTTACTCCCGCCCTTGCCATCGCATTTGCCTTGCTTCCCGCGGCGCAGGCCGTCGCAGAGACGATTCAGATCGACGTCCGGAAGACAAACGGCTGCGGCTGTTGCCTGTCCTGGATGAAGCACCTCGAGGAGAATGGCTTCGCGCCGATGGGCGAGGACATGTTCGGAGGATCTCTTGTGCGCTTCAAACTCGACAATGGCGTGCCGCAGCGCATGGTGTCCTGCCATACTGCTCTGGTCGACGGCTATGTGATCGAGGGCCACGTGCCGGCGGCTGACATCCAACGCCTGCTGGAGGACCGGCCAGACGCGGTAGGCCTGGCGGTGCCGGGAATGCCCTACGGGTCGCCCGGCATGGGACCGGAGGACGACCGGGAGGCTTACGATGTCTTCCTGATCCACGAAGACGGATCGACCGAGGTCTACACCAGCTACTCGGCTCCTGACTGAACTCGCGGCAGAACCTTAACAATTGGAACCCCTCTCCCCCATAGCGCTTGGCTTTCTTGGAAGCCTGGCCGCCGGATCGCTGACCGCGGTCGGGGCGGTCCCCGTTCTTTTTGGGCGCATCCCGTCCCGGGCCACGCGCGATCTGCTGCTTGGCTTCGCGGCGGGTGTCATGCTCGCGGCTTCGTTCTTCTCGCTGATCATCCCGGCTCTCGACGCAGCTGAAGGACAGTTCGACAACGGTGCTCTCCCGGCGGCCATCGTATGTGTTGCGATCCTGCTTGGCATGGGCGCGGTCGCTCTGATGAACGAACGGCTGCCGCATGAACATTTCAAGACGGGGCGGGAAGGTCCCGACGCCGCATCGCTGCGGCGCGTCTGGCTTTTCATCATCGCGATCACTATCCACAATTTTCCCGAAGGGCTTGCCGTCGGCGTCGGGTTCGGGGCTGACGGTTTGTCGGGCGGGTTGCCACTTGCGATCGGTATTGGATTACAGAATGCCCCCGAAGGTCTGGCGGTGGCGGTTTCGTTGCTCGGCGAGGGCTATTCCAGGTTTCGCGCCTGGGGCATCGCCGCCCTGACCGGTCTCGTCGAGCCCGTCGGCGGGCTCATCGGCGCGGGTATCATCGGCATCTCGCAACCGCTGCTGCCTTGGGGTCTCGCCTTCGCAGCAGGGGCGATGCTCTATGTCATCAGCCACGAGATCATTCCGGAAACCCACCGGTCCGGACATCAGAACAGGGCGACGCTCGGCCTCGCGGTTGGTCTTGTGATCATGTTGTTCCTCGACGTCTGGCTGGGATAAGCGGATGAGATCTTGCCTCTTCGTCGGTCTGCTTGCTGCTCTGATCGCCTTTCTTGTCGATCAGGCAACGAAGGCAATCGTTGTTTCCAATGCGACTGTTCTTAGTTCCGGCGTATCGGTCTTTCCCGGCTTCAATCTCATCTACCTGCGCAATGACGGGGTGACCTTCGGGCTTCTCGGCGGTGCGCCGTGGTGGAGCCTTGTCGTATTGGCACTTGGCATCTGCGTCTGGTTGGCGGCTATGCTGATCCGTTCCAGCAGCCGGGTCGAGGCCATTGCCTATGGTGCGATCATCGGCGGTGCTCTCGGCAATATTCTGGACCGCCTGCGCTATCGTGCGGTGACGGATTTCCTCGATTTCTACATCGGGACGGCGCACTGGCCTGCCTTCAACATGGCCGATGTTTTTGTGGTTGGCGGCGTGATGCTGCTGCTCATTGCGCCGTGGGTTGGCGCTCGACTTCAGACCGATTCATGAAGCCGGGTTTGCCGCAGATCGTTAGTGAGGACCCGAACCTGTTCCAGTGCATGGGTCTTGCCCTTGTTGCCGGCGGATTGACGGTTTTGACCCTTCCGCCGTTTTCTTGGCTCATGGCGGTCCCTGTCGCCTTCTCAGTGCTCTTTATCGTTCTCCGGAACATCTCAACCTCGCGCGCTTTCCTTGTCGGTTGGGCTTTCGGACTGGGCCAATTCGGGATTGGAATTTCCTGGATCGCCGAGAGCTTTTACGTCGATGCCGAACGTTTCGGCGCACTGGCGATCCCGGCGGTCGCGGGTCTGTCCGCCGGACTTGCCATCTTCCCGGGCATGGCGGCGATGCTTTTTGCCGCCATCATGCAGCGCCGAGCTTTCGGCGGCATTGCGGCGGGCCTTCTGTTTGCAACCTGCTGGGTGGTCACGGAGTGGCTGCGGGGTCATATCCTGACGGGGTTTCCCTGGAACCTTGCCGCTTATGCCCTTGTCGACTATGCCGCCCTGCGCCAACCCGCCGCCTGGGTCGGCAGCTACGGTTTGGGCTTTCTCACGGTCTTCATCGGCATATTGCCAGGTGTGTTGACTGTGGCGGCGCCAAAGAGACGCGCGCCTGTTCACGTGCTCTTCGCCGTTGCTGTGACGGGTCTCTGGGTTGGCGGTGCGCTTCGGTCAGGGCAGGACGTGCCGCCGACAGACGTTGCTTTGCGCATCGTCCAAGGCAATGTGCCACAAGTCGAGAAGTGGGTACCGGGCAGCCGCCAGCGAGCCTTAGAAAAATACCTGGGCTTGTCCGCGCAACCCGGACGTTTCGATGTGCTGCTTTGGCCGGAAACGGCCTTCCCCGGCTTTCTGGATGAAGATGCTGCGGCACGCGCGCGGATATCTGCAGCTTTGCCAGACGGCAGGATCCTACTGACAGGTGCGCCTGACCGAGTGGAGGGCGATGGGGGAACCAGATATTTCAACACGGTTCAGGCATACGATGGCACCAGTGAGATTCTGACGGGATATGCAAAACATCATCTCGTTCCGTTTGGCGAATATGTGCCGCTGAGAGGCTGGCTGCCCATCGAACGACTGACGGAAGGGTTGGGCGATTTCACGCCGGGACCAGGGCCGCGCACGCTGGCGATCCCTGGCGCGCCTCTGGTCGCGGTGGCGATCTGTTACGAGATCATCTTTCCGGGCCACGTGGTCGATGACCTTTTCCGTCCCGACTGGATATTCAACGCCACAAATGATGCCTGGTTCGGAACCAGCATCGGACCCGAGCAGCACCTCGCCTCCGCGCGGATGCGCGCGGTCGAGGAGGGGCTTCCCGTGGTCCGGGCGGCCAACACTGGGATATCCGCGATCATCGACGCCAATGGAAATGTCGTCGCGCGTCTTGATACCGGGGAAACAGGCACCATTGATGCCGGCCTGCCGGGCGCGCGTACTCCAACGCCCTATGCGCGGTTCGGCGACTGGACCTTGTTGGTTCTTGTTTTTGGGTGCTGGGTCTTCGGCTGGCTGGCCAGTTTGCTCGGACGAGATCCCGATGCGCGGCATTTTGGAACGGAGGTATCCTGATGCTTGTGATCGCGAGCGCTATCGGAGGCGCGATCTGGGGTGGCTATCTGGCACGACGGAGGAGGGGGAATCACCTGGATATCCTCCAATATGCGGTAGCGTCTGCGATCGCCTTCGGACTTGTCGCCCTGTTTGCAACCATCGTGCTGTCGCGGGTTCTCGGCTAGCGAGCTTCGAAATTGCGCAAACGTGTCAGCGGCTTGAAGACCCGATAGCTCGAGGTCCCGATAGAGAATCGCGCGAATGTGCATCTAGGCGAGCTCATTTCTGATTGAGCCGTCGCTCGAACGCCTCCAATGTCGTCCCGCTGACGTGATGCTCGATCCCTTCCGCATCGCGTTCCGCGGTCTCTTTGTCGATTCCCAGGCTCAGAAGAAAGGCGACGACGACCCTGTGGCGGCGTCGACAGATCTCCGCGAGGTCCTGCCCGGCATCGGTGAGGAATATCGCGCGGTATGGCTCCCGCCGGACCAGACCAGCAGCCTTGAGCCGCGAGATGTTCTTGGTCACGGTCGGCGGCTTCACGCCAAGCCGCTCGGCGATCTCGACCGGTCTGGCCTCCCCGCGCGTCTCGATCAGTTCCGCGATCAGTTCGACGTAATCCTCCGCCATCTCGCTTTCATGTGCCTGACGCACGGTCGCAAAGCCATCGGCCTGCGCCTCGGGAGCCCGGTCGACCGCTTCGAATGGCTCACGCCCTTGTGATTGTAGCTTTGTCATACTCGGGACTTTGCAGCGAAACAGCGGGATTGACAACTTGTTTGCTTCGGGTAGATAAGTTAGCCGTGTCTAACTTTGTACTTTGGAGGCCGTGGTGATGCGAAATATTATGAGAGTGCTGCTCGCCACACTCGCAAGTGCGCTCCTCCTGTCCGGACCTGTCGCCGCGACGCCGGCCAAGGAGGCGCCTTGGCTTCCCGAGGCAGCGGCCTACCGTCTGACGCTCTTTCTTGGAAATCTCGAGCCTCTGCCCTGGGACGACATCGAGACCGCCTGGACGGAACCCTACCGGGGTTCGGAATTCTCTGTCGGGGCGCTGGCGTGGCTGGACCGCAAAAGCGATATCGAGCCCGACGGTCTCCTGGACGCTATAATGCGCGAAGACCTGCAGGCGGTCTTCGCCGAGGCGACGCGGCTTGTAGCGCTCAGGATTGAGGAGAATTTGGACCGTGCTCTCGCGGCCGAAGAATCGGCGACAGCACAGCTGGCGGTGCAGACGGCACGCGAACTCTACCGTGCGTTTGAGGATGGTATCGCGGCGGCCGATCCCGAAGCTGCAAGACGCATCGGCCTCGCCTGGCTGGAACTCAACAGCAGCACAGGTTCCGCTGGTGTTCTCGGCGCTGGCGCCACATCTGCGGATCGCGACACGATGGAAGCCGCCCGTGCAGTCATCTCCGGCTATCTTGCGGAGAACTACCTCCTGGACAGTTTCGCTCCGCGCCGGACGCTGAGCGCCCTGCCGGAAACAGCTGTGCTCAGCGGAAAGGCCATCGAGGTACCGCCAAGCCTGCCGCCTGGGTCCGACATCTTCGATCAGGACCCGCTGCCGCTGCTCGTGCTCAACTTCGAGGAACAGGGCATCGACGAGACCGATCTGCCGCTTGTTGCCTACGGCGACATGCTGTTCGACAGCGCGCAACTCTTTGGAAGCCCGGCGCAGGATCTCGGGATCGCCTGCTCGACCTGTCACAACCGCTCGGACGTCAACCAGCGGCTCTTCATCCCCGGCGCCAGCCACCAACCGGGCGCGATCGACGTGGACGGCGCCTTTTTCAACCCGATCTTCAATGACAGGCGCGACGACCCGCTCGACATTCCCAGCCTGCGCGGCTTGCGTTTTACCGGTCCCTACGGCCGCGATGGCCGCTTCGCCTCCTTGCGCGATTTTACCCGCAACGTGGTCGTCAACGAGTTCGGCGGGAAGGAACCGACGCCCTTCATGCTGGACGCTCTCGTCGCCTACATGCTCGAATTCGACTTCCTGCCGAATTCCATGCTGACGACTGATGGCCGTCTGACCGATACGACCCAAGAGGCCGCCCGGCGCGGCGAGGAGATCTTCAATACGCCCTTCGCCCGGCTCGGCGATCGGTCCTGCGCCAGTTGCCACGTGCCAGACGCGAACTTCCTCGACCGGCAGGCCCACGACATCGGCTCAGTCGCGCCGGGCTACGAGGGGGCCCGCGCCGGTGCGCTGGACACGCCCACGCTGCTCGGCACGGCCTATACCGCCCCCTATTTCCACGACGGGTCATTGCCGACGTTGGCCGCCGTCGTGGACTGGTTCGACGAGACGAAATCGCTTGGGCTTACCGAGGAAGACCGCGCCGACCTAACCGCCTATCTCGAGACCGTTGGCGCGGCAGACGAGCCCTATGAAGCCTTCGACACCGAGAACACCGCTTTCCGGCTGGCATTCGCCGAACTGACGACCTTCGCCTCGACAATCGATACGCTACTGCCGCGGCGGGACGCAGAGCATATCCTGCTGCTGACCGACACCGTGGCTGCGGACCTTTCGGCCGACGCCAGCACCATGTCGAACCTCCCCGCCCGGCCCGAGGTCTATGCGCTGGCCGAGCGGCTGGCCGCGGTCGGCGCCGCCGTCCGCGTGGAAGACTGGGAGGCCGCTGAAGCAAGCTGGACCGCGTTCAAGTCCGAAGCCGACGCAATCGAAGAGAGGGCATTCTGATGCCGGTCCATCTGACCCGTAGAACGATACTGACCTTGGTCGGCGCGGGCGCGGTGTCGCTGGCGACACCTCTCGCCGCGCAAGACGTAACCCTGCGGCTTGCCTTCATCCCGCAAGAGAACCCCGACAAGCTTCTGGGGGACATCGAGGCCATCACCGGATGGCTGGCAGAGGAGATCGGCGTCCCCGTCGAGGGGTTCGTCACCATCGACCATGCAGCGGCGGTCGAGGCGCTGCGCAACGGCGACGCGGATATCTCCTTCATGGGCGCCCTGCCCTTCGTTCTGGCCGAGGCCGAGATCGGTGCCGTGCCGCTCCTGTCCGAGGTCTACCGCGACGCGCCGAGTTATACGGGCCGCATCTTCGTGCGGCGCGACAGCGGCATCGGCGCGCTCGCAGACCTGCGCGGGCGCGACATCGCTTTTGCCGATCCGATTTCGGAATCGGGCTATCTCTACCCGCTCGCCGAATTCGTAGAAGCCGGGCTGATCGAAGACCCCGGACAGGCGGAAGCATTCTTCGGCCGCGTCTTCTTCGCGGGCGGCTACCAGCAGGCGATGCAGGCGATGGCCGAAGGCCTGGTCGATGCCGCAGGCGCCAGCCAGTATGCCGACCTGCTTCTGACGCCGCAGCAACAGGCAGAGGTAACCTGGATCGCGGAAAGCGCGCCGATCCCGAGCCATTTGGTGATCGCTCGCCCGGGGCTCGATGCCGCTCTGCGGGACCGTTTTGTCGACGCAATGCTGCGGCTCAACGAGCCGGAGCACCGCAACAAGCTGCGCTATTTTTATGGACCGGATGGGTACGTCAGGGCCGACGGCGCCGCCTATGACGGCGTACGCGATATGGCACGGCAATACGGGCTGTTGCGATGAGCACAGCTGTCGAAGTAGACGACCTGAGGTTTGCCCATACGGGCGCGGACTTCCCGGCGCTGGAGCGGGTCTCGTTTCGGGTTTCGGCGGGCGAGAGCGTCGCTTTGCTCGGCCCGTCCGGGGCGGGCAAGACGACCCTGCTGGCACTGCTCGACGGCAGGCTCCAAGGCTGGAGCGGGCGGGTATCGGTTCTGGGTGCGCCGCTCGATCCCGACCGTCCGCCGCCGAGCGCGCGCCGTCCGGATACCGGTTTCGTGTTTCAGGAGTTTGCATTGGTCGAGCGTTCCTCGGTTCTGCGCAACGTCCTGAATGGCCGCCTGGGGCGCATGTCGCCGCTGCGGGCCCTGTTGGGATCACCGACCAAACATGATCTGGAGATTGCGCGCACGGCACTTGCCGATTGCGGAATTGCCGATCTTGCCGAACGCAGGGTCGACAGCCTCAGCGGCGGGCAGCGGCAGCGTGTGGCCATCGCACGGTGTCTGGCGCAGGAACCGCGCCTAATCCTCGCCGACGAACCGGTGAGCAACCTCGACCCCGCGCATGCATGTGAGATCCTGGCGCTGCTGACCGGGGCGGCGCGAACGCGCGGCGCGACGGCGCTGTTTTCGTCGCACCAGCCCGACCTGGCGCGGCGTTTCGCGCAGCGCATCATCGGCATGCGGGACGGGCGGATCGTGTTCGATGTACCGACCTCCGAGTTGAACGATGATGCGACGGCGGAGCTCTATCGGGAGGTAGGGCCAATCCCCGGTATCGGCCTCAGGGCGGTGTCCTGATGGCGTTCCGCGGGTTTGGCGGCATTGCGACGAGCGGTCTGATCGCAGCCGCGATCCTGTGGTCCTTCGCCACGACCGATGTCGAGTTCTCGCGACTTCTGTCGGCCGGCCCGCGGATCGCCGATTTCTTCGGCCGGATGTTTCCGCCTGACCCGACGGTGATGGCCGAGATCAAGAAGGGCAGCGCGGAAACGCTGAGGATCGCGATCCTCGGCACCCTCGGTGCTGTGATCCTGTCCGTTCCCCTCGGCATTCTCGCGTCTGAGACGATGGTATCGCCTGCGGTGTTTCGGCCGATCCGAACGCTGCTTGCCTTCATCCGGGCGATTCCGCTGATCCTCGTGGCCATGCTCATGGTGGGCGCTGTCGGGCTCGGGCCGCTGCCCGGCATCATCGCGGTCGCCTTTCATGCAACGGGGATGCTCGCCAAGTTCTATGCCGAGGCGATCGACGGCGTGTCCCGCGCGCCGATCGCAGCACTTGAAAGCGCGGGCGCCGGGCCGCTCGTGCGGCTCAGATACGCGATCTGGCCGCAGATGGCGCCGGTCGTCGCCCGCGACACGATTTTCCGGTTCGAGTTGAACCTGCGCGAGTCGCTGATCCTCGGCATTGTCGGCGCGGGCGGGATCGGCTTTTACATCCAGACCTACGTGCGCTCTTTCCAGTATGATAAGGCGGCCAGCGTCACGATTGCCGTCGTCGTCATGGTCATCGCTATCGAAGCCATCAACGTTGCGCTGCGCCGTCGCTTCACCTGACGATCAGGCATAGATGTCGATGGGGGTTCCGTCCCTGACCATGGCGTAGATATCCTCGATTTGCCGGTCTGTGACGGAGATGCAGCCTGCGGTCCAGTCGCGCTTGTTCATCGGGTCGATCCCCTTGCGCGGCCCCCCGTGGATGAAAATGTTGCCGCCCGGCGATTTTCCTTGCGCCTTCGCAAACGCGATATCGGCCTCGTTCGGGAATGAAATGCCGATGGAGAGGTGGAAGAGGCTGTCCGGGTTGCGCCGGTCAATCAGATAGGAGCCCTCCGGCGTGCGGCCGTCTCCTTCGAACTGCTTGTGGCCTTCGGGCGCGAAGCCCAATCCGATGGGATAGGTCCGCAAGACATCATCCGTTCCGTCAAGAACCAGCAGCCGCTGCGCCTTGTATATACGCAGCCGGGTCACTTCGGGTCCGTTGTAGGACCGGAACTTGCTGGCACAGCCAGACAGGAAGGTGGCCAATCCGCCCAACAGCAAGACCCGCCGTGGAATTCTGGTATTCATCACTGCTCGACGCCCCTTTTGCGAGGTCTGGTTGATGTCAGACGTTACTCTACCGAAACCGCCGGATCAATGACCGTGCGCCAGTGCTCCTTTCGCCATCTGCTCGCCCACCGGTTCTCCGCCTGAAGGCCCGGCCTCAACCTGATGGCCGTTCAGGAGCCGAAGTGCGTTGGCGACCACCAGCAGAGACACGCCTACATCCGCAGCAATGGCGCCCCACATTGAGGCCATACCGAACGCGGTCAGCCCGACGAACAGCGCCTTGGTCGCCAGCGATATGCCGATATTCTGGTGGATGATCGTCATGGCACGGCGCGAATGGCCGATAAGCCAGGGTACCTTGCCGATGTCGTCGGTCATCAGCGCGATGTCGGCCGTCTCGATCGCGGCATCCGATCCGACAGCGCCCATGGCGATGGCATAATGCGCCCGCGCCATGGCCGGTGCGTCATTCACACCGTCGCCGATCATCGCCACCATGTCGTGGCTTTCGACGAGTTCCTCAATGGCCGTCACCTTGTCTTCTGGCAAAAGTTCGGCGCGCACCTCGTCGATGCCGACTTCGGCTGCCACCGCGCGCGCGGTGCGTTCGTTGTCGCCCGTCAACATCACGATGGTCTTCACACCCTGCGCATGCAGACGCGCAACGATCCCCTTTGCATCTGGGCGGATGCGGTCGCGAAGCTCCAGTACGCCGGTCACGCCGGTCTCGTCACCCACGGCAACGAGGGTGCTCCCTGCCCCTTCGATCCGATCCCGCAGATCCGCCGGAATGGCATTGCCGAACCCCTTCTCTTCGGCGAAGCGATCCGAGCCGAGCCAGATAGCGCGCCCGTCGGCGCGTCCTTCCAGACCGCGCCCGGGCACGGTACGGGTGTCCTCTGCGGCAGACACGGAAACACCATCGGCTTCGGCGCGCGAGAGGATGGCGCGTGCCAGCGGGTGTGAAGACCGCGCCTCCAGGCTTGCTGCCAGCGCCATGAGATCGCGTGCGGAAACGCCGACCAGTGGGTGAACCGCCGCCACCTCAGGCTCGCCCATGGTGATCGTCCCGGTCTTGTCCATCGCCAGTGCCGTGGTCCGCCCCGGCGCCTCGACATAGGCGCCGCCCTTGATGAGCACCCCCGCCCGTGCCGACGCGGTCAGCGCTGCCACGATGGAGACCGGCGTAGAAATGACCAGCGCGCAAGGACATGCGATGACCAGAAGGACCAGAGCATTGTAGAACCAGTAGTCCCAGGCGCCGCCGAGCAGCAGTGGCGGCACCAGCGCGATGGCGATCGCCAAAGCCATCACGATGGGTGTGTAGATGCGCGCGAACTTGGCCACCCACTGTTCGACCGGCGCGCGGCGGGCATGGGCATCGCCCACCATGCGAATGATTTTCGCCAGCACCGTGTCCGAGGCGGCTTTGGTCGCCCGCACCGTCAGTGTGCCCTCGCCGTTGATAGTGCCGGCATAGACCTCGTCGCCGGGCTCCTTGGGCACCAGTGCGCTTTCGCCGGTAATAGGAGCCTGATCGACGGCCCCTGCCCCGTCCACGACTTCACCGTCGAGAGGGATCCGGTCGCCGCCGCGCACGATAAACCTTGCATTGACTGCCACGGCAGCGGCCGGAACGTCGGCTTCCGATCCGTCGTCGTAAAGAACCCGAGCCGTAGGCGGCGCGAGGTCGAGGAGAGATGAAACCGCGTTGCGTGCGCGACCGACACTCCAGCTCTCAAGATAGAGCGACAAAGAGAAGAAAAACGCGACCGTCGCGGCCTCGAAGAATTCGCCGAGCCCGATGGCTCCTGCAACGGCCACCACCATCAGTAGGTTCATGTCTGGCGAAAGTCGCCGCGCCGAAGACCATGCCTTGGGCGCAACCAGCCAGACCCCAAAGAGGATCGCGACGGCGAAGATCCCTGCTTCCGCCATAGGCATAGGCACCTCGCCATGCCCCGCAAAGAGCCCGAGCGCGCCGCCCATGCCGGTCTCGACAATGTGAAAAAGGAATCCCGCCGCCCAGAAGCCGCCGCTCAACGAGGTAAAGCGCTTCTGACGTGCCAGATGCGCGGCCTGATCCTCTGCTGCGTTGTCGGCGTCCCACGGTTTTGTGCTCATGCCGGTACTCGCGACCAGTTGCGAAACCTCGTTGTCCGAAATTCCGACTGCGGTATCCAGAATCGTCATCCGACCATTGATGACATCGAACGCCAGATGCTCAGTCCCGCCGACTTTTGGACCGACCACCCTATTCAGGATTGCCACCTCTTCGGCACAATCTAGACCGGAAACTTGAAAACTTCGCCCATTCGAGGGGATGGATTGTGCCGGTCCCGTGTTGGCTCCAGCACCGCAGCACGCAGCACCTTTTCCATGAGAGTGGGGAACTACGCTCGCATGTTTGTGATCATCACCATGATCGTGACTGCAGTCAGAGCTGTGCTTGTGGTCGTGGCGGTGGCCATTGGAAGACATGGGATTGACCTCGGGATTCGTTCATTCCACATTGAGATAGCCCCTACAGTAACTAGAGCTTCAAGAGCAAAAACAGAAACTTGGTCAAATAAGGACACAGACCTGCGGAACCTTGAAACGCGCCGCTAAGTCTGAGGACGCGGCTGACCTGCCAAAGAGTGAGATAGATATGCTTCAAAAATATGCGGTGATCATGGTTGCAACATTGGCCCTGGCTGGCTGCGCGGTGCCTTCTAAGGAAGACAACGATCCATTCAGGATCGGAAATGTTCCAGAATCTGTCGCAGCCCTCGCTGCACCCGACCAGGATCTCATCACGGCACGGCTACGTCCCGAAGATAATTGCTATTGGTATGCCCATAGTGGGCCGGTGGAAACGACCTTGGTCCCGTTGCGATCGGCAGGCGGCAATCCCATCTGCGTCGCGCGCCAATCCTGATTGACGCGTCCAAGCGTCGGATTGACGGCGCGGCTTGGGTCAACTCTGCGGAGTCACGCTGTCCTCGGCCGAATATAGGAACGCCGTCGAGCCAATCTCCACATTCGGATACAGATCGTTTATGTGCGCCATGACCATCCGGACGCAACCGGAACTGGCTCGGCCGCCGATGCTTCGCGGCTGTGGTGTACCGTGGATGCGCAGATAGGTGTCTCGGTCCCCGACATAGAGATAAAGCGCCCGTGACCCGAGCGCGTTCTCAGGTCCGGGTTCCATACCGTCAGCGATGTCGGCGTAGAGCTCCGGGTCGCGGTCAATCATGTTCTGTGTTGGCTGCCAATGCGGCCACCTGACCTTGCGCTTGATCGTGTAGACGCCTGGCTCATAAAGTTTGCCACGAGCAATCGCTACGCCATAGCGCATCGCCGTGCCGCCTTCCTCGATATGGTAAAGATAGCGCGCGACAGCATCGACATGGATGTCACCGGCCACAAGACCATCTTTAGTTATAACCCGCTGCGGCAGAAAGCGCGGGTGCAGGCCCCACGGGTTTGATGTGGCTGGGTTATAGCCCGGCGGTGTAATCTGTGCATCCCAAGCCGCCTTTTCCGCTTCAGTGGGCCAGGTGTCAGCGAGGAGCGGACTCGAGATAGACGCCGAGAACAATGCGGCAGTCGTCTGGATGAAGTGTCGTCTTGTCAGCATGTATCGTGCTCCGCGCAGTTTCTAATTTGGTGCTGGATCTGTCAGATCAATTTCTTTCATGCTAAAACGTCTAGCCACTAGAGGTTCAAGGGTTAAATTTTCACTTAACCGCGAGAAGCAGAGAATAGAATAGCGATTTCAATGCTAGACGTTCACGCGCCAACTGGGTCAGCAAAGGGCTAAATCTGAAAAGGCTTCTCTACTATATCGTTGCGCGCCACATCCGATAGCGCCCCTGCCCGGTCACCTCACGGATCAGACCCCGCGCTTCCAACCAGCTAAGGTTACGTTGAACAGCGGCGCGGCTGGCGCCAGTCAAGATCTCGGTCATCGGTGCAGAGACGAGTGGCCACTCGATCAGTACAGCGCGAAGAGCAGGTGGCGTCTTGCCCGAGAGCGGCGCCATTTCGGTGTCTGCGCGCATAGCCCATGCCTCTATGTCGTCTAGGTGCCGCATCGCGCTCAGGGATGCTATCATCATCCCATCGAGCCAACGCGACAGACGGTCAGCGGGTGGGCCGCCAGCGCGCAGCCCCCCTGATCCGCCCATGGCCAGAGGTACAAAGACCGCCCCCCTTCCCGCACCGGCCGCAATCCTTGCGGCTGTGACTGCCGCCTCCATCCCGTCTCCGTGCTGTCCGAGACCCGCGAGGTTCCAGAGGTGGAAGCCCATGCAGGCGCGGCTGATCGGATGCAGATCGACAGCTCTCGCCATCAGATCCAGCCACCCGCTCGCACGATTCATGAAAGGTTCGGCATCATCACCAAGGTTCTCGGGGTCGCGGCGGTCGAGAAAGGCGGAAAGGTCCACCTCGGGCCCCGGCCCGCCGCTCAAACGGCGAACTGCCCATCCGACACGCGCGAGTGCTGCGGTGTCCTCCTGAACGCCTGATAGGCGCATGGATATCCAAAGAGCAAGGCGATCCGGGCCGATACGATCACCCACAAACCAGCTGAGGTCAGCTGCCTCGATCAGTGCAAGCCTGTGTCGCCATCCTTCGGGGCCGCGCTTCAGGCGGTCGTGCAGCGCGCCGACGCGACCAGCTACACTGGCAAGACGCGCGGCGAGGCCCGCCTCTGCTTTCCGCCAGTCATCAAGGACCTCGGTTTCACGCGGTTCGGTCCGTGGTCCGGGTGGCAGATAATCCGGCTCTTCTTCCATCGGACCGGGCAGGAACCAAAGATCCTCCTCTGACGACTGTCCCACCTCTTCAGCGTCGAGGAAGAGAGCATCAAAATCATCATGTAATGTAGGCGCTTGAGGCTTCATATGTGCAAAATACTAGAATTTTGCACTTTACTAAAGGGTTTTGTCAGAGTGCGACCACGCTCTTTATATGGTACGCGCGGGCGATGGTCGGCGAGGGCTCTCACATCGCGCTCAGCCTATGGAAACCAAGGGCTTTCCGCTGAACCAGGCCACAGAGAGCATCCTTGCATCCGTTTACAAACGGTCGTTTATTGATGATACATAAAATTGCAAACGGCCCGTTTTCATGCCCCTGATAGGCTACGCCCGTGTTTCCACAGAGGATCAGACCCCCCTGCCCCAGTCTGAGGCCCTGCAGTCTGCGGGATGCGCCGAGATCTTTGAAGAGCACGCCTCGGGCGGCAATCGCGCGCGACCGGTGCTGGCACGCGTGTTCGAACGCGTCCAGAGCGGCGATACGCTGGTCGTTGTGCGGATCGACCGGCTTGCGCGATCTCTGTCGCACTTGCTGGAGGTGATCGAAAGACTGGAGGGAAAGGGGGCGTTCTTCCGCTCGCTCCAGGACCCGATCGACACTGCCTCGCCCCAGGGCAAGTTCACGTTGCAGGTTCTGGGCGCTGCGGCTGAGTTCGAACGCGCTCTGATCCGCGAGCGCACAAAGGCCGGGCTTGCCTCTGCGCGCGCCAAAGGGCGCGTAGGCGGCAACCCAGGGCTACGCGCCAAGGATCCCGCCGCGCTGCGCAAGGTGCGGCTGGCACGGCAGGACGGCTATATGGAACGCCTGAACGAGACCGCGCAGGATTGGGTGCCTCATGTGCGCCGCCTGCGCCCCGATATGGCTTGGGAAGACGTGCTGCGAATTATCAATGCCCCCCTGCCCCCAGATCACCATTGGACACAAGGCCGACTGCTCCGCGCTGTGAAGGCATATGTGCGCGACGGGTTCCTTCCTGCCGAGGTGCTTGGCCGCGCCGGACGCCGCGAAACCGATGACCGCCTGCCGGCCATCGTCGCAGCGATCAAAGGCGCGGACCCCGAAATCACGCTGCAGGCGATCTGCGATCGGCTAGAGTCGATGCGCGAACGGACCCCTCGAGGTCGTGCCAGCTGGCAGCCGTCTTCGGTCAAAATGTTGCTCGAACGAGCGGAGCGGCTTGGCCTAATTTCATCAGAATCGGCTCACTCCCAACTGTAACTAGCAGAGGCTCAAACAGCTGAATCTATCGCTCTAAACACCGTCAGAAGGTCAATTGTGCCATTGGTTGCATGGGTTTAGCCAATACCATCCAAACAATCCCCATGAATGGCTTGAAGCACGGTCTTTTGGATTTATCACCATAAAATCAACAACTTGCAGTTATCTTGATGTGACTGTACGTATTGGTGCTGTGGATAACTTTCACACTACATCTAGATTCTTCTTGCCGGACTCACTTGATCGTGGCATTCCCATTCTGACGGTAAAACGCGTCAGTCGCGCTGTACACCGTCAGAATGACCAAGAGCCTCAACAGAGGCCGAGAGTGGGCGGCAGGACATGGATGATCGTAACGTTGGATACGCGCAAGGCATAGGCTCTTCCGACATCGGAGCATTTGCCGACAATCTGGCTGAATCTTTGGATCGCCAGATGAAGATCGCTTTCGAGCCCGAAGAACGAAAGTCCCTGCGCCGATTCAGTTCTACCGAAGTTGCCAGCCTCCTGCGCGTTAGCACATCTAACCTGCGCAACCGGCACAAGGACGGCAGCTTCCCGGAAGTTCATACAGACAACCGCGGACACCGGTTCTACACAGCCCAAGAGATCGATAAGCTGCGCGACATTCTGGGGCGCACCGGAAAGAACGCAGAAAGCTACCGCCCCGGTCGACGTGAAGGCGATCGTCTCCAGGTGATATCTGTCGTCAATTTCAAAGGCGGATCGTCAAAAACAACAGCAACGATCCATCTTGCACAACGGTATGCTTTGCGAGGTTACCGAGTGTTGGTCTTGGATCTCGATCCGCAGGCAAGTTTGACCACCTTTTTCGGCTTTCGGCCAGAGCTCGAGTTCGCCGAAGGCGGCACAATCTATGATGCCCTGAGATATGAGGAACAAGTTCCGCTCTCAGCCGTCATCCAAAAAACCTACTTCCATAAGCTCGATATGGTCCCAGCGGGCCTGATGCTCTCGGAATACGAAACTGAGACGGCAAACGCCCTCGCCCGCCGGGTGCAACCCATATTTGCGGAGCGTCTTGCCTTAGCGCTTGAGGAAGTAGAGGCGAATTACGACATCGTTCTGATCGACTGCCCACCTCAACTTGGCTTTCTGACCCTAACGGCGTTGGCAGCCTCGACGGGACTCCTAGTAACGGTCGTGCCTGGCATGCTCGACATTGCTTCAATGAGCCAGTTCCTGAAACTTGCTTCGGAAACGGTAAAGGCTGTCGAAGAAGCCATTGGCAGGCGCGTTACATGGGACTTCGTAAAGTTCTTGATCACGAGATACGAGCCGTCGGACGGGCCTCAGACCCAGATGGCGGGCTACCTGAGATCGATCTTGGCCGGACAGGTCATGACTGAGCCAATGCTGAAATCTACAGCAATCTCGGACGCCGGTATGACCCAGCAAACCGTCTACGAAGTTGATCCGAGCCAATTCATTAGAAAAACGATTGATCGCGCTCTGACCAGCGTGAATGGCGTTGGAGATGAGTTGGAACAAACAATCCAAATGGCATGGGGGCGTCGCTGATGGCCCGAAATATCTTCAATCAGCCTCCAAAGGACGAGAAGGAGAGCGCGGCCCCCTCCCCTACCCCGACAAAAGCGGCAAAACTGCCAGGATCTGTTGGCGGTTTGCGCGACTCTTTGCGCGAGATCACCGCGAATTCCATTCGGGACATCGAGCCCGATCAGATTGACATGGACGGGCTGCGCGATCGGTTGGTGCTGGAGGATTCCAGTATTGATGAGTTGGCCGAAAGCATTCGCAAGCATGGGCAACAAGTACCAATTATGGTCCGTCCATCAGCGCAACCGGACAGATACCGCATCATCTACGGACGACGCAGGCTAGCAGCGATCCGCATGGTCGGCGGAACGGTCAAGGCGATCGTTCGGACCTTGGATGACGACGCATCTCTGATCGCACAGGGCCAAGAGAATAACCTACGACTAGACCCGTCTTTCATTGAGAAATCTCTTTTTATCAAAGAGATGCAGGAATCGGGTTACAAGCCAAACGTCATCCAGGATGCTCTCGGCTTGACACGGCAGGGCGTGTCCAACCATCGCGTCGTCATAGAGCAACTGCCAGAAGGGCTTGTACAGCTGATCGGGCCGGCACATGGCATCGGACGACGGCAATGGGGTGACCTGGCTGCTTTCTCGAAAAAGATAGATCTGGTGAACACGGCCAAAGAGGTAATTGCCGCCCTGCCCGACGACACTCCAAGCGCGGAAAAGTTTCAGGCAGTCTACTCGGCTTGCTCGAACAAGGCGCGTAGCGATGAGAAGCAAGCCAACGGCAGCCTAACGTCCGTCGTCAAAGATGCGGACGGTAGCTCTGTGGGAACGCTGACAGTCGATCAGAAAACGATCGCTATCAAGATCGCCAAGAAGGACAACCCAGAATTCGGCCAATGGATCGAAGAGCGTGCGGAGGCAACGCTTTTGCAGCTCTTCGAACAGTGGCGGAATGAGAGTGGCTCTGGGTCCTGAGCCCCGAGCCACACAGAGTAACGCGAGCAGAGGAGAAAAGCGAAGACCAGAAAGAAAAGAGCCCCCCAAAGTTTCCCCTGGAGAGCCCTCATCATTCGATTAGCACTCATGATGTAGCAACCTCCAGCAAACCGGTCAAGAGTCACCGATTCGGTGGACCGATTTTTATTGCCTTTTTCTGAGCGAAATCTCGGGAAGAGACTGGGAAGTTGTGGGCCGGACGGTCGTCGTGAACAAACCATGGCATTTACAAAACTATCGATCAGAACCGCTGGTGCTGATGCATCACGCGGCTCAATTTCTGCGGCTGAAACCGACATCTGGACCATCTTCAGGGCACTGAGAGATGCACGTAGCGTATTCGGTCTGCGTCCAGGCCATATCCAAACACTTCAAGCCATGCTCAGTTTCTTGAAGCCCGGCCACGGCGAAACGGTTTTCGCGTCCAACGACTCGATTTGCCAGCGCGTCGGCGGAATCGACGAACGGACACTCCGCAGACACATCAACCGCTTCGTCGAACTCGGGTTCATCAAACGCAATGACAGCTCGAACCGAAAGCGCTACCGCGTTCGCTCGTCCAGCGGGGAATGCATCAGCTATGGACTGTCTCTAACCCCCCTCCTCCAACGTGCGAGCGAGCTTATCGCCATCGCACATGAGATGGAAAATAACCGGCGGGATCGGATATTTGTCCGCAAACAGATCCTTACAAAGCTCGCCCATTTGGAAGAGCATGATCCCAACAACACATTCATCAACCACGCACGGAGAGCTCTACGCAGGAAGCTGAGCCTGCCCGAATACCTCGCGCTGCTCGCTGAAACGGACAGAGAATGCCGGAGTTTGAATACACCAAATGACCCACCAGAAACTGTGGAATTGCCCGCCAATGACGGACAAACTGTCCGGCACCAATCTAAGTCCGAAGAAGAAAAAAAAGATTTAGATAGCAACATAGGCAATGAAGCTCTGAAACCAGACTTGCTAACCTCAGTTTGCGATCAAGCGACATCGTTCTCCACAGAGAGGCTTAGAAACTGGTTGGACATTGAAAACCATGCTCGAATTCTTGCACCCATGATGGGGATTCACCCAGATACATTCGAGAAAGCCAAGAATGCAGTAGGAGCTCAGAAAGCGTCATGCGCGATCTTCATCATGCTACAACTTGGACAACGCATCAGGGACTTTGGAGCGTATTTTCGCAGTATCACCTTGGGTCAACGTCGAGACCAGTTTGATCCAGTGGTTTTGATCAAGCGTCTGTCCAAACCTGCTATGCAAACCGCTTAGTGTCCACCGCGGTGGACGTCTGGCCCGCAACCAGTCCAATGACGCGCGCGCTCTCCACGTGCATCAAAGCGACCGAGCCAAATTACACTAGGGCGATAACGCACGGTCAATCCGTGTTCCTCCGACCCGCTGATGTCCACCGCGGTGGACAGATCAGGCACCAAGTCTCACAACTCACATGCGTGACAGCCGCTCTTCGTCATCCACCACTTCCAAAGAACCTTTATTGTCAGTCCAGGCCCACAGGACGATGTTGAAGTCCGATGACGATGCACCCTTCGCAAAACTCTGGATCAGAAGACCCCCAAACCGATCTGCTATGAGGGCGCGTGCTAAATCCTGTGTCGGCACAGGTTGGCCATCGAGCATCTTCATGCGCCATGCAGGGTCGGCAAGCATCGCCTCCGTCACACCATACCGTTCGAGCCTGTCCTGATCGCGGGTATCGAAAATAGGCCCAAGGTCGGCTTTGTAGGACACGAGGATCGTGGGTTGCAGGCTGCCTACCTGGTTGGCTTCTCTAAGAGCGGTCGCGGGATCCAGCGAGGTGTAGAGGGCAGGGGTGCCCTTGGCATTAAAGCGCCCTCCATAGAGTTCGGCGCCTCGTCCGGACAGAGGTTCACGCGCATACACCGGGTTCAGGGCGCGATAGAGCGGCCCTGCGTAGCGTCCATCTTTCAGGGGCATCAGGCAAAGACGCCCGCATCGACCGCATCGATGTATTCAAGAACTTGCTGAGCTTTGCCTTCCTGAACCAGCTGCATGGCTGTTCGGCCATCAAAGCCGGGCAGGGGCTCTGACCGGTACCATGCATAGGCCATCAATTCCGAGCCGAAGCGGGGTTCGACTTTGTTCAGCACCTCTACCAATTCGCGCAGGCGGCGCTGCGTCTTGTCCGAACCGATGCGGGCTCGCCTCTGCAGCGCGTCCTTGCCCAAGCCGACGGTCAATGCGATCTCTTCTGCTGATGTGCGTAGTACCGCGGCGATCTTGCGCGGTTCGAATTGCCCGGCTTCAGCAAAGTTCGTGATGTGCATGATCTATGCTCCTACAGTGATACTGACGGTATATAGCGGCAACATTGCTGAATTTCAAGCTGTCAGGAGGTGCTGTGACTTCGTTTCCCATTCTAATCCGCAACGCTGCATTACACTGAACGCCGGAAATCCTGATTTTTGGGCTTGAGAAGTCGCCGTTGGAGCGCTCTTGCCGATCGAGAACGTCAGATAAATTATTAATAATATGAGAAAGACTGCAGCAGTCGGACCGGAGTTGCCGATATGGCTTGCCGATCTTGGACCGGAACCGGCACTTACTGCATGCAGTCACTGGGATCCGCGGTGTTGTCGGACCCTCGGCAGTTACCCGGGACCAGTTGGCTGGTGAAAAGGGAAAGTGGACTTCGGGTTTTGTGACTGACGGATGAGGGCCTTTGGGGTGCCTCGGACGGGTCCGGGCCGGGTTCCGGTCTGCCGTTCCGGATGAAGGGCATTCCCATGCAAACAGGTGTCTTGCGCGTGCTGCGCGCGACCGCTGCCTCGTGGTGGCGGCACAGAGAGCTGCGCCGAACCGGCGAGACGGAGCTGGCACGGCAGCTCGAGCGGACGGCCGTTCTCCGCGATCTCGGCTATCTCAAGCAGGCCGCGTCATTGCCAAATGCGCATGTGATCTGCGGAGACGGTGGGACATTCCTCCATCTCGGTTGGACCACCGTGTCGAGTTTCGCGCCGATCGAGCGCTTTCCCTTGGCCGCTCTTGCGGTCGCACGAGGGACCCCGTTCATCGATATCCGACCCGTCACCGATGTTATCGCATTCGCGAACTTGCCGCGGGTGGCGCGGGACAGATCTGTCGATCCTGACCTTTCAGGTGCCGGCAGGTGCGTCTCGCTGACCACCTACATCGACACGGTCGAGCGGCTCGGCGCGAGGATCGTCAACGATCCGCGGCCCCGTCAGTCAATCTGATCACCACTCCCTCTCACAAACATTCGAAAGGAGGCCAGCCATGGCCCGATCCCCCACGCCCAAATTCGATGCCTCCGAGGTCATCACAAACGAAATCATCCGCATCATCGAGCGCGGCGTCCTGCCGTGGCGCAAGCCCTGGACCGCAGGCGGCAGCTCACGCCCCCTGCGCGTGGGCGGCGAACCCTACCAGGGGGTGAACAACTTCCTGCTGACGATGCGGACCGTGATGGCGGGCCACAGCTCTCCCTTCTGGATGACTCTGCCTCAGGCCAATGCGTTGGACGCAAAGGTCCGCAAGGGCGAGAAATCCTCTGTCGTCGTCTATTACGGCCAAAGCCGGAAAGACGCGGGCGGCGAGGACGACCGCAGCGATGGCGATGATCGCTCCGAGGAAGCCCGCATCTTCCGCTTCCAGAAATCCTACCGCGTGTTCAATGCCTGCCAGATCGATGGCCTGCCCGACAGCTTCTTCCCAGACCCGGAGCCCGCGCCCGAGCATCCGCCGTCCGAGCCCATCCCGCACATGCAGGCGTTTTTCGATGCCATCGACATCACGACCGTCTTCACG
>NZ_AQQZ01000019.1 GCF_001205715.1 Pseudaestuariivita atlantica
TGAATCTGCGCCCAACCTATCCGGTTCGCGCAACCTCCTGCATGGAAACTTTTACGACACGGACTATGCCATGGGCAGCGACGATCCGGCAAACCTCGCTGTAACCCGCCGCGTCCTGACGATCCTTCACGCCTCCGAGTACTGAGCCGCCTGACCGACCCCGGAACAGGCCCCCAACACCCTCAAGAAAGGAGGTGATCGGCCCCGTTCGAAACGGCGGGCGGCGGGCACATGCCCCCTGCCCCGCCACACCCAACATCATTCAAAAACAAAGGACAAAGACATGACCAACCAATCAACCATCCCGAACGACGCGGCAATCATCTATGCATCGCTCGACCAGCTCTACCTACACGACCTCAATCCCCGCCAAGATGTGGCGCAGGAGCACGTGGAGACACTGGCAGACAGCATCAGGACCTGCGGGCTTCTGCAGAACCTGGGCGGCATTCAGGACGATGACGGCAAGATCGGCATCGTGTCGGGAGGTCGCCGTCTCAGGGCCCTGGCCTATCTCGCAGAGACCTCTCCCGACTTCAAGGGCGCGACGTCCATCCCGGTCCTTCTGGCACGTGATCTGGAGCAAGCAGAATTCTGCGCCAATGCGGAAAACACGGCCCGTGAAGCGCTCGATCCGGCGGACGAAATCCGGGCCTATGGACGGATGGCAAAATCCAATGCCAACGCTGAGGCGATTGCTAGCGCCTTCGGGGTGACTGTCGCCCATGTCAAAGGGCGCTTGAAACTCGCCAATCTGCCCGATGCAGCCCTTGAGGCATTGAAAGCAAAGACAATCAATCTCTCGGCGGCGCAGAAGATGACAACCGCTCAGGACGAGAAGCTGGTGCATGAGGCGCTGCAGGGCATCGCCGAGGGTCGCCTCTCCAACGTGAGCCAGTTGGACCATTTCCTACATCCGAAAGCGGCCATGGCCACTGACCGCCGCGCGGTGTTTGTCGGTGTAGAGGCCTACGAGGCCGGTGGCGGCAAGATCACCCGCGATCTCTTCTCCGAGGATGTCTTCTTCGAGGATCAGGAGATTCTGGATGAAGCCTTTGCCGCGCAATTGGCCGGAGCGGCTGAGCAGGTGCGCGTGTCCGATGGCTGGGCTTGGGTCGAGACGCACGGCGAGGCGTATCTCGGCTGGAACTTCATCGAAGACAACAAGTTCGCCCGCGTCTATCCGGTCGAAGGTGTTCTTTCGGACGATCAGATGGAGCGATACGAGGACCTCTGCGAGATGGCCGACAATGACGTGCTCAATGCGGAAGGTGAAGAAGAACTGGCAGGCCTCCATGTCATTTTGGAGGGTGCCTTCACCGACGAACAGAAAGCCCATGCCGGATGCGTGGTCTATGTGGATCAGAGCGGCGGTCTGAAAGTCGAGGCCGGGCTGATCCGACCCGAAGACAAGAAGCCTGCCATTTCGGCGGGCGTGTTGCAGACACCCGCGCATGGGAGCGGTGAAGACAAGGCTCCGAAGAACCCCTATTCGCAAAAGTTGAGGGACGATCTGGAGGCGATCAAGCTGGCCGCGTTGCAAAAGGCCATGCTGGATCAACCCGATCTCCTTCTCGATCTTTTGGCCTTCCAGTTGAGCGGCGCGACCGGGTTTCGCGACGTGTTCGATGTCAGCCTCGGGACACCAAGCAACACACCGTCTGTTGAGGCCGGGTTCGAGATCGACAAGCGTCTGAGCAAACCGGGCGTCAGCCCGGCGGATGCTTGGGGTGTCGATCTCAAGAAAGCCTTTGCCAGCTTTAAGAAAAAAGGCCCGAAGCATCGCGCTGCGGAACTGACACGACATCTGGCGAAACTGCTGAACGGCGGGGATGCCATCTTCCACGAGGTTCTGTCCGAAAAGGCAGGGGCCGATATCCGCAAGGTCTGGACGCCCACGGCAGAGAACCTCTTCAAACGCGTGTCGGGACCGATGCTTGAGACCATCTACGGTGACCTTTTGGACCTTACGCCAACGAGCACGGAGGCCAAGGCCTTCGCCAAGTTGAAGAAGGCTGAGAAGGCGAAGACGCTGGAAGACCTGTTCTCGAACGAGACCAAGCAGAAACTGCTCGGGGTCACAGCCGCACAGAAGGCCCGGATTGAGGCTTGGTTGCCAGACTATTACGTTTGAACCTGGACACCGGCGCGGGCAGCGTCCCTGCCCTCGCTACCCAAAGTCCCTCGGTTTGCGCGGCTCCCGGCTAACACTAGCCAAGAGCCGCGCATTCGCCCCGCACAGGAGACCGACCATGTCGAAGATTGCATCGCAGGCCGCCCGCGTCTGGAAATCGGCACAGCTTTACATCGGGTTTCATCGCGACCCGGAAGGCCGACAGCGAAGCGCGCCCAAGGTCTGGCCCCCGAAGGATGCGCGGGCCAGCATCCACGCCGATCCGGACATCCAGGAAACCTTCCTGATGCTCAAAAGCGCCGATGGCGATGCCGATCAGGACGTGCAGATCAAGTTGCGCCCCGACATGGTGGTGCTGCGCCGGGATTTCGACGGCGCCTGGGAGGGCATCATCGCGGATACGCATTCCGTCTCCGTCAAGGTCGGCGGCGTATCGATCCGGATCAATCATGACGGCTCGATCACGCGCGAAGACGGCGACAGCACCACTTGGGTCGAGGCGGATGGCGGTGTACTGAAGAAGACCGAGTTTGTTGAGGCCGCCGTTTCCTCCGATGGTATGGAGATGACGCGGCGCACACCGGACAATCTGACAGCAATTACACCGCACGGCTTGTTGTCGAAGGATCGGTAGGTTCGACGCTTACCCCGATTTTCCTGGCCCTTCGGCAGAGCCGACCGGGCTCTATGCTGCGCACGAAGCCAGCCAGGCTGTCTTCGCCCATGCGGGTGACGATCCCTAGGGCAGGCCCTTTCTTTCATCTCACCTGAGTGCTTTCCAGCGATTTCAGGGCGGTGCTCTGCCACCCGTCTGCAGGTCGTCCGAGGTTTGAAGACACAGCACCGCTCGTTTTGGGGACCAACCTCCTCGTAACGATCTTTGACCCGGATGCGTGCAAGAGGTGGCGTGTGTCGCGTATCGCGCGGGCCTTTGTCATTGACCGCCTTTGATGTCGGCTGCGGGGTTGGGTCACCGTCTTTCCTATCTCCGGCATGAGGGTGGTCTGACACCGTTGGGACGTGTCGATCTGCCTTGTTTCTTTCCGATCTACGGGTTGCGGATCTCGGCCGTTCGCGTGCCCGTCGCTGCACTCCGGCAAGCAGAAATACGGTTTCCACCCCCAGGGCGGAGCCTCCGAATTTCCACTTGCGCGACCTGCCTTGGTCGATCCGCCGGGTCACCCGCATCGAAACAAGGAGATCGACAATGTCCAACAAGATGTTCACCCTCACCGTTCCCGTCACCTTCAAGAAAGACGGCAAGGACCAAACCAGCTTCCGCCGCGTCGGCGCGGTCTTCGAGAACACCCGCGAGAATGGCGAGACCGTGCTCTCCATCAAGCTCGACTTCCCGGTTGCGGTCACCGAGCTGGTCGCCTTCCCGCCCAAGGCGGACGGCGACGATGGCCAGGTCACGGAGTAAGACCACATCGAGCAGAGGGGCGGCAGAGATGCCGCCCTTACGCACGTTCGCCACACCAGAGCGAGGCTACTTTCCTGCGCGCTGCGTATCGTCTGACAGGGCAGGCTGTCGGCCAGCACCAGCATCAGAGCTTGCAAAACGGCCTGCAAAGTAATACCTGATTGAATGAAGGTATTACTGGAGGCGCACTTGCCAACGACGCTCACAACCAAAGGCCAGGTTACGATCCCGAAAGCCGTACGCGACTTTTTGGGACTGAAGGCAGGCAGCAAGGTGACCTTCAATCGTACGAAGGATGGCCGGGTCGAGATTGTTCCTGAGGACAAGACTGCGCCGGTCTCGCGCTTCGGTGCCCTTCGCGGTCATGCGCGAACAGAGCTCAGCACCGATGAGATCATGGCGCTGACGCGGGGCGACGGGTGATCTTCGTCGACACGAACGTCCTTCTTGATGTTGTGACGGATGATGAGAATTTCGCTGAGTGGTCCATTGCGCAATTGGAAGCCGCCGCGCTGCAGGGCGATCTCCTCATCAATGATTGTGTCTACGCGGAGCTCTCGGTCGGATATCGCGAGAAGGAACGGCTTGATGCCTTCATCGAGGCCGCCGGGCTCCGCCACGAAATGATCCCGAGAGATGCGCTGTTTCTGGCGGGGAAGGCCTTTTCTGCATATCGGCAAGCGAAGGGGACGAAGCAGAATGTGTTGCCGGATTTCTTTATCGGCGCCCATGCCACGGTGCTGTCCGTGCCTCTGCTGACGCGGGACGCTCGAAGGTACCGGACCTATTTTCCGTCTCTGGAGCTGATCTGCCCGGAATAAGGCCGTCGCCTAGGGTCAAATCGAGACACGCCCGAGGCAGCTTCTCTGCAGCGGTTGGTTGCTAAAACTAACGCTGATCGGGTGTTGGCGAATTTTTGCTATCCCGGCAGCGGCTCAATTGCGAAATTGTCAATATTATAATATTGTTGGAGGAGCAACTACACTTTGGGGCAGCTAGGCCTTCACAGGAGACAGTCATGCGCACATTTGCAGAGTTTCAGATTCTCGGCCGCGTCGGCAAGGTCAAGGAAGTCGGCAAGACCGTGCGGATCACCATCGCCGCCGAGTACGGGCGCAAGGATGACCGCGGCGACTTCCAGGCAAACCCCTATTGGAACGAAATCACGATCTTCAATCCGAACGTGATGAAGTGGGCGCTCGAGAATGTCGCCCCCGGCGATCTCGTGAATGCCCGTGGGACACTTCGCCAGTCGCAATGGGAAAACCAGGATGGCGGGACCGAATACGGTGTGACTATGGCCGCCGAAGACTTCGACAATCTCACCCTCGCTGTAAAGAAATCGATGGAACGCGCTGCCGCGTAAACTCAGATCGGCACCAGTCCTACAACAAATGTTGTTTTGTGGGTCTGGAGGGTCTATGTTGAGCCCATGCCACGTCTCTCAATCGACATCACTCCAGAAGAGCATCAGAAGCTCAAAGCCATTGCAGCGCTCAAAGGTCAGAGTATCAAGGACTATGTCTTGGCGCGTACCCTTGACGATGCGCCAGTATTGGAGGGAATGAGCGAAGGTGAAGCGTTCGAGGCGCTGTCGAACTTTCTGCAGCCGCGCATTGAGCAGGCGCGCAGAGGTGAGCTGTCTGACAAGTCGATTGATGACATCAAGCGCGAGGCGCGGGCCCAGGCCGGGCAGTAGTCCCGGATGGCACGGTATGACTTCACGCGTGCCGCGGAAAAGGACCTCCGAGGTATCTGGCGCTATACGCACGAGACATGGGGCGCGGCCCAAGCCGACAAATATCTAGACTAGATCCAGCATTGCTGTGAGGCGATTGCTGCAGGGCGTGCACTGTCCAAACCATTCAAAGAATTACCACCTGATGTGCGTATCCATCGATGTGAACACCACTACATTGCTTGGATCGCGGGCCAGCGTCCCATCGTCATTGCCGTTCTGCACGAACGAATGGATTTTATCCGTCGCCTTAAATCTCGATTGTAGACTGTCTCTTGGCGCAGTTTCAAGGCCGTTGATCTTCCTAAGTTCCCCTAGGTGCACTCAGTTTCAGGAGGAGGCGCAGCCTCCCCCTCGGACCAGACGCAAAAATGGGGTCTCCCCAACATCGGTCACGGCTCTGCCGCGCTGCGATGCCGGGCGATCCCCCTCCCCATTTTCGATCTGGTCTCGCCCCCTCCGCACTCGCCGTGAGCAGGTTTGCAGGACAGCCGCGACAGGCGCGGTGCCTGAAACCCGCATTCAGGATGAGGAGCGAGAGACATGGCCAAGATCGACATCAAACAGCATGTGACGGATACGATCATCTCCGAGATGGAGAAGGGAACGCCGCCGTGGCAGAAACCGTGGACAGGCGATGCCACCGGGGCCGCCCTGCCCTTGCGACATGATGGCACCGCCTATCGGGGGGTGAACATCCTGATGCTCTGGGCCACGTCTCATATCAAAGGCTATGCGTCCGTCCGGTGGATGACCTATCGGCAGGCCCTCGCGCTCGGGGCCTGTGTGCGCAAAGGCGAAAAGGCCACGCGGTCGGTTTTCTATGGAACCTTCGAGAAAGAAATCGACGGCGAACTTGAGCCCCAGACCAGTCGCTTTGCCAAATGCAACAACGTCTTTAACGCCGATCAGATCGAGGGACTGCCGGACGACTATTACGTCCGCCCTGCCCCGCCCCGTGATCTTGGCACCGAACCGGTGCCTGAATTGGACGCATTTTTTGCCACTACAGGTGCGACGGTTATCACCAGCAAGACGCCGAAGGCCTATTATGCGCCGGGTCCGGACCATATTCATATGCCCCCGATTGCCACCTTCTTCGATGCGAGCGGGTATTACGGGACTTTGGGACATGAAACCGTGCACTGGACCGGGAGCGCGTCACGGCTCGACCGGATCAAACGTTTCGAGGACCGTGCCGGATACGCGTTCGAGGAACTGGTTGCAGAGATCGGCGCGTGTTTTCTGGGTGTTCAGCTTGGAGTCGCGCCTGCCTTTGATCAAAGTGCGGCGTACATTGAAGGATGGTTGCAAGCGCTCAAATCCGACAAAGGGCTGATTTTCAAGGCCGCTGCCGAAGCGCAGAAAGCGGTGGATTTCATCAATGCGGGAGTTGAAAGGTGCGGGGAAGCCGCTTAGGCGGCCCATCTCCCTCGTGCAAACGTTTACGTTAAGGTAAGGCGGCGGCAGGCAGCGTTCCCGCCCCTTGGACCGCCTGGCGCTTCGCGCCGAGCCCTCTGGGCGACCTTCCTACCCGTTTGGCATCTCCTCTGGCGGTATGTCCTCATATCTTACGTTCATTTTGGGACCGTTGCTCCACATCGGCTCGAGGTCGCCTGTGTTCCATTCATAGAGCCACCCGACATGCGCACCGGTCTCTTGATCGATGATCTTCTTGATGGGCTGCGCCTCAGATCTTCTTCTGTCCGGCATCGCTGTCTCTCAAGGTTGGTTACACCCGCAGTGTTTTCCTTCCCGGCATCACAAATCGTGACAGGGTAAGCTGCTGCTTACCCGCGAGTATGCGCGGAGCTTGAGAGGATGGGGGTGAAACCAAATAGACAAGAGTGGTGCGGGAAGAGGCGCAGCCGACAACACGGTCTTGTCTATTTTGTTTCAGGGGGAAGGAAGCCGAAACTCCTTCCCCCTCAAGACAAAAATCGCGGCGCGGCATCGCCGCGCCTTCACGAATACTGCTTGCGCAATTCCTTGATGAGGCTTGTGAGTTCCGACCAAAACACAGGTTCCAATTGGCCCTGGATCACGGCTGCGTCCGAGCGCAGCCGAAGCGGGTCGGCCTGATCGCGGAGTTTGTCGAGGACCTGAGCATCGAGCGTCTTCATGGTCCGGAAGCTCATGTTGCTCGGAAGACGGTCTGCCTCTTCTGGGGCTACGTATTTCGGTTTGAGTTCGAACTTGTCGATGGCGCGCTTGCCGGCAAGGCGGACAACATCGGAGGCCGGCAGACCGGCGGCTTCCAGAGCGTCCAATCCGGGGCCATGGTCTTTTTTCGGAGCGGCGCGCACGTGTACGGCGCGTGTTGCGGGCTTCTTTGGTGCCTTTGGCTTTGGTGCAGGCTTCGATTCGGGTGCTTTTTGGCTTGAGGTTGCTTTCGGTGCGGCTGCGGGTTTGGTGGCAGGCGGTTTTGTCTCCGTCTCAAGTTTTGGCGCCGGGGATTGCGTGGCCGCAGGTTTCTCCGCTTTGACAGGCTCAGTTTTGGGCGTGGGATCGGGCTGTTTCGGTTTGTCGCCAAACTGCTTGCTGTAGACTGGATCGTCGCCGAGGAGTGAGGTGATTTTCTTGCGCGCCATTATTCAGCCTCCAGCACCAATGAGAGGATTTCGCGCGCCTCATCGAGCGCCTCGTCATAGAGACGGGCGTGGGTGCGCATGAGCGGGTTCGGGTCCTCGGTTCGCCATTTCGAGATTTGATGAAAGAGTCCCTCGCGGTCGACATCGGCATGTTGCTTGCGATCCATGAACAACTCCTCGATGACGGGGAACTTTGCATTGGCCTCACGCGCCATGGCGCGCATTGCGTTTGAGGGGTTCTTGTCGACACGCGACAGAACCACAGTGAGTTTTGGCAGCGCTGATGGGTCTTCGGCGCGCTCGTAGAGACCCTGGTACCAATTGTAGGTGTCGGTGGCGATCCGCATGTCGGTGTCTGACAACATCATCGGCAGGACGATGTGGTCGCTATGGACGGCCAGTTCGTCGGCCCATTGGCCCCCTGCCCCCATGGTGTCGATAATCACGAAGTCCGCCGTGTCGTTCTCATAGGCCTCGTCGATGATGGTTTCCAGCTCGGAGGGGCTGTCGATCCCCATGACCCGGAGGCTCGGAGCCGTGGATGCGACTTCCGGATTCTCGGTGGTGACACTCTCCCACCAGCGGAAGAGTGCTTGCTGCGGGTCGGCATCTATGGCGATACATCGTTTTCCGTCAGCGATGATGGCGCTCATCAAGGCGCGTGCAAGCGCTGTCTTTCCCGCACCGCCTTTTCGCGTCATGATCGCGATGACCTTCAACTGCTCGTTGGGCATGATCCTGCATCCTCAAGGGTCTTCTTTATGATTTTGGATACGGTATATGCCAGAGCAGATGTTGCATCAAGGATAACTGATGCAACATGTTCCATTTGCCATAATTGATAGATGATGTGGCGTGATGGATATCTGAGAAATGATGCGTGATACGGGATTTACGATTTTGAATGGCCGTTTTGGTGTTTCTGAGTGTGCATATGCGATGTTGCAGCCCGGATATTGCATTTGTGATTTGCCATGAACCGGAGAAGAGCGACCTTTGGTGCCGTCTGGGGCGTCGTTGATGTCCGGGCAGCCGGTCATGAGTTCTCTTTACGCTTCTTGGCGAAAGATCGCCGCCGACATTCGCGATATATGATTTGCCATAAATGATAATGCATATCCGATATTACAGATCACATGTGCCATCATATTTGCCTGAATCTTGGCTCAAACAGGGCAGCTAATCTGGTCATTACAATTCAAGCGGAACGTAGCGCGCCCCAGAGAGGGGCTACAGGCCCATGAGAGCGCTGTGATAGGGTAGGGGTGCCAAAACGCCTTAAGGCCGCTCAGCGCGCAATTATTCCCAGCTCGAATTCCGGACCAGCGAGTCCATTGCAACGAAAAGGAGGAGCCTTCACGCTGACGCGTTCGGCTTGAAACGGAATACAGGCCATCGTGTCGTGGTTCCATGACACACACGTATTGACTGCAATACTATAATATAAGAGACTTCAGATGGCCCGTATGAGATTGGCAGGAAATAGGGAGTGTATTTGCAGTATGGCGTCTCGGCGCAGATTGACCCCCGCAGAGCGGCAGGAGATCGTTCGGGAGCGCTGTAAGGGCGTGACGCATAAAGCCCTGGCAGAGCGGTTCAGGGTCAGCGAGCGGACCATCTACTACACGCTCCGGACTGAAAAAGACCGCCGACGAGACACGCGTATTCGCACGAAGCAGGTTAGCGTCACGCTCACGCCGGAGGAGCTTCATAGCTTCGACGAGGTGCTCGCGCGGCATGGTGTGTCCAGCCGTTCGGCAGGAGTACGCCTTCTCATCCAATCGGCAAACGGCGTCTTCCAGCCGGACCAACACCTCGCTGAGGAGCTCAAGTCGTTCCGCGCAGCGCTCAATCGTGTCGGCAACAACGTCACCCAGATTGCGAAGCGACTGAACGAGGCCCGGGCCAAAGGCATCGCCCCGTTCTTCGGTGACCACAGTCTCGCGCAGCTGCGGCTCTTGTCCGGGTTCGTTCTCGATTTCGCGGACCAGGTCGATGCGCTTTCCCGGCGGAGGGTGAGCCATGTGACGCTTGAAGCCCATAAAGCATTGAAGGAGTTCTCAGATGCCCCGGAGTGATGCCGTCACACTCGTCACCGGCGAAATCTTCCGCCAGGGCTGGAATCGCATCAGAGGCTCAATGCAAGGTCTGGGTTCGCGGCGGGCGCAGATGGTGCGCGCGGCTTACGGGCATCGCGCCGCCGTCTTCAAACCGATCCGGACCGGCGGGACTCACACCAAGGCCCAGCTCCAGAACCAGCTGGCCTACCTGACAACGAAGTCTTCCCACATTGTTGACAGTCGCGGCGTCCACGATGGCAAGACGCAGCTCTCGGGTGAGGAGATCACCTCCGTGGTTGAGCGGTATACGTCTCGATGGGATGAGGGGTTCAATCCCAAGCTCGGGCATACCAGCCATCTTCTGATGTCGTTTCCGCGCGGGACCAAGGGTACCCATGTGCGCGACATTGCCAGCGATGTCTGCGAGCGTTTCTTCCAGAACGCCGATCGGACCTTCGACTACCTGATCGCCGTCCATAAGGACCGTGACCATCCCCATGCCCATGTGGTGATCAATCGCCGGTCGCAGGAAGGCGAGTTCTTCTACTTGGGACGGGATCATCACTTCAACTACGACGCCTTCCGCCTGGCGATGGTCGAAGAGGCAGAGAAACACGGAGTCCGCCTTGAGGCAACACGGCGCGTCGATCGCGGTGAGGCGCAATATCCGCCTCGCACGCGCGAGGTCTACGCCGCAAAGGAGGAGGGGCGCGCGGTCCGCCAGCGAGAGCGGATCGGCGAGGATCTTGACCGCGCACTCGGTGAGATCGCTGGAAACGCCCAGGTGTATCGATCGCTCGCGGCCGAGGCATCGCCTGAAGACCGCGATGACATCGAGGACGCCTTGTTGAAGGCCAGCGCCCTTTTGGCGCGGCAGGGCACACTCCCGCAAACCGGAGACATCTATATGAGCCAGAACCAGAGTTTCGACGATCTGAACAGTCGTTTCGCCGATGAGATGAACCGCGTTGCGCTCCTGATCCGCGAGGCACCTGAAGCTGACCGTCCGGCGCTGCAAAAGCAGATGGTGGCCGCGCTCAGACCCGTGGCGCATATGCAGCCGCTTGGCTTGCGCTCGAGGACACTGATGGAGCGGCCGACCGAGACCGGTATCTATTCTGAGGCCAACATCAACGCGGGGCTGGTGGAAAAACTGCGGGAAGGCCGAACGCGGGGGCAGATTGAGACAGCCTTGCGCGGGGCCGGCATTTCATCGGAAGTGTTGGTGGCGCGCATCGAGCAGGGGGCCAACACAGCGGCCCTGGAACGAGAATGGTATGCTGATGATCTTGAGAAGATCGCGGACGCACAGAACCTCAATCTGGAGCGTCGCGAGGATCTGAAGGTCGCAGTCGACACGCTCGACAAAGTCCATGTGGCCCTTGGAACAGCCCTGGAACGCGCGGAAGTGCTGCGTCGAGATGGTGTCATCGAAGACGACCATGCCCCAGACATCCATTACGATGCAGAAAGCGTGGATGACGCCGCGCGCGCGATCCGGCAGGACATGCGCGGGCAGGGGCTTTCGGAGACGGATATCGCAGAGCGCGCCGATGAAATCACCATCCGGGCCGAGGCCCGCCTTGAGATGGAACAAGGGGCCTATCTGCAGCTGCATCCCGGTCTGCCGGCACGGCCAAGCGATGTGATCGATGCGCGCGACCCTTTCAATGTTCGCACCGTTGATCCAGCGCATGCAGACCGGATCGAAGCCGACATTGATCACATCCTGGCGCGCTCCGATGGGGCTGTGCAGATCGACGCGGCTGTCGCGGCCGAGATGCGAGCCCGCTATCCGGACATGCCGGAGCATCTGGCGCGCGGTCTCGGGGCAACTTATGCAGCCACACTTGCCGCCAGGCGTAGTGAGGCCGTGAGGGATGATCGGGGCGCGATCGTGGACGCCACCCACAAATTGCCAGACAATTCCGTCCTTGCAGGCGTCGTTGCGCATGAACGCACAGACAAGATCAATCCATCCTTTGCCGATGAAGAGGGCAGGGCGGCCTATCGCGCGGAAGTGGAGCGCCTCCTTGACGATGACAGGATCGCGGCCTTGCGGGATGGCGATGCCGATGCGTTCGATGCGGTGATCGAAAACCGGCTGGACCGGCTCTACGCCGCGAAAGCCTACCTGCAGTCGGATGAGGCGACCGCAAACAGTGATGCCGTGCGCGAAGTGGTCTCGGAGATTGCCGAAGAGGAATATGACGCGCAGCGCCTGAAGAGCCTGCAAAGCCACACTGAAAAAGGCCAGACCCATGGATAGGGGTCGGATCGCGCTCGGTATCTTCCTCCTGACCGTGCTCAGCGCGGGGTTCGGATATGTCTTTGCGAGCGCGTTCCTGACCTTCCGGGACCTTGGATTGCGCGCGGAGATCGATTTTCTCTGGCTCGCCAGAAACTACCTGAGCCTCCGCCGGATGCGTCCCGACGATTTTCAGCTGGCCAATCTCATCATTGGCGGGACGGCTTTTGCGGGCATGCTCCTGAGTGCCGTCCTGTCAGGCACGGCGCTCACAAAGTTCGGCAAGACCCATTGGCAACGAGCCGGGGAGCTGAAGCGCAACGGGTTCTTCACAGCACCGGGCAGCGGGTTCATCCTCGGCAAGATGACCTCACCCAGGCGGCGGGGACGGTATCTGTCCTCAAGCGTCTATCCTCATGTGCTTTGCGTGGCCCCGACCGGGCGCGGGAAAACCACGGGCTTCGTGATCCCGAACCTGCTGACGTTCCGCGGCAGCGCCGTGGTTCTCGACGTGAAAGGCGAGAATTTCGAGGCGACGGCCCGATATCGGGCGGCGGATGGGGATGATGTCTACCGCTTTGCCCCCACGGACTGGAATGATCGCCGGTCGCATCGCTACAACCCGCTCTTGCGGATCGCCGGCATCCGCAACCCCAACCAGCAGCAGATGGAGCTGCAACTCCTCGCGACGCTCTTCTTGCAGACGGACAATGACCGAACTTCCGGCCTGCTCAAAGGCGGTATCGATCTCTTTGTAGCGGCGGGTCTACTTGCGTTCGAGCGCAAGCGCCCCACGCTCGGCGAAATCTACCGCATCACGGCGTCGGGCGGGGACAAGCGCAAGGAGTTCATGAAGCGTCGCGACGAGGTGCAGAACACGGCGGCCAAACTGATCTTTGAGCGGATGGCCTCAACGAACAACGACACGCTGACGTCCTACATCTCGCTCCTGATGACCTCCGGCCTCGATCAGTGGAGCAACCCGGCCATCGATGCCGCGACTGCCACATCGGATTTCGACTTCCGGACGATCCGCAAGAAGCCGTTTTCGGTCTACCTGGTCGTGGCCCCGAACATGGTGCGCCCAATGGCGGCGCTGATCCGGTTGTTCTTCTCCGACTTGATTGCTTCCTTGCAGGATCGTGAGCCGGCTCCAGACGAGCCCTGGCCGGTGATGATCATGCTCGATGAGTTCAACCGGCTTGGAAAGATGCCCATCGTTGTCGAGAGCATCGAGACGTTGCGATCCTATCGAGGCCATCTGGCGATCGTGACCCAGACCATCCCGGCGCTCGACGAAATCTACGGCGAGAACACACGTCGCGCATTGCAGGGGAATGCCGGGATCAAGCTCTATCTCACTCCGTCCGATGAAAAGACCGTCGAAGAGCTGAGTGGTGCGGTTGGCATGACCACCAAGCGCGTGGTCACCCGTTCACGCTCCATTGGTCGCAATCCGTTCGAGGGGCGCAGCATGTCTGAACGCACGGAAGAGACATCGCTTCTACCCAAGGATGAAGCCCGGCGCATGTCGCTTGATGACATCGTGATGGTCGTGGACGCCCAGATGCCGGTGCGGGCAAAGCGCATTCGGTATTTCGACGATCCGTTCTTCAAGAGCATTCATAAAGGACAGTCTGGCGAGCTGCCGTTCCCGAAAGTGTTTCCTGAAGAAGAACCTCGAGATCAGGCGACCAAGGTCGGACAGGAGGAACAGGTCGCGGCCCGTTCTGCAGAAGACGTGGCTAAAGCGCAGGGCGTGAAGGCGCGGTCTTCCCGCAAATCTCCGTCAAAGAGGGTTGAGACAAGCATCGCCGCCGCTCAAACGACCGCGTCAAAAGGGACGACACTTGCCACGAGTCGGCGCAAGAAAAGTGCGAAGGCGCTTCGCGAGCATGGTTTGACCACTGATCAGGCTGAACTGGACCTTACCGTACAGCAGAGTTTCAAGCTGACAGACATGGTTGCCATTGACGAAACAGGCGCCAAAGCTGCCGTCCAATCGACGATCTCTGCACTTGCGGAAATTGGTGCGGAGGACCCGGCAGGGCAGGGCGGGGGCGCAGCGTCGGGCAAGGCAATTTTGGCTGCAGCCGATGCAGAGACCAATTCAGACGGTGATGGAGATACTTTTCCCCTGAGCGAGGACAACGGGGATGGCGACATCAGCGAAATCACGAAACATCGTGTGCGCGACGGTGAGGATATCGATGCCGAGTTCAGAGAACAGGCGCTCACACACAAGGTCTAGTGCTCTTGGAAACAACAGCGGACTTTCAAAGTTCTTTGCCAGAAGGTCCGGTGTGCGGGACAAAGTGTGAATTCGCTGCATTTGCACAAACGTCTGCAATCTCGAGTGACCGGCCGCAAATGTGCGGCCGGTATTTCGATTTTACCTATTTCTGAGGAGATTTTCAGGTTGGTTCCGCTTCACCGGGGGGTGGGACGTTCAGCCGGTTTCACCAAATCCTTTCGGTACTGGCAGATCAGGCAAGGTCGCCGCACGTTTCTGCAAGGCCCTCCCAATGACCACGCGACTGATTTCCGTCGTCCCGTCCACGATCCGCAGCATTTGTGCAAGGCGGGACAAACGATCCAGACCATAGGGCTGCAACAGCCCCATGCCGCCCAGCACTTGCGTGCAGGTGTTCGCAGCCTTCACTGCGGCATCTGGCACAAACCGTTTGGCATGAGCGGCCATCAGGGGGCCTTCGGGTGTGCCAAGGGATTCTGCCGCCTTTCGATAAAGCAGCTTTGAGACTTCAAGATCTGTTGCAACCTCGCCCAGCATCCACTGGATTCCATCCAGATCAAGGTTCTTGCCGCCAAACATCTTGCGGTTCTTGGAGTAGGACAGCGCTGTATCCAGTGCGGCTTGCATCAATCCGCAGCATCCTGACGCAATCGACACACGGGCGATATCGATCGCCATGAGTGAGCCTTGCAGACCCTGGCCAATGGGCAGGATGATGTTGTCTTCGCTAACCACGACTTTGTCCATGTACATCTCGGCCAGAGGCAGGAAGTTGTAGGACGGGGTGTAGTAGAGCGGGCCAAAGCTGAGGCCCGGCGTATCCGCGGGAATGGCGATCATCGCCATATCCTTGTGGCCGGTTGCGTCACTGGTCTTGACCACGGTGAAATAGATATCAGCTTCGGTCGCCAGGCTAACCCATGCCTTCGCACCGCTGATCGTCCATGTGCCGTCGTCATTGATCGTGGCCCGGCTGTACATATTCATCGGGTCCGACCCCGATTGCGGTTCGGTCAGTGCAAAGTTCGCCAGCTTGCGGCCAGAGGTCAGATCCCGTGCCCATTTTTCCTTGAAGGCATCTGTGCCATAACCGCAGCCCGCGAAGGTGCAGATGTTATGCATCGACAGGGCAAAGGCATAGGCACCATCGCCCAGTCCCAGTTGTTCGTAAACCTGAATGCCCTCTGAAAGGGGCAAGCCTTGGCCGCCAAACCCCTCGGGGGCGTAGAGGCCCGCCAGGCCTGCCGCCCCGGCCTTGTCAGAGGCGTCGCGGGGCCATGTCTTGGCGGTGTTCCAGGCGTCTACATTGGGCAGGATGACCTGCTCGGCGTGGTCGCGTGCGGCTTGGAGTATGGTGGCGAGTTTGTCTGACATTGGTCGGTCCTTTTGTGAGCGGCTATTTTCACATGACGCCACACTTCAGAACCTGCTGAGCAGGCAGCGGGTCAAGCTTCTAGACGAGAACCAGGTGAGAACGCCATGTATTGCGCAAGATTTAGCAGGAGAAACTTCTTCGCTCTATCTCGCGTGGTGACAGGGTATTGTCCAAAAGTGACAAAAAGTGCGTCTCAGATATTCGTCCTGCGATACGAATTGGGGGTGCTGCCGGTCCAGCGTTGAAAGGCCCGGTGAAAGTTTGCGGCCGAGGAAAAGCCAACATCATGTGCGATGGCCTCGACGCTTTTGCGTCCCGCCTGCAGGTCGCGGATCGCGATGTCGCGCCGCAGGGCATCCTTGATCGCCTGAAACGAGGTCCCATCCGCTTGCAACCTGCGGATCAGGGTGCGCGGGGTCATGTGCATTGCGGATGCTGTCTGGGTCAGGGTCGCCGCGTCCCATCCCGTTTGGGCCAGATACGTGCGCACCCGCAGCGATTGGGTGTGCTCGCGCGAAGAAGTGAAGATCCAGTCCCGCGGCGCGTTTTGCAAAAACCGGTAAAGATCAGATGTGCTACGCGCTTGCACAGGGCCCAGAGCCTTCGGGGAGAAGGAGATCGCAGTGGCGGGTTGGCCAAACTGAAAGGGTGCGGGAAAGATAATCGCGTAATCCTGATTAAAGTCCGGGCGATCAAACGCGAAATCAACGGCTTTAACCGGAACCTCATGCCCTGCCAGCCAAGACATGAGCCCGTGGGCAAGTTTGAGGATCAGCATGTGGCCAAACCGTTGTACAGGCGCATCTGTTTGCGGGTTCAGGCTCAGTGTGAGGGTGCTGTCAGTGTCATCCAGATCAAACTGATAGTCATCCAGCAGCAAATTCCAGAAGGTCGAAAACCGGTAAAGTGCAGATGGCAAGGATGTGGCTTCGCGCACGGTCGTCAGAAGGTGTTGCAGGGCACGCGGTCGCACGGGCCTGCTCCAAAGCCCCATCATCTCATCGCCGGTCTCAACTGCAGCAAGTTGATAGAGGCAAACGATCTGATCCAGCGTGACGCGACCATTCGGCGAGCGCGTCTCCGCGTTCAGACCGGACCGGCTCAGCAGCGACACCATCTGCGCCTCTGGGCACAGGGCACGCAGCGCCGCCAGCCAGTCATCGACAAACTGGCTGGAAACCGTGGAAAGGATCGTTGGCGCGACATTGGTCATAACGCCTCAGGAGGTATCACCAATTCCGGTCGACATGAAACGCAGGCTTGCAGATGGCGACCCTCGCAGATGACAGAATGTCAATGTCTCAACCAGATAACGCTCTGCTTGAACTCATTTCAGTGGGGTCAGGCGACTTCGACCAGTGCTGCGGCGCCCATGCCTCCGCCGACACACATGGAGGTCACCACGTATTTCACGCCACGACGCCTCCCCTCAATTAGAGCATGCCCGACTTGTCTCGCACCTGTCATGCCGTAGGGGTGGCCAATCGATATTGCACCGCCGTTCACGTTGTAGATTTCGGGATCGATCCCAAGATGATCACGGCAATACAGAACCTGGCAGGCAAAGGCTTCGTTAAGCTCCCAAAGGCCGATGTCTTCGATCCGAAGACCTGCATTCTTCAGCAGCTTTGGAATTGCAAAGATCGGGCCGACCCCCATCTCTTCCGGTGCGTTTCCTGCAACAGCCATGCCGCGATAGATACCCAGCGGTGTGAGACCCTGTTGCTCAGCCATTTTGCCTTCCATGAGCACACAAGCCGAGGCCCCGTCAGAAAGCTGGCTTGCGTTTCCGGCAGTGATCAGTCCTCCTTCGACAACCGGGTTCAATGCCCCGAGTGTTTCGGCCGTCGTACCCGGCCGGTTGCCCTCGTCTTTTGACAAGGTCACCTCTTCCACGGTTTCCTCTCCGGATTCGCGGTTCTTGACCCGCTTAATCGCAGTGATCGGGACGATCTCATCTTCAAACGCGCCAGCCGCCTGAGCCCGGGCGGTCCGACCTTGCGAAAGTGCGGCGTATTCATCCTGGACGTCGCGGCTGATCCCATAGGTCCGCGCCACATTTTCCGCCGTCATCAGCATCGGCATGTAGGCATGCTCAGATTGGGCGATAACGTTTGGATCTTTCTCATCGCCCGCCCATTTCAGATAGGCATTCTGCAGGGCGGAAATATTCTCCTGCCCACCAGCCACGGCAACGTTCTGACCATCCACGATGATCTGCTTTGCAGCCGTCGCAATGGCCATCAACCCGGAGGAGCATTGCCTGTCGATCGTCTGTCCTGCCACCGTATTGGGAAGGCCCGCAGCCAGCGCCGACAAACGAGCGACATTCATGCCTGCTGTTCCCGCAGTCAGGACCGATCCGATGACAACATCTTCGATCAAACCGGGGTCCACGCCTGCACGTTCAACCGCGTGCTGCATGGCGTGCCCCATCATGGTAGGGGACTTGATGTTGTTCAGCGCACCTTTGAAGGCAACCCCAATGGGGGTTCGTGCGGTTGAGACGATAACGGCTTCTCTCATGATTTTTCCTTTTTGGCATCAAAATACGCGGTAAGTGTCACGCCCTGTTTTGCGAGTTCTTCCAACAAAGGCGCAGGCGTGAACCACATCTCACCATAGGCACCAAGCGACTGCCGATAGTGGTTCATGCGCTCCAGAATCTGACTTAATCCAATCTCGTCGACATAGTGCATCGGGCCGCCACGCCAGTTCGGAAAGCCATAGCCATTGGTCCAGATCAGGTCGCAATCACCCGGGCGCGTTGCAATGCCCTCTTCAAGGATCAAGAAGCCCTCGTTGATCAGGGGGAACAGACAACGCTCAAGGATTTCCTGATCGTCGATGTCCCTGCGCTTCACGCCATGCAGGTCCGCCAAATGGGCACTGATTTGAACCATCTCTGGGTCTTCGACCCGTGTCCGCCCCACGTAGACATAGCTTCCTCGCCCGGTTTTCTGACCCAGTCGGCCTAGTTCAAACAACCTGTCCTGCACAGCCTGGTATGTCGGGTCATGCGCGATTTCACTACGCCGTTCCTGACGCACGCGTGCGCCCACATCGACTCCGGCCAGATCTGCCATCGCATGAATACCCATGGCCATGCCGAAGTTCTCAAGGACGTTATCCACCTGCTTCGGCGTCGCCCCCTCAAGAAGCAGACGGGATCCTTCGCGGAAGTATGGTTCCAGCATCCGGTTTCCAACAAAGCCGTAGCACACGCCAACCGTGACAGGGAGCTTTCGGATCTTCTTTGCGACCGTGATTGCCGTTGCAATGACATCGGGAGCGGTCTTGGCGCCCCGCACCACCTCTAGCAAGCGCATGACGTTCGCCGGGCTGAAGAAATGGAGACCAATCACATCCTCCGGGCGGGACGTGACCGTGGCTATTTCATCAAGATCCAATGTCGATGTGTTTGAGGCCAGTATCGCGCCAGGTTTGGCGTGTAGGTCTAACGCTTCGAAAATCTGGCGTTTGACATTCATGCTTTCAAACGCCGCTTCAATGATCAGGTCAGCCTTCGCAAGGCCTGCATAGCTGAGCGTCCCGGTGGCGTTGGCGGAGATTGCCTCTGCCCGATCGGCACTGAGCCGCCCTTTTTGAGCCGCACGCTGGAAATGCTCCCGGACCTTTTCCAGCCCCTGTTCGAGCGCGCGCTGCGTCGTTTCAAGAAGCGTGACCGGATACCCCGCCTGCAGAAAGGCGATAGCAATGCCGCGCCCCATTGTTCCCGCGCCGATCACGGCGACCGATGCAATGTCACGTGGTCGGTCCGCACGGGTAACGCCCGGAACCTTGGTGCATTCACGTTCTGCAAAGAACAGATGCCGCCCGGCGCGCGACCCCGGTGTGTCTAGCAGTTCGGCGAAACCTGCCTTCTCTTGTGCCAACCCCTCGGCCAGCGGCATTTCGCACGCGGCCTCGATGGACACCAAACATCGTTCAGGGGCGACAAGGTTTTTGGACGTGTGCGCTATCTGGTCTCGGAAACCCGTCAAATATCCCTTCGGATCAGGGTGTGTGACGGTCATATCCGCGCAACTGCGTTTCGGATCGCCCTCATGGCTGACACGGGTGGCGAAACCCAAAACATGCGCGCGAAAATCCTGGTCGTTCTCAAATAGTGCGTCGACCAGCCCACAAGACAGGGCATATTTGCCTTTCACGGGATCACCCGAGAGGATCATTTGCGTTGCCGCTTCCAGACCGGCAATCCGGGGTAGTCGTTGGGTGCCACCGGCACCAGGCAGCAGCCCCAGTTTGATCTCAGGTAGGCCCATCACGGCATCCGGCGTGGCGACACGGAAATCACAGGCAAGCGCGATCTCCAGCGCACCACCCATCGCGGGACCTGCGATCGCGGCGATAATGGGTTTCTTGCAGGTTTCAATCATTACACACAGGTCTGGCAGGTCCGGCTTGTCCCAAACTGCCCCGGTACGGAACTCGACGATGTCAGCGCCGCCGCAGAAGAGCGGCAGAGCCGAGCATAGAACGATAGCTTTGACCTGTTCATCGGCGTCCAACTCGTGGATGGCCGAGGAAAGCGCCTGCCGCATCTTCAGTCCAAGAGCGTTCACTGGCGGGGCATTCAGCTCCATGAAAGCGACACCGTCGGTGTGTTTAATGGAAATCATGTTTGGAAATCTCAATTGGACTGGTTGGCAAGATCTTGTTCGATCTCTGCCCAATCGTCGAAGTGGATTACGTTGCAGGGTGAATTCACGTTCTCGAGCCAGACAAAGACGGAGATGAATGGCTGGTCATAGACCCGGGTGGCGTGGGGATCGCCCGCCGCGTTCCAGATAAGTGATCCAGCCGGATAATCCTGCCAGTCACGGGTGCCAAACCGCCAACCAGATTTCTCGGACAGGTTCAGGTACAGCTCTGGCGCGTCGTGGTTGTGGTCGCGATACAGCGTCCTTGGACCCAGCATGAAAATGCCAAGGTTGAAATCGGGATGGTGATGTCCACATGCGTCTGGCCCAATCAGCAGAGTATGTAGGTTACACTTTGTGTATCCCTCGCCCAATTCGGCACCAGGGGGATAGAATTGGGCGTTGTCTTCGCGCCAGATCAGATCATCCTTTGCTGCTTTCAGACAACCTGCGATTTCCTGCAATTCCGGGGCGACAATCCCGGCGATGGCGTTCTTCAGAACCTCTTCGTGCCGGGTTCCTTGGGGAGGTAAATCAATGAGCCTCTCACCCTTCAGGTCCATGGCTGCCAGCTTGTCCAACGTCAGGTCAACGCCGCGCGTGGCAGCTCTGTGAGCCTGCAGATACGTGACAATGGACCCGATAAGCGCCTGAATACGGCGTTGCTTGTCTGTCATGATTTAAAGTCCGAGCGCGTTGAAATGTTTTTCCGCACGAGTTTCTTGTCGAGCTTGCCGACGCTGGTTTTAGGTAGGCGGGCGACAAAGACTATCTCGTCTGGAACTGCCCATTTTGAGATCTCGCCTGCACCGACACGCGACTGGATTGCTTCAATGACTCTCAAGCGCACAAGATCCGGATCGGCATCCTTTGCGGCTTGAGCGACCAACACTGGCCTTTCGCCCCATTTCGCGTGCGGCAGCCCGATTGCTGCCACGTCCTCAACGCCGCTGCAAGACGATGCTATGTTTTCCAGTGCCAGTGAAGATATCCATTCGCCGCCGGTCTTGATCACATCCTTGAGGCGGTCAGTAATCTGCAACGATCCATTCTCGCGGATATACCCAACATCCCCGGTATGCAGATACCCACCGTCCCAAAGCTCATCCGAGGCTTGCGCATTATCCAGATAGCCTTGTGTCAACCAGGGAGCCCGAGCAACAACTTCGCCAGTTGTTTCGCCGTCATGTGGAACGTCCTGCATATCCGGTATCACAACACGAAGGTCGACAAGCGGGCCGGGAAAGCCGGTTTGCGCCTGCATCTCGGGGTCATTGCTGGACAAATCGGCCACCGTCAGAAACGGACAGGTCTCGGACATCCCATATGCCGCATGCAAGGATATGCCTGCCGCCGCCGCCCGGTCCTGCAAATTGCGCGGCAAAGCGGCCCCGCCAATGATCACTTTCCATCTGTCCAGGTCAATTTGTGGGCAGCCCGGATGGTCGAGCACCATTGACAGAACCGTGGGCACGCAGTGGGAAAAGGTGACGTTTTCGTCGGCAATCAATCGCAAGATTGTGTCAGGGTCATATCGACCGGGATAGACCTGACGCAGCCCCAGCATCGTTGCGGCATATGGAAATCCCCAGCCGTGGACGTGAAACAAGGGTGTCAGCGGCATGTAAACGTCGCCGCGATGAAATCCGGCATTCCCGGGCCACGCGCCGAAACCTGCGATCAGACCCAAGGTGTGAAGGACCAACTGCCGATGTGAATAGCTCACCCCCTTGGGATTACCGGTGGTCCCGGTTGTGTAAAACAAGGTTGCCGTTTGGTTTTCATCGAAGTCCGGGAAGTCAAAGCAGCCTGGGGCCCCGCTTATCCACTCTTCATACCCTTCTCCGTCTCCAATCGGCACAATGATGATGTCCCGATCAAAGCCCGATTTGATATCATCAACGAGCGGCATGAAATCGCGGTGCACGACGATCAGGTCCGGCCTGCCATGGTTGATCGTATAAAGAACCTGAGCAGGAGACAGACGCACGTTGATCGTGAAAAGGGACGCGCCCATCATCGGGATCGCGAAAAAACACTCAAGATAACGGTGCGTATCCCAATCCATGACACCGACGCGCATGCCCTCACGTATCCCGCTGGCCTTCAGAGCATTGGCAAGTTGGCGCACGCGTTTGCCCAACTCCGTGTAGCTCAGCCGCATTTCGGTGCCGCTGACGATCTCTTGGCTGGCTGACGCAAGCTGAGATCCGGCCAGCAAGTGTTTAATCAGCAACGGATAGCCATATGCATTTGACGAAGGTGATAATGGTGGCATGAAGGTGGAATCCTTGAGCGTCTTTAGCCCTTAATCTGGCATCTCTTCCCCAGCTGAAGAACTGAAAGAAATTTCCCTTCATCAAGATTTTCTAACCGATCGCGTCGTGCCGCACATTGCGTGTCATCCTTTGAAAATCTATGAAAAGGTGCATAACAAGTCTGCTGCTATTACGCCCGTCGTCGGTTAACTGTGCTTGAGGGTAAGCAATTTTTTGTTTCTTCAAGGAGATGCAGCAATGACCACTCACATGCCCACGCTGGTTTCACTGCGCGCTTTTGAGGCGGTGGCGCGTCACAAGAGTTTCCGAAAGGCCGCTGACGAGATTTGTGTGACCCATGCGGCAGTCAGCCACCAGGTCAAAGCACTGGAAACATCAATCGGTGTCAAACTGCTGGAACGCACAAGCCGTTCGGTCGAACTGACACCGGCTGGCGAGCAGTATTACCCACCAGTACGCGAACACATTCAGGGCATTATCAAAGCCACACGGCGCATCCAGACACCTGAGGAACCGGACGTATTGCTCGTTCAGTCCTACGCAAGTTTCAATACAATGTGGCTTCAGCCCAGATTGGCAGACTTTCTTCAGGATAATCCGGACACGCGTGTGCGCATCGTCTCTACCTTTGAAGACGGTGATTATGACATGCACCGGTTCGATGTGGGCGTGTTCAACGCGCCACCATTTGACAAACGGTTTGACTATAGCCCCTTGTTCGAAACGGATATCTACCCGGTATGTGCTCCGGAGGCCTTGAATGCGCCAAGCGGTGGAATGCCGCTGGAAGAGCTAGGAAACTACCTATTGCTGAGCGTCCCAAGCACATGGAATGAGCCGGATGACTGGGACTGCTGGTTGGATGCGGCGGGCTTAGATCGCAAAACCATGAAACTTGGCTCAATCTTCGACAACTACCCGCTTGTCCGTGAGGCTGTTCTAAATAATCACGGTATCAGCGTCGCAAGGGCACCGTTTTGCGCGCGCGATCTTGAGAGGGGGCGCTTGGTCAGGCCGTTCGACATTTCAGTGCCCGAGCCAGGCCGCTGGTATCTGGCGACGCAAAAAGAGCGTGCACCCAACCCCAAGCTCGATACATTTATCGACTGGCTGTTCGAACAGATCGAGGCCGACCCAACCATGCGGCCATTTCGGGCCTGATCTGTTGAATTCCAGCTCTGCCGTCAGCGCGCTTCAGGACTGACGCGCACCGGCCTCGGATGCGACGCGAGGGACAAGAGCGCGAACCAGTTCGGTCATATCCAGTGTGCCGACCGTCTGCTCCCCATCTTTGACAACATAGGCGTGTGACGTATCCCCGCCGGACCGCGCGATCATGCTTTCGAGCGTGTCGTTCACGTCCACTTCGCCATCGGCATCTTTTGGCACTTTGCCATCGACAAGCGGGGTCATTATCGAGCGCACCCGCAGAACCCGTGCGCGGTTAATGTCGCTCACGAAGTCTTCGATGTAAGGATCGTTAGGGTTCAACAGAATATGCTGCGGCTCACCCTGCTGCACGACAAAGCCGTCCTTTAGGATCACAAGGTGATCGGCCAGCTTCAACGCCTCATCTAGATCGTGAGTGATGAAGATGATGGTCTTGTGCAGTTCTTTTTGCAGCTCGAGCAGCAGGTCCTGCATATCGGTTCGGATCAGCGGATCAAGGGCCGAGAAAGCCTCGTCCATTAGCATGATCGGTGTGTTTGCGGTCAGCGCCCGGGCAATGCCTACCCGCTGCTGCATCCCTCCAGACAACTGCGCTGGATAATGGTTCTCGAACCCGCTCAGACCCACGCGATCCAGCCATTTTGCAGCTTCGCGGTCGCAGGTGACCTCGTCTTCGCCACGCACCGACAAGGGCATGCCTGCATTCTTCAGCACGGTCTTGTGCGGCAACAACGCGAACTTCTGGAAAACCATCGACATCTTTTCTTGACGGGCATGACGCAGCCCGTCCTCGGACAGTTGCATCACGTCTTCGCCCTGCACGATGATCTCGCCCGCAGTGGGTTCGATCAACCGGTTCAGGTGGCGGATCAGAGTAGATTTCCCAGAGCCGGACAGGCCCATAACCACTGTGATTTCCCCCGCCTGCATATCGACGTTGATGTTGTTGAGCCCCAACACGTGCCCGTGCTGCGCCAGCAATTCTTCCTTACCCATGCCATCCTGGACATGGTGCAACACGTCCTTGTCGCAGGCGCCAAAGATTTTATAGAGCCCGGACAGGCGGACCATTGGTTGTGTCATTGAACCGGCTCCTTAGTGTTTGACTTGGGTCTTATCGACCCGTGTGAGAGCTGCCTTGGACACGCGATCAAGGATCACTGCGAGCAGCACGATGCCGATGCCAGCGACGATGCCCACACCCAGTTCAAGGTTTCGGATGCCACGCAACACGTTCACGCCAAGGCCAGGGGCCGAAACAAGAGAGGCGATCACGACCATGGCAAGGCTCATCATGATGGTCTGGTTGATCCCGGCCATGATGTTCGGCAGCGCCAGCGGCAATTGTACTCGCATCAGTTTCTGGCGGTCATTCATGCCAAAGGCATTGGCCGCTTCGATCACGTCCCTGTCGACAAGCCGGATACCCAGATCAGTCAGGCGGATCACCGGCACGATCGCGTAAAGGATGATCGCGATCCCATAAAGTTTGGATTCCGTGACCGAGAACAGGAAAATCAGAGGGATCAGGTACACAAAGGTCGGCAGGGTCTGCAGCAGGTCGAGTAACGGAACGACGCTTTTCTGCAATCGGTCGGATTTCGACATGGCAATTCCAATGGGCACACCGAACAGCACCGATATCGTCGTACATACAAAGATGATCGACAGGGTCTGCATCGCCACATCGTAGTGGTCTACGACGGCCAGTAGCATAATCGAGACGGCGACGAAGATCGTCACAGGGCGCGAACGCGACGCGTACCAGGAAATCGCCACCAACAGCGGGACCATGATGAACCATGGCATCGCTTCAAACAGCCAAAGTGCGCCATCCAGCATCCAGCTCAGTGGCTGTGTGATCGGGTCCAGAACAGTTTTCAGGACCGGCTTGGCTGCCAGAAACCCTTCTTCGATTCCGTTGGTTACATCGCGCGACTGCCATACACGGTTGCAGCTTTCATGCAGATTATCAAACGAGGGAATTGGAATGAGCGGCCCAGAGGCCTCCTGTCCCCCTGCTTGCGCCGCAAGGTCCGCCAGCGAAAGTGGCGCTTTGTCGTCTGACGTGCCGCACCAGTCGCTCAGACCCAGGGCACTGAATAGCTTGTCATAGAAGGCCATTTTTCCAACTTTCCGATCCTCTTCAGTGCGTTAGGGGCATCGCTGAGGATGCCCCTTTCCGTGCGGTTTACTGCAGCAATGCGGAAAGTTTGTCGCGCGCAGCATCGTTAAGCCACGCCCCCCAGACATCCTTGTAGGTTGTCAGAAAGTGCACCGCGCCTTCATCGTAGGAGGCATTGTTGTCTTCGACCCATGCCAGCGTTTCGCCCATCTGTGCGTTGGTGAAGGACAGATTTGTCATCAGGTCAGACACTGCTGCGTTTTCGGCCATGAATTCCTTGGAGAGAACTGTGACCACGACACTGCGGGGAAAGGCGCTGACTTCTGGCGTCGGGCATTCCGCCGTGATGTTGCAGGCATGCTTTTCAGGGTCATGGGGGCCCATATCGACCAGGGTCATCGGGTATTTGCCCAGTACCGATGTCGGCGCCCAATAAAAGCCGAACCACGGTTCCTTGTTTTCGTAGGCGGCAGCGATCGAAGCCGCGAGGGTTTCGCCAGATCCATGCACGAAGTTTTCAATGCCTGCATCGATCAGCCCGCCTGCCTTCATCAGGTTGGTGCTGACATTCAGGCAGGTCCACCCTTCGGGGCAGTTGTGAAAGCGATTTCCGACGAGTTCGGGGTTGGCTGCGATGCCTTCAATTGTTGCCAGTTCCGGATGTTCCTCCACAAGGTAGTTCGGAACAAAGAACCCTTCGACACCGCCATCAGATAGAACTTCGGTCACAGGAATGATCGCACCTGAATCAACCAGCCCTTGGTAAGCCGGCGCGCCGTTTGTCCAGATTTCAGTCAGAATATCAGGCTCTCCGGTCTCGGATACGGATGCCAGCGCAGGGTTGCTCGAGAGCGGCATTGCGGTGACGTCGCAGCCGTAGCCTTCCTCCATCAGGAACTTCGCAACCGCAGTGACGATCTGCGCAGACCCCCAGTCGCCTTGCATAATAGATACTTCACCGCAGTCGTCTGCCTGGGCCGCCGAGGCGGTGAGTGCTGCAGCAAATACACACCCGAGACCCGCTGAAATCTTGAACATTTCTTTCCTCCTTGTCATCGGCGAAACAGGGACGGAGAAGCGCTCCAAGCCAAAATTCGCCTTGTTTGTAGCGATGATTTGTACTGGCAGGCCTATGAGCAAAAAAACTGAAAAGAATTTTGAATCATGTACAATTGTTTACAGGTTGACCTGCCCCCCGAAACTTCCCTCGTTCTAGCGTAGAGTTTGCTCA
>NZ_AQQZ01000002.1:0-52500 GCF_001205715.1 Pseudaestuariivita atlantica
CCCGGGGCGGTTCATTGCTCATTCGTTCGCAGGCCGCATCCATGAAGGCCTTGAGCGGATTGCTGAACGACGAGGCGAGCTACAAGACGCTGGACGAGAACTTGCAGCAGAGCTTGACCTTAGCGAAAGCCGCCGCCGAGAGATTGAGGGACAGCTAGACAGCCAGGAGGCCCATGCGGAGAGGGGGTTGAGGCATTAGTTGGTCGTGAGGCCAATGGAAATGAACATCAAACGGCCGCGCGCGGTTCTGCGCGATGAACTGGCCGCTTCACTATCAATTGAGTGTCGGGTGCTAATTTGCAGGCACCCATACTGTTTGCCCAATCAATGAGATCGAAGAGTAAATGAACGAACCCAACGAAACGACTATCAAAGCGGAAATCACATGGTGCAAAATCGTCAGATGACGATAACTGTATCTCCAAGCTGCTAGCTTTGAACCGCCGGGCGCATTCTTGAAGTTCCATGGTGGCAAGATGTTTCCTCTCTCCGGGTACCGACCTGATATCTCGGAGTTTTCCCTTATTGCTGCGACTTCGCGCGTCATAAGCAACCTCAAGACGTTCAATAACAAAAGGGACGCCGTTAAGAGCAAGTACGGCAGTCCATTCTGATACCCAAAAATTAGTAGTAGAAGGTTCATTTGTTCGCAGTCATCCGCCAAACACCGAGAGATATTTGCGCGAGTCATGGTCTCCATTGGGAGTGCCTCAAGTAGTCCCTGGGCCTTATGAACTGCGCTCCAGACCGCGTAATCGGTCATCAACGGGACGGCAAAAACGAGGAGTAGCAGAACAGCAAACAGAGAGTTCGTTCCTCCATACGACCTAAGCAGAGTCTGCCATTCATCTGTAGTCCATGGGGAAACTCTACAACCTTTGACCTTTGAGTTTGAAAACGACAAACGTTTGGCGACTGCTACTGATGCTTTGCTAAAGTCTCCACCCTCAAAGTGGCATTCGGAGTTTGTTAGAACAATCTTACCGGTTACGGTTTGGTTTGGGGCGAGAGAGACTATACCTACCCGGGTGTCTTTGGCCCCAAAGTCGGAAATGGATGCTTGTGAACAAGACAGTGAATCCACGCTCGAATTGCCCAACCATACCTTAAGCTCTGCATCTTCATTGGAAGTCCATTTCAGATGGCCAATCTCAGAGTCTGCTATCGTTAGCTTAGCTCCAACCTCCATCTCGAGGTCGAGTCTTTCGATTTTACAGTTTTTTATAAATACCGGTCCGTCAACGCGGGCGTTTTTGTAGCGAAGGTGTCTTCTAACTTCGTTATGGATGTCTAGCCTGTTTGCGTCCACATTTGAGATCGGATCGCTCGGCCCTCCGTAAGCATCACCAAAGCGACTGATGTCAGACTTCGACAGGACTGAATCAACCTTTCTTTGCTCCGAAATCAGGACGTCTCCAAGCACGGCACTGAAGTTGGGAGGCGTTGCCGCGGTGCCTGCTTCGGCATACTCGTCTAGATTGGTATGAAGTGAACAGAAATCCGAAACCCAAATCTCCGAACCCCGAACCACTCTAAGCTTCGGCAGTCGGCAACGCCGGTTGGAATAAGTCCCATTGCCATTGCTATGCACCTGATGGTCGTTGCAGGCATCTGGATCGGACAATTTTCCAGTTCTCGCACCAAACAGGTAAGTCTCAGCGTCGATCAAGCTTGCCGGGCTCCCTTCGAACGCCCCGGTCACAGGCAGTGGCAACAGGTGGTAATCTAACTTCGTACAAATCAGCCCTTCCAAAACCTTTATCCGCTCAGAAACAATCAGAGCCTCAACTGCCAACTGCTGCTCTTCTGATAGAACGAATGAGCCTTCGAGATTGCCGCCCCCGTTTATTGGGAGATGAAAAGCGCAGCGCTCAGCTTCCCAGACCTTCTGGTCAAAATCGACTTGGAACCGAGGAAGACAACAAGTCTTAGCTGTTTGGGTCACATCTGAAACTATTGTTTCCCAAGCCAAGCAAGGGTTTTGGGGACGTTCATCCGTCTCCTTTATCGCTTCAAAGTAGTCTTCAAGCTCGACGCGGCTCTTCGGTTCTGAGTTCTCGCCGTGCTCTATCATGGCCCGTCTACCTATAAATCTGACTAAAGAAATCGCTTATGTTGTTTGGAAAACAACCGTTTTCATGATGTCTGCTAGGCTGCCGCGAAAGGCTCAATGCCAGAGACATCGATTTCTCTAGCGGCCAGCGCCATGTCATAGTTCGTCTGCAAGTTCACCCAGTAGACCGGGGTCGTGTTGAACACGCGTGCAAGGCGCAGCGCCGTGTCAGGCGTGATCCCAGTCGTGCCCTTGATCAACCGCTCGATCCGCGTTCGAGGCACGCCAAGACGCCGCGCAAACGCGATGGCCCCCATCTCCAGGGGATCAAGGTAAAGCTCCTTCAGGACTTCACCGGGGTGCATCGGGTCTTCAAGCAAGCTCATCAGCGTATCCTCTCAATGGTAGTCCATAATCTCGACATCTGCGGGGCCGTTCGGCGTCCAGACAAAGCAGATGCGCCATTGCCCGTTGATCCGTACGGAGTGTTGCCCAGCCCGATCCCCTTTCAGTTCTTCCAGGTGGTTTCCGGGCGGGAACCGTAAGTCCTCGACAACAACTGCAGCATCCAGCGCCGAAAGCATCGCCCGCGTGCGCTTCACCAAGTCACCCGGGAAGCCTTTGCCGTACTTGCCTTTGACAGCGTTGGCGGCGCGTTTGCCCTTGGTGCTTTGGATCATCAAGAACACGTATCATGAGGAGATACATGTGTCAAGATGTGATACATATATGGGCGTAAAGGCGACCTTCGCCGTTACCGTTGTACTCAATAGGATCAATCGCGAGAGCGGACTTTCAAGCAACTCTCTTTTGACCAATGGGTCAGTCACAGGATCCAGTTCTGTATGGCCCCTATTACATTTCAAGAGAGATCAAGAAGTTCGTGGGAGCAAGCTGCAGGCGTGAACGTCAGGCCAGCCGCCTTTACTCCATATCGTTCACTGGTCTTCTTGTGCGTAACGAAGTCATATTTTTTGGGGAGTTTTGCATTCGTCAGCATGATTACTCATCGTTCAACGCGCCAAATACTCGCTGCGCCAAGTTTTGCATCGAAGCCAAAATGTTGTCCGAGAAGTATCCAAAAATGAAACCAAAGTCCAGCAAGGCGAATACATTCTCAAAACTTTCGTCCTTAAGAAATGGGATGATGCTAGACGCAAAAAGGAAACCAGTAAAAGTTGAAACTGCCGCCGAATTTAAGGGCACAATTACCCGCCGCAGACATCGATCCCTATTCCATTTTCCTTTAGCGACGGAATGGTACAGCCACTTGAGGTCAAATACTGCTCCTCCGATGAATCGAGCTAGCGCCAACGCAATCCACTTGGCATTATCTGCGGTTACATACCTCTCAGCCCATCCAGCAGGCCGGCACGGGTTCTTCACCGAACTGGTCGTGCGCCAAGGCGTTGACCCTGTCACAGCGGCTAAGGCGGGACGCTGGTCTGACCCCAATTTGCCCATGCGCATCTATGCCCACGCTGAGACGGATGAGGCCGATGTCAGGGCCCGTTTTCGTACAAATCATGTACAGGCGGACACTGTACAAACACCCAAGAGCACGAAATCACAGAAGGAATAGCGCTATGAACGATTCCTTGCCTCAAGGGGCAGGTTGCAGGTTCGAATCCTGCCGGGGTCGCCATTTGGCAAATGGCGTGGAAGTGTTACCCGATGCGACGGGTGTGGGTGATGCGGGACGTGGTTGGCGCGTGCGGCATTGGCGGGATTGGTCCGGGCGATCGGGCAGTGGGACCGGTGGCGCGGGGCGGGTGACCTGATTGCATGTATGGTCAAGTCGCACCGGGGCGGATACGCGTGGCGGTATGACGGCGCAGTTTCGTGGACTTCTGATTACCCTGATCGGCGTGCTTTGCGTCGTGCCTGACGCGTTGTTCATCCGTTTGATCGAAGCCCCTGCGCTGACGGTGTCGTTGTGGCGCGGGCTGACGTCGGGGCTGGGCCTGACCTGCGTGGTGCTGCTGGTGGATCGGGGCGGGTTCGCGCGGGTCTGGCGCGCGGGGCGTCCGGCGTGGATCTACATGCTGACGGCGGGGGCTAGTGGCGTGATGTTCGTGCTGGCGGTCAAGAACACGTCGGTGGCGAACGTCGTGTTCATCATCGCGGCGATGCCGGTCTTCGCGGCGCTGTTCAGCCGGGTCTGGCTGGGAGAGGCGATCTCGCCTCGTATGCTGTGGACGATGGCCGCCGTCATTCCGGGGCTGGCGCTTATCGCCTACGGGTCGGGCGAGACGGCGGGCGCACACTGGACGGGCGACCTGTTGGCGGTGAGCGTCGCGGTGCTGTTCGCGGCCGGGCTGACGGCGGCCCGACAGGCGCGGGCGGTGTCGATGGTGCCGGGGGCGGCGGTGGCGGCGCTGGGCGTGGCGGGGACGCTGGCGTTCTTCGCCGATCCGTGGGCGGTGCCGGATGACCAGTGGCACTGGGTGTTCCTGCACGGGACGTTCATCGCGGTCAGCGGGGCGGGGCTTGCCCTGGGGCCGCGCTATATCACCTCGGCCGAGGTCGCGTTGCTGATCCTTCTGGAATCGGTGCTGGCGCCTGTTCTGGTCTGGCTGGTGCTGGGTGAAGCGCCGGGCCACTGGGCGCTGGCGGGCGGCGCCGTCGTGATCACGGCGCTGGCCGTGTCGAATTTCGTGGTGCTGCGGCGGGGAAAACGCGTGCGCGCCTAGAAATCGACCGTGACGCCGGGCAGGTCGAGCGCCTTGATCAGGTCGCGCAACTCCTGACGAGCGGCCACGTTCGAGATGTTGAGCTGCTTCACCCCGATATCCTTGAGGTCGAGCAGCGTCAGGCCACGCGGGAACAGCTCGCGGAAGATGACGCGTTCGTGGAAACCGGGTGCCGTGCGGAAGCCGATGCGCTTGCTCAGCATCTCGATCGCGCGTTCCATCTTCTGCTTGTTGACCATGTTCTGCGCGCCAAGGCGGTTGCGCACCACGATCCAGTCGATGGGCTGCAGGCCCGCCTGCGCGCGCAACTGCCGCGCGTTCCAGACCATCTCGGAATAGACCGAGGGGCCTTCGATCTTGTCGCCCGAGGCATCCGTTTTCGCCAGCAGGTCGAAATCGACGAAGCTGTCGTTCAGCGGCGTGATCAGGGTGTCGGCGAGCGAATGCGCGACCTGGCTGAGGCGGGTATGCGAGCCGGGGCAGTCGATGACGATGAAGTCGCTGTCGCCTTCGAGGCTGGCCACGGCGGCGGACAGCCGGTGGTCATAGATGTTCTCGCCGGGTTTGAGGCTGGCGGGGTCGATCTCGGGCAGGTCGCGGTAGACCGGCGAGGGCAGCGACAGGTCCTGGTCGTCGCAAAAGGCTGTTCGGTTGGCGACGTAGCGCCCGAAGGTCTTTTGCCGCAGGTCGAGGTCCAGTGCGCCGACCACGTGCCCCATGCGGGCAAGCGCCGTGGCGACATGCATGGAAACGGTCGATTTGCCCGCCCCGCCCTTTTCGTTGCCGACGACGATGATATGCGCCATGTCCCGCGTGCCCTTCACCTCATGCGCGTTGGCCGCGCTTGGCGCTACTATATGTGGTAGAGCCGTTTGGCGAAAGGGGCAAAGAGGCGGTCAGGTATCGTATCCGTCCGTCCAGCCCTGCCGATGCGCGCCAGTGCGCAGCGTGCAGAGCGCCGTGACACCCACCAGCGTCGCGCAGATGGCGAGCGCCGCCAGCAGACCGTCGAGCGTTTGCGGCAACACAACGCTCGCCCCGAGGATCAGAAGCCCGGTCACCGACATCTGCACCGCACCGCTGACCGAGGCCGCAAGCCCGGCAATCGGGCCATGCGGATCGAGCGCGCGGCACAGGGCCGTGGGCACGGTCACGCCAAGGCTGGCATTGGCGAGCGCGATCAGCCCGACCACCGGGATCAGCCCCGGTTCCGCCGCTTGCAGGAACAGCGCCGTCACCGCCACGACGCCGCCATAGCCAAGCGCGCCCCACAGCATCACCCGGTCCGCTCCGAACCGTAACGCCAGCGGAGCCGCGGCCTGTGCGGTGATGAAAAAGCCGATCCCGTTCACTGCCAGCGCGGCGCTGATGCCGAGATGGCCAAGCCCGAATGCCGACTTGAAGACGAAAGGCGCCATGGCCACGAAAACGAAGAAGTTGGCGAGCCCGAAACTGGCGAGGCAGGTCATGCCCAGGAAGGTCGGGTCCGCAAACAGCCGCCGCGCCCCCTTGCGCAGCGCCTTGCGCGATACGGGATACCGCTCGATCGGGGGGAGTGTCTCGCGCATGCCAAGGCGCAGCAGCAGGTAAGACACGATCGCCCCGGCGGCGAGCGCGGCGAAGATGCCGCGCCAGTCGCTCACCATCATCAAGAGGCTACCCGCAAGCGGGGCGAGGAGCGGGGAGACGGACAGGATCAGCATCAGAAGCGCCGTCAGGCGGGTCGCGTCCAGCCCGATATGGCTGTCGCGGATCATCGCGCGCGGCAGCACCGTCAGCGCGGCGGCCCCAGTCGCCTGAAGCACCCGGCCGAAGATCAGCACCTCGATCGCGGGGGCCAGCGTGCAGATGACGGAGCCGACGAGGAAGACGAGCACACCGACCCGCAGGACCGGCAAGCGCCCGCGTGCGTCAGACCACGGCCCGTAGACGAGGTGCGCCAGCGCGAAGGCAAGGAAATAGGCGGTGAGGGTCATTTGCGTCGACGTGACGCCCGAGCCAAGCGACAGCGAGATCTGGGGAAGCGCGGGAAGGAACATGTCGACCGCGAAAGGGGCAGGTGCGACGAGCGCACCAAGCATCAGTGCCTCGCGCCCCAAACGCAATTCGCCGTTCCGCATTTCCCTGGTCCCTTGCCACCCGCACATGGCTGGTTGCCATGAAATGGGTAAAGAAAGCCCTAACGCGCGCATTCACGGTGAATGAATACGTCTCGGCGGGCGCTGCAGGTGCGGCTGTTCGGGGGGGTGTCGTTTGCGCCATTCGGCGCGGGCGGACGGGCCGGGAGGCGCCCCGGCCGATCCCGGCCGGGGCTAACGTGATCGGAAGGAGGCTTAGAAGCCCAGCCCTTCGTATTTCTTCTTGAACTTCGACACGCGGCCGCCGGCATCCATCAGGCGGGTGCCGCCGCCGGTCCATGCGGGGTGCACGGTCGGATCGACGTCAAGCGCCAGCGTGTCGCCTTCGCTGCCCCAGGTCGAGCGCATCTTGATGATCGTGCCATCGGTCATCTTGACGTCGATGACGTGATAATCGGGATGGGTATCGGATTTCATCTGACCGTCTCCTTACGCTTCGGCGCCCGTGGACTTGGGCTTGTAGTTGGTCTGTTCCGCGATACGGGCCGATTTGCCGCGACGCGAGCGCAGGTAGTACAGCTTTGCGCGGCGGACACGGCCGCGGCGCACCACGGTGATCGAGTCGATGTTGGTCGAATGCAGCGGGAACACACGCTCCACGCCTTCGCCAAACGAAATCTTGCGGACGGTGAACGAACCGGCGATGCCGTCGCCGTTCTTGCGGCTGATGCACACGCCTTCGTAGTTCTGCACGCGCGAGCGGGTGCCTTCGGTCACCTTGTAGCCGACGCGGATGGTGTCACCGGCCTTGAAATCGGGAATGTCTTTCCCGAGCGAGGCGACTTGTTCGGCCTCGAGTTCTGCGATCAGGTCCATCGGACCACTCCTTCATGTTCGTCGCGGTTTTCCCGCGGAGATGTCTACCGGGCCGTGCCCGGCAGCTGTTCTTTCTTGCAACGACAGACCGCCCGAGTCGCCCCGGGCGGTATGCCACGCGCCCCTATACGCAGGCCCCGCCCTGTAATCAAGGGGTTTGGCGGCCATCGCCGGCCCGTTCGATCGCGCGATCAGGTGCCGAGAAGCGCGGTGATTTCCCCAAGCGAGGAGGTCTGCGTGATCCAGCGCAGTGGGATGCCCCGTGATCCGCCGATGCCAAAGGCCGCACCCGCCACGGCGCCCACCAGAATGGCCCGCCCGGCGCTGTCGCCGCCCGCCCGGATGTTGCGCTCGACGGCGTCGGAATAGCTGTCCGCGCGGGCGAGGATGTGGAAGGCCAGCGGCACGCCCTGCCGCAGGTGGCAGGCGCGTCCGGTGACCTCGCCATAGGCGACGGAATCGTCTGTTTTCGCATCAAGTGCCGCCGTCAGGTCGGCGTGGCCGTCGGCCGAAGCGCGCAGTGCCGTCTTCAGCTCCGCGCCGTCGCCGACCAGCTTCATCAGCCGCGCGGCGATCGAACCATAATAGCGTGCCTCGTCATGCACGTTGGTCACGGCGATGGCGGCCTTCACCGGTGTCTCCAGGTCCGCCTGCTGCCCGTGTGCATGGACCACGGCGGGAAGGGTCGCGATGGCGGGCAGTTGTTCGTCTTCCAGGCCGGACGGATCAGTGATCGCGGCGGCAAGGTGGTCGAGCGTGCCGCGCGTCGGTCGGTCGATATATCCCGAATACGTGCCACCCGCCCCGAAGTGGGCCTGATACGCATCCTGGTAGGCGCCGGCGTTGAACCCGCCGCATTCCGTGATGACCCGCGTCGCAAGGACAAGCGCCTCGCCATACTGCGTCTGCCGGCCATCCGTGCCCTCGGCATGAACGAATACGCCTGCGGCATCGGCGAAATTGGCCCGGTCGAGTGGGACGAAAGCCGCCGATCCACGCCTTGCCGCGATCTCGGCGATGCGGGCGGGGTCGTAGAGCCAGTGCAGCCCGCGCGCGGCGGCATCGGCGACCAGCGCGCCGTGGATCAGGTCAGTCGTTGTCATGGTCGGCGAGATAGCGCGCCCACAGGTCCGGGCGACGGGTACGGGTCAGCTCTTCGGCCTGTTCCCGGCGCCATGTCTCGACCGCCGCGTGGTTGCCGGAGGTCAGGACCTCGGGGATCTGGCGGCCCTGCCATTCCGCCGGGCGGGTGTATTGCGGGTGTTCGAGAAGGCCCGCCGAGAAGCTCTCTTCCTCGGTCGAGGCGGCGTTGCCCAGCACGCCCGGCAGCAGGCGCACGGTGGCGTCGATCAGCGCCATCGCCGCGATCTCGCCCCCGGTGAGGACGTAATCGCCGATCGACACCTCCTCGATCCCGTGATGGTCGAGAACGCGCTGGTCGACCCCTTCGAAGCGCCCACACAGAAGCGTGACGCCGGGGCCGGCGGCGAGCGCTTGCGCCCGCGCCTGCGTGAAAGGCGCGCCACGGGGCGAGAGGTAGATCACCGGGCCCGGCCCGCGCGCCGCCGCAAGCGCGGCATCGACGACATCGGCGCGCAGGACCATGCCCGCGCCGCCACCGGCGGGCGTGTCGTCCACGTTGCGGTGGCGCCCGATCCCGTGCTGGCGCAGGTCGAAGGGTTCGAGGCACCACGCCCCGTCCTTCAGCGCCTTGCCGGTCAGCGACGCGCCAAGGACGCCGGGGAACAGCTCGGGGAACAGCGTGATGACCCGCGCGGTCCAGACGTCCTTGAGGGTCGGGGTGGGCGTGATCAGTTCGCGCGGCTGCGCGGTGACGCGGATCGACTTGCGGCCATGGCTGCGCGGCTTATCCGTCATCGGGGAAGATCCCCAAGGGCGGGTCCGCCACGATCCGGCCCGCGGTCAGGTCGACCGTGGGCACCGCCGCGCGGGTGAACGGCAACAGCACCGTCGCCTTCAGGCCGGGACCGTGGATTTCCAGCAGGTCGTCGGCGCCGTTGTTCTGGACCGATTTCACCCGGCCCAGCCGCACGCCGCCGGTGTCGTAGACATTCAGCCCGATCAGGTCGGCGTGATAGAATTCGTCATCCGGCAGGGACGGCAGAGCCGAACGCGGCGCATAAAGGCGCACGCCTTTCAGGGCGTCGGCCTCTTCCTTCGTCGCAATGGTGTTGAGACGCACGGCAAAGCCGCCCTTGATCGGGCGGTCAAGCGTGACCGTGAAGGTCCGGCTGCCGTCTTCGGTGTGCAGGGGCCCGTAGGATGCGACATCCTCGGGCACCGCGGTAAAGCTTTTCAGGCGCACTTCGCCGCGCACGCCGAAGGCTCCCGCGATGGCGGCGACGCAGACGTGATCGGTCATCTCGGTTGCAGGCACAGCCCGTCCTCCATGATGCCCGCCCGCGCGGCGCAGCGTTCGCTTTCCTGTGCCCGTTCCCAGACGATCCCGGCCACGAAGGCCAGCGTCACGAACAGGACAAGGCGGAAGAGGCGGAACATGCACGCGCGCCGGGACAGAGGCCGCGGATCAGGCCCGCGGCACGAGGGGCGAGGCGCGGGAGTGTCCGCGCGCCCCGCCTTTCCCGATTACTCGGTGGTTTCTTCCGCGGCTTCTTCTGCCGCCGGTTCCTCGGCAGGCTCTTCAGCCGGTGCGGCTGCGGCTTCGGCGGCTTCCGCTGCCTTGGCGGCTTTCTCTTCTGCGCGGTCCTTGGCTTTCTGGCCGGGCTCGGCCTTCTGCGGGTTGTTGCGCTCTTTCTTTTCCATCTCGCCCGCAGCTTCGAGGAAGCGCTGGATGCGGTCGGTCGGCTGCGCGCCCTGGTCCAGCCAGTACTTGATGCGTTCGATGTTCATCTTCACGCGGTCTTCGCTGTCTTTCGGCAGGAGCGGGTTGTAGGTGCCCAGCTTCTCGATGAAGCGGCCGTCGCGCGGCATGCGCGAGTCAGCCGCGACGATGCGGTAGAAGGGGCGTTTCTTGGAACCGCCGCGTGCGAGGCGAATTTTCATGGCCATTGTTGGTGTCTCCTTTGAATGGCGTTTGTGCCGGGGCAAGCCCCGTTACGATTGGTGTTGTTTGTGGTGCTGAATGACTTCAGCGATGATGAAGTTGAGCAGTTTCCTGGCGAAGACCGGATCGACATCCGCGTCCTGCGCCAATTCTTCGAGCCGTGCGACCTGCTTGGCCTCGCGGGCCGGGTCGCTGGGTGGAAGGTCGTGTTGCGCCTTGAGCTTGCCGACGGCCTGCGTGTGCTTGAACCGCTCGCCCAGCGTGTAGACGAGGATCGCATCGAGCCGGTCGATGGAGGCGCGGTGCTCGGCCAGGATCTCGGCCGCGCGCTGGGTGGTGTCTTGGGTCATGTCAAAGCCTCCGGGGCGGGGTGGCGCCAGATATGGAGCGTGCCGAGGGTCGGGTGGTCATAGGTGCCGTCTGGCGTGCAGCCGAGGCGTCGGGCCAGCGCGACCGAGCGGGTGTTCGCGGGATCGACGAGCGACATCGCGTCCGTCCAGCCCAGCACGTCGTAGGCATGGGTGCGGGAGGCGACGGCGGCCTCGTAGGCGATGCCACGGCCTTCGCCTTCGGCAAAGACCGACCACGCGACTTCCGGTTGCGGCCAGTCTTCGGGGTAGAACAGGCCGACCACGCCCAGAGGCTGGTCGGTGTCCTTGTCGGCGACCATCCAGCGGCCATAGCCGCGCGCGATCCAGTGGCCGACCAGTCCGCAGAACTGCGACCACGCGGTTTCACGCGAATACGGCCCGCCGACCGTGCCGGCGCGATCCGACATGCGGAAGGCGATGTAGTGTTCGATATCGGATGCCACCGGCGCGCGCAGGCGCAGGCGCTCCGTCTCGATCTCGGGGATGGTGAAGGTCCCGCTCATGCCGCCGGTCCCCAGTGGCGGTGCGTGTGGAAATCGGGCTGGCCGTCGAACGGGCCTTCATCCGTCGCGCCGAGGCGATTGGCCAGCGCGACGGAGCGCGTGTTGCCGGTGTCGATGTAGCTGACGAGCGCGGGCAGTTCGAGCGTGGCGCGGGCAAAGTCGCGCGCTGCTGCCGCCGCTTCGTGCGCGAAGCCCTGTCCTTCGCCTTCGGGCAAGAACAGGAAACCGAGTTCGGGTTCGAGGTCGCCCGGCTCCATCCCCAGCACCACGAAGCCGAGGGGCGCGCCGGTGTCGCGCGACGTGACGGTCCAGCCGCCATGGCCATGCAGCATCCAGCCCGAGGCGAGCGACAGGAAATCGAACCACGCGTCCTCGCGCGACATCGGGCCGCCGACATATTGCCCGCGTTCGCCGCAGACGATCTTGGCATAGCAGGCGAAATCCTCGACCCGCGGCGCGCGCAGGTGCAGGCGGGTGGTGTCGAGCGCCGGGATGGTGGCCCTGACGGTTGCAGCCATCGCGGGGGCCTTGCCGCCCGTGGGTGTTTCGCAGGCGTATCTCATGCGCGCCCCCGTGCCGGGTGTCGATAGACGAGGCAGGGCGCGTCGGGTCTGGGTTGCGGGGCGTCGGGATCGATGCGCGCACCGAGACGCTCGGCGAGCGTCCGGGAGCGGGCATTGTCCGCGTCGATATAGCTGACGGCGGTGGGCCAGCCGAGCGTGCCGAAGGCGTGGTCGAGCGCGGCATCGGCGGCTTCGAACGCGAAGCCCTTGCCTTCGCCGCCTTCGAAGGTGACCCAGCCGATCTCTGTCTCGGGCCAGTCGCCGGGGCACCACGGGCCGGCGAGGCCAAGCGCGGTGTCGTCGCCCCTGGCGCAGAAGGCCCACATGCCGAAGCCCAGAAGGTCCCAGTGCCCGACCTCGGCGGCGAAGTGCCGCCATGCCGCGCCCGGCGTGTAGGGGCCGCCGACATGGCGCGCGCGGTCGCTCGTGAAGAACGCGACCGCGCGGTCGGTGTCCCGTGCGCCGGGGCGGCGCAGGATCAGGCGTTCGGTTTCAAGCTGCACGGGTGCCTCGCGGAACGGGCAGGAAGGGCTGCGCGATCATGCCCGCGGTCATCGCCGCGAAGAAGGCCAGCGCGGGCCAGCCGCCGTAGCCCAGCACCGCCAGCGCGGGTCCGGGGCAGAGGCCCGCCAGCGCCCAGCCGGCCCCGAACAGCGCCGAGCCAGTGACGAGCGGCGCGTCGATCACGGGGTCGGCAGGCGCGGGGATGGGGGCGCCAAGCATTGCGGTCTGGCGGCGGCGGGCGATGGCCCAGGCACCGAGCATCGGCAGGATCGCCCCGCCCAGCACGAAGGCGAGCGTGGGATCCCACGCGCCGAACAGGTCGAGCCAGCCCTGCACCTTGTCGGTGTCGGTCATGCCCGACACGGTCAGGCCCGCCCCGAAGAGGCCTCCGGCGAAGAGAGCGACAAGCAGGCGCATCAGATCACCCCCAGCATGTGGCGGCCGACATACATCACGATGCCGCCCGCGATCAGGTAGACGAGCGTCGCCGCGATCCCCCGTACCGAGAAGCGGGAGATGCCGCAGACGCCGTGACCGGAGGTGCAGCCATTGGCCATCCGGGTGCCCACGCCGACGAAGAGCCCGGCGATCACGAGGATCGGCAGCGAGGTGGTGAGGTTCGTGTCGGGCGCGCCCGAGACGAGCGCGATGACGAGCGGCACGCCGACAAGGCCCGCGATGAACGCCATGCGTTCACCCGCATTGCCGCGCCCGGTGCCATCGAGCAGACCACCAAGGATACCCGACGCGCCCATGATGCGCCCGTTCACCAGCAGGAACACGGCCGCCGCGCAGCCGATCATCAGGCCCCCGACCAGGCCAAGAATCCACTCCGTCGGTATCATGTGGGATCGTCCATATTGACGCGCTGCCGCGCGGCTTGTTTTCCCGCAAGTGGCAACGCAACGCGGTGCCCGCAGGCGGGTGCGTGGGGCGGGCCGGCCCTCCGGGGGACATATTTGGAAAGAGAAGAAGACATGCGCGTCACTTCTTCTTGCCGAAGCCCGAGAGGCCCGGAGGAAGCGACATGCCGCCGCCCATGCCGGGCAGGCCGCCGGGCATCTTGCCCATTTGCTTGGCCGCGGTTTCGAGCGCCTTGGGGTCCATGCCGTCCATGCCGGGCATGCCGCCGCCCTTGCCCATCATGGCGGCCATCGCCTTTTTCATCATGCCGCCCTTGCCCATCTTCTTCATCATGTCGGCCATCTGGCGGTGCATCTTGAGAAGCTTGTTGAGGTCGCTGACTTCCATGCCGGATCCGGCGGCGATGCGTTTCTTGCGGCTGGCCTGCAGGATCTGCGGGGCGGCGCGTTCCTTTTTCGTCATCGACTGGATCATGGCGATCTGCTGCTTGAGCACGCGATCGTCGAAGCCGGCCTTTTCGACCTCTTTCGCCATCTTGCCCATGCCGGGCATCATCGACATCATGCCTTCCATGCCGCCCATCTTGAGCATCTGTTCAAGCTGGCCCTTCAGGTCGTTCATGTTGAACTGACCTTTCTGGAAGCGGCGCATCATCTTTTCGGCCTGCTCGGCCTCGATCGTATCCTGCGCCTTTTCGACCAGCGCGACGATGTCGCCCATGCCGAGGATGCGGCCCGCGATGCGGTCGGGTTCGAAGGTTTCGAGCGCGTCCATCTTTTCGCCGGCGCCGACGAACTTGATGGGTTTGCCGGTCACGGCGCGCATCGACAGGGCGGCGCCGCCGCGGCCGTCGCCGTCCATCCGGGTGAGGACGACGCCGGAGATGCCGATCTTGCCGTCAAACTCTTCGGCCACCTCGACCGCGACCTGGCCGGTCAGGCCGTCGACGACCAGCAGCGTTTCGCGGGGCTGGACGGCATCGCGGACGTCTTCGACCTCCTGCATCAGCGTCTGGTCGATCTGCAGGCGGCCTGCCGTGTCGAGGAGGACAACGTCGTAGCCGCCGAGCGAGGCCTGCGTCTTGGCGCGTTTGGCGATCTGCACCGCGCTTTCGCCCTTGACGATGGGCAGGGTGTCGACGCCGATCTGCATGCCGAGGACCGCCAGCTGGTCCATCGCGGCGGGGCGGTAGATGTCGAGCGAGGCCATGAGGACGCGCTTGCCCTCTTTTTCGGTCAGGCGTTTGGCGAGCTTGCCGGTGGTGGTCGTCTTGCCCGAGCCCTGCAGGCCGACCATCAGGATCGGCGCGGGCGGGTTGTCGATTTTCAGAGCGCCCGGTTCGCCGTCACCTTCCAGCACGTGCTTGAGTTCGTCATGCACGATTTTGACGACCTGCTGGCCCGGAGTGACCGATTTCGTCACCGCCTGGCCGGTCGCCTTTTCCTGCACCGCTTTCACGAAGTCGCGCGCCACCGGCAACGAGACGTCCGCTTCGAGCAGCGCGACGCGCACTTCGCGCAGGGCGGTCTTCACGTCGTCTTCACTGAGCGCGCCCTGCTTGGTGAGGCGGTCGAAGACGCCGGACAGGCGGTCGGACAGGTTTTCGAACATGGGCAATGCCCCTTCGTGCGGTTGCGGATGGTCCCAAGGTAGGAACCGATGCCCCAAACGACAAACGCACCAGTGGGCGCGACGCGCTGACTGGTGGCGATCCCGCATGGAGCACGGGACCGGAGGGGCGGGCCTCTCCGGAGTTGGGGGCGGAATAGGCGGCGCGCGGGCGGGAGTCAACCCGCGCGCCTTTCCGGTCAGGCGGCGGCGGCCTGCGGGTGCACGAAGGTCACGTCGGTGATCCCGAGGAAGCCGAGCATGTGGGTGAGGTAGCGGGAGGCGAAGTCGATCTCTGACCCGATGCCGGTGCCGCCGGAGGCGAAGGCCACGATGGCGCGTTTGCCGGTCAGCAGGCCCTGCGGACCGTCGGGCGTGTAGCGGAAGGTGCGGCCCGCGCGGGCGACGAGGTCGATCCATGCCTTGAGCGCGGCGGGCACGCCGAAATTGTAGACCGGCAGGCCGATCACGATGACGTCGGCGGCGTCGAGTTCGGCGACCAGCGTGTCGGACAGGGCGAGGGTTTGTGCCTGCGCCTCGGTCCGGGTTTCGGCGGGGGTGAAATTCGCGGAGACCCAGGCCTCGGAGAGGTGGGGGAGGGGTTCGGCGGCAAGGTCGCGGCGGATCACCCGCGCCGCACCCAGTTCGGCGATGGTGCGGGCGGTCATGGCGCGGGTGGCAGAGCCGGTGGTGCGGGCAGAGCTGTCGATATGCAGAACGGTGGTCATGGTCACTCCTGACATGGTGAGAATACGTGACCGATCTGGTTATTGCGTTTGCGCACACAATCGGAAAGGATGGACAGCGAGTGTTCGATTTTGCACAGGGTGCGCCATGAATTCCTGGGACGAAATACGTACGGCGTACCACGTGGCGCGGATGGGAACAGTGTCGGGGGCTGCCGATGCGCTGGGCGTGCACCACGCGACGGTCATCCGCCACATCGACGCGCTGGAACAGCGGCTGGGGGCCAAGCTTTTCCAGCGGCATGCGCGGGGCTACACCGCGACGGAGGCGGGCGAGGACCTGTTGCGCGTGGCGCAGACGACCGACGACCAGTTCAGCCAGCTGACCAACCGGATCAAGGGGCGCGGGGCCGAGGTGGCGGGCGAGCTTGTCGTGACCTCGGTCGAAAGCATGGGGCCGCAGCTGGTGCCGGTGCTGGCGGAGTTCCAGGCGCAGCATCCGCAACTCAGCATACGCTATCTCACCGGGTCGCGCCTGTTGCGGCTGGAATACGGGGAGGCGCATGTGGCGATCCGGGCGGGCAATCCGCCGGACCAGCCGGACAACGTCGTCCAGCCGTTCTTCCGGATGAAATTCGCGATGTACGCGGCCAAGTCCTATGGGCGGCGGCACGGGTTCCCCGAGCGCAAGGAGGACCTGCGCAAGCACCGCTTCGTCGCCTTCGACGAAACCGGCGCGCGGGCGCCGTTTTCGCGCTGGCTGCGCGACCATGTCCCGGCAGAGAACGTGGTGTTCGTCAGCGGCGATTCACGGGTGCTGGAAAATGCCGTTTACGCGGGGGCCGGGATCGGGTTCCTGCCGGTCTACGGCGCGGTGCAGCGCGACGACCTTGTGCGCGTGATCGACCCGGATGACAGCTGGACCGTCCCGGTCTGGCTGGTGACGCATGTGGACCTTCACCGCTCGGCCAAGGTTCAGGCGCTGTTGAGCCACCTCAAGGCGCAGATCAAGCGTTGGGACGTCGAGTGACCGAGGCGCTGCGCGGCCATGCCGCGATGCTCGCCTTTTCGATGCTGGTGGCCGGGTCTTTCTCCCTTGGCGGGCTGGCGGCGAACGAGATCGCGCCGATTGCGCTGAATTTCGTGCGGTTCGTGCTGGCGGCGGGGTTCGTGGCCTTCATGGGATGGGCCAGCGGAACGATGCGCCGGTCGGATTTCGAGGCGCCGTGGCGGTATGTCCTGCTGGGCGGGCTGTTCTCGGTCTACTTCGTGCTGATGTTCGAGGCGCTGAAGACCGCGCCGCCGGTGAACACCGCCGTGGTCTTCACGCTGACGCCGCTTCTGGCGGCGGGGTTCGGGTGGATCCTGCTGCGCCAGCGTCTTGGTGCGTGGTCGGCGCTTGCGCTGGCAATCGGCGGGGCGGGCGCGGTGTGGGTGATCTTTCGCGGCAGTTTCGAGGCGATGCGCGCGTTCGAGGTCGGGCGGGGCGAGGCGATCTTTTTCGCGGGTACCGTCGCGCATGCGCTCTACGTGCCTGCGGCGCGCTTGTGGTCGCGGGGCGCGTCGCCGTTCGGGTTCACGCTGGGCATCCTGCTGGGCGGTGCGCTGGTGCAGGGCATCGTCGGGGCCCCAGCGCTGATGGCGACGGACTGGGCGGCCCTGCCGCGCGTCGCGTGGATCACGATCTTCTATACCGCGTTCCTTGCGACGTCCTTCACCTTCACGCTGGTCTATTTCGCAACGCTGCGCCTGCCGTCGGCCAAGGTCATGGCCTATACCTACCTCACGCCCAGCTGGGTGATTCTGTGGGAGATCGGGCTGGGGCAGGGATTGCCACCGGCGACGGTGCTGGCGGGTGTCGGGCTGACGATCCTGTCGCTTGGCATCCTGCTTGGCACACCCGACCGGGGCGGGGCGCCCGCCGCGTAACCCGTCAGCGGTGCGCGATGCTGAAATGCCGCGCTTCCTTGCCGATGTCGCGCAGCCAGGCTTCGATGGCGGCGGGATCGGACCGCGTCATGCCGACCCCGGCGGGCAGGCCCTCGTCCGACACCAGCGCCTCTATCGCGAGGCGGACATGGCGGCCGAGCAACCGGTCATGGGCCGATCCGCGCGGCGCGTCGACCGCTTCGAGCACGGCGGAATGGTGCCACAGAAGCGCGCCGTTCCGTTCCACGATCAGCGCCACGAAGATCACGATGCGCGCGCCGCCGGTGACGGTCAGCGCGGCCGAGCCCGGCATCGGCGCGGCGGGCGTCGCGGCGTTCAGCGCCTCGATCTGGGACAGGACCGGCCCCCATGCCGCGCGCCAGCCCGGAGGGCAGAGCAGGCCGCGTTCCAGCCGCGCCACCGGCCAGACCGGGTCGATCCCGTAGGCGTCCAGAAGGGGCAGCGCATCGCCGCGCGGCACCAGTTCGAAATCCTCGGGCGCGGGCAGGGGCAGGGTCACCTCCTCCACCGCATCCGCGTCCCAGGCAAGGTTCACCCGCGCCTCGCGGAAGTCGCGGATCGCGCGGGCGGGCGCGGACAGCGCGCGCCAGACCTGCTGTGCCTGCGTACCGCGCCCCGCACGCGCCGGGCCGGGTTCTGCCGGGACCTGCCCGGCGCAGGAGATCAGGCTGATCGTGTGGGCCGGGTCGAAGATCGTGCTGGTGGCGTAGGCGTGGACAAGATGCCGGGCGAGCAGGTGATCGATGCCGGGCGACACGCCGACCTCGGTCACGATGCTCGATTTCGACAGCAGCGCTTTCCCTTCGAGCGCGGACAGCGCCGGGGTCATGTCGCCCGGCGTGACAAGGTGCGCGCCCTTGTTGGCGGCAAGCGTGGCCAGCGCAAGGTCGCGGTCGGCGCCTCCGGCGGACACGATCACGTCGCCGGCCATCACGTCCGATCCAAGCCGGTCGGCGTTCCAAGGCTCGATCCGTTCCGGGCTGCCGCCCAGCGGTGCCACGGCGTCCGGTTCATCCGCCCAGATCACGACGGGCGCGATGGCGCGGGTCAGCACCGCGCTGAGGCCGCTTCGCAAGGCCGCGTCGTTCCCGCACCAATGGATGGTCATGGCCGTGTCACGCCTGCCCCTTGCCAGTTCGCCCGCACGATAGACCCAAGCCGCGCGGCGGGCCAAGGGGCGTCAGCGCAAAAGACCGATCTCGCGCATGTGCGCGACCGAGGCGCGGGCATCCATGGCCTGCATGAACCCCGTGAGCCGTGGAAGGGCCGCCATGCCGACGCCATCCCCCGGCAGCCATGTGCAGATCACGAACAGGTAGGGATCGGCGAGGCTGAAATCCGCACCCAGCACGAAGGGATCGAGGGCGCAGCTGGCCTCGATATACCGGGCCGAGGAGGTCATGGTGTCCGGCACCTTGGCCTTCATGCTTGCCAGCGCGGCCGGATCGTCGGACCAGCGCGCGCCGCGCATCTTGTGGGCGTGGTTCACGTGCATGGTTGAGGCGAGGTAATACATCACCTCCCGCATCCGCGCCGCGCGCAGGGCATCGGCGGGGACCAGTCCGGTATCGGGGGCGATCGCCCCGATATAGTCGAGGATCGCGCCGGTCTCCGTCAGGATCGTCCCGTCATCCAGTTCCAGCGCGGGCACGCGCCCCTTGGGATTGATCGACAGGTAAGGCGCCCTGGTCTGCGCCGCGCTGGCGAAATCCACGCGGTCATGGGTCGCGTCGATCCCCGCCTCGTGCAGCGCGATGGCGACGGCGATGGAGATGGTGCCGGGTGCTGTATACAGGCGCATGGTTGGTGTCCTCCCCGGCGCAGAGTGCCACGGGAGGCCCCCGTGCCGCTAGACGAAGGTCAGCGCGTGGGCGCGGTCCGGTCCGGCAAGGTGCGGCGTGGCGTTGAACTGGTGCAGGTGCCAGTGCCCCCGGAACCGGCGCAGCACGTGGAACGAGGCGTTCCGCGTCTGCAGCAGCATCGCCGTCATCGCCGGGATGTCGAGGTCGAGCACCCGCATCAGGGTCGAGGCGATCACCCCGCCCGACGTCACGCAGAGCACCCGCTGATCGATCCGGGTGTGATCGTCGAGCGCCGCCGCGATCCGCCCATGAAACCCGTCCCAACTGTCGGGCACGCCGCGCAGGTGCCCGTCGCGCCACGCCCTCATGGTGGGCGGCACGTGGTCTGCAAAGGATTCGGGATCGGTCGGCACCTCCATCCCGCTGTGCAGTTTCATGGCGTCCGCCATCGGGAAATACTGCATCTCGTTCAGGCGCGGATCGACCTGCGCGGTGCCGGTGTTCATGCCCGCATGTGTTTCCACATGGCGGCGCAGGGTGCCGTGGACCTGGTGATCGAAGGTCATGTGCGCCTCGTCCATCCACGCGCCCAGCCACGCCGCCTGGTCGTGGCCCAGCGGGCTGAGGCGGTCGTAATCCTCTTCGGTGGTCGCGCCGGAATTGGCCTGGCCGTGACGCACAAGGATCAGTTCTGACATGGTGGCTCTCCCCGGACGGTCAGGCGCGTTGCAGCAGGATTTGCCCCGCTCTGCAATGGGAAAGCCCACGCGAATTGAAGCGGGCGCGGTCGCGTGCCGGGCAAGAAAACGGTGACACGGGGCGCAAAGGCGGGCAATCTCGGGTCATGGATACAACTGCACTTGTCTTCTACGCGCTGATCTGTGGCGGCCTGTCGCTGGCCGGGCCGCGCCTGGGTGCGCCGTTCCTGCGCTTCGGCATCGGTGCCGCCGTGGGAATCGCCGCCGCCGCGATCCTGCCGCTGGTGCGTTCGGCCTTCTACTGAACGACGCCTCGCCAAAAAATGAACAGATGTTCAAAAAAAGTGCGGCGGGGCGCTTGGCAGATCGTTTCTTCCGTCCTAGGGTGAGCGCAATAAACGGTCTTTTTGAGACCTGACGGGAGGAAATAGCCTTGCGTGCATCCAATGCGGATGCCGGAGGGTCGATGGTGTCGATCCCCGCGCTTCTTGCGCGGAACGCGGCGTCGTTCGGCAACGCTCCGGCGTATCGGGAAAAAGAGTTCGGTATCTGGCAAAGCTGGACCTGGGCCGAGGCCCAGGAGGATATCCGTGCGCTTGCCAAGGGCCTGATCCTGAAGGGCGCGGGCCCCGGCCAGTTCGTCGCCATCATCGGGCGCAACCGCCCGGCGCTGTACGGCGCGATGGTCGCGGTGCAGATGACAGGCGCCGTGCCGGTGCCGCTCTACCAGGACGCGGTGGCCGAGGAGATGGCCTATGTCCTTGACCATTGCGGCGCGAGTATCGTGATCGCCGGGGATCAGGAGCAGGTCGACAAGGTGCTGGAGATTGCTGACCGGCTGCCCGAGTTCCGCGAGATGATCTATCTCGATCCGCGGGGTTTGCGGAAATACGACCACACCCACCTGACCGCCTTTGCCGATGTGAAGGAAGCGGGCCGGACGCAGGGTGACGATGCCGAGCTTGACCGCCGGATCGCGGCGCTGGGCCCCGACGATACCTGCGTGATGCTGTATACGTCGGGCACGACGGGCAAGCCCAAGGGCGTCGTCCTGTCGAACCGCAACATCATCGAGACCGCGAAGAACTCGGCCGAGTTCGATCACCTGCGCCAGACCGACAGCGTGCTGGCCTACCTGCCGATGGCATGGGTGGGCGATTTCATCTTCTCGATCGGGCAGGCCTACTGGACGGGTTTCTGCGTGTGCTGCCCGGAAGCGCAGCACACGATGATGACCGACCTGCGCGAGATCGGGCCGACCTATTACTTTGCGCCGCCGCGCATCTTCGAGACGCAGCTGACCAACGTGATGATCCGGATGGAGGATGCGGGGCGGCTGAAGCAGTGGATGTTCCGCACCTTCATGGATCACGCCCGCAAGGTCGGGCCCAAGATCCTCGATGGCGAGAGCGTGGGCGCGTGGGACCGGCTGAAATACCGGCTGGGCGAGCTGTTCGTCTATGGCCCGCTGAAGAACACGCTGGGCTTTTCCAAGGTGCGCGTGGGCTATACCGCGGGCGAGGCGATCGGGCCGGAGATCTTCGAATTCTACCGCTCGCTCGGGATCAACCTGAAACAGCTGTATGGCCAGACCGAGGCGTCGGTGTTTATCACCCAGCAGCCCGACAATGCCGTCAGCGCCGACACGGTGGGCGTGCCGTCGCCGGGCGTGGAGATCCGCATCGACGACAGCGGCGAGGTGTTCTACCGCTCTCCGGGCGTGTTCGTGGAATACTACAAGAACGCGGAATCGACCGCCGGGACCAAGGATGCCGAGGGCTGGGTCGCCACCGGCGATGCCGGGTTCATCGAGGAAGCCACCGGCCAGTTGCGGATCATCGACCGCGCCAAGGACGTGGGCAAAATGGCGAACGGATCGCTGTTTGCGCCGAAATACGTAGAGAACAAGCTGAAATTCTATCCCAACATCCTCGAAGCCGTGGTGTTCGGCAACGGGCGGGAGGAATGCACGGCCTTCATCAACATCGACCTGACGGCCGTGGGCAACTGGGCCGAGCGCAACAACATCGCCTACGCGTCCTACCAGGAACTGGCGGGGCATCCGCAGGTGTTGCAGGCGTTGCGCGAGCACGTGGCCGAGGTCAACGCCAGCGTGGCGGAAGACGAGATGCTGTCGGGCTGCCAGGTCCATCGCTTCGTCGTGCTGCACAAGGAACTGGATGCCGATGACGGCGAGCTGACCCGCACCCGCAAGGTGCGCCGCCGGATCATCGAGGAGAAATACGCCGACCTGATCGCGGCGCTGTATGACGGGTCCGAGAGCGTGTCGACCGTGACGGAAGTGACGTACGAGGACGGGCGGAAGGGCTCGATCTCGGCCACGTTGAAGGTCGTCGAGGCCGATGTCGTGGACGTGGCGCCCAAGGCGATGGCGGCGGAATGAGGGTGGGTGACGCTCCCGCATGCGCGGATCGCCCCACCCACCCTCCCGCCGGGCGCGAGAGAGGCTGGCGGCTGTGCCCGGTTGGGAGCGCGGGAGCCTCCGGCGGCCATATTTGGAAAGAGAAGAAGGACATGTGGCTGTGAAGGATGCCGAAGGCTACGTGACGGAAGACGGGCGCACGATTGGTGGCGTGGTCATGGAGATGCGCAACATCACCCTGCGGTTCGGGGGGGTTGTGGCGATCAAGGATATCTCTTTCGATATTCGCGAGGGCGAGATCCGGGCGATCATCGGGCCAAACGGGGCGGGAAAGTCCTCGATGCTGAACGTGATCTCGGGGTTCTACAACCCGCAGGAGGGCGAGGTGTGGTACCGGGGCAGCCTGCGGCCGCCGATGAAGCCCTACCAGGTGGCGCAGCAGGGGATCGCGCGGACCTTCCAGAACATCGCGCTGTTCGAGGGGATGACCGTTCTGGACAACGTGATGACGGGGCGGCTGACGCAGATGAAGGCGGGCATGTTCGCGCAAGCCATCTGGAAGGGGAAGGCCGAGCGCGAGGAGGTCGAGAACCGCGAGCTGGCCGAGCAGGTCATTGATTTCCTCGAGATCCAGTCGATCCGAAAGACGCCGGTTGCGCGTCTGCCTTATGGGTTGAAGAAGCGGGTTGAACTGGCGCGGGCGCTGGTGTCGCAGCCGTCGCTGTTGCTTCTGGACGAGCCGATGGCGGGGATGAACGTCGAGGAGAAGGAGGACATGTCCCGCTTCATCCTGTCCGTAAACGACGAGTTTGGCACAACGATCGCCCTGATCGAACATGACATGGGTGTGGTGATGGACCTGAGCGACCGTGTCGTGGTGATGGATTACGGCAAGAAGATCGGTGACGGGACGCCGGACGAGGTGCGCAACAACCAGGACGTGATCGACGCCTATCTCGGGGTTGCGCATGACTGAGAAAAGTTGGCATTTTGGCCAGTTTACCCCCCTGAACTGGCGCGGCGCGCTGGGCGCGGCCTGCCTGGTGATGGCCGGGGAGCCGCTGGCGGCAGGCCAGTTCGAGGTGTTCGCGGCGCGCTGCCTGGACCCGTTCGAGCATTTCACTCCGCCCATCGTGCAGGGGCTGGAGCCGATGGAGGCGGAGGCCGGCTATTCCGCCTACGGGCTGCCCGAGGGGTTCGTCCTGATCTACGAGACGCCGCCGGCGCAGGATCTGGCAGCCTGCACCGTGCTTGGCCGACCGGCGCGGGGCAATGTTCTGGAATTCGAGATATGGGCGATCGACCAGGTCGCCATCGGGCGGTACGAGGAGATCGAGGCCGGGCGGTGGTTGTCCACCGACTGGATCGAGCCGAAGGTCGCCGTTGAACTGGATGTCACCGCCGAGGCGGTGGCGATGCGTGTGCGGGAGACCGATCTTGAGAGTTAGTGCCTTTCTTCTGTCCGCGCTGATGGCGGTACCGGCGGCGGCGCAGGTTGCCGATCTTGAAACCACGCCGAAGTCGCTGTTCTTTGCCGGGCGCTGCATGGCGCCGGTGATGCTGCGCGAGGACATCAGCACCAAGGATTTGCGCCAGTTGCCGGTGCAGGCGGCGGTGCCGCACCTGTTCGGTGAGGATGGCGAAGTCTGGCAGGGGCTGGACCCGTCGGTGTTGCTGGTCAAGCTGCAGGGCGCGAATTGCGGCATCAATGTCTTCGACGAGGAGTTGCCCGAGGTCGAGGCGTTCATGGATTACTGGCTGGATCGCGAGGACAGCCCGTTCGAACTCACCGAGCGGAAGGAGACCGACCAGGCGGTCACACTGCTGTATGACGGGTTCTGCGAAAGCTGCGGCTTCAACGTGCATGCGCGGGCGCTGCACCTGAAGGCCGACCGGTTCACCGTTTATCGCGTCTTCGCGACGCTGCCCGAGAAGGCCGAGTGATCCGGGCGCTGTTCATATCGCTGGTCCTGCCCGCGGCTGTGCAGGCGCAGGACACTGCCGGGGCGTTCTGGGACGCGTTGCTTGGATGCTGGGCGGTCAAGGATGGCGCGCCGGCGGACGAGCAGGGCTGGACGCTGAAGCGCGACTGGACGCCGGATTGCGGCGACTGCGCGGCAGCGACGCAGCTGTGGGATGCGGGCGCGGGGCTGACGGTGGCGCGGATGCGCGAAACCGATGAAAGCGAGCCGAGTTGTGCGCTGAACGAACGGTCCTGGCCGCGAGCGGCGGCGGTTCTGCCCGCGCTGGAGGCGATCTGGGCCAAGGCGGGAGTGTCGTGGATCGCGGACGATCTGAAGCGCCCGGCAAAGCCGTTCGCGATCCTGCTGAGTTGCGAGGCCGATCTCGCGGCGCGGAAAGTCGCGGTCGTGGATGCCTCGGGCGGGGCCTTGCGGTTCACCGTGTCGGGCTGGATGCCGGACCATGCGGAGATGTGCGCGGGGGCGGCGGGATGAGGGCGTGGATGCTTGCCGCAAGCCTTGCCTGGGCCACGCCCGGTTTCGCCAATGCGGATCTGTGGGCCTACATGATCGGCGTCTGCGTTGACGCGGTGGAGACCGGGCGGGTCGTCGACGCGGCCTTTGACGCGCGGGAGCGGACGCCGTGGCAATGCCGGGTCGACGGGGCTCGCCAGCCTTGCGGCGGGACGGAGGCTCGGTTCGGCAGCCTGACGGGATTGAGCCTTGTGGCGCTGGACCCGATGGTGCGGCCCGTGGCCGGGCGCGGTGTCGCCTGCCGGATGGGAAACCGGGTGGCGATCGCGGGCAACGGCGATCTTGGCCGTGCGCTGCGTGCCAAGACCGAGGCGCGGTTGCAGGGACGGCTTGAGCGGCGGGTCGAGGACCAGGGCGGCGCGTGGGACGTCTGGCGCGGCTGCGCGTGGGATGGGCGGGAATACCGGCTGTCGGCCATGACGCAGGCCACGTTCGCAACATTTCTGGTGCATTTGGGCGCCGAGGATCGGAGCTGCGCACCGCAGGTGTCCGGGCTCGGGTCCGGGACCGCAAGCGAGGAGCCTCGGGTCGTGACCGGGGACGGGGGAGGAGTGAATGCCTGAACAGCTGTTGTTTGCAGCCGAGGTGACGCTGAACGGCCTGATGGCGGGGGTGCTGTATGCCCTTGTCGCGCTGGGGTTCGTGCTGATCTACAAGGCGAGCGGTATCTTCAATTATGCGCAGGGCGTGATGGCCCTGTTCGCGGCGGCGACGCTGGTGGGGATCATGAAGGGGCAGGTGCCGTTCGCGCACCTGATCAACGCCATCTTCGGAACCAAGGTGCATTACTTCGGCTGGACCGTGCCGGCGTTGCTGGCGATCCTGCTGACGCTTGTGGTGATGGTGGTGCTGGCCTGGGCCGTGAACCGGTTCATCATGCGCCACCTCGTGAACCAGGAGCCGATCATCCTGTTCATGGCGACGATCGGGTTTGCCTATTTCCTCGAAGGTCTGTCGGACCTGATGTGGAATTCCGAGATCAAGAAGCTGGACGTGGGGCTGCCGCAGGGCATCAACCTGTGGATCGACGAGACGACGTTCAACGCGTTCGGCTACGGGTTCTTCATCGACAATCTCGACATCGTGGCGACGGTGATCGCGATCGCGCTGGTCGCCTCGCTGATCTTCTTCGCGCAGTACACCAAGCAGGGCCGCGCGATGCGGGCCGTGGCGGACGATCACCAGGCGGCGCTGTCGGTGGGCGTGTCGCTGAACTTCATCTGGGTGATGGTGTGGTCGCTGGCGGGTTTCGTGGCGCTGGTCGCGGGCATGATGTGGGGGGCGAAATCGGGGGTTCAGTTCTCGCTGTCGCTGATCGCCCTGAAGGCGCTGCCGGTGCTGATGCTGGGGGGGTTCACGTCGATCCCCGGAGCGATCATCGGTGGGTTGATCATCGGCGTCGGCGAGCAGCTGTTCGAGTTCGCCATCGGTGCGCCGTTCCTTGGCGGCGCGACGCAGAACTGGTTCGCTTACGTGCTGGCGCTGGTGTTCCTTGTATTCCGCCCGCAGGGCCTTTTCGGGGAGAAGATCATTGAGCGGGTTTGACGCGGGGTCGTCCCTATTGGCTGATCCACAGCCAGATCATCTTGGCGCACCCGGCGAGGAAGCCGAGCACGGCGCCTACGGGCGCGATGTACCAGGGCATGCCGTCGGTCAGGACGCTGTAGAGGCCGATGAAAAAGCCCATGACGGCGAACATGACCGGCAGCGCGAAGACCTCGAACAGGAGGTCGCGGAGAAACCGGCGGAGGCCGTGGCCGAAGCGGGTCAGTGTCGTACGCATGCGTCTGAAACCGTGCTGAATTGCGTGTGGGCCGTGCCTTACACGCGCGGTGCGGCGAAAATGGGGCGTCCCGGATCGGGGGCCGCGCGGGCGACCCCGCGTGCCGCGAGGCCCGCCCACCTGGCACCTTCGCGAGGGTGGTCCGCCCTGCGCGTAGGCGAGGGATGTGCAGGTCGGACCGGGGCGCTGCCCCGGACCCCGAGGTACTTGAAAACCGAAGAAATTGGGGGAGCGCGCCGTGTTCTATCGTGAGGCGGGGGATTTCAAGACCTCCTATGTCGAGGACAGCCAGACCTTTCCCATCGCGTTCGACCGGTGGCGGTATTACGCCGTGCTGGCCTTTGCCTTCCTCGTGGTGCCGTTCATCATCAACGATTACTGGGCCAATGCGATCCTGCTGCCGTTCCTGATCTATGCCATCGCGTCGATCGGGCTGAACATCCTGACCGGGTATTGCGGACAGGTGAGCCTTGGCACCGGCGGGTTCATGGCGGTGGGGGCCTATGCCTGTTACAAGCTGATGACGGCCTTCCCGGATGTGAACATCTTTTTCATCGTGATCGCCTCGGGCTTCATCACGGCGGGGGTGGGCGTGCTGTTCGGCCTGCCGAGTTTGCGGATCAAGGGGTTCTACTTGGCGGTGGCGACGCTGGCGGCGCAGTTCTTCCTTGTCTGGCTCTTCAACCGGGTGCCGTGGTTCTACAACTATTCCGCGTCGGGCCAGATCAACGCGCCGGAGCGGACGGTGTTCGGGATCGAGGTGACGGGGCCCAATACCGAGGCCTGGGCGACCTACCTGTTCTGCCTTGTCTTTACGGTCCTGCTGGCGATCATCGCGCGCAACCTGACGCGCGGGGCGCAGGGGCGGGAATGGATGTCGATCCGCGACATGGACATCGCCGCGGAGATCATCGGGGTGAACCCGCTGCGGGCGAAGCTGACGGCCTTTGCGGTGTCGTCATTCTACGTCGGCGTCGCGGGGGCGTTGTTCTTTGCCGTCTATCTTGGCGCGGTCGAGGTGGGCGAGGTATTCGGCATCCAGAAGTCGTTCATCGTGCTGTTCATGATCATCATCGGCGGGCTGGGGTCGATATTCGGCTCGTTCGCGGGGGCGGCGTTCCTCGTGGTACTTCCGGTGGCGCTGAAGCTGGTGGGTGTGGACCTGCTGGGCTGGCCTACGGATATCGTGGCGCATTTCCAGCTGGTCATCATCGGGCTGTTGATCGTGGTCTTCCTGATCGCGGAGCCGCACGGGATGGCGCAGCTGTGGCGCGTGGCCAAGGAGAAGTTGAGATTGTGGCCGTTTCCGCATTGAGTGGAGGGGTCATGGCGGGCTGAAAACCGCCTAACGCCGGCCTGACCGGCAACCAAACGGGAGGAAGAAAAATGAAGAAACTGTTTGCAACGACAATGCTGGCCACGATGGTGGCGGGCCCGGTGATGGCGGACCTCGTGTTCCCGTCGCTGTCGTATCGCACGGGGCCCTACGCGGCGGGTGGCATCCCGTTCGCGGATGGCTATGCCGATTACTTCACGCTGCTGAACGAGCGTGATGGCGGTATCGGCGGTGTCGAGGCGCGCGTGCTGGAATGCGAGACCGGCTACAACACCGAGAAGGGTGTGGAGTGCTACGAATCGACCAAGGGCGAAGGCTCGCTGGTGTACCAGCCGCTGTCGACGGGCATCACCTACCAGCTGATCCCGAAAACCACCGCCGATGGCATTCCCATGCACACGATGGGTTATGGCCGGACCTCGGCGGCGAACGGCAAGGTGTTCAGCCACACGTTCAACTATCCGGGCAACTACTGGAACGGTGCGTCGGGGGCGATCAACTACCTGCTGGAGACCAATGGCGGTGACATCAGCGGCAAGAAGATCGCGCTGGTCTATCACAACTCTGCCTACGGCAAGGAGCCGATCCGGACGCTGGAAGAGCTGTCGGCCAAGCACGGGTTCGAGCTGAGCCTGATCCCGGTCGATCACCCCGGCCAGGAACAGAAGGCGCAGTGGCTGCAGATCCGCCGCGAGCGTCCCGACAACGTGCTGATGTGGGGCTGGGGCGTGATGAACCAGGTGGCCGTGCAGGAAGCCGCGAACATCCGCTACCCGATGGAGAACTTCATCGGCATCTGGTGGTCGGGTTCGGAGAACGACGTGCTGCCCGCGGGTGACGCGGCGAACGGCTACAAGGCGCTGACGTTCCACAACGTGGGGTCGGACTTCCCGGTGTTCGACGACATCCAGAAATACGTCGTCGATGCGGGCAAGGCAGCGGGCGCGGGCGACCAGATCGGGACCGTCCTCTATAACCGTGGCATGTACGCGGCGATGCTGGCGGCCGAAGCGGCCAAGACCGCGCAGGAAATCCACGGCACCGCCGACATCACGCCCGCGATGATGCGGGACGGGATGGAAGCGCTGGAGATGACCGAGGCGAAGATGGAGGCCCTTGGCCTGCCGAACTTCGGTCCGGCCTTCTCGGTCTCGTGCGAGAACCACGGTGGTCCCGGCCTTGTGGGTGTGACCCAGTGGGATGCGGGCGCCAAGCAGTGGTCGCTGATCTCGGGCTACAAGCCGACCGACGCGGACGTGATCGGGCCGCTGATCGAAGCCGACTCGGCCGCTTATGCCGAGGAAGCCGGGATCGAGCCGGGCTGCTCGTAAGCTGATTGGTTCCGGCCCGCCGCGACCATGGCGGCGGGCCGGGGCATTTTCGAACGAAGATGAAGCGCGGGGGTGCGCCCCCGGATCGTGAGGACACGCGGGATGCTGGACGGGGCGAAGACGCAGGAGACCCTTCTGGAGGTTAACAATATCGAGGTGATCTACAATCACGTGATCCTCGTGTTGAAGGGCGTGTCGTTGCAGGTGCCCAAGGGCGGCATCACGGCATTGCTGGGCGGCAACGGCGCGGGCAAGACGACCACGCTCAAGGCCATTTCTGGCCTGTTGGCGAGCGAGCGGGGCGAGGTGACCAAGGGCACGATTTCCTACAAGGGCGAATCGACCGCGGCGCGCGATCCGGCGGAGCTGGTGAAGATGGGCGTGATCCAGGTGATGGAGGGGCGCCATTGCTTCGAACACCTGACGGTCGAGGAGAACCTGCTGACCGGGGCCTATACCCGGCGCGATGCCAAGGGCGTCGCCGATGACCTTGAACTGGTCTATTCCTATTTCCCGCGCCTGAAAGAGCGGCGGACGAGCCAGGCGGGATACACGTCGGGCGGGGAGCAGCAGATGTGCGCGATCGGTCGGGCGCTGATGTCGCGGCCCGAGACGATCCTGCTGGACGAGCCCAGCATGGGGCTTGCGCCGCAGCTGGTGGAACAGATTTTCGGGATCGTGAAGGATCTCAACGAGAAGGAGGGGCTGACCTTCCTTCTGGCCGAGCAGAACACAAACGTCGCGTTGCGGTTCGCGCATACCGGGTACATCCTTGAATCCGGGCGCGTCGTGATGGAGGGGTTGGCCGCGGATCTGCGGGAGAACCCGGACGTGAAGGAATTCTACCTTGGTATGTCCGACGAGGGGCGCAAGTCGTTCCGCGACGTGCGGTCCTACCGTCGGCGCAAGCGCTGGCTGTCATGAGCGTTCCGTCGGCGCACCATGACGACCCGCATCTGCTGAACCGGACGGGGTGGCTGCGCGCGTCGGTGCTGGGTGCCAATGACGGGATCGTATCGGTTGCCTCGGTGATCGTTGGCGTGGCTGCGGCGGATCCGACGCCGTCGGTGATCTTCCTTGCCGGGGCGGCGGCGCTGGCGGCGGGTGCGATGTCGATGGCCGCGGGCGAATACGTGAGCGTGTCGTCGCAGTCGGACCTTGAGGCCGCCGATATCGAGCGGGAGCGCCAGGCGCTGGAGGTCAATCCCGAGGGTGAGGAGGCCGAACTGGCCGAGATCTACATGGCGCGTGGCCTCAGCGAGGCCACGGCGCGGCAGGTGGCGCGCGAGTTGAGCGAGGGCGATGCGCTCGCCGCGCATGTGCGCGACGAGCTGGGCCTGACGGACGAGCAGGCGGCGCAGCCGCTGCTGGCGGCGGCGGCCTCGGCCGCGACCTTCAGTATATTTGCGGCGATCCCGCTGGCGGCGGCCATGCTGACACCCGCGGGCACGATCATTCCGGTGGTCGTGGTCATCACGCTCTTGTCGCTGGCGCTGCTGGGCATTCTGGGCGCGCAGGCGGGCGGCGCGCGCTGGGGGCCTGCCGCGTTGCGCGTGGTGGTCTGGGGCGGGCTTGCCATGGCGGTGACCGCCGCAGTCGGGCGATTGTTCGGCGTGGCGGTCTGAACCTTGCGCGTCTTTGTCGGCCTGCCGGTGCCGGAGGGGCTGATCGCGACCTGCGTCCGGGCGCAGGGATTGATCCGGGGTGGTCGGATCGTTCCGGTCGAGGACCTGCACCTTACGCTCGCCTTTGTCGAGGATGCGGGTGACGAGCCGCTGGACATGCTTGACGACGACTTGCGCGGGCAGGTGCTGCCCGGCGCGGCGATGCAGGTGACGGGCCTTGCGGGGTTCGGGCATCCGGTGAACGCGGTCGCCTTCGACATCGCGCCGGAGCCGGGGCTTGCGGCGTTGCACGGGATCGTGGCGCGCGCGCTGCGGCGGGCGGGGCTGGTCGCGGATGCCAAGCGGTTCCGCCCCCACGTGACGCTGGCGCGCGGCAAGCCGGACGTGACGCGGCTGGCAGAGGCGGCGCCGGTCACCGATACGCACCGCGCGACGGCGCTGAACCTGTGGTCGTCGCGCTTGACGCCGCGCGGGCCGGTCTATGAGGTGCTGGCAAGCTATCCGGTGGGGGGAACGACATGAAAGCGGTCTGGTACGAGCGGTTCGGTCCGGCGGACGAGGTGTTGCAGCTGGGCGAGATGGAGACGCCCGAGCCGGGACCGGGCGAGGTGCGCGTGCGGGTGCATGCCACCGGCATCAACCCGTCGGACGTGAAGCTGCGGGGCGGGGCGCGGCCCGGAGCGGTGATGGCCCATCCCCGCGTGATCCCCCATTCGGACGGGGCCGGCATCGTCGATGCGGCGGGTCCGGGTGCCGAGGACTGGATCGGCAGGCGCGTCTGGATCAGCAACGGCCAGTGGCAGCGCGCCCATGGCACCGCGTCTGAATACGTGTGCCTTCCGGTGGCGCTGGTGGCGGAGCTGCCCGATGGCACCTCCTTCGCGGAAGGCGCCTGCCTTGGCATTCCGGCGCTGACGGCATGGTACGCGCTGCGCGGGGTCGAGGCCGGTCAGACCGTGCTTGTCACCGGCGGCGCGGGATCGGTCGGGCGCTATGCCTGCCAGATGGCGAGGTTGATGGGGGCGGAGGTGGTGACGACCGTGTCGTCCCCTGAGAAGGGCGCGCATGCGGGTGCGCCGTGGATCAATTACCGGACCGAGGACGTGGCCGCGCGGGTGCGCGAGATGGTGGGCGGTGTCGACCGCATCGTCGAGGTGGATTTCGCGGCGAACCAGGCGGTGTCGCTGGATGTCATCAACCCCGGCGGCACGATCGCGGGTTATGCCAGCGCCAGCGTGATGTCCCCGACGCTCGACTGGTACGGGTTCATGTTCAAGAACGTGCGGCTGCACATGCTGATCGTCTACCAGCTGACCCGCGCCGAGCGGGCCGAGGGGCAGGCGCAGGTCAACCGCTGGCTGGCCGAGGGCGGGTTGAGCCATGCCGTCGTCGATGGCGGGCGGATGGAGGACATGGCCCGCGCCCATGCGCGGGTCGAGGCGGGCAACAAGCTGGGCACCGTGGTGGTAACCCTGTGAAGCCCGCGCGGGCGACCCCGCGTTCCGCGAGGCCCGCCCACCCGGACCCTTCGCAAAACGCGTTGATATTGCATAACATCGGATTCCGAGGACAGGTGAGGGCGTGATGACCGACTATTTCGACGAACTGGAGACCCGGAGCGCGGATGCGCGGGAGGCGGCGCAGGTGGCCGCGCTTGGGCGTCTTGGCGTGCAGGTGGAGGCCGTCGCGCAGTTGCGGGACCTGCCTGTGCTGCGCAAGAGCGACCTTGCCGCAGCCCAGCAGGCCAACCCGCCCTTCGGGACGATCCAGGTCGGTGACATCAGCCACGTCTTTCAATCTCCCGGCCCGATCTATGAACCGGGCGGATCGAGCCATGACTGGTGGCGCATGGGACGTTTCCTGCATGCGGCGGGGATCGGTGCGTCGGACGTGGTGCAGAACTGTTTCGGATATCACCTGACGCCGGCGGGTCACATCTTTGAAAACGGGGCGCGGGCGGTGGGGGCGCGGGTCTTGCCTGCGGGCACCGGCCAGACCGAGTTGCAGGTGCAGGCGGCGGCGCATCTGGGCTGCACCGCCTATGCCGGGACGCCCGATTACCTGAAGGTGATCCTTGAGAAGGCGGACGAGATGGGCGTCTCTTTGAATATCACCAAGGCTGCCGTGGGCGGCGGGGCGCTGTTTCCGTCGCTGCGGGAGGCCTATGCCGAACGCGGCGTGTCGTGCCTGCAATGTTATGCCACCGCCGATCTGGGCAACATCGCCTATGAAAGCCTGGCGATGGAGGGGTTGATCGTGGACGAGGGCGTGATCGTGGAGATCGTGACGCCCGGCACCGGCGACCCGGTGGCAGAGGGCGAGGTGGGCGAGGTCGTCGTCACCGCGCTGAACCCAGATTACCCGCTGATCCGTTTCGCTACCGGGGACCTGAGCGCAATTCTTCCCGGTGACAGCCCCTGCGGAAGGACCAATATGCGGATCAAGGGCTGGATGGGCCGTGCGGACCAGACGACCAAGATCAAGGGGATGTTCGTGCGTCCCGAACAGGTCGCTGCGCTGGTGGCGCGGCACGAGGAGATCCTGAAGGCGCGCGTGAGCGTCGAGCGCGAGAACGAGCAGGACGTGATGCGCGTCGCGCTGGAAACAACGGGGGGAACGGCCGGGGATTATGCGCCCTCGGTCACCGAAATCATGAAGCTGAAGGGGCAGATCGAGCTGGTCGCACCCGGATCGCTTCCCAAGGACGGCAAGGTCATAGATGATCTTCGCAATTACGATTAACGGATTCTGAAGTGGGAGGACCCGAGATGAAACAGATCCTTTATGCAGCCGTGGCGGCGTTGAGCCTCGTGGTGGCGCCGGTGGTTCAGGCGCAGGAGAGGGATGGCGAGAACCTGGCGCTGATCATCGGGAACTTCGATTATGAGGTGATGGAAGACGTCTCGGGCACGCAAGAGGCCGACCGGATCGGCGGCGCGCTGCGCAATGCCGGGTTCCAGGTGATCCGGGGGCTGGACCTGACGAACGACCGGCAAGTCGGGATGGCGCGCATCTTTGCCGAGCGTCTAAGGGACGCCGACCGGGTGATGGTCGTGGTGATGGGCCATGTCGTGTCGAGCGACGATGACAGCTTCCTGCTGGGCGTCGACGCGCGGGAGACCGACGTGCTGAACGCGGGTCTTAACGGGCTGTCGCTGACGGCGGTGCAGTCGCTGCTGGAGCAGCGCCCCGGCACGGCGATCCTGATGGTGGCGGGTAACCGCACGAAGCCCGATCTGGGCCGCGGCATGCGGGACGGGTTCGGCGCGACGCCGATCAAGCAGGGCGTCACGGTGGTGCGGGGCCGCGCCGATGCGCTGAGCAAGGTCGTGATCGACGGTCTGCTGGAGCCCGGAAACTCGTTGCGGCAAGCGCTGCCGTCGCGGTCGGGGCTGAACGTGTCGGGCTTCGTGAGCGACCGGGTGTCCTTCATGGGTGCGGGCAAGGGGGACGAGGTGTCGCCCGAACTGGGCCAGCTGGCCTATTGGAACGCAACCCGCGACATCGGGACGAAAGAGGCCTACGAGGCTTACCTGCGCCGCTTCCCGCAGGGGATCTTCGCGCAGGAAGCGCAATCCTCGCTGGAAGAGTTGCGGCTGGCTCCGCTGCGCGCGGCGCAGGCGGCCGAGGTCGATCTTGGCATGGACCGGCCGACGCGCCGGGCCGTGCAGGCGGCCCTGACGCAGCTTGGCTATAACACGCGCGGCGTGGACGGCATCTTCGGCAACGGGTCGCGGGCCGCGATCAAGGCGTGGCAGGAAGCCAACAATTTCGACCAGACGGGCTACCTGACGCGTCCGCAACTGGTGGTTCTGCAGCGGCAGAAGCAGGAGGCCGATGCCGCGGCAGAGCGCGAGGCGGAAGCCGCCCGCGAGGCCGAGGAGCGCCGTGCCGAAGAGGCCCGCCAGAACGAGCAGAAGGCGTGGGAGCGCGCGCGCGAGCTCGACAACCTGCGCGGCTATCGCCAGTTCGTGCGTGATTTCCCCGACGGGCGTTATGCCGGGGAAGCCCGCCGCCGGATCACGGCGATCCGCCAGGCCAACCAGCAGAACGAGCAGAGCCAGCAGGAACAGGAGCAGGAAAACGAGGGCAGCAGTTTCGACAATTCCGCCGCCGCCGCGCAGGAGCGCATCTTTGCCCCGAACCGCGTGATCCGTCTGGCGATCGAGCGGCAGCTGGCACGCAACGGGTTCAACCCCGGTGCCGTGGATGGCGAGATTACCCAGCGCACCCGCCGGGCCATTGCCGCGTTCCAGAACAGCCGTGGCCTTCCGGTCACCGGGTACGTGGATGCCGCGACGGTGTCGTTGCTGGCGCTCTGACCCGTGAGAGGCACCGGCCCGCTGATCCGCGGGCCGGCGGCCCTGCACATACGAAAAAGGCCGCGCCGGGATGTCCGGCGCGGCCTTTTGCATCAGCGTTCGGGTGTCTCAGCCCTGGCGGGCCTTGAACCGACGCTGGGTCTTGTTGATCACGTAGACGCGGCCCTTGCGGCGCACAACGCGGCAGTCGCGATGGCGGCTTTTGAGCGAGCGGAGCGAGTTCTTGACCTTCATGGTCCTCTCCTTCAATCGCGGCGCGCCAGTCGCGCCTGGGTTTCAACGGTCGCGCGCGGCTGCGCGCGGGTGTTCCATGGTGGGCGATACTGGGATCGAACCAGTGACCCCTTCGATGTCAACGAAGTGCTCTACCGCTGAGCTAATCGCCCTGTCCGTCGCCATGCAGCCCTTGCCCCAAAAGAAATGGGGCGCGGGAACCCGCGCCGGTCCGTGGGGCTATAAAAGGAGTCGAAGGGCGGATCAAGGGCTTTTGGCGCTTCCGGAATCCTGATTATATTCGACCCGTTGCTATGGAGTTGCCACGCGTGTCCAAGGTGCCGTTCCAGTTGATGATGCCGCAGTCGCGGATGTCGAGCGTGGTGTTCGCCAGCCCGCATTCGGGCCGGGATTATCCGTGGTCCTTCCTGCGCCGCACGGTTCTGGACGAACGCACGATTCGGTCGTCGGAAGATGCCTTTGTCGACCGCCTGTTCGAATGTGCGCCGCAGTTTGGCGCGCCGCTCTTGAAGGCGGGAGCGCCGCGCGCCTTCGTGGATCTCAACCGGTCGGCGGACGAGATGGACCCTGCGCTGGTAGAGGGCGTGCGCCGGCAGGCCCACAACCCGCGGGTCGCCAGCGGCCTTGGCGTGGTGCCGCGGGTCGTGGCGGGCGGGCGCGCGATCTATCGCGGCAAGCTGCCCTTGGACGAGGCGCAAGCACGGGTGGTCGACTACTGGCGGCCCTATCACGACCAGTTGCAGGCGCTGTTGAACGAGGCGCGGAGCTATTTCGGGGAGGCGATCCTGATCGATTGCCATTCCATGCCGCACGAGGCGCTGGACGGGATCGCGGCCACCGGCGCGCAACGGCCCGAGATCGTGCTGGGCGACCGGTTCGGTGCAAGCGCGGATGGCGAGATCGTGGACCGGATCGAGGCGGCCTTTGCCGCAGCGGGCCTGCACGTGGTGCGCAACGCGCCCTTCGCGGGCGCCTATTCCACGCAGGCCTATGGGCGCCCCAGCAAGGGCCAGCATGCCGTCCAGATCGAGATCGATCGGGCGATCTACATGGATGAGAGCCTGATCCGGCCCAATGCCAACTTCCACGCCTTCCGCAAGCTGTTGCGCGGCATCGTCGCCGAGATCGTCGAGATTGGCGGGCGCGGCGCGGTCCCCGTGGCGGCGGAATGAAGGGGGTCGGCTGAGGATCAGCCGACCTACATCGTCAGCACGCAAATCGTAGGTCGGGTGATCCTCACCCGACGCCCCTAGCGGATGGCGCGGCCCTTGAGGATCGCGTCGGAGCCGAATTTCGCGCGGATCTCGTCGGTGGCGCGTTCGGCGCGGGCGCGCTGGTTGGCCTCGGGGTCGAGCAGATCCGGCGTCAGGTCGGCGCGCGCCTCGGGCACGAGGTCGCTGAGCCCGGCTCCGAGCAGGCGGTAAGGCCCTTCGTCGCCCACCTGGTCGAACAGGCCGCGCGCGGTGCGGTAGAGCGTATCGGCCAGCTGTGTCGGGTCACGCAGGGACTGGCGCCGGGAAATCAGTGAGAAATCCCGCCGCTTCAGTTTCAGCACGACCACCCGCCCGGCGATCCCCTTGGCCTTGGCACGGTCGGCCACCTTTTCGCACATGCGCCACAGATGACCGTCCAGCACGTGCCAGTCGGAGGTGTCCTCGTGAAAGGTCGTCTCGTTCGAGATCGACTTGACCGGCGCATGGGCCGAGACGCGCCGCCGGTCCTGTCCGCGCGCGAGGTGCCAGAGCCGATCCCCCATCGACCCGAACCGCGCCGACAAATCCGCCCGGTTCCAGCGCAAAAGGTCGGCGAAGGTGCGGATGCCGGCCTGACCCAGCGCGTCGCGCGTGACCTGCCCGACGCCCCAGATCAGGCTGACCGGCCTGTCGCGCAGGAAGGCATCCGTTTCGGCCTTGCCGATCACCGAAAACCCGCGCGGCTTGTCGAGGTCGGAAGCGACCTTGGCGAGAAACTTGTTGTGGCTGAGCCCGATCGACCCGGTCAGGCCCAGCTCGTCGCTCATCCGCTTGACCAGCCGGGCGAGCATCACGGCAGGTGGCGCGCCGTGCAGGCGGGCGGTGCCGGTGAGGTCGAGAAACGCCTCGTCCAGCGACAGCGGTTCGATGTCGGGGGTCAGTTCCTCCATCATGGCGCGGATCGCGCGGGAGGCCTTGGCGTATTCCTCCATCCGGGGCTTGATGATCACCGCCTCGGGGCATTTCTGCAGCGCCTGGAACATGGGCATGGCAGACCGCACGCCCCGGATGCGCGCGACGTAGCAGGCGGTCGACACCACCCCGCGGCGCCCGCCGCCGATGATCACCGGCTTGTCGGCCAGTTCGGGATTGTCGCGCTTTTCGACCGAGGCATAGAAGGCGTCGCAATCCATGTGGGCGATGGACAAATCGAAGAGTTCGGGGTGCGACAGCATCCGCGGGCTGCGGCATGAGGGGCAGCGCGTGGGCGTGTCGGACGTGGTTGCGAGGCAGGCGCGGCAGAGGCTGGGCATCGTGGCAGGCGGCGGCTAGGGTGCTGCCAAGATAGCGCGGCAGAGGGGCAAAGCCCATGGCGTTTTCCGGGAAGTTCGACGGGGCGAAGGTCGCGCTGTTCGTAGGCGAGGCGCTGGTCGTGATGCGCCGCGACGCGCGGATGGACGTGACGTGGCCCGGCACCCTCGACTGGCCGGGAGGGGGCCGTGATCCGGGGGAAAGCGCGGCGGACACGGTCATCCGGGAGACGCGGGAAGAGATCGGGCTGCGCCTGCGGCCCGAAGATCTTGTGCAGGAGACGCGGACGGGGCGGCTGGGCGTGGCGGTCGTCATGTATGCAGCGCGGCTGCCCGCAGGCCGCGCGAACGAGATCAGGCTGGGTGACGAGGGGCAGGCCTGGGGATTGATGATGCCCGAGGATTACGTCCGCCATTCGGACGCGGTGCCGTCGCTTGTGCTCTATGCGCGCGACGTGCTGGGTGTGGACGTGGGGGATGATGCGACGGTCCGGGGCCATCTTGTGCGGCAGTGGATCCGCGAACTGGTGCGCCGGGCGGCACCCGGCGCCTTGGGCCTAGAGGGGCTGGCGGCGCAGGTCGCGGCATTGCTTGGGCAAGAGACCGAGGAGATGCAGGTCACGGTTGACGCAGTTCTGACGGACATGGTGGTCGCAGGGGAGTTGGCGGCGGATGCCAAGGGCGTGCTGCCCGGCCCGCATTTCCTTGACGTCGTGACCGGCGGCGTTCCTTGACGGGGGTCACCAAGTAAAAACCCGGGACGCGCACGAGGCGGTCCCGGGAGTTGGGGCAGAGATCGGCAAGACAGACAGAAACGATCTCTGGCGGTTGGCGGAAAGCCGGGTGGGGTCGCTGATGTCAGCCCCGGCCCTGTCCGCCGTCACCGCGTGTTAGGCAGACACGCGGGATGGGGGATGCCTCAGGCCGCGTGGGCGTGAGACAGGAAACGGTCGAGCCAGCGCGGCGCGCGCGTCCGTCCGGCGCGGGGGCGCGCCATCGGCGGCAGCGCGAGGCGGCGCGCGGAAACGGCGCGCATCCCGCGGTTCAGCTTGTGCATGCGTTCGGCGCGGTCGATGAGGCCGGACGCGGCTTGTTCGAATTCGGTGGTCATCGGCGCGTGATAGCTTGCCGCATAGCGCAACGGGCCGCGCACGGATTGGATCGTCACGACGGCTTCGAAGGCTTGCTCGGCGGCGTTGTAGATCACGTCGCTCAGCGTGGCTTGTTTGGTCATGGTACTGCTCCTCGCCCATGGTGGGCTTCCCTTTATGTGGGGAGGCCCATTGTGGATATAAACGGGGAGAGGGTTAAAAAAGTTCCCGAGATGACCAAACTTTTCGTGACTTTTTACAATATATCGGTGTCTGGCCGCGGGTATGCACCAGATACTGATCGAAAAAGTTAACGATTGCAGGGCATTGCGGATCAGGAATTGGGCCGGACGGCTTGCGCGGACCGCAATTCGGCGACGATGGCTTCGGCTGCCGCGCGGGGGTCGGGCGCGTGGTGGACCGGTCGGCCGACGACGACGTGGTCGGCCCCTGCCGCGATGGCCTGCGCCGGTGTGGCGATGCGTTTCTGGTCGCCCGCGTCGCTGCCGGCCGGGCGCACACCCGGCGTCACGATCAGGCGCCCCTCCGCTTCGCCGAGGGCGCGCACGGCGGCGGCCTCGTTCGGGGAGCAGATGACGCCGTCGGCGCCCGCCTCGAACGCGCGGGCGGCGCGGTCGACCACCAGTTGGCCGGGCGTGCCGGAGACGAGCATCGAGGCGTCGAGGTCGTCGCGATCGAGCGAGGTGAGGATCGTCACGGCGAGGATCTTCATGCCCGACCCGCCCGCGCCTTCGCGCGCGGCGCGGACGACGTGCGGGTCGCCATGCACGGTGAGGAAATCGAGGTCGAATTGCGCCAGTCCGCGTACCGCCGCCTCGACCGTGGCACCGATGTCGAACAGTTTCATGTCGAGGAAGATGCGTTTGCCGTGCTCGTCCTTGAGCTCGTTCGCGAGCGCCAGCCCGCCACCGGTCAGCATGCCCAGGCCGATCTTGTAGAACGACACCGCGTCGCCGAGCTGGCCCGCCAGTTCAAGGCCGGCCAGCGCGTTCGGAACGTCGAGGGCTACGATGAGGCGGTCATCCGACATGGGGCTCTCCTTTGGTCTGGAGATGCTGGTGCCTTTCCGCGGTCGGCGCGTCAAGGGCCGGAACGGAGCGGGCGCGCAGGCGTTCAGGTGGCTAAAGGATGGAGAGTTTCATGACCCAGACCACGTCTAACGTCCCGAACCGCCCGATGTCGGGTTTCGTGCCGATTGCCATCGCGGCGGCGGTTGTCGCCGTCGTGGGAGTTGGTGCCACGCTGCTGTTTTCCGAAGGCTCGACGGTGCAGAGCGCGATCGGTCACGAAGAGGAAGCCGGCATGGTGCAGCGGCCCACGGGCGCGGGCAGCGTTCCGGACGGCCTTGCCGGACCGGCGCAGGGCGCCGCGCCGCGGGTGATCGACGAAGGCGACGTGATCGTCGGCAGCGCGGATGCGACCGACCTCGACACCGTAACGGGGAACGAGGGCCCGTCGCGCGAAACCCAAAGCAGAAAGCAGCCTGACGAGGCCAACACCGCCCCCGGAGCGGGTTCGATCGACGCGGAAACCGGGATGGTCACGACCGGGTCGAACTGACCCGGCAGCCCGTCACGCGGCGAGCGACGGTCCGAGCTGGATCGTTAGCTTTTCGCGGCGGTTCGTGGGCAGGCGTTGCATCTGGTCAAGCGCCGCGCTGACCAGCATGTCGTGCCGTGCCTGCGGCGCGGCATCGCCCTGTCCCATTGCGTGACATTCGAAATAGCTGACACCCTGTTCGGTCGTGATGGCCACGTGGCCCATGACGTCCGCCGTGTTGGAGTTGTCGATTACGGTAATGTCGGTGATCAGCATCTTTACGCCCTCTACTAAGTCCTATCACACACCTTGGCCCGTGCCGGGTTAAGAGCCGATGAAGGCGCTCATATGGCGCGGGCGGGGTTGATTGGCGGCGCGCGCATCCCCAGATTTCACGACGAGGCCCGGAATGGGTGTGCCGCGATGTCGGGCACCTGCACACAGGGGCGCTTGTGAAAAGGAGAGATGCGATGAACTTGGAGAAGTTCACCGAACGGTCGCGCGGTTTCATTCAGGCCGCACAGACCATTGCGATGCGCGAGGATCACCAGCGGTTGGTGCCCGAGCATCTTCTGAAAGCATTGATGGATGACGAGCAGGGTCTGGCGGCCAACCTGATCGCCCGCGCGGGCGGATCGGCGGCGCGTGTCGTGGAAGCCAACGACCTGGCGCTGGGCAAGCTGCCCAAGGTGTCGGGCGATGGCCAGGTCTACATGGACAGCGCGACCGGCAAGGTTCTGGCCGAGGCCGAGGCGCTGGCCAAGAAGGCTGGGGACAGTTTCGTGCCCGTGGAGCGCATCCTGATGGCGCTGGCGATGGTCAAGTCGGGTGCCAAGCAATCGCTGGAGGCGGGAGCCGTCACGGCGCAAAAGCTGAACGCCGCGATCAACGACATCCGCAAGGGCCGCACCGCCGACACGGCGAGTGCCGAGGAAGGCTATGACGCGCTGAAGAAGTACGCGCGTGACCTGACCGAGGCCGCCGAACAGGGCAAGATCGACCCGATCATCGGGCGGGATGACGAGATCCGCCGCTCGATGCAGGTGCTGTCGCGCAGGACCAAGAACAACCCGGTCCTGATCGGTGAGCCCGGCGTGGGTAAGACCGCGATTGCCGAGGGCCTTGCCCTGCGCATCGTGAACGGCGACGTGCCGGAGTCCTTGCGCAACAAGCGCCTGCTGGCGCTCGACATGGGTGCGCTGATCGCCGGTGCGAAATATCGCGGTGAGTTCGAGGAACGGCTGAAGGCGGTTCTGACCGAGGTGACCGAGGCCGCGGGTGAAATCATCCTGTTCATCGACGAGATGCACACGCTGGTCGGCGCGGGCAAGACGGACGGCGCGATGGACGCGTCGAACCTGTTGAAGCCTGCCTTGGCGCGGGGTGAGTTGCACTGTGTCGGTGCGACGACGCTCGACGAGTATCGCAAGCACGTCGAGAAGGACGCGGCCCTTGCCCGCCGGTTCCAGCCGGTCATGGTCGAGGAGCCGACGGTCGAAGACACCGTCAGCATCCTGCGCGGCATCAAGGAGAAGTACGAGCTTCACCACGGTGTGCGCATTTCCGACAGCGCGCTGGTCGCGGCGGCGACCCTGTCGCATCGCTACATCACCGACCGTTTCCTGCCGGACAAGGCCATCGACCTGATGGACGAGGCCGCCTCGCGCCTGAGGATGGAAGTGGACAGCAAGCCCGAGGAACTGGACGCGCTTGATCGCCAGATCCTGCAGTTGCAGATCGAGGCCGAGGCGCTGAAGAAGGAAGACGACGACGCGTCGAAGGACCGTCTGGCCAAGCTGGAGAAAGAGCTGGGTGACCTGCAGGAGCGGTCGTCCGAGATGACGGCGCAATGGCAGGCAGAACGGGATCGGCTGGCCTCGTCCCAGGAGTTGAAGGAACAGCTGGACCGTGCGCGGGCCGAGCTGGAGATCGCCAAGCGGGAAGGTAACCTGGCGAAGGCCGGTGAGCTGTCTTACGGCGTGATCCCCGGTCTGGAAAAGCAGTTGGCCGAGGCCGAGGGCGATGACGGGAAGATGGTCGAAGAGGCCGTGCGCCCGGAACAGATCGCCGCGGTGGTCGAACGGTGGACGGGTATCCCGACCTCGAAAATGCTGGAAGGCGAGCGCGAGAAACTGCTCCGCATGGAAGAGGAACTGCATGGCCGCGTGATCGGTCAGGACAGTGCCGTGCGGGCCGTGTCGAACGCGGTGCGCCGGGCGCGGGCTGGTCTGAACGACGAGAACCGCCCGCTGGGGTCGTTCCTGTTCCTTGGCCCGACCGGCGTCGGCAAGACCGAGTTGACCAAGGCGGTCGCGGACTTCCTGTTCGACGACGACAGCGCGATGGTGCGGATCGACATGAGCGAGTTCATGGAGAAGCACTCCGTGGCACGCCTGATCGGGGCGCCTCCGGGGTATGTCGGCTACGACGAAGGTGGTGTGCTGACCGAGGCCGTGCGGCGCCGTCCGTACCAGGTGGTGCTGTTCGACGAGGTCGAGAAGGCGCACCCGGACGTGTTCAACGTGCTGTTGCAGGTTCTGGATGACGGTGTGCTGACCGATGGTCAGGGCCGCACCGTGGATTTCAAGCAGACGCTGATCGTGCTGACGTCGAACCTTGGAGCGCAGGCGCTGAGCCAGTTGCCCGATGGCGCAGATGCCTCGCAGGCACGGCGGGACGTGATGGACGCGGTGCGGGCGCATTTCCGGCCCGAGTTCCTGAACCGTCTGGACGAGACGATCATCTTTGACCGTCTGTCGCGCGAGGACATGGACGGGATCGTGGAGATTCAGTTGAAGCGTCTCCTGAAGCGGCTGGCGTCGCGGAAGATCACGCTGGAGCTGGACGAGGCAGCCAAGACGTGGCTGGCCGATGAAGGCTATGACCCGGTCTTTGGCGCGCGTCCGCTGAAGCGGGTGATCCAGCGGTCCCTGCAGGACCCGCTGGCGGAGATGATCCTTGCCGGCGACATCATGGATGGCGCAGAGATCGAGGTGTCGGCAGGTGCCGATGGCCTGATCATCGGTGACCGGGTCGCAAGCTCGAACCGGATGCCGCCGGAAGATGCGGTTGTCCACTAAGGCGCGACACATGTGAAACGGAACGCCCCGAGCCACGGCTCGGGGCGTTTTTTCTTTGTCCCGGCCGGGTGGATGGCGCAAGGTCGCCGCAAGGGGAGGGACTATCATGGACTTACTGTTGAGCGTGGGCCTGCCGCTGGCCATCGCTTTCATCATGTTCGCGCTGGGCACGGGGCTGACGGGCGCGGATTTCGTGCGGGTGGCGCAGGCGCCCAGGGCGTTTGCCGTGGGCCTGCTGGCGCAGGTCGTGGTGCTGCCGCTGGTGGCGTTTGCCTTGCTGACGATCTTTCCGACCGATCCGGCGCTGGCCGTGGGCGTGATGATCCTTGCCGCCTGTCCGGGCGGGACGACGTCGAACATCCTGACACGGCTGGCCGGGGGCACGGTGGCGCTGTCGGTGTCGCTGACGGCCATCGTGTCGCTCTTGTCGGTCATCACGGTGCCGCTGATCGTGGTCTGGGCGCTGGGCTATTTCGAGGGGTCGGCGCTGACCGAGGTGACGGTGCTTGGGCTGGGCCTGCAGATGTTCGCGATCACCACGGTGCCGGTTCTGCTGGGCATGGCGCTGCGGCTGTTCGCGCCGGGCGCTGCGGGACGGGCCGAGCCGTGGCTGGTCCGCGCGGCAACGGTGCTGTTCGCGCTGATCGTGATTGCGGCGCTTGCCGCCAACTGGTCGGTGTTTATCGGGTCGATGCCGGATCTGGGCGCGGTGCTGATCGGGCTGTTGATCGTGATGCTGCCGCTGGGGTTCCTGCTGGCGCGCGCTGCCGGTCTGACGGGCGGAGAGGCCAAGGCCATTTCCATCGAGTGCGGCATCCAGAACGGGACGCTGGGCATCGCCGTGGGCGCGTTGGTGAGCGGCGCGGTCATCGGCCCCTACTCGCTGCCGTCGGGAGTGTACGGTGTCCTGATGTACCTCGTCACGGTGCCGGTGATCCTGCTGATCGCGCGGCGGCTGTGACGGCATGGGGGAGGGCCGGTGCGTCGGCCCTCCCGCCGTCCTGCCGCCTTACGACGCGGGCAGGATCACCTTGTCGATGACGTGGATCACGCCGTTCGAGGCCTCGATATCCGCGGCGACGACGGTGGCGTCGTTGACCATGACGCCGTTCGACAGGTCGACGGTGATCTCGCCACCCTGCACGGTGGCGGCGGTCATGCCGTCCGACAGGTCGGTGGACATCACCTTGCCCGGCACGACGTGGTAGGTGAGGATCGCCACCAGCTGTTCGCGGTTCTCCGGCATCAGGAGCGTTTCCACCGTGCCCGCGGGCAGGGCGGCGAAGGCGTCATCGGTGGGGGCGAAGACGGTGAAGGGGCCATCGCCCTTCAGCGTCTCCACCAGCCCGGCGGCATCGACGGCGGCGACGAGCGTGGTGAACGTGCCCGCAGCGACGGCGGTGTCGACGATGTCTTTCGAGTGGCCGTCGGCGAAGGCCGGGGCGGCGAGGGCGGTTGCGGTGGTCAGTGCAAGGAAAGTACGGCGGAACATGAGTGGTCCTTTCTGGTCGCTTGGATCAGGTGAGGTTTCGCGATGCCGCTTGGTGACATCGCTCTTGCTACGGGCCGTGCAGGCGATTGGTTTTGCCGGGGATTCCCGCCGATGCGGCGGTTCGGAACATGGACGGCACACCGGCGCGCGCTAAGCCGCGGTGGTTCGCGCGGGCCAGTCACGACTGCGTGACGGATCGTGATGGCGATGTCAGTCCCTTAGGGCGGGAAGGCCGATGCCCGTCGCCTCGAACCCGCCATCGGCGGCGATGCACTGGCCGGTGATGTAGGACGCATCGTCCGAGCAGAGGAACGCGATCAGCGCGGCGATCTCCTCCTCGCTGCCGTAGCGGTTGAGCGGGATCGCGTCGTGGTAGGCGGCGATGATGTCGGGCGTGTGCACGGCCATGGCGAGCTTGGTGCGGACCGGGCCGGGGCAGACGGCGTTGGCGCGGATCCCGTATTCGCCCAGTTCGACCGCCTGCTGCTGGGTCAGCGCGATGACGGCGGCCTTGGACGTGCCGTAGGCGACCCGCAGGGTGGATGCGCGCAGCCCGCTGATCGAGGCGATGTTGACGATGGCGCCGCGCGTGGCGCGCAGGGCCGGGATCGCGGCCTGTGTCGTCAGGAACGTGCCGTCGAGGTTGGTGTCCATCACGCGCCGCCAGCGGGTGAAGTCGGTCTCTTCTATGGGCCCGAAATCGGCGACGCCGGCATTGTTCACCAGCGCGTCGAGCCGTCCGAACCGGTCCGCGATGGCGCGCAGGAAAAGGGGCGCGGCCTGTGGGTCGGAGATGTCGTGGCAAAGCGCGAGTGTCCGGTCCGGGGGCAGGTCGGCGCAGGCGGTGTCGAGTTCGTCCCTGTCCCGGTCGAGCAGCGCGACGTTCCAGCCGCGCGCCTGCAACAGCTTGGCCGTCGCGAGGCCGATGCCGCGCGCGGCACCGGTGACGAGGGCGGTTCGGGTGTCTGCGGTCTGCGATATGTCGGCCATGACCCGAGATGTGACAGAACCCGCCGCGTTTCAAAAGCCCGGATTGCGGGGCGGCGGGTTCCCGGTTGCGCGGGTCAGGCGAAGGTGATGTCGAGCGAGTTGAGGAACGTGTTGTAATCCGCGATGCTGGTGATCACGACATCATCAAGGTCAATTATACCGCCGCTGTGCCAGATCCGAACCATGTCTGCCGAGATGCTGATGGAGACGAACGTGGTGCCGGTGATTTCCATCGTGTCGACGAAGATGTCGTAGTCCGTCACGGTGTCATTGCCGGCGGTTTCGTCGAAGACGAACAGATCGCTTCCGGCCTCGCCCGCAAGAAGGTCGTTTCCGGCCCCGCCGATGATCGTGTCGGCTCCGATGCCGCCATTCAGCATGTCGTCGCCGGCATTGCCAGAAAGGCTGTCATCGTCGTCGCCGCCGCGGACAAGGTCATTGCCGTCGCCGCCTGACAGGGTGTCGTTGCCGTCGCCGCCCATCACGGTGTCGTCGTCGGCGCCGCCGTCGGCCATGTCATCGCCAAGGTCGGCCATCAAGACGTCGCTGCCGCCCGATCCCAGAAGCACGTCGTTGCCATAGCCGCCGCGCACCTCGTCATTGCCGGTACCGCCGTCGACGGTGTCGTCGCCCAGGCCGCCGCGCACGGTGTCGTCGCCGGTGCCGCCCGACACGCTGTCGTTGCCGGTGCCGCCCCGGACATCGTCCGCGCCCGATTGCCCGAACAGGAAGTCGTCGCCGATACCGCCCATAATGAAGTCGTTGCCGGACTGGCCGTAAACGGAGTCGTTGCCGGTTCCGCCATCCACCGTGTCGTCGCCGATGCCGCCGGTGATCTGGTCGCTGCTGGCATTGCCGAACAGCAGGTCGTTTCCGGTGCCGCCGAAGATGAAATCGCGGCCCGAGCCGCCCATGATCGTGTCGGCCCCGGCGCCACCGTCGATGGTGTCGCGTCCCGAGCCGCCCTGGATGTCGTCATCGCCGGCCTTGCCGTTGATCGAGTCCGAGCCGCCGAGGCCGTCGATCACGTCATCGCCATCGGTACCGGGGATCGCATCGCCGCCCTGCGTCGCCGCCGTCGGGTCGGGCGGAGGGGCGAAGATGAAGTCTGACACGTCCAGTTGCGCGCGGGTCATCCCCAGAAGCGTGATGCTATCACCACCCATGGCCCCGTTCTGCAGAAGGTGGACGGTCAGCGCGCCGTCGGGGCCGGTCAGGAGGATGTCGTTGAACCCCCAGATGCCGAGCAGGCTGACATCGATGCGGTCGATGCCGTCCTCGAAATCGACCATCAGGTCGCGGTTGATGTCGAAATCCTCGAACAGGACGATGTCGGCACCGTCTTCGCCCACAAGCGTATCGAAGCCCGCGCCGCCGATCAGGGTGTCGTCGTTGGCGCCGCCGTTGATGTAATCGTTGCCCGTGCCGCCGTCGACGAGGTCTTCGGCGTCATTGCCATAAAGTTCGTCGCTGCCGGACCCGCCTTCAACCGTGTCGTCATGGTTGCCGCCCACGGCGAGGTCGTTGCCGCTGCCGCCCTGGATGTAGTCGCTGTCATTCTCGCCGAAGAGGGAGTCGTTGCCGGAATCGCCCTGCAGGCTGTCGTTGCCGTCGCCGCCCAGCAATTCATCCCCGCCCGCCCCGCCAAGCAGCGTGTCGTTGCCGTCGAGACCCAGCGCATAGTCACCGCCGTTGAGTCCGACGAAGAAGTCGTTCCCGTCCAGCAGATTGTAGTGATCGCTGTTGTCCGTGCCGATGATCGTGTCGTTGCCGATCGTTCCCAATTGAATAGGCATGCCAAGATCCTTTCGAAACCACGCCGGCCACCCCAGCCGGACGCGAGTCGCTGAATTAGTTAATAAGAGGAATCTACGGGCGAAGGGCCGTGGCGCCTAACAGAATGTGGCCAAACCGTGGCGCTTTCCCGGCATACGTGTGAACAAGGGAGAGAACCGGTGAAACATTGGCAACAGTTCATGCGTTGCGCCCCGGATTGTTGATATTCCGGCCCGCCCCGGCCGGCGCTGGCGAGGAGTGCGAGGAAGCGATGGATTTTGCGATGAATGTGCTGGACACGGCGGCGGTGCTGTTCGTCTGGGTTCTGGGGCTTGCGCTGCTGGCGCTGGCCGTCCTGTTCGCCATCGACCGGATGCAGACGGCCGACGCGGTGCGGCGCAACTACCCGGTGGTGGGCCGGTTCCGGCACCTCTTCACGAAACTGGGGGAGTTCTTTCGCCAGTATTTCTTTGCCATGGATCGCGAGGAGCTGCCGTTCAACCGGGCGCAGCGCGACTGGGTGGAGCGCGCCTCGAAAGGGGAGGGCAACACGCTGCCGTTTGGATCGACGCGCAACATTTCGGTCCCCGGAACGCCGCTGTTCGTCAACGCCGCCTTTCCGCATCTCGACAGCGCCGATGCCTCGACCGAGCCGATGGTGATCGGGGCGGGGGCGCGGGTGCCCTATGCGGCGCCGTCCTTCTTCAACATCTCGGGCATGTCCTATGGCTCGATTTCGAAACCGGCGGTGCAGGCCTTGTCGCGCGGCGCGGCGCAGGCGGGAATCTGGATGAACACGGGCGAGGGGGGCTTGTCGGAATACCACCTCGAAGGCGGGTGTGACGTCGTCTTCCAGATCGGCACGGCGAAATACGGGGTGCGGACCGAGGATGGCGCGCTGGACGAGGACAAGCTGCGGGACGTGGCAGCCCATGACAATGTGCGCATGTTCGAGATCAAGCTGGCGCAGGGGGCCAAACCCGGCAAGGGCGGCATCCTGCCCGCGGCCAAGGTCACCGACGAGATCGCCAAGGTGCGCGGGATCGAGAAGGGTACGGACAGCATCTCTCCCAACCGGCATCCCGAGATCGACAGCCCGGCGAGCCTTCTCGATTTCGTCAACCGCGTGCGGGACATCACCGGCAAGCCCGTGGGCGTGAAGCTGGTGGTCGGGTCGGCACGGGGCGTGGCACCCTTGTTCGACGAGATCGTGGCGCAGGGCCCGGACCGCGCGCCCGACTTCATCACGGTGGACGGGGGCGAGGGCGGCACGGGCGCGGCGCCGATGCCGTTGATGGACCTTGTGGGCCTCACCATCCGCGAGGCGCTGCCCATCGTTGTCGGCCTGCGCAACCGGGCGGGGTTGAAGGACCGCATCCGCATCATTGCGAGCGCCAAGATGATGGTGCCGGGCGACGTGGCCTGGGCCCTGGCGACGGGCGCGGATTTCTGCGTCTCGGCGCGGGGCTTCATGTTCTCGCTGGGCTGCATCCAGGCCCTGAGGTGCAACCGCAACACCTGCCCGACCGGGATCACCACCCATAACGAGCGGTTCCAGAAGGGGCTGGTGCCCAAGGTGAAGAAGGACCGCGTGGCGCAGTTCGCAAGGCAACTGGTCAAGGAGGTCGAGATGATCGCGCATTCGGTCGGCGTGTCCGAACCGCGCAGGCTGCGCCCCGAACACGTGCGCGTGGTGCAGGAAAACGGCACCAGCGTGGCCATGGACCGGTTGCACGACGTTCAACTGGATTAAACAAGTCCGTGATCCGGTCTGGTTTGTCGTGACCGGCGGCCCCTTTTCATGTGAAACCCAACGGCACATCCCTGCGTGACTGGGATGACCTGAAACGGAGACCGAGATGGCACAGCGCTGGACCAACGACCTGACATGGAATGACGTGACGCCCGAGGCGGCCTATCTGAACCGCCGGCAATTGATGGCGGGTGTCGCGGGGTTGGGTCTGGCGGCGGCGTTGCCCGGCGCGGCGCGCGCCGAGGCGGACGCGCTGGAGCCGAACACCTGGGAAGAAATCACGCAATACAACAATTACTACGAGTTCGGGACGCGCAAGGAAGACCCGGCGCGCTATGCCGACAGCCTGATTACCGAGGACTGGGAAGTCGTGATCGACGGCATGGTCGACAATCCCGGCACCTACAAGTTCGACGACATCCTCGCGAAGATGACGGTGGAGGAGCGGATCTATCGCTTCCGCTGCGTCGAGGCGTGGTCGATGGTGATCCCGTGGAACGGGTTCGAGCTGGCCGACCTGCTGGAGATGGCGGGCGTGCAGGACGGAGCGACCCATGTGGCGTTCCAGACGGCGAACCGGCCCGACCAGATGCCCGGCCTCGCCTATCCGGTGCTGGACTGGCCCTATGTCGAGGGGCTGCGGCTGGACGAGGCGATGCATCCGCTGACGATCATGGCGACCGGCATCTACGGCAAGCCGATCCCCAATCAGAACGGAGCGCCGATGCGTCTGGTGGTGCCGTGGAAATACGGGTTCAAGTCGATCAAGTCGATCGTGCGCATCTCTTTGGTCGACAAGGAGCCGCCGACCTCGTGGAACAAGGCGAACGGGCGTGAATACGGCTTCTATTCGAACGTGAACCCCAACGTGGACCATCCCCGGTGGAGCCAGGCGACGGAACGCGTGATCGGGTCGGGCCTTTTCGCCAAGCGCAAGCCGACGCTGATGTTCAACGGGTACGAGGAAGAGGTTGCCTCCTTGTACGAGGGCATGGACCTTTCGAAGTCCTATTGACCGGCGCGACGGCTGGTTGAGCAGGCGCCGGGATGGAGAGCGTGAGCGACGTCATGGAGACAGAGAAGTCCGTTATCCCGGTGTGGGACGAGGACTTCTATGGCGATGACTTCCTGCGCGATCCCATCCCGCGTTACGCACGGATGCGCGAGATGGGTCCGGTTGTCTGGGTGGCGCCGCAGAAGATGTGGGCGGTGACGCATCATGCGCCCATCTGCGAAGCGGCGCGCGATGCCGGGACGTTCATAAGCGGAAAGGGCCTGTCGCTGTCGGACGAGGTCAACGCGATGCTGATTGGCTCGACGCTGCACTCAGACGGCGCGCGGCATCACCGGACACGGTCGATCACGTCGCGCCCCATCATGCCGCGCAACCTTGCCCCGTTGCAGGACGCGATCACCGAAACGGCAGAGGCGCTGGCCGAGGATCTTGTGGCGAAGGGCCGGTTCGACGCGGTCCATGATTTTGCCGAGGTGCTGCCGCTGACCATCGTGACCGACCTGATCGGGCTGACCGGCGCGGACAAGGCCGACCTGCTGCGTTGGGCATCGGCCACGTTCAACCTGTTCGACGGGTTCAACGCACGCTCGCGCGAAGCGCTGCCCGAAATGAAACAGTTGCAGGCTTTCCTGAAGGAGCACCTGCGGCCCGAGGCGCTGAAGGCGGGCGGACTGGCGAGCCGGGTGTTCGAGCTTGCGCCCGAGCAGGGGTTCACCCCGGCGGAAGCGGCGCAGCTTTTGCGCGACTATATCAACCCGTCGCTCGATACGACGATTTCGGCGTCGGGGTTCGCGGCGCTGTATTTCGCGGAGCATCCCGACCAATGGCAGGCCCTGCGGGACAATCCGGGCCTGATCCCGAACGCGGTGGAAGAGATCGTGCGGCTTGTGACACCGATCCGCGGGTTCTCTCGCTACGTGGCGCAGGATACCGAACTGGCCGGCGCGCGGATGGCCGAAAGCGACCGGGTGTTCCTTGTATATGCGTCGGGCAACCGGGATGCGGCGGTCTTTGCCGATCCGGACCGGTTCGACGTGACGCGGCCCGTGCGCAAGCATCTTGGGTTCGGGCACGGCGTACATGCCTGCATGGGCATGCACCTTGCGCGGGCCGAGATGGTTGCGCTGCTGACCGCGATGGTGCGGAGGGTGGCGCGCTGGCACCTGGACGGCACGCCCGAGATCGCGATGAACAACACGATCCGCGCCTTTGCGCGGTGCCCTGTCAGAGTGGAGGCCCTGTCTTGATCGCTGTGGTGAACTCGGGTGCGCGCCGCGTGCCGACCTGGCTTGTTTATGCATTGGCGGTCGTGCCGCCGGTCTGGCTGTTCTATGCCGGGCTGACAGGGGGCCTGGGCATCGACCCGGTCAAGGCGATGGAACAGCAGATGGGCCTGTTGGGGCTGCAGCTGTTCATCGCGACGCTGTGCATCACGCCGCTGCGGCGGTTCGCGGGGA
>NZ_AQQZ01000002.1:57500-630337 GCF_001205715.1 Pseudaestuariivita atlantica
CGCAGCGAAAGCGAGTCTGAATAGGGCGACGAGTTAGATGGATCAGACCCGAAACCGAGTGATCTAGGCATGTCCAGGATGAAGGTAAGGTAACACTTACTGGAGGTCCGAACCCACACCTGTTGAAAAAGGTCGGGATGAGGTGTGCCTAGGGGTGAAAGGCCAATCAAACTCGGAGATAGCTGGTTCTCTGCGAAATCTATTTAGGTAGAGCGTCATCCGAATACCCCGGGGGGTAGAGCACTGGATGGGTAATGGGGCCCCACAGGCTTACTGATCCTAACCAAACTCCGAATACCCGGGAGTACTAGATGGCAGACACACTGCGGGTGCTAACGCCCGTAGTGGAGAGGGAAACAACCCTGACCTCCAGCTAAGGCCCCTAATTCATGGCTAAGTGGGAAAGCAGGTGAGACGTCCAAAACAACCAGGAGGTTGGCTTAGAAGCAGCCATCCTTTAAAGATAGCGTAACAGCTCACTGGTCTAATCAAGATGTCTTGCGGCGAAGATGTAACGGGGCTCAAGCCATGAGCCGAAGCTGAGGACGCGAGAGCGTGGTAGCAGAGCGTAGTGTGATATAGTCTCATTCCTCCTTAGCGGGTTCGCCCGCATTGGAGGAGAGAGGCTTTCGATGAAGCCGGGGCGTGAGCCATCCGGTGGAGAGATCACTAGTGAGAATGATGACATGAGTAGCGACAAGGAGTGTGAGAGACACTCCCGCCGAAAGTCCAAGGGTTCCTGCTTAAAGCTAATCTGAGCAGGGTAAGCCGACCCCTAAGGCGAGGCCGAAAGGCGTAGTCGATGGGAATCCGGTTAATATTCCGGAGCCAGGAAGATGTGACGGATCATGAAGGTAGTTCATCCTTATCGGATTGAATGGGCTGCTGATTGGTCCCTGGAAATAGCCTTCCATTAGATCGTACCCTAAACCGACACAGGTGGACTGGTAGAGAATACCAAGGCGCTTGAGAGAACGACGTTGAAGGAACTCGGCAAAATACCTCCGTAAGTTCGCGAGAAGGAGGCCCGGGTTCTAGGCAACTAGAGCTTGGGGGCACAAACCAGGGGGTGGCGACTGTTTACTAAAAACACAGGGCTCTGCGAAGTCGCAAGACGACGTATAGGGTCTGACGCCTGCCCGGTGCCTGAAGGTTAAAAGGAGGGGTGAGAGCTCCGAATTGAAGCCCAGGTAAACGGCGGCCGTAACTATAACGGTCCTAAGGTAGCGAAATTCCTTGTCGGGTAAGTTCCGACCTGCACGAATGGCGTAACGACTTCCCCGCTGTCTCCAACGTCGACTCAGCGAAATTGAATTGCCTGTCAAGATGCAGGCTTCCCGCGGTTAGACGGAAAGACCCCGTGCACCTTTACTACAGCTTCACATTGGCATCAGGCCATGCATGTGCAGGATAGGTGGTAGGCTTTGAAACGTGGACGCCAGTCTGCGTGGAGCCTCCCTTGAGATACCACCCTTGCATTGCTTGATGTCTAACCGCGACCCCTTATCGGGGCCCGGGACCCTGTGTGGCGGGTAGTTTGACTGGGGCGGTCGCCTCCCAAAGAGTAACGGAGGCGTGCGAAGGTTGGCTCAGAGCGGTCGGAAATCGCTCGTTGAGTGCAATGGCAGAAGCCAGCCTGACTGCGAGACTGACAAGTCGAGCAGAGTCGAAAGACGGCCATAGTGATCCGGTGGTCCCGAGTGGAAGGGCCATCGCTCAACGGATAAAAGGTACGCCGGGGATAACAGGCTGATACTGCCCAAGAGTCCATATCGACGGCAGTGTTTGGCACCTCGATGTCGGCTCATCTCATCCTGGGGCTGGAGCAGGTCCCAAGGGTACGGCTGTTCGCCGTTTAAAGAGGTACGTGAGCTGGGTTTAGAACGTCGTGAGACAGTTCGGTCCCTATCTGCCGTGGGTGTAGGATACTTGAGAGGAGTTGCCCCTAGTACGAGAGGACCGGGGTGAACGATCCACTGGTGGACCTGTTGTCGTGCCAACGGCAGTGCAGGGTAGCTATGATCGGACAGGATAACCGCTGAAGGCATCTAAGCGGGAAGCCCCCCTCAAAACAAGGTATCCCTGAGGACCGTGGTAGACCACCACGTCGATAGGCCGGAGATGTAAGCGCAGTAATGCGTTCAGTTGACCGGTACTAATTGTCCGATAGGCTTGATTTGATCCAGTAGTAGCCAGACTACTTCTGATCAGAAGTCAGCACCCCTGACTTGGACACCCGTGTTTCTTCCTTGGTTTGGTGGTCATAGCGAGAGCAAAACACCCAGCCCCATCCCGAACCTGGCCGTTAAGTGCCTTTGCGCCAATGGTACTGCGTCTTAAGACGTGGGAGAGTAGGTCACCGCCAAACCTAGCAAGAAACACGGATTTGTATCTCTCGACGATGTTCTTCACCTGATCTGAAACGCCAAGCACTCAGCCGAGTATGCGTGCGAGCAGTTTGTAGCCGGATTTGGTGACCTCGCCATATTCGTCCTTCTGGATCACGGCATTCCACCCGATTGCCTTTAAGCTGGTGATACTGTCGGGATCTGCCTTGGTATAAAGTCCAAGCAGCACGACGGTGAACGTCACCCTGTTCGGCGCAATGCCTGCCTTGTTCAGCTTGCTGATCACGCTGGCGCGCGCTTGCTGAAGTTCCTTCATGCAATTGCCGCACGAAGAACGATTGATGCCGACATAGATTTCGCCCGTATCGGTGGACGACTTCAGGCGTGCAATCATCTTGTCCACCTGGCTGTCGAACTTGCTGGATTTCACGACTTTTTCTTCAGCGTGATAGGACGTGCCTGCCCGCGGCTTCGATCCCGGTTTCAATCCATCCGTTCCAGATGCCGCACCCGAACTCCATGTATGGTCGGCGCTGGTCTTCGTGTTGCGTCCAAAGGCCTCTGTGCTCGAACCAACCTTGATCGCGAACATCGAATTCGTGGACCGTCCGGCAGTACGCATTGCGTCGTAGCGCACTGCGCTCATCGCGCCTGCCACCGGTTCAGGCGGCAAGATCGGTCTCTTGGAGTCTTCATGCATCGCGGCGACTTCGCTGTCCGAAATCGAACCCGACGTATCGTCGTCGGACGAATCTCCATCGCCTGGCAGGAATTCAGCATCCGACATGTCCGACCCCTGCAAGTCTGCGAATTGCGCGTCGCTGACGGCCTCCACAACTTTCGACCAGGATATGTGCGCGCTTGGTTTGTGGTACTGCGCGATGACGGCATTCGTCGTGTCGCGCGCCCAGTTGAGCCTGCGTGCACGGTCCTTGATCGCTGCTTCCGAAAGCGCCGCATGCGTCGTGTCATCGATGATCACGCATTGCGCCACGGGTGTTGGTGAAACAGGATGCGTCTCAAATGTATCCGGCGCTACAAAACCTCGCGAGCTGTGGAAGCTGTCGGCTTCCGCTTCCAAAGACGGATCGGTGTTGACGGCGATCCCACCTATTCGATCTGTCGCCGCCACCCGTCCCTGGGCCTGCTGCACGACGTGCCACGCCTCGTGGGGCAGGTGGTGGTCCTGCCCCGGTGCCAGATGGATGTCCCGTCCGCGGGCGAAGGCGTGGGCGCCGAGTTCGGCGGGGGCGGAGGAGTTCCGGTGGACCCGCACATCCGCCATGGAGACGCCTGACCGGGCTTCGATGCTCTGTTGCAGGCCGACGGGGAAGGCGGGGTTGCGGCGGCTGTCGGCGATGGCTTGCAGTTCTGCGGTGCCGCGTTCGCGGGGAGACGCCACGGTCGGGCGGTTGGTTCTGGCGCTCACCGTGGGATCGGCGGGTGACATGCGCGACTTCGAAATATGCTCGGGCATCAAAACCCTTTCGAATAAGGACCAGCGTAGCACGACAGGGGTTCAACCGTCGCGGGAAATATCGCGGGGTCTATGTCCCGACGAAGTGACACTTTTTTGACGAAGGCGCGGGGCGCAGGGTTGCACCCGCCCGCGACTCGGCATAGATCACACGGACTACTGGCGCGGGATGGAGCAGCCCGGTAGCTCGTCAGGCTCATAACCTGAAGGTCGCAGGTTCAAATCCTGCTCCCGCAACCAAAAAAGGCCGTACCTTCGGGTGCGGCCTTTCCCTTTTGTGCACCGTCGCAGCCCGTTCGGCGGGCTTACGCGGCGCCACTGGCGCCACGGTCCCGCCTCACCTCGTCAGGCTCATAACCTGAAGGTCGCAGGTTCAAATCCTGCTCCCGCAACCAAAAAAGGCCGTACCTTCGGGTGCGGCCTTTCCCCTTTCAGACCATCCGGATGACCGTCTTGTCGATGGCGAGCATGTAGCCCTTGCGGGTGATGTTCTTGACCAGCAGTTCCGAGATCATCTGGTTGCCCAGCGTATCGCGCAGGCGTTTGACGCGGGTGGCGCCGGCGGCTTCTTCGCAATCGGCCTCGGCGCGGCCGGTGATCATCGCCTCGATCTGGGCGCCCGTGAGCATGTCGTCGTCCATCCGGGCCTCGGCCAGAACGCTGAGCGTTTCGATCGCGGCATCGGTCAGCTTGAAGCCCATGTTGTTGAGGTAGACGGTCTTCTCGTCGCGGCTGATCAGCAGGGAGGACACCTGGATGCCGGAATGTTCGATTTCGGCCATGCGGCGGTTCAGGATCACCAGCATCACGAGGAAAACCAGCGCCGCCACGAGCATGCCCGTGGCGAACATCAGCAGAACGAAAATCACCAGCCGGTAGCTGGTCAGCGTATCGGCGAAGACGGTGCCGGACTGGGCGAGGACTTCGAGCAGCTTGATCTCGGCCTGCGTGGTGAGGTCGTTTTCCACGAAGATGCGCTCGACCCGCGCGTTGAAGGCGTTGGCGTCGGGAAGGGAGACCATCAGGACGATGGCCGTGATGGCAAGGACCGCCGCGATACCGGCGATCCCGAAGGCAACGATGCGGGTGCCCGAGCGGCGCGCGTCAGTAGCGGAGGTAGTATTGTCCGGCATTGGACCTCTGTTCAGCGGAGGGAGGCGTCGTCGACAGGCTCATGACGCTCAGGAGGGTCCAGCCGTCGCGACCGATGCGGCGCTCGATCACGGCCCCGGCCCGCTGCTGGTTGCGGCAGGCGGCGTCCGAGGGCAGTTGCAGGATGCCGTAGTGCAGCTGAAGCGGGTTGTCCCGCTTGGCCTTGTACTCGGCATAACAGGCGGCCTCGGCAGAGCCGATGCTGGCGGCCAGTGCGAGGCAGAGGGCAAGAACGTGTTTCATGCCCCCAACCTGCGCGGATCGCCGGTGTTTTTCAATAACAGCGCGGCGTCGGGAGGGCCGTTATCCGATAACAGGGGGGTGTTATTGCGTGACGTTCAGGACCGGGACGAGGGTTTGGATACGCCGCCTGGCACCGCTGCCGGGCCCCGACCCACATGACGGAGTTCTGACATGAGCCGCAAGTTCATCACCACCATCGCCGCAGCTGCCGTGGCGCTCACCAGCATCAACGTGACGCCCGCCGTCGCGGGATCGTCCGACCGGGATCGCCTTGCCCGGTTCCTCGCCGGTGCCGCGACGCTGGTCATCATCGGCAGTGCCATCAGCAACGCGCAGGCCCAACCGCGCACGAGCACGCAGACGCATTACGTCCCTCACAACCACCCGGTGCCGCGCACCACCCATCCCAAACCCAAGCCCAAGCCGCGCGCGGTGCACAACGGCACCAGCCTGCTGCCGCGCTACTGCATCCGGTACGCCCCCACGCGTGACGGCCGCACCTACCGCACCTTCGGCGCGCGTTGCCTGAAGAAGAACTATCGCCACGCCGACCGCCTGCCGCGCGTGTGCCGCGAGTCGGTCAAGATGCGCGGCAAGTGGCGGTCGGGCTACAAGATCCGCTGCCTGCAGGATTACGGCTTCCGCATCGCGCGGCACTGACACACCTGGTCGAGCAGGGCCCGCCGGCCCCCCGGCGCGGTCTCCAGGCGGGAGGGAGGGCCATTCCGGTCCTCCCTTTCCTTTTCGGGCTTGCCCCTGCGTGGCAGTTGCGCAGGTATGGGCCATGGCTGGTCCGGATTTCAGTTTCGAAGACATCGCCCGCAACAGGGGCCTTTGGCCCGTCGCGGGGGTGGACGAGGCCGGGCGCGGGCCGCTCGCCGGCCCGGTGACCGCCGCCGCCGTCATCCTGGACCCCGAGCGTATCCCGGACGGCATCAACGACTCCAAGAAACTTACCGCCAAGCGGCGGGAGGTGCTCTATCACCAGTTGCTGGAGGTCGCCGATGTCGGGTGGGGCGAGGCCAGCGTCGAAGAGATCGACGACCTCAACATCCTGCGGGCCTCCCACCTTGCGATGTGCCGCGCGGTGGCATCCCTGCGGCAAAGGCCGGCGCATGTGCTGGTCGACGGGTCGATGCGCCCGCGCGATCTGACAGGGTCTGTCGAGACGATCGTGAAGGGAGATGCACGTTCGCTGTCCATCGCGGCGGCCTCAATTGTGGCCAAAATCCGGCGGGATTATGTCATGCAGGATTTGGCGCAACACTACCCCGATTATGGCTGGCAGACGAACATGGGATATCCGTCGAAAAGCCACAGGGCGGCGTTGCAAAAATACGGCGCGACCCCACACCATAGACGGTCATTCAAGCCCGTCCACAACATCTTGTATCAAGATAAAAACTGAAGCCTTTGATTCAAAATTCTTTTTGACTGCGATTCGGCCCGGCTTCACATTAAGGGCAAGCAACGAGCGCCCAAGGCGCCGGACCGAGGCAGACAAAAGACATGACCACGCAGAAGGGCGCCGAGGCGCTCCCTTTGAACACGATTATCGATGGCGATTGCATCGAGGCGATGCTGGCCTTGCCCGAGGCATCGGTCGACCTGATCTTTGCCGATCCGCCCTATAACCTGCAGCTCAAGGGAGAGCTGCATCGCCCGGACAATTCCCGCGTGGACGCGGTTGATGACGCCTGGGACCAGTTTTCAAGTTTCGCCGCCTATGACAGATTTACCCAAGACTGGCTGAAAGCGGCGCGCCGGTTGCTCAAACCCCATGGGGCGATTTGGGTGATCGGCAGTTATCACAACATCTTCCGGGTCGGCGCGGCGTTGCAGGATGCCGGCTACTGGATCCTGAACGACGTGGTCTGGCGCAAGTCGAACCCGATGCCGAACTTCCGGGGCAAGCGGCTGACCAACGCGCACGAGACGATGATCTGGGCGTCGAAGTCGGAAGGGGCGAAATACACCTTCAACTACGAGGCGCTGAAGGCGCTAAACGAAGGCATCCAGATGCGCAGCGACTGGGTGCTGCCGATCTGCAGCGGCCATGAACGGCTGAAGGATGCCGAGGGCAACAAGGCGCATCCGACGCAGAAACCGGTCTCTCTTCTGCACCGCGTGCTGGTCGGCTCGACCAATCCCGGCGACGTGGTGCTGGATCCGTTCTTTGGCTCGGGTACGACGGGCGCCGTGGCCAAGATGCTGGGCCGCCACTGGATCGGGATCGAACGGGATGCGTCCTATCGCGAGATCGCCGAACGCCGCCTGTCCAAGACGCGCAAGTACGACGCCAGCGCGCTGGAGGTCACCGCCGGCAAGCGGCAGGAGCCGCGCATTCCCTTCGGGCAGCTTGTCGAACGCGGGATGCTGCGCCCCGGCGAGATGCTGGTCAACACGCGCGGCCAGATGGCCAAGGTGCGCGCCGACGGCACGCTGATCGGCGATGACATCAAGGGGTCGATCCACCAGGTCGGCGCGCATCTCGAAGGCGCGCCCTCGTGCAACGGCTGGACTTACTGGCATTTCCGCCGCGACGGCAAACAGGTCCCGATCGACGTCCTGCGACAGCAGGTCCGGGCCGAGTTGAAGGGCAGTCGCGCGAACTGAGACATGTGAACACCGCCAGTGTCCGAACGGGACGTATCCCCCCGGACACTCACCTTTGCCCCGCCAGCTCTTCTGGCGGGGCTTTTTTTGTGGCGGTGCCGGACCGGCGCTGTAGGGTCTCGCGCATGGATATTCGCGCGCTTTTCATGGGCTTGGTCTTTGCGCTGATGTGGTCGTCCGCGTTCACCTCGGCACGGGTGATCGTGGCCTATGCGCCGCCGGTGGGCACGCTGTCGGTGCGGTTCCTGCTGTCGGGCCTCCTGGCGCTGATCCTCGCGCGGGCACTGGGGCAATCCTTTCGCCTGAACCACCCTCAGTGGCGGGCGACGCTGATCTTCGGGATCTGCCAGAACGCGATCTATCTCGGCCTCAACTTCTACGCCATGCAGACGGTCGAGGCCTCGCTGGCCTCGATCATCGCCTCGACCATGCCGCTGATGGTCGCGGTGGCGGGGTTTGCCGTCTTCGGCGAACGCCTCGCGCCCCTTGCCGCCCTTGGCCTTGTCGCCGGGTTCGGGGGCGTGGCCCTCATCATGGGCGGGCGCGTGGGCGGCGCGCTGGACGTGCAGGGCGTGACCCTGTGCTTCATCGCCGCCGCGGCGCTGACGGTGGCGACGCTGGCGATGCGCGGCGCGTCTTCCGGCGGCAACATCCTGACGGTCGTGGGCTACCAGATGCTGATCGGCGCGGCTGTGCTGGCCGTGGTGTCGCTTGCGACCGAAACCTATGCCGTCACGTGGTCATGGCAGCTTCTTGCCGCCTTCACCTACACCACGCTCTTCCCCGGCCTTGCCGCAACCTGGGTCTGGTTCGTGCTGGTGCAGCGCATCGGGGCGGTCAAGGCCGCGACCTTCCACTTCCTCAACCCGTTCTTCGGCGTCCTCGTGGCATGGGCCCTGTTGGGAGAGGCGCTCGGCCTTCTCGACATCCTCGGCGTCACCGTCATCGCGGCCGGCATCCTCGCGGTGCAATTGTCCAAGGTGCGCCCGGTGCGGTCTTCTTCTCTTTGAAAATATGTCGGGGAGGGTTCGGGAGGGGCTGGCCCCTCCCGTCCGCGATCAGCCGATAGCGCCGCGCACGCCGCCTGTCTGGCCCCGGTCCAGCAGCAGGTGGTCTAGGATCACGCAGGCCATCATCGCCTCGCCCACGGGCACGGCGCGGATGCCCACGCAGGGGTCGTGGCGGCCCTTGGTCACGATGTCGGTCTCTTCCCCGTCCATGGTGATCGTGCGGCGCGGTGTGAGGATCGAGGAGGTTGGTTTCACGGCGAACCGCATCACGATGTCCTGCCCGGTCGAGATACCGCCAAGGATGCCACCCGCGTGGTTTGAGCCATAGTCCGGGCCATCCGGTCCCATCGTGATCTCGTCGGCATTGGCGGTGCCCGTCAGCGCCGCCGATGCCATGCCGTCCCCGATCTCCACGCCCTTGACGGCGTTGATCGACATGGCGGCGGCGGCAAGGTCGGTATCCAGCTTGGCATAGATCGGCGCGCCAAGGCCCGGCGGGCAGCCGCGTGCCGTCACCTCGATCACGGCACCGACGCTGTCGCCGGACTTGCGCAGGCCGTCGAGATACGCGGCCCAGTCTTCGGCCGCCTGCGGGTCCGGGGTCCAGAACGGGTTGCGCTCGATCTCGTCCCAGTCGAATCGCCCGCGGTCGATCCCGTGCGGCCCCATCTGGACCATGTAGCCGGTGATCCTGAGGTCCGGGACCAGTGCCGCCAGCGCCGCGCGGGCAAGGCCCCCGGCGGCGACACGGGCGGCGGTTTCGCGGGCCGAGGACCGCCCGCCGCCGCGATAGTCGCGCAGGCCGTATTTCTGGTGGTAGGTGATGTCGGCATGGCCGGGGCGGAATTTCTGCGCGATCTCTGAATAATCCTTGGACCGCTGGTCGGTGTTCTCGATCATCAGCTGGATCGTGGTGCCGGTGGTGCGGCCCTCGAACACGCCCGACAGGATCTGCACCGCGTCCGGTTCACGGCGCTGGGTCGTGAACTTCGACTGGCCGGGTTTGCGGCGGTCAAGCCAGTGCTGGATCATCGCCTCGTCGATGGCGATGCCCGGCGGGCAGCCGTCCACTGTGGCGCCAAGGGCCGGTCCGTGGCTTTCCCCCCACGTGGTGACGCGGAAGAGGTGGCCGAAAGTGTTGAAGCTCATGTCGTCCCGCTCCGCCTGTCGTTCGCGGTGGGATACCGCCCCGGCCCGTCCTTGCCAAGGCGTCAGCCGGTCGCGCCGGGCGTCGCGCCACGAAAAAGGCCCCTGCAGCGGGTGCAGGGGCCTCTCATAAGGTCATGGAGTGACGATCAGCTTTCGCGCTTGCCGCGTCCCTTGATCGGTGCCCAGATCTTCTTGTTGGTGAGGTACAGCAGCACCGCGAGGATCGTCAGGAAGATCATGCCGGTCAGCCCGGCCTGTTTCCGTGCCGCCAGCTTCGGTTCGGCGGTCCACATCAGGAACGCCGCGACGTCCTTGGAGATGTTTTCGAGGTCGTTGGCATGGCCGTCGTCGAACTCGGTGTCCTCGCCGTAAAGCGGGGGCGCCATGGAGATCCAGCCGCCGGGGAAGGCCGTGTTCTCGTAGAGGATCGTACCGGCTTCTTCCTTTTCCTCGCCGGTATAGCCGGCCAGCAGGGACGCGATGTATTCCGGCCCGCCCATGCCATTGAGGAACTGGTTGATGCCCAGTCCGTAGGGGCCGCTGAAGCCCGCGCGGGCCTTTGCCATCAGCGACAGGTCGGGTGCGCCCGCGCCGTTGTTTTCCGGGAAGTGATCACTCGGACGTGCCGGGCGGAAATCGTCGAGTTCCTCGTCATAGACCTCGAAATTGTCGGCCGCGTACTGGCGAACCTGCGCCTCGGTGAAGCCCGGCCCGCCATCGTCCGAAAGCGTGCGCAGCGGCACGTATTTCAGTCCGTGGCAGCCGGAACAGATCTCGGTGTAGACCTTCAATCCGCGTTGCAGCTGGTTCTGGTCATAAGTGCCGGTCAGCCCTTCGAACGAGAAGTCGTAGTTCTTGACCTTGCTTTCCGACGGTGCTGCGAGGACGGGCCCCGCAGCAAGCGACAGGACGGCAGCGGCTGTTGCGATGTGTTTGATGAACATGCGTCGATGTCCCTTATTCTGCCGGCGTAGCGACCGGGGTGGCCGCACCTGCGTCTTCGGATTTGGCATAATGCGCGTCGAAGTCCTCTTCGATCGTCGCGGGCGGGGTCATGGGCTTCTCGATCACGCCGAGGAGCGGCAGGATCACCAGGAAGTATGCGAACCAGTAGGCCGAACCCAGCAGCGCGATATAGGGATAGATCCCTTCGGCCGGCATCGCACCCGCCCACATCAGGACGAAGAAGTCGATCACCAGCAGCGCGAACCACCACTTGAACATCGGACGATAGCGGCCCGAGCGGACCGACGACGTGTCGAGCCACGGCGCCAGCGCCATGACCGCGATCGCGCCGAACATCGCCAACACGCCGAAGAACTTGGCGTCGACGATCCCGAAGGTGATCCAGTTGGCGAGGATCACTACCCAGACGTCACCGTCGAAGGCACGCAGGATCGCGTAGAACGGCAGGAAGTACCATTCGGGCACGATGTGCGCGGGTGTGGCGAGCGGGTTCGCCTCGATATAGTTGTCGGGGTGGCCAAGGTAGTTCGGCATGAAGCCCACGATGGCCCAGAAGGCGACCAGGATCACGGCCAGCGCGAACAGGTCCTTGATCACGAAGTAAGGCCAGAACGGCAGGGTGTCTTTTTCTGCATCCGCCTTCGAGGTGCGGCGCACTTCGACACCGGTCGGGTTGTTGTTGCCCGTGGTGTGGAAGGCCCAGATGTGCACGATCACGAGCCCGGCAATGATGAAGGGCAGCAGGTAGTGCAGCGAGAAGAAGCGGTTCAGCGTCGCGTTGTCCACGGCGGGTCCGCCCAGCAGCCAGGTCTGGATCGGTTCGCCGATGAACGGGATCGCGCCGAACAGGCCGGTGATCACGGTTGCGCCCCAGAAGGACATCTGTCCCCACGGCAGCACGTACCCCATGAACGCGGTGCCCATCATCAGCAGGTAGATGAGCATGCCGATGATCCACGTGATTTCACGCGGCGCCTTATACGACCCGTAATAGAGGCCGCGGAAGATGTGGGCATAGACCGCGATGAAGAACAGCGAAGCGCCGTTCATGTGCAGGTAGCGGATCATGTAACCGCCGTTCACGTTCCGCATGATGTGTTCGATCGACGCGAAGGCGAAATCGACATGCGGCGTGTAGTGCATCACCAGGATGATGCCCGTGATGATCTGCAGCGCGAGGCAGAAGGTCAGGATGATGCCCCAGATCCACATCCAGTTCAGGTTCTTGGGCGTGGGGATCATCAGCGTGTCATAGAGCAGCCCGGCGATGGGCAGGCGCTTGTGCAGCCATTTCTCGCCCGAGGACTGAGGTTCGTAGTGGTCGTGCGGGATACCAGCCATGTCGTGTCTCTCCCTTAACCGAGTTTGATGGTTGTTTCGTCAACGAATTCCGCAACCGGAACCAGCAGGTTCTCGGGTGCGGGACCTTTGCGGATGCGGCCCGACGTGTCGTAGTGCGAACCGTGGCAGGGGCAGAACCAACCGCCGAAATCACCGGCGCCATCGCCCAGCGGAACGCAGCCGAGGTGGGTACAGACCCCGATCATCACCAGCCATTCACCGGTTTCGTCCAGCGCGCGGTTTTCGTCCGTCGCGTCGAGCGGTGCGGAGGCGTTGTTGTTGCGCGCGACCGGGTCGGGCAGGGCCGACACGTCGACGCTGCGGGCGTCGGCGATCTCTTCCTCGGTCCGGCGGCGGATGAAGACCGGCTTGCCGAGCCATTTGACGGTAAGCTGGGTGCCGGGTTCGACCGCCGAGACATCGACGCGAATCGAGCTGAGCGCGCGCACGTCGGCGGAGGGGTTCATCTGGTTGATCAGGGGCCAGACGGCTGCGCCGGTCACGACTGCTCCAGCCCCGCCGGTGGCGTAGAAGAGGAAGTCGCGCCGGGTGCCTGCGTGATCGTCTGCGTGGGACACGGGGGTTCTCCGTAGCTGATGGGCCGGATTCGGCCGAAAATGACGGCTGGACGGTAGATTCCCGCCCATTCAAGCGGCTAACTAACCTGTGGTCGCACAATCGTCCAGCGGACAAACGCGCGCAGGCCGTTGTGGCCGATCTGTCACTGTTGTCGCTGTGGATATCCGGGCTTATATCTGGGTCACTTCCATTGAAAGACGCTCAGACATGCTTCGTGCCCTGATCCTTGCCGCTGTTCTGACAGCATCCGCCGCGATCCCCGCGGCGGCAGAGGTCGAGCTTGGCTTCTACACGGGCGTCCAGACCGCGCCGCACAGCCGCATCCGGGGCGACCTGCCCGCGGGCGGCGGCAGCTATGACGCGCTGATCGGCTGGGAAGGCAATTCGTTCGCCCCGCCGCCCTATTACGGCGTGCGTGGAACGTGGTGGCAGTCGGCGACGCTGGGGTTCGGCGTCGAGTTCACCCACACCAAGGTCTACGCCCCGGATTCGGAGGCGCAGGCAGCCGGTTTCAACAACCTTGAACTGACCGACGGGCTGAACATCCTGACGGTCAACGTGATGCGCCGGTGGCCGGATGCGTGGGCCAGCGGGCGGTTGACGCCCTATGTCGGCGGCGGCCTTGGCGTGGCGATCCCGCATGTGGATGCGGACCCGATCGTGGGGCCGGACACGTTCGAATACCAGTTCACCGGCCCGGCCCTGCGGCTGACGGCAGGCATGAGTTACGATCTGAGCGACCGCTTCTCGCTGTTCGGCGAATACCAGTTCACGCATTCGCGGAACGAGGCCGAACTTGAAGGCGGCGGGACGCTCAACACCAACATCAACACCAATGCGCTGAATTTCGGGATCAACCTGAAGTTCTGACAGCGCCGCCGGCGCGGATCATCCCGGCACCGTCGCCTGCATCGAGGGGCGGGCGGAGAATTCGGCGTACCATGCGGCCAGTGGGCCGTTGGCGGAGCGCCAGTCGCGGTCGCCATGCCGGAAATCGAGGTATCCCAGCGCACAGGCCACCGCGATATGGGCCGCGTCCAGCGGTCCGTGCAGGTGGCTCATCCAGCGGGCGTTGATGGTGTTCACCGCGCCGATGGCCTTGGTCCATTGCGCGTCGATCCAACCGTCAAAGCGTTTCTCCTCGGGGCGTACGCGGGCCTCGTAGACCATCAGCACCGCGGCCTCCATGATGCCGTCGGCGGTGGCCTCCAGCGTCAGCGTCTCCCAGATCCGCGCCTCGGGGTAGAGCCCCGCGCCCTTGCGCGCGTCGAGGTACCGGCAGATCACCCGACTGTCATAGATCGCAGGGCCATCGGGGCGTTCGAGCGCGGGGATCTTGCCGAGGGGATTGGCGGCGCTGACGGCGGCGTCGGGAGAGACGGGCGTGATCTGCACCGGAACGTGCTCCACGTCGTCATATTGCCCGGTTTCGTGCAGCAGCACGCGCACCTTGCGCACGAAGGGCGAGGCATCGGCCTGGTAGAGTTTCATCATGGGCTCTCCTGTTCCGGGGGATCGCGCATCAGCGCGGCGAGGGTTCGGGTGTCCAGCCCCAGCCCGTGCGCTTCGACCGCGTCGGCGGCAGAGAGGCGGGCGGCGTCTGGTTTGTTCTGGTTCAGCTTCCACGTGCCGTCGATCCCGGTGATGGTGAGACGCAGGGGCATGATCGTGCGCATCATCTTTGCCATCAGGTCGCGCGGCATCTTGTCGGTGGTCCATGGCGGCTTTGGTGCCGTCAGCGCCTCGAAATGCGCGCTTTGGGCGTCGAGCGTGTCGCGCAGCGCACCGGTCGGCAGGCGTTCGAGCGTGCCGGTGAGGTGGACCGAGACGTAGTTCCACGTCGGTACCTGGTCGTCGATGCCGTACCAGTCGGGCGAGATATAGCCATGCGCGCCAGTCACCAGCAGCGTCGCCTGCCGGGGTTCGTCCAGTGCGCGCCAGACCGGGTTGGACCGCAACAGGTGCAGGTCGGCATGGGCGTCGTCATCTGACAGAAGGAACGGGGCCTGCGCGATCTGTGGCACACCGTCGACCGCCACGATCAGCGCGCCGAACCCCTGCGCGCGGGCGAAGTCGAGATTGCGCGCATCGGCGCGGCCACGGAAGATCGGGTTCGGATGCATGGCGCGAGTTGGTCAGGAACCGCCACGATTGTCCAGCAATGCCGGAGGCCCGGTTCACATCGCGCAAAGCTGGTTTGCGTCGAGGCCCGTGATTGTGGCTTGCACGATCTGCCCTTCGGGCCGGGGCGCGTCGAAGGTCACCTCGGCAAAGTGCGGCGTGCGGCCCATATGCGGGTTTTCCATGAGGACGGCATGGGTCTGCCCGACCTGCGCAGAGAGATGGCGCTGGACGGCATCCTCCCCGGCCTTGCGCAGGCGCGCGGCGCGGTCCTTGATCGCGCGCCCGTCGACCTGCGGCATCCGCGCGGCGGGCGTGCCGGGGCGGGGCGAGTAGGGGAAGACGTGCAGCCATGTCAGGTCGCATTCATCGACCAGCCTGAGCGAGTTGGCGAACATCGCCTCCGTCTCGGTCGGGAAGCCGGCGATGATGTCGGCGCCGAAGGTCATGTCGGGGCGGAGGCGGCGGGCCTCTTCGCAAAACGCGATGGCGTCGTCGCGCAGGTGGCGACGTTTCATGCGTTTCAGGATCATGTCGTCTCCCGCCTGAAGCGACAGGTGCAGGTGCGGCATCAGGCGTGGCTCGGTCGCGATGGCCTGCATCAGGGCCTCGTCCACCTCGATGGAGTCGATCGAACTGATCCGCAGGCGCTGCAGGTCCGGCACCAGTTTCAGGATGCGCATGACCAGATCGCCAAGGCGCGGCGCTCCGGGCAGGTCGGCGCCCCATGACGTCATGTCGACGCCGGTCAGGACGACCTCGTTGAAACCGGTATCCACCAGCCGCTTGATCTGGTCCACGACGACGCCCGCCGGGACGGACCGCGAATTGCCGCGTCCGTAGGGGATGATGCAGAAGGTGCAGCGGTGATCGCAGCCGTTCTGGACCTGCACGTAGGCGCGGGAGCGGGTGCCGAACCCATCGATCAGGTGGCCCGCGGTTTCGGTGACGGACATGATGTCGTCGACCACGACCGGCTCGGTGTCGCCAGTGCCAAGGCCCGCCCATGTGGCGGGCTGCATCTTTTCGGAATTGCCGATGACGTGGTCGACCTCGTCCATCGCGGCAAAGCTGTCGGGGTCGATCTGTGCCGCGCATCCGGTGACAATGACCTTGGCATCCGGGTTCTCGCGCCGCAGCTTGCGGATGTCCTGCCGCGCCTTGCGCACCGCTTCGGCGGTCACGGCGCAGGTGTTGACGACCACGGCATCGCCCAGCCCCGCGCCCGTCGCCAGATCGCGCATCGCCTGCGTCTCGTAGGCGTTGAGACGGCAGCCGTGGGTTGAGAATTTCAGGCTCATGCGTGTGCGTTCAGGAAATCGGCGGTGAAGGTGCCGGAGGCGACATGGCAGGTGTCCCCGGTCATCCAGACGCCGTCGTCGCGCCAGTCGATCCAGAGCGTGCCACCGTCAAGATCGATCCGCACCTTGCGCCCGGTCAGCCCGCGCCGCGCGGCGGCAACGGCGGTGGCGCAGGAGGAGGAGCCGGAGGCGAGCGTGACGCCTACGCCCCGCTCCCAAACCCGCATGCGCAGGTGGTCGGGGCCGACGAGGTGGGCAAATTGCACGTTGGTGCGTTCGGGGTAGAGCGGGTGGTGTTCGATCTCGGCCCCGCGCGTGGCAAGGTCGATGGACTCGGCATTGTCCACGAAGAAAGTGCAATGCGGATTGCCCATGCCGGTCGCCGTGGGCGCCCCGTCGATGGGCAGTTCCAGCGTGTCCATCTCCCGCGCCAGCGGTACCTCGTCCCACGCCAGTTGCGGTTGGCCCATGTTGACCGAGATCAGGTCGCCCGCGCGTTGCGCCTGAAGCGTGCCGCGTTCGGTGGTGAGCGTCAGGGCGTCCACGCCGATCTCGTCCATCACGTGCCGCGCGACGCAGCGCGTGGCGTTGCCGCAGGCGGCGGCCGTTGACCCGTCCTGATTGTAGAAGGTGAGGTGGAGCCTATTCCCGCGATCCTCGATCACCGTCAGCTGGTCGAACCCGATGCCGCGATGGCGGTCCCCGATGGCGACGATCTGGTTTTCCGACAGCGCGACAGGCCCCGTCCGTGCGTCCAGCACGACGAAGTCATTGCCAAGCCCGTGCATCTTCATGAACGGCAGGCCGGGGGCGCGATCGGTCGTCATGTCGGGGCATATACGGGGGCGGGTGCGGCAATTCCACCCCGCGTGACGGAATGTCTGGATTCGGGGTTGACCCGGTGCGGGGCTGTTTCTAGATAGGCGCCTCGTGGGCCGTTAGCTCAGTTGGTAGAGCAACTGACTTTTAATCAGTGGGTCGCAGGTTCGAACCCTGCACGGCTCACCACTGATCCTCCAGACAGATGCGATGCATGCAGTGCTGGCCTTCGGGCCGCCCGTGGCTATGGTTTTGCCTGTCATCGGGAGGAGACGCGCATGAGGATCGCTTTGACGGGGGGCGCGACGGGGATCGGTGCCTCGGTCCTGCGGAAGCTGGCAGGGCAGGGGCACGAGGTTGTCGTGTTCGACATCGCCGAACCTGCCGATCATGCGCAGTCGTGGATTTGCACGGACATAAGCAACCCGGACGCCATCGACGCAGCGCTGGCGCAGGTGGAGGGCCGGTTTGACGGGCTGGTCAACAATGCCGGCCTGCCGCCCCGCGACGGGCTGGAAGAGGCGATCCTTCGGGTGAATTTCCTTGGGCTTCGGCGGTTCTTAGACGGGATGGTGGGCCGGTTGTCGGACGGTGCGTCCGTCGTGAACGTCGCCTCGCGCGCGGGCGCGGCATGGCGCGACAGCGTGGACGAGATCAAGGGGCTGATGGCCTGTGACCATGCGACGGTGGCGGCGTTCGTTGCCGAGCGCGGGATCGACCCGGTGCGCGCCTACAACCTGTCCAAGGAGGCGGTGATCGCGCTGACCCTTGCGCGGACCGAAGCGATGGTGGCGCGTGGGTTGCGGATCAACTCGGTCAGCCCCGCCGCCGTCAGCACCGGCATCCTCGACGATTTCACGGCGGCCTTTGGCGAGAAGGTGGCGCGCAACATCGCGCGGGCCGGACGGGCCGGAGAGGCGGACGAGGTGGCGGACGTGATCCTGTTCCTGCTGTCACCGCAATCGCACTGGATCAAGGGGCAGGACATCGTGATCGACGGAGGCATGACCGCGATGGCGATGTCGGATGCGCTGGGGTTTGGCGACCCGGCCTGAACGCGATCAGTACGGCAGGCCGACGTAGTTCTGGGCAAGGACCGATTGCGCCTCGGCATTGGATTTGAGGAACGCGACCTCGGCCATCTGCATCTTGTGGTCAAATGCCGACTGGTCGGGGAAGTGGTGCAACAGGCGCGTCATCCACCAGCTGAACCGTTCTGCCTTCCAGACACGGGCCAGCGCGCGTTCGGAGTAGCCGGCAAGCGCCGCGCCATCCGCGTCGAGGTAGTGACGTTTCAGCGCATTGGCGAGGTAGTAGACGTCGCTTGCCGCCGTGTTCAGGCCCTTGGCGCCCGTGGGTGGCACGATATGGGCCGCGTCACCGCACAGGAACAGGCGCCCCCACTGCATCGGTTCACACACGAAGGACCTGAGCGGCGCGATGGATTTCTCGATCGACGGGCCGGTCTGGAGGATGTCGGCATAGGCTCCGGGGATGCGGCGGCGCAACTCGTCCCAAAAGGCCTGGTCGGACCATGAAGCGGGATCGTCCGAGGCGTCGCACTGGATGTAGTAGCGGCTGAGATTGGCGTTCCGCATCGAACACAGCGCGAAACCGGCGTCGGAATTGGCATAGATCAGTTCGTCATGCACGGGCGGGGTTTCCGACAGGATGCCGAGCCAGCCGAAGGGATAGACCTTTTCATATTCGCGCCGGACCTCTGCCGGGATGGTCGGGCGGCTGACGCCGTGGAACCCGTCGCATCCCGCGATGTAATCGCAATCGATGCGGTGGCCCTGGTCATTGCGCGTGAAGGTGACGAAGGGCGCGTCGGTCGTGGCGTCCTCGATCACGGCATTGTCCACCTCGAACAGGGTCTGCGCGCCGTCGGCATCGCGGCCCTCGTACAGGTCGCGGGTGACCTCGGTCTGGCCGTAGACCAGCACCGATCGGTCGGTATGCACGGCGAAGTCGATGCGGATCTCGTCGTTGTTGTACGAGATGATGGTGCCGTCATGGACGAAGCCTTTGCGGTCCATCCGCGCGCCCAGCCCGACGCTGCGCATCTGTTCCACCGTGCCGATTTCAAGGACCCCGGCGCGGATGCGGCCCAGCACGTGGTCGCGTGTCCTGCGTTCGAGGATCACGTTGTCGATCCCCGCCCTGTTCAGGTGCTGACCCAGAAGCAGCCCGGCGGGACCGCCCCCGATGATCACGACGCTGGTGCGCATGCTTCCTCCCCGGCTTGCCGCCTTGCAACTAAAGTGCATCGCTGGCCGGGAAATCCAGCGTTTTCCGATCAGGGGTGTCCGGAACTAGCTGTCCTCGGCATCCGGAGCGCTGAGCGTTGACCAGTTCTCGTCATGTGGCGGAGCCGGAGGTGGCTCGCAATCGCGGCGGTGGATGCTGACCTTGGCGATGAAATTGGCAGAGACCGGGGCCGTCACGAACAGGAAGGCCATGATGAGCAATTCGTGGATCGACGGATTGTCCACGGCAAGCGAATTCAGAAGCGAGGCCAGCAGCAGCATGCCGATCCCGACGGTTCCGACCTTGGTGGGCGCGTGCAGGCGCGTCATGGGGTCGTTGAACTTCAGAAGGCCGATGACGCCGACCACGATGAACCCCGCTCCGATAAGCAGCGAGACGGCAGCGGCGTAAAGGGCGATCGCTTCCCACATCATTCGATGATGTCCCCCCGCAGGATGAACCGGGCCAGCGCCACGGTGGACACGAAACCCAGCATCGCGATCAGCAGGGCGACCTCGAAATAGACGCGCACGCCCTGGTGGATGCCCAGCACGATGACAAGGCCAAGCGCGTTGATGACCATCGTGTCGAGCGCGAGGATGCGGTCTCCGGGCGTTGGCCCGATGACCAGCCGCACCATCGACAGGATCTGTCCGATCACAAGGGAGAGCAGCGCAATGGCCAGCGCGGCGTGCATCATGTCGTTTGCGGCAATCATGTGAAGATCTCCAACAGGCGGCGCTCGTACCGTTGCTTGATCTCGTCCCGCACGGCGTCGGGGTCATCGGTGTGCAGGACGTGGACCAGCAGGCTGTGTCCCTCGTCCGACAGGTCGGCGGACACGGTGCCGGGTGTCAGGGTGATGGTGCCGGCGAGGACGGTGATCGCCTCGGGCTTTTTCAGTTCCAGCGGCACGACGATCCAGGCCGGCGTAAGGCGCGCATTGGGCACGCTGATGACGATCCACGCGACCTGGATGTTGGCGACGAGGATGTCCCAGATCACGACGAGGCTGTAGGACATCATCTTGCCCATCCGGAACCCTTTCGGCGTGTCCGGCCACCAGACCGACGTGACCCAAGGGATCAGGATGCCGAGGATCACGCCGAACACGGCCATTCCGGCGGTGACCTCGTTCTGCAACAGGATCCACACGACGGCGAGGATCAGCGTCAGCAGCGGGTGGGGCAGGAGCCAGCGATAGGCGCGCGCCATGTCAGTTGCCCTCCTTCGGTGCGCTGAGCTTGCCCGGCGTGTCGAGCACTGTCGAGATATAGCTGTCGGGCGCGAAGAGCTGCGCCGCCATGTCGATGGTGTAGCCGTGCACCTGCCCGGCAAAGACGGTGTGCGCGACGAGCAGGGCCAGCAGGCCGCCGGTTGCGGCATAGGCCAGCCGCGAAGGTGCGCCCGCATCGGGTTCGTCTTCGTCGCCGCCGTCGTCGCCGTCCTTGGTGCTTTCTTCTTCCTCGGTCGGCGCGACGCTGTGGGCTTTCCAGAACAGCACGCTGCCCGCGCGGGCGAAGCCGAGGATGCTGACAAGGCTCGATCCCAGCACGATGGCCCAGATCCACGTCATCAGGTCGGTACCATATGCGGCGTCGAGCACCAGCAGTTTGCCGAGAAACCCCGAAAGCGGCGGCAGGCCCGCCATCGCGATGGCGGCGAGGAAGAACAGGCCCGCCGTCAGCGCGGTACCGGCCATGGGCGGTTGGGTCGTCAGTTCGACCGAACCGCGGCCGGTGCGCACCAGGTCGACCACCAGGAACAGGACCGCGCCCGCGAGGGTCGAGTGCACAATGTAGTAGAGCGCGGCAGCGATGCCTTCGGGCGTGAACAGCGCGATGGACACCAGCACCATCCCCATCGATCCGATGATCGAATAGGCGACCAGCCGGTCGAGCCTTTGCGCGGCCAGCACGCCGATCATCCCGATGGCGAGCGAGACAAGCGCGGCGGGCAGGAGCCACAGGTCGAACAAGCCCGCCGTCACGTCGAGGTCGGGCGGGAAGATCAGCGTGTAGACGCGGATGATCGCGTAGGCGCCGACCTTGGTCATGATGGCGAACAGCGCCGCGACCGGGGCGGGCGCCTCGGCATAGCTCGACGGCAGCCAGAAGTGCAGCGGCACCAGCGCGGCCTTGATCGCGAAGACCAAGAGCAGGAGCACGGCAGCGACGCGGATGCCCACCGTTTCCTCCGGCCCGATCAGCGCGACGCGCTGGGCGAGGTCGGCCATGTTGAGTGTGCCGGTTTCGGCATAGATCGAGCCGAGCGCGAACAGGAACAGCGTAGAGCCAATCAGGTTGAACAGCACGTATTGCACGCCCGCGCGCAGCCGCGCGTTGCCACCCGCGTGGATCATCAGGCCGTAGGACGCGATCAGCAGGACTTCGAAGAAGACGAAGAGGTTGAACAGGTCTCCGGTCAGGAACGCGCCGAGGATGCCCATCAGCTGGAACTGGAAGAGCGCGTGGAAATGGCGCCCGCGGCGGTCCCAGTCGGCCCCGATGGCGTGCAGCAGCACGAATAGCGCCAGCACCGACGTCAGCAGGATCATCAGGGTCGACAGGCGGTCTCCGACCACCACGATGCCGAAGGGCGCGGCCCAGTCGCCCAGCCGGTAATAGATGACCGATCCGTCCGACACCTGCCATGCGAGCCCGGCGGAGATACCGATCAGCGCCAGCACGCCCGCGACCGAGAAGACGCGCTGGATGCCGACGTGGTACCGCGCGGCCAGCACGATGAACGGGGCCAGCATCGCGGGCAGGACGATGGGGGCGATGATCCAGTGGGTCATGCCGGGTCCTCCGGCTCACTGGTGCGTGGCACGGGCGCGTCGTCGACATGGTCGTCGTCCGAGCCGAGGTACGCGCCGAGCCCGATCATCACCACGACCGCCGTCATCCCGAAGGAGATCACGATGGCCGTCAGCACCAGCGCCTGCGGCAGAGGGTCGGTGTAGGTGGTGACCCCGTCGCGCAGGATCGGCGGCGCGCCGATGGTCAGGCGACCGGACGCGAACAGGAAGACGTTCACGGCGTAGGTCAGCAGCGACATGCCGAGGATCACGGGAAAGGTGCGCAGCCGCAGGACAAGGTACATCCCGGCGGCGGTCATAACGCCAATGGCGGAGGCGACGAGCAGTTCCATCCTACCCGGCCTCCGGCTTGGTGCCATCAGGCGCGAGGGCGCCTTCCTCGCGGGAGGGGTCGATGTCCATCGGGTGTTCGCTGTCCTGCGAGCTGGCCCGCCGTGCGAGGCGGGAGAAGCTTTCAAGCGACAGCATCACCGCGCCGACCACCGCGAGGAACACGCCAAGGTCGAACAGGGCGGCGGTGGCGAGTTCGAATTTCTCGAACGGGGGAATGCGCACATAGGTGAAGTCCGACGTGAGGAAGGGTTTTGCCACGAACCACGATCCGATCCCGGTGAACCCGGCGATCAGCACGCCCGCGCCGATGATCCCGTGATAGGGATAGCGCAGCCGCGCGGTGGCCCACGAGAACCCGCTGGCCATGTATTGCATCACCACCGCGATGGACACGATCAGGCCCGCGATGAACCCGCCACCCGGTTCGTTGTGGCCGCGCAGGAAGATGTAGAAACCCACCATCAGGACCACGGGCATCAGGACACGGGTGACCACGACCATCATCATCGGGTGCATGTCGCCCGCACGCGGCTGGTCGGGCACGCGGTTGAGAAGCCGCGCGCGGACGGGGCCGCGCAGCAGCGTTTCGGTCAGGGCGAAGATCAACAGCGCCGCGATGCCGAGCACGATGATCTCGCCATAGGTGTCGAAGCCCCGGAAATCGACGAGGATCACGTTAACCACGTTGGTGCCGCCGCCACCCTTGTACGAATTGGCGAGGTGGAACTCGGAAATCGGCGTGCCGACCGCATCGCGCAGGAGGTAGTGATAGGCCAGCGCGAAGGTCGCCAGCCCGCTGGCGACGGCGACGCTGGCATCGCGGACGCGGCGCAGCGTGGTGCTTTCGACGGGCGTGCGGTTGGGCAGGAAATTCAGCGCCAGCAACAGCAGGATGATCGTCACCACTTCGACCGTGAACTGGGTCATGGCGAGGTCCGGCGCGCTGAGATAGACGAACCCGATCGACACCATCAGCCCGACGATCCCGATGAAGATCAGGGACAAAAAGCGGTTGCGGTGCAGCAATACCAGCCCAAGCGACGCCGCGACCAGCATGGCCCAGCCGGCAATCGGCACCGGCCCGGCTGCCTGAACGGCACGCGTCGGCGTGCCGACGCTGCCCGTGATCCACGCATGGTAGCCGGCGGCGAGGATGGCGATGGCGCCGATCATCGCGTAGCGGGTGAAGGACCCGTTATGCAGCGTGAAGGTCAGCGCCCGCGCGGCAGAGACCGACGCCGCGACGATGGCGTCGAAGATCGTTTTCGCCTCGGGCCGCGGCATCGCGTCCCACAGCCGCAGCAGCGGGTTGAAGATCAGCATCAGGACAAGGCCGCCCAGAAGCGCGATCACCGAAAGGTAAAGCGCCGGGACAAGGCCGTGCCAGATCTTGATATAGGATTTCGGCACCTCGGCCTCGATACCGAGGACCGAGGCCGTCACCAGCTTGACGAAGGGTTCGGCAAGGAAGGGCGCCGTGCCGATCACGACGACGAGGACGGCAAGGATCGCGGGTGGCATCCACATGCCGGGATTGGGGTCGTGCGGTTTGGACGGGTAGTCGTCGCGCACGGGGCCAAGGAACGTGTGACCGACGAAGCGGAAGCAATAGGCGGCCGAGAAGAGCGACCCGATGGTCGCCAGAACCGGCACCAGCAGCGGGCTGTCGAACATGACGGTGCGCGTCATCTCTTCGAGCATCATCTCTTTCGACAGGAACCCGTTCAGGAACGGGATGCCCGCTATCGACAGCGCCCCGATGGTGGCGATGGTGAAGGTCACCGGCATCAGGTGCCGCAGGCCGCCTAGGCGACGGATGTCGCGGGTGTGCGCTTCGTGGTCGACGATGCCCGCCGACATGAAGAGCGCCGCCTTGAACGTCGCGTGGTTGAGGATATGGAACATTGCCGCCATCGCGCCAAAGGCGGTGCCGGTGCCCAGAAGCATCGTGATCAGGCCAAGCTGGCTGACGGTGGAGAAGGCCAGCAGCGCCTTAAGATCGTGCTTGAAGAGCGCGATCACGGCGCCGATCACCATGGTGATCAGTCCCGCCGAGGTCACGATCACGAACCATTCCGTCGTCCCGGCCAGTGCGGGCCACATGCGGGCCATCAGGAAGATGCCCGCTTTCACCATGGTTGCCGAGTGCAGGTAGGCCGATACCGGCGTCGGCGCGGCCATGGCGTGCGGCAGCCAGAAATGGAACGGGAACTGCGCCGACTTGGTAAAGCAGCCCAAGAGGATCAGGATCAGCGCCGGCAGGTATAGCGGGTCGGCCTGGATCAGGTCGCGGTTCTGCAGGATCACGCTGAGGTCATAGCTGCCGACGATCTGGCCGAGGATCAGCATGCCACCGATCATCGCAAGCCCGCCCATTCCGGTCACTGTCAGCGCCATCCGCGCGCCCTGCCGGCCTTCGGGCAGGTGTTTCCAGTATCCGATCAGCAGGAAGGACGACAGCGAGGTCAGCTCCCAGAAGACCAGCAACAGCAGGATGTTGTCGCTGAGGACAATGCCCACCATCGCGCCCTGGAACAGCAGCAGGTAGGTGAAGAATTCGCCCATGTTGTCGTCGCGGCTGAGGTAATGCCGCCCGTAGGCGATGATCAGCAGGCCGATGCCGAGGATCAGGAAGGCAAAGAAGAAGCCCAGCCCGTCGAGCATGAAGGTCGCGTCGAGGCCAAGCTCGGGCATCCACGCGATGCGCGCCTTGACGACCTCGCCCCGCAGGATGGCGGGCAGGTTCGTCAGAAGCCCCACGAAGGCCGACAGCGAGACCGTGAAGGTAACGCCTGCACAGGACGACCGCCCCGCAGCGTTCATCACGCCCGGAAGCAAAGCGCCGAGGAAGGGCAGAGCGACTATGAAGAACAGTGACACGGGCGGAGTTCTTATGTCTTTCGAAGGTCAATGCAAGCGGATGTGTGCCAGCCCGGGCCAGCAATTCCAAGGTGGCGCTTTGTTGCCGTTTTTCCAGACCGTTTGCGTCGGAAATCCGGAAGTGTTGCACCCGGACCCTTGCTCCGGTGCCCCGGTTCCCGGTTGCAAAGCGCGTCCTTTGCGTCCGGCACCGCCGTTCCGGCCACCGCGGGCCTTCCGCATGCGTCCGAAACGCAGTAGCTGGAAAGGGCCGTTCCAAGGCGCTGGCACGCGACAGACCGCAGGCGATCCGAAGACCCATGATCGATCTCAAAGACCTTCAATGCCTCGTGACGCTGGTGCAGCAGGAGCATTTCGCGCGGGCCGCCAAGAAATGCGCCTTGTCGCAACCGGCCTTTTCGATGCGCATCCGCAACCTCGAAGACCAGCTGGGCGCGCGGATCGTCAAGCGCGGCAATCGGTATCACGGGCTGACGGCGGAGGGGGAGCTGGTGCTGGACCATGCCCGCGCCATCCTTGATCGCGTGCGGACGCTGGAAGAGGGCGTGAGGGCGGCGCGGGGCGAGGTCGTGGGCGATCTTGTGTTGGGCGTCATACCTTCTGCCGCGCCGTTTGCCGGGCGCGTGGCAAGCCGGTTGCACCGGCAATATCCCGGTATCCGCCTGCGGTTGGAGACAGCAACGTCCTTTGCCGTGCAGCAGGGTGTCGATGACGGGCAGCTGGATGCAGGCTTTACCTATGTCGAGGGCACGCCCGCCGACATACACCAGATCGAAGCGGTCTATGACGAGGAATACGCGCTGCTGGTCGGGGACGCGTTGGCGCCGGAGGGTGCGACTGCGACATGGGAGGCGGCGGCGGGGCTGCCGCTGGTCCTGCTCAACCGGGACATGCAGAACCGCAGGATCCTTGACACGATCTTTCGCGAGGCGGGCGTGGCGCCGACCGTCATCGCGGAAACTGCCGGGTTCTCTGCCGCGATGGCCATGGTGATGGACGGGGCCGGCGCGACGGTGCTGCCGCGCCTTTTCATCGAGAACCTGTCGCTGCGGCCGGGCGTGCGGATCCTGCCGCTTGTCGATCCCGAGATCCGCAAGCCGGTGGCCCTGATCGTGTCGCGTCGGGCCCAAGCATTGCCGGTGATTGACGCGCTGCGCCGCGCGGTTGCGGATCAATAGGCGCAACTTATCGCATCTTTACGAATCGCGATTTGACGATTGGCTTTCCTGAATTCAGGATGCCGGTACAAGGGAGAATTGCGATGGCACCGCTCGACGATCAAAAAGGCGTCTGGAAACGCAAGGGCACGGGGAAATCCCGCAAGACGCCCAAGGGCCGGCAGGTCGACGACGGCGCGCTGGCCGAAGTCCGGGCGCTGCTGGGTGACCGCCCGCGTCGGCGCGATCTGCTGATCGAGCATCTGCACCTGATCCAGGATGCGCACGGGCACCTGTCCGCGCCCCACATCGCCGCGCTTGCCGACGAATTGCGGATGGCGCAGGCCGAGGTGTACGAGGTCGCGACCTTCTATGCCCATTTCGACGTGGTGCGCGATGGCGAGACGCCGCCGCCCGCGCTGACGATCCGGGTCTGCGACAGCCTGTCTTGCGAACTGGCGGGGGCCGAGGCGCTGCAAAAGGCGCTGGAGGATGGGCTGGATGCGTCCGAGGTGCGGGTGGTGCGCGCGCCCTGCATGGGGCGGTGCGATACCGCGCCGGTGCTGGAACTGGGCCACCATCACATCGACCACGCCACGCCGGAAAAGGTGCATGCCGCCCTCGCGGCGGGCCACACCCATGCCGACATCCCCGACTACGAAAGCTTCGACGCCTATCGCGCGGGCGGCGGGTACGAGGCGCTGACCAACCTCCGCGCCTCAGGCAACTGGGAAGAGGTGCAGGCGAAGGTGCTGGAAAGCGGGCTGCGCGGCCTTGGTGGCGCGGGCTTCCCGTCGGGCAAGAAGTGGGGGTTTGTCCGGGCCAATCCCGGCCCGCGCTACCTTGCCGTGAACGGGGACGAGGGCGAGCCGGGCACGTTCAAGGACCGCTATTACCTTGAACGCACGCCGCACCTGTTCCTTGAAGGCATGCTGATCGCCGCATGGGCGGTCGAGGCCGAGACGTGCTTTATCTACATGCGGGACGAATACCCCGCCGTCCTGAAGATCCTCGCGGACGAGATCGCTGCACTTGAAGCGGCTGGGATCGTGGAGCCGGGATATATCGACCTGCGCCGTGGCGCGGGCGCGTATATCTGCGGCGAGGAAAGCGCGATGATCGAGTCGATCGAAGGCAAGCGTGGCCTGCCGCGCCACCGCCCGCCTTTCGTCGCGCAGGTGGGTGTCTTCGACCGTCCCACGCTCGTCCACAATGTCGAAACGCTGCACTGGGTGGCCAAGGTCTGCCGCGAGGGGCCGGAATGCCTGAACGCGACTGAAAAGAACGGCCGCAAGGGGTTGCGGTCCTACTCGGTATCCGGGCGCGTGGCGAAACCGGGCGTCTTCCTGCTGCCGGCGGGGTCCACGATCCTCGACATCATCGAGGCGGCGGGCGGCATGGCCGATGGGCACACGTTCAAGGCCTACCAGCCGGGCGGCCCGTCCTCGGGCCTGTTGCCCGCGTCGATGGACGATGTGCCGCTGGATTTCGACACGCTGCAACCGCACGGCACCTTTATCGGCTCGGCGGCGGTGGTCGTCCTGTCGGACAAGGACAGCGCCCGCGACGCGGCGCTGAACATGCTGAAGTTCTTCGAGGATGAAAGCTGCGGCCAATGCACGCCCTGCCGGTCGGGGTGTGAGAAGGCTGTGAAGTTGATGCAGGCCGAAACGTGGGATCAGGACCTGCTGGAAGACCTGTGCACGGTGATGGCCGATGCCTCGATCTGCGGGCTGGGGCAGGCGGCGCCGAACCCCATACGCATGGTCATGAAACATTTCGGTGAGGAGATCTGAGATGAAGGATATCGTCGAGACCACCGTCACCTTCTCCCTCAACGGGAAAGACGTCACCGTGCCCGAAGGCACCACCATCTGGGAAGCGGCGAACGGTCGGGGCCTTGTGATCCCGCATCTCTGCCACAAACCCGAACCGGGATACCGCCCCGACGGCAACTGCCGCGCCTGCATGGTCGAGGTCGAGGGCGAGCGCACGCTGGTCGCCTCGTGCATCCGGCCCGTCGCGGACGGCATGGTCGTGAAGACCGACACCGACCGCGCCGAGAAATCCCGCGCGCTGGTGGTCGAGCTTTTGGCCGCCGACCAGCCCGCAAAGCCGCATGATGCGTCCTCGCATTTCTGGGACATGGCGGCGATGAACGATGTCAGCGAAAGCCGTTTCCCGGCGATCGAACAGGCGCGCGTGCCGCTGCTGGATGACAGCCACGTCGCGATGCGCGTGAACCTCGATGCCTGCATCCACTGCAACCTGTGCGTCCGCGCGTGCCGCGAGGTGCAGGTCAACGACGTGATCGGCATGGCGGGTCGCGGGCACGACGCCAAGATCGTGTTCGACCAGGACGACCCGATGGGCGCCAGCACCTGCGTCGCCTGCGGTGAATGCGTGCAAGCCTGCCCGACCGGCGCGCTGCTGCCCGCCACTGTCGCGGACACCACCAACGACACTAAGGATTTCGACGAGGAAGTCGAAAGCGTCTGCCCCTATTGCGGAGTTGGCTGCCAGCTGTCGTTCAAGGTCAAGGACGGCAAGATCAAGTATGTCGACGGCATCAACGGCCCCGCGAACGAGAACCGGCTGTGCGTCAAGGGGCGCTTCGGGTTCGACTATATCGCGCACCCGCACCGCCTGACGAAACCGCTGATCCGGCGGGACGATGCGCCCGCGAAGGGGTTGAACGTCGACCCGGCCAACATTCACACCCATTTCCGCGAGGCGACCTGGGATGAGGCGCTGGATGCCGCGGCCAACGGCATGAAAGGCCGCGGGCGCGAGATCGCGGGCTTCGGCTCGGCCAAGTGTTCGAACGAAGAGGCCTATCTCTTCCAGAAGATCATCCGGCAGGGGTTCGGCCACAACAACGTCGACCACTGCACGCGGCTGTGCCACGCCTCGTCGGTGGCCGCGCTGCTGGAAAACGTCGGATCGGGGGCCGTGACGGCCACGTTCAACGAGATCGAAAACGCCGACGTTGCCATCGTGATCGGGGCCAACCCGACGGAGAACCACCCCGTCGCGGCAACCTATTTCAAGCAGTTTACCAAGCGCGGCGGCAAGCTGATCGTCATGGACCCGCGCGGTCAGGGGCTGAAACGCCACGCTTCGCACATGTTGCAGTTCAAGCCCGGCGCGGACGTGTCGATGCTGAACGCGATCATGCACGTGATCGTCGATGAGGGCCTTTACGACCAGCAATACATCGAGGCCTTCACTGAGAACTGGCCCGCCATGAAGGCGCATCTGGCGGACTTCCCGCCCGAGAAGATGGCCGAGATCTGCGGCATCGACGCCGATACGCTGCGCGACGTGGCCCGCACTTTTGCCGGTGCCAAGGCGGCGATGATCTTCTGGGGCATGGGCGTCAGCCAGCACATCCACGGCACGGATAATTCGCGTTGCCTCATCAGCCTTGCGCTGATGACGGGGCAGGTGGGCCGTCCCGGCACGGGCCTGCACCCGCTGCGCGGTCAGAACAACGTGCAGGGCGCGTCCGATGCGGGCCTGATCCCGATGTTCCTGCCGGACTACAAGGACGTCACCGACGATGGCGTGCGGTCGGCCTTCACCGATGTGTGGAAGTCGGGCGATTTCTCGAACCAGAAGGGCCTGACCGTGGTCGAGATCATGCACGCGATCCACGATGGCGACATCAAGGGCATGTATATCCTGGGCGAGAACCCGGCCATGTCGGACCCGGACGTGCAGCATGCGCGCGACGCGCTGGCGATGCTGGATCACCTGGTGGTGCAGGACATCTTCCTGACCGAGACCGCGAACTATGCCGACGTGATCCTGCCCTCGTCGGCGTGGCCCGAGAAGACGGGCACGGTGACGAACACCAACCGTCAGGTCCAGATGGGCCGCCCCGCCGTGCCGCCCCCCGGTGACGCGAAAGAGGACTGGTGGATCGAGGTGGAGCTGGCCAAGCGCCTTGGCCTCGATTGGGACTACACGCATCCCAGCCAGATCTTCGCCGAGATGAAGCTGAACATGGGCAGCCTCGACAACATCACGTGGGAGCGGCTGGAACAGACGGCGGTGACCTATCCGTCGCTCAGCCCCGAGGATCCCGGCCAGCCGATCGTGTTCGGCGATGGCTTCCCGCGGCCCGAGGGGCGCGCGCGGTTTACGCCCGCGAACGTGATCCCGCCCGACGAGGTGCCGGATGCCGAGTACCCGCATGTCCTGATCACCGGACGGCAGCTGGAACACTGGCACACCGGGTCGATGACGCGGCGGGCCTCGGTCCTTGATGCGGTGGAGCCGGAGGCAAACTGTTCGCTGCATCCGCGCACCTTGCGCGATCTGGGCGTGAAGGCGGGCGATTACGTGCGCCTGACAACGCGGCGCGGGTCGATCACCATCATGGCGCGGGCCGACAGGGCGGTGGCCGAAGGCAACGTGTTCGTGCCCTTCGCCTATGTCGAGGCGGCGGCGAACATCCTCACCAACCCGTCGCTGGACCCCTACGGCAAGATCCCCGAGTTCAAGTTCTCGGCCGTTCGTATCGAAGCGGCAGAGGCGGTGGCCGCGGAGTAGGGGCTGGCATTTGAGCGGGGCAAGCGTCTTCAAAGACGCTTGCCGCCACGTTCCGAGGTCCTGCGACCTTCACCGCGTGGACCCTTTCCGTAGTGGGCCGGGACTCGCATTTTGAACTTGCCAAGTTGACAGTCTGATCCGGGGTTGGAACGGTCGCCATCGTTCGGATGTCGCTTTGGGATACCACATGCCATTTGTGATTTCTGGCAACGGAACTCGGTGAAACATTCGATTTTTTCTGAACTAGAGCAGCGCAGAGCGACTTGTCTCCACCGCTTTCTGGCCTATGGTATACCACATGCCGCGCGAGACGAAGTTATGAGTTCCGGGAACGAAGCCCAGATGAAGCTGCAGCCGATTGTCGTCAACCTGACGCTCAAGGACCATGTCTACGAGCGGCTCAAGGAGGCGATCACCAACCTCGATATCTATGCCGAGGACGCGCAGCTGAAACTTGACGAGCGTTCGCTTGCCGACCAGCTGGGCATCTCGCGCACGCCTCTCAGGGAGGCCATCGCGCGGCTTGAACGGGACGGGCTGTTGCAGGTGGTGCCGCGCAAGGGTGTTTTCATCGTCCGCAAGAGCCTTGACCAGATCCTCGACATGATCGTGGCCTGGGCCGCCCTCGAAAGCATGGCGGCCCGCCTTGCGACCGAAGCCGCCACCGATGACGAGATCGCCAGCCTGCGCGGGATCGCCACGAAATATGACGGTACCTCCGTCAGCGCGCGGCTTTCGGAATATTCCGACGACAACATCCGCTTTCACCAGCGCATCCTCGAAATCTCGCATTGCGGGCTGTTGAAGGAGATGGCCGACGGGCTGTTCCTGCACATGCAGGCGGTGCGCTTCCGCGCGATGCGGGAAGGCGACCGGGTGCAGCGTTCGGTCGTGGACCACGCGGGTATCATCGGCGCGATCGAGGCGCGGGATGCGGAGCTGTCCGCGCGCCTTGTCCGCGAACACACCATGCAGTTGCACGACCACGTCCGCCGCACCTGGGCGCGGCTCGCGCTTCCTGCGGGGTGAGCGGTGGTGCGGCGAAGGGATAAGCGAGTGCGAACGAACAATGGAACAACGGGGTTGCGGGGCTTGCCGATGCCGGTAGGCGCCAATGGAACACTGAAACTGGCCCCGGTCATGGCGCGAACAGCCGTGTGCCGACCGGGCAAAACCGGATTGGAGGAGCGGGCATGAAGGCTCTGGAAGGTATCAAGGTCCTCGATTTCACCCATGTTCAATCGGGCCCGACCTGCACGCAGTTGCTGGCGTGGTTCGGCGCGGACGTGATCAAGGTCGAACGACCCGGCGTGGGCGATGCCACGCGCAAGCAACTGGTGGACGTTCCGGGGGCCGACAGCCTCTATTTCACCATGCTGAACCACAACAAGCGGTCGATCGAGCTGAATTCCAAGAACGAAACGGGCAAGCAGGTCCTGACCCGGTTGATCGAGGAATGCGACGTAATGGTCGAGAATTTCGCGCCTGGCGCGCTCGACCGGATGGGGTTCACGTGGGAGCGGATACAGGAGATCAACCCGCGCATGATCCTCGCCTCGATCAAGGGGTTCGGACCGGGCAAGTACGAGGATTGCAAGGTCTATGAAAACGTCGCGCAATGTGCGGGCGGCGCGGCCTCGACCACCGGGTTCCGGGATGGGCCGCCGCTGGTGACCGGCGCGCAGATCGGCGATTCCGGCACCGGGCTGCACCTGTGCCTCGGCATCGTGACGGCGCTCTACCAGCGCGAAAGATCGGGACGCGGCCAGAAGGTGAGCGCCGCGATGCAGGATGGCGTTCTGAACCTGACCCGCGTGAAGCTGCGCGATCAGCAGCGCCTCGCCGCCGGGCCGCTGAAGGAATACAGCCAGTATGGCGAGGGCGTCCCGTTCGGGGAGGCAACCCCGCGCGCGGGCAACGATTCCGGCGGCGGGCAACCGGGCCGCATCCTCAAGTGCAAGGGGTGGGAGACCGATCCCGACGCATACACCTATTTCATCACGCAGGCCGCGGTCTGGGGCAACGTGTGTGACGTGATCGGCAAGCCGGAGTGGAAAGAGGCCGAGGGATACGCCACGCCGCCCGAACGGCTCGACAAGCTGAACGAGATTTTCGACGCGATCGAGGCATGGACCATGACCAAGACCAAGTTCGAGGTCATGGAAATCTGCAATCCTTTGAACATCCCTGTCGGCCCGATCCTGTCGATGAAGGAATTGATGGAGGACGAGGGCCTGCGCGCGACCGGGACAATCGTGGAATGCGACCACCCCGAGCGCGGGCGGTATGTCAGCGTCGGGTGCCCGATCAAGCTGTCGGACAGCCCGGTCGAGGTGGAGCGGTCCCCGCTTCTGGGGGAGCATACCGTCGAGGTGCTGAAGGACGTGCTGGGATATGACGGCGACGCCTTGCAAGAGGTCATCGGAAGCGGCGCTGTCGGCGACCCCAGGCCGCAGGCCGCCGAGTGACACTGGCAGGGTGGCCTTGCGCCACGCGCTGCACCAGCGACGAAACCCTTGAACCCCGAATACAGCCGCGCGGGCGGTTTGACTGAAAGGCACGCGACACATGCCCCGGAAAATCCTGATCCTCGGAGCCTCCTACGGTTCCCTTCTTGGCACCAAGTTGCTCATGGCCGGGCACGACGTGACGCTTGTCTGCCGCGCGCAGACCGCCGCGCTGTTCAATGCCGAAGGCTCGAAGGTGCGGATCAAGCTGCGCGGCGAGGATGCGCATCGCGAGTTCCACTCGCATGACCTTCCGGGCACGCTGGACGCCAAGGCACCCGATCAGGTCGATCCCGCCGGGTACGACATGGTCGCGCTGGCGATGTCCGAACCGCAATACGGACATGGCGACATCCGCGCGCTGATGGAGAGGATCGCGGCGGCCAGGAAACCGGCGGTGTCGATCATGAACATGCCGCCGCTGCCCTATCTGCAGCGGATCAGTGGGCTGGATGTCAGCGGTCTTGTGGGCGCGTTCAACAACACGTCTGGCTGGGAAGATTTCGCGCCGGGCCTTGTCACGTTGTGCAGCCCCGATCCGCAGGCGTTCCGCCCGCCCGAGGAAAAGCCGAACGTGCTGCATGTCGGCCTGCCGACGAATTTCAAATCGGCCCCGTTCGGGGACCCCGCCCACACCGCGATCCTGCGTGAGCTGGCCGACGACATCGATGCCGTCCGGGTCGATGGGCAGGAAGTTCCGGTCAAGCTGCGGGTCCACGACTCGCTGTTCGTGCCGTTCGCCAAGTGGGCCATGCTTCTGACCGGGAACTATCGCTGCGTTCTGCCGGACGGCGTGCAACCAATCCGCGACGCGGTGCTGTCGGATCGTGGCGCGTCGCAGGATGTCTACCAGACGGTCTGCAACATCGTGGACAGGCTGGGCGCCGACGCTGAAAGCCACGTCCCGTTCGAGAAATACGCCAAGGCGGCCGAGAACCTTTTGAAACCGTCCTCGGCGGCGCGTGCCATCGATGCCGGCGCCGACCGGATCGAACGCGTGGACCTTCTGGTGCAACTGGTCGGTCGGCAGGTCGGCATCACGCATCCCTTGATCGACCAGGTGGTGGACACCGTCAGCCGCCGGTTGGAGGCGAACGGGAAATCCTCCGCCTGATCCGCGAAATGCGCGGTGGCTCGAGCGCCGGCGCCGGGGTGCACCGGCACTTGCCGGATTCGGTTTGATAGGCCATGGTTTACGTGGAATTTCAATTGTCCGAGAATTACCGACCAGAATTCAATTATGCAGCGATTTCTGAAATCCGGGGAAAGTCACGCGCACGGGCGTAATTGCCGACAGGGCGCGGTGTGGAAATGCCAACCGGTTTCGCCACATGCTTTCGTTGCAAGACCAAATGACTTCTGGTTTCATCCCGTTCGAAGGACGGGTGCCCATGTCGATTAATCCTGATGCGCAAAAACGCGCAAGTGATCTCTTTACGGTCACGTATTGCGACACCAACGGGTGCGAGTGTGCAGGGAAGCGCGACGACGCGGACATGCCGTGCAAGGGCCAGCGCAAGACGCTGCCGAATTTCTACGCGCTCGATTACCGTGCGAGCCGCGTGAATTTCAACCTGCACCAGAAACGGGCGCATGAGCTGGCCGACCTGGTGGAACGAGAGCACGGTGACAAGCGCAAGACACTGAAGGTAGCCATCTGCGGTGGCGGTATCGGCGGCTTGACCTGCTTTATCGCGCTGCATGCGCTGGGGTTCGAAAACACCGAGATCTACGAGGGCGGTCAGCGGCTCCTGGGCCTGCACCTCGACTGTCATCACCGGCACAGCCATCCAAGCTACAACGACTGGCCCGAAGCCCTGCGTCACCTGTCGACGACCGATCATCCGATGATGAACTGGAGCGCGGGAAGCGCGCACGCGATCGCCGAGGACATGCTGGCCGACGAGGTCGTTGCCCAGATCACCAGCGAGAAAAAGGCCCTGATCCACTGCGAATCCCCGATCCGCTCCATCGCGCGGGTGCGCCGCAATGAAGAGGATCTCTGGCAAATCTCGCGCGACGGCGATCGGGACCGGCGGCTGGCCGACGTGGTGATCTATGCGCTGGGCTTCGGGCGCGAGCAATTGCTGGAGGGCTCGCGCGCGGACAGCTATTGGTGGGATGACAACCTAGAAAACTTCCAGCGCGAGATCTACCGCTTCAAGAAGCACAAGCTGATCGTCTGCGGCCTTGGCGACGGTGGGCTGATCGACGCGATCCGGATCGGGTTCGGCCCGGAACGAAGCGACATGGTCGGGCCGGGTTTGATCGCGGCTGGCCGTGAAGACGGATACCACGTCCCGCCGCGCCGGCCGGATTTCACCGACGAGGAAGACCTGAAATCCGACTGGGAAGCGAAGGTGCTGGCAGCATGCCGGCGCGCGCGTGCACCGGGCGACGAGTTGCTTGACGACCTCGCCTACATTCTGCGCGAGGCCGCGGCGGATCACCCGGCGCTCAAGCAGCGGCTGACTGCGCTGAAATCGCAGCAACACTCGTTGCGGGGCAACGGTGTGCTGCTGGTCGGTGACCGCGAGTTTCGCGGCGCCGAGAAGATGTCGATGATCAACGTCCTGCTGTTCGGCCTGCTGGCGGCGCGGCTTGATGGCGTGGAGGAGAACCCCGACAAGCGAGCCAAATTCGCCATCGGTAGTTACGATGAAGAGGCCGGGGTGATCCGACTGGAGGGCGACGACGGTGCGCCGTCCGAAGAGATCCCGCTCAAGACCAACCTCGTATTCCTTCGCGTCGGTCCCAAGGACGACATGAACGCCATTGTCGAACCGCTGAAGAACGCCACGCGGATCAAACGGCCCGACGACTACAATTTCCAGAGCATCCAGGACGAGCTGGACGGCACTGTCCGGCACAAGCTGATGCAGGGGCTCGGGCTGTTGCGCGATGGCGACGAGACGCTCGGTGCCGAGGCGGTCGAGTGGGATTACCGGCTGACCTGCATCCGCCGGTTCGCCGCGCGTCACCTTGACCAAGGCGCGCAGGTGTCGCTGCAGCGGTGTGCCGAAAACGGGTTCTGGGTCGAAATCGCGACGCCCGTATCGGAAGGCGGCGACAACAGGGGCGAGGTCGCGCAGAAAAACCGCGACGCGCTGATGGCGCTTGGCGGGTTCGACCGGCGCTTGTTCGGGGCGCCCGTGGCCTATGTCGATGCCGAGGCCGGAATGCCACGCTTCCGGGCCAATGCACGCACGCCCCGCGCGACAGGGGCCGGCGCATGAGCAAGGACGCGTTCGACACGGGTGGTCAAGGCGTCGTTCTGCGCCCCGGCATGCAGCTGGCATGGGGTGACAACCACGAATTCGCCGCGCCGGTCGTCAGGTTCTTCCACGATGACCACGGCTTCCTTCAGATCGTGACCACCTGCGCGGTGCCCTTGGGATGCGAGGTTTTCGCCGAGGCGGAAGATGGCGCGTTCGTCAGGGTCGGTCAAACGACCGAGCAGGTCTATCGCCACGAAGCCTACCGCCAGGTCAAAGTCGACCCGAATGTCCGTTGCGAAGACCCGTATGTCGAGGAACCGTTCCACGCGCGCACGCCGCGGATCGCTTCCCCGCTGCGGACCTTCCTGCACGAGGTCAGCGCGTCGATCGGGTTCCTTGCCGCCACCGACATCGCGGTCGAGGTGTCGATGCCGGGCAGCGATGGCCGGGATAGTGCCCGCACCTTCACCGCGTCCATCCTCCGATTTTACGAAACGGACAATGCGGGGCAACACGCGATCATCCTCGGTCAACACCTGATCGACGAGGCCCTGCGCACGGCAGGCATTGCCGTCGCGATCAACGAGGAAGAGGGATACGCCGTCCTCGCCCCGCCGATCGATATGACGGAATCGACGTTCGAGTATGAAGACGCCGCGCATGTCGCCGCTTACGCGGTCAGCGGCGCGTCGTTCGAAGACCCCGAAACGGGGCTATTGTTCTCGGACGGTACATCGGTTGCCGCGGAACCAACCGAAGAAGACATCGCCCTCACGATGCAAAACGCCATGGCGCGCAAGGCCGAGGATGACAGGCGGGAGGCGGCGGCATGACGAAGGGACGTCGCTTTGGCCTGATCCGCGAGGAACAATTCCACCAGTTGTTCCGCCGCAGCGCGTTTCTTGCGCGGGAATTTTTCGGGCAGATCGAAAGTCACCGGTTCTCGAACGAGAAAGTCGGCCGCAAGATCATCTACGTCTACGACACTTCGATCCTGACTGCGCTGACCGCGCCGTGGTCGGTGGGGCCTTTGCAGGGGCGTTCGCGGCACGGGCTGGGCCAATTGCTGCCGCGCATGTACCAGATCGCGACCGAATACGGCCTTGATGCGGAGGATCGCAAGGTCCTGCGCGTCCAGCGCGCTGCCGAAGATCGCCTTGCCATCCGCATCACCGAGCTTCTGGCAAATGCCGCGGTCGAAGGTGCCAACGCGGCGTGGAAGGATGGAGGGCGCAATTCCAGCCCGCCCTTGTGGCAGATGCGCGCGCATTTCGAGGAAACCAACCGGTTGCGCGACGCGATCAGGCATCGCGTCGATAGCCTGAAAGGCACTCAAAGGCTGCAGAACGAGGCGGATCGCCGGAACCACATGAAGAAGTTCGTGGAACTGGCGCTGAAAAGCTGGGCCAAGAACGGTGAGCGCCACAGCCTTCCCGACTTCCTCGACTACGTTGTCGACGAGATCATGACCCGCGAAGTGCTCAGCGGTTTCGGTGTCGCCCGTCAAAGCGCCAGCCTCAACGCGTTCGACCGCAAGTGTTTCAAGCTGGAGGACCTTGCGGATTACAACGTCGCCGGGCTCGAAACGCTGTTCGGCATGGAATATTCGCCGATGGAGCGCGAGGCTCACGCGTTCCTTGAACGGTACTGGCAAGAGCGGTTGCAGCGGAAGGTGCGGGCCAGCTCTACCGAGACGTGGCGCATCCAGCGCGATGCCGAGGCGCTGGCCGAACTGGCAATCGTGAACCGGCGTATTCTTGATCACGGGTTCGATCTGCGGGTTGTCCTTGTCACCGGCGACCGCAACCTCGTGGAGGCCAGTTACAACGGTTCGGACAAGATCGAAACCAGTCTCGACGATATCGTCGGGCGGTTTTACGGGGGTGGCGATTACTCGGAATTCCGGCGGCGCACGGAACTGTTGAACGAATTTTTCCTCAACGTCGCCGATGGCCAGGACGAGCGGAAGAACTGGTTCGACCGGTTCAGCCTGCATTACGTCCGGCACTTGCACGCCTTTGCCCATGACGAGATTGCCGAAGGTGTGCAGACCGCCAAGGTGTTCAGCTTCCTGTCCGGGCTGTTCGTCGACACCGCTGGACCCATCCTGCAGAAACGCCGGCTGCTGGAGGACATATCGCTTGGTCGCAAGACCGAGAAACCGCCCAGGAACTTCCGGGAAGAGTTCCTTGACGTGATCGAGAACTGGGACCGGCTGGCGCTGCGCAAGGTCAAACAGTCGCGGTTCTCGTCCTGGCATTCGCTGGATGAAACGTCGCAGGCGCATCTTGTCCAGATCATCTCGGACGACCTGAAGCGTTTGTCGGGCGGCGAAACCAGCGAACCGCTCGATTTCGAGGCGGCCGCGATCTGGATGATGGAATATGTCGACAGGACGCGCGATCGCACGATGCTGCATTTCTCGAACCTCGGCACGGAAATGCTGCAGGGCACGGGCGGGGGATGGATCGTCCGGAACCCGCCGGACCTGCAGTTTTCGAACCTGAAGAATACCAAGGCGATCTTCGACAAGCTGGCCAGCCGATACGGGTATGCCGGGGCGAAACAGGACGCGTTTCACAAGGATTTCGAGGCGATTTCCGACGACGTTCCAGAGGATCAGCGCGAAGACGGGCGGCTGGAATGCCATCTGCAGTTTCTTGCGCTGGGCGCGGCGTTCGCGGCGGCGGACAAGTGGTCGGTGGCGGAAAGCCACGCGCACCGGGCGCTGGCCATCCTTGACCGCGCCAAGGCGCATGACGTCATCCCCTCGATCCCGCCGATCCGTAACGACAAAGGCGAACTGGTCTGCAATTTCAGCGGGCGGGAGGCGCATTTCCTCAGCGCGGTGTGCAAGCGGATCCGGGCCGAGAACGACGCCGACCTCGACGAGGCGGAAATCGAGCTGAAAAAGGCTCTGGAGGCGTTCGACGAAGATCGCGACGCGAGCGAGCCGTTCATGGAAACCGGGCTTCTGGCCCTGCGGCATCTGGCCGAACGCATGTCGATCAGTCTGAGCCGGTATTACATCGCCCGCGCCAATTGCGACGCCGATGAATGCGTGAACGATACCGAGGAGAAGCATTGCGCAGACTGTGCCAAGGCGCGCGACGCACTGTTCGATGCGGCGGAGGAGCTTTATTCTGACCAAGCGGTAGAGCAGCTGACAACCGCCGGGCCGTCGCTGTCGGCGCTGTCGCTTGCGACGAACGCGGTCCAGTTGAGCGTGATCCGCGCCTACTGGATCCGCGAGACGGACGGGGATGTGGGCGAAGCCGGCAAGTGGATGTCTGATGCTGCGTTGCTGGCGGCGCTGGGCATGCTCGACCGCATCCGCGCGGAGCGGAAGTTCATCTTCAACGAGACGTCCCGCGCATACGAGGCGCTGGGCCGGTACATCGCCCATGCCCGCGGTCTGGAGGTGGCCGAACCGCCGACAGCCGAGGGTGTGATCGCCGTGATCGCGGACCTGAACAACCACATGATCGCCACCTACGATCCGTGGCGGTTCCGCCGTATCCGCAAGTTCCTGCAGGGTGAAAGAAAGCTTGTGGAGACGACATGACCGCAAGCGCCCAGACCGATCAGGAGGATGGCGGCCCCGTCCCCTTCGGCGACAGGCCGGAAAGCCCCGCACCCTACCTGAAGCTCAGCCCCCTCTTGGCGCTGGGGCAGTCGCTGGTCTGGCTGCTGTGGCATCTCAGCCTGATCGAATACTGGAAGGCGGCGTGGATCGCGTTCGGCCGCGACCGCGCGGGCCGTTACCTTGCGCGGTCGGTGGCGATCGACAGCTTCATGGGGCTGAAGTGGCTGGCGCTGATCCTGCTGGTGTGGTTCGGCGTCGAGGCCCAGTGGGGCCGCTGGGGCGTCAGTTACCTGATCGGGTCCGCGCTGTTCAGTTACTTCTATTACCACGTCTGGCGGGCGCCTCCAAAATCGGACAGCCATGCCTTCCAGCTGCGCCGCACCATGACCTTCCTGCTGTCGTTCTTCTTCGGCATCGCCGGATACGCCTATATCCTGTTCTTCGGATACCGCGACGCGATCACGTGGCCCGGCAGCACTCCGACCTATACCGACGCCTTGCTGATGAGCCTGTCGAACGCCTTCACCGCGAGTTTCGCCGATTTCCCGGTCACCGACGACGCGGTCCGGCGCATACTGGCGGGTGAGGTCCTGTTCGTGTTCGCGTTCCTCGTGATCATCGTCGTCAACAGCGTGCCATCGCGGAACTAGACCTTGCTGCCGGTCTTGCCCGGCCATCGCTTTGCGCACTTTTCTTCATTCTCAAGCGGCTGCAATCGTTTGTATTTTCCGCGCAGATGCGAGGCGCGTCGGGGATCCGCCGCTCACTTGACAGCAGAAAGCATGTAAACCTAGCTGGTGCGTGCAGCATCGGAAGGACGCGGGGCAGATGGGAACCGACCTGACTGAAATGGCCGACCATCCGATAGGGACGGCATGACATCCATGCGCGCGGCATACCTTGTCGAACCGGGCCGGTTCGACCTGCGCGAGGTTGCGGTTCCCGCCGTCGGGCGGGACGAGGTTCTGGTCAGGATCGCCCGCACGGGCATCTGCGGGACCGATATCCACATCTTCCACGGCAGGTATTCCGCCGAATTCCTGCCCCTGGTACCGGGGCACGAATTCACCGGCCATGTCGCTGCGATCGGGCGCGACGTGCAGGGGCTGGAAGAGGGGCAGCCGGTCGTGGTCGACACCAATATCGGCTGCGGGCGCTGCTATTGGTGCCGCCGGAACGAGATCCTGAACTGCCCGGACATGCGGCAGATGGGCATCCATTGCGACGGCGGGTTCGCCGATTACATCGCTGTGCCGGCGCGGCTGGTCATCCCGGCCTCGCCCGACGTGCCGACCGAGGTTCTGGCGCTGACCGAACCGCTTGCCTGCGTCGTGCGCGCGGCGCGCAAGGCGCGGGTGACCTTCGGGCAGTCGGCGGTCGTCATGGGCGCGGGGCCGATCGGCAACCTGCATGTCCAGTTGCTGCGCACCATCGGCGCCGCCCCGATCATTGCATCCGACGTTAACGCCAACCGGCGCGACATGGCGTTCGCCTGCGGGGCCGACGCCGTGGCCGCGCCCGAGGACCTCGCCGATGTTGTGCGGGACATGACCGATGGTCGCGGGGCGGACATCGTCATCGAAAGCGTGGGCCTGCCGCAGCTTTATGCGGAGGCGCAGCGCCTGATGCGCACGGGCGGGCATCTGGCGGCCTTCGGCATCACCGGTCCGGACGAGACGCTGTCGCTCGATATCCTGACGACGATCCTGCGGGAAAACTCGGTCAAGGGATCGGTCGCGGGCATGGGCGAGGACATGCACGATGCGCTCACCCTGCTGACCCACGGGCGCATCGATACCGGCCCGTTCACCGGTGCCGAGTACCCGCTTGATCGCATCCAGGAGGCGTTCGAGACGTTCGCGGACCGGCCGCAGGACCTCAAGACCCAGATCGTCATGTCCGGACCCTAATAATCCTGAGACAGGGCCGTGCACGTCCGGGCGGAGCGGTCCCGTGCCCGACAGGCGCGCAAAAAAGGGCGGGCACCAAGCCCGCCCTTGTTCGGATCGCCGGGGGCGTTTCCGCCCGTGGTCAGATCGCCTTGACGGCGCCCGCCAGCATGTCCCGGACCTGCCCGGCGACATCCAGCAGGTCCGCGTTGTCGATAGCCTGCATCGAGGCGACGGGGTCGATGGCCGAAACCTCGATCCCGTCATCCGTTTCGCGCAGGATCACGTTGCAGGGCAGCATCGCACCCACGCGCGGTTCCATGCCGATTGCCTGGTGCGCCATCCTGGGATTGCAGGCGCCGAGGATGTGATAACCGGGCATGTCAACGTCGAGCTTCTTTTTCATGGTCGCCTTGACGTCGATCTCGGTCAGCACACCGAACCCGGCATCCGCCAGGGCGTTGCGCGTGCGTTCGTCGATCTCGGCCAAGGTCGCACCGGGGAAGACGCGGTTGATGGTGTATGCCATGACGCTTCTTCCCTTTGTCAGCTGCGCAGGTACTTGATCAGTGCAGCAATCGCCAGCCCGACCAAAACGAGGATAATGATCCCCCAGATCCAGCCGAATCCCATTCCAAAACCGGTCATCATTGTCGTGTCTCCTTTCAGTGTCCGGGACGGGGCCCATTGGTGCCTCGCCCCGAAGTTTCTTGTCAGTTGTCGTTCATCATGCCGCCGCGCTGGGCGTCGTCACCGTCCATCATCGGCATGCGTTGCTGTGCGGTCGCCTCGCGGCGGTCCATCATCTTCTGCATCCGGTCCGCGGGTGCAGCGATCTCTTCGGCGGTGACCTGTCCGTCGCCATCGGCGTCGAAGGCCTGGAACCGGTCAACGGTCGTCGCGCGGATATGCGCCGCATGCATGGTATCAAATTCGTCGAGCGACAGCGAGCCATTGCCGTCGGCATCGTAGGTTTTCAGCGCATCCAGAAACCCGGCACGCAGTTCTTCAGGGGTCACCGTGCCGTCATCGTTCGCGTCGAAAAGCGACTGGAAGTGCCCGGCGTCACCCATCATCATGCCCTGGCCCATCATGCCTTGGCCCTTCATGTCGGCACCCATCATGCCGCCGCCCATCATGCCGCCGCCCATCATGTCGGCGCCCATCATGCCGCCGCCCATCATGTCGGCGCCCATCATGTCGGCGCCCATCATGCCGCCGCCCATCATGCCACCCTGACCGCCATGCATCATCTGCATCATGCGCATCATCTGGCCCATGTCGCCCATCATCATCTGGCCGGGCGCGTTCTGGCCGGTGGCACCGGCCTTGTCGCCGCCGCGGCCTTCGCCGTGGCCGTGGTTGGCATCGGCGAATGCGGGGATGGCAGTGCCAAGGGCCGCGACAGCCGCAGTCACAATCAAAAGCCGTTTCATTGTTCGATCCTCCGTGGATGTTCGTTCGATGAACCGGATGTGGGGGGCGCCTGTCGCAGAAGTTTGTCAGCCGGGCATGAAAAGTGTCGCAAATTGTGTCAGGCGGGGAATGCTCGGGAAATTTCAGAGGTTTCGCCGGAACTTTGGGCTTAGATATCGTGCCAGAGACACTTCCGGACCCATCATGCCAGACAGTCCTCACATACTGGTCGTCGACGATCACCGCGATATCCGCGATGCGCTTGCCCGCTATCTGGAAAAGAACGGCATGCGCGCGACGGTGGCCGCGGATGCGCGGGCGATGGATGCGGCGATGAAGGCGGGACGGTTCGACCTGATCGTGCTGGACGTGATGATGCCGGGAGAGGACGGGCTGTCTGTCTGCCGCAGGTTGAGGGCCGAAGGCGATGTGCCGATCCTGATGCTGACGGCGCTGGGCGAGGAAACCGACCGCATCATCGGGCTGGAAATGGGGGCGGACGACTACCTTGCCAAACCGTTCAGTCCGCGGGAGCTTCTGGCGCGGGTCAAGGCGATCCTGCGCCGCAGCCGCACGCCTGCGAAGGAAGGCGGGGCGATGGCGGGACGCAAGCTTGCCTTCGACCGGTGGCTTTTGGACACCGACCGGCGCGTGCTGCTTTCTGGCGACGGGACCGAGGTCGCGCTGACCACGGCGGAATTCAGGCTTCTGACGGTGTTCCTCGAACGTCCCCGCCACGTATTGAGCCGCGCGCAGCTTCTGGACCTGACCAGCGGGCGGCAGGAGCACGTGTTCGACCGCGCCATCGACAATCAGGTCAGCCGGTTGCGGCGCAAGATCGAACGCGACCCGGCGCATCCCGAACTGATCGCGACGGTCTGGGGCGGGGGGTATTCCCTGTCGGCGGACGTGAGGGACGCGTCATGATCCGGCGTCTCTGGCCCCAGTCGACCGGCGCGCAACTGCTTGTGATGCTGCTTCTTGCGCTCGGCGCAAGCCAGGGGTTGAGCCTTCTGGTGTTCAGCGACGAACGCGACCGCGCGGTGCGGGCGGCGCTGGGATACGAGGCTGCGGGGCGCGCGGCAAACGTCGCGCAATTGCTGGACGAGGCCCCGGAAGAGTTGCGCCCGCAGATCGTGCTGGCCGCGAACTCCCCGCTTGTCCGGTTCTGGCTGGATGATGAACCGGCGGTCGATCACGCGGGACACGATTCCGTGGGAATCTCGGACCGGTTGCGCAGCGCCCTCAACGATCCCGACCGCGACATCCTGGTGGAGATCCACGACCGGACGGATGACCTGCCCGCGGTCGAGGACGTGCCGCACGGCATGCGCCAGATGCATTCCGCCATGCTGGCAGAGCGGACCGGGCCGCTGGAACTGGCCATGTCGATCCGTCTTGAATCGGGAGAATGGCTCAACGTCCGGTCGATGTTTCACCGGCCGGTGGGCCAGTGGCTGTTCGGCGACATCGCGGCCCTGCTGATCGCCGCCGTGCTCATCACGCTCGTCGCCGTCCTCACATCGGTGCGGATCGTGCGCCCGCTGGCGCGGCTGGCGGATGCGGCGGATCGCGCAGGCAAGGGCGAGGAGGTGGATGCGCTGCCGGAAACCGGCCCGCGCGAGGTCCGCGACACGGTGCGCGCCTTCAACCGGATGCAGGACCGGATCAGGCGGTTCGTCTCCGGGCGAACCCGCATGCTGGCGGCGCTGGGGCATGACCTGCGCTCGCCTTTGACGGCGATGCGCCTGCGCCTGGAACTGATCGAGGAGGGCGAGGACCGGGACAGGCTGGAGGCCCTTGTCGAGGAGATGCAGACCATGGTCGAGGCGACCCTCGCCTTTGCCCGTGGCGAGGCCGTGACCGAGGAAACCGTGACGCTGGACCTGCGGGAGCTTCTGCAAAGCCTCGCCGGGGAAACGCTTGATGCCAGCATGGCGGATGATGGCGATGCGGCCGCGGTCATGGCGCGCGTGCGTCCCGTTTCACTGAAACGTGCTTTGCGGAACCTCATCGACAACGCGGCCCGGTATGGCGGCGGGGCGGAGGTTGGTCTCAAGCGGGACGGGGACGCGGCGGTCATTTCGATTTCGGATAACGGACCGGGCCTGCCGGAGGATCAGCTCGAGGCGGTGTTCGAACCGTTCCGGAGGCTCGAGGCATCGCGCAGCCGCGACACCGGGGGAAGCGGGCTTGGACTTGCGATTGCCCGGACCATCCTGCGAGCCCATGGCGGCGACGTGATCTTGCGCAACCGTGAAACCGGCGGTCTGATCGCCTCGGTCGAATTGCCGCTTTAGCGCCCCCCTGCCGGGGCCGGATGCAGTCGGCGCAGGTACCACAACACGATCAGGGGAATGACCACCCATTGGGCGAGAGGGGCCAGCCCGGTTCCCAGAACCGGCAGGCTTGGCATGTCCGGCCCATAGGCCCAGCGACCGAGGAGGCTCGTATTGACGAATTCGAGCACGATGGTGACACCAAGCCCGACCACGAGAAAGACCAATGGCCCTCGTCCCGTGGCGCTGTCATTCCATGCCGGTCCAGCGATCCACCTTACCAAGGCCAGTGCGGCGAACATGATGATCACGTCGCCAAGCGTCGCCTGCAAGCATTCGAGAGTTCCAACAGAATGGCTCGCGTCGTCGAGGCTGGAATAGAGCGGCGCCTGCAGGATTTCCCACGCGAAATGGAACACGAAGGACAGGACTGCCAGATCTATGGCAAAGCGGGTGGATAGGGAATTCTGGTCAGTTTTCATCGGTACCGCCGGTCAAGCATGATCGGGGTATCGATGCGGCAGGGCAGGTTCGGCAGTCAAGCCCGCGAAAGCCGTGGCTCGGTGCGCTGGTGACGCCAAGGTTTGCGGGCGGGCGACGGTCCCGCCGACCGACGGTCCGCGTGGTTAAGACTAGTCGTGGTCTTCCTTCATGCCGTCGTCATGACCGTCTTCCTCTTCCCCCCCGTGCATCATCTCCTCGATTTCGTGGGGGATGTCCGCTTCGGAGAATTTGGCCTGTTCGTTCGCATCGTGCACGAAGGCAATGATGTCGGCCAGTTCCTGGCCGGTCAGCTCGATCTGGCCTCCCAGTTCGTCCTCCTGCATCATGACCATCGCCCCGGCGCCGCGCCACATCCGGGCCGCGAAGTCAAAGGGGTTCATGACCTCGTCCATGAATTCCGCATCGAGCATCGGGGCGTCCTCGCCACCGGTCCCGTTGATCGAATGGCACACGACGCATCCCTTTTCGGCGAACAGGGCACGTCCTCGCGCGGCATCCATCGCGGGAAGAATCAAGCCAGCGGTCAGGATTTGCCCCGAGCCTTGCGCGGCGTCTTCATCGGCGAATGCCGGGATGGCAGGGATGGCGGCAAGAAGCCCCAATCCGATCATGGCATGTTTCATTGGTTTTCTCCTTTCAACTTGGGTTGGATGGCGGTCCAGACCGCCCGTAAAGCAGCCAGGCGTAGAGCAGCCCTCCGATCACCGCGGGTATGACGCCCGAAGCCACGAAGAGCGCGCCATGTTCCGGCCCGCCGAAATAGTCGAAGCGCGCATCGATGCGGCTGCACAGCCATGCGCAATAGCTGCCGACAAGGGCCACCGTGCCTGCGGCGATCCAGAAGGCCGCGGCGCGGCTTTGTCGGGGTTCGGCGAGGATGAGTGTCATGGCACCCATCACCGAGCCCATCGCGAGACCGCATGTCAGGGTCCATGCCAGCTTACCCGGCAAGCTGCCGTCGGGAAACAGCACCATGCCCCAGACGACCAGGTAAAACAGCTCGGCCGCGGTTGTCAGCAGGATGGCGAGGCCCAGAACCGTGGCGACCCGGCGATGTGCGTCGGGGTTGACCGATGTGGGGCGCCAATCCGGGATGACGGTCGATAGGGTCATGTCGTGTCGCCTTGTGTCGCCCGGTTATGCGATGTGCCACCCGTTTCCGGCGCGGACCTGCGCCCAAGCCAGCACATGTCGCAGACGCTGTCGCCGTGTGACAGGGTGTGCGGCCGCGTGTAGTGCCCGCGCCGCCCGTCATTCGCGATCAGGTCCGCTCCGGGCCAGTCGTACCGGCACCAGCTTTGCCGGAATGCCAGCAGGTCGTCGCGGTCGTCGGTCGCGGCGAGGTTGCGGACGAAAGTCTGTGGCGGGCAGTGCGTGAAATGGGTCCGGATGCCATCCCTGTCGGTGCGCACATCGACCGCGTAGCCCGGCGCGCCGGGCGCGTGGAACGGGAACCAAAGCAGGGTCCGGATGGTGCGCCGCAAGCGCGTTGCCGGGTCGCGGCTTGTCCAACGGAAGGGCAGGGAGGTCAGGCGGAGCATACCGGAATAGACGATCCACCCGGCATCGGCGATCACGCTGCGCGCGTCCGAGGGCGGGATGCCAGCATCCAGCAGAACGCGATGGGCCGCGCTGGTATAGATCGCCAGTTCCACCATCAGGCGGTTTCCGAAACCGGGCAGGTCCGCAAGCGTGGCGCTTGCGCGCAAGCGCCCCGCCATCGGCTCGATCCGGTCGAGGATCGGGTCGAATTCGGCGGCCAGCAGGCGGTGCCGGCCTGGCCCCTCTCCGATTTCCCGCGTCAACAGGATCCGTTCCAGCGCGGGCGCAAGCGTGACAAGGATGCAGGCCCGCGTCATGCGCCAGATCGGTGTGTCGTCCGGCCCGTGCCGAAGGCAAACCGAGGTACCCAGCCAAATGATCCTCAGCAGAAGGCCAGCCGCCAGCAGGATGATCGTCCAGACGGGCCACAGGTAGGGGGTTGCGGTGCCCCACGCGACCATCCAGCCCAAGGCCCCGCCGAGCAGGAGGAAAGGAACGAAACCGATTGTCATGAGACGGGTCATTTCATTCCGCCATGCGCCTCCCCGTCATGGTCGCCGGTCCACGTGTCGAGGTAGAACCGTTCGTACAAAAAGACCGCGACGATCCCGATGATGGCGTAGACCACGATCATCGGGTCGGATTGGAGTTTCAGCCCGGTGAAGGCAGCAAGGACGAGCCCGTCAAGCGCGAGCGCGGTCAGGATCACCCAGCCGCGCGCGTCGATTTCGTGGCGCAGGCGGCTCCAGACGCCCCATTGCACGGCCATGTCCATGACGAGGTAGAAGAACGCTCCCAGCGACGCGATGCGCGACAGGTCGAACAGGACCGCAAGAAGGGCCGCGATGACCACGGTGTGGACCAGCATGTGCGACCGGATCGAACCGGACATCCCGAAATGGCTGTGCGGGATCATTTTCATGTCCGTCAGCATCGTCAGCATCCGCGACACGGCGAAGACGCTGGCGATGATGCCCGACGCGGTTGCGACCATGGCAAGCGCGACGGTCAGGTAGAAACCGGTCCGCCCCAGAACCGGTTCGGCCGCTTCCGCCAGCGCGTAGTCCTTTGCCGCTTCGATCTGCGGCGGGGTGAGGCTTGAACCGACGGCCAGCGCCACCAACAGGTAGGTAACGGCGCAGATCGCGATCGAGATCACGATGGTCCGGCCGACATTCTTGTGGGGATCGGTGATCTCGCCCCCGGAATTGGTGATGGTGGTGAAACCCTTGAAGGCGAGGATCGACAGCGCGACCGAGCCGACGAAACCGAGCGGTGCGAAATCCGCCAAGTCGCCGGCGGTGTCAGCCAACCCCCCGCCCGCCCAAAGCGCCGCGATACCGAACAGCGCGATACCGCCGATCTTCAGCGCCGACATCAGGATCGACAGAACCCCGACCGACCGGTTGCCCGACGCGTTGACGAGGTAGGCAAAGATGATCAGGCCCACCGCAATGATCGGCACAAGCGGACCGCCATCGATGTCGAAGGGGCGCAGGGCGTAGGATGCAAAGGTCCGCGCGACGAGGCTTTCGTTGATCACCATGGACAGCGCCATCAGCAGCGATGCCGCCGCGGCGACCGCGCCCGGACCATAGGCCTTGGTCAGGATCATCGCGATGCCGCCGGAGGATGGCCAACGGTTCGACATGGCGATGTAGGCATAGGCGCTGAAGGCGGTCACGATGGCCCCGGCGATGAACGACAGGGGGAACCACGGCCCGGCCAGCCCGGCGATCTGCCCGGTCAGCGCGAAGATGCCCGCGCCGATCATCACGCCGGTCCCCATCGCCACGGCACTTGTCAGGCTGATGGAGCCTTCCGAGGCCTGGTTTGGCGCGTCGTGGTTGTGATTGCTCATTGGCTCTGTCCCCTGATTTGCCCTGCATCCGCTTGAGGAGCATCGGATCGCGAGCGTTGCCGCTGCCACGTTCCAAGCGTTGCAAGCAATTGCAAAGCCGTGATGCCCAGTACGAGGGCCACGAAGGGCCAGCGTGCCCAGTTCGGATCGGGTGTCCGGCGGTGATAATCGAGAAAGTGGACGAACAGGAAATAGGCGGTGTGCAGCACGATCAGCCACCAGAGCACATAGGCTCCCTGTTGCAGGAACTTCCAGACGCTTTGTCCAAGAATGCGCTGGCTGGAATCGTTCGAAAGCAGGGCCAGAACCAAGCCATAGACCAGTGCAAGAATGCCGACAGCGTTGGCCAGCGCGAACCCGTGCCGGACCATGACATAGCGGTTGAGGCGCGGATGGAACTCGAACCCGAACAGGCGCCACAGGTCCAGCTCGACCCAGCCGATCAGGATGATGACGGCGTGGATCAGCGCGACGAGAACCGCGTAAATGCCGAACTCGCGCCGGTAGGGAAGCGCTTGGCGAACCGGTTTCCATTGGGTCAGGCGCGTTAACGGCCCAAGAGCCATGGCCATCGCAACGAGGATCAGCGAAGCGTCGCCGAAGGCCCTGTTGTAGCGGTGCATCGCGGACCATTCCGGCCTTGATGCGAAAAAGGCATACGTGACCGCCGCCGCGATCAGGATGACCACAAGATGACGTTTGGCCGTGGGGTATCTCACCATTCCAATCCTCCGGCGGTAGCAAGAATCGCGGCCTCGAAAGCCGGCCCTGGCGTCAGCCCGTCGAGCGGACGGATCGCCATGTCCAGACGGCGCGCCTCGTTGTATCCTTGCGCGGCGTCACGGGTCGGCGACGTGCCGTAGGTTGCCGCATAACGCGCGGCGAAATCGCTTTGCTGCCAGTCCTGACCGGGGTCGAGCGTCCCGGCTTCGAAGACGGGGGTCGTCGGCGGGATGTCGATGTCCGAAGGTCTGGTCGAGCCGAACCGGATGACCACGTCGGGGGATTGGGCGGGGTTCCCGTAGAGGCCGGCAATGTCTTCACCAACGCCGCGCGGAAGCGGAAGGATCTGAACGTCCACCCCACCGAGATGCCCGTCAGAGGTCTCCCCCGCGTGCCCGTCGCGCTCGTCCGCTGCCAGCAGGAACCCTGCCACGATCTCTGCAAGCCGGGCCTTGGAGCCGGGCCCCTCCAGGTAAAGACCCACGGTGAATTCATGGGCAAGGACCGCGCCGCCCGTGCCCGCCCAGAGTGCCGTGATAATGAGGGCGCGCCGGATCATATCCATGAACTCCCCGATCCCCGAAGATTCGCAAATCGGGGGCATTGCGTGGGACCCGTGGCGGCGTCGGTGACCAGCGCATGGGCCGTCGCCAACAGGATATTCTGGTCGTCGGGGTCCAGTTTCACGGGGTCACTCCATTCGGAATTTTGCCAGGTATGGCAGTTTCGGTTCTGTCGACGGCGGTTCGTGCCAACCGGGTGCGCGGGTGTGCGTCCTTCAGCGCCGCCACCGCATCGTCGACGGTCAGCCAGTCCACGATCGTTGTAAGTCCCGCAGGCCGCATCGGATCGACCGCCCGTGCCGTGGCCGCGATGATGGCGGCGGTTGCGCGGCTTTGCTCCCCGGTTTCCAGCGTGATCGAGGCGCGGTTGCCCGCGTGATCCTCGCCCTCCACGACGATCCGTGTGCTGGTCTCTCCAAGTGGTGGAAAGCGCATCAGGAAGCGCGTCAGGCTCTCTGCCCGGCGGCTCGCCACCGGGCCTGCGCCAAGGCGAAGACCTGCGGAAAGCAGGCGTGTGATCCAAGGCGGAGAGAGGGCGAGATAGGTGAGGACCGTGTCGATGCCGCTGTTGAAGTCTTCCGCCAGCAGCGTCTGCTCGACAAATGGATAGGCGATGGCACGTCGCGCGGGGCGGTCAGGGTGGAACGCGAATTTGCGGGAGAAGGAACCGGTGGGCACCTCTTGCCATGTGCCGTTGACCTTGGCAGCGGTGCGGGCGCCCAGCCCGTCAAGGAACCAACGGGTTGCCGCCGCGCCGGCATGTTCGCCAAGGCCCAGTTCGCCGCCGATATGCAGGTGCCGGATGCCGGGATGCGTGCGGACCAGTTCGTGGGCCATCAGGTTGGTCAGTCCGGGAGCGACCCCGACACAATCGACCAGCGTTCCGGGAGGGCGGGCCGCACGAACCGCGTCGCGCGTCGGCAGGACATATTCTTCCGTCGCTGAGGTTTCGAGTAGCGTCGCACCCTGCCGCAGGATCGCCAGCACATGGTCGGTTGTCGTCGCCTCGGTCAGGTTGATCGCGACGTCGTCCGCGCCAAGCGGCAAGGCGGTGCCGGGTGCGGCGAGATCGAGGCTGACATGCGGGTGGGGGCTGCCGGGATTGTGCCGACGTCGTGAAACGGTCGTGACCGCGATCCCGTCGGCGGCCAGCATCCGGGCAACGTGGCCACCCACCTTGCCGGATCCGCCAAGCAGCCAGACGCGCCGTGCCATCAGCCCGCGCTCCGCATGTCCACGCGACCGGGTGCGGATGCGATGAAGACCGCCGGGATGATTGTGACGCGCGGCCACGGCCCTGGGGGCGGGGTGCGCTTTGTCACGACGTGTCGCCTCCCTTGTGATCGTGTCCGCCATGTCCGCCATGGCCGCCATGCATGAAAAAGTGCATGCCGACGCAGATCAGCAAAGGCAGCCAGATGAACCAGCTTCCGACGGGCAGCAGGTCCCGGTATGCGTATCCGAGCACCAGTCCGCCGAGGGCCAGCGCGACCAGCAAGTAGATGCCGGCGCGGGATTTCCGGACCGGCGGTGGCTGGGTTCCACCGCCGGTCCGAGTGTCGGTTTGCCGATCGCTGTCGGGGGTCATTGCGTGCTCCTTTTCCCGTTCAGATCTTGGCGCTTCGCAGCCTGAGCGAGTTCAGCACGACCGAGATCGAAGAGGCGCTCATGGCGAAAGCGGCGAACATCGGGCTGATCAGGATGCCGAAGAACGGGAACAACAGACCCGCCGCAACCGGCACGCCGCTGGCGTTGTAGATCAGCGCGAAGAAGAGGTTCTGGCGGATGTTGCGCATGGTGGCGCGGGCCAGCCTGCGGGCGCGGACGATACCGTCGAGGTTGCCCCTGACCAGCGTGATCCCCGCGCTTTCGATGGCGACGTCTGCCCCGGTGCCCATGGCGATGCCCACGTCCGCCTGTGCCAGCGCGGGGGCGTCGTTCACCCCGTCGCCGGCCATGGCGACCTTGGCACCCTTGGCCTGCAGTTCCTTGATGATGGTCGCCTTGTCTTCCGGCATGACATCGGCGCGGATTTCGTCGATGCCCAGCCGCGCGGCGACCGCCTTGGCAGTCCGCTCGTTGTCGCCGGTGGCCATGATGATTCGGAAGCCCAGTTCGTGCAGCGCCTTCAGCGCGGCAGGCGTGGTTTCCTTGACCGGGTCGGTGACGCAGACAAGACCGGCGACCGCACCGTCGACCACCACGAACATCACCGTTTCGCCTTCGTCACGGCGGGAGTTGGCGATATCGGTCAGGTGCCCCGCTTCAAGCCCAAGGTCCTCGACCAGCTTGCGGTTGCCGAGCGCGACGGCCTTGCCGTCCACCGTGCCCTTGACGCCCTTGCCGGTCACGGCCTCGAAATCGCTTGCATCGCCGGTGGCGACGCCGCGCTCCCCGGCGCCTTCGACGATGGCCTCGGCCAGCGGGTGTTCAGAGCCCTTTTCGAGCGTTGCCGCAAGGCGCAGCACCTCGGCCTCGTCATGCCCGTCCTCCGGCAGCACCGCGACCAGTCGCGGCTTGCCCATGGTCAGCGTGCCGGTCTTGTCGACGATCAGGGTGTCGATCTTCTCGAACCGCTCCAGCGCCTCGGCGTTCTTGATCAGAACGCCCGCCTGCGCACCGCGCCCGGTGGCCGTCATGATCGACATCGGCGTGGCGAGGCCAAGCGCGCAGGGGCAGGCAATGATCAGCACGGCAACGGCGGCGATCAGCGCGTAGGACAGCGCCGGGTCGGGCCCCCAGATCGCCCATCCGATGAAGGACAGTGCCGCGATGCCAATCACGGCGGGTACGAAGAACCCCGCGACCTGGTCGGCGTATTTCTGGATCGGCGCGCGGGAGCGCTGGGCGTTCGACACCATTTCGACGATCTGGCTCAGCATCGTGTCGGCGCCGACGCGGGTGGCCTCGATCACCAGCGATCCGGTGCCGTTGATCGTGGCGCCGGTCACGGTTTCGCCCGCCACCTTTTCGACCGGGATCGGCTCACCGGTAATCATGCTTTCGTCGATGGACGAGCGGCCGTCGATCACGATGCCATCGACCGGCACCTTGTCACCGGGGCGCACGCGCAGCCGGTCGCCCACCTGCACGTCTTCCAGCGGGATCTCCTCTTCGCTTCCGTCCTCGCGGATGATCCGCGCCGTCTTGGCAGCGAGGTCCAGCAGCGCCCGGATCGCCTTGCCGGTGCCTTCGCGGGCGCGCAACTCCATGACCTGGCCCAGAAGCACCAGCGTGACGATCACGGCGGCGGCTTCGAAATAAACGCCGACATGTCCTTCGGCATCGCGGAACCCGTCAGGGAAGATATCGGGCATCAGCACGGCGATGACGCTGAAGGCCCACGCGGCCAAGACGCCCATAGAGATCAGCGAGAACATGTTGAGGTTCCACGTCCGGAACGAATTCCAGCCGCGCACCATGAAGGGCCAGCCGCACCACCAGACAACGGGTGTGCCCAGCACCAGTTCGATCCAGAGCGTCGCGCGTTCGCCAAAGATCTCGCGCACGCCGGGAAAACCGAGATAGGGGGCCATCGTGAAGACCAGCAGCGGTATCGTCAGGACGGTGCCGACCCAGAAGCGGCGGGTGAAATCCACCAGTTCCGGGTTCGGTCCCTCGTCGGCCATCGCCGCGCTTTCCAGTTCCAGCCCCATGCCGCAGATCGGGCAGGAGCCGGGATGCGTCTGCCGCACTTCGGCGTGCATCGGGCAGGTATAGACCGCGCCGGAATAGCCCGCGGGCACGGTGTCGTAGGCGCCACCGCCTGCCGCCGCTGCCGCGTGGCCGTGGTGATCGTGCGCGTGGTGGTCGTGGTGCGCGTGGTCGCCGGCCTCGCCCTCGGGGACAAGATGCATGCCGCATTTGGGGCAATCGCCCGGCTCGTTCTGGCGCACCTCCGGATGCATCGGGCAGACATAGACGATGGCGTCACTTGCCGGCTCGGCATGCGCGTGGGCGTGTTGGTGGTGGTTTTTCATGTCTCGGGTTCCGTTGTTGGCATGTTGGGGGAGCGCGATGTCTGACCGGTTGGTTTTCCAACCATACCAGACATCGCCTGAATGCAATTCGCGGCCAGAGGCTCGGCCAGCGATATGGCGTTGCTTGGATGCGGGATGCTGTTCGTGGTGATCACGCGCGCTGCGCCCGCGGCGAGGATCTCGTCATGGGCACCGGCGGCGAAAACGGCGTGGATGACGACGCAGACGGGCGGCCTGGTTCCCGCCGCGGCAAGGCGTTCGATCGCGCGGATCATCGTGCGACCGGACGATGCGATGTCGTCGAGGATGACGGGCGTGCCCTGCGTCAGCGCCTCGCTTTCCGGAACGCTGACCTGCACGTTCCTGTCGCCGGACCGCACCTTGCTCAGCACCTCGAAGGGACGCCCGGCCATGCGCGCGACCTCGGCCACCCATTGCTGGCTTTCGCTGTCGGGTCCAAGAATGACCGCGTCCGGCACCTCGCGCGAAATCCAGTCGGCGATCAGCGGTGCGGACTGGACGCGGATTGCCGGAATGCCGAACAACCGCCCAAGCGACGGGATACGGTGCAGATGCGGGTCGGCGGTGACCAGCCAGTCGAAGCTGTCTTCGAGATACCGGGCAAACAGCGGTGCGGTCACCGCCTGTCCGGGCGCGAACCGGGTGTCCTGCCGCATATAGGCGAGGTAGGGCGCCACGAGCCCCACCCGCGCCGCCCCCAGTTCGCGCGCCGTGGCGGCGGTAAACCGCAACGGCAGCGCCAGCGGGTCGGGGTCGCGCAGCGTGGTCAGGATGATGACATTGCGGCCGGTCATGGTGTCGGGGAGCGTCACGAGGCTCTCGCCGTCGGGGAACCGGTGCAGATCAACCGCCGCCGTCTCTGCCCCCAACAACCCCGCCATTTCGGTGGCGAGGGCGTCCATGCCGGGAAATACGAGGATGAGCGGGGTCACGGTGCATCCTCCACGACGAAGGAGCTGTCGCCGCTGGCAGCGTAATCGAGCGCCCAGCTGAGTTCGCCGCGCGTTTCGGCATGCACGCTGAACAGCGGCTGGCCGGCGGCGACGGTGTCGCCGACGCGGGCGTGCAACCGAACGCCCGAGGTCTTGCGTCCGGGTGCCCCGGCGAGTTTCGCGATCTTCGCGATGCGGCGGTTGTCGATCGCGGTGATTGTTCCGGCGCGCGCGGCGGTCACCGGGCTGACCTGCGGCGCCGTGCCGGGTTCGCGGAACCCGCCCTGTGCGGCGCAGATCGCCATGAACCGCGCTTCCGCCGCGCCGCCGTCGAGAAGGTCGGCGGCCCGTGCGCGCCCATCCGTTCCGGCCATGTCCAGCAGCGCCCCTGCGACATCGAGCGCCCGCGCGCGCAGATCGGCAGGGGCCTGCGGGTCGCGCCTCAGAACCGCCAGCACGTCATGCGCCTCCAGCGCCGGGCCGATCCCGAGCCCGACGGGTGTTGAACCGTCGCTGCGATGGATGGCAAGTGTCTGGCCAAGCGCGCCCGCGACGGCGGTCAATCGCCGCGAAAGGGACTGCGCTGCCATGTCCGAGCGGACCTTGGCCGTCGGCCCCACGGGCATGTCGATCAAGACGTGGCTCGACCCGGCGGCGGCCTTCTTGGACAGGATGCTGGCGACCATCAGGCCCTCGCTGTCGAAATCGAGGGGGCGTTCGATCCGGATCAGCATGTCGTCGGCGGGGCTGAGGTCCAACCCGCCGCCCCAGACGATGCAGCCGCCCTCGGCCTCGACCACCCGCCGCATCGCGGACTGGTCGAGGGCGACGGGGGCCATGACTTCCATCGTGTCGGCGGTTCCGGCGGGCGAGGTGATCGCGCGGCTGGAGGTCTTGGGGATCAGGTGCCCAGCAGCGGCCACGATCGCCACGACGATCGGCGTCGTCCGGTTGCCGGGCAGGCCGCCGACGCAATGCTTGTCGAGCACCGGCCCGGCCCCCCAGTCGAGCCGCGCACCGGCGTCGCGCATGGCAAGCGTCAGGGCAGTGGTTTCCGCCGTATCCAGCCGGTCACCGGCGCAGGAGGTCACGAAGGCGCCAAGGTCGAGGTCCGAAAGGCGCCGCTGGACCGTGTCGGAGATGATCGCGCGGCAGCCGTCCTCGTCCAGTCTGCCGCCATAGACCTTGGCGCGGATCGAAGAGGCCGATGCCGGAGGCTCGGGGTGCGAGAACCGGCCGACGGCCCCCGGCTGAACCGTCATCGCCTCCCACGCCGTGTTGCTGAGAGCGGCGGTTTCCGGCGGCAGCCAATCCTCGCCGGTGATCACGTTGAGCGTCGCGATGATCCGTTTGCCGTCCAACTCGATCTCGATCCGAGTTTGCGTGGTGAACCCTTCCGAGCGGCACAGATGGCAATCCTCGTGCATGTAGACGACCGGGTGCCGGTAAGTGTCGATATTGGCCGGAACTAGCGGCATCCTGTCGTGCTGTTCGGTCATTTCGGCGCGTCCATCCGGATGGTTTCAAGGTGTTCGGGCACCCGCGCCCGACGGCCCAGCTCATGCGCGACCCGGCGGCGCAGCGTATCTGCAGCGTCGGGTTCGCCATGGGTCAGGTAGGTCATGCGTGGCGCCGGTGCGGCGCGCATCCATGACAGGATCTCGTCGGCATCCGCGTGGCCCGAGAAGGATTCCAGTTGCACCACCTCGGCCTCGATCCGGTGCTCTTCGCCGAACACCCGGATGTCGCGCGCGCCTCCCGCAAGGGATGCCCCGCGTGTGCCTCCGGCCTGGAATCCTGAAAGGACGATGGCATTGCGCCGGTCGCCGCCAAAGCTGACGAGGTGGTGCAGGATGCGGCCGCCGGTCAGCATGCCGCTGGCCGAGATGATGATCATCGGCCCTTTGCGGGAGTTCAGTTCCTTGGATTGCGCGACCGAGTTCACGCGCTTGGCCAGGCGGAACATGTTATTGCAGTCCTCCCGGCTGACGTGGTGTTCGTCATGGTGGCGGTGATAGATTTCGGTCGCATCGACCGCCATCGGGCTGTTGAGGAAAACCGGGACCTCGGGGATCTTGCCCCGATCCATCAGGCGCGCGATGTGGTGCATCAGCCCTTGCGCGCGGCCCACGGCAAAGGACGGGATCAGAACCGTCCCGCCCCGCCCGAGGACGCGTTTCAGCACGGGTGCAAGCTCTGCTTCGGGGTCGATATCGGGATGCTTCCGGTTCCCGTAGGTGGATTCGCAGACCAGCACGTCCGCGCCGCCAAACGGAACCGGCGGGCGCATCAGCGGGTCCCTGTCGTGTCCGAGATCGCCGCTGAAATGCACGGTTGTGCCATTGATGTTCAGGCGGATCTGCGCCGCCCCAAGCAGGTGCCCGGCGGGAATGAATTCCGCCCGGATGCCATCGCCAAGGTCGACCGGTGCGTTGAACTGGACCGTGTCGATCCGCTCCAGCGCCGCCTTCGCGTCCTTCAGGGTGTAAAGCGGCGTGGGGTTCCTGTGTTCGGAAAACTGCTTCCGCCGCGCGTATTTCGCTTCCTCCTCCTGCAGATGTCCGCTGTCGGGAAGGATCAGGCCGCACAGCTCTTTCGTGGCCGGGGTACACAGCACCCGGCCACGATAGCCCGCGCGGATCAGGGCCGGCAGGTAGCCGGAATGATCGAGATGCGCGTGCGTCAGCAGCACGGTGTCGATCCGGGCGGGTTGCACTGGAAAGGGTTTCCGGTTCCGCAGGCGCAACTGCTTGAACCCCTGGAAGAGGCCGCAATCGATCAGGATGCGGCGGTGCCCGCACTCGACCAGGTACCGCGATCCCGTCACGGTACCCGCGGCCCCGAGGAACCGCAGTGTTGGGCGGCCTTCGGACGTCATCCAGCCGCCCTGTCAGCGAAGAAATTGTAGAGCGGCGCAAAGATCAGGGCCACGAACCAGCCGTAAAGCACGGTTTCGACAAGCCCGAGGACGAAGCCGCCAAGGCTGATGCCGTTCACCCAGGGCAGCAACGGCAGCCACAGGGAGGTCATGCTTTGGCCGGGAAAGACCAGATCGAAGAGCACGCAGATCACGTAGGTGATCGCGAAGAAAATGCCGAGGCTCCACGCGAGCGGTGCGATCGGCACATGCGAATGCGCGTGGGTGTCTGTCGAGTGTGCCATTGTCGGTCTCCTCTTGCTGTCGCGCCCGCAGGCGTTTTCCATGGGGCGTGACAGGTAGACGCTCGACACGTGCGGGCATTACAGATTTTGATTGGTGCCAGGAATTGCCCGCCTTCGGTGCGGATATCTGAACGAATCCGGAACTGGACCATGCCTCCGCATGAGCATTGCGCTGACCGCATGGCTGAAACGCGCCCAAAGAAGAAAAACGCTCTTCCATTTAATATGCAGACATATTATTTTATGACGTACTTGACCCCGAATTGATCCAGCGCAAGGACGAAGAACCTGATTCGTCCTAGGCTGGAGCGATACCGGCGAGTCCCCACTTCGGGCCACTAGAGATTCTGGAGGATCTGGCATGTCAGCCGTGAGACAACTGCAAGAACCCGAAGCGTTCTTCGAAGATGACCAGCTTGGCATGCGGTTGATCGCATGCCGGACGTCATTCCTTGGCTTCCTGATGAAGCGACTGGGCGACCGGGCCGAAGCCGAAGACGTGCTGCAGGATTTCTGTGTTCGCGTGATGTCGCGGACCCAGCAGTTGCGCGAAGCGGAGCGCATGGATGCATGGCTTTATGCCGTGTTGCGGTCTGTCCTGAACGACCACTACCGCAAGAACGGTCGCAGACGCCGGCTGCAGGAGGCGGTCACACTGGAAATGGTGACGGCCGAGGATTGCGAGGACGCCCCCGACGAGGCGCAGCACATCTGTCATTGCGCGAGCGGCCTGTTGTCCAGCCTGCGTCCGGCGGATGCCGAGCTGATCCAGCGCATCGATCTTGACGGGGAAGACCGCAGCGCCGTCGCCGGTTCGCTGGATGTGCAACCGGGAACGCTGAATGTCCGCCTTCACCGCGCGCGCATCGCGTTGCGCGACCGGCTTCTCGATCACTGCGGATGTTGCTGCGAAGACGGTTTCCAGGACTGTTCCTGCCCGCCGCAGGGCTGTGAGTCCGCGGACAGCGAAAACCATTGCGGCGATCACGGGTAGAAAAAAGTTCGACCCGAAAGCTGTAATGTTTTCGCCCAGCCGACGTCCTCCCTTTGACGACAATGCAGGACGCATAGCGCAAAGAGAGCGAAAATGGGCGGAGAGCGACGGGGATGTTCCCAGCTGGTTGTCATCGAGACCGGGCCGGGAGACGACTTTCAAAGGTTGATCGACGCGCTGTTCTGCGCCTGCCTGCCCCATCTGGACACCCCCGAAAAGTCGCTGCGTCGTGACTTGTTTCGCATGGTCGACCTTGAAGGCATCGCGCTCGCGGAAGCCAGTGAGGCGCTCGGGATTTCGCATGCTCATGCGGTGGATCTGCAGGAACGGACACGGCGCGAGATCGCGGTCCTGCTGACCCTCGGGCTTGGCCCGCCCGGCGGCGCGACCCTCGAAAACGAACCGATGACGGGTTGCTGCTGTGCAACCCCACCCAAGAACCCGGTCTGGAGGACCTAGCCATGGCAAAGACCAAACTTGCGACATCCGAGAAGGCGAAAGCGGCTGCTGCCGCCAGCGCAAACCGGAACCTTTCGCCCAACGAATCTGACGCCGCCGACACACCTGCGGTTCGACCGATCACCGGACAGGCCCCGTACGCCCGCGACGTGATGGAGCGGTGGGTCCTGTTTCTCGACACCCTGCGGCAACGCGCGGACAACATGATCGAACATGAACGGCAGGGCATGCCGCCACTTCTCCACTTCAAGCACGAAACCATCCTTGACGCCCGCACGTTCGACACCCCGGCCAACTATGCCCTTCTGCGGATCACCGAGGTCGGGGACGATTGCTGGGAAGACTGCGTCGACGACTCCAAGCCGCCGGTGATCGTGATCGATCCTCGCGCGGGACACGGGCCGGGCATCGGCGGCTTCAAGCGTGACAGCGAAGTCGGCATGGCCATGCACGAGGGCCACCCGGTTTATTTCGTGATGTTCTACCCCGAACCCATGCCGGGCCAGACGCTGGCGGATGTGCATCACGCCCTGCGCCGCTTCGTGGAAGAGGTCGCCCGCCGCCATCCCGATCACCCGCCCGTGCTGTACGGCAATTGCCAGGCCGGCTGGGCGGCTACCCTGTTGGCGGCGGATTGTCATGGCCTGACCGGGCCGGTGGTTCTGAACGGATCGCCCCTGTCCTACTGGGCGGGCGACGCCGGCGACAACACGATGCGGATGCTGGGTGGTCTGTCTGGCGGCAACTGGATGGCGCACCTTGTGTCGGACCTCGGCGATGGCCGCATAGACGGTGCGTGGCTGGCGCAGAACTTCGAAAACCTGCAGCCCGAAAAGGCGATCTGGGAAAAATACGCCCACCTGTTCAGCCATGTGGATGACGAACGGGAGCGGTTTCTCGAATTCGAGCGCTGGTGGAACGGCTTCTATTTCCTCAGCCGCGAGGAGATCATGGCCATCACCGAGAACCTGTTCATCGGCAACAAGCTGGAAAGCGGCGAGATGCGGATTTGTGACGATTGCACCGCGGATCTGCGGCGCATCCACAATCCGCTGGTCGTGTTCGCCTCGCGCGGCGACAACATCACGCCGCCCGAACAGGCGCTGGGCTGGATCCCCCGCGTGTATGCCGACACGGCGGAACTGAAGGCGGCGGGACAGCGGATCGTGTACCTCATCAACCCGCATGTGGGGCACCTCGGCATCTTCGTATCCGCCTCGGTGGCGCAGCTGGAGCACCGGGCCATTCTCGAAAGCCTCGACGAGATCGAGGCGCTGCCGCCGGGCCTTTACGAGATGAAGATCGACAACCCGTCGGGAGACCGCGATTGCCACAAACCGGCCTTCACGGTGACGTTCGAACCGCGCGAGGTGTCCGATATCGCCACGGCGCGTCCGGTGGACACGCTTGCGAACGTCGCCGAGGTGTCGCGCATCAACGAGACGGCCTACGACACGTTCATGGGGCCGTGGATACGCGCCATGGCGACCCCGGCGGGTGCCGAAATGATGCAGGCGATGCACCCGATGCGATGGACGCGGCTGATGTTCTCGGAGCGGTACAATCCGTGGATGCGGTACGTCCGGTCAACGGCCGACACGATCCGCGAGACCCGGACGCCGCTTGCCGAAAACGATCCGGCGATCCTGGCCGAACGCGAGGCGCTGGACGCCATCGGGCGGTCCCTCGGGGCGGCACGCATTGGTCGCGACGAGGCGATAGCGGCGGTGTTCAAGGCCCTGTACGCGCCGGGTTTCGGTCTCTTGCCGACGCGCGGGGCCTGACCCGTGCGGTCAATTCTCAGCGGCTGGCTGGTCAATGCTCCAAGCGTGGCCCGCAGGGCCATGCACCCGACCGGGCGCAGCCCTTCCATCGACAGGGACATGGGCCATTGCGCTGACCGAACCAACGCGAAAGCCGGGACCGATGAACAGCGATAAAACCATGCCCGACGCGGTGATACTTGTTCTCAACGCGGGCTCGTCCAGCCTGAAATTCGCGGTGTTCGATGCAACCCGACCCGACAGCGCCATCTTGCGTGGCGCGGTGACGCGGATCGGGACGCCCGCTGCCGGCGTGACGTTGCGCATGGATGGCGAGACCAGCGCGCCGGTCCTCGACGGGCCCGTGCAGGATCATCACGATGCGCTTGTCCGGGTGCTGAAAACACTTTCGGATCAGGGTATCACGGACCGGATATCGGTGGTCGGCCACCGGGTCGCTCATGGTGGGCCGGACTGCGATTGCCCCCTTGCCGTCACGCCCGCGCTTCTCGAGCGGTTGCGTGACCTTGTGCCGCTAGCCCCCCTGCACCTGCCGGCGAATATCGCCGGGATCGAGGCCGTCTCCGCGCGCCGTCCCGACATCCCGCAGATCGCCTGCTTCGACACGGCGTTTCACAACCAAATGCCGGGCGTCGCGCAGATGACCGGGCTTCCGCTTGCGATGCAATCGCCGGAGCTGAGGCGCTACGGCTATCATGGCCTCAGCTACGAATACATCGTTGAGGCGCTGGGCCGGGACTGGGTCGATGTTGCGTCTGAACGCATCATCGTGGCGCACCTTGGCAACGGCGCCTCGCTCGCCGCCATCCGCAATGGACGGTCGATCGATACGACGATGGGATTTTCGACCATATCGGGCGTGCCGATGGGCACCCGGTCGGGCGATATCGATCCGGGCCTCTTGCTGCATTTGCAGACCGACCATGGCATGTCGGCAGAGGAACTGGGGGACCTTCTGGAAACCGGCGCGGGGCTTTTGGGCCTGTCGGGTGTCAGCCGCAACATGGCCGACCTGATCGACCATCACGACCCCGCGTCGGCCGATGCGATCCGGTATTTCTGCTACCACGTGCGCCGCCATCTCGTCGCGCTTACCGCGCCGCTGGAAGGCATCGATCGCCTCGTCTTTACCGGTGGGATCGGGACCAATGCAGCGCAGGTCAGGTCGCTGGTCTGCGCGGGCCTGGACTACCTGGGGCTGAAGCTGGATGCCGTCGCAAACGAGGACAACAGCCGGATCATTTCGGCACGGTCGTCCCGCGTGGTCGTCGAGGTGCGCGAGACGGACGAGGAATCCATGATCGCCGCCCACGTGTATCGGCTTTGCGGAACATGCGCCGACACGGTGAGGGAGGCTTCGTGATGACGAAAGGGGATTCACCAAGCAAACTGGGCGATCTCGTCGCGCTTGCCCGCGCGACCGGTCCGGTTCGCGTTGCCGTGGCGGATGCCGCGCAGGGCGTGCTTCTGGCCACCATGAAGCGTGCCATGGAAGAGGGCCTTGCCGAACCTCACCTGGTCGGTCCGCGTGTTGAAATCGAACCCTTGGCGCGGCAGGCTGGCCTTCTGCTCGACGGGGTCTGCGTGCACGACACCGGCCCTGACGCGGACGCCGCGCAGGAGGCCGTGCGGTTGATCCACGCCGGGGAGGCGGACGTGGTGATGAAGGGGAACCTGCACACCGACACGTTCATGCGGGTCCTGCTGAACGGTGACACCGGATTACGGGTGCCGGATCGCCGGGTCAGCCACCTGTTCCTTCTGGAAGTGCCCGGACACGACCGGTTGATCGGCGTGACCGATGCCGCGATCAACATCTCCCCGGACCTTTCTGCCAAGGCCCAGATTTGCCAGAACGCGGTCGACGTGTTCCACGCCATCGGCGTGCCCGAGCCTCGGGTGGCCGTTCTGTCCGCGGTCGAAACGGTCACGGAAACCATTGGCTCCACGCTGGATGCCGCGGGCCTTGCGCTGATGTCGCGGCGCGGGCAGATCACCGGCGCTGTCGTTGACGGCCCGCTGGCATTCGACAATGCGGTGTCGCCCCGCGCCGCAGCGGAAAAGGGGATCAGGTCGGACGTCGCCGGCCGGGCCGATATCCTGCTGGTCCCTGACCTTGTCAGCGGCAACATCCTTTCCAAGGCGCTGGAATACCTTGGCGGCGCGCAGGCCGCCGGCGTGGCCCTTGGGCTGGCCGCCCCGGTGGTCCTGACATCGCGCGCCGATACCGAGGAGGCGCGGCTTTACTCCCTCGCCCTTGCGGCGCTGTTGCGCCGCCCCGCCGGGCCCGCTCGGCTTGCCGAGGAACTGCACCGCTCGTTGCGCGCGGCCCCGGTGCCCGAGACGGCGTGCTGTCCGCTTCCACTGGGAAGTGCGAGCCGATGACACCGTCCGAGAACCGTTTCCCCGAGTGCTGCGATCCGCGCGAGATGCTTGATCTTTCGGGCCGGAAGGGGCTGGTGATCGGCATTGCGAACGAACACAGCCTTGCATGGCCGGCAGCGCTGCATTTCCGGCAGGCGGGGGCCGATCTTGCCATGACCTATGTCGGCGACCGCGCCCGGCCCCATGTCGCGCCCTTGGCCGACCGGATCGGGGCGTCGCTGTTCCTGCCCTGCGACGTGGGCCGCGACCGGGATCTGGACGCGGTGTTTGACGCCATCGCCAAGGAGTGGGGGCGGATCGACTTCGTCTTGCACGCGGTCGGAAAAGTCCGGCCCGAAGACCTGCGCGGCCGGTTGACCGACTGCTCGGCCGAGGGGTTCGCCGAGGCCATGACCGTGTCGGTCCATTCGCTGATCCGCATGGCACATCTGGCCGAACCGTTGATGACGGACGGCGGCAGCCTGATCACTCTCAGCTATCTCGGTGCCGAACGGGTCGTGGAACATTACAACGTGATGGGACCGGTCAAGGCGGCCCTGGAAGCAAGCGTGCGATATCTCGCGCACGAGCTGGGTCCGAAGGGCATTCGGGTCAACGCGATCTCCGCCGGTCCGGCGGCCACGCGCGCTGCGTCCGGACTGGTCGGGTCGGGTGATCTGCTGACGGCAAGCGCCCGCGTTGCGCCCCTGCGGCGCAACATCGACACCGACGAAGTCGGTCGGACCGCTCTTTTGCTGGCAAGCGATTACACCGCTGCCGTGACCGGTGAAGTGCTGCACGTCGATGCAGGTGTGCACATCGAATCTCCGGTCTCTGCGCTGTAAGCCATTTATTTCATGTGAAATTATTGATGGCCAGATTTCGGCCGGGGCCATGCCAATTCGATATCGGGTCCGGTTGTAATGTTTCCCGCGGACGAGCGTCTACTGGATATCGAATGACTTTCCGGCGGGCCGAAACGGCCTGCACCCCGAACGGAGGAACGGAACGTGACACTATTTTCCGATTGGCTGCGTGACATCGCCGGTGCCCGGTCGAGCCCGGCAGCCCCCACATCCCAGGACCGCAAGGCGTCGCCGGACGAGCATGCCTGTTGCGGCGGAAAACAAGCCGGGCGAACCGAGGATCGCAAGGCCGGTGACTGCTGCGGCGGTGGGTCAGCAAAGGCCGCTGACGGGCAACAGGAGACCACGTGTCAATGCAGCAAGGAGGGCACGTGATGTCCGGACAAGATGCACATGACGCGCCGGATACCGCCCATTCCGGCGGGACCCGCCGCGATTTCCTCTATTTTGCCACGGCGGGTGCCGGGGCGGTCACGACGGGCGCGGCCATCTGGCCGCTCATCAACTCGATGAACCCGTCCGCCGACGTCCTGAGCGCAAGCAAGATCGACGTGGACGTCTCCAGCCTGGAGACCGGCCAGCGGCTCACCGTCAAATGGCAGGGCAAACCGGTCTTCATATGGCGGCGCAGCCAATCCGACATCGAGGCCGCACGCGCGGTGTCGCTGGAAGATCTGGTCGACCCGGTCGACACCGCCAAGGAAGACCCGAACCACAAAAGCCCGGTTCCGGCGCTGGACGAAAACAGGGTTTTCGATCCGGACGGGGAATGGCTGGTGGTGATCGGCGTCTGTACGCATCTCGGTTGCGTGCCCCTGGGGCAGGACGGCGGGGCCATCGGTGATTTCGGTGGCTGGTTCTGCCCCTGCCACGGCTCGCATTACGACACGTCCGGGCGCATCCGCAAAGGCCCTGCGCCCCGCAATCTCGACATACCACCCTACACACTTGGCGAGGATCTGAGGCTGACGATCGGAGTCTGAAGTCGGCCAATCCCCGCAACCCAGAAAGGGACCAAGACAATGCAAGGAAAACAGACAGCAATCGCCATCGCGCACGACCAGCGGTCTTCGCTGATGCAGATCGGCCTGGTCTCAGGGCTTGCCGGCGGTCTGGCAGAGATCCTGTGGATCACGGCCTATTCCGCCGGCAGCAATACCAGCGCGGCCACGGTGGCGCGCGGTGTGTCCGAAGCCGTCGGGTTTGGCGGTGGCGCAAGCCCGGTCGCGCTGGGCATCATCATTCACCTGTTGCTCGCGGGCGCCCTTGGCGTGGCCGTCGTGGGGCTGATGCGGGCCCTGCCGCTGCGGGATCGCGGCTGGACGGTCGACCTCTTGCTGGCCGTGACGGCATTGAGCGGGGTCTGGGCCTTCAACTTCCTGATCCTGCTCCCCGTGCTCAGCCCGGAATTCGTGACGATCGTTCCGATGCCGGTCAGCTTCGTGTCGAAGCTGCTCTTCGGTCTCGCCGCCTTTGTCGCGTTCAAAGCGAGCGATGCTCGCACAACCATCAGCTCCCGGAGGTAACAATGTCCAAGGAGATCATTCTGATGCTGCACCCGGCTTTCGGGGTCCTCGGGATCCTCGCGTCGGTCTGGGTGTTCGCCGAGACACTGAACGTGTCGGCAACAAACACGATCCGGATCCGGGCAGCGGCCCTGCTTTCGGCCGGGTTCATCTGGCTGGCCTATATCATCGGCGGCTACTGGTATGTCGTGTTCTACGCGGCCGACAAGGCGCTGATCAAGGCCGGCCCCTGGCCGTTCGCGCACAGCCTCGTGATGGAATCGAAGGAGCACCTGTTCCTCAGCCTGCTTCTTGTCGCGACGCTTTTGCCGCTTGCCGCCTTCGCGAACCTGCAGGTCCGCAAATCGGCGCGCCAGCTGGTTTACTGGTCGGCCCTGACCGTGATCGGCCTCGGCCTCGTGATGGAAGGGTCCGGTGCCATCATCGGTCTCGGCGCCAAGGTGGCCCTGCTGGCTCAGCAAGCCGGTTAATCGAGGAAAGGAAACAAGCCATGGCACATACTGCACACAGCTCGTCATCGGGCGCCGGTCTGTCATCGGGAACCGTGACGACGGCTGATCGCCTTGCCCCGGCCTTCGCCATGTCGGCAGGGATCACCAGTGTTCTGAGCGCGCTTCTGGTCGTGCTCAAGGAAACCAACGAGGACACGATCCTCGCATGGATGAAGGCGGCGACCGGGCACCACTGGGTCACGCACGGGATCATCGACCTGATCCTTTTCGTGGTCATCGCGATGCTGGCCGCCCGTTACGTCGACAACCTGGAAGACCGGCCCGGTCTGACGATCGGTACCCTGATCGGCGGCGTTGCCGTCGGCGGCCTGATCATCGTGGGATTCTTCGGGTTGTGATCTGCATCCGGCGCTGTCCCGGTTCGAACCGGGGCGGCGCGTGCCGGATCAGACAGGAAAGGAAAGCAAATGCATGCCAAGGATATCATGACGACCGACGTCATCACGGTCGGGAACGATGCGACCATTGACGAGGCGGTCGCGCTGATGCTGGAGCACCACGTCAGCGCCCTGCCTGTGGTCGGGGCGGACGGGAAACTCGTCGGGCTGATCAGCGAAGGCGACCTGATGCGCCGCCTGCGGGGCAAGGATGCCCCGCGCCGCAGCTGGTGGCTGGAGCTGTTCTCGGCTCCTGAAGACAGCACGGACGACTTCGTCAAGACGCGCAGCCGCCACGTGTCGGACGTGATGACCCGCGATGTCGTCTCCGTCGCCGAAACCACCCCGGTCAGCGAGGTCGCGCGCACCTTGGAAGCCAAGCGGATCAAGCGGGTCCCGGTGGTGCGCGATGGCAAGGTCGTCGGGATCGTGTCGCGCGGTAACCTGCTGCACGCGCTTGCACAGATCGACGCCAAGGCCCTGCCGCGCCTGACGGCAACGGACGAGGAATTGCGGAAAGCGGTGCTCGCCGCGTTGCGGGAAGTGCCGGGTTCCGCGGTCAACCTGATCAACGTCACGGTGGATGACGGACGCGTGACCATCCGGGGCGTGGCGGACAGCGATTTCGTCGAAAACGGCGTTCGGGTCGCTGCCGAAAACGTACCGGGCGTGCAAGGCGTCGACGTGCACCTGGGGCGGTTGCCGTCCTGGGGATACGGAATTTGACGGGTATGGCGACGGGACGGGAGCGCCCGTGATGAAGCCGCATGCCGGCCGTCCCGTCGCCGGTCCGGGACCGGATCGGACAGGCCGGTTTGCGGAGGGTTCCGCGGTCTGACTGATCCGGCATCGCGCGAACCCGGATAGACAAGGATCGGATCGGAAGATGTCTGTTAATGATCAACCAAGCAAGGCGGATGGATTTGGCCTTGTGCTGTCGGGAGGAGGCGCGCGCGGGTTCGCGCATGTCGGCGCGCTGCTGGCGCTTGAACACATGGGCCTTCGCCCTGCCGCGATCGTGGGCGTTTCGATGGGCGCGGTGGTCGGCGCGACCTATGCCCTGAACCCTGACTGGTATGCCGCCCTTGTCGACATGGACATTTCCGGGTTCCCCGCGGTCCCCGATTTCTCGGTCACCGGGGTGACCAGGCGCCTGCAAAGCCTCTACCAGGCCGAGAAATTCGTATCGAGCAGCTGGTACGGCTGGGGTATCGGGGAGGCTACGTATGATTGGGGTATTGGCGTTCTCAAGCGGCTCACTCTGGAGAAAGCACTGGAAGACGGCAGAATCCCCGTTTGCATCACGGCGACGGATCTTGCCGATGGCAAACGGGTGGCGTTCTGCGAAGGCCTCGCATGGGAGCGGGTCTATGCCAGTTCCGCGCTCGCAGGCATTCTGCCCCCGGCGAAGATCGACAGGCATCTCCTTGTGGACGGGGGATATTCCGATATCGCGCCGATCGGGCTGGCGCGTCGGCTGGTGAACGGCCCGGTGATCGCGATCGACGCGTCGCGCAACCTTCACGGGGCGCTTCCGACGAACGGCATGCAGGCGATGCTGCGCGGGCTGGAGATCTGCCAGAACGAACACGCCACCTTGCGGTTCTCGCAGGCAGACCTGGTCCTGCAGCCACGTCTCGACCCGCCGCTCGGCACCCTGGAATTCGCCGCCAAACGCCGCGCGGTCGCTGCCGGAGCGCGCATGGTGCACCGGGAAAAAGACGTCCTGCGTCGGTTGATTTCTGACGGGACGTCTTCGGGCAGCCACAAGGGCAGCCATAAGACCTGAACCTGAAAGCAGCAGGAGACGAAGATGACCCACACCAGTTATCTTGATCATCTCGAAAGCCGTCTGAAGGAAATCGAACGCGCGCTCGCGCGGGAGAACAAGACGCTGGAACACGGGGACATCCCCGACAAGGTCGAGGCCCTGGAATCGTTGACGAAGCTGGAACAGCGCCGCCGCCGCCTGGAAGAGCGGCTGGAGACGGCGCGTGAAAAGCATTCCGAAACATGGTCCGAGGCGCATGCCGGGTTCCGCGAAGAGCTTGATGGCATCGAGGACACCATCGAAAAACTCATCCTGGGGTAACGACCATGTTCAGAATTCTTCCAGAAAGCCGGGGCAATGTCCTTGGCGTCGAGGCGATGGGCGAACTGACCCACGAGGACTATGCGAATGTCCTTCTTCCGAAACTGGCCGAGCTTTTCGAGGCTGAAGGCAAGGTGAACCTGCTTTGCCATCTCGGCCCGGAGTTTACCGGATGGGACTTGCAGGCGGCATGGGACGATACGCTGATCGGTATCGAGCACAGAGGTGACTTCGAAAGGTTGGCGGTCGTGGGAGGCCCGAACTGGATCAGGGCGCTGTTCCGGTTCAGCGCAGTCCTGATGACAGGCGAGGTTCGTGTTTTCGACGAAGGCGAACTGGATCAGGCATGGGACTGGGTGAAAGGCGGCTGGGCTTGATCGTCGGGTCTGGGCCGGCTGTTGCGCAGGACCGGTTTTGTGGGAGAGCCCTGATGCTTGCGCCACCGCGCATGTTGCCGTCTTCCGGCGATCACGTTCGCCGGGCCGAAATCACAAAACGGCGCGGATATTGGTGTTGCCGAAAATCCTGCCCATATTCGGAACATGGAATCGAGATTCGACCGGTTGCTTGATTGGCTTGGATCGCGGATGGCCGTCAGGCTGGCCACCCCGACTTATGGCTATGAGCCCTGTTCGACTTCAGATTTCGAGGCGCTGAGGAAGGCGCTGGAGCCCGGCGACGTTTTGCTGGTCGAGGGGAACCAGCGCATCTCTGGCGCGATCAAGTACCTGACGCAATCAACATGGTCGCATGCGGCGATGTTCGTTGGTGACCGGCTGCGCGACGACGATCCAGAGGCCGACGCGTTCAGCCTGGTCGAGGTCAATCTTCGCGAAGGTTGCGTGGCGGTGCCTCTCGACAAGTATGCCTCTTTCAACACAAGAATTTGCCGTCCGGTCGGATTGAACGGGGAGGAACGTCGCAAGATCGTTGATTTCATGATCGACAACATCGGCCTGAAATACGATCTGCGGAACATTCTTGACCTCTTGCGATACTACGTGCCGCAACCGCCGGTCCCTGTCCGGTGGCGCAGGCGTATGATTGCGCTTGGATCCGGGGCGCCGACCCGCGCCATATGCTCTTCGCTGATCGCGCAGGCGTTCCAGTCGGTGCGGTATCCGATCCTGCCCGATGTCACGATGATACGGGAACGTAACGGATCGCAATATGCCTGCCGCGAAGTCCTGCACATCCGGCATCATTCGCTGTTCGCGCCGCGCGATTTCGACCTGTCCCCCTATTTCGAGATCGTGAAACCGACGATCGCGGCTGGGTTCGATTTTCGAAGTCTCGAATGGCACGAGGGCGAACAGGACGACGCGACGCTCACGACACGTCCGGAACCGGCACGGCTGTCCTGACCCGTCAGGGAGGCGGGGATGCAGGTGTTCAATCCAGCGTCCGCCGGAACCGCATCAATGCGACCGCCGCGAAGCCGAGGCTGAACAGGACAAGGGCGGTGAACGGGCCGGAGACGGCCTCGAAATCCCCGCCTTTCAGCATGACCGACCGGATGAGCCGGTTGAAGTGAGTGAGCGGGAAAACCTCCCCCAGCCATTGCGCCCAGACCGGCATCCCGCGGTAGGGGAACATGAACCCGGACAGCAAAAGCGAGGGAAGGAAGAAGAACGTCGTCAGTTGCATGGCCTGCATCAGCGTGCGGGCGAAGGTGGAAATGAAGTAGCCCAGAAAGATCAGGGCAAGGACGAACAGAAGGACGCCGGACAGCAACAGCCACAGGCTGCCGACGAACGGCACGTCGAACAGGAGCTTGGCGCTGGCAAGGACGATGAACACCTGCACCGCGCCGACGCCCAGGGCCGGTACGACCTTGCCCAGCATGATCTCCATCGGCGAAGCGGGCAGGGCGAGCAGGTTTTCCATCGTGCCGCGTTCGACTTCGCGGGTGACGGCAAAGGCGGTCAGCATCACCGTCGTCATCTGCAGGATCACGCCCAGAAGGCCGGGCACGATGTTGTATTGCGTGATGCCTTCGGGGTTGTACCGGCGGTGCACGACGATTTCGAGCGACGGGTTCGGGCCCTGCGCGGTTTCGGGGGCGATGCCGAGTTCACGGTTCAGCGCGGTCTGCGCAAGCGTGCCAAGGGTGGAGATCGCGCCCGAGGCGACCGAGGGATCGGTTCCATCCGCCTCGATCAGGATCCGGGGCCGGTCACCGCGCATCACCCGGCGCGAGAAATCCGACGGCACGGTGACGACGAAGGATACGGCTCCACTCGCCAGCTGCGCCTCGGCCTCGGCGGCGCTGTCTGTGACATGCGTGAACCGGTAATAGCCGGTGTTCTCCAGGCTGGTGACGACGGCGCGTGTCAGGTGATCCTGGCTGGTCGCCACCAGCGCCGCGTCGAGATGCTTGGGATCGTTGTTGATGGCAAATCCGAACAGCACCAGTTGCATGATCGGGACGCCGATCATCATTGCGAAGGTGACCCGGTCCCGCAGCATCTGCAGCGTTTCCTTCACCAGGATGGCACCGAACCGCCGCGGGGAAAACCGCCAGCGCCTCATGCCGCCTTTTCCGACTTTGTCACGAGGTCGATGAACACGTCCTCGATGGTGACCGCGCTTTCGCGCACCGCCAATCCGTCGCGGGTGGCGACAGGGTCTATGGACGCCCGCAATTTCCGGGCGTCCGTGCCGACCACGTGCAACGCATTGCCAAAGATCGTTGCCTGATCGACGGCGGCCTCGTTGTTGAGTTCCTGTGCCGTCTGCTCAAGGCCGTGCCCTACGAGGTCGAGGGCCGCGAGGCCGCTTGCCGAAATGATCTCGGCCGGTGTGCCCGCGACCAGCAACCGGCCTTGCAGGATATAACTGATCCGGTGGCAGCGTTCGGCTTCGTCCATGTAATGAGTCGATACGAGGACGGTCATGCCGCCCGCCGCCAGCGCATGAATGTGGTCCCAGAATTCCCGGCGTGCCTCGGGGTCGACACCGGCGGTCGGCTCGTCCAGCAACAGCAGCTTCGGGCGGTGCATGATGCAGGCGGCGAGGGCCAGTCGCTGCTTCCAGCCGCCCGACAATGTTCCGGCAAGGTCGTGGCGCCGGTCCTGCAACCCAAGTTCGGCGAGGACCGCGTCGACATGGCGGGCGGTCGGCCGCAGGTCGTACAGGCGGGCCACGAACTGAAGGTTCTCCTCGATGGTCAGGTCTTCGTAGAACGAGAACCTCTGGGTCATGTACCCCACTTCATGGCGGATCTGCGTCGCATCCCGGCCAAGGTCCATGCCAAGAACGCGACCTGATCCCGCGTCGGGGGTCAGCAGTCCGCAGATCATGCGGATCGTCGTGGTCTTGCCCGACCCGTTCGGGCCAAGGAACCCCATGATTTCGCCCTTTTCGACCTGAAGGTCGACGCCGTCGACGACGGTTTTCTGGCCATATCGCTTGGTCAGGCCGGCAACGTCGATTGCGATCATCGTGACGCCTCAGGCAGGCGCACGTCGATGATCTGCCCCGGTTTCAGGTCAGTGTCGGAGCCGGCGATAAGTGCTTCGGCGAGGTAGACCAGCTTTTGCCGCGTATCGAGCGAATAGATGACGGGCGGCGTGAATTCCGGGCTTGTCGCGAGGTAGCTGACCGTCGCCTTCAGCCCGTCGGGACAGTTGTCACAGGCGAATGCGACGCTGTCGCCGACCTTCAGTAGGGCATAGGCGGATTCGGGCACGTAGAACCGCAGCTTGATGCCCGTGTCCGGGAGGATCGACAGGACCGGCGCCTGCGGCCCAGCAAGGTCGCCGGGAAACCGGTAGATGTCGGCAACCGTGCCGGCAACCTCGGCCTGCAGCCGCCGTTGTGAAAGCCGCCATTCCATCAGGTCCAGTGTGCCTGTCGCCTCTGCGACGGCAGCTTCGGCGGCTGCAATCCGGTCCTGCCGGGCGGGCAGGCGCAAGACCTGCAACCGGGCCTCGCTTTCGCTGAGCCGGGCTTGCGCGATGTCGCGTTTGGAAGCGGCCTGATCCAGTTGCGCCTGCGTCGAGACGTTGCGCACGAACAGGCCCTGCACCCGGACAAGTTCACGTTCGGCTTCCTCGAAATCGGCCAGGGCGGATTGCACGGCGGCTTCCGCCACCGCGATTTCGGCGTCTCGCGCCCCTTGCGAGAGGTCGGAAAGCTCTGCGCGGGCGCGGGCGACGGATGCCTGGGCCTGCGCTGAAAGGATATTGAGGTCGCGGTCGTCCAGTTCGGCAAGAAGCATGCCCGCTTCCACGCGCTGCCCCCGCTCGATCGCAAGCCGTTCGACGCGCGCCGTCTCGATCGGGGCGACAAGAACGTATTCTCCCTCGATATAGCCGACCGCCAGCGGCTGATCGGCTTCGCAGAAGGACAGAAAGGCGGCGATGAAGGCGATGGAACACAGCATCGGTGTCTGCTCTCCTCGGGTCGGTCGCCCGGTTGCGGGGCGCCCGGAAATGGGGCGATCCCTCGCAAGGACATTTGCTTTGGCCCCAGATTACTCAAATTCGCGGGCGCTGCAAAAAGCCTGTTTTCCGGGAATTTCCGGGTCGTTCAAATGAATGTGAAGAACTTTCCAGATTTGTAATGCGCGCGCGTATACCGCGAAACCATCTGGCGTGAAGGTTGGTCCGAAATTCTTCCGGAAAGGAGACCAACATGAAACGCCATTTCCGCATCGCGGCCCTCGCGCTGGCGACCCTCATGTCTTCGACATCCCTCGTGGCTTATGCCGGTGAAAACGTGCCGACCTATGACACGCAGACCGAGATGTTGAAGACCGCGGATCATGCGCTCGTTGCCATCACGCATGCGCGCGCCGCGCGCTTGGCGCTGTTTGACGACGACGTCGAAACCGCCAAGGGACGGGTGGCCGAAGCCCGCGCCGAGTTCATCGAGTCCGAGAAAGAGCTGAACGATCTGACCATCGGCGATACCGAGGCCCCGGAAGGCGCCGTGCGCTACCTGCCGTTCGACATGTCCATGTCCCTGAGCGAAACGTTCGAAGGGACGGAAGTGAACAAGCAGGCGCTGGAGAAATTCTATGGCCTGATGCAGTCCGGGTCTCCGGATGACGCGGTGGAGGTTCTGCGCCTCGCGGAAATCGAGGTGAACGTGACCGCGGCACTGCTGCCGATCACCGAGGCCTCCGACCTGCTGTTGAAGGCGCAGACCCTCATCGACGAAGGCAAGTATTTCGAGGCCAACCTCGCCCTCAAGGCGATGGAGGACGCGGTCATCGTGCGCAGCTTCTCGATCGACGCGATCCCGGAGCAGGGCGCCGACGATTACGACTGATCGCTTGCCGATCCGGCGGCCCGGCGTTGATCGCGGGGCCGCCCTTTCAGCCAGAACCAAGAGGACGACATGAACATCCAGGCATCAAAACCTTCGGTGCAGACCCAAGTGGTCGACGAACTGCGCCAGCATCTGAAAACCTGCGTCGTCGGGCAGGACGCCTTCATCGACAAACTGCTGATCGCGCTTCTGTCGAATGGTCACATCCTTGTCGAAGGCGCGCCCGGTCTGGCCAAGACCCGTGCCATCGTCGCGTTGTCAAAGGCGATCGACTGCGACGAAAAGCGGGTGCAGTTCACGCCTGACCTGCTGCCCGGCGACCTGACCGGTACCGAGGTCTACCGCCCCGAACAGGGTTCGTTCGAGTTCCAGAAGGGCCCGCTTTTCCACAACCTCATCCTCGCGGACGAGATCAACCGCGCACCGGCCAAGGTGCAGTCGGCGCTGCTGGAGGCGATGGCCGAGCGCCAGATCACGGTTGGTGGCGAAAGCTATCCGCTGCCGCGCCTGTTCATGGTGATGGCGACGCAGAACCCGATCGAACAGGAAGGCACCTATCCGTTGCCCGAGGCACAGCTCGACCGGTTCCTGATGCATATCCGTATCGGCTATCCCGATGCCAAGAGCGAACACGACATCCTGCGCATCGCGCGAGGCGAGGCGCTTGGCGACAACGCCACCATTTCGCGGCGCATTCCCCAACAGGAGATATTCGAGGCCCGGAAAGCCGCGCTTGACGTTCATGTCTCGCCCGCGCTCGAAAGTTATGTGCTGGCCCTGATCCAGGCCACGCGCCACCCCGAAACCTGGGATCCGGAACTGGCCGAGGCCGTTGCGTGGGGCGCCAGCCCGCGGGGGTCGATCTCGCTCGACCGGTGCGCGCGCGTGCACGCGATGATGCGCGGATCGGATTATGCCGCGCCATCCGACGTTCAGGCGGTTGCGCATGACGTTCTGCGACACCGCGTCATCCCGACCTTCGAGGCGGAAGCCGACGGCATGACGTCGGACAAGCTGATCGACAGGCTGCTTGAACTGGTTCCGGTAACCTGACCTGAGAGGCCGCCGATGACACGTGACTATGCGCAAGGGATCGAGGCCGCGCCGTCCGACCTGATCCGGGCCCGCCCGGATCGGAGCGTGACCGGGTTTGCCCCCGGTGGCCGGGTGTCGACCCATCTTTGGGGCGCGAACCGCAGCGTCTTTCGCGGGCGGGGGATGGAATACGCCGAAAGCCGGGCCTACCAGCCCGGCGACGAGCCGCGGTCCATCGACTGGCGCCTGACCGCGCGCAGCGACACGACCTATACAAAGCTTTATCACGAAGAGCGCGAGCGGCCGGTCTACCTGCTGATCGACCTGCGTTCGCCGATGCACTTCGGCACGCGGCGGCGGTTCAAATCCAACCTTGCCGCCGAGATTGCCGCGCTTCTGGCGTGGACCGGGCATGATGGCGGAGACCGCGTCGGAGCGACGATCCTCACGCGCAGCGGACTGGTCGAGGTGGCGCCGTCCCGGTCGCGGGCCTCGGTTCTGGGCATGCTTAAACGGGTCAGTGACGCGACCTTGCTGGACGCCGAACAGGACGGGGCCGAACCGTCAATGGCAACCGCGCTCAAGCGGTTGACCAAGGTGTGCCGGCCGGGCTCGCTTGTCTTCGTGGTCAGTGACTTTTCCGATCTGGACGCTGCGACGGAACGGGAATTCCGGCGCCTGACCCGGCGCGCGAACGTGACCTGCATCTCGATCCACGACCGCATGGAAGAGGCACTCCCCGCCACGGGAGGACGGTTGAGCGACGGCAGCGGGGCCATCGGCGTGACCAGCCTTACCCGCGCCGCAAGGGAGCGCCACAGCGCGGGGTTCGCGGAGCGCAACGCGCGCCTGAACGCGCTGGCCGGCCATCTGGGGATGGCGTTTCACAGCCTGTCCACCGAGGACGAGGCGCAATCGATCCTGTTCCCGCACAGGCGGAGGGCCGTGGCATGACCCCTTTGACACCCGAACAACAGGCCGTGCTGGACCAGTTGCGCGACATCCGCCTGCCCGAACCCGTTGGCTGGTGGCCCCTTGCGCCCGGTTGGTGGGCATTGGCCGCCATCCTGCTGTTGCTTGTCCTGCTGGCCCTCGGCTGGTCGATCCTGCGGCGCCGGACGCGCCGTTACCAGGCGCTCCGCGAACTCGAAGCCTTGCGCCAGCGATTGAAGGAGAACCCCGACATGTCGGTTGCCGGGGACCTCGCCGCGCTGGTGCGCCGGGTCGCCTTGTCGTCGCAGGGACGCCGCATCGCGGGGTTGAGCGGCGATGACTGGGCGAGGGAACTTGCGGCCGGCAAGAAAGGCATCCCGCCCGAGATGGCCGAGTTGCTGGCGGAGATGCCCTATCGCCGCCCCGAAACCTTCACGCGCGATCAGGTCGAGCGCCTGTTCAAGCCTGCCGAGACCTGGATCCGGAGGACCGCATGACACTGACCTTTCTCTGGCCTTTCGCCGTGCTCCTTCTGCCCGTGCCGTTGCTTGCCCGCCGGTTGCTGCCGCCCCGGCCCGAAGGCGCGGACGGTGCCCTGAAGGTGCCGTTCTTCAAGTCCCTTGCGGGCAGTTCCGGCGGTGGCATGGCGACGCGGCGGGTATCGGCCCTTCTGGCGTGGGTCATCTGGGCCCTTCTGGTCGCCGCCATGGCCCGCCCCGTGATCGTGGGCGAACCCGCGCCGCTCCCTGCCGAGGGGCGTGACATCATGATGGCGGTGGACCTGTCCGGCAGCATGGGGCGCGAAGATTTCCTGGCAAACGGGCGTCCCGCGACGCGGCTTGACGTGGTCAAGGTTGCCGCCGGCGATTTCATCGCGCGGCGCGAAGGCGACAGGATCGGCCTCGTCCTGTTTTCCGACCGCGCCTACGTGCAGGCGCCGCTGACATTCGATCGCAAGGTTGTTGGCGAATTCCTTGACGAGGCACAGGTAGGGCTGACCGGCACGGAAACGGCCATCGGGGATGCGATTGCCGTGTCGCTCAAGCGGCTGAAGGATCGGCCCGAGGGCGACCGGGTGCTGGTTCTGCTGACCGACGGGGCCAACAATGCCGGCGTGACCCCGCCCTTGCGGGCCGCGGAACTGGCGAAGGAAATGGGCGTGCGCATCTACACCATCGGGGTGGGAGCGTCGCAAATGGTGGCCAATACCGCGTTCGGCCAGAGGCTGGTGAACCCGTCCTCGGACCTCGACGAAGAGACCCTGACGAAAATCGCGGATCTGACCGGCGGCAGGTTCTTCCGCGCGACCGACGCGGGCGGTCTTGCGCAGGTTTACAGGGAAATCGACCGTCTTGAACCGGTCGAAGGCGACCCGCAGGTCGTGCGACCGACGATTTCCGTCTTCCACTGGCCGCTTGGCCTGGCCTTGATCCTCGCCCTTTCGGCGGGGCTGGCGCGGCTGTCCGTTCTGTTCCCACGCCATGGCGGTTTCGCGACGAAGGAGGCAGCACGATGAGCGCGTTCCATTTTCTTCGCCCCGAATGGCTGCTGGCCCTTTTGCCAGCCGCCATCGTCACGGCCATCGCGTGGCGCAATCGCGGCCAATCCGGCGCGCGGGACTGGGCCGGCAAGGTCGATGCGCACTTGCTGCGGCACCTGATGGTGCGCGGTTCCGGCGGCCAAGGCTCGCGCTGGCTGGTCGGGGCGCTTGCGGCCGGTCTGCTGGCATCTGTCCTTGCGATGGCGGGCCCCGCTTGGGAGAAACTGCCGACGCCCACGCAGCGCGGTGCCGAACCCGTGGTCGTGGTGCTGAGCCTGTCGCAGTCGATGAACGGGACCGATCTGGTGCCTTCGCGTCTCGCACGTGCCGGTCACAAGGTCCGCGATATCCTCGACCGTGCCCAGGGTGAAGATGTCGGGCTTGTGATATACGCCGACCGGCCCTTCGTCGCGGCTCCGCTGACACCGGACGCGGCCGTCATCCAGGAAATGCTGCCGGAACTGTCAACTGCCCTGATGCCGGTTCTTGGCAATCGTCTGCACATTGCGATCGACTCGGCGCGCGAGATGCTGACCTCGGCCGGTGCGATGCGTGGCAGCATCCTTGTCATGGCAGACGATCTGGGCGTCGATCCCGAAGCGGCGCGCGCCGCTGCCGTGACCGCCCGGCGCGCCGGGTACAAGGTCAGCGTTCTGGGTGTCGGCACCGAGGAAGGCGCACAGCTGCAAACCGCCGACGGTCAGGTCATTCGCGTCAACGGATCAAACGCGCCTGTCGTGCGGCTGGATGTCGGGGCGATGGCCTCCCTGGCAGAGGCCGGGGGAGGCGCATTCTCCACGATCACGCCGGACCTGTCCGATCTCGATCGTGTGCTGCCGCCACCCGCCAAGGGCGCGCTGGGCGGTGAACTGAGCGACCTGAAGGCGGATCGCTGGCACGACCGCGGATACCTTTTGCTGATCGTTCCGATGCTGTTGATGCCGCTGGCATTCCGCCGGGGTGTTCTGTTCGCGGTCGGGCTCGGCTTGATCGCGGGTCTTGGAACGGGGCCAGGCGCACAGGCCGGGACGCTTGATGACCTTTGGGCGACACCAGATCAGCAAGGGTACCGCGCGTTCAGCGAAGGTGACTACGAAACCGCGGTGCGCGCCTTTGACGCCCCGCAATGGGCGGCAAGCTCGCGGTACAAGGCGGGCGACTACGAAGGTGCCGCCCAGCTGTTCGGCGCGGACGCGTATAACAAGGGCAACGCGCTCGCCAAGGCGGGCAGGTTCGAGGACGCCCTTGCAGCCTATGATGCGCATCTGGCGACCAATCCCGATGACGCGGACGCCCGGTTCAACCGTGATCTCGTCGCCAAGCTGCTTGAGGAGCAGCAGGCCGAGGACAAGGATCAGGAACAAGAACAGGATCAGAACTCGCAAGGTGGCGACCCCCAGCAGGAGCAGAACGAAGGTTCGGGCCAGACTGGTGAGGAACAAGCCGATCAACCGCAATCCGGCGATCAACAATCGGATGGCGACCAGTCGGGCGAGCAACAGTCCGGCGGTGACCAGTCGGGTGAACAGCAATCCGATGGTGACCAGTCGGGTGAGCAACAATCCGGCGGTGACCAATCAGGTGAGCAGCAGTCCGGCGGCGACCAGTCAGGCGAACAGCAATCTGGCGGTGACCAGTCGGGCGAACAGCAATCTGGCGGCGACCAGTCGGGCGAGCAACAGTCCGGCGGTGACCAAACCGGCGAACAGCAATCTGGCGGCGACCAGTCGGGCGAACAGCAGTCCGGCGGTGATCAGTCGGGTGAGCAGCAGTCCGGCGCGGACCAGCCGGTGGAAGGGCAACCAGGCGGCCGCGCGTCGGACGAGCAGCAGGGTGGGCAATCGGCCACGCCCGGTGATGAAACGGCAGAACCCGGTGCGTCGGCCCTAAGCGGGGAGGGCGAGCGAACCGGTGAACATGACGCGCCCGGCGAAGAAGACGCCTCTTTGCTGTCCTCGCTTATCGACCGGATGCTGGAGGGCAATGGCGAGCCGGTGGAAGACGAGGCCGAACAGGGCACCGCGCGCGGTGCCGTCCCGCTGAGCCAGGCCGCGGAACAGCAGTTGCGCGCCGTGCCGGATGACCCGGCGGGCCTTCTGCGTGCCCGAATTCGCCAGCACTACGCGCAGATGCGCGCAAACGGAAACTGAGGTGACGTCCATGTTCAACAGCATCAAGATCATTGCATCGGTCCTGTTCCTCGGCCTGATCGGGTTGCCTGCATGGGCCGCCGGGCTGAAAGCCACCCTCAGCGCGACCGAGATTGCCGAAGGCGACCAGGTGGTGCTGAGCCTGTCGGCGGATCTTGCCACCGGGGCGGGGCAGCCGGACCTGTCCGTGCTGGAGACCGATTTCCGCGTGCTGGGCACGACGTCCGGCACCCAGGCGACCATCATCAATGGACGGCGTCAGGACAGCCGGACGTGGCAGGTTACGCTGATGCCCAAGCGGGAGGGACAGATTGTCATTCCGCCGATCGAGGCGGGCGCGGTTTCAAGCGAACCCTTGCGGCTTTCGGTTCTGGACGCGGCGAGCCTTCCTCCGGCCGTGCGCGCGTCGCGGCCAAGCGTGACGGTGTCTGTCGAGGGTGACACGCTTTATGCCCACCAGGAAGTTCCGCTGACAGTGCGTGCCCGGTTGCCCGCCGGCACGCGCGGCGCGCAGATCAGCGCGCCCGAAAGCACCGATGTTTTGCTGAACCAGGTGGGCGAGGATCGCACGACCCGGCAACCCGACGGGACCGTTTTGCTGGAACGGAAATACTTCATGCGCCCGCAAAGGGAGGGCACGATCTCGCTTGATCCTTTCACGGTGGTCGCCAGCGTCGCGGACCAGACGCCATCGGGGCGCATTGGCCAGTCGCCTTTCGGGCGCGACCCCTTCGCCGGTTTTTTCCAGAACGCTCCGTTCGGGCGTGATCCGTTCGGCAGCATGTTCGCACGCACCCGCAACGTCACGGCGGTCAGTGAACCGCTGGTCCTGCAGGTCAATGCGACACCCGGCGGTGCCTCGGGATGGGCACTCCCGGCAAAAGGCGTCGAGTTGCGCGAGATCTGGCAACCCGATCCGCCCGTGTTCGAAGTCGGCGCCGCGGTGACGCGCAAGATCCAGGTCGTGGCGCTGGGCGCGCATGGCGAACAGATCCCGGATATCGACATGCCTGCCATCGACGGTGCGCGGGTTTACTTCGAAGGATCGGACACGCGGTCGGTGCCGACGCGGGACGGGACCGCGGCGATGCGTGAATTCACGTGGTCCATCGTGCCGACGACGGGCGGCGAGCTAGCGCTGCCGGAGATCGGGGTCGACTGGTTCGACGTCACGCGGCAGGAAAAGGACCGCGCTGTCGTGGCGGCGCAGCGTTTCGATGTCGAAGGCCCGATCGTTACGGCGGCGATATCGTCAGGACGGGAAAACGCCTCTGCGACGCAGGCCCGGAACCGGGAGGACCTGCTGCCCGACCGGACCCTGACGTTTGCCCTGGTGGCGGCGGCGATTATCGTGGGTTTGCTGGTGCTGGCCATTGCGGTTCGTGTCGTCAGCGTCCGGCGCGCGGCGCGGGTTGCCGGGGCAGTCAAGCCCCGGACAAAACCGGCGGACGATCTTTCCGCGCGCCGAAGAAGCGCGCTTGGAAGGGCCAGCAGGGCGGCGAAGGCCGGCGATGATTCCGGTGTCCATCGCGCCGCGATGGACTGGATCCGGGCCAGCGGGCTTTCGGTGGAGGCCGTCCACGTGCGGCTTCCCGATATCGGCCGGCACCTCGACGCGCTCGAAGCGAGCATGTTCTCTTCGCAGGGGGGCGAGGTCGACTTGCGTGGGCTGGTGGCCGACATGCAACATGCGGATCGGATGCTGGACAGCGGTTCAAACAGAACCGCGCAAGCCCTGCCGCCGCTCTACCCGGCCGAAACCTAGGCCGCGGTGGTTTTACCAGACGTGCAACCCGAAGGCGCCGATCAGAACGAACATCGCGGCAACGAGGGCCAATAACAGACCGTCCGCGAACAGGCCCTCGTCATCCGAGGGCCGTTCATCGTCGATCCGGGCGCGCACGTGGCGCAACCTGACATAGGCGAGAACCAGTACGAGGAGCCCCGCCAACAGGAGGCCCAGTTCCGACCAGAAACGCGTTGGGCCATCATTGATCCGTGCCGCCACCAGGCCGAATCCTTCGATCGCGATGACGGTCCGCACCCAGGCGAGGAATGTTCGTTCGTTTGACGCGTGATCGGCAAAGTTCTTGATCATGTCACGGCTCCTTTCGGACAAGCCCCACAAGTCCGCCCGAGATCAATTCGTTCGCATCAAGCAACGCTCGGGCGATCCCGACGCCACCCTTGCAGACGACATAGTTGGGAGACCACACCGGGTGAAACTTCTCCTTGAAGCTGCGCAAGCCTTCGAAGTGATAAAACTTGTCGCCATGCTCATAGATAAGTCCACCCAGCTTCTGCCAGATCGATGCCAGCTCGTGCCGGGCCGTCCCCGAGAAGGGAGCGGCACCAAGGTTGAACCATTCGAAGCCCTGTGCCTTGCCCCAAAGGACGAGTTCGCCGAACAGCGCATCCATCACGAAATTGGCGCAACCGGGCCTGTTCCGCATCAGGTCGACCGAAAGTTCGACTTGGGCGCCCTTGAGGATATTGGCAAACGCGACGATCTCGCCGCTGTCGCCCGGAGCGCGCAGGATAGCGATGTCGAAATTCGACAGGTACGTGTCATCGAACCGGCCCAGCGTGAAGCCTTTTTCCTTGCCGCTTTTCACGCGCAACCATGCCTGCGATATCCTGCGCAGGTCGTCGAGGATTGCGGGCACCTTGTCGCGCGCCACGATTTCGAAGGTATAACCTTCGCGCGCCGCCCGGTTTCGCGCGTAGCGGAAGTCCTTCATCGACGGACCGTCGAGCGTACAGGACTGCAAGTCGATGCGCCCGACTTCGCCGTATTTGACCACGGCAAGCCCCATGTCGAGGAACGTCTCCACGTAGGTGGAAGACACGCCGAAAAAGACGAACCTCTTGCCTTCGCGGTCCGCCATCTCGCGGAATTGCCACAAGAGGTTCCGTGACGCTTCGGGCTCCCCGACTGGTTCACCCTGTGTCACGAGCGCCGAGCCCGTGTCGCCAAAGGCGAGGTAGGCGCGCTCTTCGGGATCGATCAGGAAGCACTTGTCGCCAAGAAGCGCGATGTTGGCCTCTGCATTGGGGCTGGCGCTGACGAGGTGACGCACGCAAGACGGAATCGGCTCCGCCGCGTGGCGCGTGCCCCGAACGCCGATCAGCGAATTCAGGGCAAGCACGGACAGCACGACCGCGCTCGCCAGGCTTGCGCGAAGGAAGCGCGAAGCGTCACCTGACCACGATACCTGCCACCACAGCGCGTCCCGGTACTCGACATGCTTGTAGGCGAATACGCCAATCCATGTGAGTGCGGCGAGGAGGATGACGATACTGGCGAACCAGACCCAGCCGAGCCTTAGCGGTGCGGAATGGGGCACTCGGTGGAACGCCGGGCGGAAGAGAAGGAGGAAAAGGATGGCCCCCGCCATCAACGCCGCTTCTTCGAGGTCCAGACCTTTCGCGATAGAGGCAAGAAGGCCGACGGCGAGGAACACGATTGCAAGGATCCACGCGCTTTTCAGACGTCGGAACAGCCCGCGTGCAACGACCAGAAGCAGCATGCCCGCGACGCTTGCCGCGAGGTGCGATGCCTCGACCAACCCGATCGGGACGAAATCGCGCAAAAGCTCCAGCCGCGTCTCGACTGCGGGGAGGTTGCCGGACAAGAGCAGGACGGTACCCGCGGCCAGAGCGACAGCGGACGCGATCAACGGTGCCGTGGGCTGGACGAGCCTGCGCATGGTTCCCGTTGCTGAAAGCAGCAGGTCGCGGCGCGATTTCAGCGCGACGAGGCTGATGCCGAGGACCGTCAGCGCGAAGGGCAACCCGGTATAGATAACGCGGTAGAGCAGGAGCGCGGCCAGCGCGTCGGACCGACCGCCGGCCCCGAGACCTGTCAGGAGCGTTGCCTCGAAAACGCCGATGCCGCCCGGCGCATGGCTGAACACGCCGAGGGCGATCGAAAGGACGAACACGATGAAAAAGAGAGAAAAGTTCTGGGTCAGATCGGCGGGCATCAGTACGTAGAGCGCCAGCGCTGACCCGGCGACATCAACGACGGCGGCGGCAGTCAACGCCATTGACTGCCCGATCGTCGGCAAGGTGAAAACGTGCCCCGACGTGGCAATTTCCCTGCGCCCGAAAGCAAAACGGGCCAGCACCACCGCAAGCAATCCAAGCAGGACGACACCCGCCGCGATTTCAACTGGAGTCGAGACATGCAGGACGCCCGATAACCCGACCGGGTGGAAGACAAGCAATACGCCCACCGTCAATGCGAGCCCAAGCCAGAACGCGCCCCATGAAAAGGCGATCAGGTTCAGGACGGTTGCAAGGTCAAGGCCCAGCCCCGCGTAGACCCGGTATCGCAACGCCGTTCCCGTCAGGTAGGAAAAGCCAAGCAGGTTGGACAACGCGTATCCCGCCGCGCCCGTGAGCGCGGCGATCCGGCTTGGCACGGTGGTTCCCGTCAAGGCTCTGGCGGCGATGACATCGTACATCGCAAGCCCCGAAAAACCGGCACATGTGGAAAGCACCGCAAGGATCAGGGATGCCCGATTGGCCGCGGCAAGATCGGCGCGGACGTCCGCGAGGTTCACTTCCAGCGAGAGCCTGTGAAGCACGAACACGGCGATTGCGATGATCAAAAGCGGGATGCCGCCGCGCACCACGGGGTGTTCCACCAAGGCAAGGCCGCGAAGGAGCCAGGACTTAGCGGGGCTTTGCACTGTCGTAGCCGTCTTCAAGCATGTCGATCTGGATCTGCTGAAGCTCCGCCAGTTTCTCCCACTGGTGGGCCAGCTGGTGATCGATCTTTTCGTGCAGTTGCCGGATTTCCAGCTCTGCCTTGAGGTTCACGAGGTAGTCGTTCTCGGCCCTCAGGCGGTCTTTTTCTTCCTGTCGGCGCTGGCTCATCATGATGACGGGTGCCTGCAGGGCGGCGAGTGTGGAAAGGACGAGGTTCAGCAGGATGAACGGGTAGGGATCGAAGGGTTCGCGCAGGAGTTGCGACGCGTTGACGGCCATCCATGCAATCAGGACGAACAGGAAGGACAGGATGAAGGACCAGCTTCCGCCGAACGAGGCCACCTTGTCGGCGACCCGGTCACCGAACGTGAAGCGCTCGCCAATGTCGTCCGCCATGTTCTGCGTGACGAACTGTTGTGATGACATCGCGTCGACAACCTGCTGATCCAGCTTGCCGAGCTCGCCCCGTTCTTCTTCAAGCAAGGCCTCGACATGGGCACGCCGGGCCTTTGCGAGGTCGTTTGAACAGATGAACTTGCCGTCGCCCCAGCCGGGGTTGGCGACTTCGATGATCCGGGAAACGCTGGGCCTGATCGTGGCCCATGCACGCATGGAACGCTTCGGAAAAGACTTTCCGCAAACGTGGCAGGTGGCTTGTGCTGGTGAGGTTCTGCGCATGTGCCGCCTATCATTTCCGCAAGACGCCCTTGGTTCAACTGGGAATATCCCGGACCGCGGTCGGGTCTGAACGCGTAAGTCCGATAAAAGCTGAGCCGCCGGGCGCACGGATATGGCGCCCGGCGACCCCGCCGGCTCTCCCGTCCCGGCGTCAGGCCTTGTGATCGGCCCGGTTGCCCAGCACCACCTCCAACGTCCGGGGTTGAGCGGCCCGCAGGATCTGGATGACGACCTTGGCGCCGGGCTGCTTGCTGGCAACAAGGCGGGTCAGATCGCGCGGGGCCTTGACGTCCTGTCCGTCGACGGAAATCACGATGTCACCTTTCCGCAGGCCGGCCGCGTCGGCGGGCGTACCTGCCGCTACGTCCGTGACGAATGCGCCCAGCGTGGTTTCCATGCCAAGCGCGATCGCGACATCATCGCCGACCGGGGCAATCGACACGCCAAGGAAGCCACGGTCGACGCGGCCATCATCGATCAGGTTGGCAATGACATTTGCCGCGACCTTGGCCGAAAGCGCCACGTTTGTTCCTCCAGCTTCGGAACCGGACGAGACATGCATCGCGTTCACGCCGACAACCTTGCCGTCGCCATCGACCATCACGCCGCCCGTCGTGCCGATGCCGACCGTGGCATCGGTTTGAACGAGGTCGAACAGGGCGCCGCCCGTGTCGTCGCCGATCGTGGCCAGAACACCGGTCGAAACGGCAGTGCCGGTCGGCGCGTTCGTTCCGACGACGACAATCGGTTCTCCCAGTTCCATGTCCTGCGGCTTGGCGAATTCAAGCGATGCGAGGTTGTCGGCGTCGATTTTCAGAACGGCGATGTCGGTCATGTCGTCGATGCCCACGACCGTGGCGTCGAACATCAGGCCGTTTTCAAGCGTCACGCGGATCGAGGTCGCGCCGTCGATGGCCGTGGCGTTGGTCGCGATGTAGCCGTCATCGGATACGACAAAGCCGGTGGCCGCGCGCGACCCCGCAAGGAACGGTGACCTGAAGTGCTTGGGCATTTTCATCCCGAACTGCTTCGCGAACTCCTCGAACAGCGCGCGTTGGTCGAACAGGGGGAATTCCGCGCCATCGTCGGCGCTGCGGGTTTCGACCGTCACGATCGCGGGCGCGACCCGTGCGGCAACGGCCGCGACGTTCATGGGTTTGACGATGTCAGGGGTCGGGTCGGATTGGGCATAGGCCGGCGAAAGCCCCGATGTCCCCAGCAAAACCGCGGCCATCGATGCTGCCAGAAGCGATGACTTTTTCCTGCTGATGGTCATTTTCGTGGTCCTCCTTGCCGCTGGTTGGCGGCGATTGGTGAAATTCCGGAGGCACCATCCGCCACTCGCGTTACCCGCCGACGGCAGAAAGATTGCAATTTCTCAATGTTGGTCACAAATCTGTGTGACAATCGCAGGTCAGAAACTGCGGCGCGTGATTGCAGAATGCCTTGAGACAGCCGGAAAAAGGCTGGCCGAAGTGGGAAGAAGATGAAGATCCTGATCGCCGAAGACGATTCCGCGACGGCACAATTCATAGCGCGGGGGTTTCGAGAGGAAGGGCATGTCGTCGACTGTCTTGACGATGGTCGGGATGCGCTCGCCCAGGCGACGACGGCAAGCTACGACGTTGCGATCGTGGACCGCATGTTGCCGGGTCTCGATGGTTTGTCCGTCGTCAAGGCGCTGCGTGCCGCGAACAACCCCCTGCCGGTCATTTTCCTGACCGCCATGGACGGGCTGGAAGACCGGGTGGATGGGTTGAAGGCGGGCGGGGACGATTACCTGGTCAAGCCCTTCGCCTTTGCCGAATTGTCCGCCCGTGTCGACGCGGTGGCGCGGCGGCCCCCGGTTCAGACCACGGAGACGACGGTTCTGACCGCCGGGGATCTGCAGATGGACCTCGTACGTCGAAAGGTCACCCGTGCGGGCAAGACCATCGATTTGCTGCCAAGGGAATTCGCGTTGCTGGAAACCCTGTTGCGCCGGAAAGGCCGGGTGCAGACCCGGACCATGCTTCTGGAAGCGGTCTGGGGGATCAGTTTCGATCCGCAGACCAATGTCGTCGACACCCATATCAGCCGCCTGCGCGCGAAGGTCGACAAGCCGTTCGACCGCGATCTGATCGTCACGGTTCGAGGGGCCGGGTACCGGATCGATGACTAGCGGGGAGACGCGGCAGAAGACCGGGCGCTGGTGGCGGCAGCTGCATCATTCGGCGCCGATGCGCCACACGCTTCTGTTGCTGGCAGTCTTCATCGCCATCGACGTTCTCAGCCTTGGTGCCGCCTATCTGAAGCTTCGGGCCGACGTTGCGAGGGAACTGGCCGCTGAACTGCGCCGCGAGGCGGCCGGGCTCGATCTGACGGCAACGCCGAACGCATTGTCGACGATTGTCGCCGCGCGGGCTCGCGTGAGCGATCCCGCTGAAATGGTCATGGTCTTCCTGCGTTCCGACGGCAGGCAGGTCGGCAACGTGCGGGCGGCGATGCGGGGTGGCGAGATCGCTCTTGTCCCCCGTGAGGGTGGCGAGCCCCTCGCTCCGGCGGGATACTTGCGCGAGCCGCAGGAACTGGCCGGTGGCATCCTGATCCTCGGGGTGAGCCTCGCTCCGCTAGACGACCTGCGGAGAAACTTTCTGCTGCTGTTTCTCATCAGCATCGTCCCGACAGCGGCGCTGTCGCTGCTGGCGGGTGTTGCCGTCGCCCGTCGCGATGCGCGCCGGGTGTCGGATATCGAACGGACGCTCGATCAGCTGACGGGCGGGGATCTGACCGCCCGCGCCGATCCACCGACGGGATCCGACGACATGGCGAGGATCGCGCTGGGGGTGAACCGGTTGGCCAGCAAACAGCAAAACTCCATCGCGGCGTTGCGGCAGGTGTCGACGGATATCGCGCATGACCTGAAGACACCGCTTCAGCGCGTGTCCGGGCTGCTTGAAGACCTCCAGCGCTCCGTTGAAGGCAATGCCGAGGCCGAAGCGCTTGCCGGGCAGGCGGCGCACGAGGTCCGGCGCGCCGGGTCGGTGTTCAACGCGATGGTGCGGATCGCGATGGTGGAGGGCAGCGATCACGGCCAGAATTTCACCATCGTCGATCTTGGCAAGATCGCGAAGGACATCGCGGAGTTGTACCAGCCGACCATCGAGGACGCGGGAAAGACGCTGCAGGTCGACATCGACGAACGCACCCATCCGATCAAGGGCGATGCAGAACTTTTGGGGCAGGCCGTTTCGAATCTGCTTGAGAACGCGCTTGTCCATACGCCTGCCGGTACCGAAATCACGGTTTCGGTCGAGGAATCCTCGGATGGTGTCAGCCTGATCGTCGCGGACACGGGCAGCGGAATTCCCGAAGGCGAACGTGGCAAGGTCACGCAACGCTTCTACAGGCTCGAACGAAGCCGGTCCACGCCGGGTCACGGGCTTGGATTGTCGCTTGTCGCGGCGGTCGCTGAATTGCACTCCGCCGAGATGATGCTGGCCGACAACGAACCGGGTCTGCGTGCCACGATAAGGTTCAAGGCAGTGTGAAGCTCCGGCAACAGGATGGGAGTGCCGGTTTCGAGGTATGCGGTTTTTGCATGGCAGGTATGCGAGTTCGAGGATTAAATATGCTTGCATTAATTATGTAGACATATACTTTCCGCGTATGATCAGGAAACAAAACGATATTGTCGGCTCCCTTTTTCAGGACATCGCTCACCTGATCCGCCAGCGGATCGACAACGAATTGCAGCCGTTCGGGCTGACCCGTCTCAAGTGGTTGGCCATCGGGCTGGTGCAGACCACGCCGGGGATGACACAAAGCGAGTTGGCCGCACGGCTTGAGTTGAAACCGGCAGCCACCGGCAAGCTTGTCGACCGGCTGGTGAGCCGGGAACTGGTGGAGCGGCGCGCCGATCCCGGCGACCGGCGTGTCCACCGCCTGTTCGTGACCGAAAAGTCCGACAACCTGCTGATCGAGTTGGAACCGGTCGGCACAGCGATCCGCGAAGACGTCCTCCAGGATTTCGGATCGAAGGAGCGCAAGCAACTGGAGGACCTGTTGAACCGGCTCAAGCAGCGTTTGGTTTAGTCCGCGATCTTCGCACTCTCGGTGTTCCTGACCGTGGAAGCCCTGTCTTGGGTCAGTACCCTGTCAACGATCTGGGAAAGGATCATGACGATGACTGTACGAACCATCGTGGACGCGCACCGGGGCCGGAAATCCCCTTTCTGCACGTCCGATATATCCGTGTTCGATGCGGCCGTGGAAATCGCCGAACTCGGCGTGAACGCGCTGGCGGTTGTCGATGACGGCAAGCTGGCCGGCATCATCACCGACCACGACATCATCCGCGCGCTGGCAGATACCGGCGCTGACCTGGGAGAGATCCGCGTCAGCGAATGGATGACGCCGGACGTGAAGACCTGCACACCCGACAGCAAGCTGTCCGACGCGCTGAACATCATGGCGCGGTACGGTATCCGGCATCTCGTGGTCGTCGAGGGTGATGCGCCCGTGGCCGTGCTGGGCGCACGCGACGTGCTGACCCGGATCCACGAAAACGACGAGTTGCAACTGCGCGTCCTGCAGGACATCGCCCGCATCTCGCACGCGACGCAGGTCGCCTGAACCGGATGACCCCGTCCCGCCCTCGCGGATGGGGCGGGGTCGACCTTGCCGCGCGTGGAACCTCATGGCGGACTTCTCCGATCTTTTCCTGCCGAAGCTGATCACCGTCCTGCGTGACGGGTATGACCTGCACGCGTTCAAGGCGGACGCGGTCGCGGGTCTGACCGTGGCGGTCGTCGCGCTGCCGCTTTCCATGGCCATCGCCATCGCGTCCGGTGCGACGCCGGCGCAGGGCCTTTATACCGCGATCATCGGCGGGTTCCTCGTCTCTGCACTGGGGGGAAGCCGGTTCCAGATCGGCGGGCCGGCGGGGGCGTTCATCGTTCTGGTCGCCGCCACCGTCATGCAGCATGGCATGGACGGGTTGATCCTTGCGACGGCGATTGCCGGTCTGCTGCTGGTCGCGGCCGGGTTCCTGCGGCTCGGCACGTATATCAAGTTCATCCCCTACCCGGTGACGGTGGGCTTCACCGCCGGGATTGCGGTCATCATCTTTGCCAGCCAGTTGCGAGAGTTGCTTGGCCTGTCGCCCGACGGGTCCGAGCCCGGACCGCTGGTCGAGAAGTTGCCCTACCTGTGGGAGGCGCTGCCGACATTCAGCGCCACCGCCGTTGCCGTGTCGCTGGGCACCATCGCCGTGATCGTGGTGCAGCGGCGCTATCGCCCGCACTGGCCCGGCATGCTGATCGCCGTTTGTCTTGCCGCGCTTGCGGTCTGGGCGCTGTCCCTGCCGGTTGCCACAATCGGCAGCCGGTTCGGCGGCATCCCCGGCGGCCTGCCCGCACCGCACCTGCCCGAGATCACCCTGGCCAAGGTCCAGGCCGTGCTGCCCGCGGCGGTGTCCTTCGCGCTTCTGGGTGCAATCGAGTCGCTCTTGTCGGCGGTGGTGGCGGACGCCATGACGGGTCGGCGGCACCGGTCGAACTGCGAACTGGTGGCGCAGGGCGTGGCCAATATCGGATCGGCCCTGTTCGGCGGCATCTGCGTGACGGGCACCATCGCGCGCACGGCCACCAACGTCCGGGCCGGGGCGCACGGCCCCGTCGCGGGCATGCTGCACGCCCTGTTCCTGCTGGTCTTCATGCTGGTGGCCGCGCCGCTCGCTGCGTACATCCCGCTCTCGGCGCTGGCGGGGGTGCTGGCAGTGGTTGCGTGGAACATGATCGAGCGGGACGCGGTTCTGACACTCCTGCGTGCCAATACGGGCGAGGCCTCGGTCCTTGGGGTGACGTTCCTGTTGACGATTTTCCGTGACCTGACCGAAGCCATCGTCGTCGGTTTCGCGCTCGGCGCGGTGCTTTTCATCGCGCGGATGTCCCGCACGACCGCCATCGTGACGGCCACGCCGCTGGTCCCGGTCGACCGCCCCGATGACGGCAATGGCGGGCGCACGGAATTCCATGAAGAAGAAGCTGCCGATCCAGACATCCTTGTCTACCACATCCGCGGTGCGTTCTTTTTCGGTGCGGCAGCATCGGTCGGTGCGGTGCTAGATCGCATATCGGACACCGCGAAGGCTTTGATCCTCGACCTGTCGGCCGTGCCGTTCATCGACTCGACGGGCGCCGCCGTGATCGAAAGCCTTGGTCACAAGATGCGTGACCGGGGGGTTCCGCTCATCCTGATCGGCACGACCCACGAGTTGCGGCAGGAACTCTTTTCCCACGACCTCAAACCTCCGCTCGTTCGATACGAGCCCACACTGGAAATCGCGCGCAGCTACGCACAGCACAGGATGGACCCCGCATGAGCAACCTGTACCTGACCTGGCAATTCTGGGCGCTGCTTGCGGCCGTTTTCGCCGCCTTGACGGCGATCTTCGCAAAGCTTGGCGTCGATACCATCGCCTCCGATCTGGCGACCTTCCTGCGCACGCTGGTCGTCGTTGTCGTCCTCGTGGCTCTGCTGACGGCCAAGGGCGGCTGGCAGACACTGGACGAGGTAACCCCGCGCGCCGCGGTCTTCCTCGTCTTGTCCGGCCTTGCGACCGGTGCGTCGTGGCTGTGCTATTTCCGGGCGCTGAAGCTGGGTGACGCGGCACGCGTCGCGCCCATCGACAAGCTGAGCGTCGTGTTTGTCGCCATTCTTGGTGTCACGCTGCTGGGCGAGTCACTGTCACCGACCCACTGGGCCGGAATCGGGCTGATCGCCGTCGGCGCGATCCTCGTCGCGCTGTGACCTAAATCATTGCTCTTTGCGGCTGGTATACACATGGTCACTCATTGAAATAAACGCCACGTCAACCGGACCGAGATACGATTGCTTACCTCGAGACCTGACAGAAACGCCGGCCTTATAAGAAGCCGGTTTGCACCGAGACCGCGCCGCACAACGCATACCGGGCTGTTCTGGCAATTCAGCATGTAGTGATGAATCCAAAGCCCCTCGCTGCCGGCGCGTAGGTGCGATCCGCTTGTGTCGAACCCGGAATCTGTGAGTGGAGCGAGTCACCGCCACTGTTGATCTGGAGGAGGCCAAGGTCATCCAGAACCCGATTGGCGGTGAGGCGCTCCGGATGTCGTCGGACTTGTTCAGGCATGGGCTTGAAGTCGGACTCGAACACGCGACGGCCATGCCCGATTGCAATGTCACCGGCACTCATCCGCTTGCGACGGGGCGCATCGTTCTGGCGCACCTGAAGGAGGGGCTCGACTATTACGCGCGCCTGGCATGCATGGAACTGGAGATGGAGATCACGGTCGCGCTCGCGTCGGGCGACTGCGAGAGGGCGGCCCGGAAACGTCTGGAGCTTGCGGACGCCTGACAGGCGCTGGAGCGGCAAATCGCCTCTCAATTGTCCCGGCTTCCAACATGACACCGCGGCCAAGGCCGAATTGATCCTTCGCCGTTCAGCCGCGGGGTCAGACAGAGACGGAGGCTCCGGTCACGACAACCAGGAGGCCAAGGGCGGCGAGGCAGGAAAACGCGATCGCCGCCGTTCGGTGGCCGGACGCCAGCGATCCTGCCGCGGCGTTGGCGGCCTGGATCGCGTAGTATGCGGCGAATGCGCGCGAGGCTATCGTGATGATCTCGAACACGTTGGCGCTCCAAGTCAGCACCACTCCGATCACGGCCAGCACGGTATATCCGGCACGCGTGCTCACGCGGCCGCGCGTCAGCTCCGCAACCAGCCCGCCGGATCCTGCCGTGTCCGCGACAGCGGCGCTGAACTGGGCCGCCAGCGCGGCACCGACAAGCAGAACGGGCAGGATCGGCGCGGCGACCTTCATCAACGGAATGATGGCGGTTTCGCTCAGGGGTATCGTTCCCGAAGCGAACAGGAAGCTCAGCAGGAGGATATAGACCATGTAGATCGCCGTCGCGATCCACTGCGCGCGTTTCATGCTCTGGATGCGGGTGTGCGCGTCGTATTGCCTGCCCAGGTATCGCGACGTCTCGAATCCCTGAACCGTGACGATCAGGCCGAAGACAAGGGTCAATCCTGCCCAGTCGGTCACTTGCGGCGGGTTGAACACCAAGGCCCCTCGGGCCGCCGTCGCGCCGAAATAGATGGCAAGACCGCATAGCAGCCCGGCAATGATCGCCAGCTTCAGGGTGACGGCCAGCTTCTCCATTCCTTCGAGCGCGGTAAAGCCTCGGGTCCAGCCCGTGTAGGCAATTACCAAAAGGGCTCCGGTCGTCACCAGACGCGCCGCCAGCGGATCGTCGTAGGGCGTGAGGCTGAGCGAGAACGCGCCCAGCAGGTTCAGGTAGTAGGCAACGGAAATCGCGTAAGCCAGAACCAGAACCCACGAAGCTACAAGCTCCAGCATGTCCTCGAGCCGCGAGCGTTGCGTGTCCTTGTCCATCCGCAGGATATTGAAGCGTATCGCGGTGCCGAAGGCGTAAGCCAAGATGCACAGCAGGGCCATCGCGACGGGGGCATAGTACCCGAACGACGCATCGAGGATCGGGCCTATGACAAGAAAGCCGCTGCCGATGATGGATGCCAAGGGGGTGACGATCGCTCGCCACCCGACCGACGTCGCAACGCGGGGATGAAGAAGTACCGCCGCTACCAGAACCGAAACGGCCAGTACCGCGACATTTGTCATTGCGTCGGTTTTCGGCTTGACAGTGTCGTGCCGGTCCAGGCCGGCGGGTCAGAGGCGGGGAATGACTCTTCGTCGGCTTCGAGGACCGGATCGAACGCTTCCGGTGTGCTGCCGGGAGCAGGGTTGCCCTCGCCGGCCTCCGTCGCGGAGGTGGTGACCGAACGCGCGGGTGGGGCTTGTGGTTCGTGGTGCGCCCGTTCGCCCGTCCCGGCATCGTCGCTCACGATATAATCCCAGTCGTTGTGCTCGGCGAAGGCGACGGCGCTGTCACGATTCGGGAACCTGAGCCGGATGGGCTGGAACGGGTCGGAACTGGCAATCCACCCCATCAGCGGGTCGGTGGACTTTGCCTGTGAGGGCTCGAATTCGAGCACCCAGCCCCGATTGCGCGGCCCCGATTGCGTGACCGTCTTCGACGGGCGGTAGATCAGCGCCGGCGGGACATCCTTCGAGCGCAGATCGGTTCCGGGCCGTTTCGGGTCGAATGGCGGGCGGTTGTGTTTCTGACGTCCTATCATCGGAGCGATCCTCCAACTTGTTCAGCTTGTCGCCTGTTCGCCTGACGCAGCCTCGCTGCGCCGCAGTTTCAGTCCCAGCACCAGCATCACGATGCCGAAGATCGCGGCGTAAAGGCCGAGCAGCCAGCCAAGCGCCAGCAGGCTTTCAGCCGGACGGAGCATCAGCAACCACACGACGGCAACGCCGAACAGGACCGACAATACGCCGCTGAGACCCAGCCAGACTTCGCCTTCGATTTCCTTGCGCAGGCGAATGGCCGTCGCGATCTCGAACATTCCCGAGACGACGGACCAGAACGCGATGCTGGCCCACAGGAAGGCGGCAAGCACAAGGGTTGCCACCATCGGCGCCACGATTACGATGATACCGGTCAGGACACCAAGAACGCCGCTGGCGGCCAGCCATCCCCACCTTTCGCCCTGGCGGATGTTGCGCACGGCCGAGATCAGACCGAAGACGCCGTCGGCGAAGGCGAAGGCGCCGAACAGGATCGTCAGGGTCAGGACGGCCCCTGCCGGCATCAGGAATGCAAGAACGGCGATAATCAGCGCGACCACGCCGCGCAGAACGAAGGCCCACCAGTTCCGCGACAAGGTGCAAGCAATGTTTACTTCGAAGTTTTCCCTGGTCATCTCGTAGACCTCCATGAAGTGCCCGGCGGCCAACGTGGCCGCCGGGAGAGTGGTGCGTTATTCCGCGGCGGCCGCCTTCGGTGCGTCACCGTCGGCATCGGATGCGTCGGGTTCGTCCGTGGCGTCAGCCGCTTTCGTGTCCTCTGCCTTCGCGTCCGGTTCCGGGCGTTCCAGCTTTTCGAAAACGACCTTCTGATCGTCGCCCGACCACGCGACGCGGACCCGGTCGCCATCCTCGATCCGGCCGGCCAGCAATTCGCGGGCCAGTTCGGTTTCCAGTTCGGACCGGATCAGGCGGCGCAATTCACGCGCCCCGAATTCCGGACGGAAACCGACCGCGCCGAAGTGATCGAGCGTGCTGTCGTCGTATTCCAGCTCCACACCCTGTGTGAGGGCGGTGCGGGCAACCCGCTTGAGCTGCAATTCGACGATCTGGCGGATCTCGGTCTGGTTCAGCGAATGGAAGACGATGATCTCGTCGATCCGGTTGATGAACTCGGGCCGGAAGTGGTGCCGCAGCACCTCCATCAGCTCGGATTTCTGCTTGGCCTCGTCGAACTCCTTGGTGCCCCGTTTCTTGAGGTTCTTCTGGATGATCTCCGAGCCGAGGTTCGAGGTCGCGATGATGATGGTGTTGGTAAAGTCCACCACGCGCCCCTTGCCGTCGGTCAGGCGACCGTCATCGAAGACCTGAAGCAGGATGTTGTAGACATCCGGGTGCGCCTTCTCGATCTCGTCGAGCAGGATGACGGAGTAGGGCCGGCGCCGCACGCGTTCGGTCAACTGGCCGCCCTCGTCATAGCCGACATAGCCCGGAGGCGCACCGACCAGACGGGCGACCGCGTGGCGTTCGCCGTATTCCGACATGTCGATCCGGATCATGGCGTCTTCGTCGCCATAGATCGTTTCGGCAAGCGCCTTGGCCAGCTCAGTCTTGCCTACGCCGGTCGGCCCGAGGAACAGGAAGGTCGCGGTCGGGGAAGACCCTTCGCGCAGGCCCGCACGGGCCAGACGCACGGCGTCCGACACGGCGCCGATGGCTTCTTCCTGGCCGATGACACGCTCGTGCAGGCGGTCTTCCAGCAGCAGCAGCTTTTCTTTCTCTTCAGTCGTCAGCTCGTTGACCGGCACGCCGGTGATCTTGCTGACGATCTGGGCGACGTGATCGGACCGGACTTCTGCCGTGGCGGACGCGCGATCCTTCTTCCAGGTCTCCAGCAGGTCGTCGAGTTCGGCCTGCTTGGCCTCCTGCTCTTTTTTCAACTCGGCAGCGCGGTCGAACTGCTTCCGGGCAGAGGCATAGTCCAGCTCGCGCTTGATCTGCTCGACTTCGGCTTCCAGTTCCTGCACGTCCACCGGGCGCGCCGTGGCGCTGATCTTCACCCGCGCGGCGGCCTGGTCGATCAGGTCGATGGCCTTGTCGGGCATGAAGCGGCCGGTGATGTAGCGATCCGACAGCTCGGCGGCGGCGATGATCGCCTCGTCGGTGATCGTCACCTTGTGGTGGGATTCCAGCGTGTCGCGCAGCCCGCGCAGGATCATGATGACCTGCGCCACGGTCGGTTCGTCGACATAGACCGGCTGGAAGCGCCGTTCGAGTGCTGCATCCTTCTCGATGTATTTCTGGTACTCGTTCAGCGTTGTCGCACCGATCAGGTTCAACTCGCCCCGCGCCAGCGCGGGCTTGAACGTGTTGGCGATGTCCAGACCGCCCTCGCCACCGCCTTGTCCTGCACCGACGATGGTGTGGATCTCGTCGATGAAGAGGATCATGTTGTCCTTTTCCTCGGTGATCTCCTTGAGGATCTTCTGGACGCGTTCCTCGAACTCGCCGCGGTACTTGGACCCGGCCACCATCGAGTTGATGTTCAGCTCGACCAGGCGCTTGTCGCGCAGGGCCTCGGGCACCTCGCCCGCGACGATGCGCTGGGCGAGGCCCTCGATGATGGCGGTCTTGCCGACGCCGGGTTCACCGATCAGGACCGGGTTGTTCTTCTTGCGGCGGGCCAGCACCTCGATCGTGGTTTCGATTTCACGCGCGCGACCGATGACCGGGTCCAGCTTGCCTTCGCGGGCGGCCTTGGTCAGGTCGCGGCTGAACTCGTCAAGGTCCGGCGTGTTCGACGGGGTGTCGACGCGTCCTTCCTCGGCACCCTTGCCGACGACCTTGGTGATCTGTTGCCGCAAGGCCTGGCTGGTGAGGCCGTACTTGCGCAGGATGCCCGCGGCGATGCCTTCGCCTTCCTCGGCCAGGCCGATCAGCAGGTGTTCGGGGCCGACATAGGAATGCCCCAGCTCGTTCGAGGCGATGAAGGCGCGGTTCAGGGCGTCCTTCACGCGGGGGCTGACGCGGATCTCGGCATCGGCGTCGGTGGCCTCTCCCTTGCGGGCTTCGGTGTCGATCTGGCGGCGCAGGTCGTTGGCGTCGATCTTGAACTGGTCGAGCAGCGTCTTGACCACGTCCGAGCCGGTCAGCGCGAACAGCAGGTGTTCGGTGTCGACCTCGCTGCGGCCGTATTCATGCGCTTTCTGGGCGGCATCCTGCAGCAGCTTGTTGGCCTGTTCGCTAAGCCGGTCGGCAATGTTCATGCCGCCGCCACCGCGACGCGCGGTCGAGCGGACGGGGATGGATTCGCCGTCCGTGTCGGCGCCGAGGCGATCGAACAGGCTTCCGCCGCGACCGCTGTCGCCGAAAAACTCGTCCAGCAGTGAATTGCCGCCGAAGAGCGATTCCAGCGGCGATGCGCTGCGCTGCTGGCGCCGGGCGAGCTTGCGATAATCCTCGTCGCACAGCTCCATCGTCTGGCGCTCTCCGTTTACCGACACCTGGGCCCTGAAAGCAGCCGGGCGGGTCTTGCATACATCACAAATTCCGTTTGCCATTGTCAGTGTCCTCCATTTCTTACGGCTTGCTATTCGCAAGCAGGGATTCGGTTCTTTGAGGTGGATCAAGCTGCCCGAGACGCTTGCGGGTTTTTGACCTTTTCGGCGATGGCCTGCAGGTCCGGTTCGTCAAGGGTTTCCCGCTCAAGCAGGTCTTTCGCGGCTTCCTCAAGCAGTTTGCGATTCTGTTTCAGAAGCGAGACGGTCCGGTCGAACACCTTGTCGACTTCCGCCTTGACCGCCGCGTCCATGCGTTCGGCGGTCGCCTCGCTGTAGCGGCGGTTCAGCCACGAGGACTGGTCGCCGGTTCCAAGGAAGCCCGGACGGTCCGTGTCATAGCTGACATGCCCAAGTTCGGGGTCCATGCCGTACCGGGCCACCATCGCACGGGCGATATCGGTTGCCTTGACGAGGTCGTCGGCGGCGCCGGTCGACAGGTGGTTGTAGATGACCTTCTCGGCCGCGCGACCGCCCAGCAGGACCGCGATCTTGTTTTCCAGTTCGTCGCTGGTCATCAGGAACCGGTCCTCGGTCGGGCGCTGGATGGTATAGCCAAGCGCACCGATGCCGCGCGGGATGATCGAAACCTTGTGGACGGGGTCCACGCCCGGCAGCGCCATCGCGACCAGCGCGTGCCCCATCTCGTGATGCGCGACGATCTCGCGCTCGCGGGCGTTCAGCACGCGGTTCTTCTTTTCAAGCCCCGCGACGATCCGTTCCACGGCGTTGTTGAAGTCGTCCATGCTTACAGCGTTTGCGCGGCGGCGGGTTGCAAGCAGGGCGGCCTCGTTCACGAGGTTCGCAAGATCCGCGCCCGAGAAACCGGGGGTGAGGGCGGCGACCTTTTCGGCGTCCACGTTGGGGGCGAGCGTCACCTTCTTCATGTGCACGTTCAGGATCGCGACGCGGCCCTTCTTGTCGGGACGGTCGACCAGAACCTGCCGGTCGAAGCGACCGGCGCGCAGCAGGGCCGGGTCGAGGATCTCGGGCCGGTTGGTGGCGGCCAGCAGAACGATCCCGACCGACGGGTCAAAGCCGTCCAGTTCGGTCAGAAGCTGGTTCAGCGTCTGTTCGCGTTCGTCGTTGCCGCCGGCCATGTTGCCCGCGCCGCGGGCGCGGCCAAGCGCGTCCAGTTCGTCGATGAAGATGATGGCGGGGGCGCTTTTCCGGGCCTGTTCGAACAGGTCGCGCACGCGTGCCGCGCCGACGCCCACGAACATCTCGACGAATTCCGATCCCGAGATGGACAGGAAGGTCACACCCGCCTGGCCGGCCACCGCGCGCGCCAGAAGGGTCTTGCCGGTGCCCGGAGGGCCAACAAGCAGAATGCCCTTGGGCATGCGCGCGCCCAGCTTGGAATATTCGGCCGGATCGCGAAGGAATTCGACGACTTCCTCAAGTTCCTGCTTGGCCTCGTCAACGCCGGCAACGTCATCGAACGTCACGCCGGTTTCCTTTTCCATGTAGACCTTCGCACGGCTCTTGCCGATCTGCATGAAGCCGCCGAATCCCTGCTTGTCGGCGATCTTGCGGAAGAAGAACGACCAGAGCGCGAAGAAGACCAGCGCCGGGACGACCCACGAAAGCACGGCACCAAGCCACGTGTTTTCCGGCACGCCGGTAATGTCGACGTCAGCCTGGTCGATGCGATCCAGAAGCGCGGGATCCACGATGTTGGTGACGAACCGGCTGTGGCCATCGACGGGCGAGGTAAAGACGCCGGTGATCCGGTCCTTGCCGACGGCGACCGACTGGATCCTGTTCTCTTCGAGGTAGGATTCGAACTGGCTGTAGCTGATCGGACTGATATCGCGGGTGCCCGCGACGATGTCCTGAATCAGGATCACTGCCATGAACGCGAGGATCCAGTACCAGATGTTGATTTCGGTCTTTCTTTCCATGGTGTCCCTCTTCGTCCGCTTGAATGTCAGGCCACTTGCGAGCGGTCTTCCGTGAGGCGGCATTTGATCGTCTGAAGCGATTGCCGCAGGCGTTGTCTTTCATGTTGGCCGAGATCCTGAAGGACATCTTCTCTCAGGAACTCGCCGATCGGTTCGATGCGTTCGAGCAAGTCTCGCGCCTGGTCTGTGATCGACAGCAAATTGGCGCGTCGGTCGTCCGGGTGGTCATGCCTTCGCACCAGCCCCCGTTCTTCGAGCCGATCGATCAACTTCCCCGTCGCAGCCGTTCCGAGCTCAAGCCTCGCGGCAAGCTCCGACTGCGTCAGCATTTCGTTCTGGTCCACTATCGATATGGCCAGCCAAGTGACCCGCGTCAGGTCGTAAGGCCTGAGCGCTTCATCGATGCGCAGGCGCAATTGGTGCGCCACATCGTGGATCAGAGACCTGATGAGGTCATCCTTCATTCGAACCATGCGCCACCATGTATTATTGATACAGATAAGATGCATACACATCATATATGTAAGTTAAATATGGTTAGCGATAATTCGCATCAAGAGAGGCGATGAAGTTTTTTATTTATAGCAAAAACAATATTTTAGCCAAAAATCCGTTCGTGCCTCGACACATGCCCCCGCCGAATCTGCTCACGTGTGGCTTCACACGCGCTGGTTGACTCGTTTTGGCATCATGGAAGCAGGGCTTACGACAGGTCCAGAACCGCGTCGGCAATCGCCGCCCCGCATTGCGTCGTGTCGGCCGGCCCGCCCAGGTCGGGAGTGCGCAAAGCCTCTTCGGACAGGACCCGTTCGATGGCCGTCACGATCCCCTGACCGGCATCCTTCGCGCCCAGATGATCGAGCATCATCGCGGCGGCCCAGATCTGGCCGACGGGATTGGCAGTGCCCTTGCCCGCGATGTCGGGGGCGGAGCCGTGAACGGGTTCGAACAGCGAGGGGAACTTGCCTTCGGGGTTGATGTTTCCGGACGGCGCGATGCCGATCGTGCCGGTACATGCCGGTCCGAGGTCCGACAGGATGTCACCGAAGAGGTTCGAGGCGACGACCACGTCGAACCAGTCGGGGTGCAGGACGAACTGCGCGGTCAGGATGTCGATATGATACTTGTCCACTTTCACGTCCGGATATTGCGATGCCATGTCGGCCACGCGTTCATCCCAGTAAGGCATCGTGATCGAGATCCCGTTGGACTTGGTCGCGGACGTCAGGTGCCCGCCGCGCTCCCGCGCGAGGTCAAAGGCGTATTTCAGGATACGGTCGACCCCGATGCGGCTCATCACCGTCTCCTGGATGACGACCTCCCGGTCGGTGTTCGGGAACATGCGCCCACCGATCGAGGAATATTCGCCCTCGGTGTTTTCGCGCACGATCATCATGTCGATGTCACCCGGTGCGCGACCTGCCAGCGGCAGCGGCACGCCGGGCATCGCCCGCGCGGGGCGCAGGCTGACATATTGATCGAATTCCCGGCGAAACTGGATCAGCGACCCCCAGAGCGAGACATGGTCCGGCACCAGTTCCGGCCAGCCGACCGCGCCGAAGAAAAGCGCGTCGCTCCCCGCCAGCCGGTCCTTCCAATCGGCGGGCATCATCTCGCCGTGCTTGACGTAATAGTCGCAGGACGCGAACTCGTGTTCGGTGAAGTCGAACCCGAGGTCGAACCGCTTCTGCGCGGCCTGCAGAACCCGCAATCCTTCGGGAACGGTTTCCTTCCCGATGCCGTCTCCGGGGATCACCGCGATGTTCCAGCTGTTTCGTGCCATTCGGTGTTCCCCTCCAGAAATGCGCGGTACACGCGACGTGATGTCCCGTGCTTACCAGAAAGATGGACGGTTTCACCTCAATTCAGGGTCCGTCGTGCGGGTGACAAAAATTGTCCGCCGGATCGAGACGCACGACCCGATCACCCCAGGACCGACTTCGGGAAATAGAAGCTGACGACCCAGTTGGGCATGTCCACGATTTCCGAAATCCGCAGATCGCCTGACACGCTGCACAGCATGTAGGCGTCGACAGGGGACACCTTCGCGGTGGCGCAGATCCAGTCGATCATCTGGCGCACCGCGTCACGTGCCGATTGCATCAGGTCCGGGCCGATGCCGGTGGTCACGCGATAGCCGTGGCCGTCGATGTGGTTGGTGACCGGCCCACCGGTTTCCAGTCGCGGAAACGCGAAATTCGCGTTCTTGACCAGGTCGACCGTGATCTCGACCGTCATGGGGCTTTCGATGGCGGTGCCGCAGATCTCGCCATCGCCCTGTGCGGCATGCGTGTCCCCCAGCGACAGCAGCCCGCCCGCGACCTCGACCGGCAGGTAAAGCGTCGATCCACGGCAATTGTCGCGGATGTCGAGGTTGCCTCCCACCCGGCGCGGCGGCACCACGCTGTGCAGTCCTTTCTCGGCGAGGGCGAGGCCAATCGTGCCCACGAAGGGTTTCAGCGCGACCTGACCCATGGGCGAGAAAAGGGCGGGTTTCGAAAGCCCCGTGTCGTAGGTCCAGACGTGCAGGGCGGCGTCGGGGAAGTCGTCCGCCAGAAGCCCGAAACCGGGGATGTTGGCCGTCCACCCCCAGCCCGAGGCATGGAACGCGTCGAAGGTGATGGCCACGGCATCCCCCGGCTCTGCCCCGTCGACGTGGATTGGCCCGGTGACCGGGTTCACCTTGTCGAAATCAAGCGCAGTCAGGTCTTCCAGCGTCGCGTTGGCGTGCAACTGCCCTCCCGACGCGTCTATCGTTTCGACGGCGATGGTCTGGCCGGGCGCGACGCTCAGCACCGGCTCGATCGTGTTGTCCCAGCCAAGGTGGTGGTGATGCTTGTGGATCGTGTGATTGCAGGTCATCGGGAGCCTCCGTTGCTTGATCCTAACCTGTAAGACGGATCGGCCCGTGCAGGGCGTAGGTGTCGGCGGGGGACGGGTTGCCGGGGACCGAGCCGCCGCCGAAATGCGCAACGATACCTGCCACTGCGTTCAGGGAGGTCTGGACCGCGCCCTCGACCCATGCCGGCGTCCAGCTGATCCCGTCGCCCGCGAGAAAGATACCACGTTCGACCGGCGGCATGTCGCCCTGCATGAAATGGCCGAACATGCGGTGGGTGTACCGGTAGTGCCCCGGCAACGCGCCCTTGAAGGCACCAAGAAAGTTGCTGTCCGCTTCCCAGCTGACCGTGATCGGGTCGCCGACGATATGGCCGCGGATATCGACGTTCGGATAAATCTTTGCCAGTGCCGACAGCGCGAGGTCGACGCGCTGTTCCACCGGCAGCGGCAGCACCTTCAGGGCATCGGTCATCCACGCATAGCTGAGGCATATGACCGAGGGTTTGTCGGGCCCGTTGTCGAACAGGTAGGTGCCGCGCGTCATCCGGTCCGTCAGGGTCATCGACATCGTGTCGCGCCCGGTCGCTGGGTCCTTGTCCTTCCAGAACGGACGGTCGACCATCACGAAGGTCTTGGCCGATTGCATATACCGCGTGCGGTCAAGCGCCATCCAAACCTCTTGCGAAAAGAGCCTCTCCTCGGTGTCGATCGCCGTTGTCAGAAGATGCGTCTGGCAGGTGACAAGCACGGCGTCGAACGTGTCGCGCCGCCCCCACGTGTCGGTGATCTCGAACGCGTCGTCGCCCGACCGTTGGATGCGCTTGGCACCCGCGCGGGTCGCGCCGTCGTTGAGGCTGCTCAGCGTCGTGCCGGCGGGCCAGTGCACCAGCCGGTCGGGCGCGCGGCTCCACAATCCGCGCGGCACCTGTTCCACCCCGCCCGTGATGTAGCGCTGGTTGTCATCGCAGTCGGTGAGGTTGACGCGCAGGATTTCCAGCATCGAGTTGGGGAAGTCGCTGTCCCAGCCGCCGGTGCCGAACCCGACCTGCCCGAACACCTCGCGGTGATGGAACGACAGCTTGCGGAACGCCTCGGACGAGACCACGAAATCATAGAACGTGCGTTCGTCCCAGGTAGAGACCAGCGGATTCCAGATCTCCTTGATCGCCGGAATGTCACGGTCGCGGATCGCCTGTTTCAGCGCCGCGAAATTCGCGCCCTGCTCCAGTGCCGCGTCATAGGCCTGCGCGACCTCTTGGAAGAGGGCAGGGAGGTCATGCAGCGTCTCGGCGTAATAGGTCTCTCCCAACAGGTCGATCACCGTCGACCCGGCAGCGGGGGTCAGGGGGTTCGGGAAGGGTTTGCTTTCAAGGCCCAGTAGGTCGACGTAATGGTAAAATCCGGTTCCCGAAACCGGGAACCGCATGCCGCCCAGTTCCGCGATCACGCCGTCGGCGCCTTCGAAGGGTTGCGAGCGCAACCGCCCGCCGAACCGACCGGATTCGAACAGGACCGGGTGCAGGCCCAGCTTCATCAACTCGTAGCCCGCGATCACGCCCGCCGCGCCGGCCCCGATGATCGCGACCTTGCGACCGTGCGCCGTGTCGGGCACCGAACCCAGCCCGCCAGGGCTTTTGATCCAGTCGTCATAGGCAAAAGGAAAGTCGGGTCCGAAGACCGTGACCGGGTTCATTCAGGACCTCCGTAAAGATCGGGGCGACGGTCTTTCAGGTGGGTCTGCGTTGCGCGGGTGGCGCGCAGGGTTTCGCGGTCGAGCATGGCATAAAGGAGTTCTTCGCCTTGGCCACCGCGCACGAGGTCAGCCCCGTCGGGACCGGTCACGCAGGACAGGCCGTTATAGGCGAATTCGCCTTCGGCCCCGACATAGTTGCAGTAGGCGACGAAGATCGCGTTTTCCTCGGCCCGTGCGGGGACAAGCCGGGTGGCGACGCCGTCGAACGGGGCCATATTTGCGGTGGGGCACAGGATGCAGTCCGCACCGCGAAGTGTCAGCGCGCGGGCCAGTTCGGGAAACTCGATGTCGTAACAGATGGCCAGCGCGACCTTCCAACCAGCAAGGTCGAAAACCGGCGACAGCGTGTCCCCCGCCGTGAACTGCGCCCGGTCCACGTCTCCGAACAGGTGGGTTTTATTGTATCGCCCGACCTCCTGCCCGGTCCTGTCGATCGCGATGCAGGCGTTCAGGGGATGCGGGCTACCCGGCAGGGCAAGCCCGGCCACCAGCGCGATCCCGTGCCTGCGGGCTATCGCGGCAAGGTGCTCCTGCACGCGCACCGCCTGATCCGCATGTGTCATGACCTGGCTTGCGCCGATATTGTACCCGCCCACGAACATCTCGGGCGTGACAAGCACCTCGACCCCTGCGTCGGCAGCGGTCCGGGCGGCGGTGGTCACGGCGTCCAGCGCCGGATCGATCCCGTACCGGGGATGCGTCTGCCAGAGCGCCAGTTTCATGCGCCGCTCCTAGTAGGTTTCGGAATAGGCGGCGCAGCGGGAGGGCACATCCATGTCGGCGACATGCGCGATCTCGGACGCCTTGTGCGTGCGGTACACCTCGGCGAATTGCGCCGGGAACCAGCCGGTGACCGTCTCGTTGCCGGTGAAGGCATCAAGGGCCGCGTCAAGCGTTTCGGGCAACCGGGTAAAGCCTCTTGCGGCAAGGTCTTCGGGCGACAGCAGCGACAGGTCATCCTCGGTCGCGTCCGGCGCACGCAGCCCGTCCTCGATCCCCTGGCACCCGGCATGGACCACGGCGGCCAGCGCCAGATGCGGACAGGCGGCGGCGTCCGCCGCGCGGTACTCGATGTTGAATTGCTTCGCGATTGATGCCGGGTCCTTCGCCGTTACGGGGCAGACCCGAAGCGAAGCCTCGCGATCCCGGAAACCGAGGTTGTTGTAGGCCGCCGACCAGCGATGCGGCGTCAGCCGTTCGTAAGAGATCACCGAAGGGGCGGTCAGCGCGAGGATGTTCGGCATGTACCGCAACACGCCGGCCGCGAAGGCATCCGTCAGGGCGGACATGCCACAGGGCCCGTCCTTGTCATAGGTGAGCGGCGCGCCGTCATCGTCGCGGAAACTCAGGTGGATGTGCACGCCGTTGCCGACCGAGGCCGTGTCGAGGATCGGCGCGAAGGTCGCCTCTTCGCCCATGTGGCGCGCGGTCGAGCGGGTGACTTCGCGCAGGATCACGGCGGCATCGGCGGCGGTGATGCCCAGTTCCGGTGCGATCACCACTTCGAACTGGTTCGGGCCGTATTCCTTCATGATGCTGTCAGGGGTCAGGCCCGCGTCCTTCAACGCGCTCATCAGCGTTCCAAGGAACGCGCGGCGGGGTTCGAACGCGTTCCGCCCGAAGCCTTCGTTGGGTAGCCCGGCGCCCTTGAGTTGAAACTCGTGCTCGAAGGCGGAAAACAGGTGCGCACCGCTCAGACTGTTCAGACGCTCCAAGGCCTGGCGCAGGATGTGACGGGTGCAGAAATCCCACGGGTCCCCGTCCAGCGTCACGATATCGCCCAGCATGAAATGCTCTGGCGCGTCGTCGTCGAATGCGAGCCTCACTTCGCACTCGGCATCCGGGATCAGCAGCAGGTCGCCAAGGGAGCCGAAGGGACTGTCCCCGATCCCGTCGAAACAGTTGATCTGCACGTTCGTCGGCACCCATCCCACGCCACGTTTCAGGCGTCGTTCAAGCTGATCGGCGGGAAAAGCCTTGCCGCGCACCTTGCCCGCGATGTCGCAGGTGGCGGCGAATATCAGGGGCATCGGGGTCATGCGTCTGTGTCCTTGGTGGTGATGCGCATCGTGTCCCAGCTTTCGATCCGGGTGCGGGTGGTTTCCCAGTTGTCCTCGGCGATGCGGGTCACGATGGCCTCGGTCACGGCGAGGGCGGAGGAGTAGGTATCCCACAGCGTCCCCGACTCGATCGGCACCGGCAGGACGTCGGTTGCGTGACGTGCGACGGGGGAAATCCACTTGTCGGTCATCACGATGACACGGGCATTGCGTTCATCGCGCGCCAGTTTCGCCAGTGACGCGAGCGAGGTCTGGTACCGGCGGAAGTCGACGACGAAAAAGACGTCTCCCGCCTTCATCTGCAACAGGTATTCCGGCCAGGTCTCCGGGTCGGACGGCAGGTGGTAGACGCCGGGCCGGACCTGCCGCAGGTGGAACGACATATGCGCCGCGATCGTGTCGCTGATCCGTCCGCCGATCACGTAGACGTTGTGTTTCGGGTTGGCGAGAAGGCCACAGGCGCGGTTGAACTGTTCCTCGGTGATGGCGTCCCCGGCAATTGCCATCTGGGCGCTGGCCTTGGACAGGAAGTCCGACAGGAAGTCGCCCTCGATATGGCGGCCGCGTTCGTGCACTTCCACCGGGCTCCGGTCACCGTCCTTCAGTTCCGCGATCAGGGAGCGCTGGAATTCCTGGTAACCCGCCAGCCCGATCTTGCCCATGAAGCGCGAGATGGACGGTGCCGACACCTCGGACCGTTCGGCGAGGTCCTGGATCGAGGAAAGGCCGGCATAGGGATAGTCCGAAAGGATGGCCGCCGCCAGTTTGCGTTCGCCGGCGGTGAAGGCATCGGATGCCTGTTCGATCTTTTGCCTGATCTGCACGTCTGTTCCTTGGCTTTCCTGCTTGTTGCCTCAGCGTTTCTGAAAATTTTCTTTCAGTCAAATTGAAATTCTTGACTTTGGAATTTTTGGTTCGTCTACTCGTGCCCGAAACCGGGGAGCAATCGTGAGTCGAACACACGCCACTGATGACGTGATAGCCGGGCAATCCGGTCGCGGACAGCTTCTGTGTCCGGACGATCCCGCTCCGGTCGAGGTCTGTCATGCGCGTTCCAAGTCGCCGGTCGTGCTGTTGTGCGAACATGCCGGCCAGGCCATTCCGCAGGCGCTGAACGGGCTGGGCCTGCCGGACGGTGCCATCGATCAGCACATCGGGTGGGATATCGGGGCAGGGGCGCTGGCCCGCGCGGTGTCTGATCGCCTGCGCTGCCCGCTGATCATCCAGCGCTACAGCCGGCTGGTGATCGATTGCAACCGCCCGCCGGGGTCGGAGGCCTCGGTGCCCGAGGCAAGCGACGGGGTCCGCGTGCCGGGCAATGCCGGGCTTGGGCCGAAGGATCTGGCAGAGCGCACGTGCGCGATCTTCAATCCGATGAACGCGGCCATCGACGCCGCGTTCGACGCGCATCCACGGCAGGCGGCCTTTTCGATCCATTCCTTCACGCGGCATTTCCAGGGACAGGACCGCCCGTGGGATGCGGGGTTCCTGACGCGGCGCGACCGGCCGACGGCGCGGGTCCTGATGACCTCCATTTCCCGGAAAGCAGCCGATCTCGAGCTGGCGCTGAACCAGCCCTACCAGATCGAGGATGCCACCGATTGGTTCATCCCCCGCCATGCGGAACCGCGCGGTGTGCGGCACACGCTGATCGAAGTGCGCAACGATCATCTGCGGGATGAGGCAGGCGTCGCCCATTGGGCCGACCTTCTGGCCGACGCGATTCACGACGCGGTTGCGGAGGCGCGGCCATGACGGATGCGCTGACCCGCAATCGCGCCCTCGTCCCGGCAGAGGCCGCGCTATTGTTCGTGGATGTCCAGAACTTTGCGGCGCATCCCGACGGGGGCGAATTCAAGGACATGCCGCCGGACGTATTCTCGGACACGTACGAATTGTTCTTCGACGAGTTGAAGACCCGCGTGGTCCCCAACATGCAGGCCATCCAGTCTGCCTGCCGCGCCGCTGGGGTCGAGGTGATGTATACCACCATCGAAAGCCTCACCCTCGACGGTCGTGACCGGTCGCTCGATTACAAGATCACGGGGTTCAACGTGCCCAAGGGGTCATGGGACGGCAAGGTGATCGACCAGATCGCGCCGCAGGGCGACGAGATGGTGTTTCCAAAATCGTCCTCGTCGGTCTTCATCTCCACCCATATCGATTACGTGCTCCGCAACCTTGGTGTCCGGCAGCTGGTGATATCGGGGCTGATCACGGATCAATGCGTGGAAAGCGCGATCCGGGATGCGTGTGATCTTGGATACCTTGTCACGCAGGTCACGGATGCCTGCCTGACCTACACCCCCGAACGGCACCTGAATTCGATCGCTGCGATCAAGGGCTATTGCCGGCAGGTCACCACCGCCGAACTCGTCGCCGAACTGGGTCAGACATGACCGGGGCGGGACGGCAGCAAAGGGCGAGGCGCGGATGCTGGAACTGAACGGCGTCAGCAAGTCCTTCGGTGGCGTGCACGCGGTGCGCGACGTGTCCTTCGTACTTGAGCAGGGCGAGGTGCGCGGGCTGATCGGGCCGAACGGGGCGGGGAAGTCCACGCTTGTGAACCTGATTTCCGGGCTGCTTGCACCGACCGCTGGAAGCATGACGCTGGATGGCCTGCCGCTGAAGGGCAAGAGCGCGCATCAGCGTGCGCGGCTGGGTATCGCGCGGACGTTCCAGAACCTGCGCGTCTTTCCCAGCCTCAGCGTCGAGCAGAATATCGACGTCGCCCGGTACGCCGCGGGTGGCGCGCCGCTGGTCGACGCGGCCATCGCCGAGTTCGGCCTGCGCGACAAGCTGACCGCGCGCGCCAATGCCCTGTCCTATGGCGATCAGCGGCGGCTTGAAATCGTTCGCGGGCTCGCGCTTGGGCCCAAGGTCCTGATGCTCGACGAACCTGCCGCCGGCATGAACGAGGAAGAAACGGCGGCGCTGGGCGCGTCGCTCAGATGGGTGCAGCGCGAGGCGGGGTGCGCGCTGTTCGTTATCGACCATGACCTGAAATTCATCATGACCCTGTGCGACCGGATCACCGTGCTCGACATGGGAGCGGTCATCGCCGAGGGCAGCCCGCAGGAGATCACGCAGAACCCCAAGGTCATCAGCGCCTACCTCGGGGAGGATATCGGCGCAGAGGCATAATCCCGGAAGACGACCAACAAGGAGACGACCATGAAAAAGAGAATTCTCGCAGCCCTGGCCTGCACCGCGCTGGCGACACCGGCACTTGCGCAAGAGACGATCAAGATCGGCCTCGGCGTTCCGATGACCGGCGACTATGCACCCTATGCCGAATGGCAGGGCGCGCGCTGCATGGCCGAAATGATCAACGCCGATGGCGGCGTCGACGGCAAGATAATCGAGATCCTCGTGCAGGATTCCGGCGCCGACACGCAGACGGCGATTTCGCTGGCACAGAAGTTCCTCGATGAAGGCGCGGTGATGCTGGGCACGATCCCGTTTTCCGACACGATGATCCCGGTGGCGCAGATTGCGAAGGGGTATGGCGTGTCGATCTTCCAGCCCCAGTCAACGCAGGTCGAAATGCATGCGGGCATCGTCGACAACTTCTTCACCGGCGTCTCGCCCGACCCGTTCACCGCCACGGCCGCCGCCAATTACGCGCTGGAGAACGGGGTGAAGGACGTCGTTCTGCTGGCCTCGGACGAAGGCGGCAGCTGGTCGGCCAAGACGCCCCTGTGGTTCGGCGAGGTGATCGAGGCGGGTGGCGGCAAGGTCCTGACGACGCTGAACTTCAGCTTCGGAACCTCGGACTGGTCCCCGCAGATCGCGGAAATGCGCGCCCTGGGTGAAGAGATCGACGCGGTCTACATCTCGTCCATCATGCCGGATGTCGGCGTGCTGGTGCGCCAGTTGCGCAGCGCCGGTATCGACGCGTGGGTCGTGGGGTCAGACGGGTTCGACGACCCGTCGCTCGATGCCATCGGGACCGACGATCCGTCGATCCTCGACAAGGTGTTCTTCGCCACGCTGGCACCCAGCCAGGACGACAGTGCGGTGGTGAACTTCATGAAGGCCTGCAAGGAATTGGGCGTTGACGTGCCGGGCCTGTTCCCGGCCACCGGCGCCGATACCGTCAAGGCGGTCGCATGGGCGGTCGGGCAATCGGGCAGCACCGATCCCGCGACCATCGCCAAGACCATCCGCGAGGCCGACAGCATTCCGGTGCTGACCGTCGACAGCATCTCGTTCAAGGACACCAAGACCTATGCGCAGCGCACGATCCCGGTGATCGGGTTCAAGGACGGCAAGCGCGTGCTGGTGTCGAACGTCGTGCCCGACAACGTGCCGACGGACTGGTAAGAGATCCGGCGCGGCCCGCTTGGGCCGCGCCCCTTCACGTCATGCTGGATATCCGCGACCTTCACGTCTTTCACGGCCCAATCGAGGCCGTCCACGGCATTTCCCTGAGCGTGGGCGCGGGGCAATGCGTGGCGCTTCTAGGACCGAACGGCGCGGGCAAGACCTCGACCATTTCCGCGATCTGCGGGGTGGCGCAATCGAGCGGCACCATCGCCCTTGAAGGGGCGGACCTGTCGAAGGCATCCGTCGAGGACCGGGTCAGGAGCGGCATCGCCGTCTCCCCGGAAGGACGGCGGATTTTCAGCAATCTCAGCGTGGAGGCGAACCTGCGCATCGGTGCCGGCGTCCGCCCGGATCGGGAGAACGTCGCCCGCGACATCGCCAACTGGTTCGAAACCTTTCCCATCCTCGGTGAACGCCGCACCCAGCCGGGCGGGACCCTGTCGGGTGGCGAGCAACAGATGCTTGCGATTGCACGCGCGCTGATGTCGCGGCCCAAGATCCTCTTGCTGGACGAACCCAGCCTCGGTCTCGCGCCTCGCATCGTCGCGCAGGTGTTCCAGATGATCGACCGGCTGCGATCCGAAGGCATGACGATCCTTTTGGTGGAACAGAACGCGCGGCAGGCGCTGAAGATCTCCGACTACGGCTACCTCCTGAATAACGGCCGGATACAGGCCGAAGGCACTCCGGCGGACCTGGGCGGGAGCAAGGACATGATGGCAAAGCTGACGGGTCTGGGCTGAGATGGAATATGTTGCGCAACAGGTCATCAACGCCCTGTCCTTCGGAGCCGAATACGCCTTGCTCGCGCTGGGCCTGGCGATTGTCTTCTCGGTCATGGGACTGGTCAATTTCGCCCATGGCGAGGTGATCGCGGTCGGCGGCTATACCATGGTCGCCTTCGCCGCGCTGGTGACGGCCAACCCGCTGATCATCATCGTCGGCGCCGTGGCGGCGACGGCGATGACCTCGGTCGCACTTGAACGGGTGGCGTTCAGGCCGGTGCGCTATGCCGATCCGACAACGGGGCTGCTGACCGCCTTCGGGGTTTCCATCGTCCTGCAGAACCTGTTCCTGCTGTTCATCTCGCCGCGCCCGATCGCGGTCACGTCGCTTTATTTCCTCGACGCGCCGGTGATGCTGTTCGGCGTGCAGATATCCTCGCTCCAGATCTTTGAATCCGTGACCACCGTCGTGGTGATTGTGGGGCTGGTACTGTTCCTGCAGAAGACCACCCTTGGTCTTGCGATGCGGGCGGCCTCGCTCGATTTCGAGATGGTGCGCCTGACGGGCATCCGCGCGAACCGAGTCTTTGCGCTGGCCTTCCTGATCTCCGGCCTGCTGGCCGGACTGGCGAGTGTCTTCATCATGGCGCGGCGCGGGTCGGTCGATCCGCATTTCGGCTTCAACCCGGTGCTCAAGGCGTTCGTTGCCTGCGTTGTCGGCGGGTTCGGCAGCCTGCCGGGGGCCGTCCTCGGGGGTTTCCTGCTGGGTGCCGTCGAGGTCGCGATGCTGGTCCTGTTACCGCAGGATTACGGCGGGTTGAAGGATGCGTTCGTGTTCGGGATCATCGCGCTTGTCCTCGTGTGGAGGCCCGACGGAATCCTCAGCCCGGCGCGGGAAAAGGGGGACAAGCAGTGACCCTCACCCAAAGCCAGAAGCGCGGGTTCTTCGGCGCGTGCATGCTCGCCGCGATCCTGATCGCCATTGGCGTCGTGACGACGTTCTTTGCCTCGAACTACCAGTTGCGGCTGGTCTACAGCGCCTTCGTGAACCTGATCGTGGTGCTGGGCCTGCAGGTCTTCATGGGCAATTCCCGGCTCACCAACCTCAGCCACAGCGCGTTCATGGGCATCGGCGCCTATGCCGCCGCGATCTGCGTAACCCCCGTGGCGATGAAACAGATCGCGCTGCCGGATGCACCTTGGGGGCTGAACGCCTTCGCGCTCGACCCCGTGACATCCGCCATCATCGCGCTGATCGTCACGGGCATCGTGTCCCTCGCGGTGGGCGTCTTCATCGTGCGGATGACGGGCACCGGGGCCACGATCGCAAGCCTCGCCGTCTTGGTGATCGTGCATTCGATCTTCCTCTACCGAACCGACATCTTCAAAGGCAACCAGGCGTTCTTCGGCATCCCGCAGGTATTTTCCCTGACCTCCATCGTGATCCTCGCCGTGGTGGTCGTGTTCATCGTGCGCGGCTTTCGCGAAAGCCCGTGGGGCGTGATGTTGCGCGCCTCGGCGGACGATGAAACCGGGGCGGCGGCGATGGGCGTGAACGTGCGGCGCCTGAGGCTGATCGCATGGGTCCTGTCCGGCCTGATCCTTGCTACGGCTGGCATCGCCTATGCCTATTTCCTCGGGACGATCTCGGCGCGGCCGTTCTATTTCAACCATGTCTTCCTGACGCTCGCGATGCTGATATTCGGCGGCATGCGCACGGTGACCGGCGCGGTGCTGGGCACCTTCGCGATCTCGTTCGGACTTGAAATCGTGCGATGGCTGGAAACCGGGCCCAAGGTTATCGGGATCAACCTGCCCGAACTGCTTGGTCTGTCCGGCATCATGCTGGGGCTGGTCATCGTCCTGACAATGGCCCTGCGCCCGGTCGGGGTCATGGGCGACCGGGAAATCGAAGAGGTGTTTTCAAAGCGGTGAGGCAGGCTGCGAGAGGCTTTCCAATCGTCGCGATACCTTCGCCGATCTACCGCGATGGAACAGGGATGACCGTGGTGATGGTTGGTGCGTGGGGGCGGCTGAGGTGCCCCTAGATTTGTAGACGCTTTGCCGCCTAACTTTGAGGCGAGTAGGCCGACATGGGTACAAGCAATTACAGCGATGAGTTCAAGCAGGATGCGGTGCATCAGATCACGGTGCGCGGGTATCCGGTTCGAAAGGTGTCGCAGCGTTTGGGGGTCAGCACGCATTCGCTTTACGAGTGGATGAAGTTGTTCGGCGATCCTGCGCCGAAAAAGTCGGGGGTGGACCATGAGGCTGAGAACCGGCGGCTGAAGCGCGAACTGGCCAGGGTGACCGAGGAGCGCGACATCTTAAAAAAGGCAACGGCGTACTTCGCGCGAGGGCCCCAATGAAGTACGCCTTCATCCGGGCGCATCGCGAAGAGTTCGGCGTTCGGGCCATGTGCCGAGTGCTGCGGGTGCATTTCAGCGGCTTCTATGCGTGGCTTAAGGATCCGTTAAGCCACCGTGCGCAGGAGGATGCGCGCCAGATAGAGCTGATCCGGCAGGCCTGGGCTGACAGCGGCAAGATCTATGGCTATAGCAAGCTGGCCGACGATTTGCGCGACCAAGGCGAACGCATCTAGGAGAACCGGGTGGCCCGGTTGGCGTCGCTGGCCGGGATCACCGCACAGGTGGGCTACAAGCGCCGTCCCGGCCGATATGGCGGCAAGCCCGCCGTGAGCAGCGGTTCGAGGCATCCGCTCCCGATCAAGTCTGGGTGACCGACATCACCTACATCAAGACCCACGAAGGCTGGATGTTTCTGTGTGCCGTCATCGACTTGTTCTCGCGACGTGTCGTTGGCTGGTCCGCCCAGTCCCGAATGACCACGGACGTGGTCCTGCAGGCCCTGTTGATGGCCGTCTGGCGACGCAAGCCGACGGACCGGGTCACGGTGCACTCCGACCAAGGTTCGCGGTTCACCAGCCGGGAGTGGCAGATGTTCCTACCTCAGCACAATCTGGAACCGAGCATGAGCCGGCGCGGAAACTGCCATGACAATGCCGTTGCAGAAAGCTTCTTCCAGCTCCTGCAGCGGGAGCGCATCCGGCGACGGACATATCCGACCCGCGACGACGCGCGGCAAGACGTGGTCGAATACATTGAGCTGTTCTACAACACGAAGCGCAAGCCCATGCAGAACGGCCTGGTGGAAAGCTTCAACGGGAGGATGCGTGAGGAGTGCCTGAACGAACACCTGTTCCCGACCCTGCGCCACGCCCGCCATTTGATTGCGGCATGGCGCGACGACTACAACCACACCCGGCCTCATTCCAGCCTCGACGGGCTCACCCCGCGGGAGTATCACCAACGGTCAGAAGAGGACCAAACCCTGAACAGAGCTAACTTATAAACGCGGACTCTCAAGGGAGCAGGTCAACATGCTTACCCTCCCCATTCTGACCGAGCAACACAACGACTGACTAAAACAATCGAATCCTGAACGCGATGCCCAGTTTGCACGATCAGAAATGCAAAACTCCTTGAAAAGGCGCATATTTGTGTGCATGTTAGATATTCGTGGCATTACTTTGAGGAAAGAATGATACGCCATATCCTTGTTTTATCTATTTCGTTTGCAGCGTTACCATCACTTATTTCGGCTCAAGCCGTTTGCGAGAAGCCATCAATCAGGGATTGCCCCACGCTCTATCAAGAAGAATGCACGAACTCAGAATTTGTGAGCAAAATTTCAAACGGAGCCTCTTGTGGTATTTTGAAACTGGGACGCGCCAAGGATAAACCTCTCTGTATGGAATATGTGAATCGCTGCGAACCAGACAGGCTTACCGAGAATTCTCCGAAAGAAATTGGCGACCTGACTTGCCCGCAATTCCAACGTTATTCTATCGGACCAGACTCAAAGGGGAATGATCCAACAGAGGTTCGGCTTAATGTCCTCTTCTCACAATGCACCGTGTCAGACTTCAATATCTTTAACAGTGCGGGCAAAGAGCTTGCGATTTTTGCAGTAGAGAAAGACCTGGAAGCACTACTACCTGAATACCCTGAAGTAGATTCTTCAGGGTCATCTGTTTGTGACCACACGCTCATCGGCTTCGAGACGCGCGATAGCCTTGAGGCTGCACAGGCCAAGCTCGACCAGTACATTGCAAACTCTATGTCTTTCCGGGAATGTCGTCAGTACTTTGGAAGACTGGCCGAGTGCGTCTTTAATCTGGAAGGTCCCAGCACAGCTAATAATGCAGCGACCCAAAACGCGCGCAGCAAGAATTGGGCCGACTACGAAATTTGGCAAGACAACCAAGCAAATACTCAAAAAGATTACGAGGCACGGCTTGCAAGGATAACGCGATCCTTCAATGACTTGAATTCACAAAAGGTATTTAGCGGATGTTTCTGACGTTCAAGAAAATCATGACCATAGTGACCGTGGCTGTCATTGCAACCACACCGGTGAACGCACAGGTATCTATTACCGAAGATGATACCTCGAAAAATACCCCATTAGGCAACGCGGAATTGCGGCTTCAGATTTTGGAGCGCCTTAGAACTGCCACCGGTCAAGTTGACAGGTATAACAACGATCCAAGCCTCAGTAATCTTGAATCGATTGTTGGAGCTATGGAAAAATTTCGCGAAGACGCATTGCCGGGAGGTATATTCAACTCTCGCATTCGGGTTGCCGTTCAACAAGTGCAGGACCTTTTGATTGAAGTTCAGGATGACCCCGCTTTGAGTGCCGAGCAGAAATCGCGACTCTCCGAGCGATTGGAAACGAGTCTCGTCGAACTTGCGGAAACACGCAACTCGATGGATCGGCTCTCGGAACAGTTGCGAGTTGTCCTGCAAGAGCAAGTTCCAGGCATGCGCGCTGAGCAACGCTATTTGTCGGCGATCGAAGGCGCGGAACAACTGGTCAGCGAGTTCCGCGAACTTGACGCGCTGTTTCAGGAGGCCATCAGGACCTTTGGTGGCTCAACCGATCCCGTAGGAACGGGTGATTAATTGTCTATTCGAAAACACTGGTGGAGACCAACATGACCAAATTTCTTTCTAGCCTGACATTCGTTGCTACTTTTGCCCTAGCAAATGCAGTCTTCGCGCAAGACGCTCCGGTCGAAGCACTCGGAGAGGATGAACTGAATTCAGAACTGGCAATTGCACCTTTGGACTGTCCGTTGGACACAACAGACTTCACGTGCATCGTTGAGTACTTGGATCGAATGGGGGACAGTCTCGGACCTTCGGTTGAAGCCCGCTTGGAGTCGCTTCGCGAGAACATCGACAACGCGCAAAACGTCGAACAGCAATTGACCGATATGGAGCAACTTGCGTTGAGCATTATTGACATGAGCAGTGAAGGTGGCCCGCTTTCCAGCGAAATGGACCGTTTCGGCCGCTTGATTATCGAGTTTCGCGAAGAGGCTTTAGGGGATATCGACACGGTAGATCTTGCGCCGCTTTTCGAAGAGGAATACGCTCGTTGGGAAGCGCTTCGCGGTCGCCTTGGCGACCTGCGCGTCAACGCGAATGCAGCTGCCGCGCAGCTTGAAACCGCCAAGAAACGGGCCAAAACGCTGCTGCGGGCAAACTATGTCTCGCGCGCTCTCGACGAAATCGACGCGTCGATTTCCGGAATGGAGAACGTTGTCGTCGCACTCAGCACGATCAGCCAAGCGGCGGCTGGTACCGAGTCGGCCGAACCAAACGCTGCATCAGACTGACGCGTGCTTACGGAAAAAAAGCATGGTCCAACTTTCGCGCGGCCTACGCTGTTGGCTGCGCTTATCGGGCTATCGGCTTTCTCGCTTATCATTCTGATCGCACGGAGCGTCCAACGCGAAGGCAGTGCATTGGACATTGTCTCTCTTCTGGCGACCGAACCGCTCATTAACATCGTTTTCCTGCCAGCGTGCATGTTTTGGGCATATGCGGGCCTTCAAATTCTTGGTTACCGGGTTGAGCTTGGTCTTCTCAAGGGCGGCCGCGTTTCAATCACAGCCTGCAGGATGCTGCGGGCGACGGGAAGAAACATCATTCCGGCGGCTCACTCGGCAGATATCGACCAGATTATCGAAGATGGGTATTTTAGGCTGCAAACCCGCACGGATCAAAGACTGATGCGCCCTATCGAGTTTGGTGTCGGCGCATTGACGATGCTCGGGTTGCTTGGAACAATTATCGGCCTGAGTCTGGCGATACAAGACATGCCTCGAGTTCTGTCCGAAGACGCAACTGCACAGGACAAGGGCATCATTTTAGGTAGCTTGGGATACGCCTTTGCCACAACGATCATTGGGATTCTGGGGTCGCTCACCCTATCTTTGGCGCGGATGTACCTGAGCAATATGGCCGATGTCGCCCGGGCGCTTGCAGAAGATCGCATGGCGCAGCCAAACCTGCGATGAATGCGTTCCGTCCTGATGCTCTACTCGATGTCGTGCTGGGTGCATCCGCAGTTCTCCTGATTTTTTTGCTGGTGCTGACCTCAGGCGAAGAAAATAAAGGATATCATCGCCAGGCAACTCATGTGGTCGGGTGCTACACAGATGACGAGATCGGCGCCAACGGCGATACGTTCATTACCTATCCGGCCGGGAAAGCCGCAAAGGTAACCCGTCTTGCCGTACCGATTGCCTCCCTGCAACGCATGCTCGCTCCAGGTCTTGAAAGCGTGGCAGTGGCGATCTTGACAGATGCGGACGGTTTGGCGTGTGCCAAAAAGGTATACACTTCCCTGAAAAGTGTTCGCGCCAACCTCGGGCTTTCCGAAATCGATTGGCGCGTCGAAATGGTGCCCTGCGAGAGCAATCAGGCGTGCACTTCTCTTCTTGGGATTGGATCCACGCCATGACGGAAGACGAAATTCAAGGCTCTCTTGACGCGACCACTATTCCGTTCACCGACGTTGTTTTGAACCTATTCGCGGTCTTGATGCTGGTGTTGCTGCTGTTTCCCGCAAACGTGGTTGTCACTGACGCCCCCGCGCCAACACAAAACCCACCTGGCCAGCCGCTTGTCAGTTTGCGAGAATGTACACTAAGTGCATTGCGTCCGGTTTCGCGATTTGTCCACGTCTCGGAAAAGGGCATGCGGATCGTACCATATGACGCGTTCGGCGCAGACTACGCGGCGTCTTTGCGCGCCAACCTGATATCGGAAAATGGTGCTTTCGAAATGGGCGTAGAACGCATGATCGAGCGGCGAGATTTCAACGCCATGTCGCTTAGTGTGGACATCATAAAAATGGATCCGCGTCCGGGCACGGCAGCGCGCAATATTGCGCTACTAAACCAAGAAATATTTGATCGCGGCTACGCTGCATATTTCAGTGTTACCGAAGGTGGGTACGCTGCGTTCGCGCAAATTTTTCCGGAACTGATTGCGTCAGGTGTATCGTTTAGGTGGGCACTCACTGAAGAACGGCTGCGCCGCGAGAGGACCGAGCTTGTGTTCGAGGATAGCGGATTTTGCAGATGAGGCTCTTTTGGCTGATTTGGTTGATCTTGTCTGGAAACGCCGCGCTTGCATGCGCACCAATTGAAGTGACCCGCAGTGTCCCGGGGCAGGTCAGCGCACCAGCGCCTTTAGGGCCGCATTTTGTGTACGACCCGGCTCGGAAAAAAGCACCAGCGCCTATGTCAGCCGATCCGAACCGTACGGATCAGGTGCTGCGAGAAATGGCGGAGCCTTGTGATGAAACCGATAAAGAGCGTTTGCCGCTTGCGGACACAGTCTTTATGCGACATCCGATCAAGATTCAAAATATCCCCGTTGCAATAAGCCGCCGCTTCATAGCGGCCGAGATTGCCCGCACGACAAAAGTTGCGTGGCAAATTCTGCAACCATTGACCCATCCGGACTACTCGATCGAGATAAGATACCGAGCCGGTCTGGAAATGCTGCTGCGGGCTCTCCGTTCACCAGATGCGGTAACAAATGACAGTCTCACGAAGCTTGCCAAAGACATGCAGCCGCTTGCCGCCGCTCTTCCGGATGTCGGAGGAATTCAGATAGGAGCCGATCTGGCGTTCGTCGATGGCGTTTTGTGCGAACGCAGCCGCAAGCCTGATCTTGACTGCCATGCACACTACACCCGCGCGATACGGGCAGACCCATATTACTCTGCTGCACGGATCAGGCGTATTGAAGTATCAGACAGGTTGCTTGCTAGCCAGGCCAGAGTTTTGCGCAACCCCACGATTTGCGATTTTCTGACCGCAGCCATTCTAGAAGATGTCGAGAACGTTCTGCGAAACGTCACATCCATTACGGCTAGAGCGGATATCGCACGGTCCCTCGGTCGCGAGATGCGCAATGCAAGCGTGGCCCGCATAGCTGCCGTGGCCCATGCGAGCTCGCGAGCCGGGCTGACCCGGGCAGCGCAAGCACATTGGGATCAACTCACGGCGTACCTCGCAGTATCGCGCGGATGCGCTGCATTTCTCGGGCAACGAGTAAGCGCCCTACAAGCCGCGAGCCGCGCAGAATGATCGGCCGCAAGATCAGCGCCGTTCTAGCGATCACTCTGGCCGTGGCCGTATTGTTTGCGGGGCGAGACGCGACGATTTGGCCTTGGCTGATTGGCGATGTTTCCACCTCGCACGTGCTGCTTTCGGCTTTGTTCATTTGGTTCCTTATGAGCGCCGCATTGATCATTGTGGCGAGGCGCGATACCGAAGCTCTTTCGGCAGACATTCATGCGATTTTGACAGCGCCTCTGACCGCTTTGTCATCCCTGATATTAACCGACGCATTCCATGTTTGGGCATCCGAGCGGAGTTTGAGCTTAGAAACAGCCCAAGCCGGTCTCGTCGCACTGCTTGTGGTTTGGCACGCTCCTCACTACGGATTTGGACGCCGCGCACGCATGCATGCTCCATTTCTCTCGGCTGCGCTGCTTACATTTGCAGGGTTTTCGCAAACTGGTGAGATCCCGAGCTGGCGCGTACTGCTGATCCCGGCGACGTTTTTCGTGGTTGTTGTTGGTGTTTCTCTAGCAATCGACGCGATACGCGCACCGAACAGGAATCCCAGAGAAAGGCAAGAATTTGAGTGGTCTCAGCGAAGAAAACATATGAAACCAATTATTTTTTTGGGTGTCGTCCTTTGCATCTTTGCAACATTGACTTTCGGCATGGTGGGTTGGCTCAAGCAAGGCCGAGACCCTTGGGATGCGTTCTACCTGACATTGATCGCGTTCAGTGGTGATCCGATATATGCCAGTGCTCCAGAGATGGGGAATTGGCAGCTTCGCGTGGCGCGGTTGACCGGTTTCCTGGCAACGCTCGCGGCTGTTTTGACAATTGTGCTTGGTTTTCTGCGGGATCGCATTGCGATGGTACGAGCCGCGCGACGTACTCGGCATGTTGTGTTGATCGGGGCCTCTGATTTCGCCCAAACCGAAGCCTTGCAACTGGCGGCCAACGATCGGCGCGACGTGACAATCATCGATAATCCTGATGCATTGATGAAAATCAACACCCCACCCGAAAGGTTCGGAAAATCACTTGGGATCCCCGCAAACCCTGACGATCCGGTGCAACTGGCCCGGGCTTGTGGCCAGTCGCCTGAATATGCAGTTTTCGGGACGAAAGACACGGTCACAAATCTCGTACGTGCGCGTCATTTTGTAAGACAATATCCGGACACCAGCATTTCATTGCGGATCGAAAGCGATGCCGTACTGCGTGATCTTGGTCTTTACGCGCCCGAATTGACCCGGGCCACGGTTTTTTCCAGTGCTAGAACTGTTGCCAAAACATGGTCGCACCACAGCGCCATCACTGATCTGGCCCGCATTCAAAGGCAAGACCGTGTTCATGTACTCATCATCGGTCTTGGCAGTGTAGGTGTCGAGGTCGCCGTTGAGGCGTTCATGAGTTTTCACAGCCCCGATCTCCTGCCGCTTCATCTGACAGTGCTCGATCGTGAGCCGCAGCGCGCGCGCCATCGGTTTGCAACCGAACAGCCAGGCATGCTCGCAGCAATGGAGGCAGAAAACCGCATTGAATTTGTCGACTTTGACGGCCTCCAGTGTGCCAATGTCGGTGAGACAAGCGACCGGCTTGAGCAGATAGAATGTAAACTGCGTGTAACAGCGATTGTTGTCGCGACTGGAAAGGACGAGGTAAACGCCACAATCGCGATGCGTCTGAGGCTGCTGCAGAGAGAGCGTTTAATTCTCAAAGCACCAATTTTTGTTCGCAGCGACGCACGCAGAAGTGTCGCGCCAGAAGCCATCGATCACCTGAACGCTGGTATCATCTATTTCGGTGGACGCACCCGAAGCCGCATGGACATGCGCATGAGCGCCCTGTTTGATGACATCGGGCGCGCTGTGCATGAAAGCTGGGTCAAAGGCCAAATCATGCGAGGGGAAAACCCGTCTAAATGGGTGAACATGTCGGCGGCTCAACGCCAGTCCAGCGTTCGGGCTGCAATGTTTCTTCCTGAAATTTATCGCGTCATGGGCTTGGTACCTGATGCAAATGCCGCGCAGGCAAGCATGCGGATTTCTTCACCGGTTGCTCAACACTTGTTGGATACAGTGGCGGGGTTCACCGCTTTGCACCGGACCGAACATGACAGGTGGCGTTCGGAAAAGGCGGCAGACGGATACAAACTGGCGGTCGGTGCGCAACGTGATGATGAAAAAAAACTTCACCCTTCCCTGGCAGCCTTCGATCTGTTGCCAATCGACGAGCAAAACAAGGACCTGGATGTACTAAAGACAATCATCGACAATGCACCCAAGCTCAACAAGGCATTTGCTCTCTGGCCGCAATGGCGCAAGCGGGTAAGGGTTTCGGTGATGGGGCCGATCCGGGGGGCTTCTCCGTATCTTTCAGAATTGCCAACGATATTAGAAAAACTGGTGGCAGACCAATCATTGCCCATCGAATGTCTATCGTTGGAAGTTCTGACCCCCGATGCACCTGGCTTTGACACTGAGGCGGCAACCGCGTTGTTAGACAGTTGGAGGCGGCTTTCCAATCGCCCAGGCGATCTCCTTAGACTACGGATATTGACGAAAGCCAGGTTGGATACGGAGGCAATAGCTGCCAAAAACCTGCGTCACGATGCGGTTGAAGAAGCAAATGCCGCTCTGTCGCGGGCAGCGCGAGGTCGTGACCGCATGATTGACTTGCGTCCACTTGGGGCTTCAGATGTTGACATATTGTCTACGTCCAAAACCTTTGCAGATGGGATTGAGACCGCCAACGCGCACATAATTGATCTGGCAGACATTTGCATTTTTGGAGGCGCGGACAGGCCCCAGTCACATTCGTCGCGGGCCGCCAAAACGGCGGCAACGAAGAAAAAGACCATTGTCACGATTGATGCAAGCGGCGTTGCTAAAGTTTCACCCGCGCGTCAAGAGTCGTGACATTCGACCCTGACAGTGAAATTTCGCCAGTCGCGAACTCTTTCAGCGGAAACAGGCACGGCAGGAGTTTCCGCACGCGTCCACAGAGGTTCAACCGCAAAGCGCCGCAGAAAACGGACAGCTTCGTTAGCTCGGATCACCCAAGCGATATTTTCGACATTCCTGGAAAATTGAGCGGCAGCAGAGACTTTCGAAACAACGACCGCGACTTGCGCACCACGCCGGTCAAGAACTGGTCCTCCGGAGTTGCCAGGCTGAACGGGCGCTGTGATCTGGATGCGCGTCCGGTCGCCATACAATCCCACAGTAGACGACACTATCCCGTCCGTCAGATTTAGAGATTGGGTCAACGAAAACACGGGATAACCCATGACAAATACCTGCTCGCCCAATCCGATTGACCGCTCGGCGAACCGAACCGGAGACCGGTTTGCGAAACGCGGTGCGACAAGAAGGGCAAGATCCGTACGGACATCAGAACCAATTAGATCAGCGGGCTGGCCATTTACCGTAAGCCGCCTACATCCTGAAACCACATGGAAATTTGTCAGTATATGACCAGAAAAGGACACAACCGAGCCTGAACCGGATCCAACAACACTGTCGTACCAGGCCGGTGTATCGCGGCCGCCGGGATAATCCCTCGAGCGCAAGCGCGCTCTGACATCCCCTTTTGCAACTCCTGGACCATCGAACAAAACGAGCGAATTCAGAACACGGCTCACAATCGGAAGCAGGCTGCCGCGGGACGATTGTTCGTAGGACAGAGTAATGCCCCGTACCTCATCCCGTCTAATTTGAAAGACATCTATCTGCTCTGCTCCGTCGCGCAACGAGCGCAAATAGACGTAGTCGCTGGAGCTGCCTTTCACAATCACTTGGCCGGGTTCATCTTTATCGTCGCCGATGGCCGCTTTTTCCAGTTCTCGCAAAAGGTTAGTGGCAGATACGCCCCAAAAAAAACGCCATAATTCAATCTTGAATCTCCCCGCATCGCGACCGCTATAGGAGACATGATGGCGCTCTTTTCCTTTCAATTGCGGTCCGTTCAAAAAAGCGTTGGGCATGGCAAGCTGCATACCGGTCCAGTCAATCTTTTCCGTTGAAAATTCTGCATCACTGATGGCTTGACGCGCGCGCCGACGAAGCGTTTCACGCTCATCGCGGTCGAGGCGACCGGTCGCCCTGCCATCCAGAGAAATTTGGAATTGACGAATTGCTCGGGTCGTTGCGCGATCCTCGACAGCGTTCAATGCACCATCATAAAGACCAAGCCACGCGAGATCCTGCTGCAACTCCAAGACACGTTGGCTTTCGCTGGCACGCGGCTGCACAAACCCAAGTGCATCCAGAACGCGCGCGGGCGGGTTGGCATAGGAGGCCGCTCCAGCAAATACCAGAGCGACCGAAATTGCGCTTAAGCGCATCATCCCAGCAGAATTTCCAAGGAATTCAGCTTTCTGTCCACAGCATCACTGGCTCGCTTGTCAGCCGCCCGGATTTGGCTGGATTGCGTGCTCACCCGCGCCACGTTTGGCGTTGCGGCGCGCGCTCTGCGATCCCGCGCGTTTTGCGCTGCTCTTTGGTTGGCAACAATTGCGCGGTTAACACCAGTTTCTGCCGCGGTAGCATCCACGTAAGCATCCACCCGTTGCCCAATCCCGTTGAACGCGGCTGATATGATGCGATTGTCCCCTGAAACCTTGGCGCGAATCTGGCGAAGTTCCGCCTTGGCTTGCGATTTGCTCACCTGTTGCCGTTTGACACGGCTTTCCAAAGCCGCCAGCTGAGAAATTCGGCAGCTGCGCAGGGAGTTTGCGGCTTTACCAGTGCGGGAAACCAAGGCGCTTTCGCGCGATGCGTCTGCGTTCACTGAACGCAACAGCGCTGCCGCATCGCTGGAACGCTGTTTCTTTTGGTTGTAATAGGTTGCTGAGTATCCAGCCAAACCGCCTGCAGCAGCACCAATCAACGCGCCACGAGCGCGTTGTTGGCTGTCCCCCCCGGCTACAAGTGCGCCAAGTATTCCACCAACAACAGCGCCCGCGACGGCGTTCTGCGTCTGCTTTTGAATTTCAGTACGTCTCGCATCTGAGATCTGCTGGCGGAACGGAGTGCAGTTGTCGTTTGGGTCCTGCGCCGTCTGCGTCAGCGTGATTTGCTCGTCACATGCGCCAAGCAGCAGCATTCCCGCGACGGCCAGCACTGCCGGAGCTGCGCGAACCGTTCGGCCTCTAGGTGAATTCATCATTTATATCCCTCCTCTGAATTGACTATGGTTGTTGGTCTGGAAATTCCCGCGCTCTTAAGTCTCTGGTTGCGTCGAGTTGCTTCAGCCAATCACGACGCATGGTTTCGCTGACACGGTCGCGGTTGTCGCGGACTGCCTTATGGTGTTGCTCAAACAGTTCATGATAAGCTCCGAACACCTCGATGCTGGCCCCTCCAAGGCCGCGCTTGCTCGACCTGATCTGACGAAAGACAAACGGCTCTGCCTGCTCGGCGAGGTCAGAATGAACCCGCAAATAAAGATCAAAGGTCGCCTGTATCCGGCGCTCGTTCACAGCGATACGAGTACGCAGTCGCTGGATTGCTTCACGGTTTTCGGCAGAAAGTGCCCCCCCGGCACGAACCTGCTTTACGCCTTCCATTGCTGCGTACATGTTGCGCCCGATACGGTCGATCAAGTTGGCACTAACGATAGCCGACCGGATCGACATCAAGACCGTTTCCCCAGCCTGCCGTTGAAGTGCAGTGTTCAGCCGATCCAGTTCAATTTGCAGAGCGCTGGTGCGTTGCGACAGTTCTGCCTCTGTCACCTGACCGGCTTCAATACGGGCCCGCAGCCGCTCCACTTCTTGGCTAAGCGCCTGGCTTTGGTCGCCGGTGGAGTCATTTGTCTCATTCGACAATCGTGCATGAGCGTCAACAAAGGCTTGTTCCAACGGTTGGTTTGCGCGGCCTTCTCTATACGGATCTCCCGTATCACGCCGTCCGGCGAATACTGGTGCCGAGATCATCAGCCGCATTCCCATCGACGCGCTGGCCCCCTCGCCGTCCAGCGTAAACAGCGCCGCGGCCTCGGTCCTGCGCCCAACGGTGTTTTGCGTCCGCAGGAACTTCGAACTACCGCCCTTTGTGGTGACACCGCCTATCTGGCCGGCCAAACCATCGGGGCGCGTGGGCCGAAAGAGGTCGAGCACGATCTCTTCCGCGTTGCAGACAACATCGTACAGTCCCAAAAGATTGGGTGATTTCCGGCCAACCGGTCCAAGCACCTGATCCCGCTGCCGGGGTTCATCGGCACAAACTTCATTGAGTTCTGCCGCCCGCTGCGTGTCGCCTGCGTCATCTGTAGCCTGTACTGCGGGCATGCGCTGGTTGCGCGATTGTTTGGTAACAAATGCCTGCCCGCCCCGCGCCGCATATTCCCACTCGGCTTCAGTTGGCAACCTGACATAACCGGTCGCGCCCTGCTCCCAAGGCAGTATTGGATCTGCACCGCGATCGAGTCGAGCCGCATCATTGCGGATCAGCCAATTGCCGTAGGTGCGCCCGAACTCAACCGCGTCAAACCACGAGAGACCACCCTGTGCATTGATGTTGCGGAGCTTTGTCGTTTCGAAGGCGGTCGCCAGCAATGCTTCGAAATCAACGCAGCCTGGCGCGTCTGCCGTCGCGGTGTCCGCCAAGGGTAATTCGAAAAGCCCCAACTCATGCAGAGCCCACTGCAATTCGGTGACTTCGTAGCGCGCCATATAATATGACCGCGCCTTGATGTTGACGAGTGTGGAAGACACGCCGTTCAGGCCGGTCTCCGCTATGCTGAACACGCCACCGACCGGTGCATCCCAAGGTCCGTTTGACAAAATGTTCTGCGGTGTTTCGGACGTCACATCCAGCGATCGCCCAAAGGCTCCGACCGCTTGTGATAACGCGTCATCGACCAATATGTCCACGCGACGGAACACCATGGCACGGCCGCACGGCATCGGCAGTGTCACCGTAACCGGCAACGCAGCGCCGCCTTCTTTCTCTGGACACGGGATATCGTCGAGCGTTTGAGCGCCGTCTTCGATCAACTTTTGCCTTGCTTCCGTCCAACTGGCGGGATCGTCAATTTGGCACCAGTCTTCCTTCTCACCTATTGCCTGCGCCTCGACGCTTGAAGCAGCCAAAAGCAATGCAATGCAAACGGCGGAAGGTCTAATCACGGCGCAATCCTTCAGTTGGTTCCAGCGACGCTGTCTGTAACCCGGCCACTGAACCGGACAACGCGCCTGCCGCCAGTGTGGCCAACAAGGCAATTACAAAATGTCGAGACTGCATCAGAGCGACATCCCCGCTCAGTCCGGCGAGTCCTTCAAGCGCGCTGTTCAGGAGAGGCTGAGCGACGACGAAAGCGCCAAACGCAAAAAGCGCGCCGAGGCCTCCGATAAAAATGCCTTGTAACGATGGGATCAAAGCAAGCTCTAGGCTGCGCAACCCAAGCAACCGCAAAACCGCTAGTTCTCGCGCCTTTTCAACTGCTGCCGCCGCCAGATGCAGTCCCAGCGTAACCAAAAAACCCGCGGCGGCGAGGGTTGAAACAACAAGAAAGACCCAGCCCAGTCCAGTTTCAATGGCAAGCGTCGTTTCGATCTCTTCCGCCCGGGTGCGCACATCCAGCCCCTCGCGTAGCAAATGATCCCGCAAACCGGGCACGGTCCGAACATCGGTTGCATACAGACGAAAGCTTGCAAAAGACGGCGCGGCGGTACTAGAGGACGCACGAACACCCTCCCAACCGAGCTTTTCCACCGCGAATCCCTGTCGATAACGCTCAATTGCGTCTTCCAAAGAGCGGGTGACAAAAATGTCGTCAGTCTGCAGCAGGTCCCGGGGAATAACGTCCCGAACAAGCACCCTGTGGCGTTCGCGTTGCTGCTCATCGTTCACGAAACGCCGTACAATCAACGTTACTGTGTCGCCCGGAACAGCCTTAGCTTCCTGAGCAGCACGAGCCGTCATGACAATCTCCGACAATCCACGCGGAACCTCATGTCCGGCCAACAAAGGGTCACCCTGATCTGTTGGGATCAGGCGCGTTTCCAACAGGGAGCGACCATCGGCACCACGCAACCTCACGGATGATGCGAGGTAGTTTGCACGCGGGAGCAGAAAGCCGACGTCGTCACGCGCTTGCAATGCAGCGAACCACTCAGGGGAAAGCTCGGTATCGCGCACCAAGCTTATTTCGCGAATGCGCGGGTCGGTTCGCATAGTGTCGATCAACGACGTGATGACGCCGAACTTTAAGGCGAACAGCAAAAGCAGCGGTGTCAGTGCCGCAGCCACCGCAACCACGAGACACGCCGTGGACTGCCAGGCGTGCCGCAAATCGCGCACTGCAAGCCAAGCGACCAGACCTATGCGAAGCCGGGCAATCACGCCGCCACCAACCGGGCCGAAATAAGTTCGGATGTCTTTTCGACTTCAACAAAGTGGAGCGAAAAATCAAAGGCTGAAAGAAGATCAAAGTTGTGGCTGGCGACAATCACGGTAGCATTCTGCTGCGTCGCGGTTGCACAGATCGCGTCCATGACCTCCAAGCTTGTGTCCGGATCCAGCGCCGCCGTTGGCTCATCCGCAATCAGGATAGGGACGCCCGGCGCTAAAGCCCGCAGAACAGCAGCGCGTTGGCGCTGCCCACCTGAAAGCGTGGCGGGATAACGGTTGAGAAGATCGCCAATGTCCATCGCATTCGCCAATTCGTGGATTTTGGTGCGTTGCTTGTGGTGCGAACCTTGTGACAATTCCGCCGCCAACAGAGCGTTTTCCAAGACTGTCAAGTAAGGTAACAAGCCGCCATCCTGAATGACGAAACCAACGCATTGCGCGCGGATTTGGGCAAGTGCGGACACCTCTCGATTGGTCAACAGCGGCGTCACATCCATCAGGCGGCCATCGCCATAAGGTGCGATGTCGAATCCGCGCACTGTATCCGGCCAAGACAACAGCCCCAGGAACTCCAGAAAAGTCGTTTTCCCGCTGCCGCTTGGGCCAACAATACCAAGCCGTGCCCCTTGACGCGCGTGAAAGGAGTCAAGCTCCAGCGCATAAGGCACCGATGCGCGGGGTTTACGCGAAATCCGAGCGCCATCCACGCGCACAGACGTCAGTGGCGACAGGCTGTCAGACACGCGGGCCGCGTCGGTCACGGCAAATTGCTCAAGCGGATGGCCGTTGCCTCAAGCCCAGGGTCTCCAGCTCCGAAGTCCATCCAGAGGCTGGTCTGGTCGAAAATGTTGGCGTAGATTGTCTGTTTGCCTTCGATTTGCTCAATGAACTCCTGCCGCAGTGCCACACTCAGGCTAGACCAGTAATCCCTGTTCAACCGAAGCACCTGGCTTTTGTAGGGCAGGTTCTGGAGGAAGCTGGGCAAGAGCGTTTGGATCGCTTGCCTTTCATCCGCACGCACGGCATCCGGATCTGTCGACATCTCTGCCGCCAAAAGCTGGAGATTGTCGAAAAAGACTTCGGGGTCATCGCCACCTGATCGAAAGGCGTCAACGATCAGGTCAAGCCGCTTGTCGAGGGTCGATAGTTGGTTACGCGTCAGGAATACGCTGACCTGCAACGTCTCGACATCGGGGTCAACCAGATCACGGTCCGACGCCCATCCCGCGAGAAATGATGGTGCGTCGCCTCCGCTTTGACGACTGAGGCTTTCGAGCTGCGCTCGGAAAATTTCGTTTTGCGCCGCGTCTGCCAAAAGGCCCGGCTTGGACGGCGATGGGATTTCTTCCAGCTCTATATTGCCGCCCGGCGCACCAATCAGTTGGCCGGAGTTCGCCTTGAACACAGATTCAGCGATACGGTTGGCGAGTAGGTCTATTTCTGCAGCGAATCGCTCATCAGATGTGGCATCGGCACGCACATACTTTGCAGTGTTCTCATCACCCGTTTGCGATAATTCCCGGAACTGATCTTCGGCTTCGGCATCGTTGTTGTTGCGTTGGTTTGTCGGAGTAATAAGGTGAACCGGCAGAATGACAATATTCTTGTCGCGCGCCAATTGTGCAACTGAACCCGCTGTTTCTCCCTGGTATGTGGCCAAGGGGTCGCGTCCCGTCCGCGCAGACGCATCCGTAACAAGAACGATCAGCCGGGCATCATATGGTGTCCAGTCGTTGTCCTCGATCGCCTCAATCAAACCGGCAAAGACATCTTCCTTGAAATCTATCGTAGGTTTCTTGGCTTCACGCATCTGCTCCATGTTGGAAAGGATTTGTCGCGGCGATGTCTCGGGATCCAGAGGTTGGAACATTCGGGTTACGTATTCGATCCCTGCGTTGTCGTGTTTTATGTTGTCACGGAAGCCAAGCAGGCCAAACGATATGAATGAGGTACTCTCGAACTGTTCAAAGGCGCGATAAAAGCGTTCAATGGTCTCGTAAGTCCGTTCCAAGAACGGACGCATCGAAACCGTTGTGTCGATCACAAACACAACCCCAACGCGCAATTCACCATCTTCGGCGGCCAATTGGCCCGCGTCGTTTTCGAAACTCTGCGAATCCCGTGTGCCGACAGATTGCGCAGTTGCGGGTATAGCTGCAACCTTCAAAAGAGTTGTTTCGACTGTGCCGTCAAACAGCTCGGGCCGCCAATCCAGGATTGGCAGTAGGTAGGGTTGATCCGAAAAACTGACGGCCGTCTCCGGCTCGATCGCAACGAGGCGACGATCCCAATTGGGCTCAGCGTCCGGTTGATCGGCAATACGGCGCTTTTCCTCCTCCAACGTCTGATAGATGGATTGCGCTTCGTTGCGGAATGAAAACGAGTTAACCAGATCCGCGAGCATCGTTTCGCGCTCAAAAAACACAACGCGGCTACGCTTCCCGCGTGGCGCGAATTGCATCACAAGCATGGAAGACCACGGCAAGGTTTCATCAACCTTCACCCATCCCGATGGCGGCTCCCGCAAGCTGTCGCCCACTTCAAGCCAGCTTTTACCGTTGGCCGAACTTTCGGCAAAAACATACAGAACCGAGAACGTGGGTAGCGCACCCGTGACATCACCTTCCGAAGCCGACCCGTACAGTTGGGCACTAGGAAGCGAGATTGCCCGCCGGTACAGCCCTTCGGTACCTTCAACAAACAGCGGTTCGCGTACGGCGCCAGGGGCAGCAACTTCGGGGGCCTCGTTAGGCTGCGACTCGTCTACCTCCGGGGCTTCAGGCTCGGCCACCTCTGGCGCTTCGGGCTTGTCCGTCTGAGGGGGAGCCTCTGGATCGGCTTCCGCAACAACCGGAGGAGCGGCAGCTTCTGGCGGCGCTTCGCCCGCTGCAACCTTGTCTTCGACGCTCACCAGCGCGGTTTCCCGAGCGTCTAGCGTTTGTGAGATCGCGTCTAGCGCCTCGGCGTAGTCCAGAAGAGCAGACGTCGCCGCATCAAGACCTACCGTTCCGTTTCCTTCATTGTCGCATACAATGATCGGCCTCAGATCTTCACCGAACTGATCTAGGCTCAACCGCGGAATTTCCGGAGCTTTTGGCACTGAAGACCGCCACCCCACCGGCAATTTCAAAACGCGGAATGTCTGTCCATCAGCCCGCGCGGACAATCGACGAGCCTGTTTCGAAATGTTCTGTGCTTCGTCACGCAGTCCCCGAATCTCACTTTCAGTTTCCGAATTGCATTCTGCAGCGGCAACGGGAAAAGATATCAAACATGCAAAAATGCACGCAAAAATCATGCGGACCATAAAATCAACTCCCTATAATTGACAAGCTTTTAAATATCGGCGATTCTGTCAATAGGTTTTGCAGGATTTTTTTTTGAGCGCCTCACGGACGCATAAATTGATAAACACTCCGCGAAATTGCATGGATTCCGGTGTAGGCCTCGGATTGGCCAAGTCCGGTGCGAGCTCCGATCGTGTAGAGCGTTGCGCTTGCGACAAACAGAGCGCCAAGCGCAGAAAAACTGATAAACAGCCACCAAGCGACGGGAGATATCGCATGCAAGACAGGCCCGGGGATATGCCCCGCCTTTCTACGCGCGAAGGACACCCGTGCGTCTATGCGCAGGGTGGAAAAATATATGATGAAACCGATCAGCGCGTAATAGCACGCTGCAAAAATCGCCATTCCGATCCAGTGCCACGCATAGTGCAGGTTCCGAACAATTTCGTAGAACTGTGCGTTGATCGCGTCAGGGAGCAGAAAACCTAGCAAGAAAATTCACTCCGCGCCGAAGACTTAGTTCCAGTCATCATCTTCTTGATCTTGGATTTCTTTCTGGTCAGCGCTGCCAATTGATCGCCTCCCATCTTGCACAACTGGTTTGCCCTGACAGCTGTAGTCCTCGATCTTCTCAAGGTATTGCCGAACAACCGGATCATCGCGTGAGAAGCCTGCATCTTCCATTGCCGTGACAAGCTTGCGCATCTCGACAATATCCATACCGGCAGCGAGCACGGCGCCGCTCTGATCGCCACGTAGTTCCTTCATGGCCGCTTTCGCCGCGCGCAGTCGTTTTGCTGTTTCGCTGTCGCCGCGGCGTTCCGCCACGATCAAATCGGAATCAATATTCTGAAGAATCGCCCAATGCTCGTCTTTCGAAGTGACTTCCCGAGGAGGATCCACACGGACGCGTAACCGGATCAATTGGAACGGTCGATATGACGCAGTAATGTTGTTGACCGGGTCAAGCCTGTTTTTGAGGGCAGCTTGATAATCCCTGTCATTAGTGATTTCGAAGGTCTCACTAAGCTCCTGGGCCTCAAGTATCAGTGGGCGAAAAACGAAAGACCCGATGGGGTCGGATGCCTCGATGGCTTCGATGGCGGCATCCGGTTCGAGTTGGAAATCAACGTCCAGTCTCACTTTGAATTCAAGTTGACCGGAACGTGATCTGGCCTCGCAACTCCGTGTCATGTTCAATGGACCGGTATTTATCAGGTAAAACGGGCCGTAGCCACCGAGCAATCGTTCCCCCATGGTCAAGCGCGGCGGGGATCCGAGAGTGACGAAATCACGCTTCGTTTTTGCAACACATACCCAGCCGCGCTTGTCCTTTGGTAGGCTCGCAAAACTATCATAGGTCTGAATAAGCACGCTCATTTCGGGTTCCCTTTGCTATCACAGCGGTAAACCGCTTCGGATCGCGGCAATGTCTTTGTCTAAAAGGTACGCTGAACTGCGCTCCAGCACGAGTGCAGCCGTGTCATCACCGTAGGGCAAAAACGCGGCGTAAAGTTTCGCAGCAAACCAAAGGTATGGATCACGGTCTGGCAGTGCACCACCATTCTTGCGGATCATGTCACGTTCACGAGCGAAAAGACGCATTGCCTCCTGCATATGCCGCTTCGGCACGTACCGGCTTTCGTTCAAGGGCCTCGCAAGAGCAGCGCGAACAAACGCCCGTATCAATCTATCGATCAGGCCGGGCCACTTATCAGCAATGTCGGAAGTGAGGTCCTCAAGCGTCAATCGATTGGAGCGTTTGGATGTCAACAACGGCATTCGCTGCATGGCAAAAAACAACGCGGCAAGTGGCGTCTGCCGCTTGATGAGGCCAGGCTTGCCATCCACCTTGGCATCTGCCCAATCCGCCAACTCCGCGAGGAATTCCGCAGCCGGAAGCGCGCTTACCGCTACCGGTTCGAGCCGGTCTTCCATTGTTTCGAGGGTCTCCTGAACGCCGCCTGCGCTTTCACTGGCCTCTTCCGATGCGACAGCCTCCTGCATTTCGCTTACGTCGATGTCACGCTCATCGTCCTTCTTGGCACCGTAAATCGCATCCGTCCGCAGGAAAACCTCAAGCAACGCATCATTCGCAAATGTCTGTCGGTCTAGCCTGCGCAGGACTTCCATTGCGATTTTTGGTCGGCGCAAACCCAGTGGTCCCAAGGCAATAATCAAAGCTGCCTGTCGAGCCGCCAAACGGTTTCGGCGAGATGAAAGCAGCCGAATTAACTGGGCTTCGATCTGAGGCGTGTTGGATTTGTCTTCCGCGGCGACAGCCATGATTGTGGCGCACGCGCGCACATGATGGAGGTCCAAGCCGCGCTCGGGATCCAGCCAATGGTCCAGCACGTTTATCTCTAATCCGCGAAAATCCAGCAAGGCGAACGTTCCCAGAGTTCGCGAAATGTAAAGACCAAACTCGGCGGTGTCTTTTTGAATCAGAAGGTTGGAAATCCACGCAAGAAAGACTTCGCGAACCTCATCAAGTTCAAGCCACACATGACTCAGAAGTCCATGGCGCCAATTCCGATCCTTGAAACGCACCACATTTTCGTTCTTACCTGTCCACGGATCAGGCAGGCTTACGCGTTCCGCCGCAACTTCACTCAACATCGCGGATTGCGTCGCGGCGCTGATAGACCTGGGTTGGGCTTTCGCTTCTTCCTCGGTCAAAGGCCGGAGCTTTACTTCAAAAGCAGCTTCCAGCGACTTTGCAACGGTCAGAACTGCCGACGCATGCGCGTATTCAAGGCACGCAACCGTTAATGCCAACGCCTCCGCCTTGACACTGCGCTCGTGCGTGAACCATTCTGCCGGGGTTGCCCCAACGGGAACAGGACGTGAAGATTCGCTTGCACCCTGACATGCGACGTCGATCAGGAAGTCAATTTGTTTTTTGAACGCTTCATTCTCAAGGTAGTTGCTACCTTCCTCCAACGCACCTTGCTGCAGGGACGAAATCGACCGGTCGAGAGACTGCGGCAGCTGGAAATCACCAATTATGCAAGGATAGATGTACGGCTTTCGGCTGTCTCGCGCGTAGCTGATTTCTCTTTCAACCCAGCCTGTGCTTCCGGCTGCGACACTGGCCTCCGTTATGAATGCGACAAATGCCTTACAGGCATCGATCGCTTCCATGATCTGGTCTTCGAAATTGCCAACAACGACATCCCCATCATACCAGACCGACGCGCCTCTGGTACGCATGTAGTCAATCACGGGCTTTATTGCCGCAAAATGTGACCGGGGATATGAGATGAATATTTGAGACATTCGAAATAATTTATCTGCGCGTCCTCAGCGTAAGAAAATTGCTTCCTACGTTCAATACGTGAAAGGACCAATTATCTCTACAACCGGCTCAAGGCTTCTGATCCTCCCCCACTGAAGTGGTCCGCCCCTATAGTTAGGAAACGGAGGATCAAAGATGGGGATCAAACGCCACAAGCCGGAAGAGATTGTCATGAAGTTACGGGAGGTTGAGGTGCTGTGCGGACAGGGAATGTCCCGCGTGGATGCCATCCGGCAGCTGCAGATTGAGGTGCCCCTAGTTTCCTAGACACCTGCCTGGTTCAGTTCCTGCTGCCTGATCTCATAGTCAACGGGCGACGGCATGCCGTTGTTCGTGTGCTTGCGCTTCGGGTTGTAGAACAGCTCAATGTATTCGAACACGTCTCGCCGCGTGTCGTCGCGGGTCGGATATGTTCGTCGCCGGATGCGCTCCCGCTTCAGGAGCTGGAAGAAGCTTTCTGCAACGGCATTGTCATGGCAGTTTCCGCGCCGGCTCATGCTCGGTTACAGATTGTGCTGATGTAGGAACATCTGCCACTCCCGGCTGGTGAACTGCGAACCTTGGTCGGAGTGCACCGTGACCCGGTCCGTTGGCTTGCGTCGCCAGACGGCCATCAACAGGGCCTGCAGGACCAGGTCCGTGGTCATTCGGGACTGGGCGGACCAGCCAACGACTTTAGGATGTCGCGCTCCTCGGTCACCCTGGCCAGTTCGCGTTAGACAACGGAAATGGATTGGCGGCTCGATCGTCGGCAAAGTGCCAACCGGTGGCGAAATCTGACGGCAGCCCTTCGAGTTGGCGGAACACAAAGTTGTGCCGGAAAGGGGCAAAGCCGGCATGCGCATTTAACGGTAGTGATCGTGTTCCAAAATGACGTGGGCGCAGTTGCGGCAGATGGCTTCCATGTTGCCAGTCGCAGATGGATCGACGGACCCCGCCATCAGCCTCACTCAGCAGGTCTGTGCTATAAGCATTACGCAACTTAAGAAATGCGTCCGAAAGTGACTTCGACTTAGCAAGCAACTCTCCAGCCGCCAAATTGGTACAGCCGAATTCTTTTCTTATCGTTTCTTTTGCGCCCACCGTCAGCACTCTCTTTATTACCCACTTCTCGTATCACACCCAATCAAAATGGCGACCCGGGATTTTGGCCAACCCGAGCCGCCATCGCTCTGTTCGGAGTTTGTGCGGTTACTTTCGCAACTCTACCCGAATTCGCAGCCAGTCCAGCACCTCATCCTCAATCCAGCCAACACGATTGGGACCGAGTTGTACCCGCTTGGGAAACTGACCCGCCTTCTCCAATCGCGCGACGTGTTGCGGTGAATACAAGACCAACTCCTTCAGTTCGCGTTTCGACAGTATCCTCATCACAATGTCTCCTTGAGATAAGGAGCATCGCGATGCCCCGGTTGCGGTTGCCCACGGTCCGAGGAGTTTTAGAATAGCGGACCCATAGCGGAACATACAACGCCACCGCATCGCTGTCGGCGAGGTGGCCCAAAAGGTGGCCTGAAAACCGCCAGATTCTGCAGCACCATGATTTCATTGTGTTTTGTTTTAATAATGGTGCCCGGGGGCGGAATCGAACCACCGACACGAGGATTTTCAATCCACTGCTCTACCCCTGAGCTACCCGGGCACGGGAACGGCTGGCCGTTGGGTGCGTGCGTTCTAGGCGAGCGTCCGACCGGTGTCCAGAGGCATAACACCGATTTCGAATGCCTGAGGCGTCAGCTCTTGAAGGGGGCCATGCCCGCGCGGGCGAGCGCGTCAGCGCGTTCGTTTTCGGGGTGGCCGGCATGGCCCTTTACCCATTCCCATGTCACCTCGTGGCGGCTTGCGGCCTCGTCGAGGCGTTGCCACAGCTCGGCGTTCTTGACCTGCTTCTTCGACGCCGTCCGCCAACCGTTGCGCTTCCAGCCGTGGATCCAGCTTGTGACACCGTTTTTCACGTAGGCGCTGTCGGTCACCACCGTCAGCCTGGAGGGGCGGGACAGGGCCTCGAGTGCGGAAATGGCGGCGAGCAATTCCATCTGGTTGTTCGTGGTTTCGGCCGCGCCGCCGCTCAACTCGCGTTCCTTGACGACGGTCTCTCCGTCCATGGCGCGCAGCAGGACGCCCCACCCGCCGGGGCCGGGATTGCCCGAGCACGCGCCGTCCGTATAGGCGAAGAGTTCAGCCACGCAGGCGCGCCCTGAGGATGATCCACGGATCGTTTGTCCCGGCAAGGCCGGTGTCGCTGCCGGTTTCCTCGCCCACGATGTCGAACCCGGCTCGGTCGAGCCGCGAGCGCAGGTCGTCCGGGGTGTAATACGTGTACCTGCGGCCGATGGGATCGCGCGCGGTGCCGTCGCCGGTCTTCATGCCGATGTGGAGCACGCCGCGGAGCCGAAGTGCGGTGGCGATGGCGGCGAGGTGACCGTCCATCTGATCGCGCGGCGCATGGAGGAGGGCGAAGTTGGCCCAGATGCCGTCATAGAGTGCCGTGGCTGTCAGGTCCTCGAACCGGGCTTGCCGCGCGGACACGCCCGGCTGGGCGGCGGCGAGGCGGGCCATCCCGGCAGAGGCGTCGGTTGCATCGACGACGAAACCCGCCTGCGCCAGGTGCGCGGCGGAATGGCCGGGGCCGCAGCCGAGGTCGAGGACACGTCCGCCTTCCGGCAACAGGTCCATGAACCGCCGCAGCGCGCCACCGGGCGCATCGGTGCCGAACCGGTCCGCGTAGTCCTGCGCGCGGGCGTCGTAGACGGCGATGGTTTCACGGTCGCTCATACCGCCCATCCGATGGCGCAGCTGATCGTCGCAACGATCGTCGGCGGCACACGCAAGCGAAGCCACCAATCCGGTGCTAGCGCCCAGCGGCGGAACAGCCAGTCGAGGATCAGCAGGCCGGGGAAGAACAGCATCAGCCAGAAGAGCGCGTCAGTGTTGGACGGCGCGCCGAGGATGTGTTGCGTCGCAAGGAAAAAGACGGCGAGGGCGGGGATCACGGACAGCACGTATGCCAAAGGTGCGCGGGGGGAGGGTCCTTGCGCGGCGAACCCCCACAGGACGCCCGACATGAAGCACAGGATGACGGCCCCGTAAGCCGCGAGGATCGCGATGGCATCCGTCGGGTAGAGCAGGCCGAAATGTCCCGGAGGCGCGGCAGGATCAGGGGCAAGGCGCAGGATGGCCGCCAGCACGAAGGGCAGCATCCCGGCCCATGTCAGGACAAGAGCGGTGCGGGGTACGGGCATCCATCATCCTTCGGTCAGTTGGGCGATCAGCGCATGGATGCGCCGCGCGCGGGTCTCCGCCCTTTTCGCCGTCTTCACCGTGTGAAGCAAGCCGCGGCGTTTGCCGGGGGTCAGCGCGTCCCATGCGTCGGTCACGCCGGCGCTCCGCAGGGCGAGCGTCACGTCCCGCGGTACGTCGACCGCGTCGGGATCGGCCGGGCGCAGGCGCACCTCCACCTCGTCGCCCGGCGCGATGCCGATCTCGTCCAGAAGGGATTTCCCCGTCCAGAGGAACGGCATGTCCAGCACCGGGGCCCTGGTGACGGCGAGGTTGACGGGATGCTCGTTGATCTCTCCCTCCACCCGCTTGGCCGGGCCAAGTGCGGCGCGCACGTCGTCGGGCAGGGGCAGCACGGTATAGGTGCTGTCGCCCCATTCCATCGGGACGATCCGCGCGGTGAAGGTGACGTAGCCGGTCATGGGGTGACAGGTGTGGCGGCAGGCCGCGCTGGCAAGGGTCAGGCGCGTTCCAGCGCCAGCCGTCCAGCCAGCCCGGCAAAGACCGCCGCGAAGGACCGGTTGAGCCATGTCATCACGCGCTCCGATCCGAGGATCCAGCGCCGCATCGCCGCGGCGAACAGGCCGTAGACGACGAAGACACCGAAAGTCATCGCCATGAAAACCGCGCCCAGCGTCGCCATCTCCAGCGCCGCGCGATCCGGCGCGCCGGACAGGAACGGCGGCAGGAGCGCAAGGAAGAAGATCGACAGTTTTGGGTTGAGCACGTTGATGAGCGCCCCGCGCGTCGCGATCCGCGCCCACCCGTCCGAGGTGCGGCGCGGGGCGATGGACAGCCCGCCCGTTTCCTTCAGCGCGCCCCATGCGAGGTACAACAGGTACGCCACGCCCGCGAACTTGACGATGTTGAACAAAAGCGCGCTGGTATGCAGCACGGCGGCAAGGCCCAGCGTCGCCGCCGCAAGGTGCGGCACGATCCCGAAGGTGCAGCCCAAGGCGGCGGCGATCGCCGCGCGCCGTCCCTGCCCAAGCCCGAGCGCCAGCGTGTAAAGCACCCCGGTGCCCGGCGCGATCACGACCACGAACGCCGTCAGCAGGAACTGCGCCGAAATCATGCCGTGGCCATCCGCAGGACGCGGGGCACCTTGAATTCGACGTTTTCCTCGGCCGTGACGACCGGTTTCACGGTCACGTCAAAGCGGTCGCGGAACGCGTCGATCACCTCATTGACCAGCACTTCGGGCGCGCTTGCCCCCGCCGTGATGCCGACCGAGCGGATGCCGTCCAGCGCGCGCCAGTCGATGTCCCCGGCGCGCTGGACCAACTGGGCATAGGCGCAGCCCGCCCGCGCACCGACTTCGACCAGCCGCTTGGAATTCGACGAATTGGGCGCGCCGACGACCAGCAAGGCATCGCATTCGGGCGCCATCGCCTTTACCGCTTCCTGGCGGTTTGTGGTGGCGTAGCAGATGTCTTCCTTGTGCGGTCCCTGGATCGCGGGGAAACGCTCCTGCAGGGCGGCGACGATGTCGGCGGTGTCGTCGACGCTCAGCGTGGTCTGGGTGACATAGGCCAGTCGTGCCGGGTCGCGCACGTCAAGCGTGGCCACGTCCTCGACGGTTTCGACAAGCAGGACCTCGCCCTCGGGCAGCTGTCCCATCGTGCCGATGGTTTCGGGATGGCCCGCATGGCCGATCATCACCATCTGCAGGCCATTATCGGCGTGGCGCTGCGCCTCGATATGGACCTTGCTGACCAGCGGGCAGGTCGCGTCGACATACACCATCTCCCGCGCCTCGGCGGCGGCGGGCACCGATTTGGGAACGCCATGGGCGGAAAAGATCACGGGCCGGTCCGGCGGGCACTCGTCCAGTTCCTCGACGAACACCGCGCCCTTTTCGCGCAGGCCGTCCACCACGAACTTGTTGTGCACGATCTCGTGGCGGACAAAGACGGGCGCGCCCCATTTGTCGAGCGCCATCTCCACGATCTTGATCGCACGATCAACGCCCGCGCAGAACCCTCGCGGTGCGGCAAGATGAATCGTCAGGTCAGGTTTCGACATGGCACTCCTCCGGCATCCACCTGATTAGTGGAAAGTCCGGCAGGGCGCCAGCGGCTTGGGTCAGGCCCCGGCCGCTGCCTGCGGTTCGCGGTCGCGATCACCGCGATCGCTGTATTGCTGTTCGCGCGGCGGACGTCCGATCACGTCCTTCAGCTCGTCGAGTTCGATGAAGTTGTCGGCTTGACGGCGCAGTTCGTCCGCGATCATCGGCGGTTGCGACCGGATGGTCGACACGACCGAAACGCGCACGCCCTGGCGCTGCAGGCTTTCCACCAGCGGGCGGAAATCCCCGTCGCCCGAAAACAGCACGATATGATCGACCCGCGGTGCCAGCTCCATGGCATCGACCGTAAGCTCGATATCCATGTTGCCCTTGACCTTCCGGCGGCCCTGGCTGTCGGTGTATTCCTTGGCCGGCTTCGTCACCATGGTGAAGCCGTTGTAGTGCAGCCAGTCCACGAGGGGACGGATCGGTGAATACTCGTCGTTTTCGAGAAGCGCGGTGTAGTAGAAGGCGCGCAGCATCTTGCCGCGGCGCACGAACTCCTGACGCAGTAGCTTGTAGTCGATATCAAACCCGAGCGCCTTGGCCGCGGCGTACAGGTTCGACCCATCGATGAACAGCGCGAGCCGTTCGTCTTTGTAAAACATCAAATGTCCTTCCGAAATGGAGTCCCGCCTGTCCGTGAGTGAGTGTGAAAAGTCGGCGGTCCTCAGCAGAAGCTAGGGCTTGGTATAAATCCTCGCAAGATACAATACACATCAAAAGGGTAACCGAGGGTTGAGCATGGATCAAGAATTCCTCATCGCGCTGGGGTCCAACCTGCCGAATGGCGCCGAAAATTCAGTGGAAATCTGCGCATCCGCCCTTGAAAGGCTGGCCGGATCGGGTGTGCGGCTGACGGCGATCAGCCGGTTCTACCGCACGCCGGCTTTCCCCGCAGGTGCCGGGCCTGATTACATAAATGCAACATGCTCGGGCATGTGGTCAGGCGACGCGCGATCGTTGCTGGACGTGTTGCACCGGATCGAGGCGGATCACGACCGCGAACGCCTTGCCCGCTGGGGTGCACGCACGCTGGACCTTGATTTGTTGACGTTGGGTCACGAAGTCGTGCCGGATTCCGCTGTCGTGGGCCGCTGGATGCAAATTCCGCCCGCCGAACAGCCGAATCACACGCCGGATCACCTGATCCTGCCGCATCCCCGCCTGCACGAGCGCGCCTTCGTGGTGGTTCCCTTGATGGATATTGCCGCTGATTGGCGTCATCCCGTGCTGGATATCACCGTTTCCCAGATGGCGGGGCGGCTCGATCCCGACGACAAATCACAAGTTGTTCCCCTGTGACGGATCACGCGGGTTTGGCTTGTAAATCCGCAGATATGGTTCTATCTGACACCTCTCACCCCGAGGAGCGAACAGGAGTTTCCCGATGGCCCGTGTGACGGTCGAAGATTGCGTTGACAAAGTGCCGAACCGGTTCGAGCTGGTCATGCTTGCCGCGCACCGCGCGCGCGAGATTTCCGCGGGTGCCCCGATCACCGTCGAGCGTGACAACGACAAGAACCCCGTCGTGTCCCTGCGCGAGATCGCGGAAGAGACCCAGTCGGTCGAGGAACTGCGCGAACGCCTGATCGAGTCGAACCAGACCCAGATCGAGGTGGACGAGCCCGAAGAGGACTCGATGGCGCTGCTCATGGGCTCGGAACCGGACAAGCCGGCCGAGGGCGACATGAGCGAGGAAAACCTGCTGCGCCAGCTGATGCAAGCGCAGGAACGGGGGTAAGCGGGGCCGCGACGCACGCCCCGCTTTTGGCGTGAGGGCCAGGGCGGATGATCTCGGTCGATGACCTCCTTGCTCTGGTTCGCACCTATAACCCCAAGACGAACGCGACCCTGATCGCGGACGCCTACGCCTATGGCAAAGAGATGCACGAAGGGCAGTTCCGCCAGTCGGGCGAGCCCTATTTCACGCATCCGGTCGCCGTCGCCGCGATCCTGACCCAGCAGCATCTTGACGACGCGACGATCATCACCGCGCTTCTGCACGACACGATCGAGGACACGCGCTCGACCTATTCCGAGATCGCCGACCGGTTCGGGTCGGAAATCGCCGACCTCGTGGATGGTGTCACCAAGCTGACCAACCTGCAGCTGTCGTCGTCCGAGACGAAGCAGGCCGAGAACTTCCGCAAGCTGTTCATCGCCATGTCCAAGGACATGCGCGTGATCCTCGTGAAGCTGGCCGACCGGCTGCACAACATGCGCACGATCCGCGCGATGCGGCCCGAGAAGCAGGCCCAGAAGGCGCGCGAGACGATGGAGATCTACGCGCCCCTTGCCGGTCGCATGGGTATGCAGTGGATGCGCGAAGAGCTGGAGGATCTCAGCTTCCGCGTCATGAACCCCGAGGCGCGCAATTCGATCATCCGCCGCTTCATCACGCTTCAGCGCGAAACCGGCGACGTGATGCAGAAGATCACCGGTGACATGCGCGCCGAACTGGAAAAGGCGGGCATCGAGGCCGAGGTGTTCGGCCGCGCCAAGAAACCCTATTCCATCTGGCGCAAGATGGAGGAGAAGGGCCTTGGCTTCTCCCGCCTCAGCGACATCTACGGGTTCCGCATCATCACCGAGACGGAAGAAGACTGCTACCAGGTGCTGGGCACGATCCACCGCCGCTGGCGCGCGGTGCCCGGTCGGTTCAAGGATTATATCAGCCAGCCCAAGTCGAACGGCTACCGCTCGATCCACACCACGGTGTCGGGCCGGGACGGCAAGCGGGTCGAGGTGCAGATCCGCACCCGCCAGATGCACGACGTGGCCGAAACCGGCGTGGCGGCGCACTGGTCGTACCGCGATGGCGTCCGGTCCGAGAACCCGTTCGCCGTCGATCCCGCCAAGTGGATCGCACAGCTGACCGAGACCTTCGATCCCGAGGACGATCACGAGGAATTCCTCGAAGCCGTGAAGCTCGAGATGTATTCCGACCAGGTGTTCTGCTTCACGCCCAAGGGCGACGTTGTGAAACTGCCGCGCGGGGCGACGCCTCTCGACTTTGCCTATGCCATCCACACCCGGATCGGCGCGGGCTGTGTGGGGGGCAAGATCGACGGCATCCGCGTGCCCTTGTGGACGCGGATCAAGAACGGGCAGTCGGTGCAGATCATCACCGCCGACGGGCAGGTGCCTCAGGCCACGTGGCTCGACATCGCGACCACCGGCAAGGCGCGCTCGGCCATCCGCAAGGCGCTGCGCGAGGTGGACCGCGAGAAATTCGCCAAGCTGGGGCGCGAGGTCGTCCGCTCGGCCTTCCAGAACATCAACAAGAAGCTGACCGACAAGGTGCTGCAAACCGCCGCGCGGACCTTGCGGATCAAGGAGATCGACGACCTCCTTGGTCGCGTCGGATCGGGCGAGTTGACGGCGGCGCAGATCGTCGCCGCCGTATATCCCGAACTTGTCGCCGAGGCGGGTGAAGAGATCGCGGCCAGCCGCGCGGTCATCGGGCTTGAACCGGGCCAGGCGTTCGAACGGGCCGATTGCTGCCAGCCTCTGCCCGGCGAACGGATCGTCGGCATCACCGTGCGCGGGCGGGGCGTTGTCGTGCATGCCATCGACTGCGACACGCTGGAACGGTTCGACGACCAGCCGTCGCGCTGGCTGGACCTGCACTGGCAGGAAGGCCGGCACCCGGCGATCTATTCCGTCACGCTCGACCTGGTGATCGGCAACGATGCCGGCGTCCTGGGACGCGTTTGCACATTGATCGGCGAGCGGATGGCGAATATCTCGGACTTGCAATTCGTAGACCGCAAACCCGATTTCTTCCGCCTGATGATGACCGTCGAACTCAGCGACGCCCAGCATCTCCATTCCCTGATCTCGACGCTCGAGGCCGAGGACCACGTGGCAGAGATCGGCCGCCATCGCGATCCGGGCCGGATTCTGCCCGGCGCGGCGGCCTGACGCGCACAGGAAGGGAGCAAGACCACGCATGGTGTTCAAGCGCCGCGACAGGAAAAGCTGGGGCCGCTGGGCTCTTGAGCTGATCTGGCCCAAGGGCGGCTGGACCCGCGCGGCGCAATACGTCAAGCACCGTCTCCGCCGTCTGCCTGACAGCCCCGAACGCATCAGCCGTGGCATCTGGGCGGGCCTGTTCACGACCTTCACGCCGTTCTATGGCCTGCATTTCATCGTCGCGGGTGCCATCGCCATGGTGATGCGCGGCAATATCCTTGCCGCGATGCTGGCGACGTTCTTCGGCAACCCGCTGACCTATGTCCCGATCGGCGTCATCTCGTTGCACACGGGCTATGCGCTTCTGGGCATCCGGCCCGAGGACCGGATCGATGGATCGATCGGCCGCAAGTTCGTCAAGGCGGGTGAGGACCTCTGGCACAACATCACGGCACCCTTCACGGACGCGACCGCGGACTGGACAGCCCTGGGCGTGTTCTACCAGGAGGTCTTCTTTCCCTACCTCATCGGGGGCATCCTGCCGGGGATCGTCGTGGCCACGATCGGCTATTACCTGTCGATCCCCGTGATCCGGGCCTACAAGAAACGCCGCAAGGGGCTGTTGAAGGAGAAATTCGAAGCCCTGCGCGAACGCCGCGCCGCCGCCAAGGCCGAAGCAGAGGCCGCCAAGGCCAAGGCAGAGGGCGAACGGTCCGACAGGTGAACCACCCGATTTTGAAAACCGCGGGCGCGGTCTACACTCTGGCCTGACCCGCGATAGGAGAACCAGCATGCAGCCCGTCGGCCCCCTGCGCCTTGGCGTCAACATCGATCACGTCGCGACCGTCCGCAACGCGCGCGGCGGTGCCGTTCCCGATCCGACCCGCGCAGCGATCATGGCGCAGGAGGCGGGCGCCGACGGTATTACCGCCCACCTGCGCGAAGACCGCCGCCACATCCGCGACGCCGATATCGAGGCGCTGATGGACGCGCTGACCGTGCCGCTGAATTTCGAGATGGCCGCGACGCCCGAGATGCAGGAGATCGCCTTGCGCCACGTGCCGCACGCGGTCTGCATTGTGCCCGAAAAGCGCGAGGAACGGACGACCGAAGGCGGGCTCGACGTCGTGCGCGACGACAATCGCCTTGCGCATTACATTGCACCCCTGCGGGAGGCTGGCTGCCGGGTGTCGATCTTCATCGCCGCCGACCGCGACCAGATCACCGCCGCGCATCGCATCGGTGCGCAGGTGATCGAGTTGCATACCGGCGCCTATTGCGATGCCTTTGCCGAGGGCGACATGGCCAAACGCGACGCCGAACTCGCCGCGATGGTCGACATGGCGGCCTATGCCCACGACCTAGGGCTCGAAGTTCATGCGGGCCACGGGCTGACCTATGACGATGTCGGCCCGGTCGCCGCGATCCCGCAGGTGGTGGAGCTGAACATCGGGCATTTCCTGATCGGCGAGGCGATCTTCCGCGGCCTTGGCCCCGCGATCTCCCAGATGCGAGAGGCCATGGACGCCGCGCGCGCGGGCTAGACGGGGAACCGCCGGGGACGTCCGGGGTTGTGACAGCACAACTCTCGAAGGAACATCCCATGCGCAACATCATCTATCTGGTCGGCCTGGTCGTAATCGTCCTGGCCATCCTTCAGTTCGTTCTCTGAACATGACCGCGGGTGTAGGAGCGCCGCTGCTGCACCCGCCTCCCCACCCGTTTACGGGCCGGGCGCAGACCGATATGCTTGGGCCATGTTTCTTCCGAAGAGTCCCTTTTCCATGAAGTACGCGTTCAAGATCGGGGCGGTTGCCCTCCTTTCATACGTACCGTTCGCCACCCATGCGCAGGTCATTCAGGATTGCCTTTGGGAAGGCACCGCGCAGGCCATCGTCGAACCGTGGGAGGAACACACCCGCACCTTCGCCAACGGCCAGACGCGGCTGACGCTGCTTGACCGGATCGAACCGGCGGCGGGCGCGTTCCACCTGCACCTTTTGTCGCCGCCACGCGACGAACTGGGCAGCCGGCAATGCCGGATTATCAGCCATACATGGTCGACCGGTTTCGCGGGCGTCTACTGGGACGCGATGCAGACGGGATATGATCCGGCGGTCGGCCTTCTGTTCGACGTGCCGGTGCAGGTCTACAACCCGGCGACCGCGATGTTCGACAACATGATGCTGTCCTTCACGCTCAACCAGTCGACCGGTGAGATCGACACCGTGCTGAACCCGCCTGACTGATCATGCGTCTGCGGGTCCGTCCATGATCCTCGGCATCGGCACCGACCTTGCCAATATCGACCGGATCGCGCGCACGCTCGACCGGTTCGGGGACCGCTTCCGCAACCGCGTCTTTACCGAGGTCGAGCAGCGCAAGGCCGAACGCCGCGCCGACACGCCCGGCACCTATGCCAAGCGCTGGGCCGCGAAAGAGGCCTGCTCCAAGGCGCTGGGCACCGGGTTGCGCATGGGGATCGCGTGGAAGGACATGGCCGTCAGCAACCTGTCCACCGGCCAGCCGGTGATGCACCTGACGGGCTGGGCCGCCGAGCGGTTGGAACAGATGACGCCGCCGGGGCACGAGGCTATCGTGCATGTCACATTGACCGACGATCACCCGTGGGCGCAGGCCTTCGTGCTGATCGAGGCCCGGCCCGTGACGGAGTGACCCATGATCGAACATCCCCCCAAGCTGACCCTGCGCGAAGACTGGCCGCGCCCGACGCCGGCGCAGATCGCCGCCTTCGAAAGCGTGCCCGCCAGCATCGTGTCCGACGCGATGATGGGGCGGGGCGTGCTTGACGGGGCGATCAGCCCGGTCCTGGTCGAGGATCACGTGCCGCGCCATGTGGTGGGGGCCGCGCTGCCCGCCGAAAACCCGCCCGGCGCCATCGTCGCGACGCTGGCCGCGCTGGCCTGCGCGCAACCGGGCGACGTTCTGGTGATCTCGGTCTCGGGCGGGCAGGGCATGGCCGCCGTAGGGGACAGGGTGGCGGGCATGTTCCGCAACGCGGGCGGTGTCGGGATCGTGACGGACGGGCCGGTGCGGGATGCGGATGGGCTGGCCGAAGTCGGCCTGCCGGTCTGGGCCACCGGGCTGACACCCGCCACGCCCCACGACAACGGACCGGGCCGCACCGGCCTGCCGATGACCATGGCGGGCCAGCGCATCGGGCCCGGCGATCTCGTGGTTGCCGACCGCGACGGCGTCGTGATCGTGCCGTTCGAGGAAATAGACGCCGTCGCCGTGCGGGTGAAAGAGGTTCGGGCGCTCGAAGACGCGCTCGATGCCCGCGTGCGCGACGAAGGGCTGACCGTGCCCGAGGGCATCGCCGAATTCCTGCGCTCGGATGACGTCAAACGGGTGTGACCATTGACACCCGCACCCGCCCCGGCGATGTAGCGCGCATTATTTGACAAAGGGGCACGCCATGGCCAAGGCCGAGCAGAAAAAGGGCAATGCCGTTATCGAGACGATCAAGACGATCGTCTACGCGTTGCTGATCGCGGGCGTGTTCCGGTCGCTTTTCTACCAGCCGTTCTGGATCCCGTCGGGGTCGATGAAGGACACGCTGCTGATCGGTGACTTCCTGTTCGTGAACAAGATGGCCTATGGCTACAGCTATGCCTCTTGCCCGTCGGTCATCATCCCCCGCTTCGGCATCAATATCGATGCCGAGGACATCTGCGGCTTTCTCAAGAAGGACGATGGCGGGCGCTACTGGGGCGGTGAGCCCGAGCGCGGCGATGTCGTTGTCTTCCGCCACCCCGTCACCGGCCGCGACTTCATCAAGCGCCTGATCGGGTTGCCGGGAGAGACGGTGCAGGTGAATGACGGGGTCGTGTCGATCAACGGCACCCCGGTCGAGGTCAGTCCGGATGGCACCTTCGTCGAACCGCGCATCATCTCGCGCCGCACGGGACAGGCCTGTGCCAACGGTCCCGTGGGCGAAGGCGCGGATTGCATCAAGGAAAAGTTCATCGAAACGCTGCCCGGCGGGCACACCCATTCGATCCTGAACGTGCGCACACAGCCCTCGGACAACACGCCCGTCTACACTATCCCCGAAGGCATGTATTTCTTCATGGGCGACAACCGCGACAACTCGTCCGACAGCCGCGTGCCGCAGCAGTTCGGTGGCGTGGGCTACGTGCCTTACGAAAACCTCGTCGGCCGCGCTGAACGCGTGATGTTCTCGTCTGCGGGCGCGTCGATGCTGTTCTTCTGGACCTGGCGGGGTGACCGGTTCTTCAAGAGGATCGAGTGAAGCTGTCGGCAGAGACACGCGCCTTCGAGGACCGCCTTGGCCACCGGTTCGCCGATCCCGCGCTACTGGTCCGGGCGCTGACGCATTCCTCGGTCGGCTCCCCGACCCGCGGCGATTACCAGCGTCTGGAATTCCTCGGTGACCGCGTGCTGGGCCTCGTCATGGCCGAAGCGCTGCTGGAGGCCGACCCGGACGCCACCGAAGGCCAGCTTGCCCCGCGTTTCAACGCGCTCGTGCGGAAAGAGACCTGCGCCGCCGTCGCGCGCGAGATCGACCTTGGTGCCGCGCTCAAACTCGGCCGGTCCGAGATGATGACCGGCGGGCGGCGCAAGCAGGCGCTTCTGGGCGATGCGATGGAGGCGGTGATCGCGGCGGTCTATCGCGATGCGGGCTTTGCCGCGGCGCAGGCGCTGATCCTGCGGCTGTGGGGAGGTCGGATCCTGTCGGTGGAAGCGGACGCGCGCGATGCCAAGACCGCGCTTCAGGAATGGGCGCAGGCCCGCAAGCTGCCGCCTCCCGATTACGTGGATGTCGGTCGGGATGGCCCCGATCATGCGCCGCTGTTTACGGTCGAGGCGCGGCTGGCCTCTGGTCAGGCGGCGCAGGCGCAGGCACGGTCCAAGCGGGACGCGCAGCAACTTGCCGCAAAAGCGCTTCTGGCCGCAGTCGAGGCCTGAGACAGTCTTCAGAAAGTGGGCAGGTAGGCCAGTACGCCGGCCGCGGCCTGTGTTGCGTTCAGCGCGATCACCGCAGCGGTGGACGCGATCACGTGGCATGCCGCGCGGTGCTGATGCGCGGGCAGTCCCAGTTCCTTGCGCAGGCGGGCGAGTTCGACGCGCTCGGCTTCGGTCACGAAGCCGTGGCGCAGAACCTCGTCGCTGATCTCGGCGCGCTGATCGGCGCACATGCGCAGCGCGGCACGCCGCGTCGGGCGGGGCCGGCGGCGACCCGATGGCCGGGGGCGTTGCGGGCAGGGCGCGGCGGGCGGTTCGAGGATCGCACGGAACGTGTCCCGGTCGACCACCATATGCGGTTCGAGCCAGCCAACAGCGGTGACCGGCACGGTTTCCATGATGATGAGGATGGCGCGGGCGAGCTCTGCTTCACTCTCCGCGACCAGGTCGAAAAAGCCGGTGCCGGAACGGCAGAGGGCGACAGCCATGCTGTCGCCCTCTTCGCGTGTCCCGCAGTCATTTTCGCGCGCATCCGGTCGCAGGTCTGTCCCGGTGGCGCGCATCATCGTTCGAGGATCGGGCGCGCACCAGGCATCGTGGTACAGTCGGGCGGTTTTAGTGAGTGTTTCGTTCTGCATGTGTCATCTCCCCAGATGTCACGAGCCTGCCTAGACACCGATTCGTGCAGTAATTTGTGCATAAGATGAAATTTTCGGCAGCAAGAACGCGGGTTTGAACATGTTTGGTCAAAATTACCCCGATCTTGACGGAATTGGTTCCGGATCCCGCGAAAAAGGCGAAATCAGGCCGAAATCGTGTCGGCTTTCCAAGTCTGGCAAAATCCGTTACCCCGCCGCATCGCCAAAGGAACGTACATGACAACCCGCGCCGGATTCGTTGCCCTGATCGGAGAGCCCAATGCGGGCAAGTCCACGCTCACCAACTGGATGGTGGGCGCGAAGGTGTCGATCGTGACCCACAAGGTGCAGACCACGCGCGCGCGCATCCGCGGCGTCGCGCTGGAAGGTGAGGCGCAGATCGTCTTCGTCGACACGCCCGGCCTGTTCGAACCGCGCCGCCGGCTCGACCGCGCGATGGTGGCCGCGGCGTGGGGCGGGGCCGCGGATGCCGACGTGGTCGTCCTGATGGTCGAAGCGCATCGCGGCGTGACCAGGGGGGTCGAGGCGATCCTCGAACGGCTGGCCGAGATCGGCAAGGGTCGCACCGTCGCGCTGGCCATCAACAAGATCGACCGCGTGAAGGCCGACACGTTGCTTGCGCTGTCGAAGGACCTCAACGACCGGTTCGACTTTGCCAACACCTTCATGATCTCGGCCGAGAAGGGGCATGGCGCCGCCGATCTCAAGGCATGGCTGGCCGAACAGATGCCGGAAGGCCCGTGGCTGTATCCCGAGGACCAGATCGCCGATCTGCCCCTGCGGATGATCGCGGCAGAGATGACCCGCGAAAAGCTGACGCTGCGCCTGCACCAGGAATTGCCGTACCAACTGACGGTCGAGACCGAAAGCTGGGAGGAACGGGACGATGGTTCGGCCCGCGTCGACCAGGTGATCTATGTCACGCGCGACGGGCACAAGGGCATCGTGCTGGGTCACAAGGGCGAAACGATCAAGGCCGTGTCCAAGGCCGCGCGCGAGGAGCTGTCCGAATTCCTTGGGCGCAAGGTGCACCTGTTCCTGCAGGTCAAGGTCCGGTCCGGCTGGCTGGAAGAGGCCGCGCGGTATTCCGAGATGGGCCTCGATTTCCGCGATGGCTCCTAGGCTGACCGCGCGTTTCTGGGTGGACGCCTACCTTGCGCGCCTGCGCCTGTCGGACATTCCTGCCTTCGTCACCGCCCATGGCGACGACACCGGCGGCGCGGTTCTGGTCAAACTCAACACACTTGATGGCAAGGCAGAGGCCTTCACGCGCAGTTTCGACCTCGCCACCGGCGACCGCGTCTGGGCCACGCTGGTCTCGGGCGACGAAGCGGAGGTCGACGACTCGATTCGCAAGCAGCGGCAGTTCGACCCCGACCTCTGGGTGATCGAGGTCGAAGACCGCGCCGGACGGCATCTTCTTGAGGCAGAAGGTCTGGAATAACTGACTTTGAGACGTTCGACATTTGTCACTCAGCGGAAATTTGCCGATAATCCAAGGATAATTTGTTCTGGGTACGATTCGTTATGGATGCATTGACCTCGATCTTTTCCGCCGCGCGCCTGACGGGCCGAATCGAATGCCTCGGCTCTTTCGCCCTGCCTTGGGGCGTCTTGTTCGAGGAAAAGCCGGATACCCCCTGCGCAACACTGCACCTCGTGGCCGATGGCGGATGCTGCCTGCGCTGCGGCGGGCACCTGCCCGAACGGCTGGCCTCGGGTGATCTTGTCCTGATCCCGTCGGGCGCGGCGCATATCCTGTCGGACCATCCCGAAAGCCGCGCGCTGACGCTGTCCCGCGCGCTCGACCGCAACGCCGCGCTGTTGCAGACCCATATGGGCCCGACCGCGACGGTGATGACGGTGTCCTATTCGCAGGACATGGTCGCGCCGGGTTCGATCCTCGCGGCGTTGCCCGAACCGATGATCCTGCGCGCCGACCAGATCGCGAAGAACCCGCAACTGCACCTGCTGGTCGAACTGATCCGGACCGAAGCGGCGGCGTCGGGGACCGGCGCGGGGCTGGTGCTGCCGCGTCTTCTCGACAGCCTGCTGGCGCTGACGCTGCGGGTCTGGGTCGAGGCGCATGGCACCGACCTGCCGCCGTCCTGGCTGAAGGGTCTGACCGATCCCGGCATCGCGCAGATGCTGGACGACATTCATGCCCATCCCGGCGACAACTGGACCCTGCGCACCATGTCGTTGAGCGCGGGGCTGGCGCGCGCCACCTTCGCGCGGCGGTTCGGAGAGATGGTGGGCCAGACGCCGATGGCGTACCTGAACCACTGGCGCATGATCCTTGCGGCGCACCGCATCAAGGATGGCGAGTTGAGCGTCGAGGCCGCCGCGCAGACCTATGGCTATTCCAGTGCTGCCGCCTTCTCCCGCGCGTTCCGCCGGGATTTCGGCATGGCCCCGTCACGCCTGCGCCGACCGGCACGGCCCGAGGCCGATCTCGCCACGGCGGATCTTCACGTTCTGCCCGTCGATCCGGCCCCTGCCGTGGCGGCCGACGACAGCGTCGTGATGACGCCGCCCGCCTTCATGACCCGGTCGACCGACGTCGCCTGATCGCGCCGCATGGCAGGGCTTGTCGCGCGCCGCGCTGCGGGCCATGTCTGAGACATGGAATGGCGCGATCAGGGGATATTGCTGGGGCTTCGGCGGCACGGCGAAAGCTCGGCCATCCTTGATGTCTTCACGCCCGACCACGGCCGCCATGCCGGGGTCCTGCGGGGCGCGACCAGCCGCAAGATCGCTCCGGTCCTGCAACCGGGTGCGCAGCTGGACGTGGCGTGGCGCGCGCGTCTCGAAGACCATATCGGCACCTACACGGTCGAACCCGTCCGGTCGCGTGCCGCGGCGGCGATGGGCCACCGGCTGGCGCTTGCCGGTCTGAACGCGGTTTGCGCGCTTCTGTCCTTCGCGCTGGCCGAACGCGAAGCGCACCCGGCGCTGTATGCGCGCACCGAACGCCTTCTGGACCTGCTCGACCAGCCCGACCTCTGGCCGCTGGCCTATCTGAAGTGGGAGGTTGCATTGCTGGAAGAGACGGGTTTCGCCCTTGATCTGGCGCGGTGCGCGGTGACCGGATCGAGCCGCGATCTCATCTATGTCTCCCCGCGCACGGGCCGGGCGGTGTCGGCATCGGGTGCCGGGGAATGGGCGTCGCGCCTTTTGCCGCTGCCGCCCATCCTGCGCGGCGACGGGGACGGCGAGGATGCCGAGGTGTTGCAGGCGTTCCAGGTCACCGGCCATTTCCTGACCAACGTTCTTGCGCACGACCTTGGCAACCGGCCCCTGCCCGAGGCGCGGGCGCGCTTCGTCAGCCACTTTGCCCGGCGGGTGGACGGGTTATGAGGAAGCGGTGCCCCGGCGGAGACATCTTTTACCGACCGGCAAAGCGGGGTAGTCAGGCGGCATGACCTGGACGCTTCCCAATATCCTGACCCTCCTGCGCCTCATCGCGGCGCCGGGCGTGGCGGTGATGTTTCTGTATTTCGCTCGGCCCATCGCGGATTGGTGCGCGCTGATCCTGTTCGTCGGCGCGGCGGTCACCGACTGGTTCGACGGCTACCTTGCCCGGTCGTGGAAGCAGGAAACCAAGCTGGGCGCGATGCTGGACCCGATTGCCGACAAGGCGATGGTGGTGATCGCGCTGATGGTGATCGTGGGCTATTCGTCCTATTCGCCATGGCTTGTCCTGCCGACAACCGTGATCCTGTTCCGCGAGGTGTTCGTGTCGGGCCTGCGCGAATACCTCGGCGACGTGGCGGGGACGCTCAAGGTGACGAAGCTCGCCAAGTGGAAGACGACCGTGCAGATGATCGCGATCGCGGTTCTGTTCCTGCAGGGCGTGTTCGAGCATTACGTGGGCATGAGCGTGTTCGGCATGGATGCCGCGATGGTCGACGCGATCCTGAACGGGGAAGAAGAGGACGTCCTTGGCCTGCAATGGAAGGTCGCGGGGATGCAATGGTCGGGTGACGTGGGGCTGACCCTGTTGTGGATCGCGGCCGCCCTGACCGCGATCACCGGGTATGATTACCTGCGCAAGGCGATCCCCCACCTGAAGGAGGGACGCTGATGGACGTGGTCTATTTCGCATGGGTGCGGGAGCGGATCGGCGTCCCGCGTGAAAGCGTCGAGACGCAAGCGGCCACGGTGGCCGATCTTGTCGCCGAACTGTCGGCACGGGACGCGCGGTATGCGGCGGCCTTTGCCGACTTGACCGCGGTGCGCGTCGCACTTGACCAGGACCTCGCGGATTTCGACGCCTCGCTTGCCGGTGTGCGGGAGGTTGCGTTCTTCCCGCCGATGACGGGCGGCTGATGCGCGTTGTCGTGCAGCCCGAGCCGTTCGACGCCGGCGCCGAGGCAAGTGCCTTTGCGGCGGGGCGCAGCGACATCGGTGCGGTCGTGACCTTCACCGGCGTCGTCCGGTCGCTTGAGGACGACCCGATCATGGCCATGGAAATCGAGCATTACCCCGGCATGACCGAACGCGCGATCACCGGCATCGTGCAGACGGCGATGGACCGCTGGGACCTTGCCGATGCGCTGGTCATCCACCGGTTCGGGCGGCTGGAGCCGGGCGCGCCGATCATGATGGTCGCAACCGCCGCTGCCCACCGCGCTGCGGCCTTCGAGGCGGCGGATTTCCTGATGGACTACCTCAAGTCCCGCGCGCCGTTCTGGAAGAAGGAACACCGCGCGGATGGCGGCGCGACGTGGGTTGCGGCGAAGGACGACGACGAGGCCGCCCTCGATCGCTGGTGAGCCGGCCGTGACCTGATCGAGCGCCTGCGGCGCGCTTTATCCTAGTGCGCGTGGCGGGCGGAGCGCCAATTGGTGTCGGGCGGATACGCGGGCGGATGGGTCCGGGTGCCTCCGGCGGACATATTTTCAAAGAGAAGAAGCGGTGTCTGGTCAGGCGTTCTGCATGCGTTCGACATACATGCGCAGTTCTTCCGCCTCGTGGCGCGCGTCGCGCAGGCCTTCCATCGCCGCGCTCAGTTCCGCTTCGGTCTGGGTGAGCTGGTTGGTGAGTTCGGCTTCGCGCTGTTGCAGGTAGGTGATGGCCTGGTCGCGGGTTTCCTCGGCGTCGTGCAGTTCCTGGCTCATGCGTTCCAGTTCGGAGACGTCGGATTTCGAGACGCGGGTGAAGCGGTGCAGCAACCAGTTGGCGAACCAGCCCATGCAGAAGGCGACCATCAGGATCACCGCGGTGGCGATGATGAACTCAGTTCTGTTCATTCGATGTGTCCTCTTCTTCAGCGGCGGCGGCGGTGTCGTCCGCGTCTTCGGCCGGTGCCTCGGCGATCAGCCTGAATTCGATCCGGCGGTTGGCCTCGCGGCCTTCCTCGGTGCCGTTATCGGCGATGGGGGTGGTTTCGCCGTAGCCCTTGGCGATGAAGCTGGCCGTCAGGATGCGGCGGTCGCGCAATTCGTTCAGGACGGTTTCGGCGCGGGCCTGGCTGAGTTCGAGGTTCATCGAGTCGCGGCCCTGGTTGTCGCTGTGGCCGCCGATTTCGAAGGCGATGTCCTCGCAGCGGCGCAGGATCGCGGCGATTTCGTCCATCACGGTTTCGGAGCCGGTGTCGATATCGGCCGAGCCCGGCTGGAAGGTGATCTTGGTTTCGGCCATCACGTCCGCGATCTGGGCCTCGCATTCCTCGGGCGTGGGCAGGCCGAGGACGGGGTCCAGTTTCTTGTCGTAGGAGACGTCGATCGCGAAGTCCTGCGCCTCGCCCAGCTTTTCCGACAGGAGGCGGCTGATATCGGCAGTGGCGGTCTGGCTGCCGGTGATGCCGCGCACGGCGACCTCGTCCGGCGTGACGGTCACGGCGCCGTTGTTGAGGTGGGTCAGGACTTCGAGCCCGGCGAGGACGCGGATCGACCATTCGGCGGGCAGCGTGTCGTCGACGCGGGCGGCGGTGCGCACGGCGGTGGAGCCGAACCGCGCCTTGGCGAAGCTGTCGACCGTCTGGCGGGCGATTTCGCCGGCGACGCGGCCACGCAGCTGCACGGCGCCCTCGGGGCTGAGGATGGCGAGGAATTCGGGCGGGCCTTCGGCGCTTGCCTCGGGGGTCTTGGGCAGGACGGCTTTCAGGGCGAAGACGTCAGGTAGCGAGTTTTCCAGTTCGCCCACGACACGGTCGAACAGCGCCTGGTCGGTGCCTTCAAGCGCGATCAGCGCGATATCCGCGTCTGACAGGGTCAGCGTGCCGCCTCCCAACTCGTCGGTTGCCGCGATGGACTTGGCGGCGGCTTCGGACCATTTGCGCGTCGGCACGCCGAGGCCGATGGTGCAGGTCGTGTCCTCGGGCACGCCGGCGCGCCGGGCTGCGGCGAGGATGCGGTCGCGGGCGTCTTCCTCGTCGGCGGAACAGGCATCGAACCGGGCGCCGTCGCTGTCTTTCACGAAGCGCAGGGTGAAGGGCGTGATCACCGGGCGGGGGGCGGAGAGGTTCAGTTCCAGCTCCACCTCGCCCGGCAGCTTGCGCATCAGTTCCTCTTCGAGCCGCACGCGGGCCTCGGCGCTGTCGGTCATCGCGGTGAGCGATACCTGACCGGCCTCGACCGAGATCTTGGAGCGGGGGAGGAGTTGCAGGGCCAGCGTCGAGAAATCGAGCGCGGCCTCCCAGCCATCCGGCGTCGGGAAATCGGCGCTTTCCAGAAGGTCCGACACGGTGGTCCCGCGCGTCAGGCGGTCCACGCGGTTGACCAGTTCGTCACGGTCGGTGGAAGCCGGGACAAGGCCGATCAGCGAGATACCCGCCTCGTTGCGCAGGATCTCGATCGAGAAGCGGGGCGGCGCGATGTCGTCCGCTTCGGCGATGGTCATCTGGTCGATCACGCGGGCGGCATCGACCACGGTGCCCGCCGTCGACAGGGCGCGGAAGCGGGCGGCTTCGGTCGGGGCGGTGCCGATGACGAAGACCTGCAGGCCGTCGGTATCGGCGTCGGCCCAGTTGATGTTCGCCTCTCCCAGCACGCGGATCACGGCGAGGCGTGAATTGTCCTCGACCATCCGGACGGCAAACACCGCCGCGAGCACGCATAGCGCACCGGCAAGGATGAAGATGCCGGCGGTCAGCAGGACAGAGGACAGTCGCATCGAGGTGAGTGACCCGTACTAGTTGCCGACACGTGATACGCCGGGTGAGACGCGCGATCAATCACAGGAGCGCGGCCACGGCAAAAAACAGCACGCCCAAGAGCCCGGTATCGCGGTTTGAGCGGAAGAGGCGCAGGCAGGTGTCCGGATTGTCGATGTCGAGCTGTCGCATCTGCCAGGTCATGTGCCAGCCCATCGCCCATGGTCCGCCAATGGCGATGACCAGTGACAAAAGCTCTCCGCTGGGTGCGGCGAGGACGACGGCGAGGCCAATGAGGCTGACGGTGGCCACGAGAAACCGCGCGAGCCATGTGGGGCTGTTTTCGCCGAAGAGACGGGCGGTCGATTTCACGCCGATCAGCGCGTCATCCTCGGTGTCCTGATGGGCATAGATTGTGTCGTAGAATAGCGTCCACGCGATCCCGCCGGCATACAGGACGACCGCGGGCCAGCCGAGGCTGCCGGTATGCGCCGTCCATGCCAGGAGGGCGCCCCAGTTGAAGGCGATGCCAAGGAAGACCTGCGGCCACCACGTGAAGCGCTTGGCGAAGGGGTAAATCGCGACAGGGGCCAGCGCGACGATGCCCAGCACGATGGCGGCGGTGTTGAACGTCAGAAGGATGGCGAAGGCGACAAGCGCCTGCGCCATCAGCCATGCCAACGCGGCACGGGGCGTGACCTGGCCCGAAGGGATGGGGCGCGAGCGGGTGCGCGCCACCTGCGCGTCGAAATCGCGGTCGGTGATATCGTTCCACGTGCATCCCGCGCCGCGCATCAGCCATGCGCCCGCGGCGCAGCCCAGCGCGATCCACGCATCCTCCCACCGCAGGTAACCGTCGTGGAAGATGGCCAGCGCCAGCCCCATCCAGCAGGGCAGCAGTAGCAGCCAGGTCCCGATTGGACGGTCCGCGCGGCTGAGGCGCAGGTAGGGGCGGGTCGCGGATGGCGCGTACCGATCGACCCAATTGCCCGATACCGCATCGGCGACCTGGCCCGATGGTTCTGGAATGCCCGGCCCCTGCGTCATATGTCTTGCCTCATGAGACCGAAGATCCGCCTTTTTGTAGACCAGCCGCTGGGGGCGGAGCAATCCGTTCAGCTGTCACGGGACCATGCCCATTACCTGTTCGGCGTGATGCGGCAATCGGTCGGAGTGGAGGTGGCGCTGTTCAACGGGATCGACGGGGAATGGCGCGCGGTGGTCGATGAGGCGGGCAAGCGCGGCGGGAGCTTGCGATGCGTGGCGCAAAGCAAGACGCAGGACGTGGTGCCCGACCTCTGGCTTCTTTTCGCGCCGATCAAGAAGGCGCGTACCGATTTCATCGTCGAAAAGGCGGCAGAGATGGGCGTGCGCCGGATCCTGCCGGTGCAGACCGAGTTCACCAATGCCGAACGCATCCGGCAGGACCGGTTGCAGGCCCATGCCGTGGAAGCGGCAGAGCAATGCGGCAACACGGTCGTGGCCGAGGTCGCGCCGCTGAGGCGGCTTGACGAGGTGCTGCGGGACTGGGACCCGTCCCGGCAGATCGTCTTCTGTGACGAGGCGGAAGCGGGCGGCTCATCCGCCCTGACGGGCGGCCTCGCAACCTGCGGCGCGGTGCTGATCGGGCCGGAGGGCGGGTTTTCCGACGGCGAACGCGCGCGGCTGAAGGCGCTCGACCATGTCACGACGATCTCTCTCGGCCCGCGCATCCTGCGCGCCGACACGGCGGCGGTCGCGGCGCTGACATTGTGGCAACACGGCGTGGGGGACTGGCGATGAGTTTCATCCGGCCCGAAGCCGCCGCCGCCCTGTCGCGCTGGGCCGAGGCGCTGGCAGGCGTCGCCTTGCTGGCGCTGGCGCTGGGATGGCTGATCCTTGGCCGGGGCATATTGCCCTACGTCGGCGCGGCGCTTGCCCCGCTGGCGCTGGCGGTGATCTGGCTTGGCGTGCAGCGGGGGCGGTTCCGCGTGGGCGATGGCGGGCCGGGCACGGTGCAGGTGGCCGAGGGAGAGATCGCCTATTTCGGGCCGCTCACCGGTGGTGTGCGGCGATTGCGCGGCCTGCGGGCCGTAATCCTTGACCCGACGGCGCACCCGCCGTCATGGGTGCTGCAGGCCGCGGGAGAGGACGACCTGTCGATCCCGCTGGATGCCGACGGGGCCGAGGCGCTGTTCGATGCCTTCGCCGTCCTGCCCGGCCTGAAAACCGGCCACATGCTGCGCGCGCTGGAGACCCGGCCCGACCATCCGGTCGTCATCTGGCACGAACCTCCCGCAAGGCTGCATTGACACGCCCGGAATTTCGGACCAACCCTCGGCCCTGACCTGCAAACGGAGACCGTCCATGTCCATCCCCCAATCCGGCGGCGGCCCGATCGAGCGGCACGAGCAGCTTGCCGGCTACCTCGAAGCAGGGTGCAAGCCCAAGGAAGACTGGCGCATCGGGACGGAGCACGAGAAATTCGGCTATTGCCGGGATACCCACAAACCCCTGCCGTACGACGGGGCGCGGTCGATCCGCGCCATCCTCGAAGGTCTGCGCGACCGCCACGGCTGGGCGCCGGTGGACGAAAAGGGCAAGCTGATCGGGCTGACCAAGGACGGGGCCAACATCTCGCTGGAACCGGGGGGACAGCTGGAATTGTCGGGCGCTCCGCTTGAGACCATCCACCAGACCTGTGACGAGGTGAACGACCACCTGCAGCAGGTGAAGGACATCGCGGACGAAATCGGTGCCGGGTTCATCGGGCTGGGGGCCGCGCCGGAATGGCGGCACGAGGACATGCCGCTGATGCCCAAGGGGCGCTACGCGCTGATGGATGCCTACATGCAGAAGGTCGGAACGATGGGCCGCGTGATGATGCGGCGGACCTGCACCGTTCAGGTCAACCTCGACTTCTCGACCGAGGCGGACATGGTCCGGAAGATGCGCGTGGCGCTGGCGCTGCAACCCGTGGCCACGGCGCTTTTCGCCAATTCGCCGTTCTTCGAGGGCAAGGTAAACGGCCACAAGTCGTGGCGCAGTCGCGTCTGGCGCGACCTTGACGCCGACCGCACCGGCATGCTGCCCTTCGTGTTCGACGAAGGCTTCGGGTTCGAGGCATGGGCCGAATACGCGCTCGATGTGCCGATGTATTTCGTCTACCGCGACGGCGAATATATCGACGCGCTGGGCCAGTCCTTCCGCGATTTTCTCGACGGCAAGCTGCCCGCCCTGCCGGGTGAGACGCCCACGCTCAGTGACTGGGCGGATCACCTGACCACGGTGTTCCCCGAGGCGCGCGTCAAGAAGTTCATCGAGATGCGCGGCGCCGATGGCGGGCCGTGGCGGCGCCTTTGTGCGCTGCCGGCCTTCTGGGTCGGGCTGATGTACGATCAGTCGGCGCTGGATGCCTCGTGGGACCTTGTCAAAGGCTGGGATGCCGAGACGCGCGAGGCGCTGCGGGTCGCGGCCTCGGTTGACGGGCTTGCCGCCAAGGTCGGGGATATCGACATGCACGCATTGGCGAGCGAGGTCGTGGCGCTGTCGGAAGGCGGGCTTGCGCGGCGGGCGCGTCCCGGCGCGGGCGGCATGATCCCGGACGAGACGCATTTCCTCAACGCCCTGAAAGAGAGCCTCGACAGCGGGCAAGTCCCGGCGGACGAGTTGCTGGCGAGGTATCACGGCGAATGGGGTGGGGACCTGGGCCGGATCTACGACGAATACAGCTACTGATCCGGGGTCAGATCGCGGCGAGAAACGCGTCGATCTGTTGCGGCTGAATCGACCAGTCGCAGACGAACCGCGCCGACAGGCGCGTGTCCGCGTGGCCGGTGTCGAGAGGACCGTCATTGAGATAGTACCGCGCGCCCGCCGCATGTGCCGCCTGATGTTGCGCGCGGGTCAGGCGGGCAAAGATCATGTTGGCCTGCGGGTCGTGTTCGAACTGCGCGCCTTTCAGCGCCAGCCCGTCCGCCAGCCGCTTGGCGTTGGCATTGGCCGACCGGGCCGAGCGCAGCCACAGATCATCCGTCAGGTAGGCCAGCATCTGAGCGCTGAGATAGCGGTGCTTGGAAAACAGGTGCGCGCCGCGCTTGCGGCGCAGCTCGAATTCCCGCGCATGGGCGGGATCGAAGAAGATCACCGCCTCGACCCCCGGACAGCCGTTCTTGGTGCCGCCGAAACACACCACGTTCACGCCCGCGCGCCACGACATCTCGGCCGGGGTGCAGCCCAGTGCGACCAGCGCGTTGGTGAACCGCGCACCGTCCAGATGCACCGGCAGGCCCGCGTCATGCGCCACGCGGCACAGGGCCTGCAATTCGGCCAGCGTGTAGACACCGCCGCACTCGGTAACCTGCGTGATCGAGACCGGGCCGCGCTGCGCGACATGTACGTCGCTGGGGCTCGAACCGGCGATGGCTGTCTGCAACGCCTCGGGCGTCATGCGGTGGCTGTCGCCCACAAGCGTCAGCTTTGCCCCGCCGGTGTAGAATTCGGGCGCGTTGCATTCGTCACAATTGATATGCGCCACAGGCGAGCAGAACACTGTCTGGTACGGCTGGCACAGCGTCGCCAGCGCCAGCGCATTGGCCGCCGTTCCGGTCGCGACAAGGAACACCGCCGCCTCGGGCGCTTCGAATATGTCGCGGATGCGCGCGGTGACCTCGGCCATCTGGACGTCCGCGCCATAGGGCATGGCATATCCGGCATTCGCGTCCATCAGCGCCTGCATGACCTCGGGATGGGCCGGGCCCGCATTGTCGGAGGCGAAGAACATCAGACGGGCTCCTCGATGATATGGTCTTCCCAGTCGTCCTCGGGCGTGTCGAATTCCGACACCGTGATCCCCCGCACCGAGACGCCCGCCTCGTGCACCGTGTCGTGCGACCCGGATACCAGGGGATGCCATGGCGGCAGGTCGCGGCCTTCGTAGACGAGGCGGTAGGTGCAGGTCTGCGGCATCCAGTAGAGGTTGTCGGCGATGTTGCCCGGCGTCAGAACGATGCAATCCGGCACGAACTGGTGGCGGATCGGGTACTGCGCGCACAGGCAGGTGCTGTCGTCCAGCAACCGGCAGGCCACCCGCGTCAGCGCAACCTCGCCCGTATCCTCGTCTTCCAGCTTGTTCAGGCAGCACTTGCCGCAGCCGTCGCACAACGCCTCCCACTCCTTGCGGGACATCTTGTGCATGGGTTTGCGCCAGAACCCGTCGCGCAGGCCGTCGCGGTCGATGGGATCGCTCATGCCGCGGCCAGGATTTCGCGCGCGCGGGCGCAATCGGCGTCCATCTGCGTGATGAGCGCGTCCAGCCCGTCGAATTTCAACTCGGGGCGCAGGAACTCGACCAGCGCGACCGACAGGGTCGCGCCGTACAGATCGCCCGAGAAGTCGAACAGGTAGGTTTCAAGGTTCGGCAGGTTCTCCCCGAACATCGGACGCACGCCAAGGCTCGCCGCGCCGGTGTATGACCCGGCATGCGGGCCGTCACGCACGTCGACCTCGACCGCGTAGACGCCCAGCTTCGGCAGGTGCAGCCCGTCGACCGACATGTTGGCGGTGGGATAGCCCAGTTCGCGCCCGCGCTGTTCGCCGCCGATCACCGGGCCCTCGAACCGGTGCCAGTGCCCCAGAAGGGCCGCGGCGTCGCGCGGGCGGCCCTCGCTCAGCGCGGTGCGGATCGCGGTGGAGGACACTTCCAGCCCCCCGATTTCCAGCAGCGGCGCCTGCGTGACCTCGAACCCCATCTCGTGGCCCAGATCGGCCAGCATCGCGGCATCGCCCTCCCGGCCCTTGCCGAACCGGAAATCCTGCCCGACGACCACGTGCGACAGGCCGAACCCGTCCGCGATCACGTCCTGCGCGAATTCACGCGCCGTGAGCGATGCAAGCGCGCTGTTGAACGGCAATTCGAACAACACGTCGACGCCCAGCTTGGCGAGGCGTGCGGCGCGCGCCGTCGGGCTCATCAGGCGAAAGGGAGGTGCGTCGGGCTGGAAGAATTCGCGTGGATGCGGTTCGAAGGTCATCACGCCAAGGGGAACGCCATCGCGGCGTGCGAGGTCGATCACCGAGCGATGGCCAAGGTGGACGCCATCGAAATTGCCGATGGCGGCGCTGGCCCCGCGATCCTCGGGGGCGACATATCGATAATCGCGCAGGGTCTTCATGCGTCCCGGTTAGCCGCCGGGCGCGCGGGGTGCAAGGATCAGTCGAACTTGCCGGACGGGGCCAGCACCACGGCTTCGCCCACCAGCACTTTCTTGCCGTCGATGGTGCACTCGCAATCCAGCTTCACGCGGCGCTTGGAATGTTCGATATCCAGCACCGTCACCTCGGCACGGACAAGGTCACCGGGCCGCACGGGGGCGAGGAATTTCAGCGATTGCGACATGTAGACGGTGCCGTGGCCCGGAAGCTGCTCGCCGATCACCGCAGAGATCAGGCCCGCCGTCAGCATCCCGTGCGCGATCCGGCCCTGGAAGATCGTGTCGTTGGCATAGGCATCGTCCAGGTGCACCGGGTTGTGGTCTGTCGACACCTCGGCGAACATCTGGATATCGCGGTCCGTCACCACCTTCTGCAGGTAGCGGGACATGCCGATTTCCAGTTCCTCGATGACGATGGTGCCGCGTGGCTGGTTGTCAAGCATCTGATTGTCCATCCTGCGCGAAACGATGATTCACTTAACTGCCGGGTTTCGGCAATATAATTACTTCGCAGTCGCAGAAAGATCAAGCAGTATCAGCGCAGCATCCCGATCGCGTAGCGCGGCGACATCTGCTCTGCCGCGAGAAACGCGTCGAGCTTTTCCGGGTCGGGCTGCTCATCCGTCCCGGTCTCTTCCCGCGCCAGTCCGCCGGTGATGAACAGACAGTCGAGGTCCTCGCCAATCGCGCCGCGCACATCCGTGAGGATGCCGTCGCCGATGCACAGGATGCGGCTGTCGGGGATGCCCTGTTTCACTGCGCCCAGACGGCGGCGCGCGAGGTCGTAGATCGGCGGATGCGGCTTGCCGAAATACAGGCTCTGCCCGCCCATCTCCTCGTACATCTGCGCCAGCTTGCCGGCGCACCATTCCCGCCGTTCGCCCCGGTCGACCACGATATCGGGGTTGGCGCAAAGCAGCTTCAGCCCCTTCTGCTTGGCATAGAGGAGCGGCCCGCGCATCTCGTCGGGATCGGCGTAAGGGTCGAACGGGCCGCAGCAGACGATGCCCTCGGCCTCTTCCAGCGGAACTTGGCGGATCTCGACCGGGTCCTCGACCAGTTTCAGCGGGTCGAAGAACGGCTGGTCGTGCGGTTGCCCGATGAAATAGACCTTGTTGCCCACGGCACCCGTGAACATCGCCAGCCGCGCGCTGTCGCCGGAGGTGGTGATCGTGTCCCAGCAATCGTCGGGCACGTTGAATTTCTTGAGTTGCTTGCGGACTTCGCTGCGCTGCCGCGGCGCGTTGGTCAGCAGCACGACGATCCCGCCCTTGCGGCGATAATCCTGCAGGGCGGCGACGGCATCGGGAAAGGCGGTGACGCCATTGTGCAGACATCCCCACAGATCGACGAAGGTCGCGTCATAGCTGTCGCCGATTTCGGACAGGTGCGAGATGATCTGGGTCATGGCGGGCTCTCCCTTTTGCGGGGTTTGGGCCTTCGCGTCGGCCATGGTGCAAGTGTGGGCTCAGGGGGGTCGGCTGGCAAGCAGCCGACCTACATCACCGCGGACCTGTAGGTCGGCTGATCGTCAGCCGACCCCGCCGCGGATCAGACCGCGAGGTTCGGGATGATCTGCTTCTTGCGGCTCATTACGCCGGGCAGGACAACCGTGTCACCCGCCGCATCCGCGCCGAACGACGCCTTGGCGACCGATTTCACCAGCTCGTTCGGCACCAGCAGTGTGGCTTCCTCGTTCAGGATGTCGATGACGAACAGCAGGACCTGGTCGACGCCGTCTTCGGCGGCCACGGTCTTCATGCTCTCCATCAGGCTGTCCTTGCGCGCCAGCACAGTGCCGGGCGACGTGGTTTCCAAAACCGACACGCGGAACTTGGTGTCGCCGACGGGATATTCCTTGGAATCCATCCGCAGCAATTCGGCATCCGAAAAGGCGCTCACGTCGGATTTCGCCGCGAACATCTCGGTCGCGTAGTCGGGGATCGACACGCCCAGGTCGCCCGCCAGTTTCTCGGCCAGCGCGCGGTCGTGATCGGTGGTGGTGGGCGAGCGGAATTCCAGCGTGTCGCTCAGGATGCAGCTCAGCGCCGCGCCCTTGATGCCTTCGGGCATGTCGGCAGCGGCGTCGCCCATCAGGTCGACCATGATCGTCGCGGTGCAGGCCAGCGGGCGCACGGTGATGTCGATCGGGCCTTTCGTCTCCAGCCCGCCCACCAGCTTGTGGTGGTCGATGATCGCGCGGATGTCGGCGTCGTTGATGCTGCCGGGCAGTTCAGCGGGGTTGTTGGTGTCCACGATCACCACCGGCGTATCGGCGGCAACGTCTTCGATGATCTCGGGCTTGTCGAGGTTCCAGCGTTCCAGCACGAAGGCTGCTTCGGTGTTCGGTTCTCCCAGCAGGCGCGGCGCCGCATCGATGCCCTGGCTTTGCAGGTACCACGCCCAGATGATCGGCGAGCCGGTCGAGTCGGTGTCGGGAGATTTGTGGCCGAAAACGAGCGTGGTCATGGGAATGGGTCCTGATCTGGGAAGCAAAGTCGCGGCCTTATAGGCGGGGCCGCGAAGGTTGTCACCCCGCGGCCCCATGCGTGTCCTGCAACGCTGTTCTGCGTCAGAATGTCTGGTCGTAATCGCCCACGCCGGGCTCTTCGCGGATCACCGCGTCGAGGTCGGCGAAGATCGCGCGCAACTCTTCCTCGCTGTCGTTCGATTCGCAGACCACCACGAGGTTCGGCGTGTTGGACGAAGCGCGCACCAGCCCCCATGACCCGTTGTCGAGGATCACGCGCGCGCCGTTCACCGTGACGATGTCGGCGACCTTGCGACCGCCCAGTTCGGTGCGGGATTTCAGGCGTTCGACCGTGCGGTCGAGGATGTCGTATTTCTCGGTATCGGCGGCATAGGGTGACAGGGTCGGCATGGCGTAAGTCGTGGGCAGCGCGCGGCGCAGGTCCGACATCGACTTGTCCGGGTTGCGGTCCATCAGCTTGCACAATTCCACCGCGACGCGCATGCCGCAATCGTATCCACGGCCCACTTCGCCCGACAGGAAGTAGTGGCCCGACTTCTCGAATCCGGCCAGCGCGCCCAGTTCCTTCACGCGGCGCTTCATGTGGCTGTGGCCGGTCTTCCAGTAATCGGCCTTTGCCCCATGCGCCTTCAGTTCGGGGTCCGATGCGAAAAGTCCCGTCGATTTCACGTCCGCGACAAAGGTCGCGCCCGGATACAGCTTGGCCAGGTCGCGCGCCATGATGACACCGACCTTGTCGGCAAAGATCTCTTCGCCCTCGTCATCCACCACGCCACACCGGTCGCCATCCCCGTCGAAGCCAAGCGCAAGATCCGCACCGCTCGCCTTCACGGCGGCGGCCATGTCGTGCAGCATCTCCATCGCTTCGGGGTTCGGGTTGTAGTTGGGGAAGGTGTAATCCAGTTCGCAATGCAGCGGCACAACCTCGGCCCCGATCCGTTCCAGCAACTTGGGCGCAAAGGCCGATGCCGTGCCGTTGCCGCAGGCCACGACAACCTTCAGCGGCCGCGACAGCCTGAAATCGCCGGCGAGGTCGTCAAGATACGCCTCGCGCACGCCATCCACGCGGGTCCAGCCGCCGCCGGGGGCCGGTTCGCCCTGTCCCTGCAGCACGATATCGCGCAACTCCGCCATCTCGTCCGGGCCGTGGGTCAGCGGGCGGTCAAATCCCATCTTCACCCCGGTCCAGCCATTGGGATTGTGCGACGCCGTGACCATCGCTACCGCTGGCACGTCCAGGTGGAACTGGCTGAAATAGGCCATCGGCGACAGCGCCGGGCCGATATCCTTCACTTCGATCCCGGCCTGCACGAGGCCGAGGATCAGCGCCTGTTTGATAGCCAGCGAATAGTCGCGGTAATCGTTGCCCACGGCGATTTCCGGGCGGATGCCCCTGCGGCGCATCTGCGTTCCAAGCCCAAGGCCAAGCGCGGTCATGCCGGGCAGGTTGATCTGTTCAGGGTACTGCCAGCGCGCGTCGTATTCGCGGAAGCCGGTGGGCGCGATCATCGCATCCTGAAGGAAGGCCCATGAGTTGGGCGTGACTTGGGGCAGGGGGGCGGTCATGTCGTTGGTCTCCTCTCACACGAGGCGGTGATGCCAGACGCGGCACCTGCCGGGCAATTTGCCACAAGGGTCAGTGAACCGGGAAGAAGGTGAGCCGCCCTATCCCAAAGGCTAGGGCAGGGCGGAGAGAGCGAGGCGCGCTCGGCCGAGAGCGACGAGCGGCCCCGCCAATGGGTCAGGTCGACACCTGTTCGCGCAGGATTGATGCCGTCAGCGACATCATCAGGTAGATGCCCGAGAAGATCAGGAAAGCCAGTACCGTGTTCTCGAACTTGCGCGGATAGGTGGGGTCTTCGGACGCGACCGGCACGACCGAGGTCGTGAGGTACCGCGCCTGGCTCAGCGCGTCACGGCGGGTCTGTTCCATCGTCTCCAACGCCGATTGCAGCATCAGGTCGCGCGTGGCGAGGTCGGCCTGCGCCATCTGGATGCGTGCGCTCAACTCGGCCAGCGACGTCTCCCCGCTCGACGCTTCGGTCATCGCGGCGTTCAGTTCCGCCAGCTTGGCGTTCAGGCGGCGGATGTCGCCCTGCGTGCCTTCGACCTTGGCGCGGTTCGGACGCGCGTTGTCGAGGAGCGCCGCAAGCTCCAGCTCCTTGTCGAGGATCTGCGTCTCCACGTTGCCGATCTGCGTCCTAAGCGAGGCTATGCGCCCCTCGGGGTCGACGATCTGGTTTTCCTGCTGCAACGCGACCAGCGATTCCTGCGCCGTGCGGCGCTTGTCGGTCGCTTCGTCCAGCGCGCGCTGGGCGTCGGCCACCTGGTTTTCGCGCTTGCGGCGCGACAGGTTGTCGACCCGCTCTTCGGCATAGGAAATCAGCGCGCGGGAGAACTCGGCCGCGGTTTCGGGATCGGCGGCGGTGACCTCCATCTTGATCACGCCCTCGGTCGGGTCATACCCGATCTGCACGTGCCGCTTGAACAGCTTGTGCGCGGCCTCGTTCGAGGGGTTCTCGTTCAGCCGCTGGATCGGGTCGATCCAGTCCTGCGAGAAATGCGCCTTGTAGCCCACGTCCTTGTCCAGCCGCAGCATCGCGTCCTTCGACGTCAAATAGCTTTGCACCGCGATCGCGTCCTGGTTGGTGGCGAATTGCGTGCCCGAGAACAGGCCGCCGATCGCCCCGCCGCCGCTTTCGGCCTTGAGGATCAGGAATTCCGACTTGGTCGCGTAAAGCGGCGTCGCGATGACATAGAAATACCAGCCCGCGATCAGCGTCGGCAGGCCCACGAAGATCGCGAGCCGGGTGAACAGCTGCATCACCTTGCGGCGGCGGCGCTTGGCGATGTTGCGCTGGATTTCCGAGATTTCGCGCGCCCGGCGCTCTGCCGGGCTGGCCGTCTGGGTCGAGGGCAGCTTGACCTGCCCCACAGGCATCGTCTGCGGCAGTTGCGTCTTGCCGCTGTCGGCGGGCTTGGGCGCGTTGGGGTCCGGCACGACCAGTTCCAGCATGTTCGATTTCTGGAACGGGTCGATCCCGTTCAGGCGCAGCAGCCGCACCGCGTCGAAATCGGATGTCGCTGCAAGCCCGTGCTTCTGTGCCACCCGGCGGGCCATGCGCAGCTGGCGTCCGGTGAGGCCTTCCTTGCGGATCGACTCGATCGTGATGTCGGTCTCCGCCTCGGCGGCGGAGGCGACCTGTCCGTCGCGGGCCGTGGCCGGTTTGTCGGTGGTCTTGCGCGCCGCCGCCATCGAGGTGACGCCGCTTTTCTTCTGAGTGCCCGCGTTCTCGGCCACCGTCGCGGCAACGGCATCCGCCACGTCGGGTTGCGTTGCCGCCGGGGTGGCGGGGGGCGTCGATCCGCCTTCGGGGCGGCGGATGCGGAATTTCTTAGCCTTGGGTTTCGTAGTCATACAATTGCTTCGCTTCTTCCAAGGTGTCGAACATGTGGAGCTTGCCGTTCATCAGAACGCCGGCGCGCCGCGCGAATTTCTGCAGGATGTCGGGCTGGTGGGACACGATCACGATGGTCGTCGTCCGCAGTCGCTCTTGCAGGATCTCGCCCGCCTTGCGGTTGAAATCGACATCCGTTGACGAGGGCATGCCTTCGTCGATCAGGTACATGTCGAAGTCGAGCGCCAGCATGAGCGAGAAGGTGAACCGCGCGCGCATCCCGGACGAATACGTGCCAAGCGGTTGATCGAAATACTCTTTCAGTTCGCACAGCCAGCGGCAGAACGCCTCGACGTAATCGGGGTCGAGTCCGTAGAGCTGCGCGATGTAGCGCGCGTTCTCGCGCGCGGTGTGCTTGGCGACGACGCCGCCCATGAAGCCCAGTGGGAACGAGATCTTGCAGCCGCGGCGGATTTCGCCCTCGTCGGGTTTTTCCAGCCCGGCCATCATCTTGATCAGGGTGGTCTTGCCGGTGCCGTTGGGGGCAAGGATGCCGAGCGACGTGCCGAGGTCCACGCGGAACGAGGCACCGTCAAGGATCACCTTGCGCTGCGTCCCGGTCCAGAAGGACTTGCTGACGTTGTCGAATTCCAGCATCGACATGCTCCGGCCTGCTCAGACCGCCTCGTTACTTTGCGTTTGTTAAGGCCGTCTCTAGGCGACAATTTTGTTTTCATTATGTCGAAATGAAAGGGGAATTGGCAACTGTCAGGCGGCGGTGGCGGCAAGGGGGCGCTCGCGGATGGGCAGGTGCACGAGGGCCGAGAACGCGCTGACGCCGACGCCGACCCACCAGACCAGCGTATAATCCCCTGTAATGTCGTACATTTTCCCGCCCAGCCACACGCCGAGGAAGCTGCCCAGCTGGTGGCTGAGGAACACGATGCCGTAGAGCGTGCCCATGTAGCGCAGGCCGTAGATATGCGCGACAAGGCCCGAGGTCAGCGGCACGGTTGCGAGCCAGAGCGAGCCCATCGCGGCCGAGAACACGATCACCGAAACCGGCGTGATCGGAAACATGAAGAACACCGCCGCGATCAGTGTCCGGCCCGTATAAACTCCTGCCAGCAAATACTTTTTCGGCCAATGCTTGCCCGCCCAACCGGCCAGAAGCGTGCCCGCGACATTGGTGATCCCGATGACCGAAATGGCGACCGCGCCAAGCGCCGAGGCGGTGGAGATGCCGATCGAGTCGAGCCATCCGCCCGGCGCGATCGGCGCGCTCATCTCGGTCACCAGCGCCGGAAAGTGTGCCGTGACGAAGGAAAGCTGGTACCCGCAGGAGAAAAAGCCAAGGAAAATCAACGAGTAGGACGGATCCCGGAACGCCTTGACAAGGATCCGGCCCAGCGACTCTTCGAGTTCCACCTTGGTAGCCCGCACCGGCGCCCGCATCATCGGCAGCATCAGCAGCGTGGCAAGGATCATCGCGGTGAACACGAGAAACACCTGTTGCCACGTGATAAAGGTTAACAGCCATTCCGCCAGCGGTGGGCCGACGATCTGCCCGCCAGAGCCGAACGCGGTCACGATGGCCAGCGACATGGAGCGGTTTTCGTCCGACGCGGCACGTCCCACGACCGCCAGGATCACGCCGAACCCGGTGCCCGCGATGCCGAAGCCGATCAGCCAGTTGAAGGCCTGGTGCGCCTCGGGCGTGGTGGAGACCGACGAGGCCACGAGCCCCGCGGCATAGACCAACGCCCCGAGAACAATGGCTTTTCTGTCGCCGACCTTTTCGGCGATGGCCCCGAAGATCGGCTGGCCGATCCCCCATGCGAGGTTCTGGATGGCGATGGCGAGCGAGAACTCGGTCCGGACCCAGCCGAATTCGGACGCGATGGGGATCTGGAACACGCCAAAGGACGCGCGGATCGCGAAACTAACCAGAACGATGATGCAACCGACGATCAGGACGGGTGTAAGCAAAGACGTGCGTTGGGACATCGGTGGTATTGATTTCCGTACAATTTGCTCACTTCGGTCCGCGGAACTGAGCAGATTGCCCGGTGCTGCGCAACACCCGGCGCGCGGCCGGTTCATGATTGTTCGTGATGGCGGGAATCACGCGGATGCGCGGCCTGTGCCGGACCTCATTCACAACCCGCGCCACGCGGGTTAAGCCTGCCGCATGAGCGTGTTGGAGACATACGAGGCGCAGGTGGCCGAGGGCGCCTTGCAGGACGATCCCGTCCAGCGCGCGGTGCTGCCCGAACTGGAGCGCATCCGCGCGGCGGTGGCGCAACCGGTCAGGCGCGGATGGTTCGCCAAGAAGCCCGATCCGGTCCCCGGCCTTTACATCTGGGGCGGGGTGGGGCGCGGCAAGTCGATGCTGATGGACCTGTTCGTCGACACGCTCGACGTGCCCGCACGGCGCGTCCATTTCCACGCCTTCATGCAGGAGGTGCAGGCCGGGATCGCCGCCGCCCGCGAGCGCGGGATCGAGGACGCCATCCAGCCGGTCGCGGACAAGATCGCGGGCGAGGCGCGGGTGCTGGCCTTCGACGAGATGCAGATCACCGACATCGCCGACGCGATGATCGTGGGCCGCCTGTTCCAGAAGCTGTTCGATCAGGGCGTGGTGGTGGTGACCACGTCGAACCGGGTGCCCGCCGATCTTTACAAGGACGGGCTGAACCGCGACCTGTTCCTGCCCTTCATCGCGCTTCTGGAAGAGCGCATGGTGGTGCATCACCTGTCGTCGGACACCGATTACCGGCAGGACCGGCTGGCCGGTGCGACCGTCTATTTCACGCCCTTGGGGCGGGAGGCGCGGGAGGCCGTGGACGCGGTTTGGCAGGACCTTACGGATGGTGCCCCGGCCTCGCCCCTGACGCTGGTCGTGAAGGGGCGGGAGGTCGTGCTGCCCGCCTTTCACAACGGCGTGGCGCGGGTGACCTTCTATGACCTGTGTGGCAGTGCGCTGGGCCCCGCCGATTATCTTGCCGTGGCCGAGGCGGTGCGCGTGCTGCTGCTGGAGGACATCCCCGAGCTTGGCCGGTCGAATTTCAACGAGGCGCGGCGCTTCGTGACACTGATCGACGCGCTCTACGAGGCCCGCGTGCGGCTGGTCGCCAGCGCCGCGCGGCGACCCGAGATGCTGTATCTCGAAGGCACCGGCGCATTCGAGTTCGAGCGCACGGCGTCCCGCTTGCGCGAGATGATGTCGGACGGCTGGGGCGCATGAAAAAAGGAGGCCCGAAGGCCTCCTGAAAGTTTGCTGCTCGGCTGGTTCTGCTCTGTACGGTTCTGGCGGTTTGCCCGCTCGGACCCTTGGAAAACTCCTGTATCAGCCCGCCGGGATCACGAGGCGCTGGCCCACGCTGATGCGGTTAGGGTTGCGCAGCTGGTCGCGGTTGGCGTTGAAGATGCGGTTGTAGTCGGACGTGCGCCCGTAGAACTGGAGCGAGATGTAGGCGAGGCTGTCGCCCGGTTCGACCACGTAGATGACGGGTTCGGCCAGTTGCCGCGTCGGGGCGGCGACGGGGCGCGTGGTGCTGTCGAGCGCGGCGACCTGCCGTTGCGGGGCGGTGCGCAGATCGTTTTCCTGCACCGCCTTCTCCACGATGTTCAGCAGAAGCGACCGGGTGTCGACGCCGCCATCGGCGGTGGACAGGCCTTCGGGTACGGCGATCAGGCCGGACCGGGCGGCGTGTCCCAGCATGTCCTGCAGGCCGCGTTCGTCCTTGCCGCCCTGCAGGCCGACCAGCACGACGCGCTTGGTATTGCCGTCGAGCGTTTCCGACCGGCCGATCACGCGGTAGGCCTGCGCGGCCTGCTGGATCAGCTCGATCGTGTCGGTCCCCAGTTCCGCCGTGGCCGCCGGTGCGGCGGGTTGCGCGGCAGAGGGCGCGGGCGCGCGCAGGGCGCTGGTGATGTCGAGCGCGCCGGGCGTGGCAAGCGCGGCGGCGGGGGCCGGTTCGGTCACGGTGGTCGTCGCCGCCAGCACCGGCTCTGGCGTGGCAGGGGCAAGCAGCGCGGGGCTTGCGGCGCGGGTCACCTGCGTTGCAACCGGGGCATAGCCCTGTTGCGGCGCGTTCGAGATCATCTGCAGCGTCACGAGGCTGCCGACGAAGAACGCGACGCCGGTCACGGCGAGGGCGGCGGAGGCGGTGGATACTCGGGTCATGGAAGTGTCGTCCTTCGTGGCGCGCGGGCGGTGTCAGAGCGGCGGAATGGTGAGGATGCGCCCGATGGTCAGGCGGTCGGGATTGCGGATCGTGTCGGCATTGGCCCCGAGGATCGGCGCGGTTTCGGCGGCGTCGCCGTAGTAGCGGGCGGCGATGTCGGCGAGCGTCTCTCCCGGCGCGATGACGTGGAAGCGGTCCTTGGCGACGACCTGTTCGACCTGCGCCGGGGCGGGGGAGGTGGCCTCCCCCTCGGCCAGGGCCAGCACGGCGGCGATGCTTTGCTGCTGTTCGGGGGTGAGCGCGATGGAGCCGGAGATTGGCTCGGGCGCGGTCGGCTCGGCCACGGGTGCGTCGAGGAGCGCGGTGGCGTTGCGGGTGACAGAGGTCTCGGACGCCACGGGTGACGTCCAGACGGCGAGGAGGTCGGGGCGCTGCGTGGCGACGGTCACGACCATACCGGCGGCGAAGGCGATCCCGGCGAGCGCCACGAGCAGGCCGAGGTTGGGGCCTTTCGACGGGATGTCGGGTTTGTGCGTGAGGTCGGCGCCAAGGCCGATGGGGCGTTCGACGGGCTGCGCGGGTGCGACGGCTGTGGCGGGTGCGACGGCTGTGGCGGCGGCGGTGGTGGTGGCGGCGGCGGTGGTGGTGGTGGCCGCCGAGGCGATCCGCGATCCCGGCTCGGTCACCGCAAGGCGCAGGGGGCGCACCGAGGTCACGGTGATGCCGGGGCCCTTGGTGGCGCGGACGCTGTCGATGGTCAGGGGGGCGCGGGTCGTCATGATTGCGGCTCCGAATAGCTGAGGCCGAGGCCCGCCCAGGCCTGCATCCCGCCCCGGTAGAAATAGAGCTTGGACGCCGGGTAGCCGAAGCTCACCAGTTCGCGCAGAAGCTGCGGCGCGTCCGAGGTGCCGGGGCCGGTGTCGTAGACCACCAGTTCGTAGGCATTGCGGAAGTCCCACCCCGTGCCCGTCCGCTGCCCGCCGAGGGCTTCGAGGATCTGGGTGCGGTAGGCGGTGGCGCCTTCCATCACGGCGACGGGAATGTTGATCGAGGACGGCACGAAGCCGAGCCGCCGCTGGTCCTGCGGGCGCGCGTCGATCACGAGGCCGAGGCCGGGCGCGACCGAGAATTTCATGAATTCGAGCACTTCCAGTTCGCCCACCGTGGCGACGCCGCGGGTGGCGATCATCGGCGACACGCAGACGCCCGTGCAGCTTTGCGGCAGGGCGGCGAATTGCAGCAGCTTGCTGCCGCTGATCTGGGTCGACTGGTGGATGGTGAGGCGCTGGCCGTTGAAGAGGAACGAGGTGACTTCGAACGTGTCTGCCTGAGCCGAGAAGCTGGCGCATATCGCCAAAAGCGCGCCCGATGCCGCGTATTTCATGCCCAATACCCCCAGATCCAGCGCACCATATGATGTGTTATTGGCTGGCAGGCCCGGTGCGCATTGGATGTGGCACCAGATATAGCGGCAAGGTGATTCGCGCGTCAAAGAAAAATCGAATCACTTGGCAAGATTTTTCGTAACCCCCCGAATCAGCGATTCGTTTTCCGCCGAAATGGCAATTCGATTGGGCGGAATCCGGCGCGAAATGGCGCCATTCGACGATTTGCAATGGGCGGAGATCAGGCGTGATCGCGCAGGATGCGACCGGCCAGGTAGAGCGAGCCGCAGATCAGGATGCGGGCGTCCGGCGCGCGGTCGACGATGGCGGCAAGCGCCGAAGCGGCGTCTTCGGCAGTGTCCGCGGGGATGCCCGCGCCCTCGGCGAAGTCGCGGGTGGCCGCGGCGGGCAGGGTGTTCGGCTCGCCCGGAATGGGCACCGCCGTCAGGTGCGCGAGATGCCCGGCGAGCGGCGCCATGTAGCCCGCCACGTCCTTGGTGTTCATCATGCCGCAGATCGCGAAGGTCGGCCGCGCGGGCAGGCGCGACAGCGTTTCATCGAGCGTCGCGGCGCAGGCGGGGTTGTGCCCGCCATCCAGCCAGATCTCGGCCCCCGGCGCGGCGTCGATCAGCGGGCCGCGGGTCAGGCGTTGCATCCGCGCGGGCCATGTCACGTTGCGCATCGCGCCCGCGCAGGCCTCTTCTCCCTGCCCGAGCAGCCGCAGCGCGGTGATCGCCGCGCCCGCGTTCTGGACCTGGTGCGCGCCGATCAGCGCGGGGCGGGGCAGGTCGAGAAGGCCGGTGTCGTCATGGTAGGCGAGCCGCCCGTGGTCTTCTTCCACGTGCCAGTGTTCGTCCTGCACGTGCAGGGGCGCGCCAAGGCGGGCCGCGCGCGCCTCGATCACCGCCTGCGCGTCCTCGTGCTGGCGCGACACGACGCAGGGCACGCCGCGTTTCAGGATGCCCGCCTTCTCGCCGGCGATCTGGGCGATGGTGTCGCCGAGGAACTGGGTGTGGTCGATGGAGACGGGCGTGATGACCGTCAGCGCAGGGCGGTCCACCACGTTGGTCGCGTCGAGCCTGCCGCCGAGGCCCACTTCGAGCAGGGTGTAGTCGGCGGGCGTGCGCGCCATGGCAAGCAGCGCGGCGCAGGTGGTGATTTCGAAATAGGTGATCGGCGTGCCGCCGTTCGCGGCCTCGCATTCATCCAGCACCTGCGCCAGGTGTTCTTCGGTGATCAGTTCTCCCGCCAGCCGGATGCGTTCGTGGAACCGGGCGAGGTGGGGCGAGGTATAGGCGTGCACGCGATGCCCCGCCGCTTCGAGCCCGGCGCGGATCATCGCCTGCGTCGATCCCTTGCCGTTGGTGCCCGCGACATGGATCACCGGCGGCAGGTCGCGTTCGGGGTTGCCGAGGCGCTCCAGCAGCCGCCACATCCGGTCGAGCGTCAGGTCGATGATCTTGGGGTGCAGCGCCATCATCCGGTCGAGGATGACGTCGGAGGAGTGCGTCATGGGTGGCGCCTCGTCGGGCTTGTGCATGCCCGCCTCGGCTCAGGCGGCGGGCGCGGTGTCGTCGGAGGGTGCCGCGTCGTCGGTGGCGTCCGGCGCGGGCAGGTCGCCCATGATCGCGGGCGGCAGGCCGAGGAGCATCCGGGTGATCGTGATCAGCTCGTCACGCAGTTCGGTGCGCGGCGTCACCCGGTCGAGCATCCCGTGGTCGAGCAGGTATTCGGCGCGCTGGAACCCTTCGGGCAGCTTTTCGCGGATGGTCTGTTCGATCACGCGCGGCCCGGCAAAGCAGATCAGCGCGTTCGGTTCGGCGATGTGCACGTCGCCCAGCATCGCGTAGGACGCGGTGACGCCACCCGTGGTCGGGTGGGTCAGCACGACGATGTAGGGCAGGCCGGCCTCTTTCAGCATCTGCACCGCGACGGTCGTGCGCGGCATCTGCATCAGCGACAGGATGCCCTCCTGCATCCGCGCGCCGCCGGCGGCGGAGAAGAGGATCAGCGGGCGGTTCAGTTCAACCGCCTTCTCGGCCGCGGCGATGATGGCGTTGCCGACATACATGCCCATGGATCCCGCCATGAACGAGAAGTCCTGGCAGGCGGCGACGATGGGCGTGCGGCCGATTTCGCCGGTGGCGACCAGCATCGCCTCTTTCTCGCCGGTGGCGCGCTGGGCGGTTTTCATCCGGTCGGGGTAGCGTTTCTGGTCGCGGAATTTCAGCGGGTCCTCGACCGGTTCGGGCACGTCCACGGTGGCGAAGGTGCCGCCGTCGAACAGCGTGGCGAACCGCGCGCGGGGCGAGATCGGCATGTGGTGGTCGCAGGAGGTGCAGACGTTGAGATTGTCGCTGAGTTCGCGGTGGAACAGCATCGTTCCGCACTCGTCGCACTTGGTCCACAGGTTCTCGGGCACCTCGCGGCGCGAGAAGATGGAGTTGATGCGGGGCCGGACGTAGTTCGAGATCCAGTTCATGGCGCGTTCCGTGCTTGGGTGCCGCTCACTTAATGGGCGCGGGCGGTGGATGCAATTGCCGCATGGCGAAGGGGCGGGGTGCGGGCGGGCCGACCGGTTACCGCCGCAGGGCGACGCGGGCGGCGATCCAGAGGCAGATGAGGACGACGAAATCGATCAGGATCATCGGGCGCATCGCGGCGGCGTCCGACAGCGCAACCGGCAGGTGCCAGAGCGCCAGCGCGTCGAAATTGCCGCGCAAGGCGACGATCAGGAGCGCGATGGTGTTGTTGGCGAAGTGCAGGCCGATGGCGGCGCCCAGCGTGCCCGACCGCGCCGTCAGGTCGGCGGCGGCACATCCGAAGGCGAAGGCCCACGCCACGACCAGCCACGCGTTGGGGCCAAACTCGGGCGCGTAGTGCAGCATGGCGAACAGCGCCGAGGGCACGCCCATCCAGATCACCCAGTGATCGAACCGCGCGGCCAGTTGTTGCTGGAGGTAACCGCGGAAGACCAGTTCCTCGGCCATGACCTGCACCAGCACGGCGGCGAGCGACAGCGGCAGGAGCGCAAGCCACGGGCGCATCGCCATCGCGCGGACCGGGTCGACGAGGTATTCCGAGGGCGGCAGCACCCAGATCAGCAGCGAGGCGGCGAAGGCCGCGATGGTCACCCGGACGAAATGGGCGGTGGCCAGCGGCAGCGGCCCGAAGAGGCCCAGCGGCGCGCGCTGGTGCAGCGACATCGTCACCAGCAGGACCGGGATCGTCAGAAGCCCGATGCCGAAGAGTTGCGCCAGCATGCCGCGGGGGGTGGCGCCGGTGTTCATCTCGTCGGTGAGAACGGCGTAGCCGAGTTCGCCCACGACCTGCGACAGGGCGGACATCATCACCATGCCGAGGACGACGTACATCAGCACGATCAGCGCCGCGCCGGCGACAAGCCGCCACAGTTGCGCGGTGGGGCGCGCGGGGTCTGTCAGCAGGTGATGCAGGCGGTAGTCCATGATTGTGCTTACGCGACGGCCTCGAGCGTCGCAATCGGCCTTGTTCCCCAGACGTGGCTTCTTTATCCCGAAACGCAACGATTGTTCGCGGGGAAAGATCAATGCTGAAACGTCCGTTCGATAAGTCCAAGTTGCCGTCGCGTCACGTAACCGAGGGCCCGGCCCGCGCTCCGCATCGCTCGTACTATTACGCGATGGGGATGACGGAGGAGGAAATCCACCAGCCGCTGGTCGGCGTGGCCACCTGCTGGAACGAGGCGGCGCCGTGCAACATCGCGCTGAACCGCCAGGCGCAGTCGGCCAAGATGGGCGTGAAGGCGGGCAGCGGCACGCCGCGCGAGTTCACCACCATCACCGTGACCGACGGGATCGCCATGGGGCACGAGGGCATGCGCTCGTCGCTGGCCAGCCGGGAGGCGATTGCCGACACGGTCGAGTTGACGATGCGCGGTCATTGCTATGACGCGCTGGTCGGCCTTGCCGGCTGCGACAAGAGCCTGCCGGGCATGATGATGGCGATGATCCGGCTGAACGTGCCGTCGGTGTTCCTGTATGGCGGGTCGATCCTGCCGGGCAAGGCACCCGTGGGCGCCGACGTGCCCGAGGATTTCGCCAACCGCGACCTGACCGTGCAGGACATGTTCGAGGCGGTGGGCCGTCACCAGAACGACCAGATGTCGGATGCGGCGCTTGATGTGCTGGAACGGGTTGCCTGCCCGTCGGCGGGGGCCTGTGGCGGCCAGTTCACCGCGAACACGATGGCCTGCGTGTCCGAAGCGATCGGTCTGGCGTTGTTCAACTCGTCGGGCGCGCCCGCGCCCTACGAGAGCCGCGACCAGTATGCCGAGGCGTCGGGCCGTGCGGTGATGGACCTTCTGGAGAAGAACATCCGCGCCCGCGACATCTGCACGCGCGAAGCGTTCGAGAACGCGGCGCGGGTCGTCGCCTGCACCGGCGGGTCGACCAATGCGGGCCTGCACCTGCCGGCGATGGCGCACGAGGCGGGGATCGAGTTCTTCCTTGACGACGTGTGCGAGATCTTCCGCGACACGCCCTATTTCGTCGACCTCAAGCCCGGCGGTCAGTACGTCGCCAAGGACCTTTACGAGGCGGGCGGCGTGCCGGTCGTCATGAAGGAGCTGCGCAAGGCGGGCCTGATCCACGAGGATTGCATGACCGCCAGCGGCCTGACCGTGGGCGAGGAGCTGGACCGCAACACGCGCGAAGCGGACGGGCAGGTGATCCACCCGGTCGAGACGCCGATCACCAAGACCGGTGGCGTTGTCGGCCTGAAGGGCAACCTTGCCCCCGAAGGCGCGATCGTGAAGGTCGCGGGGATCGAGCCGCAGCATCAGATATTCACCGGCCCCGCGCGCATCTTCGAATGCGAGCAGGACGCTTTCGACGCCGTGCAGTCGCGCGCCTACGAGGAAGGCGACGTGTTCGTCATCCGCAACGAGGGCCCGTCCGGCGGGCCGGGCATGCGCGAGATGCTGGCGACTACGGCGGCGCTGTCGGGTCAGGGCATGGGCAAGAAGGTGGCGCTGATCACCGATGGACGGTTCTCGGGCGCGACGCGGGGCTTCTGCGTGGGCCATGTCGGCCCCGAGGCCGCGCATGGCGGGCCCATTGCGCTGTTGAAGGATGGCGATATGATCACGATCAACGCCATCGAGGGGTCGATCAGCGTCGCGCTGGACGATGACGAGATGGCGGCGCGCAAGGCGGCATGGGCCGGCCCGCGCGAGACGATCTATGCCAGCGGCGCGCTGTGGAAATACGCGCAGGCGGTGGGTGCGACCTATCGCGGGGCGGTGACCCATCCCGGCGGCGCGGCTGAGAAGCACTCGTACATGGACCTGTGACGCGATGATCCCGAACCGCCGCCTTTTCCCGATCCTGTGCCTCTCGCTGGGGCTGGCCGGGTGCGGCGGTGTCCTGCCCGACCTGCGGGGCGGGAGCGCGGAGGGCGCGGACAAGGCCGCCGGCGCGGTCGAGGCCGACATCGCGTTGCGGTCTGACATTGCCGAACCCGTCGACGAGGCGGCGCCGAAGCGCGGTTTCCTCGCCGGGTTTTTCGAGCGCAAGGACGCGCCACGCGCGGGGTTGAGCCAGCCGAAGGCGAGGCCCGAGGGCGAGGCGGTGGGCGAGCTGGTCCTGACCGGCGGGGTCGTGGCGCGCGCGCCCGCGGGCTATTGCGTCGATGCCTCCGCCGCCAGCGGTCCGGGCATCAGCCGCCGCGTCGCCGTCATGGCCAGTTGCGACCGGGTGTCGGGCAAGGGGCAGGGCGCGGACGTGCCCTCGGCCGTACTGACCGTCACCGTCGGGCGGCTGCACGTGCTGGGCACTGCCGATGTCGATGCGCAGGCGCTGGCCGCGGCCTTTGCCGACCAGGGGCCGCGCGCGGCCAAGGGTGGCGAGGACCTGGTGGTGGTGCAGCTTGAAAAGGGCGGCGACCTTGCCGTGCCCGGCGCGTCGCCGGTGCATTGGCGGGGCGTTCTGCATGTCGGCCCGCGGCTGGTGGGGCTGGCCGTCTACGTGCCGAAGGGCAGCGCGCTGGTGGGTGCGAGGGGCGGCGACCTGTTGCGCGACCTTGCCGCCAGCGTGCGCGATGCCTCGGTCATCGCGCGGCGATCCGAGGACCTGGTCGCCGACACCGACGGCTGAGGCGCGAAGGCCACGCCGGACCGCCATTCGCAGGTCTGCGTTTGTGGATCGTTCACCTTTTTGGTTAATGTTGCCGGAACAGGCCCGAACGGGCCAAGCGGGCGGAGGCAGTATGAGCGACCGGGGTGGATCGCGTCTGGACAGGATGGTGCATGGCTTTGCTCTGCGCCGCTGGGCGCGTGCGGCGGAATCGGCGGCCGAGACGGACCTGTCGGACCTGCGCGACCAGCGCGGCCGCGCGCGAGCCCTGCGGAGCCATATCGACAAGCTGCTGCACGTGGCCGAGGGGCGGCTGGCGCTGCCCGCCATCGGGTCGACCGCGATTGCCAAGCCGCATGGCACCGACTGGGCGTGGCGGCCGGAATTGTGGCGCGGGCCCCTGGGCGTGCCGGGCATGTCCTCGGTCCAGTCCAAGGCGATGCTGGGCCGCGAGGTCACGCTGTTCCACGATTGCGCCCATTCCGAGCTGACGCTGCGCCAGCTGCGCAACACGCGGGAGGCCGACCTTGCGCCCTTCGGGCTGCGGCTGGACGTGTTCCAGTTCGACGGGTCCTACCTGTCGCTGGCCATCGACCTGCCGAAGGACGCGACCGAGGGGCTGCGCAAGCGCCACGTCATCCGGATGGAGACGATCGTGGAGATGGAGAAGCCGCTGGAACTGTTCGCGCGGCTCAACATCAAGCACGGCCCCAACACCGAGCAGATCGTGCGCGAGGTGCCGGTCAGCGCCGAGGAGGTCGCGGTGGAGTTTGACCTTGCCTATACCAAGATGAACGAAAAGCGGGTGACGGGCCTGTGGCTCGACGTGATCTTCGAGGGGCCGCAGATGAACCAGGTGATCCTGCGCGACCTGACGATGACGCGGTTCCCGCGGGCCGAGATGTAGGGATGTGACCGGATGAGCGATTATGCCCTGACGAAGGTGCGCCTGTTCGAAGGCGTGTGGGAAGGCGTGGTGACGCGGCTGCGCGACGGCGCGGGGCGTCCGAACCTCAAGGTCACGCATCTCGAACAGCCGCTCGAAGGCGTGTCGCTGAGCGAGACGCAGGACGAGGGCGCGTGGGACCTCAAGGTGCGCGTCCCGGCGGAGGCGATCGCCGACGGCGTGCAGACCGTGCTGATCACCGATGGCGACACCGACGAGACGCTGGGCTCTTTCGCGATTCTCGCGGGCGAGGCGCTGGGCGATGACATCCGGGCAGAGATGGACCTGCTGCGCGCCGAACTCGACATGCTGAAGCGCGCGTTCCGCCGCCATTGCGTCGAGACGACCTGAAACCGGGTCAAACGCCGGAATATTGATCAACCCCTAAACGTTTACGCGAGGTAAGCGCGGGCGGCTTTCGCTGGGGTTGTGTAGTTATCCACAGAAATTGTTGTTTTATCTTAAATCCTTGCGTGGCCGGGGCGGGTTGGACAAGCTGCCTGCATTCAAGTGAAGTCACTCGTTTCGCGGATTTGCAGGTTGGGGCCACCGTGAAGATATTGCTGACGCAGCGGGCGCTGGAGAAATACAGCGGGTCCGAGCTTTATACCGCCGAAGTGGCGCGCGGCCTGAAGGCGCGGGGCCATGACGTGGCCGTCTATTGCCCGCGCCCCGGCCAGATCGCGCGGCTGATCTCATCGAACGGGATCGTGGTGGCGGACGCCACCGACGCGCTGCCCTTTGTCCCCGACGTGATCCACGGTCAGCATCACTTGCCGCTGATGGCGGCGCTGGCGCGGTTCGAAGGCGTGCCCGCCGTGCATGTCTGGCACGGCGCGCGGCCATGGGTGGAAGAGGTGCCGCACCATCCGCGCATCGTGCGGCGGATCGTGACCTCGGGGCGGATGCGGCCGCTGATGGCGGCCGAGCACGGCATCCCCGAGGACCGGATCGACCTGATCCCCAACACCGTCGATACCGACCGGTTCTCGCACGTGCGCACGGTGCCCGACCGGCCCCACAGCGCGACGCTGTTCGGGCATGGCGGGTTTTACGCGCACGAGTTGCGGATGCTGGAAGAGGCCTGCGTCGCCAACGGGCTGACGCTGGAAAAGATCGGCTATCCCTACAACAACCCGCGCCCGCGCCCGGAATACGCCTTGCCGGATTTCGACATGGTCTTTGCCATCGGGCGGTCGGCGCTGGAGGCCATGGCCTGTGGTTGCGCGGTAATCCCTATCGTGCCGCAACTGGCGGGCACGCGGATAACGATGGATACGCTCGATGACTGGGCGGAGGCGAATTACAGCCCGCGCTATTACCGGTCGGCGGACCGGTTCGACACGGCATGGCTGCGCGGCCAGATCGCGGCGTGGGACCCGGTGGACATCGCGCGCGTCACGCAGGAGGTGCGGCGGCGCTTTACCTTCCAGGCCGCGCTGGATGCTTTCGAGGCGAGTTATGCCCGCGCCGTGGCCGATGCGGGCACCGCCAGCGGCCAAGGCGAATTCGCGGGTTACCTCGGCTGGCTGGCGGGCGAGGTGAACGACATGTGGGAGTCGCGCAACGTCTCCCGCGAGGAGGTCACGGTGCTGACCGCCCGGACCGAGCGGCTGCGCGAGGACCTGGCGCAGGCCGAGGGGCGCGTCCGGCACCTGATGCAGTTGCTCTTGGCCGAGCGCGGGATCGCGACCGAGCCCGCGGCCAACAGCCATGACGAGGCCTACCGCGTGATCGTGGCGGCGGGGGTGTTCGACCCGGCATGGTACCTCGACACCTACCCGGAAGTGGCCGAGGCCGGGATCGACCCGCTGGAGCATTACCTCGAATTCGGGGTGGTGGAGGGGCGGCGGCCCACCGCCTCGTTCGATCCCGAGGCCTACTGGGCCGCGAACCCGCATCTGAAGGGGCTGGGCGCAACCGCGCTGGAAAGCCATGCCCGCCAGATGCTGATGGCGGCGGATCTGTCAAAGGCGGGCGACGGCGATGGATGACCTGCGCGGGATACGGCCGCGTCCGGCGCCTGAGCTGGGCAACTGTCGGGAGTGGCGGTTCGACACGGGGCTGGAGGAGTGGCTGACCGCGCATGTGCGCTATTGGCGATGCGAGGAATGTGTCGTCCTGCCCAAGGTCGCGGTCAACGCCATGCGCAGCGTCGCCAACTGGCGGCGCGGGCCGCGGGTCGTGGATGCGGTGATCCCGCCGGGCACGCCCATCGGCACCTTCATGCACCGCGATGGGCGGCCTGCCGACCGCTGGGATGGCGGCGAGGGGCTGGGCGCGCCGGGCAACGACACAACCCATTCGGCGGTTCTGGCGGGCTACCTGATGGACGCCTATGGCGGGGTGCTGGGCCTGAAGGTGTGGGAATTGTATCCCGGTTGCGGGATGCGCGCACGGCGGCGCATCTACCCGCTGGATGACAGCCGGTTCGGGTCGCGCAATGCCCGCAACTACCACGTCATCTGCGAACCGGACGGTCGTCCGCTGGGCGGGCGGGACAATCCGGTTCACGCGATGTGGCCCGCGGGCCGCAATGACGCTGCGTCTGCAGGTGACGCGGGGCGCGAGATGGGGTTGAGTTGGCGCGACACCGAGGAGGCGTGCCATGACCCTGTATCCCCACCTACTTGAACCGCTCGACCTGGGCTTCACCACGCTGAAGAACCGGGTGCTGATGGGGTCGATGCATACCGGCCTTGAAGAGACCAAGGACTGGAACCGCGTGGCGGAGTTCTATGCCGAACGCGCGCGCGGCGGCGTGGCGCTGATGGTCACGGGCGGCATGGCGCCGAACCGCGAGGGCGGGGTCTTTCCGGGGGCGGCGGGGCTTTATACCGACGACGACATCGCCAACCACAAGGTGGTGACCGACCGGGTGCACGACGCGGGCGGCAAGATCGCAATGCAGATCCTGCATGCGGGGCGCTATGCCTATTCCCCCGAATGCGTCAGTGCGAGCGCGGTCAAGTCCCCGATCTCTCCCTTCCCGCCGAAAGAGCTGGACGAGGACGGCATCGAGAAGCAGATCGCCGATTACGTGACCGCGACGACCCGCGCCCGCGAGGCCGGCTATGACGGGGTGGAAATCATGGGGTCCGAAGGGTATTTCCTGAACCAGTTCCTCGTCACCCACACCAACAAGCGCACCGACCGCTGGGGCGGCCCTTACGAGAACCGCATGCGCCTGCCGGTCGAGGTGGTGCGCCGCTGCCGCGAGGCGGTGGGCGAGGATTTCATCATCATCTACCGCCTGTCGATGATCGACCTTGTCCCCAACGGGTCGACATGGGACGAGGTCGTGATGCTGGCCAAGGCCATTGAAGAGGCGGGTGCCACGATCATCAATACCGGCATCGGCTGGCACGAGGCGCGCATCCCGACCATCGCCACCTCGGTCCCGCGCCGGGCGTTCACGTGGGTGACGAAGAAGTTGATGGGGGAGGTGAAGGTCCCGCTGATCACCTCGAACCGGATCAACATGCCGGACGTGGCCGAACAGGTGCTGGCCGATGGCTGCGCCGACATGGTCAGCATGGCGCGCCCGTTCCTTGCGGATGCGGATTTCGTGAAGAAGGCCGAGGAAGGCCGCGCCGACCAGATCGCGCCCTGCATCGCCTGCAACCAGGCGTGCCTGGACCACACGTTCAGTGGCAAGCTGTCGTCGTGCCTGGTGAACCCGCGCGCGTGTCATGAGACCGAGTTGACGATCACCAAGGCCGACGCGCCCAAGACGGTGGCGGTCGTCGGCGCCGGTCCGGCAGGCCTGTCGGCGGCGATCACGGCGGCAGAGCGGGGGCACAACGTCACCGTGTTCGACCGGGACAGCCAGCTGGGCGGGCAGCTCAACATGGCGAAGCAGGTGCCGGGCAAGGAAGAGTTCTGGGGTCTGGTCGACTGGTTCGCCCGCATGGTCGAGGTGAACGGCATCGACCTGCGGCTGGAGACCGAGGCGACGGCGGACATGCTGGACGGGTTCGACGAGATCATCATCGCCACCGGCGTCCTCCCGCGCGACCCGCAGATCGCGGGGCAGGAGGCGGCGCTGTCCTATGTCGACGTGCTGAAGCACGGGGCCGAGGTGGGCAAGCGCGTCGCGGTCGTGGGCGCGGGCGGCATCGGGTTCGACGTGAGCGAGTTCCTTGTCCACGAGGGCGAGAGCCCCACAGAGAACCTTGACGAATGGCGCGAGGAATGGGGCGTGGGCGATCCGTCCGAGACCCCCGGCGGGCTGGCCGCAGAAGGCCCGCAACCCGATCCGGCGGCACGGCAGGTGACGCTGTTGCAGCGCAAGTCCGAGAAACCGGGCAAGCGGCTGGGCAAGACCACAGGCTGGATCCACCGCGCGGCGCTGATGATGAAGGGCGTCGAGATGAAGGCGGGCGTGAATTACGAACGCATCGACGCCGACGGCCTGCATGTCAGCTATGGCGAGGCGCGGGAAAACCCCGAGGTGATCGCCGCCGACACGGTGGTTCTGTGCGCGGGCCAAGTGAGCGAGCGGTCGCTGGCCGATACGCTTGAGGCGGCGGGCCGGACCGTGCACGTGATCGGCGGCGCGGACGTGGCAGCGGAACTCGACGCCAAGCGCGCCATCGACCAGGGCACCCGGCTGGCGGCAAGCCTTTAGGCGGGCCGCTCATCGGCCCTGATGGGCCGCCTCGCCACGGGATGCGCGGGAGCAGGGGAAATTTCGGAACGGGCAAAGGGGCCTTGAGCGTTGAGGGGGCAAATCAACGCACAGGAGGCTGACATGCCGAAGATCAACGAATCGAAGATCCTCATCATCGCCACCCATGGCTACGAGCAATCCGAACTGGAATTCCCGCGCGACCAGCTGCGGGTCAAGGACGCGACGGTGCACGTCGCCACGCCGGACGGAGAGGCCATCAAGGGCTGGGAAGGCAGTGACTGGGGCCGCGAGGCGGAGGCCGATCTGAAGATCGCCGATGCCAAGGTCGAAGACTATGACGCGCTGGTCATCCCCGGTGGCCAGATCAACCCCGACCTGCTGCGCGTGAACGAGGACGCCATCAAGCTGGTCAAGGCGTTCCACGATGCGGGCAAACCCATCGCCGCCGTCTGCCACGCGCCGTGGGTGCTGGTCGAGGCGGGGATCGCCAAGGGCCGCAAGATGACCTCGTACCACTCGGTCAAGACCGACGTGATCAATGCCGGCGCGCATTTCGAGGACAGCCCGGTCGTGGTGGACCAGGGCATCATCACCAGCCGCAATCCCGACGACCTGAAGGACTTCGTGTCGAAGATCGTCGAGGAGGTCGAGGAAGGCGAGCACGCGCGCAAGGCGGCCTGACGCCATGCGCCCGAAGGGTTGACGACGGGGCCGGACCTTTGCAGGTTCGGCCCCTACTTGTATGCGGATACCGCCCATGACCCCGATCTGCGCCTTTGACATCGACCCGTCGGGCCGGGCCGTGCCCGTGGCCAGTGCCAGTGCCGAACCACCTGCGCAAGGCTATCGCTGGCTGCACCTTGACCTGACGGACCCGGCGACGGTGAAATGGATCCACGCGGAATTGCCCGAACGCGTCGCGGCGGCGCTGACGCAGGCGGAAACGCGCCCCCGCTGCGACGTGGTTGGCGACGGCATGATCCTGAACCTGCGCGCGATCAACCTCAATGACGGGGCGGACGTGGCCGACATGATCTCGTTGCGGTGCTGGGTCTCCGCCGGGCTTGTCATCACCGCGCGTCTGCGCCGGGTCTTTGCCGCCGACGACATGCGCCTGCAGGCGGAAGCGGGTCACGCCCCGGCGGATGCGGGCGTCTTCGTGGCGACGCTGACCGACCGGCTGGTCGACCGGATCGAGGGTGCCTCGGTCGCGCTGACGGACGCGATGGACGCGGTCGATGACCGGGTCCTCGATGCGGACGAGGGCGTGCATGACGAGCTTGGCCCGGTGCGGCGCAGGGCCATCATGCTGTTGCGCTTTGCCCGCCCGCAACGCGACGCGGTGGCGAAGATGTCGACGGTGAACGCCGTGGTGGACGAACACGAGCGGTTGCGGCTGGCCGAAAGCGCGCTGCGCCTGACCCGCGCGGTGGAAGAGATGGAAGCGGTTCGCGACCGGGGCGCGGCGGCGGCCGACCACCTCGACGCGATTCACGCCGCGCGTCATTCGCGCAACTCCTACGCGCTGAGCGTGGTGCGGCGGTGTTCCTGCCGCTGGGCTTTCTGACGGGGCTGTTCGGGGTGAACGTGGCGGGGGTTCCGGGGCTCGACTGGCCCGGCGCCTTCGCGGTTCTCTGCGTGGCGATGGTCATCAGCGCCGCGGTGGTCCTGTGGCTGTTCCGCTGGCTGCGCTGGATCTGAGCACGGTGGCCCCGCCCCGGTGAACCGCCACCGGGGCGAGACACGCGGTTATTCGGTCACCGTGATGGTGATCACGTCGGACTTGATCGCCGTGTCGTGGGGCGCGTGATACAGATCGCCCAGCACCAGTTGCAGTGTGTGCGTGCCCGGCGCCAGTTCGACAGAGGTTTCCGTCTGGCCCTTGCCGAAATGGCGGTGGTTGTCGTCGGAATAAAGCCCGTCGGCATCCATCTCGGCATCGTCCGCACCTTCGCCGAACGGCGCGCGGTCGACCAGCAGGTGGTGGTGGCCGGTCATCTCTTTCTCGGTCCCGGCGGGCGCGACGCCCATGCCGGACAGGCCGAATTGCAGGAAGACCGGGCTTTGCACGGTCGCCCCGTCGGTAATGTTGATGAAATAGACCTTGGCATCGGGGTTCGAAGGTGTCTCCCCCGCGAAGGCGGCTGAGCCGAGAAGCGCGAATGCGGCGGCGGTTGCGAAAGTTTTCATGGGGTTGTCCTCCCTGTCATGTCATAACCCACACCGACAACACGGGAGCCTTCGGGTTTATGCGGTGGGGTGCGCGGAAAAATGCGGTGAGGGCCGGGATCGGCGCGGTGTATCCGCGCCTGTGGCGGTTCTGCGTGTCGCTGGCGGGGGATCGCGCGGCGGGCGAGGACCTGGCGCAGGCAACGGTTCTGCGCGCGCTGGAGCAGGCGGCGAAGTTCCAGCCCGGCACGCATCTGGACCGCTGGCTGTTCGTGATGGCGCGGCGGCTGTGGCTGAACGAGTTGCGGCACCGCGCGGTGCGCAAGGGCACGGGCCTGCGCCCGGTGGAGGAGCTGGACCTGCCCGATCCCGCGCCGGGGATAGAGACGCATATTTTCGCATCAGAAGTGTTTGACGTGGTGACGGCCCTGCCCGAGGCGCAGCGCGTGACCGCGCTTCTGGTGCTGGTTGAAGGTTACAGTTATGCGGAAGCGGCAGAGGCGCTCGACATTCCGGTGGGGACGGTGATGAGCCGGATCGCCGCGGCGCGCCGGTCGGTCGCGGCACGGGTGGGCGACGCGCAAGAGGCGGGGCGGAAGGTACGATAAGCGGGAACGTGATGGTGGAACGGTTCACGGATGAAGAGATCTCGGCCTTCCTTGACGGAGAGGCCGACCCCGCGCTGGCGGTGCGGATCGCGGCGGCGCGTGACGCCGACCCGGACTTTGCCGCCGATCTTGCCGCGATGGAAGCGGCGGGCGCACATCTTGTTGCGGGGTTCGATGCGCTGATGGCCGACGCGCCCGACGCGCCGGACCTGTCTCCCGCTGCCGGGCGCATCGCTTGGCGCGGAATGGCGGCGGGGTTCGCCGCAGGTATTGCTGTTGCCGCGATCGCGGGCGCGGGGTGGCTCTATTCCCGCCCGCCCGCTTGGGAGCGCTACGTGGCGGCCTACCAGGCGCTTTACGTGCCGGCCACCGTGGCGGGGGCGGACCTGACGCCTGATGCGGCACGGGCGCGGATTGCCGAGCTTGCGCCCGAGCTTGGGATTGACCTGTCCGCGCTGCCGGATTTGCCTGGGCTGAACCTGCGGCGCGCGCAGATGCTGGGCCATGACGGTCAGCCCCTGTTGCAGATCGCCTATGCCGATGCCGAGGGCCGCCCGGTTGCCTTGTGCATCATCGCCCGCGCGGGCGGTGCCTCTGCCCCCGTGATGCGGGAGATGGAGGGCCTGCCCGCCGTGGCATGGGCCACAGATGCCCATGCCTTCCTGCTGATCGGCGGCACGGCAGAGACCGTGCAAAAGGCGGCAAAGGTCGCGCGGGCGGCGCTGTAAACACACTGTTCCCCTGTTTCGCCGCCCCAGACAATCCGCGGGATTACCCCGATATTGTCTGCCGCCTGCCTCACACCGGTCGCATTTCGCCGCCATACGATCCTCGACAAAAAGAGGACAGAGCATGGACCGACTGACCGAAATGGAAGCCTTTGCCACAGTGGTGGACCAGGGCGGATTTACGGATGCGGCCAAGAAGATGGGCATTTCCAAGTCTGCCGTGTCGAAGCACGTCAGCTCGCTGGAGGCCCGACTTGGCGCGCGCCTTCTCAACCGCACGACGCGCCGCGTGTCGCCGACCGAAATCGGCCTGGCCTATTACGACCGCGCCCGCCGGGTGCTGAACGATGCAGGCGAGGCGGACGCGCTGGTCACGTCGATGCAATCGGCCCCGTCGGGCCTGTTGCGGGTCAGCGTCGCGACCGATTTCGGGGTCAACCACCTGAGCCCGATCCTGGGCGATTTCCTGGCCGAGTTCCCCGACATCACGGTGAACATGGTGCTGAACAACCGTTACGTCGAGCTGATCTCGGAAGGGTTCGACATGGCGATCCGGATCGGTGACCTCGAAGACAGCACGTTGCGGGCGCGCAAGCTGACCGAGACCAACAAGCGCATGATCGCCGCCCCGTCCTATTTCGAGAAATACGGCCGCCCGGCCAAGATCGACGACCTGAACGAGCACAAGCTCTTGCACTATTCCAACCAGTCCTCGGGCAACGTGTGGAAGGTGACCGCGCCGTCGGGAGAGAAACGCCAGGTGCGTACGGCCGGCTGGCTGTCGGTGAATGACGGGCAGTCGCTTCTGAACGCCTGCATGGCGGGGCTGGGCATCGCCTACCTGCCGTCGTTTCTGTACGCGGACGCGATGGAACAGGGCCTTGTCGAGGACGCGATCCCCGACCTGCCGATGGAGACGCAGGGCATCTACGCCGTCTACCCGCCGGGCCGGTTCACCCAGCCCAAGGTCCGCGCCTTCATCGACTTCCTCGTGCACCAGTACGGCGACAAGGGCGCGAACGACTGGTAATCGGCGGGGTCGGCTGGGAACCAGCCGACCTACATATCCGCGACGCGACCATGATGTAGGTCGGCTGCTCGTCAGCCGACCTTTTTCATTCGGTCGAGATCAGGATCACCTCGACCCGGCGGTTGCGGTCGCGGCCTTCGGGGGTGAGGTTCGAGGTCAGCGGCGCGAGGTAGCCCATGCCCTCGGCGGCCATCTGCGCGGCGGGGACGCCATGGGTGTCGATCAGGCGCTGGCGCACCGATCCCGCGCGGCGTTTGGACAGCGCGATGTTGCCGTCGAGCGAGCCGGTCGAGTCTGTATGACCCACCAGCGCCACCCGGCGGCCGGGATTGGCCTTGAGGTAATCCGCCAGCGTGGCCAGTGACGCAAACGGGCCGGCGCCGAGCGCCGAGGACCCGGTTTCGAACGCGAGGTCCGAAAGGATGTAGCGCCCGTCGGTTTCCAGCGCCTCGCCCAGCGACAGCGCGCCGGCGGAGGTCACGCGGCTTGCGGTTGCCGTGACCGTCGCCTGTGCGGCGGCGTCACCGGCCTGGATGATCTGGACGAACCCGGCCTCGTCGGTGCGGCTGACCAGCACCGACACCGCGCTGCGCGCGCCGTCGACCGCGCGCCAGGCCGACAGGAAGCGGTAGCGGGCGAGGTCGACGAACATCTCGGGCGCGGGCAGCACGTCGATCGAGAAGCGGAAATCGAACCCGCCGCAGACCTCTGCCTGGCACTCGAAGACGATGTCGAACCCGTCGGCTTCGAGCTGGTCGCGCAGGGGGGCGATCAGTTGCAGCGTGGTCAGGCCCGCGACGGGAATGCGCCACGCCTGCCGCGACACGCGGCCTTCGAAGGTCTCGGTCGGCAGCAGCCCGTCGCTCCACGGGCCGGTGGGCAGGGCATAGCTGTCGAAGGCGCGCACCTGCGCGCCGTCCGACACCGCGCCGCGCGGCAGGTCGAGCGCGGAGAGCGGCGTCACCGCCAGCAGCGACAGGAGCGCCGCCGCTGCCGCCGTTCTACCGGTTGCGGGCATGGTATTCGTCATTCGGGCGCATGTCGGTTGCGGCGGCGAGCCGGTTCGTCATGTTGAAGAAGGCGGCCACTGCCGAGATGTCCCAGATGTCGCGCTCGGTGAATCCGTGGGCGCGCAGGCGGTCGCGGTCGGGGTCCTCGATCTCGGCCGGGCGGCGGGTCACGGCCACGGCGAAGTCGAGCATGGCCCGGCGGCGCGCGTCGAGCGCGGCGGTGCGGTAGTTCATCACCAGCTGTTCGCCGAGGATCGGGTCGCCCGACAGGGCGCGCACCGCCTGCCCGTGGGCGACGAGGCAGTAGAAGCAGCGGTTCTCGGCGCTGACGACGACGGCGATCATCTCGCGGTCGAGCTTGGTGAGCCCGCTATCGGCAAGCATCAGGTCGTTGTAGAGCCCGGTGAAGGCGTTCAGTTTGTCGATGTCGAAGGCATGGGCACGCAGCACGTTGGGCACCAGCCCCAGTTTCTCCTGGCAGATGTCGAAATAGGCCTGCGTTTCCGGCGGCAGGGGATCGACGGGTGGCAGGTCGAGCGCGGAGGGCTGGTCGGGGCGGGTCATGGGGCCTGGTCCTTGATGCGGTAGTGGTATTGTCCCACGTGTGTCAGGCCGAGGGAAGCGTAGAGCGCCTGTGCGGGTGCATTGGCGGCGGTCACGAGGACGGAAAACTGCGCGGCACCGTGGTCGGCGGCCCAGATCGCGGCCTGCCGCATCATCCAGACGGCCAGCCCCTTGCGCCGGTGCGCGGGCCGGATTTCGAGCGCGTGCAGCATCGCGATCCCGTCATGGATGGCGACGAAGGCGGCGGCGGCGGGCTGGTCGTCGATCCGGCCGAGGATGCCGGTTTTCGGCCCCGGAGCGCGGTCCATGACGCGCAGGCGGGCGGCGTCCGTGCCGCCTTCGGCCCAGATGTCGCGCATGATCTGCAGGGGTTCCCAGATGGCGAAGGTGGTGACGCGGGGAACGGGCGTTCCGGTCAGCCGGTCGGTGGGCGTGACGAGGATGTCGGTCGGGTCCTTCAGCGCGAAACCGCGCGCGGCCAGCGCCGCGTCGAGTGCGGACTGGCCGGGACGGACCATGAAGAGCGGTCGCGCCATGGCGGCGATGGCATCATCCAGCGCGCTCTCGTCGGGCCCTGCCGTGCCCGCCTCGTCACAGGTCGCTGCCGATACGCGCTGACCGCCGCCGTCGCCGTCGCGCAGGGTGAAGGGGCCGAGCCGGCGGGTGGATTTCGCGGGCCAGGTGCCGTGGATCGCGGCGCAGAGCCGGGGGAGGAGGGACGGGTCGGTCATATCTCGGCGAGGCGGGCGGCGAGGTCCTCCCGCACCTGCGCAAGCCGCGCGGCATCGGTGCCCCGGATCACCACGTTGACGCCGAACCCGCCATCCTTCTGGAACGGGTAGGAGCCGAAGGACAGGTCGGGATGGGCCGCGACCATGTCGGCGAGCGGCTTGGCGATGTCGCCTTCGCCACGGTCGACGCGCAGGCTTTCCGACAGCAGCGGCGCACCGCCCGTCAGCGTCGGCAGGACCGAGGCGACCATCGCCGTGAAGATGCGCGGCACGCCCGCCATGACGTGCACGTTGCCCAGCGTGAAGCCCGGCGCGGCGGAAACCGGGTTGTCGATCAGCGTGGCGCGCGAGGGGATGCGCGCCATGCGCAGGCGCGCTTCGTTCAACTCGATCCCCTGCGCGTCGTAATGGGCCTGCAACACCGCGCGGGCATCGGCACGCACGTCGATCGTGTCGCCCATCGCCTCGGCGATGCAGTCGGCGGTGATGTCGTCGTGCGTCGGGCCGATCCCGCCCGAGGTAAAGACGTGGTCATAGGCGGCCGAGAGGGCGCGGGCGGCCGCGACGATGGCGGGGGCGTGGTCGGACACGACGCGCGCTTCCTTCAGGTCGATGCCCACGCGGGTCAGTTCGCCTGCGAGGTGGTGCATGTTGGCGTCGCGCGTGCGGCCCGAAAGGATCTCGTCGCCGATCACCAGCATGGCGGCTGTGGGGTTGGTCATGGGGCCTCCTTGAGTACGCGCTGGTCACGGTATAGGGCGGCTGTCATGCAGTTTCCATCGCCTCTGGTGCCGGGTCGGCTGATCCGGCGGTACAAACGCTTCCTTGCCGACGTGACGCTGGAGGACGGGCGCGAGGTCGTGGCGCATTGCGCCAATCCCGGCAGCATGATGGGGCTGGCCGAGCCGGGGATGCGCGTCTGGCTGGAGCCGAACGACGATCCGAAGAAGAAGCTGAAGTTCGGCTGGCGGCTGGTCGAGGTGCCGGGCGGGTTCGTGGGCGTCGATACCGGCGTGCCGAACCGCGCGCTGAAGGCGGCGCTGGAGGCGGGGGAGGTCGCGGCCTTTGCCGGCTATGACAGTGTGCGGGCCGAGGTGCCGTATGGCGCGGGCAGCCGTGTGGATTTCCTGCTGACGGGCGGTGATGCGCCCGATCTGTGGCTGGAGGTGAAATCGGTCACCCTGTCGCGGCAGGACGGTCTGGCGGAGTTTCCCGACAGCGTGACCAGGCGTGGAGCCAAGCATCTGGACGAGTTGGCCGGGCGCGTGCGCGCGGGCGACCGGGCGGCGCTTTTGTACCTCGTGCAGCGCACCGATTGCGACCGGGTCTGCGTCGCCGCCGATATCGATCCCGCCTATGCCGCCGCGTTGGATGCCGCGCGCGGGGCGGGGGTGGAGATCATGGCGCTGGCCGCGAAGATTGACGTGACCGGGATCACGGTCGGCGGGCCCTTGCCGGTCCTCTGACCGCTTATTCGGGCGGTTCGATCCTCAGGTCGGGGTCGTAGCTGTAGCGCAGGATGTGCGTCTCCATCTTCATCCCCTCGGCCCAGCTTGCGACATGCTCGGTCTGGTGGATTTCGTCGATCAGCCCGGTCGCGGGGTCGATATAGACGCGGTCGAGCGATCCCCACCACGAATTGCCGCGCGCCGGGTGCGGGTCGGTCCGGGTGCGGAAGACGTAGGTCAGCCGGTCCTTGCCGTCGAGCGACGTGATGCCGGGGCATTCGGTATCCGACAGGTTGCGCGCCTGCGCCTCGGGCACGGTGCGCTGGGCGGCTTCCATGTCATCGGTCTGCATCCGCTGGCCCGCCGTCCACGGCCCGTCGAGCGACGGACCCATCCACGTATCGGAGCCCACCATCATCATCAGCATCCCGCCCCGGATGCCCGACACGATGCGGGTGGGCGACTGGGTGTGGATGTCGAGGATATACTGGCGGCTGCCATCGGGGTTCAGCACCTCCTTCTCTACATGGTTGGGCGGCAGGTTGAACGGGTTGAGCGGGCCGGTATCGAACAGGGCCGCGATCTCGTCGCGGCAAGCATCGGCGGAGGCAAGCGCCGGGGCCAGCATGGCGGCGAGGGCGATGGCGAGGGTGCGTGTCATTCGGGGGCCTCGATGGAAATGGTCGGGTCGTAGGTGAAGGTGGTGGTGTAGACGTCGGTCTGCGGCGTCGGCAGCCATGACGAGAAGAGGCCCGTCTGCTGCCAGATCGCCAGCCGGCCGGTCGCGGGGTCGATGAACACCGTGTCGGTCGACCCGAAGAAAGCGTTGCCGAATTGCGGGTCGGGATCGGTTTGGGTGGTGAAGGTGTAGCCGAGATAGTCGCGCCCGTCGCGCGTGACCGTACCGTGGCAGACCGTATCCTTCAGGTTCCGCACCTGTGCCGCCATCATCGCCTTGTGCGTACCCTTGCGGTCGGCGGGGAAGTTGGCGGGCGAAGGCGTCCATGGCCCGTCTTCGCCGGGGCCGGTCCAGGCGCGGTCCTCCACCGCCAGGGCGTAGGTGCCGGCGCTGTCGTCGGAAATGGTCTTCAGCGGTGTTTCGACCACCGAGGTGAAGGTCTGTTTCAGGGTGCCGTCCTCGCCGCGGATCTCCTTGAAGTGGCGGTGCGGCGGACGGGCATAGGCGTCAAGCGCGCCACCGTCGAACAGGGCGGCGATCTCGGCGGTGCAATCGGCGAGGGCGGGGAGCGGTGCCACGCAAAGCGCGGCCGCGCAAGCGAGGTGTTTCATGGCAAATCATCCGGTGCTTACAAAATATGGCGACGAGGATAGCGTGGATGGGCCGACCTGCCAATCCGGGGCACGGGGCTGGCAAATGGCGGCGTTTGCGCCTAAGTACCGCCAATGCACAAAGGAGCACGCCCGTGAACCGAGAAGAACGTGGCAGACTGACCCGTGATGGCATTCGCCTGTTCGCCCCGGCGGATTTCGAAGGGATGCGCGTGGCCGGACAGGTCGCGGCAAAGATCCTCGACGAGGTGGCAGAGCATGTGCATGTGGGCCAGACCACCGGCGCGCTGGACGATTTCATCCGCAATCGGGTGACCGAGCTGGGCGCGACCTCGGCCACGATCGGTTACAAGGGCTACCAGCACGCCAGTTGCATCAGCGTGAACCACGTGGTCTGCCACGGCATTCCGGGAACGAAGGTGCTGAAGGAGGGTGACATCCTCAACATCGACGTGACCGTGATCGTCGATGGCTGGTACGGCGATACCAGCCGGATGTACGTGGCCGGACGGCTGAGCCGCAAGTCCGAGCGCCTGTTGCAGGTGACCCATGACAGCCTGATGCTGGGCATCGAGGCGGTGAAGCCTGGCAACACGTTCGGCGATATCGGCCACGCGATCCAGGTCTTCGTCGAAGGCCACCGCATGAGCGTGGTGCGCGATTTCTGCGGGCACGGGCTGGGCCGGGTGTTCCACGCGCCGCCCAACGTGCTGCATTATGGGCGCGCGGGCACGGGGCCGAAGCTGGAACCCGGCATGTTCTTCACCATCGAGCCGATGGTGAACCTCGGGCGGCCGGAAACCAAGGTGCTGTCGGATGACTGGACGGCGGTGACGCGCGACAAGTCGCTGTCGGCGCAGTTCGAACATTCGGTCGGCGTGACCGAGGACGGGGTGGAGATCTTTACCCTGTCACCCGCGCGCCGGTTCCACCCGACCTATTCGTAATACGCGTAAGACATCTGCAGATTCCGGCACTTCCGCGTGACCGGGCGGCCGCGCTATGCCGCGTCCATTGATTGATCTGGAGATTTGCGATGCGCGGCGTGACGCGGATGCGCCGGCCACGGCTGGTCTTTGCAGGACTATGTATTCTGGCTCTTGTCCCGGTTGCGGGTGGGAGTATTCGGTTGGCAGCGATTGCGGGATGGATACCTCTGCAGCCTGACGCGGCAACGAATGGCGCGCCGCCGGTGGCGCTGGTGACCCATATCATCGCGGCGAACCTGTTCTGCCTGATCGGGGCGTGGCAGGTCACCCTTGCGCCACGTCAGGCCCATCGCTGGGCGGGACATGCGCTGTTATGTCTGGGCACGGTCGCGGTTGTGGCAGGCCTTGCGGCCATTGTGAACACGCCGATACGGCCCGCGGACGGACCGCTTGTCAACGTGCTGCGCTGGGTCGTGGCGTTGGGCTGGCTGGGGACGCTCTGGCTGGGCGCGCGTGCGGCGTGGCAGCGGGATTTTGCACGGCACGGGATCTGGATGGCCTATGCATTGGCTTTCGCGTTCGGAGCGGGCTCGACCATTCTGGTCGCCATCCCGGTCGAGCTGGTTTTCGGGGAGACGTCGGGCGTGTTGTACGATCTGACGCTCAATGGCGGATACGTGCTGAACCTGATCGTGGTCACGTTGATCCTGCGCCGTCGTGCGGCGCGGCGGCAGGTCCCGGTTTGGTCGTGACAAGGCGGGGTCGGCTGAGGATCAGCCGACCTACGATGCTGTGAAGCTTTTGGTCGGGGGTGTCGGCTGAGGATCAGCCGACCTACGATGCTGTGAAGCTTTTGGTCGGAGGTGTCGGCTGAGGATCAGCCGACCTACGGCGTCGTGGGAATGTAGGTCGGCTGCTTGCCAGCCGACCCCCGCCAAAGGTCAGCCCGCGGTGCGCAGGTCCGCGATCAGCTGGTCGATATTGCCGCGGCGGCGGTCGAGCATCGCGCCGATCTCGGTCCGCTCGGTCAGGAGCATGTTCACGCCCTCGATCACCATGTTGAAGAACTTGTCGCGGCCCGACCGGTCGGACACCACCCAGTCGATGGTGAAGGGGGCCTCGCCGCGCAGGTAGGCGGTGGTGCGGACTTCGACCGAGGTTTTCACCGTCTTGGCGCTTTCCACCTCGATCCGGCCGCCGATGAATTCGCGGAACCGCTTGCCGTACTTGCGCGCGATATAGCCCTGGAAGGCTTCGGTGAAGGCGCGTTTCTGCGCGTTCGAGGCCTGCCGCCCGTCGCGCCCCAGCGTGTAGAGCGCGATGGTGGGCACGTCGGCATATTCCACGAAGATGCGTTCGAAGTCGCGGATCATCGCGGCTTCGGACTTGCCGGACGCGATGATGCGGTTGATGTCGGCGACGATGCCTTCGACGAGGCGTTTCGCCTTCGCCTCGGACAGGGCCAGCGCGGGCAGCGGCAAAGTGGCGAAGGGCAGCGCGGCCATCAGGCCAAGGACGCGGCGGCGGCGAAACGGGTTACTCGGCATAGATATCCTCGTAGGGATCGATAAAGTCGTCTTCGGCCTCAACGCCCAACTCGTCGCGGCGGTTCAGCAGGTAGATCAGCCGCGCCTGCGCGTAGCTGTCGGCGCTGTCATAGAGGATCGAATCGAGCGTGTCACCGAACCGTCCCCGGTCGGCCACCTTGCCCGCGATGCGGGCAGCGCGGGCGATGTTGGCCTGCCGCGCGGTCAGCACCGATCCCAGAGGGTCGGTGAAGAGGTCGACGACCATGCCCGCCGCGTCCCGTTCGGTGGAGGGGCCGAAGACCGGCAGTTCGAGATACGCGCCTTCGCCCACACCCCAGGCGTGCAGGGTCGCGCCGAAATCGGTGTCTTCCTCGGGCAGGCCGGCCTCGGTCGCGATATCGGCGAGGCCGCCGAACCCGAAGGTGGAATTCAGCAGGAACCGCGCGGTCATCCGGGTGGCGTTGTTCAGATCGCCCTGCAGGACGTGGTTCACCACCGCCTGCGGCATCGATAGGTTCGACGCGAAGTTGCTCACCACGCGGCCCGCGGTGCCGTCACCGTCGCCCTTGGACACGCGGCGTGCCACCGGGCGCACCAGCGTCCGGTCGATCCGCTTGTTGAACTCGTGCCGCTTGCGGTTGGCCGCCTCGTAGGGATCGTTGAACTCGCCCGGCGCACCGCTGGGCGGTGGCGCGGCGCAGGCGGCCACGAGAAGAACCGCGACAAGCGCGGCCGAACGGCGGAGGAGGCGGGGTAAGGTATTCAACAGTGGCAATCCGGTGCGGCGTTTCGTAATCCACGTATCAGTTTAATGAACCTAGGCCATGACATTGATTTTCCCAGAGCCCGGACGGTGGTTCACCGCTGCTGTGGCGAAAGGGCGACATTGACGAGCTTCGGCCCTTTCATGGCATAGTGCCGGGGTCGGGGAAAAGATCAGACGGCGGAAAGACGCGCATGAAACCGAAAAGTGACGAAGCCGGACGCGAGGAGTTGCGCGCGGCGCGGCGTGAAAGCCGCAAGTATTACTGGTTTGTCGCCATTTTCAGCTTCTTCGTGAACATGCTGATGCTGACCGGCCCGATGTACATGCTGCAGGTCTATGACCGGGTGCTGGGTTCGCGGTCAGAGGCGACGCTGGTCGCGCTGTCGGTGCTGGTGGTGTTCCTGTACGGCATGATGGGCCTGCTGGACTATACCCGTGGCCGGGTGATGGGCCGCGTCGGCGCGCGGTTCCAGCAAAAGCTGGACCTGCGGGTCTTCGACGCGGTGGTGCGCCGGTCGGCGCTGGTGCAGGACGAAACCGGCGCAACCGGCCTGAAAGACCTTGAATCGGTGCAGCGGCTTTTGTCTTCGCCCGTGCTGATGGCGCTGTTCGACATCCCGTGGACGCCGTTCTTCCTGCTGGCGATCGCGATCTTCCATCCGTGGCTCGGCGCGCTGGCGCTGGTGGGCGGGGCCTTCCTGATCCTCGTGACCTTCATCAACCAGGCGATGACCCGCAAGCCGCAGCAGGAAGCGGCGGGCGCGTCCTACCAGTCGGAGGCGATGGGCGACCAGATCCGCAAGGAGGCCGAGATGGTGCAGGCGATGGGCATGCGCGAGGCCGCGTTCCAGCGCTGGACCGTCGCGCGCACCCGGTCTCTTGACAGCCAGGTGCGGTCGGCGGACCTGCTGGGCACCTTTTCGACCACGACCAAGACGTTCCGCCTGTTCCTGCAATCGGCGATGCTGGGCCTGGGCGCGTACCTTGTGCTGCAGAACGAACTGACGCCGGGCGCGATGATCGCCGGGTCGATCCTGATGGGCCGGGCGCTGGCGCCAATCGAGATGGCGATCAACCAGTGGGCGCTGGTACAGCGCGCGCGCAAGGGCTGGGACAACCTCGCCCAGCTTCTGAGCGAGGTCCCGCCCGAGCCCGAGCGCACCGAACTGCCCGCGCCGCAGGCCAAGCTGGACGTGCAGCAGGTCACGGTGGTGCCGCCGGGCGAAAGCCAGGCCAGCCTGCGGATGGTGTCCTTCTCTCTCAAACCCGGCCAGGCGCTGGGCGTGATCGGCCCGTCGGGGGCGGGCAAGTCGACGCTGGCGCGCGCGCTGACGGGTGTGTGGCGTCCGGCGGGCGGCAAGATCCGGCTGGATAACGCCGCGCTCGACCAGTACCCGGTGGGCGTGCTGGGCCAGCATATCGGCTACCTGCCGCAGCGGGTGCAGCTGTTCGACGGCACCATCGCGGAAAACATCGCCAAGCTGTCGCCGCGCCCGGATGCCGAGAAGGTGGTCGAGGCCGCCAAGAAGGCCGATGCGCACGAGATGATCCTGAAGCTGCCGCACGGCTATGACACGCCGGTCAGCGCGGCGGGTGGCCGCCTGTCGGGCGGGCAGGTCCAGCGGATCGGGCTGGCGCGGGCGATGTATGGCGATCCGGTGCTGCTGGTGCTGGACGAGCCGAACTCGAACCTCGACAACGAGGGGTCCGAGGCGCTGAACAAGGCGATCCGGTCGATGCGCGACCGCGGCAAGTCGGCGATCATCATGGCGCACAGGCCTTCGGCGATCCAGGAATGCGACATGCTGTTGATGCTGGATGGCGGTGCGCGCACGGCCTTCGGTCCGAAGGACGAGGTGCTGAAGAACGTCGTGAAGAACTACCAGGACATCAAGCAGAACACCGGCGGAGGCGGCGTGCGATGAGCGACCCTGTCAAATTCAGCATGCGCGGCCCGATGATCCTGGGTGTCCTGTCGCTGGCGATCCTTGTCGGCGGGTTCGGGTACTGGGCGGCGACGGCCAATATCTCGGGCGCGATCATCGCCAGCGGGCAGATCGAGGTCGACCAGAACCGGCAGGTGGTGCAGCACCCCGATGGCGGTGTGGTCGAGGATATCCTCGTCGACGAGGGCGACGTGGTAGAGGCGGGCGACGTGCTGATCCGGCTGGACCCGGTGCGCCTGCAATCGCAGCTGGCCATCGTCGAGGGCCAGTATTTCGAGGCCGTGGCGCGGCGCAGCCGGCTGGTGGCCGAGCGCGACGAGAAAGACGTGATCGACTGGGCCCCGGTGCTGCTGGAACGCGCGGCCACCGATCCCGAGGTCGCCGACTTGCGGGACGGGCAGGAGCGCCTGTTCCGGGCGCGGGCGGTGTCCATCGCGCGCGAGATCGAGCAGCTGGGCAAGCGACGCGACCAGATCGCCGACCAGGTGCGCGGGATCGAGGCGCAGCAGGAGGCGCTGGCGACGCAGCTGGAGCTGATCGGCGAGGAACTGGCGAACCAGCAGGACCTGCTGGACCGCGGGCTTGCCCAGGCGAGCCGGGTTCTGGGGCTGCAGCGCGAACAGGCGCGGCTGTCGGGCACGGTGGGCGAACTGACGGCGCAGGGCGCGCAGGCGGCGGGCCGGATCACCGAGCTGGACCTTGAAATCCTGAAACTGGAGGAGCGCCGCCGCGAGGAGGCGATCACAGAGCTGCGCGACCTGCAATCGCGCGAGCGCGAATTCGCCGAGCAGCGCCGCGCGCTGATCGACCAGTTGCAGCGTCTGGACATCACGGCACCTGTGTCGGGCATCGTCTATGGCCTGGAGGTCTTTGCCAAGCGCGCGGTGGTGCGCCCGGCGGAGCCCGTCCTTTACATCGTGCCGCAGGATCGCCCGCTGGTGATCGCGGCGCAGGTGGAGACGATCCATATCGACCAGCTGTTCATGGACCAGACGGTGTCGTTGCGCTTCGCCGCTCTCGACCAGCGCACGACGCCGGAACTGTTCGGGCGGGTGACGCAGATCTCGGCCGATGCCTTTTCCGACGAGACGACGGGCGCGTCCTATTACCGCGCGGAAATCGTGCTGTCGGAAGGCGAGCAGGACCGCCTGCCCGCCGGGGCGACGCTGATCCCCGGCATGCCGGTGGAGGCCTTCATCCGCACCGACGACCGCACCCCGCTGGCCTACCTCGTGAAGCCGATGGCGGATTACTTCGCCCGCGCCTTCCGCGAAAGCTGACCTGACCGCGCGGATTGGGCTGGCGCCCACGCATGGCGTCGTGACCCCCCCGGCCCCCTCGGGGGGTGCGCACGTGGCGGGGCCTGTCCGGTTCGATCGGGTGGGGGAGCGGGTTGCGGGGGCGGGAGCCTCCGGCGGACATATTTGCAAAGAGAAGAAGCCGGAATGGGCTTGCGCTGGCGGGTGGGGCGCGTAGCGTTGCGGCGCGGCTTGAATGGAGGGTACGAGATGGTCGACGTGGTGGCGAAACTTGCGGAGATGGGGCTGGAGTTGCCCAATGCGTCGGCGCCGGCGGCGAATTACGTGCCGTTCGTGCAGGTGGGCGGCACGCTGTACGTGTCGGGGCAGATCTCGCTTGCGGCGGACGGGTCGAAGATCATCGGCAAGGTGGGCGCGGACCTGTCTCCCGAGGAGGGAGCCGAGGCGGCGCGGCGTTGCGGGTTGAACCTGCTGGCGCAGGTGAGTGCGGCGATCGGGGGTGACTGGTCGCGGTTCCGGCGCGCGGTGAAGCTGACGGGGTTCGTCAATTCGACGCCGGATTTCGAGGGCCAGCCGGCGGTCATCAACGGCTGTTCGGACCTGATGGTCGACGTGCTGGGCGATGCCGGGCGGCATGCGAGGTCGGCGGTGTCGGCGGGAGCCTTGCCGCTGGGCGTGGCGGTCGAGATCGAGGGGATTTTCGAGATCGATGCTGCCTGAGGCGTTCCTGCGCCGCCCGATCGCGCATCGGGCCCTGCATGACGTGGCGCATGGGCGGCCCGAGAACAGCCGCGCGGCGATCCGTGCGGCGGTGGCGGCGGGATACGGGATCGAGATCGATCTGCAGCCCTCGTCCGACGGCGTGCCGATGGTGTTTCACGATTACGACATGGCGCGGTTGACCGGGCAGGCCGGGGCGGTTGCGGCGGTGCCCGTGGACGAGCTTGCCGGGCGGCGACTGCTTGGTGGTGACGAGGGTGTGCCGACGCTGGCAGAGGTGCTGGAGATCGTCGGTGGCGCGGTGCCCCTGGTGATCGAGGTGAAGGACCAGGACGGAGCGCTGGGGCCGGGCGTGGGCCGGCTGGAGCGCGCGGCGGCGGATCTGTTGCGCGGCTATGAAGGGCCGGTGGCGGTGATGTCGTTCAACCCGCACAGCGTGGAGGTTCTGGCCGAGGCCTTGCCGGACGTGCCGAGGGGGCTTGTGACCTGCGACTGGGCGGCGAAGGACTGGCCGCTGGTGCCGGAGGCGCGCAGGCAGGCCCTGCGTGCCATTCCCGACGTGGAGCGGCTGGGCTGCGATTTCATCAGCCATGACGTGCGGGACCTTCAGGCGCCGAGGGTCGCGGAGGTGAAGGCAGGGGGCCGCAGCATCCTGTGCTGGACCGTGCGGTCACCCGAGGCGGAGCGGGAGGCGCGCAAGGTGGCCGACCAGGTCACCTTCGAGGGTTACCTCGCTTGAACCCGCGAGCGTGAGCGCCATCTGTCCCTGCATGAGGCGTTGCGATGGATGATGACCGGACCATAGCGATCGAGGTGCTGGGCGGGATGGATGCCATCCCGGAGGCGGAGTGGGATGCCTGCGCCTGTCCCGAGGCGGCGGATGGCGGTGCGCCGAATGATCCGTTCACCACGCACCGGTTCCTGCATGCGCTGGAAGCGTCGGGATCGGTCGGGTCCGGCACCGGCTGGCAGCCGCGTCACCTTGTGGCGCGGATGGGGGGCGAGGCGGTGGCCGTGGCGCCGCTGTATGCCAAGAGCCATTCGATGGGCGAGTATATCTTCGACCATTCCTGGGCCCATGCCTATGAAAACGCGGGCGGGGCATATTACCCCAAGCTGCAGCAGGCGGTGCCGTTCACGCCCGCCACGGGGCGGAGGTTCCTCACCCGGCCGGGGTTCGAGGCGGCGGGGTTGAGCGCGCTGGTGCAGGGCGCGGTACAGCTGGCGGCGGAGAACGAGGTGTCGTCGCTGCACGTCACTTTCTGCACCGAGGCGGAGGCCATCGCGGGCGAGAAGATCGGCCTGCTGCGCCGGGCGAGCCAGCAGTTTCACTGGGTCAATGACGGCTACGCGACGTTCGACGATTTCCTCGCCGCGCTGAACTCCCGCAAGCGCAAGACGATCCGCAAGGAACGCCGGGTGGCGCAGGCCTTTGGCGGCGAGATCGCGACGCTCACCGGCGATGACATCCGCCCGCATCACTGGGATGCCTTCTGGCGGTTCTACACCGATACCGGGGCGCGGAAGTGGGGCTCTCCCTACCTGACGCGGGAGTTCTTCGACATCGCGCAGGACACGCTCAGGGGCGACATGGCGCTGGTCATGGCCTCGCGCGATGGACGGGACGTGGCGGGGGCGCTGAACTTCATCGGGCGCGAGACGCTTTATGGCCGCTACTGGGGCTGTGTCGAGGATCACCCCTGCCTGCATTTCGAAGCGTGTTATTACCGGGCCATCGACTATGCCATCGCGCAGGGGCTCGGCCGGGTCGAGGCGGGGGCGCAGGGAACGCACAAGCTGGCACGGGGTTACATGCCTGTGACCACGCATTCGCTGCACTGGATCCGGGATGCCGGGTTCCGGGACGCGGTGGCGCGGTACCTGGAGGCCGAACGGGCCGCCGTGGAAGATGAAAACACCGACCTTGCGGCGTTCGGACCGTTCCGCAAGGTCCAGGTCGAGGAAGACGAATGACCAGACTGGAAGACGCGGCGCGCGCCGACGCGCTGGCATGGGCCGAAGCGCGGGGATGGGCGCATGACGGCGAACGGGACGCGATCACCAAGACGTTCAGGTTCAAGGATTTCGCGCAGGCCTTCGGCTGGATGACGCGGATCGCCATCGTGGCCGACAAGATGGATCATCACCCCGAATGGGCCAATGTCTACAACCGGGTCGAGGTGACGCTGGTCACCCATGACGCCAACGGGCTGACCGAACTGGACATGACCCTTGCCCGCGCCATGGAGGACGCGGCGGCATGATCGAACAGCTTTTGCAGACGGAGGTGTGGCAGGGCCGCACCGTTGGAGACATCGTGTCGGTCGAGTTCCTCGCGCAGGTGCTGGGATCGGTGCTTGCCGCCATCGTGATCCTGATCGCGGGGTTCATCATCGCGGGCTGGGTGTCGCGGCGGATCATGCGCATCGCGCACCGGCATCCGCAGATGGACGACACGCTGTTTGATTTCCTTGCCAACATCGCGCGCTACGCGATCATCGGCTTTGCCTTCCTGTTCGTGCTGAACACCTTCGGGGTGCAGACGACGTCCGTCGTGGCGGTGATCGGTGCGGCGGGCCTGGCCATCGGCCTTGCCCTTCAGGGCACGCTGTCGAACGTGGCGGCGGGGGTGATGCTGATCTTCTTCCGGCCGATCCGGCAGGGCGATTTCGTCGAGGTCAACGGGCAGATGGGCACCGTGAAGGCCATCACGCTCAACTTCACCGAGCTCGCCTCGGTCGGGAACGTGCAGATCATCATTCCCAACAGCGAGGTCTGGGGAAACACGATCACCAACTACTCGACCTATCCGACACGGCGCGCGGAATGGACCTTCGGGGTCGGTTACGGCGCCAACCTGGCCGAGGCGGAGCGGATCATCCGCGACACGATCCTTGGCGATCCGCGGTCGAAAAGCGATCCCGCGCCGTTCATCCAGGTCAACAACCTGGGCGATTCGTCGGTGGATTTCCTCGTGCGGGTCTGGGTGGATGCGTCGGATTACTTCGCCTACCAGGCGGACATGAAGCGCGCGGTGAAAGAGGCGCTGGATGCCGGCGGGATCGACATCCCGTTCCCCACGCGCACGCTTGTGCAGGCGGGGTGACGTAGGTCGGGTGATCTCACCCGGCACCGCCGGCCATCGCGCACCGCCGGTGCCCCTGCAATCGTAGGGTGGGTGATTTCACCCACCCCCCTTGTCCGGCTCACATCGTGGCAAGCAGGGCCTCGCCGCCCGACACTTCGCAGGTGCCGGGGCTTTCCTCGACATGCAGGGTGGTGACCTTGCCGTCCTCGACCAGCATCGCGTAGCGCTTGGACCGGGTTATCAGGCCGGCGGGCGGCGCGTCGAAATCCATGCCGATCGCCTTGGTGAAGCTGCCATCGGCATCGCCCAGCAGGGTCAGGCCGGCATCGGTGGCGCCCGTGGCCTCTCCCCAGGCCTTCATCACGAAGGGGTCGTTGACGGAGACGCAGATGATCTCGTCCACGCCCTTGGCGTCGAATTCGTCCTTGGTGCGGATGAAGGACGGCACGTGGGCCGAGTGGCAGGTGGGGGTGAAGGCACCCGGCACGGCGAAGATCACGACCTTGCGGCCTGCGGTCTTCGATCCGAGGTCCACCTGTTCGGGGCCGTTCTCTCCCATCTTCAGAAGCGTTGCAGCGGGAAGCGTGTCGCCTTGAGCAATCATTCGTGTCGTCCTTCGACCGGTTGGGTTTCGTCTGCGGCTGATATAATCGGGAGACGGGCAAAGGCCAACGAGGACGAGTATGGCGCATTTCATCGTAGTGGGCGGCGGGCAGGCCGGGGCATCCCTGGTCGCGCGGCTGCGCAAGGACGGGTTCGACGGCGAGGTCACGCTGGTCTGCGAAGAGCCGGTCCCGCCCTACCAGCGCCCGCCGCTGAGCAAGGGCTACCTGCTGGGCGACATGGCGCTGGAGAGGCTGTTCCTGCGACCCGAAAGCTTTTACGCCGACCAGTCGATCACCCTGAAGACCGGCGCGCGCGTGGACGCGATCGACGCTGAGGCGCAGACCGTGACCGTGGGCGGCGAGGTGCTGCATTACGACCAGTTGGCGCTGACCACGGGATCGGTGCCGCGCCGCCTGCCCGCCGCCATCGGCGGTGACCTTGGCGGGGTGCACGTGGTGCGCACGCTGGCGGACGTCGACGCCATGGAGCCCCAGGTGCGCGAGGGCGCGCGGGTCCTGATCGTGGGCGGCGGCTATATCGGCCTGGAGGCGGCGGCGGTCTGCGCCAAGCGCGGCCTCGCCGTGACGCTGGTCGAAATGGCCGACCGAATCCTTGGCCGCGTCGCCGCGCCCGAGACATCGGATTATTTCCGCGCCCTGCATACCAGCCATGGCGTCGACATCCGCGAAGGCACGGGGCTCGACCGGCTAGACGGCGACGACCGGGTGCGCGCGGCCCACCTGACGGACGGCACGCGGCTGGAGGTCGATTTCGTGATCGTCGGCGTCGGCATCGCACCCGCGACCGCGCTGGCCGAGGCGGCGGGGCTTGCCATCAAGAACGGCATCCGCACCGACCTGCACGGGCGCACGTCGGACGCAAATATCTGGGCGGCGGGCGATTGCGCCTCGCTGCCGTTCCGGGGCCAGCGCATCCGGCTGGAATCGGTGCAGAACGCCATCGACCAGGCCGAGGTGGTGGCGCAGAACATGATGGGCGCGGGCATCGATTACGTGCCACAGCCGTGGTTCTGGTCGGACCAGTACGACACCAAGCTGCAGATCGCCGGGCTGAACACCGGCTATGACCGGATCGTGACGCGGCAGGGAGAAGGCGATGCCGTGTCCTTCTGGTACTACCACGGGCTGACGCTGCTGGCGGTGGACGCGATGAACGATCCGCGCGGCTACATGATCGGCAAGCGGCTGATCGAGGCGGGCCGCTCGCCCGCGCCCGACACCATCGCCGACCCCGACACCGACCTGAAGGCACTTTTGCGCGCGTGAGGATCGTCGGCGGAGAGCTGGGTGGCAGGCGGCTGGCGGCGCTGGGCAAAGGCGACGCCAAGGCGGCGCTGCGCCCCACCACCGACCGCCTGCGCGAAGCCCTGTTCAACGTGCTGGAAGGCGGGCGTTACGGCGATCCGGTGACGGGTGCGCGGGTGCTCGATCTCTTCGCGGGGACCGGGGCGCTGGGGCTGGAGGCGCTGAGCCGCGGCGCGGCTGAGGCGGTGTTCGTCGAAAGCGGACGCGTGGGGCAGGGCCTGATCCGCGACAATATCCGCGCGCTGGGTCTGGGCGGCCGCGCCCGGCTGATTGCCCGCGACGCGACACGGCCGGGCCACTCATCCGGCCTGATGGCCGGCCTCGTTTTTCTTGACCCGCCCTATGGCCGCGATCTTGGCGCGCGTGCGCTTGCCGCCGCCGCTTGGGGCGGCTGGCTCGCCGAGGATGCGCTGATCGTCTGGGAAGAGGCCGCGCCGATGGACCCGCCCGAGGGGTTCGAGACGCTGGAAGAGCGCCGCTATGGCGGGACGGTCTTTACCCTGATGCGGTGGGGCGGCGCGTAGCCGCTAGTTCTGACCCAGAAGATCGCGCAGGACCTGCCGCAGGACGGTTTCGCGTTTGACCTGTTGCCGCCGGGTAGGCTGCCGCTGCGCCTCTGCCGCGCGCGAGGCGGGCGTTTCGGGCACGATCATCGGCAGGGGGCGGGGCGGCACGCCGGCATGGACACGCACCATCGTCTCCCGCCAGATCGCCGCCGGGAGGCCACCGCCCGTCACGCCGGTCAGGGGCGTGTTGTCGTCATACCCCATCCAGACGCCCGCCACGTAATCGGCGGTGAACCCGATGAACCACGCGTCCCGCGCCGCCTGCGTCGTGCCGGTCTTGCCCGCGACCTGCCGGTCGTCGAGCCGGGCGCGGGTGCCGGTGCCCGTTTCCACCGCCTGGTACATCATCCAGACGAGTTTCTGCGCCGCGTCCTCGCGGATCACGCGGGGGCCGATGCCGCCCGTCGTGCCCATCAGCGGCTCGGATTCGCCCTGCAGGCGCAACTCGACAAGGCCATAGGGCGTCACCGAGGAGCCGCCGTTCAGGATGCCCGCATAGGCGCCCGTCATCTCCAGCAGCGTCGATTCCGACGCCCCCAGCGCGACCGAGGGGCTGTCCACCAGCGGTCCCGACAGGCCGAAATTGCGGCCGATCTCGCGCACCTTGTCGCGGCCCAGACCTTCGGAGATCTTCACGGCGGGGATGTTGTAGCTTTGGGCCAGCGCCTCGGTCAGGGTGATGCGGCCGTGGAACTTGTTGTCATAGTTGCTGGGCGTGTAGGGCCCCGAACCGGGGACATTGATCGTGTAGGGTTCGTCCCGCACGAAATCGAGCGGCGAATAACCTTCCTGCATCGCCAGCGCGTAGATGAACGGCTTGAACGACGACCCGGTCTGCCGGTTGGCCTGCGTCGCGCGGTTGAACCCGCCGGCGCTGCGCAATTGCCGCCCGCCGACCATCGCGCGCACCGCGCCGTCGGCGCTCATCACCACGATGGCGGCCTGCGCTTCGGACCCTTCGCGCACGCGGTTCTCGAAGACATAGGACAGCGCCTCTTCGGCGGCGCGCTGCACGGCGGGGTCAAGCGTGGTCTGGATGAAGACGTCGTCGGTGGTGTTGCGGGTGAAGAATTCCGGGCCCGACGACACCACCCAGTCGGCAAAGGCGCCGCCCGCGCGCGCCTCGGCCGCCTGTGACAGGACGGCGGGGTTGGCGCGGGCGGTGTCGGCCTCTGCCTTGGTGAGGTAGCCCTGGTCTTCCATCAGGCCGAGCACGAGGTTGGCGCGACTGCGGGACCGGTCGAGGTCATTGGTGGGCGCGTACCGCGTCGGCGCGACCAGAAGGCCCGCCAGCATCGCCGCCTCGGGCGCGTTCACCAGCTGCGCGGATTTGCCGAAATAGCGTTTGGAGGCCGCTTCGAACCCGCGCGCGCCGGAGCCGAGGAAGGCGCGGTTGAGGTAGATGCCGAGGATCTCGTCCTTGGTGAAGCGTGTCTCCAGCGCCAGCGCATAGGCCGCTTCCTTGACCTTGCGCCAGAGCGTGGTGCGGCGGCATTCGGCCTCGTACTTCGCCTCCGACGCCCAGATGGCGGGATCGAAGGGCTGGCCGAGGCACAGAAGCTTGGCGACTTGCTGGGTGATGGTGGACCCGCCGTGGCCGGACAGCGGCCCGCGCCCCTCTCGCACGTTGATGCGCATGGCCGACGCCACGCCGCGCGGGCTGACGCCGAAATGGCGGTAGAAGCGCTTGTCCTCGGTCGCGATCACCGCGTTCTTCAGGTGCGGCGAGACCTGCGACACCGCGATCGCCCCGCCGAACTGGTCGCCGCGCCACGCAAAGGTGCGCCCGTTCCGGTCAAGGAGCGTGACCGACCCGCGCGCACGCCCGTCCAGCAGCGTGTCATAATCGGGAATGGTCGAGGCGTAGTAGAAGACCGCGAGGCCCACCAGCACGGCAACGATCGCCGTGCCCGCAAGCGTCAGCCGCCACAGCAGGCGCACCGGCCACATCAGGACGGCGAGCAGCCAGCCGCGGATGCCGCCCTTGCGCGCCGTGCGCTTTTTCGGGCGGCGCCTGGTCTTGCGCGCGGCCTTGGGTTTGGACGCGCTGTACCGACGATCCGCGACAAGCCGCGGTTTGCGTCCCTTTGACTCACTCATGATCTGGCCTGCCCGGCTCGTGCTGTTTTGCCGATGTATACCCCGATGCGCCGCGTTTGTAGAGACCGCGACGCGACCTGCCGGATTCGATACTGATGAAATTTTAGGCTGTGACGCATTTGTGCTTAAAAAATGTGCGCGCACGTCCGGTTTCGAGACGCTCGATACGCCAAATCCTTCCTTTCACGCGCCACCGACCGATTTCTTGCGGGTGCAAGCAGCGGGCCCGACCCGCGCAAGGAAAGGGGACACTGGTGAAACTGATCATTGCAACGATCAAGCCGTTCAAGCTCGAAGAAGTGCGCGAGGCACTGACCGAGATTGGCGTGCGCGGCATGATGGTGACCGAAATCAAGGGTTTCGGATCGCAATCGGGCCACACCGAAATCTATCGCGGCGCCGAATATGCCGTGAACTTCGTACCGAAAATCAAACTGGAGATCGCGGTGACGGCGGCGATGACCGACCAGGTCGTCGAGACCATCACCAAGACCGCACAGACGGGCAAGATCGGCGACGGCAAGATCTTTGTTCTCGACGTGGTCCAGGCCGTGCGGGTGCGCACCGGCGAAACCAACGAAGATGCGCTGTAAGGCGCGCTGACCAAGGGGAATTTCACAATGACACTTCGCAACTCTCTGGCCCTTGGCGCGGCGGTCGTCCTGCTGCCCGGCCTTGCGCTGGCCCAGGACGCGGCGCCCGGTTTCGACGAGATCGGCCCGTACATCATGACCACCCTGCTGTTCTGCATGGCGGGCTTTCTGGTGTTCTTCATGGCCGCGGGTTTTGCCATGCTCGAAGGCGGGCTGGTGCGCGGCAAGAACGTGACCATGCAGATGACCAAGAACATCGCGCTCTATTCCATAGCCGCGATCATGTACTGGTTCATCGGTTTCAACCTGATGTATCCCGGCGATTTCAACGGCTATGTCGGCAGCTTCTTCGTGCCGACGGTTCTTGATCCGGTGGGCGTGTCGGCGGCGGATGCCGCGCTTGACTATGCGTCGGTCGGGTCCGACTTCTTCTTCCAACTGGTCTTCGTCGCCGCGACCGCCTCGATCGTGTCGGGCGCCGTGGCCGAGCGGATCAAGCTGTGGCCCTTCCTGATCTTCGTCGTCGTGCTGACCGGTGTCATGTACCCGATCTCGGGGTCGTGGCAGTGGGGCGGCGGCTGGCTGTCCGAAGCGGGCTTCTCGGACTTTGCGGGGTCGACGGTCGTGCACTCGGTCGGTGGCTGGGCGGCGCTGGCGGGTGTCATCGTGCTGGGCCCGCGTCTGGGCAAGTACAAGGACGGTCGCGTCAACCCGATGCCCGGTTCGAACCTTGCCCTCGCCACGCTGGGGACGTTCATCCTGTGGCTCGGCTGGTTCGGCTTCAACGGCGGGTCGCAGCTGGCAATGGGCACCGTGGGTGACGTCAGCGACGTGTCGCGCATCTTTGCCAACACCAACATGGCGGCGGCAGCCGGCGCGGTGACCGCGCTGATCCTGACGCAGATCCTCTACAAGAAGCCCGACCTCACGATGGTGCTGAACGGCGCGCTGGCCGGCCTCGTGTCGATCACCGCCGAGCCGCTGGCACCGACGCTGTTCGGCGCGCTGTGGATCGGTGCCGTGGGTGGCGTGATCGTTGTCCTGACCATCCCGATGCTCGACCGGTTCAAGCTCGACGACGTGGTCGGTGCCATCCCGGTGCACCTGTTCGCGGGCATCTGGGGCACCATCGCGGTTGTCTTCTACAACGGCGACGCCAGCCTCGGCACGCAGCTGATGGGCATCGCGGCCTACGGTGTCTTCACCTTCGTCGCCAGCCTCGTCGTGTGGTTCATCCTCAAGGCCGTGATGGGCATACGGGTGAGCGAAGAGGACGAAGTGAACGGTCTCGACATGTCGGAACTGGGCATGGAGGCGTATCCCGAATTCTCCAAGGGCTGATCGTTCCTTCCCGATCAACCCTCATGTGACCACTGCCCGGGCGTTCGCGCCCGGGTTTTTTCGTGCAACGATCTTCGAAGATCGTTGCCGCCGCGCGCGGCGGCCCAAGCGATTTCGAAATCGCTTGACCAAGCACCCGCGCGGGCGCTTCGCCAAGGCCTTTCGAAAGGCCTTGCTGCCTCTGCCCTTCCGGAATCACCCATGCCCTGCTACATCTCGTGGTATGCCGGACGACGCCCGCAACATATCCACAAGACCGGTCATCCGACAGCTGGATGACGCCACCATCAACCGCATCGCGGCAGGGGAAGTGGTGGAGCGCCCGGCGAGCGCGGTGAAGGAGCTGGTCGAGAATGCGCTGGATGCGGGCGCGACGCGTATCGCGGTCGAGGTCGCCGATGGCGGCACCACGCTCATCCGGGTCACCGACGATGGCTGCGGCATGGGGCCCGACGACCTGGCGCTCGCCCTGTCGCGCCACGCCACGTCCAAGACCGACGGGGCCGACCTGCTCGACATCCGCTCCTTCGGGTTCAGGGGGGAGGCGCTGCCCTCCCTCGGCGCGGTGGGGCGGTTGACGCTCATCTCCCGCCCGCCGGACGAGCCCGCGCACCGCGTCACGGTCGAAGGCGGGGTTCAGGGCGCCGTCACCCCCGCCGCGCTGAACGCGGGCACCGTGGTGGAGTTGCGCGACCTTTTCTATGCCACGCCCGCACGGCTGAAGTTCCTCCGCTCCGCCCGGTCCGAGATGCAGGCGGTGACCGACGTGGTCAAGCGCCTCGCCATGGCCGAACCCTTCGTCGGTTTCACCCTGCGCGACCGCTCGGGCGGGCAGGACCGGGTGACCTTCCGCGCCGATGCGCAGACCGGAGACCTGTTCGGCGCGCTGCAGGGGCGGCTGCGGCAGATCATCGGGCGGGAGTTCATCGACAATTCCCTGCCGCTCGATGCCGAACGCGACGGGCTGCACCTGACGGGGTTCGCCGCGCTGCCGACCTATTCGCGAGGCGCGGCGGTGGCGCAGTACCTGTTCGTGGGTGGCCGCCCGGTGCGGGACAAGCTGCTGGGTGGGGCATTGCGGGCCGCCTATTACGACCTTCTGCCGCGCGACCGGCACGCGGCGGCGGCGCTCTTCATCGATTGCGATCCGCACCTTGTTGACGTGAACGTGCACCCGGCGAAGTCCGAAGTGCGGTTCCGCGATCCCGGCGCGGCGCGCGGCCTGATCGTCAGCGGCTTGCGCCATGCCTTGGCCGAGGCGGGGCATCGCGCCTCGACCACCGTGGCAGGCGCGACGCTCGGGGCCGCCCGCCCCGAAACCCCCGTCACACCGGTTTACCAGATGGACCTTGCCTCCCGCTCTGTCTCCGCGCCCCTGCCGCACCGGATGAGCGAGGGGCCCGCGCCCTTCGCGCCGGTATCGGCGCGGGTGGAGGACGTGGTGGAGGAACCAGCGCCTGCGCCCGCCGCCGACCAGCCGCTGGGCGCGGCACGCGGGCAGGTGCACGAGTGCTACATCATCGCGCAGACGCGGGACGGGATGGTGATCGTCGACCAGCACGCCGCGCATGAGCGGCTGGTCTATGAAAAGCTGAAGGCGCAGGTGGCCGCGCGGGGCGTCGCCGCGCAGGCGCTGCTGATCCCCGAGGTTATCGAGGTCACACGCGAAGAACGCGACCTGCTTCTGACCCGTGCCGAAGACCTCACCCGCCTCGGCCTCGGAATCGAGGCGTTCGGCCCAACCGCGCTCGCCGTGCGGGAGGTGCCCGCGATCCTCGGCACGGTCGAGGCAGCGCCGCTGATCCGCGACATTCTTGACGAGCTGACGGACGAGGGCGACAGCCAGCTGGTGCAGGCGCGGATCGACGCGATCCTCAGCCGCATGGCCTGCCACGGATCGGTGCGATCCGGGCGTCGGATGCAGGCGGACGAGATGAACGCCCTCTTGCGCGAGATGGAGGCGACGCCCCATTCCGGCCAGTGCAACCACGGGCGGCCCACGTATGTCGAGTTGAAGCTGGCTGACATCGAACGGCTGTTCGGCCGCACATGATCCAGCTGGGTGATTTGCAGATCGCTCTGGACGATCCGGTCGTGCTGGCGCTGGGGGCTGTGGCGCTGGTGGTTCTTATCCTGCTGTGGTCCTCGGCCCGGGCGGCGTCCCGCGCCGCGCGTGCGTCCGAACCCCTCGCGCAATCGGTCGCGGCGCTGAACGCGCGGGTGCAGGCCCTAGGCGACGGGCAACAGCAGCTTGCCGGCGGTCTGACCCACGTGTCCGAGGCGCAGGCGGCGTCGCAAACGCAGGTGTTGCGGCTGATGGAGGCGCGGCTGGCGGATGTGAACGCGCAGATGGCAGAGGCGCTGGGCGGGGCGTCCCGCCGCACGGCGCAGTCGCTGGGCGAGTTGCAGGAGCGCCTGACGGCCATCGACCGGGCGCAGGCCAACATCACCAAGCTGTCGGGCGACGTGCTGTCGCTGCAGGACATCCTGTCGAACAAGCAGACGCGCGGTGCCTTCGGCGAGATCCAGTTGCACGACATCGTCGCCAAGGCGCTGCCCAAGGACAGCTATACCTGGCAGGCGACGCTGACGACGGGCGCGCGGGCCGATCTGCTGATCCACCTGCCGCAACCGCCGGGACCGATCGTGGTGGATGCCAAGTTCCCGCTGGACGCCTACGAGGCGATCCGCCGGTCGGGCACGAATGCCGAGCTGAACGCCGCCATCGCCCAGATGAAGCGTGACCTGCGCAAGCATATCCGCGATATCGCCGACAAGTACGTCCTGCCCGGAGAAACGGCGGATGGGGCGCTGCTGTTCCTGCCGTCCGAGGCGGTGTATGCCGAGTTGCACGCCAATTTCGCCGACGTGGTGCGCGAAGGGTTCGCCGCGCGGGTCTGGATCGTGTCGCCGACGACCTGCATGGCGGTGCTGAACACGATGCGCGCGGTTCTGAAGGACGCGCGGATGCGCGAACAGGCAGGCGCGATCCGGCGCGAACTGGGGCTTTTGAACGACGACGTGACGCGGCTGGGCGCGCGGGTCGACAACCTTGACCGGCACTTCGGGCAGGCGGCGAAGGACCTGTCGGAAATCCGCGTCAGCGCCGACAAGGCCAGCCGCCGCGCGCGCCGGCTCGACACGTTCGAGTTCGAGGAAGACGAACGCCCGCCGCTCGCCCGCCCCGCCGAATAGGCGTCAGCCGCCTTCGTGGAAGAAGTCGTAGATTTTTTCGGCCAGCGTCTCCGACACCCCGTCCACCGCCTTGAGGTCCGCGAGGTTGGCGCGGCTCACCGCCTTGGCCGACCCGAAATGCGCCAGAAGCGCGCGTTTGCGCGCCGCACCCACGCCGGGGATGTCGTCAAGCGGGGTCTTTGACACGGCCTTGGCCCGCTTGGCGCGGTGGGTGCCGATGGCGAACCGGTGCGCCTCGTCCCGAAGGCGTTGCACGAAATAGAGGACGGGATCGTTGTGCTTCAGCGCGAAGGGGCGCTTGCCGGTGCGGTGGAATTCTTCCTTGCCCGCGTCACGGTCCACGCCCTTGGCGACGCCGACCATCGCGATGTCCTCGACCCCCATATCCTCCATGATCTCGCGCACCGCGCTGACCTGCCCGGCGCCGCCGTCGATCAGCAAAAGGTCGGGCCAGTCGCCTTTCTCGCGGTCGGGGTCTTCTTTCAGAAGGCGGGTGAAGCGGCGGGTCAGCACCTCTTTCATCATGCCGAAATCGTCGCCCGGCGTCAGGTCGGTGCCCTTGATGTTGAACTTGCGATAGCTCGATTTCAGGAACCCGTCGGGTCCCGCCACGATCATCGCGCCAACCGCATGCGCGCCCTGGATATGGGAGTTGTCGTACACCTCCACCCGCTGCGGCGGGGCGTCGAGGTCGAACGCCTCGGCCAGACCTTTGAGCAGCCGCGCCTGCGTCGCCGTTTCCGCCATCTTCCGGGCGAGGCTTTCGCGGGCGTTGCGCGCGGCAGAGGCGACCAGTTCGGCCTTCTCCCCCCGTTGCGGCACGAGGATCTCGACCTTGCGGCCCAGCTTCTCGGTCAGGGCCTCGGCCATCAGGTCGGGGTTCTCGATGGCGTGGGACAGGATCAGTTGCCGGGGCGGTTCCTTGGTGTCGTAGAACTGGCCGATGAAGGCTTCGAGCGCCTCGGCCTCCTCCACGTATTCGCCCACGCGGGGATAGAAATCGCGGTTGCCCCAGTTCTGGTTCGCCCGGATGAAGAAGACCTGCACGCAGGCCTGCCCGCGATCGAGGTGCAGCGCGATCACGTCAGCCTCGGTCACGCCGCGCGGGTTGATGCCCTGCGCCGTCTGCACCTGCGTCATGGCGCGGATGCGGTCGCGCAGGGCGGCGGCGCGTTCGAATTCCATCGCCTCGGAGGCTTCCTGCATCTGTTCGGCCAAGAGCGCCTGCACTTCGGTCGACTTGCCCTGCAGGAACCGTTCGGCATCCTTGACCGAGCGCGCGTAATCCTCTTCGGCGATATAGCCGACGCAGGGCGCGCTGCAGCGCTTGATCTGGTACAGCAGGCAGGGCCGCGTGCGGCTGTCGAACATCGAATCCGAACAGTTCCGCAGCAGGAACACCTTCTGCAACTGGTTGAGCGAGCGGTTGACCGCGCCGGCGCTGGCGAAGGGGCCGTAATAGGCGCCCTTTTCGGTCTTTGCGCCGCGATGTTTCTTGATCTGCGGATAGGGATGGTTCTTGGCCACCAGCACGTTCGGGAACGACTTGTCGTCGCGCAACAGCACGTTGTAGCGCGGCTTGAGCTGCTTGATGAGGTTCTGTTCAAGCAGCAGCGCCTCGGTCTCGGTCCGGGTGGTCAGGAACATCATCTGCGCGGTGTCGCGGATCATGCGCGCGATGCGCGGGCTGTGGCCTGAAGGGCGCGCGTAATTCGACACGCGCGCGCGCAGGTTGCGCGCCTTGCCAACATACAGAACCCGCGCCTGCGCATCGAGCATGCGGTACACGCCCGGCGAGCCATCCAGCGTCTTCAGATACGACTGGATCAGCGCGTGGCCGGTCAGGGATGATTCGGTGTCGGACATGGATGATTCGAGGTGAGTCGTTAGAGGCCCAAAGCGGTTTCAGCAAGACTTAACAAATCCACGGTTCCTGTGGACAAGTTTCAGGATAAGGTGCGGGCATCCGGAATTTTTCCTTGTTCTCGGCAGGCTTGATTGGATTGCCCAAATTTTAGGCAGTATTGCAAGCTATTGAAAACATGTTATAAAAATTTGGAGCGCGCTCAACATCCTGAAAATACTAAAAAATATTTTGCCTTTTGCGGCACTGCCCGGCGGAGGTGCACAACTTGCCCCGGCGTCACTCTACGCCGATCACGTCCGGGGTTTGCCAGCCAAGGTGCTGGCCGCCATCGACGCAGATCAACTGCCCCGTCACCGCCCGCGCGTTCAGCAGGTAATCGAGCGCCCCGGTGATGTCCGATTCGTCCGCTCCGCGCTCCAGCACGGTGGCCGCGCGCTGCTTGGCGAAATGCTCTGCCGACTGCCGTCCGCCCTGCAAGGTGGGGCCCGGTCCGATGCCGTTCACGCGCACATGCGGGGCAAGCGCCTGCGCCGCCGTGCGGGTGAAGGCCCACAGGCCCATCTTGGCGATGGTGTAGGTCATGAACTCGGGCGTCAGCTTGCGCACGCGCTGGTCGATCATGTTGACGACAAGGCCCTGTGCGACGGGTTCGCCACGGTCGTCCGGCACGGCGTCGGGCATCGACGCGGCGACGGCCTGTGTCAGCACGAAGGGCGCGCGCAGGTTCGATTCAAGGTGCCGGTCCCAGCTGTCGCGCGTGGCGCTTTCGATGGTGTCGTATTCGAAGATCGAGGCGTTGTTCACAAGGCAGGTGATCGGCCCGCCCAGGGCCTCCATCGCGGCGGGGACCAGCGCCTGCGTCTGCGCCTCGTCCAGCAGGTCGGCCTGCACGGTGACGGCTTTGCGGCCCATGTCGCGCAGCAACCCCGCGACCTCGTCCGCCGCGTCCGACGAGGAGGCGTAATGCACCGCGACGTCGTACCCGCGGCTGCCCAGATGCAGGGCCATCGCCCGTCCCAGCCGCTTTCCCGCTCCGGTCACCAAGGCGCGCATGTTCACCTCCCTCGCATCAGCTTAGCACAACCCAGACGTAGGTCAGATAGATCGCCGTCAACCCCGCGCCCCAGATGCGGGTGACGGGCTGGCCGAAGAACACGAAGGGGACCAGCATGACCGAGGCCGCCAGCATCACCCACAGGTCGAAGGTCAGGAAGGCGCGGTCGACCGGGATCGCCCCGATTAGCGAGGCGACCCCGATGATGGCCAGCAGGTTGAACATGTTGGACCCGATCACGCTGCCCAGCGCCACGTCCGCCTGCCGCCGCAACGCCGCCATCACCGTGGTTGCCAGTTCCGGCAGCGAGGTGCCCAATGCGACCAGCGTCAGGCCGATGGCCGTGTCGCTGATGCCAAAGGTGCGTGCGATGATGCTGGCATTGTCCACCAGCAGGTCCGCGCCCAGCGGCAGGCCGACAAGGCCCGCGACAAGGTACATTGCGATCTTCAGGCCCGGCATCGACGGGTCGGCGCCGTCCAGGTCGTCGTTGTCGCCATTGCCGTTCTTCCGCGCCCGGCGGTGCCGCCGCGCCGCGCGCAACGCCGACCCGATATAAAGCGCAAGCCCGCCGAGCAGGATCAGGCCCGACCACCACGCGAACACGCCCGCGAATGCCAGCGCGATGAACAGCACGGTGGCCGCCATCATCTGGAGATAGCTTTTGCGCGCGTCCGTGTCCGCCGTGTGAAGTGCCGCGAACATGGCCGGCAGGCCCAGCACCAGCAGGGCGTTGGCGGTGTTCGATCCCACCACGTTGCCCATGGCGATCCCCGGCGCATTGCCGATCACCGCGTTGATCGCGATCAGAAGCTCGGGCGCCGAGGTGCCGAAGGCCACCACCGTCAGGCTGACGATCAGCGCCGGGATGCCCAGCCGCAGGCTGAGGTTCACCGCCCCCTTCACCAGCGCGTCACCGGCCAGGACAAGCACTCCAAGGCCCAGTCCGGCCAGCAGCCAGGGAACGATCATCCCTTGCCCGCCTTGCCGCAGGGACAGGTCCCGCGCCCGATCCGGTACCGGCCGCATTTCGGGCACTTGGCCGAGGCAAGCCGCTTCTGCCCCGGAACCTTCAGCTTGCCGAACATCGCCAGCACGGCCATGCCGACCAGGAACAGGGTGACGATCTTGAAGATCATGGTGTCACAGGCCGAACCGCGCGTAGGCCGCGCGTTCGTCAATGGCGTGGCTCACATCGGCGACCAGCGATGCGCCGAACCGGGCCAGCAACCCGCGCCGCTGGCCATACAGGCGGAAGGTCACGTCGTCGCCGAACCGCGCGCGCATCTCGGTCTCGACATGGCCGATCCCGTCGATCAGGCCCAGTTCCAGCGCGGTCGCGCCGGTCCAGAACTCGCCCGTGAACAGGCGCGGATCGTCGGCCAGCCGGTCGCCCCGGCGCGATTTCACGTGGTCGATGAAGGTGGTGTGCAACTGCTCCATCAGCCCTTTCAGGCGGGCCACGTCGTCGGGGTTTTCCGGCTTGAACGGGTCCAGCTGCGATTTCGAGCGGCCCGAGGTGTAGACCCGCCGTTCGATCCCGTGGCGTTCGATGAAGTCATGCGCCCCGAACGAGGCGGAAATCACGCCGATCGATCCCACGATCGATCCGGCATCGCCGAAAATCTCGTCCGCCGCGCAGGCCAGCCAGTATCCGCCGGAGGCGGCCACGTCCTCGACGAAGGCGATCACCGGCACCTCGTGCTTGTCGGCCAGTTGCCGGATGCGCGAGGCGATGAGCGAGGATTGCACCGGGCTGCCGCCGGGCGAGTTGATCTCGAGCGCGACGGCTTTCGGCTTGCCGCGTTTGAATGCCTTGTCGAGGCTGGCGGCAACCGCACGCTCGCTCAGCGCCCCGCGGGAGCCTGCGGCAATCGTGCCCTGCAACCGCACGATGGACACGACCGGCGGGGATTTCACGAACGGGATAAATCGCTTCATGGGGGGCGATGTAGAGGGCAGGACCCCGCCAAACAAGGCAGGCGCCCCGGTTTATTGCCGACCGCTGCGCAACTGCCCGTTTTTGAGACCGCGCGCAATCAGTCGCGGATGCGCCAGCCGGTGCGGAAGATCCAGTAGACAACCGCGATGCAGAGCGTCGTGAACCCCGCGATGGCGACAAGGCTGATCCCCACCGGCACGTCCGACAGGCCATAGAACGACCAGCGGAAGCCCGAAACCAAGTAGACCACCGGGTTGAACATCGAAATCGTCTGCCAGACCGGCGGCAGCATCGAGATCGAATAGAACGACCCGCCAAGGAAGACGAGCGGCGTCACGATCAAGAGTGGGATCAGTTGCAACTGCTCGAAATTCTTCGCCCAGATGCCGATGATGAACCCGAACAGCGAAAAGGAGGTGCAGGTCAGGACAAGGAACGCGATCATCGCCAGCGGGTGCTGGATTTGCAGCTCCACGAAGAAGGCCGCGGTGAAAAGGATCACGACACCGATGAACAGCGCCTTGGTCGCCGCCGCGCCCGCATAGCCCACCACGATTTCAAGGAAGTTCACCGGTGCGGTCAGCACTTCATAGATCGTGCCGGTGAATTTCGGGAAGAAGATGGCGAAGGACGCGTTGGAAATGGCCTGTGTCATCACGCTCAGCATGATGAGGCCCGGCACGATGAACGCGCCGTAACTGACGCCGTCCACCTCCTGGATGCGCGACCCGATGGCGGTGCCGAAGACGACGAAATAAAGCGATGTCGACAGCACCGGGGAGATGAAGGACTGCGCCAGCGTGCGGAAGAACCGCATCATCTCTTTCACGTAAATGGCGCGGATGGCGTGCAGGTTCATGCCGCGTCCTCCTTCACGAGACCGACGAAGATGTCTTCGAGGCTCGATTGCGTGGTGCTGAGGTCCTTCAGCGCGATGCCCGCCTCGGAAAGGCTGGCCAGCAGCCGGGTGATCCCCGTCCGCTCGCCCGTCGTGTCATAGGTATAGACCAGCGCGCTGCCGTCCTCGACCAGCCGCAGGTTGTCGCGGGCAACGCTTTCCGGCAGCGTGGAGAGGGGGGCCTGCAGCTCGATCCGCAACTCCTTCTGCGCCATGCGCCGCATCAGCGTGTCCTTCTCCTCGACCAGCAGGATCTCGCCCTTGCGGATCACCGCCACGCGGTCGGCGATGGCCTCGGCCTCCTCGATGTAATGGGTGGTCAGGATGATGGTGACGCCATCGGCCTTCAGGTCGGCCACGATGTTCCACATGTCGCGCCGCAAATCGACGTCGACGCCCGCCGTCGGCTCGTCAAGGAACAGGACGCGCGGCGCGTGGCTCAGCGCCTTGGCGATCAGCACCCGGCGCTTCATGCCGCCCGACAATTCCATCGTGCGGGCGTCCTTCTTGTCCCAGAGGCTCAGTTGCCGCAGCACCTTTTCAAGGTAGGCGTCGTCCCGACCCCGGCCATAGAGGCCCCGCGTCAGCGACACCGTGTTCCAGACCGTCTCGAACGGTTCCAGCGCGATCTCCTGCGGGACCAGCCCGATCAGCGACCGCGCCTTGCGGAACTCGGTGACGTTGTCGTACCCGCCCACACTCACCCGCCCCGACGTGGCGCGCGTGATCCCGCAGATGGTCGAAATCAGGGTCGTCTTGCCCGCGCCGTTCGGCCCCAGCAGGGCTAGGATCTCGCCCTCGCGGATCTGCAGGGTCACGCCTTTCAGCGCCTCGAACCCGCCGTCATAGACCTTGCGCAGGTCGGTCACGTCAACGATTGCCGTCATGTCGTCTTCTTTCCTTCGGGACCTGTCAGGTAACGCGGTGTGCCTGTGGGGAAAAGCAACGTCTCTGCACACCTGCCATGCGTTTTTCCGCACAGACGGTCGCGAGGCGCGGCTGCAAGGGCGCGATGAGCAGGTCGCCTTTAACCGGTTCTTCACTGTTAATCAGTGCTTTACCGGTAACCCGTGGGTTACCCCGGTCTCCGGGTTACCCGCCCCGCACCGCCTCGATCATGCGGGTGACGTTGTCGGGATCGGCGTCCGGCGTGATCCCGTGGCCGAGGTTGAAGATATGCGGTCCGCCCGAGAATGCCTTGACGATGGCGCGGGTCTCGTCGACCAGCGCCTGCCCGCCCGTGACCATGTGTGTTGATGCCAGGTTGCCCTGCACGCAACCATCCTTCTGCACCTCTTTCGCCGCCCATTCCGCCGACACCGAGTTGTCGAGAGCCACGCAATCGACGCCGGTCGCGGCGTGGAACCCCACGTATCCCTCGCCCGCCTCGCGCGGGAAGCCGATCACCGGGATGCCGGGATGCCGTTCCTTGATCGCGGCGGTGATCCGGCGGCAGGGCTCCACCGCGTATTTCCGGAAATCCTCGCCCTTCAGCGACCCCGCCCAGCTGTCGAATATCTTCACGACCTCCGCGCCCGCCTCGATCTGTTTCGACAGGTAGTGGATCGTGCCTTCGGTCAACCGGTCGAGGATGCCTTCGAACACCGCGCGGTTCCCGTCCTTCAGCGCATGCGCCGGCCCCTGGTCCTTGGTGCCCTTCCCGGCGATCATGTAGGTGGCCACGGTCCAAGGCGCTCCGGCAAAGCCGATCAGCGTCGTCTCGGACGGCAATTCGCGGCTCAGGATGCGCACGGTTTCATAGATGGGGGACAGCGTCTCGTCGATCTCGTCCACCGGCTTCAGCTGCGCCAGTTCGTCTTCGGACGTGATCGTCGACAGGCGCGGGCCTTCGCCGGTGACGAACCACAGGTCCGCCCCCAGCGCCTGTGGCAAGAGCAGGATGTCGGCGAACAGGATCGCCGCGTCGAACCCGTAGCGGCGGATCGGCTGCAACGTGACCTCGGCGGCCAGTTCGGGATTGTAGCACAGCGACAGGAAATCCCCGGCCTGCGCCCGCGTGGCGCGGTATTCGGGCAGGTAGCGCCCCGCCTGCCGCATCATCCAGATCGGCGGGACGTCCTGTACCTCTCCCGCCAGCGCTTTCAGTATCGTCTTGGTCATGCTCGGAATCCTGTTGGTCGGGGCACAGCTTGCACTCCCGACTTGTCAAGTCAACCTGACACCTTTACCCCTTCCGCCATGACCTCGCCTTCCCCCTCCGCCCCGCTCAAGATCGGCACCCGCGGCTCGCCCCTCGCGCTCGCGCAGGCGCACGAGACGCGAGAGCGTCTCGCTGCCGCCCACGGCCTGCCCGACGACGCCTTCGAAATCGTCGTGATCAAGACGACCGGCGACCGCGTGCTGGACCGTCCGCTGAAGGAGATCGGCGGCAAGGGCCTTTTCACCAAGGAGATCGAGGAGGCGATGCTGCGCGGCGATATCCACATCGCCGTGCACTCGATGAAGGACATGCCAGTCGAACAGCCCGCGGGCCTGCTTCTGGATTGCTACCTGCCGCGCGAGGACCCGCGCGACGCCTTCGTCAGCTTTGCCCATGGCGCGCTGGCGGACCTGCCGCCCGATGCCGTCCTCGGCACCTCCTCGCTGCGCCGCCGTGCGCAGCTTCTGCACCGCCGCCCCGGCCAGCCCATCGTGGAGTTTCGCGGCAACGTGCAGACCCGCATGAAGAAGCTGCAGGACAACGTCGCCGCCTGCACCTTCCTCGCCACCGCCGGGCTCAACCGGCTGGGCATGATGGACAAGATCCCCGCCACCCCGATCGACACCGACGACATGCTGCCCGCCGTGGCGCAGGGGGCCATCGGGATCGAGCGGCGCGCGGATGACGACGCCACCGCCACCCTGCTGCAGGCCATCCACGACACCCCCACCGGCCAGCGCCTCGCCGCCGAACGCGCCTTCCTCGCGGCACTTGACGGCTCCTGCGAAACGCCCATCGCGGGGCTCGCCACGCTTGACGGCGACACGCTCACCCTGCGCGGCGAAATCCTGCGCACCGACGGCTCGGAATGTCTTGCCGGCGCGCGCACCGGCCCCATCGCCGACGGCGCGGATATGGGCCGCGCTCTCGCCTCTGAGCTTCTGTCACAAGCCAGCGACGATTTCTTCGACTGGAAATCTGCCTGAGAGCTTCTTCTCTTTGCAAATATGTCGGGGTCCGGGGCAGCGCCCCGGTCCGCCGGTTCAGCCGGGCAGGACCTTGCCGGGGTTCATGATGCCCTTGGGGTCCAGCGCCGCCTTGATGCTTCGCATCATCGCCAGCGCCACCGGGTCCTTCCGCCGCGCCATCGAGTTCAGCTTGGACAGGCCCACGCCGTGTTCTGCCGAGAACGAGCCGCCCAACTCCAGCGCCACGTCCTCCACCGCCTCCACCACCGCGTCGTAAAGCGCTTTGTCGTCGCGCGAGATATAGGCGGTGTAATGCACGTTGCCGTCGCCCAGGTGCGCGATGGCGAGTTCCGATCCGTCGGGGTCGACCTTGGCCAGCCGCGTCTTCATCCGGTCGAGGAAGACCGCCACCTGCTCCAGCGGCAGGGCCACGTCGTTGTTGACGAAGGGCTTGGTGGCGAAGGTGATCTCGGCCGCGTCCTCGCGCCGGTCCCACATCTCGGCCCGCTGCGCCTCGTTCTGCGCGACCACGGCGTCCAGCACCGCACCGGTTTCCAGCCCTTCGGCCAGAAGCGCCTCCAGCCGGGCGACGACCGGCACCGTGCCGTCCGGGCCGGGTTGCGCGTCGCGTGCGGCGGTCGCGCCGAGTTCCACGAGCAGGTTCACGTCGTAGTCGGTGTCGAAGGGCGGGCGTTTGCCCGTCAGGCGGACGTGCCGCTCCATGTAGGCGCGGGGCATGTATTCGAAAGCCTCGACCGCGCCGCCGGTTTCGACCTGCAACCGGTTCAGGAGCGCCAGCGCGTCGTCGAGCGCGGGCACGGCGACCATCGCGGTGGCATAGGCCGCCGGTTGCGGGACCAGTTTCAGCACCGCCGCCGTGACGACGCCCAGCGTGCCCTCGGCCCCCACGATCAGGTTGCGGAGGTTGTAGCCCGAGTTGTCCTTGCGCAGTTCCGACATCAGATCCATCACCTCGCCCGTGGGCGTGACGACTTCGAGGCCGAGGCACAGGTCGCGCATGTTGCCGTATTTCAGCACGTTCGACCCGCCCGCATTGGTGCCCAGAAGGCCGCCGATCATGGCCGATCCGCGCGCGCCCAGCGTGAGGGGGAACATCAGCCCGTGTTCGGCGGCGGCGTCGTGCAGCGCCGACAGGATCACGCCCGCGCCGACGATGGCGATGCGGGCGTCGGGCTTGATCGCGGTGATGGTGTTCAGGCGGTCGACGGACAGCACCACCGCGCCCTCGGCCTTGCCCGCACCGGTCAGCCCGGTATTGCCCGACATCGGCACCACCGGCACGCCCGCCTCGGCGCAGGCGCGCACCACTGCCGCGACTTCGGCGGTGGAGCCGGGCCGCGCGACGCAAAGTGGCGTGGAGGTGTAGGTGCCCGGCCAGTCGCGGCCCCAAGGCGCGGCATCGTCGCCTGTCAGCACGTAGCGCGCACCGATGGCGTCCTTCAATGTCCCGATCATGCCCGCATCCTCCCGGCGCGCAGTCTTGACCGACCGCCCGCCGGGGCGCAAGTCAGCGGGCGGGCACCGCGAAGGTCAGGGACGCCCAGAGTGTCTCCCACACGGGTGCCTTGTCGTCGGCGGGGTCGAGCGGGCGCAGGACCACCGCGTCGGCCAGGTAAGACTGCCCCGGTGCGACGGGCAGGATGGCGACGCCATCGGCATCGGTGCGGTGCAGGGTGACCACGACGGTGTCGTCGGCGAACTTGGTGAACAGCTCGACCTGCGCATCGCCGCGCGGCGCGCCCTGGTAGAGGACCTTGACAGGCATGCCGTCCGTCAGATCATCGGTATAGGGATTGGCGAGCGCCACGATCTCGGTCTCCATCCCGGCCTCGCCATCGGCGCCCGCGCCGTCGCCCACGGCGACGAGGGATTTGGCGTAGCGCACGTATTGTTCACGGAATTTTTCCGTGCTCAGGCCACGCGCCTTGTGGGCGCCTTCGGCGTCACCGAAATCCTTGTGGCGGGCGAATTTGAGGAATTTCTCGAACTTGGTGTAGGTCAGCGACAGGTCGCGGGTGACGTAGACCACGCTGACGAGGCCGGGCGTGTCGACCGTTTTCTGCAGCGCGGGCCGGTCGCCCATGCGGCCCTGCACCGGTGTCACGGTGCCGTTCTGCACCAGGTCGAACCGGCGAAAATCGCGCGGCAGGTAGGCATAGCTGGGGCCGTCCATCAGTTCACCGACATGGATATCGGCCATGACCTGCTCTCCGGGAGCGACCTGGTAGTCGCGGGGTTCGATCCACAATTCGTGCGCGCTGGCCGGTGCGGCGAGCAGCGCGACGGCGGCGAGGCGGGTCAACAGGGTGCGCATGGTTTCCTCCCTTGGCGTGGGCCCGAGATTAGGCTGCGGCGCGCGGAAGGGAAACGAAAAGCGCCCGGAAACCGGGCGCTTTCACGAGGTCTTGAGCGGTTCTGCGCGCTCAGATCTGGAAGAAGGGCTGGGCGAGGCGCGGCAGCATGCCCGAGAACCTCAGCGGAGCATCCGTCGCGGCGAGGCAGATGCAATCCTCGCCCTCGTCGGCGACCGGCGTGTGGTCGACGCTTTCATCGGCCACTTCGAGGTCGCCGCGCGCGAACCGCCCGTCTTCGTCCCGGAAGGCGCCCTGCAACACCAGCGTCAGTTCGATCCCGCGGTGGCCGTGATCCGGCACGGCGGTGCCCGCGGGGATGTAGAGCAGGCGGGCCGAGGCGTCGCGGTCGGTCGACAGGATCGCCTGTTTCACGCCGCCGCCCACCTTGCGCCATTTCACGTTGTCCAGCGACCCGCCCACGTAGGATGCAAGTGGCGCGGGCAGCACGTCATCGGCAAGGCGCGTGGGCGGAGCGTTCCGCGCGGCATCGGCCCGCGCGATCCGCGCCATCGTCTTGGCGAAGTCGGGCGTTTCGGTGTCCGATTCAACGGTGTCGAGGATCGCGCCACCCACGGTATCGTAGGTTTCAAGTTCCGCGCGGCAGTGGTCGCACATCGAGATGTGGGTTGCCGCCACCAGCGAGAACGCCTCGGGCAGGGCGCCCGCGGAGTAGGCCATCAGGAGGGCCGGCGTCAGGTGGTGTTCTATCGTGGTCGTGTTGCGTGTCATCGTTCAACTCAGGTCATCGCGTGGCGCAGACGTTCCAGCGCCAGCCGTATGCGTGATTTTATCGTCCCCAAAGGTAGTCCGGTTTCGGCGGCAATCTCGCTATGCGACAATTCGCCGAAATAGGCTTTCTGGATCAGCTCACGCTGTTTTTCGGGCAGGGCGGCCATGGCGCGCCCCAATTTCAAGCTCTCCTGTTGGAGACCCACCACCTCGTCCGGTTCCGGTTCGGCTTCGGGGCCCCAGGCCAGTTCTTCGGGTTCTGGCCGTCTTTGTTTGCGCAGCATGTCGATGCGGCGGTTTCGCGCGATGGTGTAGACCCAGGTCGCGACCGAGGCCCGCGTGGGATCGAACTGGTGCGCCTTGTGCCACAGGGTCGCCATCACGTCCTGCGCGCATTCCTCTGCCATGGACGCGTCCGCGCCCGATTTCATCAGGTAGGCTTTGACGCGGGGGGCAAAGTGGTCGAACAGCGCGCGGAACGCGGCTTCGTCCCGCGTGTCGCGCAGTTTCTGCACCAGTGCCACCCAGTCCGCGGCATCGCCTGTCGGGGGTGTCATGACGTGCCTTTCCGGCGCCCGCACCTGCACCGGGGCCACGCGGCGGACCGCGCGTTCCTCGGTTGGTAACTGACTGTCCAGGGTGGACACATCCCGTAACATACCTCCTTTACGCGCAGGCCCCGGCTTTGGATCATCAGAATCGCGGAAAAATTTTCACAGTGCAAATTCATCCAAATGCCGCAGCGCCGCGTAGTAAACCCAAATTGACACTTCGGAGCGCCAAGTATGCCATTCGACCCCGTAACGACCCCCCGACGCCGCATTGCCATTGTGGGTGGCGGGATTTCCGGGATGGGCGCGGCCTATTTCCTGTCACAGCAGCACGAGGTGGTGCTGTACGAGGCCGAGCCGCGGCTGGGCGGGCATGCGCGCACGATCAAGGTGGGTGGGCAGCCGGTCGATACCGGGTTCATCGTGTTCAACTATGCCAACTATCCGCACCTCGCGCGGCTGTTCGCCGATCTGGACGTGCCGGTGGTCAAGTCGAACATGAGTTTCGGCGCGTCGCTGAACGGCGGGCGGCTGGAATACGGGCTGCGGTCGCTGGGCGCGCTGTTCGCGCAGCCGAGGAACGCGGCCAATCCCCGCTTCCTGCGCATGGTCCGCGACATCCTGCGGTTCAACCGCAACGCCGTCGCCTCGGCCCGCAACCGCGAGCAGTCGCTGGGCGATTTCCTTGACGCGATGAAGCTGGGCCCGTGGTTCCGCGACAAGTACCTTCTGCCGCTGTCGGGCGCGATCTGGTCGACGCCGACGGACAAGATCATGGACTTCCCGGCCTACGCGCTGGTGCAGTTCTTTGAAAACCACGCGCTCCTGGGCGTGACCGGGCAGCACCAGTGGTACACGGTGCAGGGCGGGTCGGTCGCCTATGTCTCGCGGCTTGAGGCGGCGCTGCAGGGGTTCGGGGCCGAGTTGCGGCTGGGCCATCCGGTGGAGGCGATCCGCCGTGACGCGGCGGGCGTGGCGATCCGGGCCGAGGGCCAGTGGGACCGGTTCGACGACGTGATCCTTGCCACCCATTCCGACGACAGCCTGCGTATGCTTGAGACGCCCACGGGCATCGAACGCGCCGCGCTGGGCGCGATGAAGTACCAGCCGAACGACGTTGTCCTGCATTCCGACGCCTCGATCATGCCCAAGCGGCGCGCGGTCTGGTCGTCGTGGAACTATACCGAGGCGGCGGACAAGTCGCTGGACCGGATCGATCTGACCTACTGGATGAACTCTCTGCAACCGATCCCCGAGGCATCGCCCTTCTTCGTCACGCTCAACACGACGCGGCCGATCCGCGAGGACCTGATCCACGACCAGGTCACGCTGCGGCACCCGGTCTATGACCTGAACGCGCTGGCGGCGCAGGACGTGATGCGGGCGACGAACGGCGCCAACAACACGTGGTATTGCGGCGCATGGATGAAGAACGGCTTTCACGAGGACGGGTTGTCGAGCGCCATCGACGTGGTCGAGCGCATCGGCATCGAAGCACCGCTGGCGGTGGCCGCCGAGTGACACGCCCCGTCGATCATATCGCGGGCCAGACATGGCACGGGCGCAAGGGCGCAACCGGGAACGGGTTCCGGTATTCCATCGACTACGTGCTGCTGGATGCCGAGGCGCCCGCGCGCGCGCCGTGGCCCTTCCGGCGCAACGGGCGGGGGCTGGTATCGCTGCACGACCGCGATCACGGCGGCGCGCCCGGTGACGGGCGCGGCGCGGTCTGGGCGCGGGAGGTGCTGGCAGAGCACCAGGTCACGGGCGTCGAGCGGATCGACCTGCTCGCCCAGCCGAGGGTGCTGGGATACGTGTTCAACCCGGTGAGCTTCTGGCTGGCGCGGGACGTGGGCGGTGCGCTGATCGCGGTGATTGCCGAGGTGACGAACACCTTCGGCGACCGCCATTCCTACCTGTGCCGCCATGCCGACCTGTCCCCGATCCGGCCCACCGACCGGCTGAGCGCGGTCAAGCTGATGCATGTCTCGCCCTTCCAGCCGATCGAGGGCGGATACGTCTTCCGCTTCGACATCACCGATGAACGGATCGGCGTCTGGATCGACTATTCCCACGGCAAGGGTGGGGTCTATGCGACGCTGACCGGCAAGCGGCGGCCCTTGGGCACGGCGGCGATGCTGCGCGCGATGCTGCGCCGCCCGCTGGGCGCGCGGCGCGTAATGGGGCTGATCCACTGGCAGGCGCTGAAGCTGTGGTGGAAGGGAGCGCGGTACCGGGCACGGCCCGAGGCACCGGCGACCGAGGTCTCTTCGTGACACGCGCAGAGGCCATGTCGCGCCCGCAGCCCCGGCTGTGGGCCTTCGCCCTCTTTGGCGGGCTGCTGTCGGCGGCGGGGCTGCCCTTGTACATCCATGCGCCCAAGTTCTACGTCGATGCCTATGGCGTGTCGCTGGGCGCGCTGGGCGCGGTGCTGTTCGGCCTGCGGCTGCTGGATTTCGTGCAGGACCCGCTGCTGGGCCGGTTGAGCGACGCGGTGTCGGACCGGCGGGGTGCGGCGGTTGCGCTGGCGCTGGTCGCGATCGGCGGGGCGATGGTGGGGCTGTTTGCCGTCACGCCGCCCATCGCGCCGATCTGGTGGTTCGCGGCCATGCTGACGCTGGTCTTCTCGGCCTTCAGCTTCCTGACCATCACCTTCTACGCGCAGGGCGTCACCACGGCCGCGCGGTTGCCGGGATCGGGGCACCTGCTGCTTGCGCGCTGGCGCGAGGCGGGGGCGTTGGTTGGCGTGTGCATTGCCGCCGTGGCGCCGGTGGCGCTGGCCTTTACCGGGGCGCCCTTCGCGGCCTTCGCGGTGCTGTTCGCCGCCTGCGCGCTGCTCGCCGGGCTTGCCATGCAGGGCGAATGGACGGGGCGCGTGGGCGTCGGGCAGGGGCCGGGCTTTCTCACCGTGCTGGGCGATCCGCTGGCGCGACGGCTGTTGCTGATCGCGCTGCTGAACGCCGCGCCCGTGGCGGTCAGTTCGACCGTGTTCCTGTTCTTCGTCGAAAGCCGCCTTGGTGCGCCGGGGGCGGAGGGGCCGCTTCTGTTGCTGTTCTTCGCCGCCGCGGCGGCCAGCGCGCCGGTCTGGAGCCGGCTGGCCGAGAGGTATGGGCCGAAGCCCGTGCTGCTGTCGGCGATGGTGCTGGCCATCATCTCTTTCGGCGGCGCGCTGACGCTCGGGACGGGCGACGTGTGGCTGTTCGCGCTGATCTGCCTTGCCTCGGGCGCGACGGTGGGGGCGGACCTGACGCTGTTGCCGGCGCTGTTTGCCACCCGCATGGGGCGCATCGCGCCGGACGCCGCGCAGGGGTTCGGCCTGTGGAGTTTCGTATCGAAAGCCGCGCTGGCCGTCGCGGCGGTGATCCTGTTGCCCGCGCTTGAAGCCGCCGGGTTCAAGGCGGGCACGGTCAATTCCGAAGAGGCGCTGTGGGTGCTGACCTGGTTCTATGCCGGGCTGCCGTGCCTTTTGAAACTTGTCGCTATCGGCCTGCTGGCCGCAACAGATTTGAAGGAGCTTTGACGATGGAAATCCTCTTGTGGCTCTTGATCGGGGCTGGCGTGACGCTGGCTGCGGTATGGGCGCGGGCGCGGTATCTGAGCTTTGTCGCGCAGACGCCGGACGATTACGTGCAGGGCGGTGAGCCGCTGGACCTGCGCCGGCACCTGAACGGGCCGATGATCTGCGAAGGCGTGATCTATGGCCCTACGGGGCGGGTGGCGTCGCGGTTCGTGGCGGATTTCCAGATCGACTGGATCGGCAATCGCGGCACCATGCGCGAGGCGTTCACCTATGACAGTGGCGAGCGCCAGGACCGGCAGTGGAATTTGGTGCTGGGCAATGACGGCGCGGTGCGCGCCACGGCCGAGGACGTGGTGGGCGAGGCGCAGGGAACCCAGGCCGGGTCGGCGGTGTTGCTGCGGTACAAATACAAGCTCCCCGAAAAGTCCGGAGGTCACGTGCTGAACACCGTCGACTGGATGTACCTGACGCCCAACGGCACCATCGTGAACCGCAGCCAGTTCTACAAGTTCGGCTTCAAGGTGGCCGAGCTGGTCGCGACGATGCGGCCCGCGACCGAGACGGCGCAGCAGGAGATTGCCGCGTGAGCCGTGACTGGCAGGGCAAAAGGTACTGGCTGGTGGGTGCCAGCGACGGCCTGGGCGCGGCGCTGGCCCACGTGATGAGCCGCGCGGGCGCGCATGTCATCCTGTCGGCCCGGCGCGAGGAGAAGCTGCGCGAGGTCGCCGACGCCCTGCCGGGCCCCGCCACCGTGCAGGAATGCGACGTCAGCGATCCCGACAGCGTGAAGCAGGCGGTCGAGGCGATCGGGGAGATCGACGGGATCGTCTACCTCGCCGGTCTTTACTGGCCCCAGCCCGCGCAGGAATGGACGCAGGACGAGATCCTTGCCATGGCGGACGTGAATTTCGTCGGCGCGCTGCGCTGCGTGGGCGCCGTCATGCCCGCGATGATCGAACGCGACCGGGGCCATATCGTGATCACCGGGTCGTTGTCGGGATTTCGGGGCCTGCCCGGCGCGCAGGGCTATGCCGCGTCGAAGGCGGGCGTCATGGCGTTCGCCGAATCGCTTTATGCCGATCTGCGCAAGACCGGCGTGACAGTGCAGCTGGGCAATCCCGGCTTCATCAAGACGCGCCTGACCGACAAGAACGATTTCAAGATGCCGTTCCTGATGACGCCCGAAGAGGCGGCGGACCACATGTTCGCGCTGATGGAGTCGGACCGGTTCGAAAAGCACTTTCCCATGGTCTTTTCATGGGTTTTCCGGCTGTCGCGCTTCCTGCCGGACTGGGCCTATTACCGCCTGTTCTCCTGATCTTTCGGGTCCCGGTGCGGGGTAGGGGGAAATCAACGGAAATTTTACCCGTTTAGCCGAACATCACCCGCAGTAATCGGGGTTCACCCCAAGGTATGTGTTTCGCCGTACGTAAGTGAGTGCGGTGGCGTGACGAGTACCGTTTGCCGCGCGTCGGTGGGTGTGTGTGTTTGTGAGGTCCGGATCGCGTTCGCGTGGTTCGGCGCATCGTAAAGGTGAGCTGACGCGCGGCGTTTCTTTTGTGTGCACGGCACGGTGCGGGTTCCCGGCGACGGGGCCCGCCCGTCTTGTTTTCAGGGGTCCGGAATCCGGCCCGGTCAGTCCTTCGGCACGTCGGGCAGTTCCTGCGCGAGAAAGCGTTCGAACGCGTCGAGGTTCACCGGTTCAAACTGGCCGAAGCCCTGCATCCAGACGCTGGCGGCGCGCAGGGCGCCCGGTTCGAGCTTGCACCACTTCACGCGGCCGCGCTTTTCCTGGCTGATGAGGCCCGCGCGGGTGAGCACGGTGAGGTGCTTCGAGATCGCGGCGAGCGACATGTCGAACGGGTCGGCCACGTCGGTCACCGCCATGTCGTCCTCCAGCAGCAGCGTCAGGATCGCCCGGCGGGTCGGATCGGCCAGCGCGGCAAACACGGTGTCGAGATCGTCGCTCATGGCCTTGGCTTACCGCCCCGCGCCGCCGGGCGAAAGGGTCAGAGCCGCGGATGGGCCCAGACCTCGCTGGGCAGTTCCACGCGCCCGATGGGGCCGCGGCCCGGTTCGAGGCCCACGTCCCGTGCGAGGTGGGCGGACAGGCAGACCTTGGGATGCGGCTTTATCCAGTTCCAGAAGCGTGCGAAAGGCACATGAATAGAGATGCCGCGCGATGCGCGGTGCAGGCTGATATCGGACATTGTGTCCTCCGATTTCTTCGGTGATACGTTCAAGATGGGCAACGGGCGGCGAATTGACAAATGCCGTTCTTGAGCGTGATATGTGCAAAAAACGCACGGATATCTCATGCGCCAACTTCCTCCCCTCAATGCCCTGCGCGCGTTCGAGGCCGCGGGCCGGCACCAATCCTTCGCGGCGGCGGCGGATGAGCTGGGGGTCACCCATTCGTCGATCAGCCGGCATGTGCGGGGGTTGGAGGACCGGTTGGGCGTGGCGCTGTTTGCCGATCTGCCGCGAGGGGTGCGCCTGACGCGGCTGGGCGCGGCCTATCTTGACGAGGTGACGCCGGCGCTGGACCGCGTGGCCGATGCGACGGCGATGCTGGCGGACCGTGGTGCGGGCGTCCTGACGATCAGTTGCGAGCCTCTGTTCGCCACGCGCTGGCTGATCGCGCGGCTGCACCGGTTCCAGTCGCTTGCGCCCGAGGTCGAGGTGCGGCTGGACGCGACCGAGGAGGTGGTGGACGTGCGCCGCCATGCCGCCGACCTCGCCATCCGGTTCTACAAGTCGGCCGAGCCGGATCGTCCCACGGACCTTCTGAGCGACCTGCCGATCTATCCGTTCGCCACGCCCGACATCGCCGAACGCGTCACCCGCCCCGAGGACCTGTTGCACCTGCCGCGCCTGCAGGACCGGTACGGGGACATGTGGGGCGACTGGTTCGCGATGGCGGGGGTCGACACGGCCGGGCACCGGACCGAACCGGCCTGGCGCATGCGCGCGGCGCTGTCCTGCGAGGCGGCGCTGGCCGGGCAGGGGGTGTTCCTCGTGGGTGAGGAGGTGGTTCTCGATCTTGTGGAGGCGGGACGGCTGGTGCGCCTGTCCGACATCGGGCTCAGGCGCGGGGCCTACCACCTTGTGCAGGGCGAAACCGCGCGCCACAACCGCGCCGCGATGGCGTTCCGCCGGTGGCTGCTGGAGGAAAGCGGCACGCTCCGCGATGGAAAGGTCAACTGAACGGTTGAATGAGGGTTTGGCTGTCTGGTGGGCAGCATGGCTGGAAATATTCAGAAAAATCATTTTAAAGCAGTTACTTGGCGCGTTTCCGGGTCGCCTTGACTCGGAGCGCCCCGCCCCTTAGCACCTGCGCAGGACCAGTGGAGGACCTTTCCGCCCCGTGATCGACCCTGATGACCGCCAGAAGCTGCTAGAGCTTGACGACAAGATCAGGGCGCTCAAGGCGCAGGATGCGCCGCGAGAGGAGCGAAAGGACCACCACCGCCAGACCGAAGCGGGCTGGCGCATGGTCATCGAATTGGTGTCCGGTCTCTTGATCGGCGTCGGGATCGGATACGGGCTGGACAGCCTGTTTGGGACAATACCCATCTTCCTGATCCTGTTCACATTGCTGGGGTTCGCGGCGGGCATCAACGTGATGCTGCGGTCGGCAAAGGAACTCCAAAGTCAGGACGACACCGGCACCCAAGGGCCGGACGAGAGTTGAGAAAGGGCGGACGGCCATGGCAGAAGAAGCAAAGGGCGCAGAAGGTGGGCTCGAGTTTCACCCGATGGACCAGTTCATCGTCAAACCGCTGTTTGGCGACGGCCCGGTGGGCATGTTCACCATCACCAACGTGACGTTGTGGCTGGCCCTGGCGGTTCTGTGCGTCTACGGCCTGATGGTCATCGGCACCTCGCGCCGCGCCATCGTGCCGTCGCGCAGCCAGTCGATCGCCGAACTGGCTTACGGTTTTGTCTACCAGATGGTGGAAGACGTCGCCGGCAAGGATGGCGTGAAATACTTCCCCTACATCATCACGCTGTTCCTGTTCATCGTCTTCGCCAACTTCCTTGGCCTGATCCCGATGGCCTTTACCACCACCTCGCACATCGCGGTGACGGCGGTTCTGGCCATGGCGGTGTTCCTGACGGTGACGATCCTCGGCTTCGTGCTGCACGGGATCAGCTTCCTCAAGCTCTTCTGGATCTCGTCCGCGCCGCTGGCGCTGCGCCCGATCCTCGCCCTGATCGAGGTCATCTCGTACTTCGTGCGGCCGCTCAGCCACTCCATTCGTCTGGCGGGCAACATGATGGCGGGCCACGCGGTGATCAAGGTGTTCGCGGCCTTCGCGGCGGTGCTGGCGATCTCGCCCTTCGCGGTGCTGGCGATCACGGCGATCTACGCGCTGGAGGTGCTGGTGTCCTTCATCCAGGCCTACGTGTTCGCGATCCTGACCTGCGTGTACCTGCGCGACGCGCTGCATCCGCATCACTGATAACGGGATGCGCGCGACCTGCGCGCCCCAACCGGAGTTCGGCGGGCGACCGCCACGACAAACGCAAATTCCATCGTAAGGAGAAAAGATCATGGAAGGCGATATCGTACAAATGGGTGCCTACATCGGTGCAGGCCTGGCATGTACCGGCATGGGCGGCGCCGCGGTCGGCGTGGGCCACGTTGTGGGTAACTTCCTGTCGGGCGCGCTGCGCAACCCGTCGGCTGCCGGTGGCCAGACTGCCACCATGTTCATCGGTATCGCGTTCGCCGAAGCGCTGGGGATCTTCTCGTTCCTCGTCGCGCTTCTGCTGATGTTCGCCGTCTAAGACACGCTGGTTCATCCTTACGCTTGGGCGGGACCCTGATCCGGTCCCGCCCGATGTCGGACACCCAGCGAGGAGGCCGCAATGGCTGAAGACACCCACGCGACAGACGGCATGGACAAGACGGCCGAAGCGCCGGGCATGCCGCAGCTCGATTTCTCGACCTTCGATAACCAGATCTTCTGGTTGGTCATCGCGCTTGTCGCGATCTACCTGATCCTCAACCGGATCGCGCTGCCGCGCATCGCCTCGGTCCTGGCCGAGCGGAAGGGGACGGTCACGAACGACATCGCCAAGGCCGAAGAGCTGAAGCAGGCGGCCGTCACCGCCGAAGAGAATTACAAGAAGGCCCTTGCCGACGCCCGCGCCGAAGCGCAGGAGATCGTCGCAAAGGCCAAGGCCGACATCCAGGCCGACCTTGACGACGCGCTGGCCAAGGCCGATGCCGAGATCGCCGCGCGGTCCGCGGAGTCGGAAAAGGCGATCGCCGAAATTCGTGCCGGCGCGATGGATGCGGTGGCCGAAGTGGCCCGCGAGACCGCTGCCGAACTGGTTGCGGTGCTGGGTGGCAAACCGGACAAGGCCGCGATCGACGCGGCTGTCGCGGAACGGATGAAGGGGTAAGGCCATGCAGAACCGTCTGACCCTTTGGGCCGTCACCGCATCGCTTGCGGTCGTGTCCTCCCCGGCGCTGGCCGCGCCGGGCCCGTTCTTCTCGCTCCGCAACACCGACTTCGTGGTGCTGATCGCGTTCCTCATCTTCGTGGGCGTGCTGCTGTATCTCAAGGTGTTCAACCTGCTGGGTGGTCTCCTCGACAAGCGCGCCGCGGGCATCCGCGACGAACTGGACGAGGCCCGCAAGCTGCGCGAGGACGCGCAGGCGATCCTTGCTTCGTACGAGCGCAAGCAGGCCGAGGTGCAGGAACAGGCGCAGCGCATCATCGACACGTCGAAGCGTGAAGCGGCGGAGGCGGCCGAGAAGGCCAAGGCCGACCTGCAAGTGTCGATCGAGCGTCGGCTGGCCGCGGCGGAAGACCAGATCGCGAGCGCCGAGGCGTCCGCCGTCAAGGAAGTCCGCGATACTGCCATCGGCGTAGCCACCGCTGCCGCCCGTGACGTGGTGGCCAAGCAGTTGACGGCCGAGGATGCCGACAAGATGATCGAAGACGCGATCGCCGAGGTCGACACCCGCCTGCACTGACATTCGGACCCGTCCGATCAAGGCCCGGCCCCTGCGGCCGGGCTTTTGCGTTTTCGGGGGGCGCCCTCAGCGCGATTTTTCGTGGTCGAACCGCTGGCGCGCGATTTCCTCGTTCCGGTCAGCGCGCTGCTGGTCGCGCAGCGCGGTTTCCACGAAATCGAGATGTGCCTCGACTGCCGCGCGGGCGGCGGCGGCGTCCCGCGCCTGAAGCGCCGCGTTGATCGCGGCATGCTGGTCAAGCAGCACGTCGCGGGTGCGCCTTTGCCGGAACATGACCTGCCGATTGTAGAACACGCCTTCGCGCAACAGGTCGTACATCGACCGCAGCATGTGCAGCATGACGACGTTGTGGCTCGCCTCGATGATCGACAGGTGGAACTCGGCGTCCAGTCGCGCCTCGATCCGGGGGTCGCGCTTGGCATGGGCGGCGGCCATGCGCTCGAACGCGGCGTTGATGACCTGGAGGTCGGTGTCCGAGCCGTAGGTCGCCGCGCGTTCGGCGGCGAGGCCTTCCATGTCGCGGCGGAAGGAGATGTAGTCGAACACCGCCTCGTCATGGTCTGAGAAGAGCTTGACGAGGGCGGGGGAGAAGGCCGACCCCAGCACTTCCGCCACGAACACGCCCGCACCCGCGCGGGAGGTCAGGAGGCCCTTGTCCTGCAGGGCCGAGATCGCGTCGCGCAGCGAGGGGCGGGAGACGCCCAGCCGGTCTGCCAGTTCCCGTTCGGCGGGCAGGCGTTCGCCGGGGCGCAGGATGCCACGCAGGATCAGCAGTTCGATCTGCCGGATCACGGCAGAGGCGAGCTTTTCGGGCTGGACCTTCTGGAAGGGCATGGATGCTCCGGCGATTTGGTCAAAAGATATGACCAGTAGCGCAGCGCCCGGTCAACCGCAGCGATTCACGATTTGTTAAGCATGGTGCCGGCAGGGTTGACCCATGCGACTGCTTTTCTGTGCCCTTGTCCTGATGCTGGCGGCGTGCAACGCGCCCGGCCCCCTGATGCGCGGCATGCCGGCGCAGCAGGTCACCGTGAACGGCGATACCTATGATGTGCGCCGCAACGGTCCCTACATGCAGGCGATCCGGCGCAACCTGCGCGGCCTGCCACGGATTTCCGAGATTGCGGCGGGGGCCGAGGCCGCGATGGAACAGGTGAGCGGGTGCGACGTCGCCTGGCTGACGGGGGACGTGGCGGTGATGGTGGGCGGGTTGTCCTGCGACGGGGAAAAACCGCCCAAGCGCCCGGCGCAGCGCGGGCCGGACATCTACGATTGCGCGGTGTCGACGGTTCCGGGGCCGGTCACGCTCGACTGCACGCGGCTGTAGGTCAGCGCGCGGGCAGCGCCTTTTCCATGAAGATAGAGGCGGGCGAGTCGGAATAGTCGGCGAAGGGTCCGCGCACCTCGAACCCGTGCCGCCCGTACAGGCGGTGCGCGGCATCAAGCAGGTCGCCGGTTTCGAGACGCAGAAGCGGCAGGCCGAGGGAGGATGCCTCGTCCTCGATCCGGGACAGGATGGCGGCGGCGACGCCCCGGCCGCGGGCGTCTTCGGCCACGTACATGGACTTGACCTCGCCATACCCGTCTCGCAGCGCCAGCGCGCCGCATCCCAGGGCCGCGCCGCCTTCATCGCGGGCGGTGAAGAACCGCACGTCGGGGCCCGCAAGCGCGTCGACCGACAGGAAATGATTTTCCTCCGGTTGGTACAACGCCTCCATCAGCGCATGGCTTTGCGCAAGCAGCGCACGGGCGTCGGCGTCGCGGGGGTCTGACTGGGTGATCTGAAGGGCCACGTCTGGGTCTCCGGTGCTGCACCGCAGAAAAGCGGGTTGCGCGGGGCGGGTCAAGGGCTGGCCGGTTTCCCCTGCGGCATGCTCTGTGCGGGCAACGCAATATCTTGTGGATAAGCCGGGGTGGCGGGCCACATGCTGCGCGCCCGCGTTGACAGGGCGGCGTTTCGGCTGGCACGGTGAGGGTCAGGGCAAGAATCGGAACAGGCCAAGGTGCAGTTTTCCCGGTTGAGATTGACGGGCTTCAAGTCCTTCGTGGACCCGACCGATCTGATGATCGCGGACGGGCTGACCGGCGTGGTCGGTCCGAACGGCTGCGGCAAGTCGAACCTCTTGGAAGCGCTGCGCTGGGTGATGGGCGAAAACCGCCCCACCGCGATGCGCGGCGGCGGGATGGAGGACGTGATCTTTGCCGGCGCCGCGACCCGCCCCGCCCGCAACTTTGCCGAGGTGAGCCTGCTGCTGGACAACAGCGACCGGCTGGCACCCGCCGCCTTCAATGACAGTGACATCCTCGAAGTGGTGCGGCGGATCACGCGGGACGTGGGATCGGCCTACAAGGCCAATGCCAAGGACGTGCGCGCGCGGGACGTACAGATGCTGTTCGCCGATGCCTCGACCGGGGCGCATTCGCCGTCGCTGGTGCGGCAGGGGCAGATCAGCGAGTTGATCAACGCCAAACCCAAGGCGCGGCGGCGCATTCTTGAGGAAGCGGCGGGGATTTCGGGGCTCTACCAGCGGCGGCACGAGGCCGAGCTGAAGCTGAAGGGGACCGAGACGAACCTGACGCGCGTCGACGACGTGATCGAGCAGTTGGCCGCACAGCTTGCGCAACTGGCCCGGCAGGCGCGGCAGGCGGCGCGGTATCGCGCAATCGGGGAGGAATTGCGCGCCGCCGAGGGCCAGTTGCTGTACCGCCGCTGGAAAGAGGCGGACGCAGCGCGGGCCGAGACCGATGACGCGTTACGCGCCCGCACGACCGAAGCGGCGCAGTCCGAAGGCGCGGCCCGCAAGGCCGCTGTCGCGCGGGAAGAGGCAGAGGCCGCGTTGCCGCCCTTGCGGGAGGAAGACGCGATCGCGGCGGCGGTGTTGCAGCGCCTGCTGGTCGAGCGCGACACGCTGACTGCGGCGGAGACGCAGGCGCAGGAGCGGATCGCGGCGCTGGAGGCGCGGATCGCGCAGCTGACGACGGACCGCGCGCGCGAGGCGGATCTGAACCGCGATGCCGAGCAGAGCGTGGTGCGCCTGAACGAGGAAGCGGCCAAGCTGGAAGCGGACGGCGAGGGCCACGAGGCCGCGCTGGCCGAGGCCGAAGCGGCGGCCCACGAGGCGGCGAGCGTGTTGCAGGCGCGCGAGGCGGACCTGTCGCAGAAGACCGAGGATGTGGCGCGGCTGGCGGCCCGGCACCAGTCGGCGGAGCGGTTGCTGGCCGACCTGGAAAAGACGGTCGCCAAGCATCGCGCGGATGCGGAAGCGGCGGAAACCGCGCAACAAGCGGCGCGCACGGCCCGGTCCGAGGCGGAAGCGCGGGTGGCCCAGCTGGCCGAGGCGCAGGTCGCGGCGCAGCGGATGCAGACCGAGGCGGAGGCGACGCTGGTCGCTGCCGAAGAGGCGCGCGCGGCGGCGCAGTCGCGGGAGGCCGATGCACGGGCCGAGCGGTCTTCGGCTGAAGGTGAGACCAAGGCGCTGCTGGCGGAGATGGCCGCTCTCGACAAGTTGCTGCGGCGGGACGAGGCGGATACGGGCCAGTTGCTTGACCTGCTGCAGGTGGCGCCCGGTTATGAAAAGGCGCTGGGCGCGGCGCTTGCCGACGACCTGCGCGCGCCGGTGCTGGGCGCGGGCGAGACGGGCACCGGCTGGCACGAATTGCAGGATTTCGACGGCTCGGCGGAGTTGCCCGAGGGTGTCGTCCCGCTGAGTTATCACGTGGCGGGGCCGGACGTCCTGCAACGGCGGATGCGGATGATCGGCGTGGTGCCGGACGAGGCGACGGGCCAGCGGCTGCACGCGGCGCTTGGCCCCGGCCAGCGGCTGGTGTCCGCCGAGGGGGATCTGTGGCGCTGGGACGGGTTCCATGTCGATGGTGAGGATGCGCCGTCGGCGGCGGCCTTGCGGCTGGAACAGCTCAACCGGCTCGAAGCGCTGAAACAGCAGGCCTCGCAGGCGGAGGCGCGGCTGGACGCGGCGCGGCAGGCGCACGAGGCACTGACTGCGCGGGTGGCGGAACTGACGGCGGCGGATGCGGCGGCGCGGCAGGCGCGGCGCGATGCCGATACGCAGGCGTCCGAGGCCGCGCGCGCGCTGTCACGGGCAGAGGCCGACCGCGACGTGGCCGATGGCAAGTGCGAGACGCTGGCGCTGGCGCTGGATCGCCACCGCGATGCCGCGACCGAAGCCGAAGGACAGGCGGCGGAGGCGCGCGGCGCGCTGAAGGCGCTGCCGGATATCGGGGCGGAGCGCGCGCAGGTCGAGGACCTGCGCCTGACGGTCGAGGCCGCGCGGGTGACGATGATGACCCGCCGGTCGGCCTTTGACGAGTTGCGCCGCGAGGGCGCCGCGCGGTTGCGCCGGGCGCAGAGCGTGGCGCAGGACCTGACCCGCTGGCAAGCGCGGCTTGAATCGGCGGGCACCCGGATTGCCGAGATCGATACGCGCGAGGCCGAGGCAAAGGCCGATCTGGACGCGGCGCGGGATGCGCCGACGACGCTTGCCTCGAAACGTGACGAACTGGCGGACAGCATTTCCGTGGCAGAGGCGCGCAAGGCCGAAGCGGCGGATGCGTTGTCGACCGCCGAGGGCGCCTTGCGGGAAGCGGATCGCGCGGCGCGGGAGGCCGAGCGGGCGGCGGGCGAGGCGCGGGAGGCGCGCGCGGCTGCCGAGGCGCGCGCAGAAGCGGCGCGGGACACGGTGGCGCTGGCCGCGCAGCGGATCGACGAGGCGCTTCTGGTGACGCCCGATCAGCTTCTGGCCTCGCTCGACATGGTGCCGGAGCAGATGCCGCCGGCGGAGCGGCTGGAAGGCGACGTTGCACGTCTCAAACGCCAGCGCGATGCGCTGGGCGCGGTGAACCTGCGCGCCGAGGAAGACGCCAAGGAGGTCCAGACCGAGCATGACGCGCTGGTCGCCGAGAAGGCGGACCTTGAAAACGCGGTGCGCGAGTTGCGCAACGGGATCGCCAGCCTGAACCGCGAGGGCCGGGAGCGCCTGCTGACCGCGTTCGAGCAGGTGAACGACAATTTCGGGATGCTCTTCAAGCACCTGTTCGGCGGGGGCGAGGCGAGCCTGACGCTGGTGGAATCCGACGATCCGCTGGATGCGGGACTTGAGATCATGTGCCAGCCGCCGGGCAAGAAGCTGTCGACGCTGTCGCTTTTGTCAGGGGGGGAGCAGACGCTGACGGCGCTGGCGCTGATCTTTGCCGTGTTCCTTGCGAACCCGGCGCCGATCTGTGTGCTGGACGAGGTCGACGCACCGCTGGACGATGCCAACGTGACGCGGTTCTGTGATCTGCTGGACGAGATGACGCGCCGCACCGACACGCGGTTCCTGATCATCACCCACCACGCCGTCACGATGGCCCGGATGGACCGCCTGTTCGGCGTCACGATGCAGGAGCAGGGCGTGTCGCAGCTTGTCTCGGTCGATCTGAAGAAGGCCGAGCAGCTGGTCGCCTAAAGCCGGTCGAGCAGGTCGGGCGTCGGCCAGGCGTCTGCGGGCAGACCAAGGCGGCGCTGGACGTCCTGCACTGCGTTGCGGGTGTTGGCCCCGAGGATACCATCGACCTTGCCCACGTCGTACCCGGCCTGTTGCAGCTTGCGTTGAAGCGCCTGCATCTGCGGGCCGTCGAGGCCGGGATCGGGGTTGCCAGCGTTGTAGACCGGTGCGCCTTCCAAACGGGTCGCGAAATAGGCCGCCGTCAGGACGTAGACGAAGCTCTGGTTCCATTCGAACAGGACCGAGAAGTTCGGGTAGGCGAGGAAGGCCGGTCCCTTGCGCCCCTGCGGCAGGATCAGCGCGGCGGGCAGCGACCGCGCCTCCCACCGGCCCGACCGGGGGGCAACGCCCATCTTCTGCCAGTCGCGCGCCGTCATGCGCGTGCCCAGCCCCGATTTCGACCAGTCCATCTGCGCGGGCACGGTGACCTCTTGCAGCCACGGCTCGTTCGGGCGCCAGCCGAGCGAGCGCAGCAGGTTCGCGCCGGACAGGAGCGCGTCGGGGGCGGAGGTCTTCAGCGAGACGCGCCCGTCGCCATCGGCATCGACGCCGTTGCGCAGGATGTCTTCGGGCAGCATCTGCACCATCCCGATCTCGCCCGCCCAGGCGCCGGTCGTGGTGCGGGGATCGAAGGCACCGCGTTCGAACAGTTCCAGCGCGGCGAAGACCTGCGGGCGGAACAGCTCGGGGCGGCGGCAATCGTGGGCCAGCGTGACCAGCGCGTTCAGCGTGTTGAAATCGCCCTGGTAGCCGCCGTAGTCGGTCTCGAATGCCCAGAAGGCCAGAAGCACGCCGCGCGGCACGCCATAGCGCCGCTCCATCTCGCGGAAGGTGGCGGCATGCCGTTTCTCGTTCGCGCGGCCCGCGTTGATCCGGTTCTGCGAGATCAGGCGGCGGGAAAACTCGATGAACGGTTTCTGGAACACGCCTTGCGCCCGGTCGGCCCGGATCACGGCGGGGTCGAGCCGCGCGGAGGCGAGAAACACGTCCACACGGTCCCGCGCATGGCCGCGCGCGACGGCTTCCGCCTTCAATTCCTGCACGAAGCGCGGAAAGTCGCCGCCGCAGGATTGGGCAAGCGCCGGCCCGGCAAGGGCCAGCGCCGCGAGGGTCGACAGGATCGGAAACAGGCGCATCGGGTTCACCACGTTGAGAAAATACCGTTACGGGCCGACCGTAGGGGAGGGGCATGCAGGGTTCAACCATGCCTGTCCGGGCGCGGTGCTGACACGAATGCGCGAGGACCTGCCACAAATATGCGAATGACTCTCACTGACGAAAATGTAAACCTTCTCGCAAGCTTTGTTGCTTTTTTATGAACCCCGGGGCCCAGCAAGGACGGAGCCGTTGGCGTCAAGCGAAACGTCAGTCTTGATTGTGGAACCTGTTCCCGAGATTGGGCGCGTCTGGGCGCGCCATCTGGAGCGGGTTGGCATGAAGGTCACGCAGGTTGGTGGGCAGAGCGGCGCGATTTCGGCCCTGACCACCCGGACCTTCGACATCATCGTGACCGACCTGATGCTGCAGGAGGGCAGCGCGCTGGCGGTGGCGGATTTCGCCAATTACCGGCATCCCGAGGCGCGGGTGATCTTCGTCACCAACACGACCTTCTTTTCCGACGGGTCGATCTTCCAGCATTGTTCGAACGCCTGCGCCTACCTGCCGCGCGGCTTCAAGCCCGAGGACCTTGCCGCGCTGGTCGAACATCACGGCGCGGATGTCAGCCGCGCCCGTGCGGAGCTTCCCAGTCGAGCACAGGGTTGATCGGTACGATCCGGTGCGGATTGATGCTGTCGTGGCTGTAATGGTAGTGGCGCACGATGTGGTCGAAATTCACCGTCCCTGACACGCCCGGCCACTGGTAAAGCTCCCGCGTGTAGGCCCAGAGGTTTGGATAGTCGACGATCCGGCGGCGGTTGCACTTGAAATGCAGGTGATAGACCGGGTCGAACCGGACGAGCGTGGTGAAGAGCCGCCAGTCGGCCTCTGTCACGCGGTCGCCCATGAGGTAGCGGGTGGAGGCGAGCCTGTCCTCGATCCAGTCGAGCGTGTCGAACAGGGGATGCACGGCGGCGTCGTAGGCCTCTTGCGTGGTGGCGAAGCCGGACTTGTAGACGCCGTTGTTGAGCGTGTCGTAGATGCGCGCGTTCACGGGCTCGATCGCGTCGCGCAGGTCCGCGGGCCAGAAATCGGCGGTGTTGCCGGTGATGCCGTCAAAGGCCGCGTTGAACATGCGGATGATTTCCGAGCTTTCGTTCGACACGATTGTTTCACGGCTCTTGTCCCAGAGGATCGGCACGGTCACGCGCCCGGTCATGGCGGGCTTGGCCTTGAGGTAGATGTCGCGGGCAAAGGGCAGGCCGTAAAGCCGGTCGCCGGTGGCGCCGTGGGCGTCCGTCTCGAACGTCCAGCCGTCGTCCAGCATGTCGGGATGCACGACCGAGACGTCGATGTGATCCTCCAGCCCTTTCAGCGCCCGGAAGATCAGCGTGCGGTGCGCCCAGGGGCAGGCATAGCTGACATAGAGGTGGTAGCGGCCGCTTTCCGCCTTGAACCCATCCTCGCCGGAAGGACCGGCGCTGCCATCGGCGGTGATCCAGTTCCGAAAGGCGGCCTCGGTCCGTTTAAAAGCGCCGCCGGTCGATGTCGTGTCGTACCACGTGTCCTGCCACGTGCCGTCCACCAGCATTCCCATCTGCGTGCTCCTTCAATTTCCGTGTTGCCCCTGACATAGCGGTTTTGACCGATGCCGAAAGGTCACGGTCGCGCGCAGCATGCCTGCGCATGTGCACAGCATCGTTGCGACGGCGTGGCCGCATGCACACATTTTCACCGGTTCACGGTTTCTTTTTTCAGATTCGCCATAGTTAAACCCTCGGGAGGAGAGGGCCGATGTCGACATATTTGTCCAAGGAAGTTCAGGCGGGGATCGACGCCGCGCGCAAGCTGGCCGAGAAGCGCAAGAGCCGCTACCGGGTGGTTCAGGGCGCCACGACATTCCGCATCCTGCGGCTGTGGGAGTCCGGGTTCACGCTAGACGTGGAGACCGCGCCGCAACTGCGCGGCCTTGTCGACATCTACGATGGCGGGCGGCACCTGTACCAGTGCCTGATCGTGACCTCGGAAAGCGACGGATCGGAATGGCGGTTCGACTTCAAGCGCAACACCGCCGCGGCGGACAAGGCGCCGCTGGATTTCTACCGCGCGCCCGACGCGCCCATCGCGCTTCTGGGCAAGTCAGGCGGGTGACTCACCCGCCCTACGCCGGGTGATCCGTCGAAAGTTTTTCCACTGCTGACAGGTGGTGGGTGAAATCACCCACCCTACGCGCATTGCTACTGCAGGTCGCCGAACGCGCGTTGCATGCGCCCGACCGCATCGACGACGCGGGCGCGCGGCGTGGCGATGTTGAACCGCAGGAAGCTGTCGCCGCCCTTGCCGAATGTCGGGCCGTGGTTGACGCAGATCCGGGCCTCCCTCTCGGTGCGGCGGGTGAACTCGGCGACCTCCATGCCGGTGCCGGAGAAATCGACCCATGACAGGTAGGTCGCCTCCAACGGCATGGGCGTCAGGCCGGGGATGGCCGCGATCCCGTCGTTGAAGACGCGCTGGTTCTCACCGATATAGGCCATCAGGTCATCCACCCACGCCGCCCCTTCGGGGCTGAGCGCGGCGGTCGCCATGTGCAGGCCGAACGAGTTGGGAGAGATCCCCAGCGCGCCCATCTTCTGCGCGAATTGCGCACGCAGGTCCGGGTCCGGCACGATCACGTTGCCGATATGCGCGCCCGCGATGTTGAAGGTCTTGGTCGTGGCGGTCATCATCACCAGCCGGTCCATGATGCTGTCATCCACGAGCGTCATGGGGATATGCGTCTGGCCGGGATAGACGAGGTCGTTGTGGATCTCGTCGGACACGAGGATCAGGTCGTGCCGCTTGCAGAAATCGGCGACGCCCTGCAATTCCTCCCGCGTCCAGACGCGCCCACCGGGATTGTGCGGAGAGCAGAGGATGAACATCTTCTCACGCCCCGTCATGGCCGCGTCCCACGCGGCGAAATCCATCGCGTACCGGTTATCGGTCAGGGCCAGTTCCAGTTCCACCACCTCGCGCCCGGCGGCTTTGATGACGCGGGCGAAGGCGTGGTAGACGGGCGTCGTGAGGATGACGCCGTCGCCCGGTTCGGTCCAGGTGTCGACGCACATGCCGGTGCCGTTGACCAGCCCGTGGGTGGTGAAGATCGACGCCGGATCGACCGTCCAGCCATGGCGTTCGGCCATCCACCAGCAGATCGCCTCGCGGTAGGGTGTTTCGTTGCCGAAATAGCCGTAGATCCCGTGATCGGCCATGTTGCGGACCGCATCGGTCACGCAGGCGGGCGGGCGGAAATCCATGTCGGCCACCCACATGGCCAGACCGTCATCGGGGGAGACGCCGTAGATCGCCTCCATCATATCCCATTTCACCGAATGGGTGCCGCGGCGGTCGATGATGTCGTCGAAACTCATGGAAGGCCTTTCAGGATGGGTCGTCTGCGAGCTGGAACAGGGTTCCGACGGTGGTGCCAAGCTCTGCCGCGATGCGCAAGGCGAGAGTTGTGGAGAGGATGAAGACCGCGTTCCCGCTCGTGTTGATCGTCTTGCGCGGCACGCCGACCTGACACGCAAGAGCGGTTCGTGGGTGTCATCGGTCGTCGCGGAAATGGCAATGCCATGGTTACCTATTGTGCTGCTCCGGGCAGCAGTTGCGCCGGGGGCGGTGTCCGATTATCTGGGGAGGCATGAAACGGCCCATCCTGCTCCACCCCGATCCGCGCCTGAAAAAGGTGTGCACGCCGGTCGATGACATCTCTGACCGGCTGCGCGCGCTGGCGGATGACATGCTGGAAACGATGTATGCCGCGCCGGGCATCGGGTTGGCCGCGCCGCAGGTGGGTGTGACCGACCGGATGATCGTGATGGATTGCGTCAAGGACGACGACGCACCCGCGCGCCCGATGGTGCTGGTCAACCCGCAGGTGCTGGCGTCGTCGGACGAGCAGAACACCTATGAAGAGGGCTGCCTGTCGATCCCGGAACAGTTCGCCGACGTGACAAGGCCCAAGGTGGTGAAGGTCGGCTGGCTGGACCTCGATGGCAATCCGCAGGAGGAGGAGTTCGACGGGCTGTGGGCGACCTGCGTGCAGCACGAGATCGATCACCTCGATGGCAAGCTTTTCATCGACTACCTCAAGCCGCTCAAACGCCAGCTGATCACGCGCAAGATGCAGAAGATGAAGCGTGAAATGGCGCGGGCATGAGCGTCCTTCCGGTCGTGATGCGCCCCGATTCGAGGCTGTCCACGCCTTGTGTCGCGGTGCCGGAGGACGCGGATCGCCGGGGCCTGATCGCGGACATGTTCGACACGCTTTACGACGCGCAGGGGCGCGGGCTGGCGGCGCCGCAGGTCGGCGTGCTGGAGCGTCTGTTCATCATGGATGCGACGTGGAAGGACGGGCCGCGCAATCCGCGCGTCTTCGTGAACCCGCGCATCGTCGAGCGCGCGGGTGAGCCGCAGGAGGGGCTGGAAGCCTGCCTGTCCATCCCCGGTCTTAGCCTGTCTGTCCCGCGCCATCCCCGCGTGCGGCTGACATGGCGGGACGGCGAGGGCGTGGCGCATGACGCGTGGTTGACGGGGTTCGAGGCGGTGTGCGCCCAGCATGAAATCGATCACCTCGACGGGATCCTGATCACCGACCGGGCGGAGGAGCATCCGGGACTGCGCGAGGTCGACGCCACATGATCCGCCCCTTCGTGCCCTGGCCCGATCCGCGCCTGTCGACCGTCTGCGAGCCGGTCGCGGACGTGACGGACGAAATCCGGGCGATCTGGGACGACATGATCGACACGATGGAGGCGATGCCGGGCGTGGGCCTTGCCGCGCCGCAGATCGGGGTGATGCTGCGGCTGGCGGTGGTCGATGCGTCGGACACGCGCGGGCAGGCGGTGCGCATGGCCAACCCCGAGGTGATCGACGCGGGCGCGGACCTGCGCGCGCACGAGGAAGCCTCCCCCAACCTGCCGGGCGCGTCGGCCAAACTGAAACGTCCCGCGAAGGTGATCGTGCGGTTCCTGAACCCCTATGGCATGCTTGACCGGAGGGAGTTCGAGGGGCTGTGGGCGACCAGCGTGCAGCACCAGATCGACCACCTGAACGGGCGGATGTATTTCGACAACCTGAGCCGGGTGAAGCGCGACATGTTCCTGCGCAAGGTCCGGAAATCGGTCAGGTAGGTCGGCTGGCAAGCAGCCGACCTACAGGCAGGAGGAACCGGCCATGCGCGTGATCTTCATGGGATCCCCGGACTTTTCAGTGCCGGTGCTGGATGCGCTGGTCGCGGCGGGGCACGAGATTGCCTGCGTCTATTGCCAGCCGCCGCGCCCCGCGGGCCGCGGCAAGAAGGATCGCGCGACGCCCGTGCAGGCGCGGGCGGAGGCGCTGGGCCTGCCGGTGCGGCATCCCGTGTCGCTGAAATCGCAAGAAGCGCAGGAGGCGTTCGCGGCGCTTGGTGCCGAGGTTGCGGTGGTGGTGGCCTACGGGCTGATCCTGCCGCAGGCGATCCTTGATGCGCCCGAGAGGGGATGCCTGAACATCCATGCCTCGCTGCTGCCGCGCTGGCGGGGCGCCGCCCCGATCCACCGCGCGATCCTCGCGGGCGATGCCGAGACCGGCGTGTGCATCATGCAGATGGAGGCGGGCCTTGATACCGGCCCGGTCCTGTTGCGGCGCGCGGTGCAGATCGGCGAGACCGAGACGACGGGCGCCTTGCATGACCGCCTGTCGGCGCTGGGCGCGGAGGCGATCGTGGAGGCGCTGGCACGGCTCGATACGCTGACGCCCGAGCCACAATCCGGGGACGGCGTGACCTATGCCGCGAAGATCGACAAGGCGGAGGCGGCCATCGACTGGACCCGTCCGGCGGTCGAGGTCGATCGGCAGATCCGGGGCCTGTCACCCTTTCCGGGCGCGTGGACGCTGATCCGGGGCGAGCGGGTGAAATGCCTTGCCTCGGAACTGGCGGACGGGGAAGGTGGGGCGGGCGTCACGCTGGACGCGGCGCTGACGGTGGCCTGTGGCAGCGGCGCGGTGCGGATCACGCGGGCGCAGCGCGCGGGTAAGTCGGCGGCGACGACGGGCGAGATGCTGCGCGGCTGGCCTGTCGCGCCGGGCACGCAACTGGGAGAGTGAGATGTTTCCGACCCTTATCGGCACCGTCGTGATCGCGGGCATCGTCGGCTATGTATCGGAAAAATCCGGGTTCACGCGCAACGGCTACCTGCCGTCGATCATCATCTGCGTGGGCGGGGCGTTCCTGTTCTATTTCGTGTCGCTGATGTTCGGGCTGCGGTTCGGCCCGCCGGGCGTGCAGGCCATCGTCGCCTCGATTGGCGCTCTCATCATCGTGCCGACCCATTGGCGGGGTGGCCGGGAGACGCGCGACCGCCGGCGGAAGTGAGCCGCTCCCGCCGCGTCAATTCCGCGCTATGCAGATGCGATTTCCGTTGCTACCGTAGCGGTTGCACCTAGGGACAAGGCATCATCGCATGGACATGACGGGCACTCGTATCTTGGCGGCGGATCGCGCGACGGTCTGGGCGGCGCTGCTGGATCCCGAGGTGCTGAAGGCCTGCGTGCCGGGGTGCCAGGAGATGGCGGGTTCCGCCGAGGAGGGGTTCACGGCGACGGTGGTGCAGAAGGTCGGGCCGGTGAAGGCGACCTTCAAGGGAACCGTGACGCTGAGCGACATGACCCCGCCCGAACGCCTGACGCTGTCGGGCGAGGGCAAGGGCGGTGCCGCGGGCTTCGCCAAGGGCGGCGCCGATGTGCGGCTGACCGAGGTGCCCGAGGGCACGCAGCTGGATTACGAGGTCGAGGCCAAGGTGGGCGGCAAGCTGGCACAGCTTGGCAGCCGCATCGTGGACGGGTTCGCCCGCAAGATGGCCGACCAGTTCTTTGACAGGTTCCAGGACGCTGTGGCGCCGGAGGCACCCGATGCGGGGCCGGATGGCGACGAAGGCCAGGGCGAGACGAGTGACGAGAAAAAGAAGGGATGGCTGGGACGCATCGTGTCAGGCTGACCCGAGACAATCGCATTTCATAGGGAGGATCGAATGCCGAACGTATCGATGACGGTGAACGGAAAGGCCGCAAGCGGCGAGGTCGAGGGCCGCACGCTGCTGGTGGGATTCCTGCGCGACCAGCTGGGGCTGACAGGCACGCATGTGGGTTGCGACACCTCGCAATGTGGCGCCTGCGTGGTGCACGTGGACGGCAAGGCGGTGAAGGCCTGCACGATGCTGGCGGCCGAGGCTGACGGCGCGGACGTCAAGACGATCGAGGGGATGGCGGCGCCGGATGGCACGCTGTCGACGATCCAGCAGGCGTTCCAGGACCACCACGGCCTTCAATGCGGGTTCTGCACGCCGGGCATGGTGATGTCGGCGGCGGCCCTGCTGGCCGAGAACGCCAGCCCCAGCGAGCAGGAGATCCGGGAATACCTGGAGGGCAACATCTGCCGCTGCACCGGGTACCACAATATCGTCAAGGCGATCATGGCCGCAGCCGGCCACGACGTCAGCGCAATCGCAGCCGAATAAATCTGACCGACCGGGGGCCAGCCCCCGGACCCCCGAGGTATTTGAAAACCGAAGAAGGGGGGACGGGCGGGATGAGGCCGGGCCGGTCGATATTGGGAGGAACGACGAATGCCGAAGGATCATGGAATTGGCGCAGCTCCGAAGCGCCGTGAAGACGTCCGCTTTCTGACCGGGGCGGGGAATTATACCGACGACATCAACGTGCGCGGTCAGGCTTACGTGTATTTCCTGCGCTCGGACGTGGCGCATGGGCGGATCAACGGGATCGATACCGGCGCGGCGGCTGCCATGCCGGGGGTCGTGCGGATCTTTACTGGGGCGGATTTCGAGGGCGTGGGCGGCATGCCCTGCGGCTGGCAGGTCACCGACCGCCACGGAGAGGTGATGCAGGAACCCGCGCACCCGATCCTCGCGCAGGGCAAGGTGCGGCACGTGGGCGACCCGATCGCGGCCATCGTGGCCGACACGCTGGAGCAGGCGCGCGACGCCGCCGAGGCGATCGAGGTCGACATGGAGGAGTTGCCCGCCGTGATCGACATGAAGGCGGCGCTGGCGGACGGGTCGACCAAGGTGCATGACGATCTGACGTCGAACCTGTGCTATGACTGGGGTTTCGTGGAGGAAAACCGCGACGCCGTGGACCAGGCGATCAAGGACGCCGCGCATGTCACCACGCTGGAACTGGTGAACAACCGCCTCGTCGCCAACCCGATGGAGCCGCGCGTGGCGGTGGGCGACTACAACCGCGGCACGGACGATTCGACGCTCTACACCACCAGCCAGAACCCGCACGTGATCCGCCTGTTGATGGGCGCCTTCGTCCTGGGCATCCCCGAGCACAAGCTGCGGGTCGTCGCGCCCGACGTGGGTGGCGGGTTCGGCACCAAGATCTTCCACTATGCCGAGGAGGCGTTCTGCACCTTTGCCGCCAAGGCCTGCAACCGCCCGGTGAAGTGGACGGCGAGCCGGACCGAGGCGTTCATGTCGGACGCGCATGGCCGCGACCACGTGACGAAGATCGAGCTGGCGCTGGATGCGGACAACAACTTCACCGCCGTGCGGACCGAGACGCATGCGAACATGGGGGCTTACCTGTCCACCTTCGCGCCGTCGGTGCCGACATGGCTGCACGGGACGCTGATGGCGGGGAATTACCGCACGCCGCTGATCTACGTGAACGTGAAGGCGGTCTTCACCAACACCGTGCCGGTCGATGCCTATCGCGGGGCGGGTCGCCCCGAGGCGACGTTCCAGCTGGAGCGGGTGATCGACAAGGCGGCGCGGGAGTTGGGCGTGGACCCGATCGCGCTGCGCCGTCAGAACTTTATCCAGCCGGACCAGTTCCCCTATGCCACGCCGGTGGCGGTGGAATACGACACGGGCGATTACGACGCCACGATGAACAAGCTGGAAGAGATCGCGGACCTGTCGGGCTTTGCCGCGCGGCGTGCCGCGAGCGAGGCGAAGGGCAAGTGGCGCGGGCTTGGCGTCAACTGCTACATCGAGGCCTGCGGCATCGCGCCGTCGAACCTTGTCGGTCAGCTGGGCGCGCGTGCGGGTCTGTACGAGTCTGCCACGGTGCGCGTGAACGCCACGGGTGGCCTTGTGGTCATGACCGGGTCGCACAGCCACGGTCAGGGGCACGAGACGACCTTCCCGCAGGTCATCGCCGAGATGATCGGTATCGACGAGAGCATGGTCGAGATCGTGCATGGCGACACCGCCAACACGCCGATGGGCATGGGCACCTATGGCTCGCGCTCCATCGCGGTGGGCGGCAGCGCCATGGTGCGGGCGGCCGAGAAGATCATCAACAAGACCAAGAAGATCGCGGCGCACCTGCTGGAAGCCTCGGAAGCGGATATCGAGTTGAAGGACGGCAACTTCACCGTGGCCGGGACCGACAAGTCGGTGGATTGGGGGTCGGTCTGCCTGGCGGCTTATGTCCCGCACAACTACCCGCTGGAGGATATCGAGCCGGGGCTGGAGGAGACGGCGTTCTATGACCCGGCGAACTTCACCTACCCGGCCGGGGCCTATTCCTGCGAGGTGGAGGTCGATCCCGAAACCGGCAAGGTCACCATCGAGCGCTTCGCGGCGGCGGACGATTTCGGCAACGTCATCAACCCGATGATCGTCGAGGGCCAAGTGCATGGCGGGCTGGCGCAGGGGATCGGGCAGGCGCTGCTTGAGAACTGCGCCTATGACGAGACCGGGCAGCTTCTGTCGGCATCCTACATGGATTACGCCATGCCGCGGGCCGATGACCTGCCGTTCTACAGCGTGGACCATTCCTGCCAGACGCCCTGCACGCACAACCCGCTGGGTGTGAAGGGCTGTGGCGAGGCCGGTGCCATCGGGTCGCCGCCGGCGGTGGTGAACGCGGTGATCGACGCGCTGCATTCGGGCGGCAAGACCGGTGTGCTGCATATCGACATGCCGCTGTCGCCGGATCGCGTCTGGGCCGCGATGCAATGATCTTAAGGGCAGGTGCGAGGGGCCAGCCCCTCGCGCTCCCCGAGGTATTTTGAACCAGAGAAGGGGCGACCCGGTCCTGGTTTCAGACGAAAGGACAGAAGATGTACAATTTCGAATTCGAGAAGCCCTCGACCATCGCGGATGCGGTTGCGGCGCTGCAGGGCGACGAGGCGCAGGCGCTGGGCGGCGGGCAGACCCTGCTGCCGACGATGAAGCAGCGGCTGGCCAGCCCGGCCACGCTGGTAAGCCTGTCGGGCATTTCCGAGATTAAGGGCATCTGCACAGGTGATGACGGTGCGCTGTGCATCGGCGGGGCGACGACCCATGCCGAGGTCGCGGCAGGCGCGGGAGCCTATCCGGCGCTGGCCGACACGGCGGCGCATATCGGGGATCCGGCGGTGCGCAATCGCGGCACCATCGGCGGGTCGCTGGCCAACAACGACCCGTCGGCCTGTTACCCGGCGGCGGCGCTAGGGTCGGGTGCGACCATCGTGACGAATGCGCGGTCGATCGCGGCGGACGATTACTTCCAGGGGATGTTCGACACCGCGCTGGACGAAGGCGAGATCATCACCGAGGTGCGCTTCCCGGTGCCGGAGAAGGCCAATTACCAGAAATTCGTGCAGCCCGCGTCACGCTTTGCGCTGGTGGGCGTGTTCGTCGCGAAATACGCCGACGGGGTGCGGGTCGCGGTGACGGGTGCGTCCGAGAACGGCGTGTTCCGCTGGACCGAGGCCGAGGCGGCGCTGTCGGCGAATTTCGACGCTTCCGCCGTGCCGGATGCCCCGGCCGCCGATGGCATGATCGCCGACCTGCACGGGTCGAGCGCCTATCGCGCGCACCTGATCAAGGTACTGACGGCACGGGCGGTCGAAGCCGCCGCATGATGCCTTGCCGGGGCCCTGGCCCTGGCACCCATGAATGAAGGAAAGCCCCGGATCAGGTCCGGGGCTTTTCGATTTGGCCCCAGAGGTCGTATTCGCTGGCCTCGTCCACGGTGACGGTCACGATGTCACCGGGGGAGAGCGTGTCGAACCGCTCGTCGATGAAGAGGTTGCCGTCGATTTCCGGCGCATCGCCCTTGGTGCGGCAGGTCGCGGCGTCCTCTTCGATGCTGTCGACGATCACCTCGATCCGCGTCCCGACCTTGGCGGCGAGCTTGGCTTCGGAGATGGCCTGCGACTTGGCCATGAAGCGGTCCCAGCGGTCCTGCTTGACCTCGGCTGGGACGTGATCGGGCAGCGCGTTCGACCGGGCGCCGTCGACATTTTCGTACTGGAAGCAGCCGACGCGGTCGAGTTGCGCCTCGTCCAGCCAGTCGAGGAGCGTCTGGAACTCGGCCTCGGTCTCTCCCGGATAGCCGACGATGAAGGTCGACCGCAGGGTGATGGAGGGGCAGGCGGCGCGCCATGCGGCGATTTCGTCCAGCGTGCGGGCGGCGGCGGCGGGGCGGGCCATGCGCCTCAAGGTATCGGGATGCGCGTGCTGGAACGGGATGTCGAGGTAGGGCAGGACGCCGCCCGTCTCCATCAGCGGGATCAGGTCGCGCACATGGGGGTAGGGGTAGACGTAGTGGAGCCGCACCCACGCCCCCAGCGTGCCGAGGTCACGGGCGAGGTCGAGGATGGGGGCCTTGGCCTCCCGATCCTTCCAGTCGGTGCCGTAGGCCGAGGTGTCCTGGCTGATGACCAGCAACTCCTTCACGCCTGCCTCGACCAGCTTTTCCGCCTCGCGCATCACGGCGCGGTGGGGGCGGGAGGCGAGGCGGCCGCGCATGTCGGGGATGATGCAGAACTTGCACTTGTGGTTACAGCCTTCGGAAATCTTCAGATAGCTGTAGTGGCGCGGGGTCAGGGACACGCCCGTGGCAGGAAGCAGGTCGATGAACGGGTCGGGCGCGGGCGGGACGGCACCGTGCACGGCGTCAAGCACCTGTTCGTATTGATGCGGGCCGGTGACGGCGAGGACCTTGGGGTGCGCGCCGGTGATGTAGTCGGGCTCGGCCCCCAGACAGCCGGTGACGATCACGCGGCCATTCTCGGCCAAGGCCTCGCCAATCGCGTCGAGGCTTTCGGCCTTGGCGCTGTCGAGAAACCCGCAGGTGTTCACGATCACGGCGTCGGCGCCGGAATAGTCGGGCGAGATGCCGTAGCCTTCGGCGCGGAGACGCGTGAGGATGCGTTCGCTGTCGACCAGCGCCTTGGGGCAGCCGAGTGACACCATGCCGATGGTGGGCTGGCCGTGGCGCGGCGCGTCGGTGACGCGGGCGCGGGCAAGGTCGGGGCGGAGGTCGGGCGGGTTCTGGGCCATGCGCGGCGCTTAGCCGATGCGGAACGCTGTGTGAAGGCGGCGCGTTGCAATCTTGACGGACAGGGCGCACATCAGGCGCAGTCAGGCGGGAGCAGCGACAATGCGTTGGATCTTTCGGATCTTCGGGATCCTGTTGGTGGCGGTGGCCATCGTGGTGGCGGGGATGTTCCTTGTGCCGAACGAACAGGTGACGCGTATCCTCGAAAGCCAGATCGAGGCGGCAACGGGCCGCGAGGTCACGTTCGAGGGATCGGTGCGCCCGTCCTTCTATCCCGATATCGGGCTGCGCACCGGCCCGGTGCGGGTCGCCAACGCGGCCTGGTCGGATGGCGGGCCGATCCTTGAAGCGGAAGGGCTGAACGTGGCGCTGGATCTGCGGGGGCTGCTGGGCGGTGACCTGTTGATCGGGGATATCACGGCCATTGGCCCGCGCCTGTTGCTGGAGACGAACTCGGATGGCGAGGTGAACTGGGACATGTTCGGTGGTGTGTCCGAAGAGGTGCCCGCGCCGACCGGCGACGCCCCCGCGCGGCGGATCTCGCTGGAGCACCTGTCGCTGACAGGTGCGGCGATCCGGTTTGTCGACCGGCGGAGCGGAGAAAATGTGGCCGTGTCGAACCTAGACGTGGACGTGCGGGCGCCCGACCTCGACGGGCCGGCGGTGTTCGACATCACCTATCGCCGGGCGGGACAGCCGATCTCCCTCAAAGGCAAGATAGCCGAGACGCAAGGTTTCCTGGACGGCACGGCGACGGGCGTTCAGGCGACCTTGTCGGCGGCGGGCAGCCGGGTGGCGTTCAACGGGCGCGCGGCGCTGGACGGCAGCGCCAGCGGGCGGGTCGATGCCGATATCGCGCGCACGGCGGAATTCCTCGCCGCGCTTGGCCTGCCGGGGGCGGATCTGCCCAAGGGCTTCGGGCGGTCGGGCAAGGTGAGCGCGGACCTGAGTTACGGGTCGAACAACGTCGTCTCGCTGAAGGGGCTCGACGCCGATCTGGAGGGCAACCGGTTCCGGGGTGACCTGACCGTGGCCTTCGCTGGGACGCCGCGCGTGACGGGCCAGATCGCGGCCTCGGCACTGGACCTGTCGGCTTTCGGCGGGACGGGCGGCAACAGCGCGCAGTCGGGCTGGTCGAAGGAGCGGATCGACGCTTCGGCGCTTTCGGCGGTGGATGCCGACCTTGGCCTGACGACGCCCGCGATCACCTTTGGCGACATTCGCCTGACGGACGTGGCCGCGAAGGTCGCGGTCGAGAAGTCGCGCGCCGTGCTGACGCTGGCGCGGGCGGCGGGATACGGCGGCAGCCTGTCGGGCGAATTCGTGGCCAACAACCGCGACGGGCTGTCGGTGCGGGCAACGGCGGCGGCCTCGGGCGTGAAGATGCAAGCCCTGCTGTCCGCGCTGATGGGGTATGAGCGGCTGGCGGGCACGGGCGAGGCGCGGATTTCGGTGCTGGGATCCGGCGGGTCGGTCGACGCGATCATGCGATCGCTGGGCGGCGACGGGTCGCTCGCCATCCGGCAGGGCGAGATCTTCGGCCTGACGCTTGGCAAGCTGTTCCTGAACGAGGGGCAGCAGGGCGGGTCGACGATCTTCAACGACCTGACCGGGACCTTCACGATCAACAAGGGTGTGCTGCGCAACGACGACCTGACCGCGCAGTTGCAGAAGTTCGGCGTGAAGGGCGCGGGGCGGATCGACCTTGGCGGGCAGAGCATCGATTACCGGGTGACGCCGGTTCTGCCGAAGGTGGAGGGCGTGCGCGACGTGGTGTTCCCGGTCACGATCAAGGGGCCTTGGGCCGATCCGCGGATCGGGGTGGACGTCGAATCCGCGATCAAGTCGACCTTCGATGCCGAGATCGCCGCCGAGAAGGAAAAGCTGCGCAAGCAGGTCGAGGCGGAAAAGGCCCGGATCGAGGCCGAGGCGCGCAAGAAGGTCGACGAGAAGCTGCAGCAGGAGCTTGGTGTGAACCGGCAGGAGGGCGAATCCGTCGAGGATGCGCTGCGCCGCAAGCTGGAGGAAGAGGCTGCGAGAGGCCTGCGCAACCTGCTGGGCCGCTAGGGCGCGAAGCAGGAGTGACCAAACGGAAAAGGCCGCCCGAGGGCGGCCTTTGCTTTATCCCGGTGCCCGTGGCGGGCCGACCGACAATTACCGGCGACGGTCGCGGCGGGCCGAAAGGGGCTGGAACGCTACGCCCACATGCGCCTCGCAATAGGGTTTGCCGGCCTTGACGGGCAGGCCGCAGAACCAGAAATCGTCGGTTGCGGGGTCACCGACGGGCCATTTGCAGGTGCGTTCGGTCAACTCCATCAGCGACAGCTTCTTGGCCTTCTTTTCGACCTCGCTCACCTTGGCGAGCGCCTCGGGGCTGATCTCGTTCGCAGACGGTTGCGGCGGCAGGGGCTGGCCTGCCGGGATGATCTGCTTGCGTGCGGGTGTCGAGGCGGGTTTCGGCTCGGGCGCGGGGGCCGCTTCGGCCTCTGCCGGTTTCGCGGCGGCCTTTGGTTTGGGCTCGGGCTTCGGTTCGGGCTTGGCCGGGGCCGCGCCCGGGCCTGCGCGGTTCGACAGGCCGAGGCGATGAACCTTTCCGATCACGGCATTGCGCGTCACACCGCCAAGTTCCTTGGCGATCTGGCTGGCGGACTGCCCCTCGCCCCACATCTTCTTCAAGAGCTCGACGCGTTCATCTGTCCACGACATGGGAAGGTCTCCAAGCGAAAGAGCGGCCCCGCCTCGCGGACCGCTCATGTCTGTTGCACGGCAATATTCTAGTCACTCGCACCGAAGTTACAAGACGCGCGTCATGACCGCGACGGGATGAGTTGCTGCGCGATGCCGGCAAGGCCGAGATAGACCGAGGTGACGACGAGGCCCCAATGCGCCCAGCTGTCAGGGGCGAACCCGACCCACGCCGCCCAGCCCGCGAAAAACGTCCAGGCGAGCGCCATCGGCAGCGAAACCGCCCGCCAGCGTTCGGTGCGGACGGGGTGGATGAATTTGAGCGGCAGGAACATCGCGATGGCCAGCGCCGTGACGATGGCCAGCGTGACCCAGAAATTCGGCTCGGTCGCGAATAGCACGATCACCAGCATGTTCCAGCACCCCGGAAAGCCCGAGAACGAATTGTCGCGTGTTTTCATGCCGGTATCGGCGAAATAGAGCGCCGAGGCGAAGGTGATGATGATGATCGCGGTCCATCCCGTCCATCCCGGCAGAAGCCCCGAAGCAAACAGCGCGTAGGCGGGGATGAAGACGTAGGTCAGGTAGTCGATGATCATGTCGAGCAGCACGCCGTCAAAGCGCGGCGCGTTGACCTTGATGTCGGTCTTGCGGGCAAGCGGGCCGTCGATGCCGTCGACGATGAAGGCCACCACGAGCCACAGGAACATCACGTCCCATTTCGCCTGCGTCGCGGCCAGCATGGCCAGCATGGCAAACACCGCACCCGTGGCGGTGAACCAGTGAACGGCGAGGGCGCGCAGGTGCGGTGTCATGTACGCGTCATGCGGGAATGACGCCGCGATTGCAATGGGCGGCGCACGCGGCACCGCCCGGAAGGTGGCGTCAGTTGCTGACGCGGACCTCTTCCAGCGGATAGGCCAGCATGTCGCTGTCTTCCCAGCCGACATGGCAGTTGTGGCAGAAGCTCTGCTTGATCTTCATCGGTTTGCCGTTGGGCTGGACGGCGGAATAGATCCAGTCGGCGGTGTCGGGCGCGACGCCTGCCTCGCCCTTGGTCATGATGAAGAGCGGCCCGACGCGGACGGGTTTGCCCTCCTTGCCCAGCTTGAAGCTTTCCTTGGCCAGAACCGATCCGGCGGGCATCACGACGCCTTCATCCTCGAACTTCAGGTACTGCTCGGCCGCGACGTCGTTGGCGAAGGTCTGCAGGAAGCGGTCGCCATGCGGGCCGGCCACGGCAGGCCGGGTCGAGGTGACGGCCCAGCCGCGATAGGCGGCGGCGACGGGATTGTCGCCCTTGGTGTACCCGGCGAGCATCTTGCCTTCCATGCAGGCGTAAAGCTCGACCACCTGTTCGGCGGAAAGATCGAAGGGATCGGTCGCGTCGACGAAACACTTGTCGGAATGGCCGTCGGCGAGGGTAGCGGATGCGGAAGCGGCGAGGGCCAGCGTGGCGGACAGAAGGATGCGCATGGTCGGGTATTCCTGTGAAAGCGACGTCGTTCGCGCGGCAGTTTGGCACAGAATGTCGCAGGTGCGGGGTAAACCATGTCTCACGTTGGCGTGAGGCGTGTGACAGCGCGCCGCCCGTGGTTCAGCCGCCGCCCTTGGGATGGGCGTTGGCATAAACCTCCATCAACCGGGCGGTGTCGACGGCGGTATAGGCCTGCGTGGTCGACAGCGAAGCGTGGCCCAGCAGTTCCTGGATCGCCCGCAGGTCGCCGCCCGCGTTCAGCAGGTGCGTGGCGAACGAGTGGCGCAGGGCGTGGGGCGTGGCGGTTGCGGGCAAGCCAAGCTGCATCCGCGCGCGCGCCATCGCCTGTTGCACGGCGCGGGGCGCCAGCGCCCCGCCACGCACCGCGCGAAACAGTGGGCCGTCATCCTCTTGCGGATGCGGGCAGGCGGCGAGGTAGGCGTTCACAGCGCTGCGGGCGGCGGGCAGGATCGGGACAAGGCGTTCCTTCCCGCCTTTGCCGACGATGCGGATCACGTCGCCCAGGGGCGCATCGCGGCCCTTGAGGCCCAGCGCCTCGGATATGCGCAGGCCGCAGCCGTAAAGCAGGGTGAGCACGGCCATGTCGCGGGTGTTGACCCAGTCCTTCGCTGACTGAAGCTGCACCGTGTCGATCATCGCGCGCGCGGCGTCCTCATCCAGCGGGCGGGGCAGTTTCTTGCGGAAGCGGGGGCTGCGGGTGGCAAGCACGGCGGTGGGTTCGAACCCGTGGCGTTCGGCCAGCCAGCGATAGAAGCTTTTGACCGCCGACAGCTTGCGCGCCAGCGACCGGGGCGACACGCCTTGTCCGCGCGTCGCGGCCATCCATGCGCGCATGTCGGACACGGTGATGCGCGACAGGGGGCCAAGCCCCTGCCGGTCGCCGTGGTGCTGCGTCATGAAGGCGAGGAAGTCGGTGACGTCGGCACGGTAGGCCGAAATCGTGTTGGCGGCGGCTCCGTTCAGGGCGGCCTGTGCATCAAGCCAGTCCGCGAGCGCATCGCGCGCCTGTGGCGACAGCGCGAGGCTGCCCGCCGTCAAGACAGCCAGCGGCGCATCGCGCGTTCGAAGACGCCCCCGAAAAACGCCAGAAGGTCGGTGCCCTGCTGGGGCGAAAACTGGTGCGGGTCCTCGGCGCCCATGACCAGAAGGCCGGGCAGGCGGCCGGGGCCGAAATCGAGCTTGAGGCAGGCTTCGGACCGGATCCACGAGGCGGCCTCGCCATAGACGTGATCGGCGCCGACCTGGATCTGGCGCAGGGTGACCTGCCGCACGGGCACGTTGCGCCCCGCCGTCAGGTACTGGTCGATGAAGCCCGGCGCTGCGGTGGTCAGCACGTCGCCCAGCCGTTCGACGGCGGCATCGCCGTCCTGTTTCGTCTCGAGCACCAGCTTGACGCAATCGACGCGCAGGATGTCGGCCACTTCACCGCCAAGGTCGCGCAGGAACACCTCGAACGCCATGGGGTCGAGCATCCGCAGGATAGCGCGGTGCACCTGGTTGGTGCCGGCGAGGTTTTCATAGGCCGCCGCGATGACCGAACGGTGCGTGTCTTCCAGCCGGTCCAGCCGCGCTTCGAGCCGTTCCATCGCGATCCCGCGCAGGTCCACGATGTTGTTGCCCATGCTCTTTTCATTGGCGTCGATCAGCGCACGCATCACGTCCTGATCGTCGAGAATAACGTCGGGGCGCGCGATGATCTTCTCGCGCATGTCGTCGTCGATGTTCGGGCTGCTCATTCGGGCCTCTTGCGCATTCGGCTGTGCTTTAGCACGGAATTATCCACAGGTCCGCCCCAAATTCAAAGGGCAGTGAATCTGTGACAAATGCGCGGCGGTGGGGTTGTCAGGCGCAGGGAGGGCCGCTGACGGCCGCAACTCCGCTCGCCGAGAAGCGCGCGGTGGCGGCAAAACCGTCGGTCGAAAGCGTGGCCGCCGCGCCCGCGATTTCCGACCCCGACACGGTGATTTCGCGCCCGCCAAGCGTGTCGTCGACGTCGATGGTGAAGGCGATGGTCGCGCCGGGGGCAAGGCGGGACACGGGCAGGGCTAGTGCCGTGTCGCCATCCGCGACCTTCGGGATAGAGGCAAGCGCAGGCGCGCCTTCGACGATTTCGAGGGGCTGGAACACCTCCACCCCCGCGCCGGAGGCGGTGGTGTCAAAGATCAGCTGCCCCGAGGACCCGGCGAAGTCAATGCCGATGGTCGCGGCATCAAGGGCGCAGGCACTGGTATTCGTGACCGTGAAGCGGTCTTTCGGCGCGCCGTCGCGGAATGTCAGCTCGATCTCTGCCGCCACGGGCGTTGCGAGGAAGGGAAGAAGTGCGAGCCAGCGCATGGGTGCCTCCGGTGGTTGCCTGACGGAGGAGGTGGCGCGGCGCGGGTCGCGGTCAAGTGTCGGGCCGGTTCTTGCCGATGGGGCTGGCGAGGTCCGGGTGATCGTAGGCGTCGGGGTAGAGCATGGGGCGGAACGGGCCGAGCGGCACGGTGCCGTTCCACGAACGCCCGAAATATCCCTGCCTGCAATGCACGAGTGACCCGGCACCGGCCACGCCGGGCAGCGCGTGCACGCGGCAGAGCCAGCGCCAGAGATGCGGGTGGTCCAGGATGCGCGCGCCGTTCAGCTTCATCCGCAGATAATAGACCGGGTCGTGGCGGTAGAGAGTCGGGAAGAGCCGCAGGTCGGCCTCGGTAAAGCGGTCGCCGGTCAGGAAGGGGCGGCCGTCGGACAGGAGGGTGTCGAGGTCGGCGAGCGTGTCGAAATAGGCGGTGAAGGCGGCGGCATAGACGGACTGGTCCGAAGAAAAGCCCGCCTTGTACGCGCCGTTGTTGATCGTGGTGTAGATCCGCGCGTTCAGCGCGTCGATATCCGCCTGCAAGGCGACGTCGTCGGGGTACAGGCGGTGGGGAGCGGAGCCACCGCGCAGGGCCTCGGCATTGGTGTCGAACATGCGCAGGATCTCGGCGCTTTCGTTGTTGACGATGCGGTGCGTGCGTTTGTCGTAGAGAACGGGGAGCGATTGTTCGTCCGATCCCTCGGCACGGTAGATGTCGCGGGCAAGCCGGTGACCCGCGCCGGTGCCGGTTTCTGGCGTGCATTCGGGCAGGGTCGCGCCGGTCAGGGTGGCGATGCGGTCGGGGGCGAATTCCCACAGGTTCGGGCCCGCCGGGTCGTCCTCGGACGTGCGGTTCGGGAAGGCCACGTCCATCGTGATCGCGTCGTCGAGGCCAAGGACCGCGCGGGCCAGCGTCGCGCGGTGGCACCACGGGCAGTTGAGCGCGACGAACAGGTGGTAGCGGCCCGGTTCGGGAGCGAAGTCGGCGTCGCCGATGGCATGGCGGAAGCCGCTGACGCCGCGCACGAACTCTCCCTTCGCACGGCGGGATTGCGCGTCTGACTGGTCTTCTTCGGTGGCGGTGTCGGTCATGGGGCCTCGCAGGGGCGGCGCGTGAGATCACGCGCCCTACACCGGGAAGGGTGGGGTGCCGGGGTGAGCCCGTCAATGGCAATGGGCGCAGGGCAAAGGTGCGTGAAATCACGCACCCTACGCAGCCGGGGTGGGGCCGGTGCCGGGTTGATAAAGGAGGCGGCGGACGAGGCCGGGAGAGATTTCGGGATGCGTGTCATCCGTCATCCACAGCGTGAAATCGCGCGCGAACGCCGTCATCACCCGTTCGATCGTGTGGTTGTTGCGGCCCGGAAACAGCACGCGGGCGCGCAGCGTTCCGGGATCGCACCAGACCGCGTTGGCCCATTCCGCGCCGCGGATCCCGAACACCCGGCGCGCCCGGCGGAAGGCGCGCATCTGGCAGCCAAGCGCATGCTGGCCGGGCTCATAGATGCTGTGATCGTCGCCAAGGCGGGACAGGTGATCTGAGATCGCGTCGATGTTGAGGATAGCGCGGCGGGTCGTGCCGTATCCCTCTCCATGCGCCTGCCCGCTTGCGTAGAACGCGGGCGGGGGCGAGCGGCGGAGGATCAGCGTCTCGCCGGTATCGCAGCCGGTGCCGTGGCACGGCGCGGTGTCCCAGATCTCGCGCATCGTGCGGATCGCGGGGGTCATCAGGCGGCGGTCGGGTGCCTGGTCCCACATCTGGACGAAGCGCATGTTGGTCGCCGCGTCCGGGGGGACGACGCGGTAATCACGGCCCATCGCGTCGAGCGTCCGGGTCAGCATCGGCGTCATGACCGGCCCGCAATCGATCACGTCGAAGGGCGCGCTCCGCGCCGAGGCGCGGTGCACGACGGGCAGCAGGTAGCCGAGCAGGAAGTGAAAGTAATGGTGCACCGACCCCTTGAAGGGTTTCGGATCGTCCCTTGGAACGGGCGCAAGATGACCGTCCTGCCGGGAAAAACAGATGCGGTCGGGCGTGGCGCCGTCACTCATGGGTCAATGCGAGGCTGGCCACCATGCGCAGGTCGACCGAGGTTGCATTCGGGGTGCGGATGTAGGTCTTCAAGGCGTCCTGCGAGACCCAAGTCACATCCTCCGGCAGGCTCGCGCCGTCTGACATGGCAAGGGTCAGCGTGATCTGGTGCTGCCAGAAACGCCCGCCTTCGGACGAAGTGCGCACCTGTGCCTGTATGTTGGCAGGCGGCGAGAGGGGCGCGGCGGGATGCCAGTGACGGATGCCGCCGGTTCCGGTCTGTGCCATTTGCCGGATCGCGTATTCCGGGGTGCCGCCGCGCATGCGCATGACCAGGGAAATGTGCGTTTCCGTGCCCGGACAAAGAAGCGGTTGTTGCCAGCGGTGGACCTCGCGCGAGGGGCTGGTGGTCTCGAAATGGCGAACGCCGACGCCGCGTTCGTCCAGAAATGCCAACCCGCGTCCGTCGCGCGCCGCGCGTTCGGCGAAGGAGCCAAGCGGGATGCGCTTGCCCAGATCGGGCGCTGGCGGGGGTGCTATGTCCGTGATGACGGGTTCACCGGGCTTGAGCGAGTGAAGAAGGACGAGTGCGGAGCGCAGGTCGTTCGTGCCAAGATGGTCCTGCATGAGGATCTGGGGACTGAGGCTGACGGGGACGGAGATCAGGCCGTCGGGCAAGGCAAGTGGCGCGTCCGTTTCAACGATCATGAAGCGCTTGGTCTTGCCGCGATAGAATTCGCCCCAATCCGGTTGCAGCGCATCATAGAGAACATGACAGCCATCGGTCGGGGCGAGTGCGAGGTCGATGAAAGGGGTCGCTCCGCCCCCGTGCCTCTGCTGGTAATTGGCCGGGGTGCTTTGGATCGTGGTCGACAGGTTCGTTCCGCCGATAAGACCGGGCTCGTTCCGGGTGATCAGAACGAAGGAGCGCGTGCCGTCCGGGTCTCGGGTCAGAAGCAGCATGACAAGGGCGGTTTCAGGCTGTTCCAACAACAGAACGTGCCGCCCGTCCGGTGCGGCATAGCCCGCGATGGAAAAGAACTGCGTCTGCCGGTGGATCAGCCGGTCGTCGTCGATGACCCAATCGCTGCCGGCATCATGCGAGAAAAAGACGCGGGCATTTTGCGCGTGGTCGGCGCACAGGCTCATCAGCCCCGCGATGGTATCATGGCGGCAATAGCTCACCCGCGCCGACCCGTCGGACCCCGCCGCACATCGTCTGGCAGGGCCCGGATGACATGCGGGCGGGCGTGGGGCATGGCGGGATCAGACGATCTTGATACCGGCTTCCTTGGCGTCCTTGACGAACTGGTCCAGCCCCTTGTCCGTCAGCACGTGGTTTGCCATCGCGTGGATCACCTTGGGCGGCGCGGTCGCCACGTCGGCGCCGATCTTGGCACATTCCGACATGTGGTTCGCCGACCGGATCGAGGCGGCGAGGATGTTGGTGTCGAACCCGTAGTTGTCATAGATCGTGCGGATGTCCGCGATCAGGTCCAGCCCGTCGAGGTTCAGGTCATCGAGACGCCCGATGAAGGGGGAGATGAACGTCGCGCCCGCCTTGGCCGCCAGCAGTGCCTGATTGGCCGAAAAGCAGAGCGTGACGTTGACCATCGTGCCCTGATCGCTGAGCGCCTTGCAGGTTTTCAGGCCCGCCCATGTCAGCGGTACTTTCACGGCAATGTTTTCCGCCAGACCGGCCAGCTTCTTGCCTTCTTCCAGCATGGTGTCGGCATCGGTCGCCACAACCTCGGCCGAGACGGGGCCGTCGACAAGGGCGCAGATTTCCTTGGTCACTTCGATGATGTCGCGGCCCGATTTCAGGATCAGCGAGGGGTTGGTGGTGACCCCGTCGACCATGCCAAGGTCGTTCAGTTCGGCGATGGCATCGATTTCGGCGGTATCGACAAAGAATTTCATGTCAGGCATTCCTCCCATCTGGTGGCCCTGTTCACGCGCAGACCTAACGGATTGGGCGCGGCGCGTGAACCCCGAAGGGTTGAAAATGTTGGCGCTAACATTCCTGGAGCGATCGCGCGGGTGACCGAATTCTTCGACGAAGGAACGCTGGTGGCGGTGCTGACCACCCAGCCGCTGGACCGGACGCTGGATTACCGCGCGCCGGAGGGTGGCTGTTTCGCGGGCGCCTTCGTCGAGGTGCCGCTGGGGCCGCGCAAGGTGCTGGGCGTGGTCTGGGGGCCGGGCGCGGGCGATTACGACGCGTCCAAGGTGCGCAGCGTGATCCGGGTGCTGGACGCGCCGGCCATGCGGGAAGAGATGCAGGCCTTCCTTTCGCGGGCGGCCGATTACACGCTGACGCCTTTGCCCGCGATGCTGCGGCTGGCGACGCGGTCTCCGGGGCTGGGCGATCCGCCGTCGATGCGCAAGGTCTACCGGCTGGGCCACGGCACGCCCGACCGGGTCACGGCGGCCCGGACCCGCGTGGTCGAGACGCTGACCGAATATGGCGGGCTGGCCTTCACGCTCAAGGAAGTGGCCGAGATGGCGGGCGTGTCGACCTCGGTCGTGAAGGGGCTGGTGGCGCAGGGCGTCGTGGCCGAGGAGGACAGCCCGCGGGACACGCCCTTTGCCCCGCTCGACCTTGACCGCGCGGGCCACACCCTGACCGAGGACCAGGCAGCGGCGGCGCAGGCGCTGGCCGACGGGATCGGGGCCGGGGGCTATGGCACCACGCTGTTGCAGGGCGTGACCGGGTCGGGCAAGACCGAGGTCTACCTCGAAGCGGTCGCGGCGGCGGTGCGCGCGGGCGGTCAGGCGCTGGTGCTTTTGCCCGAGATCGCCCTGACCGAGCAGTTCCTGACGCGGATTGACGAGAGGTTCGGCGCGAAGCCCGCCGAGTGGCATTCCGGCGTGACCATGACCGAACGCCGCCGCGTCTGGCGCATGGTGGCCGAGGGGCAGGCGCAGGTCGTGGTGGGCGCGCGTTCGGCGCTGTTCCTGCCCTACCAGCGGCTGGGGCTGATCGTGGTCGATGAGGAGCATGACACCTCGTACAAGCAGGAAGACGGGGTGCTTTACAACGCGCGGGACATGGCCGTCCTGCGGGCGTCGATCTGCGGGGCGCGGGTCGTGCTGGCCTCGGCCACGCCCAGCCTTGAAAGCTGGGCCAATGCGCAGGACGGCAAGTATGCGCATCTGAAACTCACCTCGCGGTTCGGCGACGCGGTCCTGCCCGAGATGCGCGCCATCGACATGCGGGGCGAGCGGATGGAGGCCGGGCGCTGGGTGTCTCCCGCGCTGAAGGCGGCGGTCGCCGAGCGGCTGGAGCGGGGTGAACAGGCGCTTTTGTTCATCAACAGGCGCGGCTACGCGCCGGTGACCCTGTGCCGGGCCTGCGGACAGCAGATCGGGTGCGACCATTGCGACGCGCGCATGGTCGAACACAGGTTCCTCAAGCGCCTGATGTGCCACCAGTGCGGCGAAAGCCGCCCGATGCCCGATGCCTGCCCGCATTGCGAGGCGGAGGGGCGCCTTTCGGCGGTCGGGCCGGGGGTGGAGCGGTTGACCGAGGAGGCGGCGGCGCTGTTTCCCGAGGCGCGGATCGCGACACTGTCATCGGACCTTTTCGGATCGGCGCGCGCGCTGAAGGCCGAGATCGAGATGATCGCGGATGGCGGCGCCGACATTATCGTGGGTACCCAGCTTGTCGCCAAGGGGCACAACTTTCCCAAGCTGACGCTTGTGGGCGTGATCGACGCGGATCTGAGCCTGCACGGCTCCGATCCGCGCGCCGCCGAGCGGACCTTCCAGCTGATGCAGCAGGTCGCGGGACGCGCCGGTCGCAGCGAGGCGCCCGGTGTCGCGATGCTGCAGACCTACCAGCCCGAACACGCGGTGATCCGCGCGATCCTTGGCGGTGACCAGGAGGCGTTCTGGGCGGCCGAGGCGGATGAGCGGCGCGCGGCGGCGGTGCCGCCCTATGGCCGCCTTGCCGGGATCATCCTGTCCTCGACCGAACTGGCCGAGGCGCATGATGCCGGCGCATTCCTTGCGCGCAACGACATGCCGCTGCGCCGGATCGGTGCGCAGGTGTTCGGGCCGGCCCCGGCGCCCATTGCCCGCGTGCGGGGACGGCACCGCATCAGGTTGCTAGTGAAGGCCGAGAAACGCGCGCCCCTGCAACCGGCGCTTGCGCAATGGGTCGCGCAATTACGCCTGCGCGGCAGTTTGCGCGTGGCGGTCGATGTTGATCCCCAAAGCTTTCTGTAGTAGCCGTAAGTGGGCATTTATTGACTGCGCGTTCAGTTTTTCGAATGGCGGGCAGTCGCGTACATGGTGAATATTCGTTGTTGGGAGCGGATCCGGACGTTAGGTTTGAACTTTTTCAATGGTGGGCTAAGCTCGTAGGGACCAAGGCGAGCAGGTGTACTGTCCGGTATATTTAGGGGGAAATGCCGTGCAAAAATGGGACGGGTATCGTTACGTGATCGCCTTGGCGCGCTGCGGGTCCATGACAGCCGCTGCCAAGAGCCTCGATACGAATACCGCCACGGTGTCGCGCCACATTCACAGGATGACGGAAATTTACGGGACGGTTCTTTTCGTCAAGAAGAAGACGCGATGGGAATTGACCAAGGAAGGTGAGGCGCTGGTGCGCGTGATCGAGGCGTTCGAAAAGGGCCTTCACGATCTCGACCGCAACAACGGCCTTGCGCTGACTTCGGGCCGCACCGTGAAGATCGCGACGGTGGATTTCCTGTGCGTGACGCACATGATGCCTCACCTTGGTGAATTCGTGGCCGACAATCCCGGCCTCGGCGTCGAATTCGTGTGCAGCGACACCCGCGTCAGCCTTGCCTATGGCGAGGCCGATGTGTCGGTGCGCCTGTCGCGTCCGCAGGAAGGACGGCTGGTGGGCCGCAAGACGGCGGAGATCAGCCTGTCCCCCTACAAGGGTGCGGGCGATCATTCCGGCGACTGGATCGGGCTGGGAGAAGAGCTGGACTGGACGCCCGAGATGCGCATGGCACGCGACCTGTTCGGACGGCCGCCGATCCTGCGCGTGCAGAGTTTCGACGCGATGCGCCGGGGTGCGTCCACATCGGGGCTGGCATGCGTGATCCCCGACAGCATGGCGACGCCCGACCTGGGCCTCACGCGCATGATGCCCGACCAGCCGTCGGTGATGCGGGAAATCTGGGTGATCTACCACGAGACGCGCAAGATGGACCCGGTGGTGCGGTTGACCGCCGACTGGATCCACCGCTGTTTCGAAGCCGTGGACGACGTACCCGCCCGGTCCGTGGCCTGACACGCGACCTTTCCAATCCTGTGCAACAGGCGTAGGCGGGGATCATGCCTCGAAACGTTTCCCTTGCGGATGCGGGCCGCCTGCCGGTCTGGCGTCGCCCCGTTGCCCTTCTGGTTCTGACCGCCTGCGCCATGCCGCTGGCCTTCGCGACGTGGTCGGCGCTGCTCAACAACTTCGTCATCGAGGTCGCCAATTTCGACGGGTCGGACATCGGCTGGCTGCACACGGTGCGCGAGATACCGGGGTTCTTCGCCATCGCGGTGATTGCGCTGCTGATGCTGTTCCGCGAACAGACGCTCGGCCTTGTGTCACTCGCGCTGCTGGGGGCCGCGTCGGCGGTCACGGCGTGGTTCCCGTCGCTTGGCGGGATCCTGACGATCACCATGCTGTCCTCGATCGGCTTCCACTATTACGAGACGGTCAACCAGTCGCTACAGCTGCAATGGCTGCCGAAGGAGCGCGCGCCCAAGGTTCTGGGCTATCTCGTGGCCGTCGCGTCGGGCGCGACGCTCGTGGCCTACATGCTGATCGTCGCGCTGTGGGAGACGCTCGACCTCAGCTACAACATCGTCTTCATGGTGTCGGGCGGTGCCTGCCTGCTGATCGCGCTTTATTGCATGCTGGCCTTTCCGCAATTCGAGGCCCCCAATCCGCAGCGCAAGGAGATGGTCCTGCGCCGGCGGTACTGGCTGTATTACGTGCTTGAATTCCTCGCGGGCGCGCGGCGGCAGATCTTCATCGTATTCGCCGGGTTCATGATGGTCGAACGGTTCGGGTTCGAGGTGCACCAGGTGACGGCGCTGTTCCTCATCAACCTCGTCGCCAACATGGCCATTGCGCCCGTGATGGGTCACGCGGTTGCGCGGTTCGGCGAGCAGCGGACGCTGTTGTTCGAATATGCGGGCCTTGCGATCGTGTTCCTTGCTTACGGCGGTATCTACTGGTTCGGGTGGGGCGTGGTCGTGGCGGCGTCGCTTTATGTCATCGATCACCTGCTATTCTCATTGGCCTTTGCCAAGAAGACCTATTTCCAGAAGATCGCCGACCCCGAGGATATCGCGCCCACCGCGGCGGTGGCGTTCACGATCAATCACATCGCGGCGGTCTTTCTGCCCGCGGCGCTGGGCTATCTCTGGCTTTATTCGCCGGCCGGCGTGTTCGTGCTTGCGACGGGGCTGGCGGTCGCCTCGTTCCTTGCGGCGCTGCTGATCCCGCGCCACCCGGCGCGGGGGGCTGAAACACGATTGGCCCGGCCCGTGCCCGCCCCGGCGGAATAAGCCGTGGCCGAGGGGCGGTTCCTGTCCGGCTCGACCATGGGCCATGTCGTGCGCATGACGTTGACCGGAGCGGCGGGCATCACCTTCGTCTTCGTGGTCGACGCGGCGAACCTCTTCTGGATTGCCCGGCTTGGAGACCCGGCCCTCGTCGCCGCCATCGGCTATGCCTTCGCGATCCAGTTCTTCTCTGTCTCGTCCGGAATCGGGTTGATGGTGGGGGCGACGGCGCTGGTATCGCGCGCGATCGGGCAGGGGCAGGCGGCCCTGGCGCGGGAGCAGGCGACGGCAACGATGATCTGGGCGGTGGCCGTCCAGTCCGGCATGGCCGCGATGGTCGTGGCCTTCCGCCATGACCTTGTCGCGCTGTCGGGTGCCGAAGGTGAGGCCGCCGCGCTGGCGGCGCGATACCTCGCCTTGACCGTACCCTCGCTCGGCCTGATGGCGGTGGGGCTGATCGGGGCCGCCGTGCTGCGCGCGGCCGGAGACGGCAAGCGCGCTATGTACGTGACGCTGTCGGGCGGCGTGGTCGCAATGGTGCTGGATCCGGTCCTGATCTATGGCCTCGGGCTTGGGCTGGACGGTGCCGCGATGGGCCTGACGGTGTTCCGGCTGGTGATGTGCCTGACCGGCCTGTGGTTCGCGGTGCGCGTGCATGACGCGCTGGCCCGGCCCAGCCGCGCGCAGTTGCTGGCCGTTGCCGCGCCTTATGCCGCGATCTCGGGCCCGGCGATCCTGACCCAGATGTCGCCGCCGGTGGCGAATTACCTGCTGACCACGATCATGGCGGGGTTCGGCGACGCGGCGGTGGCGGCATGGGCGGTGGTGAACCGCCTGACCGTCGTGGCCTTTGGCGGCATCTTCGCGCTGGCCGGGGCGATCGGCGGCATCTTCGGGCAGAATTTCGGCGCGGTCCGGCTTGACCGCGTGCGCCAGACCTACCGCGACGCGGTCCTGTTCTGCATCGGCTATACCCTGCTGGTCTGGGCGGTGCTGACAGGTGCCTTCGGGCCGGTGGCCCGCGCCTTCGCGCTTGACGAGGCGGGGCGGGACATCCTGTGGGCCTTCGTCACCGTCGGCGCGGGGTCCTTCGTCTTCGCGGGCGCACTGTTCGTGGCCAATGCCGCCTTCAACACGATGGGCCGCCCCACGCGCGCCACCGCCGTGGCATGGGCGCGGGACGGGGCGCTGACATGGCCCGCGGGCATCGCGCTGGCCGGGGCGTTCGGTGCTGTCGGCGTCATCTACGCGCAGGCGGCGGTGACCGTGATCGCGGGCATCGGCGCGGCGCTTTGGGGCTGGGTTTTCGTGTCGCGCCTGACGCCTGCCGACGCGGCCCAGATTGACGCCCGCCCGCGCCGCGGATACCGGGACGTGAACCGCTACCGGAGACGCTGACGATGACGACCTTTACCGCGCTGACGACCCTGCCCGAGAAGCCCTCTGCCGAGGCGCTGGGCGCGGCGCTCGAAGCGCTCGACCCGGCACCGACCGGCGTGGGCGTCTTCGAGGTCGAGGATGGCAGCGGCCTGTGGGAAGTCGGTGCCTATTTCATCGACCGGCCCGACGAGATCGCGCTGGCGCTACTCGCCGCCGTGCATGGCGCCCGCGATTTCGCGGTGTCCGAGGTTCCGGATGTCGACTGGGTCGCGCATGTGCGCCGCGAACTGGTGCCGGTACGGGCCGGGCGGTTCTATGTCTATGGCAGTCACGACGCCGATTCCGTGCCCGACGGGGTGGAGCCCCTGCTGGTGGAGGCCGCGATGGCCTTTGGCACCGGCCATCACGGGACGACGCAGGGCTGCCTTCAGGCGCTCGACGCGCTGGTCACGGCGGGAGAGGTCAAGCGGCGGGTGGCGGATATCGGTTGCGGCACCGCCGTGCTGGGCATGGCCGCCGCGCGCATCTGGCCCGACCCGGTGATCGCCAGCGATATCGACGAGGTCGCGGTCGAGGTGGCAGAGACCAACGTGCGCGCCAACGGGCTGGAAGGCCGGGTGCGGTGCGTGGAGGCGGCGGGGTTCGATCACCCCGACCTTGCGGCCGGCGCGCCCTATGACCTGATCTTTGCAAATATCCTGAAAGGCCCGCTGATTGACCTCGCGGCGCCCATGTTTGGCCACACGGCCCCGGAAGGCCACGTGATTCTGTCGGGCCTTCTGAACGAGCAGGCGGACGAGGTGCGCAGCCATTATCAACGGGTCGGATACAATCCCGTCTCGACGCTGGAGATTGGTGACTGGACGACACTAACGTTGCGCAAAACCACCTGAATTCTCACGGCTTTTTCTGCAATTTCGCCCCAATTGCCAACATTTCGCCACAATCTTTTGTCATCTTTTAGGAGACATCCGGTGGGGGCCAGATGTGGAGCCAACAATGGCAAATACCTTTGCCTCTTTCGATAAGCGCCTGCGCCAGATCGATCGCAAGAACCGCAAACTGGCGCGCGGCTATCGCAACAAGATCATGCCGAACGGATTGATCCAGCCCAAGGCGGTCCGCCGTTTCCATTTCCCGCTGAAAGGTTTCCTGCTGCTGGTGGCAGGTTTTTTCATTTTCAAGGCCTTCATGCTCGCCTCGGTCGGTCCGGTAACCTACGAAGACCGCCTCGCGGTTCTGGGTGAAGGCACGGCTGTCGAGCAGGGCGGCGCGTGGATGATGCAGGTGGATCCGGTCACGGCCTATATCGCCCGGTTCATGGGCGTGGTTGGTTAACCCGATCCTTCATCATTGCAGGGTGCACGAAAAAGCCCCGCGGCCTGATGGCGCGCGGGGCTTTTTGATGGGCACGGATGCGGCGGGGAGGGAGCCGCTCCGACAGGCCCATGGGAGGGAGGGTTAGCGGATCAGGCCGGAATACCGCAGCTGGTCGATATCGCCACGGATCAGGCCGATGTCTTCCAGTTCGTGGTCCGACAGTTTCGACAGCGCGCGACGGGTTGCGCGGTCGTCGTTCCATGCCTTCAGGGTTGCGATTGCATTGGCGAAGACCTGGCCAAGCGAGCCGGCAGTCGTGCCACGGTGAAAATCAAGAGCAGCCATGTCCTTCGTCCTTTCCTGAGAGAAGCTGTTCAAAGTCCGTGCTCACCTAGAAGCCGGGCGACCCTGCCACAAGAGCAATTCCTGCATGGGTGACATGCAATTTCCGCATGGCTTTGGCCTTGGTTAACCCATTGAGAATGTGTCGATAATCGGGCGTCGCGAGATGTCGCTTTCGGACGGTTTCTGCCGCAAACGAACGCCGCGTGGTGCCGGCGTGTCGCCCGTGGGCAGGTTCTGTCGCGAACGGAACAGGCGCGCGCCCCCTTGGCGGGTGTTCGCGTTTCGTGCTATCTGTCGCGCAACGGCAACAAAGCCGGGCAGACGGGCAGGGATGATGCGGGTACTGGGGATCGATCCGGGGTTGCGACAGACCGGTTGGGGCGTGATCGCCTGTGTCGGGAATCGCGTCAGTCACGTGGCGAACGGGGTTTGCAAGACACCGGCGGCCGATGACCTGGGGACGCGGCTCGTGTCGCTGTTCGACCAGTTGGAGGCCGTGATGGCCGCCCATGCACCCGAAGCGGTCGCGGTCGAGCAGACCTTCGTGAACAAGGACGGCGCGGGCACGCTGAAGCTGGGCCAGGCGCGTGGCATCGCGATGCTGGTCGCGGCGCGGTCGGGCCTGCGGGTCGGGGAATACGCGCCCAATGCCGTCAAGAAGTCCGTCGTCGGCGTCGGCCATGCCGACAAACGCCAGATCGACCACATGGTGCGTCTGCAATTGCCCGGCGTGGTCATCGCGGGGCCGGACGCGGCGGATGCGCTGGCCATCGCGCTGTGCCATGCCTTCCACGCGGGCTCCCGCGCCGCGCAGGCGAGGGCAAGCGCGTGATTGGGCGGATCGCGGGGCGGGTGCTGTATCGCACCGACGAACACGTGCTGATCGATGTGCGCGGGGTGGGCTACCTCGTACATTGCTCGCAAACGACGCTGGCCGCGCTGCCGCCCGACGGCGAGGCGGTTGCGCTGTATACCGATCTGCTGGTGCGCGAGGACCTGCTGCAGCTTTACGGCTTCCTGTCACTGGTCGAGAAGGAGTGGCACCGCCTTTTGATGAGCGTGCAGGGGATCGGCGCGAAGGCGTCGCTGTCGATCCTTGGTGCGCTCGGGGCCGAGGGCGTGGGCCGTGCGATTGCGCTGGGCGATCAGGCCGCGATCCGCGCCGCCAAGGGAATCGGACCCAAGACCGCGCAGCGCGTGCTGGTCGAGTTGAAGGACAAGGCCCCCGCCGTGATGGCGATGGCGGGCCGGGCGGACGGCACGGCAGCCGCGGCGGACGACGTGATAGACCCCGCCGATGCGCAAGGCGGCACCGGCGTGACCGCCCGCCCAACCGCGTCCACCCCGGCGCAAGGGGCAAGCGGGGCCGCGCAGGCGGATGCGTTGTCGGCGCTGCAGAACCTCGGCTATGGGCCCAGCGACGCCGCGGCAGCGGTTGCCGAGGCGGCGGGTGCAGGTGACGCGAGTGCCGAGGATTTGATCCGCGCCGCGCTGAAGCTTCTGGCGCCGAAGGGGTAGCGCGGTGGCTGAGCCCGATCCCACCCTCCGCCCGGACGCGCAGCCCGAAGACCAGGACCGGGCGCTGAGGCCGCAGGCGCTGGACCAGTTCATCGGTCAGGCGGAGGCGCGGGCGAACCTGCGCGTCTTCATCCAGTCCGCCCGCACGCGGGGCGAGGCGATGGATCATACGCTGTTCCACGGGCCGCCCGGTCTGGGCAAGACGACGCTGGCGCAGATCATCGCGCGGGAGCTTGGGGTCGGGTTTCGCATGACCTCGGGGCCGGTTCTGGCCAAGGCGGGTGATCTGGCGGCGATCCTCACGAACCTCGAAGCGCGGGACGTGCTGTTTATTGACGAAATCCACCGGCTGAACCCGGCGGTCGAAGAGGTGCTGTACCCCGCGATGGAAGACCACGAGCTGGACCTCGTGATCGGGGAGGGACCGGCGGCGCGGACCGTGCGGATCGAATTGCAGCCCTTCACGCTGGTGGGCGCGACGACGCGGCTGGGGCTTTTGACGACGCCCCTGCGGGACCGGTTCGGCATTCCGACACGGTTGCAGTTCTACACGGTGGGCGAATTGCACCAGATCGTCACCCGCAACGCCCAGCTTCTGGGTGTCCCCGCCGACGAGGGCGGCGCGGAAGAGATCGCGCGCCGGGCGCGGGGCACGCCCCGGATCGCCGGGCGGCTGTTGCGGCGGGTTGTGGATTTCGCCGTGGTCGAGGGCGACGGGCAGGTCACGCGCACCCTCGCCGATCACGCGTTGACGCGGCTGGGTGTGGACCAGCTGGGCCTTGATGGCGCCGACCGGCGCTACCTGCGGCTGATCGCCGAGAATTACGCGGGCGGCCCGGTGGGGATTGAGACGATCGGCGCGGCGCTGAGCGAAAGCCGCGACGCGCTGGAGGACGTGATCGAGCCCTACCTGCTGCAGCAGGGCCTGATCCAGCGCACCCCGCGCGGGCGGATGCTGGCGCACAAGGGCTGGCGGCACCTTGGGCTGGACGCGCCCAAGGCGGGGGGCGACCTGTTCGACAGCTGACGCGCTACAGCAGCACGTCGTCCGCCAGCATGTCGAAGGACACGCCGCGCAGGCTGACGGTTGTTCCGTCCTGCAAATCGAGCACGACGCCATTGCGGCCCTCCGAGACAACGAGCGCGCGCAGCGCGTCGATGTCGGCGAAGCCGTAGTTGCGCAAGTCGAGCCTGTCGGTCCCGATTTCGAAATCGAGAATGGTATGATTGAAGCCGGAACCTTGTGCGGCAAAAGTCAATGGTCTGAAAAGAAACGTGTCGGCCCCTTCGCCACCACGCAAATGCGTGTCGGCCCCTTCCCCGGCACGCAAATGCCTGTCATCGAAGAGCGCGATCAGCGTGTCGTCGCCCGACCCGCCATTGCCTAACAGCCTTTGACCGGGATCGCCGTCAAAATAGCGGACCTGCAGGAGATCGTCGCCTTCCCCGCCATGCAACAATCCGCCGACAAGCCGGTCGTTTCCCGGGCCGCCGTGTACCGTGTCCTCGGTCTGGCCACGCAGAACGTCATCGTCGGGGCCGCCTTGCAACAGATCGCTACCAATATAGGAGTGCAGGGTATCATTTCCCGGCCCTCCATGAAGTACATGCTGGCCCCTGCCGGTTTCGATCACATCGTTGCCCGGTCCAGCAAAAACCGTGGACGAGCTGTATCCGCTGCGGCCGTTCCCGAGCCAGCCTCCAAAGTAGGTCTGGATCACGTCGTTGCCGGCTCCGGCCTCGATGACCGTATTGCCGTAGGTTGCAGAGATCCAGTCGTCTCCGGCACCTGAGGAGATCCGGCTGGAGCCAGTAGCCCCACTCAAGGATATTACATCGTCGCCTGAACCGGTTGTGACTTCTGCGAGCGCGTTCCGGACAATGACCAAGTTGTCGCCCGCTCCGTCGCGGATTGTCGCGTTGCCAGCCCCGACGAAATGCGTGTCGTTCCCTTCCCCGCCCCACAATTCGTCATTCCCGCCCCGGCCCAGGAGATGGTCATCGCCCCCTCCGCCGCGCAGCCTATCGTCGCCGGGGCCTGCCTCCAGCGTGTCGTCGCCCGCCCCTCCGTGCAGAATGTCTTGGCCGGCGCCGGCGGACAATCGGTCGTGGCCCATCCCGCCAATCAAGGTATCGGCGGCATCGTCTGAGCCGCCGTACAGCTCATCGTCGCCGGATCCGCCGATTATCAGGTCGTCATTCGCGCCGCCGTAGAGCGTGTCGTTGCCGTCGATGCCGATCATCCTGTCATTGCCGCCCAGCCCGAACGCGCGGTCAGCGTTGGACGTGCCGACGAGGAAATCAGAACCCTGCGTGCCCAGTGTATCGCCGGGCCGGAAGGGGGACAGCGCGATGCTGCGCGATGGTTGATCGGAAATACTGCTTACAAATCGAAACATGACAGTTCTCCAAATGGATCAGAAACAAATCGCTAAAAGTTCTCCCAGCGTACTTTCGCCCTCCGATTCTGGTCAACCGCGCGCAAGCAAACATACCAGGCGTCTCTGGCGGGCGCCGTCGGGCGCTGGTAAGGGGCGGCATGGCCGATACGCTCTTTACCCATGACGACATCGCCGCGCTGTTCACCCGCAGCGACGGCACTTACCTGTTCGCCCGTTGGGGGCGGCCCATGGCGCCCGTGGTGTTCGGCGTCGCGCCGCAAACGCTGGACGTCGTGAAAGGCGCGATCGAGGCCGTGGGCGCTCTGACCGGCATGGGCGTCGCGCAGACGGATCCCGAGCTTGGCTCGAACACGATGTGGTTCTTCTTCAGCGACTGGGCCGAGTTGCTGGAGGTGCCGGACCTTGACCGCCTCGTGCCGGACCTGCACCCGCTGGTGGCGCGGCTGACCAAGGCGGGGGCGAACCAGTACCGCATTTTCCGTTTTGACGAGGCGGGTGCGATCCGGGCCTGTTTCGTGTTCCTGCGGATGGATGCGCATCTGGGCGCGGTGCCCGCGGACACGCTGGCGCTGACGCAGGTGGTGCAGTCGGTGCTGTTGTGGTCCGACACCGCGTTCACAGACCGCGCGGCGCTGGCGCGGGCCGAGGATGGCACGGTGCTGTTGCGCCCCGATATCGCGATGCTGATCCGGGTGGCCTATGATCCGGTCCTGCCGTCGGTCGCGCAGGATCCAAGCCATGCCTTACGGCTGGCGGCCCGGATCGAGGCGATGAAGGACGCCTGACCATGGCCCACAGCTTTCAATGCCGTGTCTATTACGAGGACACCGACCTCGCTGGGATCGTCTATTACGCCAACTACCTGAAGTTCATCGAACGCGCCCGCAGCGAGTGGGTGCGGGAATTGGGCGTCGACCAGACGGCGCTGAAGGCCGAGGGCGTGGTGTTCGCCGTCCGGCGGGTGGAGGCGGACTACCTGTCACCCGCGCGGTTCGACGACGTGCTTGAGGTGGCAACGCGTGTTCGGAAGGTTACCGCGGCGCGGATCGAGCTGGAGCAGGATGTGAGCCGGGGGGACGAGGTTCTGTTCGCTTCGGTTGTCACGCTGGTCTGCCTGTCTGAGGCGGGGGCACCGGTGCGCTTGCCCGAGGGGGTGCGGAATGCGGTAGGATAGCGCCGAGCCGCGCGATTGCCGACGCGCGCGGTGGCGATCCAACGGCTGCACGGCGCGCTTTATCGTTCCGTTCCGAAAGAGGTCCAAGCGACGCGCAGGTGGTCACCAAATCGCCGCCGCGTAGGGGCGCGTCGGCGATCGCGCGGCGCCCTGCGGGCTTGATTCCGCGCGGGAAACGCGTGGACGGGGTGCCAACTTGGTAAAATGACGTTGCCGCCCCGCCCCGGCGCCCCGACAAACGTGCGGCTTTCAGCCGAGCCACACGCGCTTGTGTTGGCATTTTCGCCGCGCCTGCGGTAGTCTTGCGCGAAAACCCAAAGGGTAAAATTGGGAGCAGGCGGCAGGTTCATGGAAACAGAACTCCTCAACGCGGCGGGAGGGCAGGACTTCTCGATGTGGGCGCTCTTCGCGCGCGCGACGATCACGGTGAAGATCGTGATGCTGATGCTGATCGTGGCCTCGTTCTGGTCGTGGTCGATCATCATCCAGAAACTGATCGTGTTCCGGGCGGCACGGCGCGAAGCAGGCCGGTTCGACCGCGCCTTCTGGTCGGGGGAGCCGCTTGACGGCCTGTTCGACCAGATCGGGCCGACGCCCGCGGGGCGCAGCCAGCGGATTTTCGCGGCGGGCATGACGGAATGGCGCCGCAGTCACAAGGAAGACGGGCGGCTGATCGCGGGCGCACAGGCGCGGATCGACCGCAGCATGGACGTCGCTATCGCCAAGGAAGCGGACGAGTTGCAGCGCGGGCTGCCGGTGCTGGCGACGGTCGGGTCCACCGCGCCGTTCGTCGGCCTTTTCGGGACTGTCTGGGGGATCATGAACGCGTTCATCGAAATCGCCGAACAGCAGAACACCAACCTTGCGGTGGTGGCGCCCGGCATAGCCGAGGCGCTGCTGGCGACGGGGCTGGGCCTTCTGGCCGCGATCCCGGCGGTCATCTTCTACAACAAGCTGAGCGCGGATGCGGACCGGATCGTCGCGGGCTACGAAGCCTTCGCCGACGAGTTCTCGACCATCCTCAGCCGCCAGCTGGACAGCTGAGCCATGGGCGCGGGCGTCGTGGACAAGTCGGGCGGCGGGGGCGGACGGCGCAGGCGGAATGGCCGGGGCCGGACCAAACCGATGTCCGAAATCAACGTCACGCCGTTCGTCGACGTCATGCTGGTGCTGTTGATCATCTTCATGGTCGCCGCCCCGCTTTTGACGGTCGGCGTGCCGGTGGAATTGCCCAAGACGGCGGCGAACGCCCTTCCGGCAGAGGCCGAGCCGCCCCTGACGATCACGATCCTGTCCGACGGCAGGGTGCTGATCCAGGAAACCGAGACGCCGCGCGAGGAACTCGTCGGCAAATTGCGCGCCATCGCGGCGGAACGGTCGTCGGACCGGGTCTTCCTGCGCGCGGACGGCGCGATCAGCTATGACGTCGTCATGCAGGTGATGGGTGCGCTCAACGCGGGCGGGTTCGCCAATATCGGCCTTGTCACGGATATCGGCGGTCCGTCGCTCGACTCGGATCCGGGCTGAGGCCGCGTGCATGCATGTCGGGCATTATATCTCGGGCATCGGCCATGCGGGGCTGATCGGCTGGTTGCTGTTCGGCAACGTGTTCGCCGCCGAGCCGCTCAAGATGGAATTTACCGAGGTCACGATGGTGTCGGGGCAGGAATGGGCGGCGCTGGTGCTGCCCGAAAGCCCTCCCGATGCCTCGGCGGTGGTGGAGACGCCCGAGCCGCCCGCGCCGCAGCCGGAGGCCGACCCGGTGGCGCCCGAAACCGTGCCCGAGCCGCAACCGGCCCCGCAACCCGATCCCGCCCCGGCCCCGGCGCCCGATGCGCAACCGGATGTCAGCGATGTCGCCACCCCCGTGCCCGAGGCGGCGGTCGAGGACGCGCCGCCCGACCAGCCGGACGCGCCCGCTCCGGAGGTTGCGGTGATCGTGCCCGACACCGCTCCGCTTGAAAGCATCCGGCCCAAGCCGCGCCCGGCCTCGCGCGTGGCGCCCGTCCCGGTCGCGCAACCGCAGCCCGAAACCGAGATCGCCCCGGTCCCGTCGCCCGAGACGCGGCCCGATGAAGCGAGCGAGACACCGACGCCCGAGCAGGACGCCGCCCGGCCCGAGGAAGCCACGACCGAGATCGTGACCGAGGCCGAAGAGCCGGCCTCGGCTGCGCCCACGCAATCGCTTCGCCCGCGCGGGCGGCCCGAGCGGTTGGCGACGGCCTCCACCCCCGAACCGGACACCCCCGCACCGTCGGACACCCGCGACGACTCGGTCGAGTCGGTCGTGGCCGACCTGTTGCGCGAGGCGACGGCGCCCGCCGCGCCCGCGGGCGGCCCGCCTCTCAGCCGCGGCGAGTCCGAAGCGTTTCGCATCGCGGTGCAGGAATGCTGGAACGTGGACGTGGGCAGCCAGGCCGCGAACGTGGTTGTCACGGTCGGGTTCGAACTGGCTGAGAACGGCACTGTCTCCAGCGACGTGCGCCTGATCGCGGCCGAGGGCGGATCGGACGGTGCGGTGCAGACGGCGTTCCAGTCCGCCCGCCGCGCGGTGTTGCGCTGCCAGCGCGGAGGCTATGATCTTCCTGCCGACAAGTACGAGACCTGGCGCGAGGTCGAAATGACGTTCAACCCCGAAAGCATGAGGGTGCGATGATGAGACGAGTTCTGGCGATCGTGATGCTGGCCTGCCTGTGGGCAGGCGTCGTGCAGGCCCAGGGTGGCCCGCTGCGGATCGAAATCACCGAAGGCGTGGTGGAGCCTCTACCATTCGCCGCCCCGCCCTTCGTCGCCGAAACGGCGGGCGCGGCGGATTGGGGCCAGCGCATCGCGCAGGTGGTGGCGGATGATCTGAACGGCACCGGCCTTTTCCGGCAGATCCCGGCAGGGGCCTTCATCAGCCAGATCACCAGCTTCGCCGCGCCCGTCGCCTTCGCGGACTGGCGCGCGATCAACGCGCAGGCGCTGATCACGGGCGCGGTGCAGACGGACGGGGCGGGCAACCTTGTCGTGAAGTTCCGCGTCTACGACGTCTTCGCCGGGACCGAGCTGGGTGCCGGCCTGCAATTCGCGGGCACCGAGGACGGCTGGCGGCGCATGGCGCACAAGGTGGCCGATGCTGTCTACAGCCGGATCACCGGCGAGGGTGGCTATTTCGACAGCCGGGTGGTGTTCGTGTCCGAAGCCGGGCCCAAGGACAACCGCCGCAAGCGGCTGGCGATCATGGATTACGATGGGGCCAACGTGCAGTACCTGACGGATTCCAGCGCGCTGGTGCTGGCGCCGCGCTTTTCGCCGACCGGCGACCGGGTGCTTTATACCAGCTACGAGTCGGGCTTTCCGCGCATCAAGATCCTCGATGTCGGATCGGTCCGGAGCCGCACGCTGGAACAGGGCGACGGCACGATGAGCTTTGCCCCGCGCTTTGCGCCGGGTGGGCAAAGCGTTGTCTATTCGCTGAGCACCGGCGGTAATACCGACCTCTACCGGCTCGACCTGGCATCCGGTGGGACCGCGCGGCTGACCTCGGCGCCGGGGATCGAAACCGCGCCGTCCTATTCGCCCGATGGCAGCCGCATCGTGTTCGAAAGCGACCGGTCGGGCACGCAGCAGCTTTACATCATGCCCGCCGGTGGCGGCGAGGCGCAGCGCATTTCGTTCGGGGAGGGCCGGTATGGCACGCCTGTCTGGTCGCCGCGCGGTGACCTGATCGCCTTTACCAAGCAGTCGAAGGGCCGGTTCCATATCGGCGTGATGCGCACCGATGGCAGTGAGGAGCGGTTGCTGACGGCTTCGTTCCTAGATGAAGGGCCGACATGGGCGCCGAACGGGCGGGTCATCATGTTTGCGCGCGAGACCCAGGGCGCGCAGGGCACGTCATCGCTTTATTCGGTCGACGTGTCGGGGCGGAACCTCAAGCGGGTGCGCACGCCGGACGGCGCGTCGGACCCCGCGTGGTCGCCGCTGCAGTGATCGGCGACGCACCGCACGCCGCCGCGCCCGGCGTTTCCTTGCGCGGCGGTATGTGCTAACAAGCGACAAAATGCCGGCAAGGCATCACATATTGGCATGAGGGCAGACATCATGACACCGATCAAGGCGATCCTTCTGAGCGCGGTGGCGCTTTCCGTCGCAGCCTGCGCGAACCCCAACCGGTTCGACAACGAGGTGGACCTGAGCGCGACACGCGCCGCCCCGGCGCCGGTCACCCCGGTCGGGCCGTCCATCGACTCGCCGGAATACTTCAAGCAATCGGTCGGCGACAGGGTCCTGTTCGCGGTGGACCAGTCCACGCTCAGCCCGGCGGCCATGCGCACGCTTGACGCGCAGGCGGCGTGGCTGACCACCAATTCCGACTACATCGCCACGATCGAGGGCCACGCGGACGAACAGGGCACGCGGGAATACAACCTCGCCCTTGGCGCGCGCCGGTCGAACGCGGTCAAGGAATACCTCGTGTCGAAAGGTATTCCGGAAGCCCGCCTGAAGGTGGTAACCTACGGCAAGGAACGGCCGATCGAGATCTGTTCGGAAGAGGCGTGCTATGCCAAGAACCGGCGCGCGGTCACGATCATCTCGGGCGGCCTGACAAGTTAAGAGGCGCCTGCCCCGGGCAGGGTTCGGGGGAATTGATGCGTTTCATCCTTGTTGTCGTTCTGGCCCTGGCCGGTGCCCCGTCTTTCGCGCAGGACCAGACGTTGGCGGATATCCGTCAGCAGCTGACGATGCTTGCGGTCGAGATCCAGAAGCTCAAACGCGAATTGTCCACCACCGGCGTCCAGGACGTGACGGTGCAGGGATCGGTGCTGGACCGGCTCGACGCGCTGGAAGTGGAAATGCAGCGCCTGACGGCCAAGACCGAGCAGCTGGAATTCCGCATCGGTCGCGTCGTGAAGGACGGCACCAACCGCATCGGCGACCTCGAATTCCGGCTGGTCGAGCTGGAGGGCGGTGACGTGAGCCAGCTGGGCGAGACCTCGACCCTCGGGGGCGCGGACCTTGCCGCCGTCGCCCCGGAAGCGCCGCAACCGGTGCAGGTGCCGGACGGCACGCAGCTTGCGGTCGGGGAAAAGCGCGATTTCGACGCCGCGCTGTCCTCGCTGGAGGCGGGCCGGTTCGCGCAGGCGGCAGATGCCTTCCGCGCCTTCCGGCAGGCTTATCCCGGTTCACCTTTCGAGCCGCAGGCGCTGATGGGGCTTGGCAAGGCGCTGGACGGGCAGGGCGACACGCGCAGCGCGGCGCGCGCGTGGCTCGACAGCTATTCCGGGTATCCGCAAAGCCCGGTCGCGGCCGAGGCGCTTTTCCGCGTGGGCGAGGCGCTGGGCCGGCTCGACAAGCCGCGCGAGGCCTGCGTGACGCTGGGCGAGGTCGCGGTGCGCTTTCCCGGCGACCCTTTCGTCACAGAAGCCGAGGCCGCGCGGACGGCGCTTGGCTGTTCCTGACGTCGCGCGGGTGGCCGGCGATGGGGAATTACATATTTGAAAAGAGAAGAAGCCCATACCCGGTGTGATCCTGACCTGCCGCAGCGCTTTGCGGACAGGATGGGGCACCTGTTGGGCCCGGAGTTCCCGTCGGACATCGCTTTGGCCGTATCGGGCGGGTCGGATTCCATGGCGATGCTGCTACTGGCGCATGGCTGGGCGCGTCACATGGGCGTGCGGTTATGGGTGGTGACGGTGGATCACGGGCTCAGACCCGAGGCGGCGGACGAGGCGGCCTTTGTGAAGACCGAATGCGCTGCGCTGGGGTTGGCGCACACGACGCTGCGCTGGCGTTGGGACGGTAAGGGAAATCTTCAGGCGGCGGCGCGGGAGGCGCGGATCGACCTGATCGGGCGCTGGGCAGGCGCGATCCGTCATGTGCTGTTCGCCCACACGCAGGATGACGTGGCCGAGACGTTCCTGATGCGGCTGGCGCGGGGATCGGGCGTCGAAGGATTGGCCGCGATGGCGGCGATCGGTGACGTGCCTCGTTCGATTGGGGCGAACGATTTGCCGGATGCGGATATTGATGGTCCGGTTCCACTGCGCGCCGAGACACTGCACTACGGCGAAGCCGGTCGGTCGATCAACGTCACGCCGCCCAGTCTGACCCGCGTGCGGCCCTTGCTGGAAGAGCCGCGCGAAGGGCTGCGGGGCTACCTGCGGTTCCACAAGACGAGGTGGGTGGAAGACCCGTCGAACGAGGACCCGGCTTTTGACCGCGTGCGGGTGCGGGCGGCGATGGAGGGGCTTGGGATTCCGGCACAGCGTCTTGCGGGCACGGCCCGGCGCATGTCGCGGGCGCGGGAGGCGCTTTTCGCGCGGGCCGAAGCTGCCGCGCGGGACGTCGTGAGCGGATGGGATGGCTCAGGCGACGTGGTGTTTGACCGGACGCGTCTTGCATCGCTGGAGCCCGAGACCGGTTTGCGCCTGATGGCAGAGGCCGTGCGGTATGTCTCCTCCACGCCCTACAAACCGCGCGCATCGGCGCTGGAGGATGCTCTGGCCCGTGCAACGGATGGTGGGCGCATGACGCTGCAGGGTTGCCTTGTGACTGCGGAGGCGGAGGTTCTGCGCGTCTGTCGCGAATACGCAGCCGTGGCTGACATGCGCGTGCCGTTCAATTCGTCGCCCTGGGACCAGCGCTGGTGGTCCTTGCCCAAGCCGGAGTTCGAGGGGTTGGACATCGCCGCATTGGGCGAGCAGGGAGCGGCGCAGCTTGAGGGAAGGCCGGCGGGCACGCCCTTTTACGCGTTGATCGCGCGGCCTGCGGTCTTTGACGGTGCGCGGCTGGTTGCCTTTGCACCGGCCGGGTTCGGCTCGCCATATTCGTGCAAGCTGAACCCCCCGGGTGGCTCCTTTGCCGCAGGGTGGGTGCCATTGAAGCGCCGCAGTTGATCGCTATTTAAGACGTAACCCTCATGTGGTAGGCCACGCGGCACCACGTCTGACCGGAGAATTTCCTTGGGAAACGCACGCAATATCGCCTTCTGGGTCGTTCTGTTTCTTCTGATCCTTGCCTTGTTCCAACTGTTCAACGGCGGCGGAAACACGCTGCAAAGCCGAACGATCCCGTATTCGGAATTCGTTCAGGCGGTGAAGGATGATTCCGTTTCCGCCGTGACGCTGGATGGCGAGCAGGTGCGTTATCGCGGGACGGACGGGAACGAATACATCACGATCAAGCCCGAGGATGCGAACCTCACCCAGCTCTTGATCGATGAGGAGGTGCCGGTCGAGGCGAAGCAGCAGGAGCAGTCGGGTTTCCAGACCTTCATCCTGTCGCTGTTGCCGTTCCTTCTGCTGATCGGCGTGTGGATCTATTTCATGAACCGCATGCAGGGCGGGGGCCGTGGCGGCGCGATGGGCTTTGGCAAGTCCAAGGCCAAGATGCTGACCGAGAAGCATGGGCGCGTCACGTTCGACGACGTAGCCGGCATCGACGAGGCCAAGGAAGAGCTGGAAGAGATCGTGGAATTCCTGCGCAACCCGCAGAAATTCTCGGCCCTTGGCGGCAAGATCCCCAAAGGTGCGCTGCTGGTGGGCCCTCCGGGTACCGGTAAGACGCTGCTCGCCCGCGCGATCGCGGGAGAGGCGGGCGTGCCGTTCTTCACCATTTCGGGCTCGGACTTTGTCGAGATGTTCGTGGGCGTCGGTGCGTCCCGCGTGCGCGACATGTTCGAGCAGGCGAAGAAGAATGCGCCTTGCATCGTGTTTATCGACGAGATCGACGCCGTGGGTCGGCACCGGGGTGCGGGTTATGGCGGCGGCAATGACGAGCGGGAACAGACGCTCAACCAGTTGCTGGTGGAGATGGACGGCTTTGAAGCCAATGAAGGCGTGATCATCATCGCGGCCACCAACCGCCGCGACGTGTTGGACCCTGCGCTGTTGCGTCCTGGCCGGTTCGACCGCCAGGTCACCGTGCCGAACCCCGACATCAAGGGCCGCGAGAAGATCCTGAACGTACACGCGCGCAAGGTGCCACTGGGCCCCGATGCCGACATGCGGATCATCGCGCGCGGCACGCCGGGCTTCTCGGGTGCGGACCTTGCGAACCTCGTGAACGAGGCGGCGCTGATGGCGGCGCGTGTCGGGCGACGGTTCGTTACGATGGAAGATTTCGAGAACGCCAAGGACAAGGTCATGATGGGTGCCGAACGGCGCAGCATGGTCCTGACCGACGAGCAGAAGGAAAAGACGGCCTATCACGAGGCGGGCCACGCCGTCGTGGGGCTGGAACTGCCGCAATGCGACCCGGTCTACAAGGCGACGATCATTCCGCGCGGTGGCGCGCTGGGCATGGTCGTGTCCCTGCCCGAGATCGACCGGCTGAACTGGCATCGTTCGGAATGCGAGGAAAAGCTGGCCATGACTATGGCGGGCAAGGCGGCGGAAATCATCAAGTACGGTCCCGACAACGTGTCGAACGGTCCGGCGGGTGACATCCAGCAGGCCTCGGCCCTCGCGCGGGCGATGGTCCTGCAATGGGGCATGTCCGACAAGGTGGGCAACATCGACTACCGCGAGGCGGCTGAAGGATACAGTGGCCAGACCGCCGGCCTGTCCGTGTCCGCCCATACCAAGGAGTTGATCGAGGAAGAGGTCAAACGCTTCATCGAGGAAGCCTATGACCGCGCCTACAAGATCCTGACCGAGAAGAAAGAGGAATGGGAGCGGCTGGCGCAGGGCCTTCTGGAATACGAGACGCTGACCGGTGACGAGATCAAGCGCGTGATGCGGGGCCAGCCGCCGCATGTCGAGAAGGACGACGAGGACGAGAAGCCGTCGGGCAATGCGCCGTCGGTCACCGCGATCCCGAAGACCAAGCCGCGCAACAAGCCGGTGGGTGGTGGCGACATGGAGCCCGAACCCTCGGCGTAAGGCAAGGTGGGTGGAAACCACCTACCTTTCGTGAGTTTTGCAACGGCCCGCTGAATTCCGGTGGGCCGTTTGCGTTTGGGATGCCCGGCAGGTTGAATGGTGCGATCACTGGACGTTCCATTCGTCTCGAATTCTGTGTCCAATCATCACGAAGTGTCATTTCCGGTTTGTGCCGCCCACGGGTAATGCTGCCGGAAACAGACCGGAGAGAGCACATGCCTGCCTTGAAACCGACCGACTGGAGCGCCGAGATCGTCTGGCTGGGATCGCTGGTGAGCGAGGACCGCAAGGTGATGCTGGGCGAGGAGCGCGAGGCGCTGGACCTGACGTTCGAAGGTGTCGAGGGCGAGTGCCATGCGGGGCTGACGCGCCCGTCGTGCAGCCGGGTGACGTCGCAATATCCCAAGGGCACGCCGATCCGGAACGAGCGGCAGGTGTCGATTGTCAGTGCCGAGGAGCTGGACGAGATTGCCACCAAGCTGGGTCTGGAGAGAATTGATCCTGCGCGGTTGGGCGCGACCATCGTGGTGCGGGGCATCCCGGATTTCACCCATATCCCGCCGTCGTCGCGGTTGCAGGCGCCCTCCGGTGCGACGGTCTGCGTGGATATGGAAAACCGCCCCTGCCAGTTTCCCGCGAAGTCGATCGAGGCGGAGCATCCCGGCCAGGGCACCGGGTTCAAGACCGCCGCCAAGGGCAAGCGCGGGGTCACGGCGTGGGTCGCGGCGGAGGGGCGGATCGCGGTTGGCGACACCCTGACGCTGCATGTTCCCGATCAACGCGCATGGTCCCCCTGAGGCGACACGGGTTTCCTATCGGAGACGGAGGAGAGCCGCGCGCGACGGTTCCGGTGAAGGAAATGTCGGAATCGCCCTGCCAGAATGTCGCAACCCGTGAATAACGTCGTGCGCAATTGCATACGAACGCAACGGGGAACCTCATGGCCTACAAATCCGATATCGAGATCGCGCGCGAAGCGCAGAAGAAGCCGATCCAGGAGATCGGGGCCAAGATCGGCATCGATGGCGAGGCCTTGCTGCCCTATGGCCACGACAAGGCGAAGGTGAGCCAGGACTTCATCAACTCGGTCCAGTCGAAGAAGAACGGCAAGCTGATCCTCGTGACCGCGATCAACCCCACGCCCGCGGGTGAGGGCAAGACCACGACGACCGTGGGTCTGGGTGACGGTCTGAACCGGATCGGCAAGAACGCGATGGTCTGTATCCGCGAGGCGTCGCTGGGCCCGAATTTCGGCATGAAGGGCGGGGCCGCGGGTGGCGGCATGGCGCAGGTCGTGCCGATGGAGGAGATGAACCTCCACTTCACCGGCGACTTCCACGCGATCACCTCCGCGCACTCGCTGCTGTCGGCGATGATCGACAACCACATCTACTGGGGCAACGAGCTGGAAATCGACGTGCGCCGGGTGCAGTGGCGCCGCGTGGTCGACATGAACGACCGGGCGCTGCGCCAGATCACCTGTTCTTTGGGTGGTGTGGCCAACGGTTTCCCGCGCGAGGCAGGGTTCGACATCACCGTGGCGTCCGAGGTCATGGCGATCCTGTGCCTGGCGAAGGACCTCGAAGACCTGCAGAAGCGCCTGGGCGACATGATCGTGGCCTACCGCCGCGACCGCTCCCCCGTCTACTGCCGCGACATCAAGGCCGATGGCGCGATGACGGTGCTGTTGAAGGACGCGATGCAGCCGAACCTCGTGCAGACGCTGGAGAACAACCCGGCCTTCGTGCACGGCGGCCCGTTCGCGAATATCGCGCATGGCTGCAACTCGGTCATCGCGACGACGACCGCGCTGAAGCTGGCGGATTACGTGGTGACCGAAGCGGGCTTTGGCGCCGATCTGGGCGCCGAGAAGTTCCTCAACATCAAGTGCCGCAAGGCCGGCCTGAGCCCCGACGCGGTGGTGCTGGTCGCAACGGTGCGGGCGATGAAGATGAACGGCGGCGTGGCCAAGGCCGATCTGGGCGACGAGAACGTGGATGCTGTCAAGAAGGGCTGCCCGAACCTTGGGCGTCACATCGAGAACCTGAAATCCTTCGGTGTGCCGGTGGTCGTTGCGATCAACCACTTCGTGACCGACACCGATGCCGAGGTGCAGGCGGTGAAGGATTACGTGACCGAGCACGGGTCCGAAGCGATCGTGTCGCGGCACTGGGAACTGGGCTCGGAAGGGTCGGCCGACCTCGCGATGCGGGTGGCGGAGATCGCGGACAGCGGGAAGTCGCAATTCTCGCCCATCTATCCCGATGACATGAGCCTGTTCGAGAAGATCGAGACCATCGCCAAGCGCATCTACCGCGCGGACGAGGTGCTGGCCGACAAGAAGATCCGCGACCAGCTGAAGCTGTGGGAAGAGCAGGGATACGGCAACCTGCCGGTCTGCATGGCGAAGACGCAGTATTCCTTCTCGACCGATCCGAACCTGCGCGGCGCGCCGACGGGCCATTCGGTCCCGGTGCGCGAGGTTCGCCTGTCGGCCGGTGCCGGGTTCGTGGTCGTCGTCTGCGGCGAGATCATGACGATGCCGGGCCTGCCGCGGCATCCGGCGGCGGAATCGATCATGCTGAACGCGGACGGGCAGATCGAAGGTCTGTTCTGATGTGAGACGGCGGGCGGACGCGCGTCTGCGACGACGCCCCGCCCACCGTCCCGCGAGGCGCGACGATCCGATCTGTCGCGCGGGCCGAGGGTCAGGGAGCCTCCGGCGGACATATTTTGAAAGAGAAGAAGCGAGGGACATCATGGCGGCCACGGTGATCGACGGGAAAGCGTTCGCGGCGAATGTGCGCGAGAAGGTGGCGGGCCACGTGTCGCGGCTGAAGGCGGATCACGGGATCACGCCGGGGCTGGCGGTGGTGCTGGTGGGCGAGGACCCGGCCAGCGAGGTCTACGTGCGCAACAAGGGCAAGCAGACGGTCGAGGTCGGCATGGCGTCTTTCGAGCACAAGCTGGATGCCTCGACCACGCAGGAGGAGTTGCTGGCGCTGATCGACCGGCTGAACAACGATCCCAGCGTGCACGGCATCCTGTGCCAGTTGCCGGTGCCGGATCACATCGATGGCGATACGATCATCAACGCGATTGATCCGGCGAAGGATGTGGACGGGTTCCATATCTCGAACGTGGGGTTGCTCGGGACCGGGCAGAAGTCGATGGTGCCGTGCACGCCGCTGGGCTGCCTGATGATGCTGCGGGATCATCACGGGAGCCTGTCGGGCATGGATGCCGTCGTGATCGGGCGGTCGAACATCGTGGGCAAGCCGATGGCGCAGTTGTTGCTGGGGGATAGCTGCACCGTGACGATCGCGCATTCGCGGACCAAGGACCTCCCCGGGACGGTGCGGAGGGCAGATATCGTCGTGGCCGCCGTGGGGCGGCCCGAGATGGTCCCCGGCGACTGGATCAAGCCCGGTGCGACGGTGATCGACGTGGGCATCAACCGGATCCCCGCGCCCGAGAAGGGTGAGGGCAAGATGAAGCTGGTGGGCGATTGCGATTACGCGTCCTGTGCCGAGGTGGCGGGAGCGATCACGCCGGTGCCGGGTGGCGTGGGGCCGATGACGATTGCCTGTCTGCTGGCCAATACCGTCACCGCCTGCTGCCGCGCCAACGGTCTCGAAGAACCCGAGGGCCTGACCGCCTGAGTGCGGGCTTGACCTGTGGCGCCCGCGCGTCATCCTTGGGGTGACCGCACGGGAGGACGTCATGGGCAAGGTTCGGACCTATCGGGGCACGTCGATCGAGATCGATTTCGACATGGCGCGCTGCATCCATGCGCGGAACTGTTTCCTGAAACTGCCGCAGGTGTTCGACCCGTCGCGGAAGCCATGGGTGGCGCCTGACGCGGCGCCCGCGGAAGAGGTGGCCGCGATGATCCGGACCTGTCCGTCGGGCGCGCTGACGTTCCGGCGCTTGGATGGCGGTCAGGAGGAAGCGCCGACGCCGATCAATCGCGTGGCGGTGCTGGAGAACGGGCCCATCGCGTTGCAGGGTGATCTTGACGTCGAAGGTGAGCGTATGACGCGGGCGACGCTGTGCCGGTGCGGCAAGTCGGGCAACAAGCCCTTTTGCGACTACGCGCATGTGGATGCCGGGTTCGAGGCGACCGGGGAGCCGTCGAGCGATGCGGCGAAGGACAAGGATTTGCCGGCCGGTGCGTTGAAGGTGGCGCGCATCCCCGATGGTCCGCTGAAAATGGAAGGGCCGGTGGAGGTGACGACGGGTACCGGGCATCGGCTGGCGCGGATGGAGCGGGCGTTCCTGTGCCGCTGTGGTGCGTCGAAGAACAAGCCCTTCTGCGACGGGTCGCACAAGGAAATCGGGTTCAGCGACCCGGCCTAGACCGGGATCATCGTGCCCTGCGCGATGGCGATATGGCGGCGGGTGCCGTCCGTTTCGGCGAAGACATCCGATTGCACGATGACGAGGCGTCGGCCGGGTTTGATCACGCGGCCTTCGGCGATCAGGCGGTCGCCCGAGGCGGGGGCGAGCAGGTTGATCTTCATCTCCGCCGTCAGCACCTCGGCCTCGGCATCCATGAGCGTGAGCGCGGCATAGCCCGCGGCGCTGTCGGCGATGGCAAAGGTCAGGGCCGCGTGGCCGTGTCCGTGTTGCTGTTTCGCCAGGTCGAGGATCGGTGCGGTGATGGTGACCGTGCCATCCGCGATCGTGTCGAGTGTCGCGCCGAGGGTGGTTATCAGCGATTGGCGGGCGAAGCTGTCGCGGATCTTGCGGGCGATATCAGGCATCGAGGTACCGGGGCATCGGGAAGGCGCGGGCGCTTGGACCGGTCAGAATCGCCTGCGCGTCGGGTGCCATCAGGCGTGACAGGGTCAGGTCATCGGTGCGCAACCCGCCGGTATAGGTGCCGTAGGCGGGCAGGATGACGCGGTGGGCATCGACGAGGAAACAGGCGCGCGTGACGGTGCGGGCGCGCGTGCGGATCGCGGCCTTGGGGTGGTAATGACCTGATATTTCGCCCTTATCCGCGGTCGCGATGTGGCGGAAGCTCAGCGGGCCCGCGCGGTATTCCGCCTTGTGCTGGCCGCCAAGGTCGAGCGGGCCGGGATCGTGGTTTCCCTCGATCCAGATCCACGTGCGCCCCGCCATCAGCGGCGTGAGGCGGGCGAGGTGATCGGGCGTGAAGGCATCGCGCGCGGCGAGGTCGTCGAAACTGTCACCAAGGCAGATCACGGAGGCGGGGTTGGTGGCCGCGATGTCGGCTTCGAGCCGGGCCAGGGTTTCGGCGATCTCGTACGGGGGCAGCATGATGCCGGACCGGCGGGCGTGGCGGTCGGACTTGCCGAAATGCAGGTCGGAGACGGTGAGAATCCGCGCCTCCGCCCACCAGAGCGCGCCGGAGGGCCGCGCGGTGAGGGTGGTGCCGTGGAAGGGAAAGTCGTGGCTGCTCATGTCTGGGACAAAACAGGAACTTTGCCTTTTGTGCAAGATGCTCGCCGCGCCCTGGCGCGCGCGTCTCGCTATGACCGAGGGACAGTGTTACCACCCGACGCGCCATTGGGGTTTGCCGGGTGTGGGAGCGAGACCGGCATCCGTCAGGATGCGGTCGGCCTCTTCCGCAAGCAAGCGTTCGTTGGCGAGGCCCGAGACTGGAACGCGACCGGGTTCGAGGAAGAGAGGAGCGGCGAGGGGTGTCACGCGGTCGAGCGTGACGTGGTCGATCCGGTCCCCGACGCGCAGGCACATTTCGCGGATGCGATCGAAATCGACGAGGCCGCGCATCGCTTCATCGCGGGTGATCTGCATCAGCAGGTGGTCGGGATCGTATTTCAGGAGCGTGTCGTACAGGATGTCCGAGGAGAACGTGGCCTGCCTGCCGGTTTTCTCGGACCCCGGAAAGCGGCGTTCGATCAGGCCCGCGATGGTGGCGGACGCACGGAAGGTGCGTTTCATCACGGCGTTGCCCGCAAGCCATCGGTCGAGCCCGTTTTCGAGCGCTTCGAGGTCGAAGAGCGGCGTGGGGTCGGTCACGGCGTCGAGGCCCCAGATCAGGACGGCGTAATCGGTTGCGACAAAGCCCATCGGTGCAAGGCCCATTTCCTCCATCCGCTTGGTCAGCAACAGGCCCAGCGTCTGCATCGCGTTGCGGCCAGCGAACCCGTAGGCCACCAGTTGCGCGCGCCCGTCATGGGGGAAGCTTTCCAGCAATAGCCGCCCCGGTTCGGGCAGGCGGGAGACCTTGCGTTGCAGCGCCAGCCAGTCGCGGGTGTGGCCCGGCAGCTCGGGCCAATCGTCTTGCCCGAACATGCGCAGGATGCGGTGGCTTAGCTGGGTGGAGGTGGCGAACTTGGTACCCATGAAGGTGGCGATCTTGGGTTTCTTGTCGGCGCGGCGGGTGACTTCGACCGTGAGTTCGCGCAGGCCTTCGTAGCGCACGACCTGACCGCCGATCAGGAAGGTGTCGCCGGGGGTGAGGGTGGCGGCAAAGCCTTCCTCGATCTCGCCCAGCGGTTTGCCGCCACGGCCCCGGAAGCGGACTTTCAGCGTGTCGGTGTCCTGGATCGTGCCGATGTTCATGCGGATGCGGCGGGCGGCGCGGGGATCGCGCTGGTGCCACAGCCCGTCCCGTTCGACCAGCCGTTGCCACTTGTCATAAGCGCGCAGCGCGTAGCCGCCGGTTGCGCAGAAATCGAGGCAGGCGTCGAAGTCCGGGCGTGAGAGCGACCGGTAACGCCCGACCGAGGTAACCTCGGCATAAAGCGTGTCGGCGTCGAAGGGGCCGGCGCAGGCGGTGATCAGGATGTGCTGGCACAGGACATCGCGCGGCCCCGGTCCCGGCGGATCGCCATCAAGGTCGTTTTCATAGGCCGCTTCCAGCGCCGCCTTGCATTCCACGATCTCGAACCGGTTGGCCGGGACCAGCAGCGCCTTGGACGGCGCGTTATAGCGGTGGTTGGCGCGCCCGATCCGCTGGATCAGGCGTTTGACGTTCTTGGGCGCGCCGATCTGGATGACCAGGTCCACGTCGCCCCAGTCGATCCCGAGGTCGAGCGACCCGGTGCAGACGATGGCGCGCAGGTCTCCCCGGACCATCGCGGCCTCGACCCGTTCGCGTTGTGCCCGGTCGAGAGAGCCGTGGTGGATGCCGATGGGCAGGTCGTCGTCGTTGGCGAGCCAGAGGTTGTGAAAGAAGATCTCCGCCTGCGCGCGGGTGTTGTGGAAGATGAGCGTCGTCTTGTGACGGCGCACCTCGTCCAGCACGGCGGGGATGGCGTAAGCAGCGCCTCCGCCTGCCCATGGCGGGGCCTCGGCGGTTTCCAGCATGCGGATGTCGGGACGGGGGCCGGGGTCGGCAAAGACGATCTCGCACGGGTCGGGATGGCGGGCAAGTTGCGCGGCCATGCCTGCTGGGTCCTCGACCGTGGCCGACAGCCCGACGCGGCGCAGGTCGGGGCGCAGGGTTTGCAGGCGGGCCAGCGCCAGCATCAACTGGTCGCCGCGTTTCGATTCCGCCAGCGCGTGGATTTCGTCCACGATCACCCGTTGCAGGCCCGCGAACATGCGCGGCGCGTCCTCGTAACTGACCAGCAGGGCGAGCGATTCAGGCGTGGTCAGCAGGATATGCGGCGGGTCCGCGCGTTGCGCCTTCTTGCGGGTGGCCGAGGTGTCGCCGGTACGGTCCTCGATCCGGATGGGCAGGCCCGCCTCTTCCACCGGGGTGCGCAGGTTGCGCTTGATATCCGCCGCGAGCGCCTTCAGCGGCGACACGTAAAGCGTGTGCAACCCTTCATGCGTGCCATCGGCCAGTTCGGCCAGCGACGGCAGGAACCCCGCCAGCGTCTTGCCGCCACCGGTGGGCGCGACCAGCATCAGCGCCGGGGCCCCGGCGCGGTTCAGCATCTCCTGCTGGTGCGGGTGGAGCGACCAGCCGCGTGTTCCGAACCAGTCGGACAACGCGGGCGGAAGGGTGGGGGGCTGGGGCACCGGGCGGACCATCCTTAAAGGGCAACACGCATTTTAGATACTTCTCTGCCCCCGCGCCGCCAGTCCTAAAGGACCGATTAAGGCGATGCGCCTAGGCCGGAGAGCAGGTTTTTTAGCGGGATGAGGCTTCTCGATGGCGACGAATATCACTCAGGGGACAAGCGGCGCGGATTCGATCAGCGGTACGGCGGATGACGATTCCGTTCTCGCGAATGGCGGCAACGACACGCTGACAGGCGGCTCCGGCGTCAACGGGTTGCACGGCGGCAATGACCGGCTTGAAGGACGAACCGGGAACGACAACATCGCGGGCGACGACGGCAACGACCTGCTTGTCGGCGGTGGTGCCGGGGCGGAATGGCGGCTGGTCGATGGCGAGTGGCACTACAACGCCGCCGCGGTGAAGACCAAGGCCGATCCGCACATGGTGGCCGACGGCGCGAATGACGTTCTTTTCGGCGGCATCGGCAACGACGTTCTGCTGGGCAATGCGGGCGACGATTACATGTCGGCCGGGGACGGACGCGACCGGCTGATCGGTGGCACCGGCGATGACAGCGGGTTCGGGGGCCGGGGCAATGACGTCCTGAACCTCGGACGCGGCCGCGACTATGCCGAGGGCGGGCTTGATGCCGACGTCCTCAACGGCGGCGATGACGACGACGTGCTGTTCGGCGACCTCGCAGGCGGCAACCTCTTGTCGAACGCACCGGGCGCGACGAGCATGTCGGCACAGGCGGATGCCTCTGGCTGGAGCGTGACGCATGATCCCGATACCGGGCTGCCGCAAATGACCCAGTCGCTCGATACCGATGCGGGCAAGTCCTATACCATGAGCCTCGACCTTGCCAGCAACCTGCCGGGCGGCGCCACGGCAGGCTCGGTCGAGGTCCTGTTCGATGGCCAGGTGGTCGGGACGTTCGACGTGACCTCGGGCGTGTTCGAAACGGTGAATGTTGAGTTCGAGGGGACGGGCGCACCGGCGGACCTGACCGTGCGCAACGTGCCGACGGCAGAGGAGATCGCCAATTCCGGCCCCGAGATCGACATGACCGGCCCGATCAATTCCTACGAATCGACCCTGACGGTGAACGGGGCCGAGGTTAGCGTCGACGCCTTCGCGCCCGGCCAGGCCAACCTCTACCAGGTGATCGAGGGCCAGTTGCACGTCTTCGACGTGGAGAACGACACCTATATCGAGGTGGGGCCGGAGACCGGTTTGCGGGTCAACGCGATCGGTTTCAACGTCGAGGATGACATGATCTACGGCATCGCCAAGGCCAACGGCGTCGACGCTTTGGGCAACGCGGTGTCGGTGACCGATCTCGTGGCGATGGATGCCAACGGCGATGTCTACCGGATCGGGGAAACGCCGGTCAGCGATTACGTCGGCGATTTCGACGATGACGGCAACCTGTGGACCTTCGATTCCTCGGTGAACCGGATCACCAGGATCGATGTCGACAACCTCGACGCGGACGGCAACCCGGCGGTCGTGAATTACCCGCTGCCTGCCGACCTGTTCGCCGGGCGGACCTACGACATCGCCTACAATGCCGAGGAGAACGCCTTTTACGCCGTGGTCGCACCGTCGCAAAACGGCGGCGACGGCAAGGTGGTGAAGATCGACGTGACCAAGTTCGACGGATCGAGCGAACCGGTCATCACCGAATTGCCGATCTCAAGCTCGCTGGTCGACGGCACGATGCACGACGGCATGGTCAAGGGCGCCTATGGCGCGGTGTTCCTCGATGGTGACGGCAACCTGTATGCCGGTCTGAACCGTGGCGACCACGATTTCGACAGCAGCACCGACGTGCAGGGTGCGATCTTCCAGGTCCACATGGATTGGGACAACGGATCGGCCATGGCCGAGCAATTGGCCGAAGCGCCAGCGACCCGGTCGAATGACGGGGCGGTTGACCCGCGCTCGGTCGATCCCTTCGCCGAGGTGGATCAGACGGCGACGGTGCTGGTCCGCGATCCGAACGTGATCGTGGCCGAAGGGGGCGATGACAGCCTGCGCGGCGGCTCGGGCGATGACGCATTGCACGGCGGGTTCGGGGCCGATGTCCTGCACGGCGGCACGGGGGACGACGCGCTGCACGGTGACGAGGGCAACGACCGGATGTTCGGGAATTCCGGCAACGACAGTTTCGACGGGGGTGCCGGGGACGACCGCATCCACGACCTGTCCGGCACCAACCTGATGCGCGGCGGTGACGGCGACGACCTTCTCAGTTCCGGCAACAAGGACGACACCCTGTTCGGGGGCGAGGGCAGCGACACCTTCTATGCCCGGCAGGGCGATGACGAGATCGACGGCGGCGCAGGCGGCGACCGCATCTTTGCGGGCGGCGGTGCCGACACGGCGACGGGCGCCGCCGGGAATGACCACATCGACATGCAGGGCGGCCATGACGTGGCCGATGGCGGTTCGGGTGACGATTTCATGCTGGGTGGCGGCGGCCATGACGCAATCTCGGGCGGCGACGGCGCCGACCGGCTGGTCGGCGGCATCGGCAAGGACACGCTCGAAGGAGGCGCCGGCAACGACCACCTGTGGGGCGGCGACTGGCGCGGCGACAAATCGAGCGACACCTTCGTGCACAGCCAGGGCGGCGGCCGCGACATGATCCATGATTTCGAAGCCGAAAAGGACCAGATTGACCTCAGCGCCTACGGCCTCACATACGAGGAAATCCAGGACCGCATGATCGACCATGGCTGGGCGATCGAGATCGACCTCGAAGGGCTCGACCAGTCCGAAGCGGGCGACAGCCTGCTGATCAAGTCCGTCACGCTCGACGATCTGGACGAGGCGAACTTCATCGTCTGACCGACACGGGGAGGAAGCATCGGGCGGAGCGGCCAAGCCGCTTCGCCACGCAACACGACCGGCACAAGGGGGCAGCATGTCGGATCAGTCGAAACAGGTACTGGCGCGCACGCGGACCTTCTTTCCGCCGCTGGCGCTGTTTGCCTGCGTGACAAACCTCGCCGTGCTGACCTCGCCCCTGTTCATGATGAACGTGCTCGACCGGGTCGTCCCAAGCGGCAACCTGAACACGCTTGCGCTTCTGGGGATGGTGGCGGCGCTGGCGCTGCTCGCCAACGCGCTGGTCGAGATGTTTCGCGACCGTGCGCGCTCGCAGGCGGGCGACTGGCTGGAACGTGCCGGCGCCTCGATCATCCTCGCCGATGGTCGCCGCCGGAACCTGCCCGCGCTGCAATCGGTGGCGACCCTGCGCGGCTTTTTCGGCGGGCGCGGGGTGCTGGCGCTGATGGACCTGCCGTGGACACCGTTCTTCCTTGTCGCGCTTTTCCTGATCCATCCCGCGTTCCTGCTGCTTCTGGTCGCGGCCTTTGCCGTCCTGGTCGTGCTCGCGTGGCTGGGACAGGTCCTGACGAAGGAAGCCAAGGAACGGGCGCAGGCGGCCCGCGCCCGCGGCATGGACGCGCTTCGTCTGATCGACCAGCACGGGCCCGTGGCCGACCTCATGTCGCTGGGCGGCAACCTTGGCCAGCGGTATGCGGGGGACATCGCCGAAAGCCACGGGCTGTCGCAATCCGCGCAACGGGTGCAGGGCGGTGTCGACGCGGTGTCGCGGATGCTGCGGATGAGCGTGCAGGTCGGCACGCTGGCGCTGGGCGCGGTGCTGGTCACCCGTGGCGCGTTGACCGCCGGGGGCATGATCGGCGCCTCGATCATCCTGACGAAAACGCTTGGCATCCTCGAAAGCGTGATCGCCGTCGCGTTCGAGGCGCCGCGCCTGCGGGAGGCATGGGCCACCTTTCGCGATTTCGACCCCGGCACCACCCGCGACGGGACCGAGGTGGCCGACCTGAGTGGCGCGCTGAGTGCCGCGCAACTGACCTACCCGCGGGGGGGCGGGGCCCCTCCGCGCCTTGACCGCGTGTCGCTGGAGCTTGAACCAGGCACCTGCCTTGTCATCCTCGGTGAATCCGGGTCCGGCAAGACGACATTGCTGAACGCGCTGTCCGGGGTCGAACCCGCCCCGATCGGCACCGTATTCCTTGACGAAACCGACGTGCGCAGCCTGTCGCTTGCGACCCGCGCGCAGGCCATCGGGTTCGTGCCGCAGATGGCGATCCTGCATGCCGGCACGATTGCCGAGAATATCGCTGCCTTCGACCCGGCGCGGGACGATGCGCAGGTGCTGGCCGCCGCGCGGCTGGCGGGGGTGCACGGCCTGATCTCGGCCCTGCCCGACGCTTACGAAACCGACCTGCGCGCCAACCGCCAGCTCTTGTCGGCGGGACAGGCGCAGCGCATCGCGCTGGCGCGCGCGCTTTACCAGTCGCCGCGCTACCTGTTCATGGACGAACCCAACGCGCTGCTCGATCACATGGCGGAGCGGCAGCTGGGCGATGCCATCGTGCGCCTGAAGGCGCAGGGCGTCACCATCGTGATGACCGCGCACCGCATGGCGATTGCGAACCTGGCCGACCGGGCGCTGGTTCTCGAACAGGGCCGCGTGATCGACAACGGGCCGCGAGCCGAGATTTTGGGACGTCTCGCCAATTCGCACCGCCGCCTGCGCCTTCCCGTCACGCCCGCCGCCCTGCAGGACCTGCATGACTGGGTGCAGAACCAGTTCGTGCGCGACGGCGATACCGATTTCAAGCAGCGGGTGACGGTGATCGCGTCCGAACTGTTCGCCTTCGCCTCGGAAAACGGGCCGCAGGATGCGGGCCGCAGGCTGTTCTTCGAATTCCGCTTCATCGACGACGTGACCTGTTCGATCACGATGAGCGAGGATAACGGGGTCAGGCTGGAAGCCAAGGTGCACAAGGTGCAAAAACTGGTGGAGATGAGCCAGACGGGCGACAGCGACCTGTCGCCGGACGAGCATTCGCTGGCGACCGTCATCCAGCTTGCCGACATGTTCGAACATCGCGTGCATGAAGGCCGACAGGCCTATTTCGCGCGGATCATCCACGACACGCCGCCGTCGGAAAAGGTGCACTGAGATGGCAGGCGACGACCTTGCCCGCCCCCCCGTCGCCGTCACGCGAAACCTCTATGCCGCCGGATTCGTGCTTGTCGGCTTTCTGAGCGCGGCGCTGATCTGGGCCATCGGGGCCGAGATCGCCACCACCCTGCGTGTGCCGGGATCGATCAGCCCCAACGCGCCCAGCCACGGCGTGCAGCACCCCACGGGCGGGCGTATCGCGGCGGTACATGTCTCCCTGCATCAACAGGTCCGCGCGGGGCAGATCCTGTTCGACCTCGACATGTCCGAGGCCCGGTTGCGCCGCGCCTCCCTGCGCGCGACCGCCGAGGCGCTGCAGGCCGAGATCGCGGCCGCCGACCTGCGGCTTGGTGCGGAGGACGTGACGCAGGTTGCGCCGCCCCTCGGGACCAGTGCGGTGACCGAGGCTTTCGCGCAGCAGGACGCGCAACTGCGCGCGCAGATCGCCGCGCAGGACGCCATCGCGGACGCGGCAGAGGCACAGCTTCGCGTGCTGGGCGCCCAGTCAGATCTGCAGGAAGAACTGCTTTCGGTGGTGGAGGCGCGGGCGGCCAAGACCGGCAGCCTGCGGGACCGGGGGCTTGCAGCGGACACGGTGGTCGAAGAGCTGGAGCAGCGCGCCTTGCAGCTGCGTGTTTCGGAAACCTCTGCCGAAGCGCGCATGCGCGCGCTGGCAGGGCAGGTGCGGGAGGCGCGGTTGCAGGCCGGGCTGGTCCGCCAGGCGCGGCGGCAGGCGCTGGCCGACCTGAAGCTTGCGAACCTCAAGCGGCTGACCGGGATCGAGGGCGACATCGCCCTTCTCGAACTGCAGATCGACGGTGCGCGGGTTGCCGCGCCGGTGGATGGCCAGATCACCGACCTGCCGGTGGCCGTCGCGGGACAGGTGGCCCGGCCGGGGCAAACGCTCGCCACGATCTCGCAGCCCCTGCAGGCGCCGGGGATCGACCTGAAGGTGCCGGTTCGCCTTGCCGACCAGGTGCGCGTGGGACAGGACGGCTTGCTGACAATCGATAGCCTGCCGCAACGCTCCGCCCCGATCCTGCGGGTCAAGGTGACCAGGCTGGCGGCGGAACCCGTCCGGGACGAGGCGGGCACAGCGCAATTCTATACCGGGGCAGCCGAACTTTTCGCCGATGACGTGGCGCTTGCCCGCGACACGCTGGGCGCGCGGTTCCAGCTGGCGGTGGGCATGCCGGTGAACGTGGCACTGAACGGGGCCGAGACGACGCTTTGGTCCTACCTCACGGCACCTTTCGCCGCGATGTGGAAGGGCGCGTTCGAGGATTGAGCGCGGCAACGATCTTCGAAGATCGTTGCACGGCGCCGTCCCGTGCGTCACCCGCGGAAACCACCGGTGCGCGACGCCCGCCAAGCGCGGGACGCAAGCGGCTTCGAAGCCGCTTGGCCGCGCCAGATTACTTCACGATGGTCTCGTCCTTGACGAACATGTTCGCCCATGCGCGGTCGATCAGGTCGGGCGTCATCTGGTAGGGGATGCCCTCGAACTCGCAGATCGAGATCATCTGGTCGATCAGGAAGACCGGCTGGTAGTTGGCATAGACGTTGTCGATCGTCGGATACTTTTTCTGCAGAAGGTGGATCAGCGCCTTTTCGTCCAGCGGCATCCCCTTCTTGCGCGCGACAAGTGCGAAGATCTTGAGGAAATCCTGCTGGTCCGGGCCGTCGATCTTGATCTTGAAGAAGATCCTCCGCAACGCGGCCTTGTCGAAGATCTCGTTCGGGTGGAAGTTGGTAGAGAAGATCACCAGCGTGTCGAACGGCACCTCGAACTTCTCGCCCGATTGCAGGGCAAGGATGTCCTTCGACTCTTCCAGCGGAACGATCCAGCGGTTGACCAGCGATTGCGGCGGTTCCTCCTGCCGGCCAAGGTCGTCCACGATGAAGATGCCGCCCGTCGATTTCAGCTGCAGCGGCGCCTGGTAGGTGCGCGCGGTCGGGTTGTAGACAAGGTCCAGCATGTCGAGCTTCAATTCACCGCCGGTGATGACCGTCGGCCGCTCGCAATACACGTAACGGGTGTCGAACCGGTTCTTGCGGCGCAACACGGTCGGGTCATCCTCTTCCGCCTCGGCGGCAGAGTGCACGATTGGGTCGTAGACGGTGATGACCTGGCCCGAATATTCGATCGCGCGGGGGACGTAGATCTTGTCGCCCATCGCGTCGCGGATGCCATTCGAGATCGAGGATTTCCCGTTGCCCGGCGGGCCATACATCAGGATCGATCGCCCGGCGCCCACGGCGGGGCCCAGCTGGTCAAGCAGCGCCGGCGGCAGGATCAGGTGCCCCATGGCCGAGGTCAGCTGTTCGCGGGTGATGGCGAGGTTTCGGATCGACTGTCGCGCCACCTGTTCGCGGTAGACGTCGAGCGGGACGGGCATCGCGCCGAAATATTCCGACTGCGCCAGCGCGTCCATCGCGCGCGTCTTGCCGGCATCGGTCAGCTGGTACGCCATCTCGTTGCCGTTGTTGGCGTTCAGCGTGCCCATCGCTTCCATCAGTTTCTGCTCGCGCGCCATGTCGACAAGCTCTTGCGTGACGGGCGTCGGAAGGCAGACGGCGCGGGCCAGTTCGCTGACAAGGCTCACGTTCTTGCGGAACACGGTCTTCAGCAGGATATCCCGCATCATCACCGGCGACAGCTGCATGTCGGCCATCCGCTTGGGCGGCGGCGGAGCCATCACGTTGGTGGTTACCATGTTCATGTGCAGTCCTCCGGCGTTGTTCGACGCGCGTCCGTTATCCGGCAGCGAGGTTCAGAATTGGTGAAGTCATGCCATTGCATGACCCGGCAATACGGCAGTTTCGAGGCGTCGCGCATGCGTCAACTTCCCCATGCCGCGCCCATGCCGAGATAGGCGATAAGCGCGGGACCAAGGGCAAAGCCCATCGGAAATTTCTCGGCCGTCCAGCTTTCCCAGTCCGGGGCAAGCCGCCGCAATGCGGTTGCGCGTGCAAGCCTGTGCACGGCAAAGGCCGCAAGCGCCGCCGTGGCAAGAATCATCAGCATCAGGACCGCGTCACCCAGCGCCACGAACGGCGCCGCAACGGCCATGAACTTGGCGTCGCCCGCGCCCATGATGCCACCGGCCGTCAGCACGAAACCTATGGCGAACAGCACGACCAGATGGGAGAACCGCCACAGGTATTCGCCGAACGGCAACACGAACACGCCCGCCACGACAAAGACCGCAAGCAGTGCCAGTACGGCGTGGTTGCGGATCTTCATGGATTTCAGGTCGGTGAACGCGACATACAGGCCGATCGGCACCGCGAAGGGCAGAAACACCCAGGCCGACAGTGCCGAGATCTCCATCTCAGTTCGTGATGGTGGATTCGAGCGCGTCGAGGCTGCGCGCGGCGGCTTCGAAGTGCTGCGGATGCGTTTCCAGCGCCTCCTGGAACAGGCCGCGCGCGATCTTCTCGTCACCGCGTTTCAGCGCCGCAAGGCCCAGCGTGTGCAGAAGCTGCGCGCGTTCGACCTGCGACATCGGCACCGGCGGAAGCGTATAGTTGCCCTGCGCCCCACGCGCGAGAACGAGGTTGTTCTTGGCGGTGAACAGGCTTTGATCAGCGCGGATCGCCTGCCCGAACAGGGCTTCGGCCCCTTCGAAATCGCCGCGCGTCAGCTTGGAATAGCCCCAGTTGTTCATCACGCTCGCCGGTGTCGTGGTCAGGCCAAGCGCGGTTTCATAGAACGCGTCGGCCTTCTTCCAGTCCTGCTTGCTGTCGGCGATCATCGCTTCCAGACGGTAGCGTTTGTAGGTCTCGTGGGTGGGCGGAATGCCGTTCAGCGTCTTTTCCGCGCTGTCCCAGTCGTTGGTGCGGATATAGGCATCGGCCAGCTCGACGCTGTCGTCGTTCGTGGCGTCCTCATGCTCGGTCACCTTGGTCCATGCGCTGACCGCTTCGGGGAAGCGTTTGGCGCGGATCAGGGTGATGGCCAGGCCGCGGCGCAGCTCGATCTTTTTCGGCTTGGTGGTCAAGGCGCGTTTGAAATAGTTCACGCCCTCGTTGGGATCGGCGACCGTCAGCATGACCGAGTTCAGGTCGGATTCGTCCACGACGTTCACGTCCTGCAACTTGCGGTCGACGGTGTTTTTTCCGGAAACGGCATCACAGCCGGAAAGGGCGATCGCGCCTGTAAGACACAGGCCCACGACGATGGGGTGGCGCATTTTTGCGTCCTTTACTGCTCTGTGCCCGGACCGATCTGGGTCAGCCTTGTGGGCGCCTGCCTTTTTATCCCGTGGTCCGGATCAGGTAGTCGGAACTGCCCCGGCGCACGAGTTTGTAGTCTTGGTCGAGATCAGCGTATCCCGAATTGTCAATTTTTTCGAGCGCCAGGCGCAAATTATCCCGGATTGCGTCACTTTCGCCATTGTCGAGAGCATAGGCCCGGCGAAAGGCTTCGGCCGCTTCGGAAATCTTGCCGCGCTCCATCAGCACCACGCCGAGGTTGTTCCACAATTCCGGCCACTCCGCTTCTTCCTTCAGGGCGCGACGGAACAACGCCTCGGCCTGGTTCAGGCGGCCAAGGCCGATATTGGCGGTTCCAAGGGCCGACAGCACCTCGGGCGTGAGGCCTTCCTCGGCCCCGGCGCGGCGGAAAGCGGCGAGGGCAAGTTCGGGCTGGCCTGCCGCCATCAGGCGGTGACCGACGACAAGGCCCGGTTCGGCCGTGCCGCGCGCATCGATGTCGGGGGCGTAGACCCGGTCCTTGGACACGCCGAAGCCGCCCGATGAACAGGCGGCCAGGGTCAGTATCAATGCGATCGCCGCGAAGCGTATCATTTTTCGTTAATTCGCGAGCTGCCCGAGTTGCGTGATGCCCACCGCCGAAGGCCCGACCAGGATGATCAGAAGCGGCGGCACTGTAAGCGTCATTGTGACAAGCGTCATCTTGGTTGGCAACTTGTTTGCGGCCTCTTCGGCGCGCATCACGCGCTTGTCCCGCATCTCCTCGGCATAGACGCGCAGCGCCTCGCCGATGGATGTCCCGAATTGCTGGGACTGGATCAGCACGGTCGTGAACGACGCGATGTCCTGCACGCCGCAGCGTTCGGCCATGTCGCGCAGCACGGCGGACTTGTCCTTGCCGGCCTTGATCTCGTGCGCGACGATTTCGTACTCGTCCGCCAGCGCGGGGTAGGAGGCGTGCAGTTCGCGCGCGACCCGGATGATCGCCTGGTCCATGGACTGGCCCGCCTCGATGCAGACGAGCATCATGTCGAGAGAGTCCGGGAAGCCCTGTTCGATCTCTTTCTTGCGCTTGTCGACGCGCTTGGTCAGCCAGTATTTCGGGAACAGGTAGCCGCCCGCGCCGGGACCCAGGATATACATCAGGGTCTGCTGCATCGTCGTCTCGTCGGACTTGATGACGAGGAAGAAATAGGCCGCACCCAACGCCAGGCCGCCAAGGCCCAGAACCATCTGCGCAGCGAAATAGATGCGCACCGCGTCCTTTGTCCGGTAACCGGCGGTCACCAGCGTCTTGCGGATGGCCGAGTATTCCTCGGTGTCCTGCGGTTCGAGGAAGGTGGCGTATTTCTCCAGCTTCTTGTTCTGCTGGTTCGACCGCAGGGTCGGGCCCTGGTCCGCCGACTTGTGCCGCGCCTGGCTTTGACGGTGCAGCTTCTGCATCGGGTCGGACTTGTCCCGCATCATCATCGGGATCGTCAGCAGGACAAGCAGGACGCCCAGCGAACCGACGAGGATGATGGGGCCGAACGGGCCGAGGATATCTGTGACGAGTTCCATGTTCTGTCGCTCCTCAGACCTTGATGTTGACCAGCATCCGCATCACGACAAGGTTCGCGATGAGGAAGCCGCCGACCAGGAAACAGGCGGGGATGAAGTACGGGTGATCCAGCACGTCGTCGTAGTAATTCGGGTCGGTGACCTGGATCACGACAAGTGCGGCCAGCGGGAAGCCCGACAGGAACTTGCCCGACCATTGCGCTTCGGCCGTGATCGCCTTCACGCGGCGGAACAGGCGGAACCGGGCGCGGATCACCTTGGCGAGGCCCATGAGGATCTCGGCCAGGTTACCCCCCGATTGCTGCTGGATCGACACGGCGACGGCAAGGAAGCGCAGATCCTGCATGTCCAGCCGTTCGGCCATGTGCATCAGCGCCTCGCCCACGTCGCGGCCATAGGCGCTTTCGTCGGCGATGATGCCGAATTCGGTGGCGATCGGGTCCTCGACCTCTTTCGAGACGATGGAAATGGCCGACGAGAACGGGTGACCGACGCGCAGGGAGCGCACCATCAGTTCGACCGCGTCGGGCAATTGTTCCTCGATCAGGGCGAGGCGCTTCTTGGCCTTGCCGTTAACCCAGACGAACACGCCCGCGATGCCCATGCCGATGGACACGACCACGCGCACCGCGACCTGCGTTTCGGTGCCGATGCTGAGACCGACAAAGATCATCACCGCAAGCCCCGCCATGATCCCGATCAGCTGCGGCGGGGTAAAGGCGATGGCCGCCTTCTGTGCCCGGTCCGCCAGCATCGAGTAGAGCGGGATGGACCTGGAATTCATGTGCTGGTCCATCTCCTTGCGGAGCTTTTCCAGCACTTCCTCGCGGCCCTCGCCCTTGTCGAGCATTTCGAGGCGGCGGTTGACCTTGGAGTTCAGCGAAATCGATTTGCCGAAGGCGACAAGGTAGATCCCTTCGACGAGCACCAGCACGCCGATGAAGATCGAGATATAGATGATCGGTTCTGCAGAGAGCGTCATGGTTTACTCGGCGGCATAGGGTTCGAAGATTTGCGGCGGCAGGTCATAGCCCCACAGGCGGAAGCGTTCCGAGAAGTGCGAACGCACGCCGGTGGCGGTGAAATGGCCGATGATCTTGTTGTCGGGCGTCAGGCCCACGCGCTGGAAGCGGAAGATTTCCTGCATCGAGATCACCTCGCCCTCCATCCCCGTCACTTCGGTGATCGAGGTCATGCGGCGCGAGCCGTCCTGCAGGCGCGACGCCTGAACGATGAGGTTCACAGCCGAGGAAATCTGCGAGCGGACCGCTTTCAACGGCATCTCGATCCCGGCCATGGCGATCATGTTTTCCAGGCGCGCGATCCCGTCGCGCGGGTTGTTGGCGTGGATCGTCGTCATCGACCCGTCGTGGCCGGTGTTCATGGCCTGCAGCATGTCGATGACTTCCTCGCCGCGCGTCTCGCCGACGATGATGCGGTCGGGACGCATCCGCAGGGCGTTTTTCAGACAGTCGCGGGGGGATACCTCGCCTTTGCCTTCGACGTTGGGCGGGCGGCTTTCCATCCGGCCGACGTGCGTCTGTTGCAGTTGAAGTTCGGCCGTATCCTCGATCGTCAGGATACGTTCGCTGTTGTCGATGAAGGATGACAGCGCGTTGAGCGTGGTCGTCTTACCGGAACCGGTACCGCCCGAGACGATGACGTTGAGGCGGGTTGCGACCGCGGCCTGAAGGTAGGCGGCCATCTCTTCGTTGAAGGCGCCGAACTTCACCAGGTCGTCGATGCCCAGCTTGTCCTTCTTGAATTTCCGGATGGAGACGAGCGATCCGTCCACCGCGATCGGCGGCACCATCGCGTTGAAACGCGACCCGTCCTGCAGGCGGGCGTCCACGTAGGGGTTCGATTCATCGACCCGCCGGCCCACCGCGCTCACGATCTTGTCGATGATCCGCAACAGGTGCTTTTCATCCTTGAAGGTGATGTCGGTCAGTTGCAGCTTGCCCGCGCGTTCCACGAAGATCTGCTTGGGCCCGTTGACCAGGATATCGTTGACCGTTTCGTCCTGCAGAAGCGTTTCCAGAGGGCCAAGGCCCTTCACTTCGTCATAGAGTTCCTGCGCAAGCGTCGCGCGGTCCTCGCGGTTCAGGACGATGGACTGCTCTTCGAGCACTTCCTGGCTGATCGCGTTGATCTCGGCCCGGAGGTCCTTTTCGGACGCGTGTTCAAGCGCCGCGAGGTTGAGGTTGTCCAGCAGCGCGCGGTGCAGTTCCAGCTTGATCTCGGACAGACGCTCCTTGCGTTTCTGTTCCTTGTCTCCGGCCTCGGCACGGGCGGGTTTCAACTCGACCGGCTTGCGCAGCGTCTTGGCCGGCTCCGCCTCGGGGGCGGCGGCCTTGGGGACTTCCTTCAGGACCGGCTTGTCAGCGGGCTTGGCCCCGTCTTTCTTGTAGCGAGAGAACATTCAGGTCGCTCCTCAGGCCGCTTCGGCGTCGGTCTGGCCGACGGCGTGAATGGAAGCCGCCAGCTTCATGATTTCGCGGCGCAGCGGGTTCTTGGCCGCCGCAACGGCCAGCGGCTGGCCGTGGTCGCAGGCTTGCAGGATCGGCCGGCCGCCATCGGGCATCTGCAGGTCGATCGAGATACCAAGGCTTTCCGCCATCCGCTTGACCCGCGCCTTGCCCTGCAGGTCGGTGAACTTGGGCGCGCGGTTCAGCATGAAGCGCAGCTTGTCGAACGGCAGGCCTTCGGATTGCAGTGCGCGTTTCATGCGCAGCGCGTTCTGGGCCGAGCGCATGTCGAGCTCGATCATGGCGAGGTAGACATGGGCCGAGGTCAGGATGGTTTCCGACCACTGGACCAGCGTCTTGGGCATGTCGACGATCACGTAGTCGAAATGCTGACGCGCCATGTCGAGGATCTTTTCGACCTCTTCGGGCCCGATCATGTCGAGCGGCAAAAGGTCGGGCGGCGCGGTCAGGACCTGCACCTTGTTCTCGTAACCCACCAGCGCCTGGCCAAAGCTGTCTTCATCCATGCTGTCGATGTCCGACAGCATCTCGAACACGGCTTCGCGGCGGGTGAGGTCCATGTAGGTCGACACCGATCCCATCTGCAGGTCGAGGTCGAGGATGCAGACGCGCGGGCCGTCCGTTTTGGTCACGGTGGCCAGTTCCCATGCGAGGTTGGTGACAAGCGTCGTCGCACCGACACCGCCGGCCAGTCCCTGAACCGCGATCAGCGCGCCGTTGGCGGCGCCGGTTTTCGACAGAGCCGAGGTCGGCTTGGCCGGTGCAGCCTCTTCCCCGTCCTGCGCTGCCGGGGCAGGGGTCATGATCTTGGTGATCGCGGCCTGCAACTCGCCCTCGGGAAGCGGGTAGGGGACAAACTCGTCGGCGCCCTCGCGCAGCAGCTTGTGCAGCGTCGCGGGCTTCACGTCCTCGGCGATCAGGATCACCTTGATCCCCTTGGTCGCGGCCTTGTGGATGATGGCGCTCAACTGGTCGGCGCGGCCTTCGTCTTCCTTATCGATCGCGATGGCGATGAAGGACATCCGCTCGCCATCGGGCTGGCCCATGAAGGGGATCGCCTCGTCAAAGCCAAGATCGCCCCAGCCTTCGCCAAGCGCGTCTTCCATGTCTTCGATCAACAGGTCGTAGAGTTGCACGTCACGGCTGATGGTACAGGCCACCAGCGGATGTTCCTCCGCGCCCAGAATGGTCTCGCTCATCATGCCTCAGGTCCTCTTGCATCAGGCCCGGCAAACCACGGCGATAGGGGCGCGCCAAACTGGTCACGCGTGTCATGCCCCCGGCCGATGGCCTGTCGGACCCGTCTGACCCGCTTTTCGGGGTCATAGGGTTTCCGTCAGGCGTGAACCTGCCGGTCAAAGGCGGCGACAATTGGGCCGAAAGAGCGAAAATCTGCGGTATCTTGCGGCGGCTTAAAGGCAATTTTTACCGATATCGCAGGCATATGGCCCACGAAAAAGGGCGCCGCAGGGCGCCCTTGATGATTGGCCGGTGTTCGCCGGGGATCAGTTGCCGCCGAGCCGTCCGATGCTTTCGCGGCTGTTTTCCACGTTGGTCAGCGTGCTGGGTGCCTGCGCGCTGGTGACGTATTCGCGGTACACGATCTGCGCGTACTTGCCGTCCAGCACCATCGGGTGCGACTGCACGAAGCCCGATACCTCGGTCACGGTGCGCCGGTTGCGGCGGTCCATGTTGGGCGTGGGGATCACCGGGCGGGTTTCGCCGAACGACACCACCGCTTCGAGCCGCGAGCGGCTGATGCCCTGGCTGGTCAGGAAATGCACGACTGCCTGCGCCCGGCGGAGGCCGAGCCGCTTGTTATAGGCTTCGGACCCGACCGCGTCGGTATGGCCGTAGACCCGGAAGCGCACTTCGGGGAATTGCAGGATCCAGCGGGCCTGCTCGCGCAGCGCGTCACGCGCGCCGGCATCGAGTGTCGCGGAATTGAAGGCGAAGTTGACAGTGGTCAGCACCTCGGACGCGAACCGCTGGCCCAGGTCGAACGCGTATTGCTGTTCGCCGGTCATCAGCCCCATGTTGTTCATGGTCGCCGTGCCGAACCCGGAATGGTCATACATCACGCCCGCTTCGCGATAGAATTGCGTGTGGACCGGGTCCGACGAGCTGCAGGACGCGGCGAAAGCCACGCCGCCAAGTGCCAGATATCTCAACATGGGACCCCGCATATCGTCCTCAATCCATCACGTAGCCATATGAGCCGGTGAAATCCTGCTTGGCAACCTCTGCGGCGGCGCCTTCTTTCGGCGCACGCGTGCCGGCCTGAACGCGGCCATGCAGGAAAAGGTCCTTCTCGCTCGGCGGACGGATGCGATCCGTCGGCAGGGCCAGGGCCTCTCCGCGCGTGGGCGTCACGAGGTGCGGCGTCACGATGATGACCAGCTCGGACTGCTCGCGTTCGAACTCGGCCGACCGGAACAGCGCACCAAGGATCGGCACGTCACCCAGCCACGGCACCTGGCCGTTAAGGTCGCGGAAATCGTCCTGCAGAAGGCCCGCGATGGCAAAGCTTTCGCCATCCCGCATCTCGACCGTGGTCGAGGCCTCGCGCTTGTTGAACGAGGCGATGGTCAGACCATCCAGCGTGATCCCGTTGGTGAAGTCGATCGACGATACCGCCGTCTGAAGCTGCAGGTTGATCTGGTCGCCGTCCACCACGGTGGGGATGAAGTTCATCTCGATCCCGAAGGGGCGGAATTCGACCACGATGGCGCCGGTATCTTCGTCGCGCGTGGGCACCGGGTATTCGCCACCGGCGAGGAACCGGGCTTCCTGCCCCGACAGGGCGGTCAGGTTCGGTTCGGCCAGGGTGCGAACAACCCCTTTTGATTCAAGGGCTTCGAGGAGGACGGCAACTTCGACGCCGCCCGCGTTGAACCCGAATGCGATGGCGCCGTTGTTGGTGCTGCCATTGGGCGTCGCGCCGCCCAGCGTCGCGATCTGTGCGGTGTTGTCGATGGCGCTGTTGGTGCCACCGGCGACGCCAAGCTTGTTGTTGAAGGCGTTGCCGCCGAAGGCGACCGAGCTTTGCAGCGATTTCGACACCGACCGGCGCATTTCGGCGAAACGCACCTTCAGCATGACCTGCTGCACGCCGCCGACACTCATCAGGTTCGACACCCGGTCCGGGGCATACCGCGCGGCCAGTTCGAGCGCGCGCTGCAGCTTGGCCGACGATGACACCGTGCCGGACAGGACGATCCCGTCATTTGCGGTGCGCACCTCGATCTTCTCGCCGGGCAGGATCTGGCGCAGCCGCTCCTTGAACTCCGACACGTCGGCGGCCACGCGAACGTCGACATTGGTGATCAGGCGACCGGACGCGTCCAGCAGTGTCAGCGTCGTCAGGCCCGGTGACTTGCCCAGCACGTAAATCGTGCGGTCGCTGAGCGACGAGATGTCGGCAATCGCGGGGTTGGCGATACTGAGCTCGGCGAACGGGACGTCGCTTTCGACGACGATGGCCCTGTTCATGGGAACGCTCAGGTCGGACGATGTGCCGGACCGGACAACGCGGAGCGTTTCGGCGGCGGCAAATGGCGCAGGCGCGGATAACGCAAGCGCAAGGCCGGCAAGCGCGACCTTCAGAAATCTGTCGATTTTCATGTGACCTGCCTCTTCGATCACGCCTCAAGATGGGTCTTATTGCCCTTAGTTGGCGTCACCATGCGCGCGTTCAGCTTTTATTGCAAGATTCTCAAAGGAAAAGCCCCTTGGGCGTGTGGGTCTGGGGCAACAGCACACGTGCAAAGGGCGCAGGTCATGCCCGCGCCCTCGCCATGGATTCCGGATCGGATCAGTTGGTGCAGGGGATCTCGATCTCGACCTTTTCGGTGCCCTTGTTGACCCGCGTCGTGCAGACCTTCTTCTCCTGGATCACCTTGGCCTCGACCTGTTCCTCGGCCACGATGCCCAGCAGCTTGCGCTGGTCGACCTCGATCACCTCGGCGACGGTTTCGTCGTCGGTGCCCACGAGGGACAGCGCAAGACGGCCCGTGGCCTGCGCCTGTGCCAGCGCTGCGACCTGCTGCGGCGACACGGCCACCGTCACCGTATTGGCGATCGACGCCTCGGATTGTTCGGAGGTCGCCGTCTGGTCGATGGCGATCAGCGAGACATTGGTTTCGATCAGGCGGGTCACGTCTTCCTTTCGGCCCGCGGGATCGCTGCCGGGGGCGCGGCCCGTCCAGTAGATGTCGACCTTGTCACCGGGGCGCAGGAAGCCCGACACGCCGGAGGCCACGTCGACCTTGATCGCGAAGGCGCGCATGCCCTTGCCCAGACGCGAGGTCAGGCCGGCGTCTTCACCCGGCGCGGTGACCTTGACGGCCAGCACCGGTTCGAATTTCTCCATCGCGCGCAACGCGTAGCGCGGGCGCGTCTCGCCTTCGGCGAACAGCGGTTCCTGGTCGGTGAAAATGCCTTCGGGCAGGGCCTTTTGCGGCCACGCGACCAGCGTCACGTCCTCGGTTGTCAGCTTCTCGCCGTACTTGACCGGCTTGTTGATCACGTAGACGCCGACCGTCTTGACCGCCTTGGCACTGACCGCGCGTTCGCGCGCCAGTTCGGCCTGGTAGGCGCCGATGTAGTTCTTGGCCATGTAGACGGCGAATCCCGCAAGACCCAGTCCGATCACAAGGACCAATCCGAATACCAATCGCATGGGGTGCCCCTTTTTACCTGTTTTGGTGCCGGTACATGGCCGGCAAGCTCCGCGCAGGGATGGAGGGCAAATGCGACATTTTTCGGATCGGCATGCGGACATTTTTGCGGCACGCCGTCCACGCGTGAAAAAGGCCGCTCCGGAAGGGGCGGCCCTTTTAGTAAAAGCTGTGGTGACGACCTTAGAAGTCGTTCTCAGCGGCCACTGCGCCGCCGGCTGCTTGCATCAGGGTGTTCGAGTTGTCTTCGATGACGAAAAAGCTGATGGCCGAAAGACCAACCACTCCAGCCGTCAGAACAACCCAATCCACGGTGACAGCACCGGATTCGTCGCGGGCGAAGGACTTGATAAACGCAGTCATACTAGGGTCCTTTCAGCTAACGCCGTAACGATGGCGGGCAAGCCGGCAACACACGACGCCGCCTTGCCCGGATCTTGTCAGGCCGACTTAGAAGTCGTTCTGGCCTGCGACTGCACCGCCAGCGGCGTTGATCAGCGTGTTCGAGTTGGTTTCGATCGCGGTGTAGGCAGCGATCGCCAGGCCAACAACGGCTGCGGTCAGGACAACCCAGTCAACGGTGACTGCGCCGGATTCGTCTTTGAGGAAGTTCAGCATTTGAATTCTCCGTGTCTTCCGGCGCGCGGCCGGCAAGCTTTCAAGAAAAAGCCGGAGCCACGCTGGCTCCGGCCAAGATCGTGCGATCAGACGACTTAGAAGTCGTTCTGGCCTGCAACTGCGCCGCCGGCGGCGTTGATCAGCGTGTTCGAGTTGGTTTCGATCGCGGTGTAAGCTGCGATGGCCAGGCCAACAACAGCGGCGGTCAGAACCACCCAGTCAACGGTAACGGCGCCGGATTCGTCTTTGAGGAATTTCATCATGGTCTTGGTCTCCAGTAGGATCATTGCTCAGGTAACCGTTTCCGGGATTGTGTGGATCGGCCTCTCACTTCCGATCCGCCCGTCGCGGTATGAGCGCAATTAGCCGGGCAAATCAGGCACCAGTTTGACCGCATTGGCGCGATTCCTGAAAATTCGACTTTTCTTACGTTCAGATTTTTAACCTACTGAAAGTAATGATAATTTTTTTCGCCTTTTGATGCCTATGGCGGGTTTTGGCATGGGGCATCGGTCAAATGTGGCACAGATGCCCGAGTTCTGATCACTAATGCTGGCCCGATTAAGCGATTTTTGCGATATTGGAACCAATAAAGAGAAAAATCTCTGAGGCAGAGTTTGGACATGACCCCGCGCAGCATCCTTGCGGCACTGTGTGCCCTGTTTATTGCCGCCACCCCCGGCCTTGCCGAGGCGCCCGAACCGTTTCCCGACTTCAAGGCCAAGCGCGTCAAGCCGCCGAAACCCGGTGCCGCGCGCCGGATCACGGTGCAGATCGAGCCGCGGGTCGCTCCCGCGGCCCCCGCGCCGTCGGCAGGTGCCGCGCCTGCCACCGGTGCGCTCAACTGGTACTGGCAGGCGGTGTCACCGAAACTGTCGGACAGCGGGCCCGGCCGGCTGGAGACCGCCTTGCGCGCGCTGTCGAAGGGTCCCGGCGGGGCGCAGGTGCCCGCGCCGCGGTTGCAGGTGATGCAGGATATTGCCGAGGCGCACGGGATCGAGCTTTTGAAGTCGTCCATCGGCACGCGGGTCTCGCCTGCCTTCGCGCTTGCGGTGATCGCGGTAGAATCGTCGGGCCGGGCGGATGCGCAATCGGGTGCGGGCGCGCAGGGGCTGATGCAACTGATGCCCGCGACGGCAGAGCGGTTCGGCGTCGATGACAGTTTCAACCCCGCGCAGAACATCAAGGGCGGCGTCGCCTTCCTCGACCTCCTGATGGAGAAGTTCGATGGCGACCCGGTTCTGGTGCTGGCGGGGTACAATGCCGGCGAGAACGCGGTGACCAAGCACGATGGCGTGCCGCCCTTTGCCGAGACGCGGGATTACGTGCCCAAGGTGCTGGCCGCCTTTCAGGTCGCGCGCGGCCTCTGCCTGACGCCGCCGGAACTGGTCACGGACGGCTGCGTCTTCCGCGTCGCGTCGCGCTGAAACGAAGCACCTGCCTTACCGGTTTCAGGACTTCTTCCTGGCGGCCGTCTTCTTCTTGGTCGCGGTCTTCTTCTTGGCGGGTTTCTTGCCGCTCTTGGCCTGACGCTCCTCGATCAGCTTCAGCGCCAAGTCCATCGACACGTCCGCCGGTTCGACGCCATCGGGGATCGTGGCGTTCACCTTCTCCCACTTCACGTATGGCCCGTACCGACCATCCAGCACCGCCACCGCGCCGCCGTGTTCGGGATGCTCGCCCAACTCCTTCAGCGGTTTCGCCGCCGCGCGCCGTCCCCGGCCGGGATTGGCGCGCTTGTCGTCGATCACCTCGACCGCGCGGTTCATCCCGATCTCGAACACGTCGTTGGGATCCTTGATGTTGGCATAGACCGGTTTCTCGTCCCCCGGCAGCTTGTGCATCAGGTACGGGCCGAACCGCCCGAAATTCGCGGTGATCTTGCCGCCGGACGGATGCTCCCCGATCTCGCGCGGCAGGCTAAGAAGCCTGAGCGCCTTTTCGAGGTCCATGTCGTCCTTCTGCCAGCCCTTCGGCAACGAGGCGCGCTTGGGCTTTTTATTCTCCTCGGTCGCCTCGCCCTGCTGGACATAGGGACCGAACCGGCCCGAGCGCAGCGTGATCTCGTCCCCGTCATCCACGCCCAGCACCTTGTCGCCCTCGGTATCGGCATCACCCGAGATGGGGCGCGTGTAGCGGCATTCGGGATAACGGCCACAGCCGATGAACCCGCCGGTGCGTGAGGTTTTAAGGTGCAAACGCCCTTCGCCGCAGAGCGGGCAGACGCGCGGGTCGCTGCCATCCTCGCGCGGCGGGTACAGCTGCGGCGCCAGCGCGGCGTCGAGCTTGTCGAGCACTTCCGAGATTCGCAACTCGCTGGTTTCCGTCACCGTCGCCTTGAAGTCGCGCCAGAAGTCCGACAGCACCTTTTGCCAGTCGGCCTTGCCGGCGCTGACATCGTCAAGCTGCTCTTCCAGCTGCGCGGTGAACTCGTAGCCCACGTATTTGCGGAAGAAGTTCAGCAGGAAGATCGTGACGATCCGCCCGCGTTCCTCGGCAAAGAGGCGGTTCTGCTCCTTGCGGACATATTCGCGGTCTTGGATCGTGGTCACGATCGACGCATAGGTCGATGGCCGCCCGATCCCCAGCTCTTCCATCCGCTTGATCAGCGTCGCTTCGGTATAACGCGGGGGCGGCTGGGTGTGGTGTTGCAGGCCAAGAACCGCGCCGTTGTCCGACAGGATCGCCTTGTCATGCTTCTGCATGCCCGCGCCCGTGCTTTCGACGAGCACGTCCTCTCCGGCGGCCTTGTCGTAGTCGGCCTGCAGCCCGCGCGCGGCGAACCCGGTCGCCTCGCCCTGCGACAGTTGCGGCAGGCGGTTGTCGTCATCGTCCAGCGGTTCGTCGCGGCCCTCTTCATAGACCTTGAGGAAACCGTCGAACAGGATGACCTGCCCGGTGGCGCGCAGTTCGACCTGCGCGTCGTCGCTTGCGATGTCGACCGTGGTGCGCTCCATCCGCGCCGCTTCCATCTGGCAGGCGATGGTGCGTTTCCAGATCAGGTCATACAGCCGCGCCTGGTCCGGTTCGGACACTTTCAGCGTCGCGGGGTCCTTCGACATGTCGGTCGGGCGCACGCATTCGTGCGCCTCCTGCGCGTTTTTCGCCTTGTTCTTGTAGACGCGGGGCGAGGACGGCACGTAATCGCCGCCGTACCGGCGCGCGATCTCGTCCCGCGCGGCCTGCACCGCTTCGGGTGCCATGTCGATCCCGTCGGTCCGCATGTAGGTGATGTGACCCGCTTCATAGAGACGCTGGGCGGCGTTCATCGTCTGCCGCGCGCCGAACCCGAACTTGCGGCTCGCCTCCTGCTGCAAGGTCGAGGTCATGAACGGGGCCGACGGGTTGCGGGTCGATGGTTTGGCCTCAACCGACTTCACGTGCAGCGCACGCGAGCTTACGGCCTGAACCGCCAGTTCCGCCGCCGCCTGGCTTTCAAGGCTCATCCGGTCGAGCTTTTGCCCACCCAGCACCGTCAGGCGTGCCTCGAACGGTTTGCCGCGCGGCGTTTCCAGCATCGCGCGGACCGACCAGTATTCCTTGGGATCGAAGGCCTCGATCTCCATCTCGCGCTCGACGATCAGGCGCAGGCAGACCGATTGCACACGCCCCGCCGACCGCGCGCCGGGCAGCTTGCGCCACAACACGGGCGAGAGGTTGAAGCCGACAAGGTAGTCCAGCGCGCGGCGGGCGAGGTACGCCTCGACCAGCGGCATGTCGACCTGGCGCGCGTTCTGCATCGCCTCGGTCACGGCGGACTTGGTGATGGCGTTGAAGGTCACGCGGCTGACATCGGTGTCCTTCTTGATCGCGCGGCGCTTGGTCAGGGCTTCCTGCAGGTGCCAGCTGATCGCCTCGCCTTCGCGGTCGGGGTCGGTGGCGAGGATCAGCGCGTTGTCGTCTTTCAGCGCATCCGCGATGGCCTTGACGTGCTTGCGGCTGTCCGCGCCGACCTCCCACGTCATGGCAAAGCCGTGGTCGGGATCGACCGATCCGTCCTTCGGTGGCAGGTCGCGCACGTGCCCGTAAGAGGCAAGGACGGTATAGTCGGACCCGAGATACTTGTTGATTGTCTTGGCCTTGGCGGGCGATTCAACGACGACGACGGGCATGCGGGGAGCGACCTTGGACCTAATGAGTTCGTGGCGATATGACCTCAAGGGATGTGCCCCGCAAGGGGAGAATGTCAATCACTCCCTCCCTTGTGTCTTGCCAAAGGGCCGGGCAGGGGGCACCGTCAGGGCCAATTTCAATGCATTTTTCGCCGGGGATTTCCGCCATGATCCGCTCCCTTCTGTTGTCAGTTCTGCTCGTGTCCGCCGGGATGGCGCAGGCCCAGTCGGGCCAGAACTATGTCGAGCCCGCGCGCGGCTCCGCCGACCGGGCGGGGATGATGGATGCGCTCAGGCCGCATGCCGAATGGGTGCTTGGCGCGCCGGTGGAATTCCTGGTGCACGACCTGCGGCAGGCGGGCCGGACCGGGTTTGCCGCCGTCACGGCGCAGCGCCCCGGCGGCGTGCCGATCGACATCCGCGCCACGCCCGGCTTTGCCGACGGGCAGCTTGATCCCGATTTCATGGATGGCACGACCCTGCAGGCGCTCTACCGCAAGTCCGGGGAGACCTGGGTGGCGGTGCACTGGGCAATCGGGGCGACCGACGTGTGGTACGCCGATGTCGCGTTCTGCGCGGTCTGGTTCGAGGTCCTGCCCGAAATCTGCCGCTGAGGCCGGGTCAGCCACGGCGGGCCAGAAGGCCGCCGGGATGGCGTTCGATATCTCCCTGGATTTCCAGTTCGGTCAGCGCGGGCGCGACATCGGGCGCCGCAAGGTCGAGGTCGCGCAGCAACTGGTCCTCGGCCAGCGGCGTCGGCCCCAGCCGGTCGAGGATGGTGGCGTGCAGGCGCGCGGTATCGACGAGTGACCGCTCGGGCGCGGTGGTCGGCGGTGGCGGCACGTCCTGCAGGGCCAGGGCCGCCTGCGGGTGCGCGGCGGGCTGGGCCAGCGCCTCGATCACGTCGTCGACGGTGCGGATCAGCGTTGCGCCATCGCGGATCAGCAGGTTGCAGCCCCCGGCGCGGGCATCGAACGGATGCCCCGGCACGGCGAGCACGTCCCGCCCCTGGTCAAGCGCGTTGCGCGCGGTGATCAGGCTGCCGGATTTCGCCGCCGCCTCCACCACGACCACGGCCCGCGCAAGGCCCGAGATGATGCGGTTGCGCTTGGGAAAGTGGCGGGCGAGCGGCGCAAGGCCCATGGGCTGTTCCGACACCAGCAGCCCCTTGCGCGCGATGTCCTCGGCCAGTGTCGTGTTCTCGGACGGGTAGCGGATGTCGACGCCGCCGGGCATCACCGCGATTGTGCCGCCATCCAGCGCGGCATGATGCGCGACCGCGTCGATCCCGCGCGCTAGGCCCGACACCACGACGAACCCGGCCTCCGTCAGGCCCTGCGCCAGCGCGCGGGTCATGCGGGTGCCGAGCGAGGAGGCGTTGCGCGCGCCCACAAGCGCCACCATGGGCCGGTGCAGAAGCGCGCGGTCACCGACCGTCCACATCAGTGGCGGGGCGTCCGGCAACTGGGCGAGATCGGAGGGGTAATCGGGCTCTCCATATGCCAGAAGCCGCGCACCGGCGGCGCGGGCGGCCCGCGCCTCCGCCCGGACGACACCTTCGGGGCATGGTTGATACTGTGTTACGCCGGCATTGGCCGCGATACCGGGCAGCGCATCCAGCGATGCTGCTGCGGAGCCGTGTTCGGCCATCAGTCGGTAGAAGGTCGTCGGCCCCACCCGACGTGAGCGCAGCAAGCGGAGCCAGTTCAGCCGGTCGTCTTCCGTCGTCGGTGGGATAGGGGGGGGAGTGGAAGAGATTGTATCCTCGGCCATCGGTTCACCGCTTGCTGCGTCCCGACTCGTAGACCGATTCCAGTTAACGGTACGTGAATCCCCGCAGGAGCGCAGCCAACCACGCCGCGACCGCCACAACCGTCAGGGCCTTCACGGTTGTGCCCAGCGGCAGGCTCCAGCCGGTGGACAGGCAGGCGGCATAGGTGGCAACCGCGAAGGCCGGAACGAGGAAGGGCAGCGCGTACCTCGCGGGTGACAGGTGGACCGGGTCCGTCCTCCCCTCGTACGCGCGAGGCGGTATGGCGATCCATGTCACGGCCATCAGCGCGGCCAGTGCCAGCGCCCAGAACGGCATCGCCGACCCGGTCAGCGCGAACAGCACTGCGATAAGGACCAGGATCACTCCGCGCAGCCATCGGGAGGGTAGGGCGAACGCATCACCAAGCCGTGCCATGCCCCAGAGTCCAAGGATACCGAAGGGCGCGGCAAGCAGGGTGTGGCGGGTGAAGCCGGCAAGGGTCGGGACAGTGTCGACCCAGATCCACGTCGTCCAGCCTCCCCAGACGATCCCTGTTCCGGCGCAGGCCAGCGCCGCGACCAGAAGGCGCGCGCGTGCCAGCAGCACCGGCGAAATCCAGACGCCCCAAAGGATGTCGACGGGCACGTGCCAGCCAAGTGCCGTCCAGAAGAACGATCCCGGCGGATCCTCGTACGAAGCGGGCACGACCGCCGCCTCGATCACCCAGCCGTAGATCGCCCCGGCAAGAATCCATGCGGGCCAGCCCGCCACGCCGATACCCCCTGCGCGGGACAAGGCCGCGGCAAGCGCCAGAGCGCCAAGCGCGTAGAAGGCGAGGTAAAGGGCAATCGCGGCCCCGTCGCCTGCGGCCAGAGCGGCGACCGGGCCCTCGTTCCAGAACAGGAACTCGGAATAGAACAGCGTGGTGAAGGTTGCGGCGGCCCATGCGAGCGTGAAACGGACCGCCGGGCGCATCAGGCCGATCCGCCGACGGTCAGCCCGTCGATCATCAGGGTCGGCTGGCCGACGCCCACCGGCACCCACTGCCCCGCCTTGCCGCAATTGCCCATGCCGGGGTCGAGCGCCATGTCGTTGCCGATGGCGCGGATGCGGGTCAGCGCGGTTGCGCCGTCGCCGATCAGGGTCGCGCCCTTGACCGGGGCGCCGACACGACCGTTCTTCACGCGGTAGGCCTCGGTACAGCTGAACACGAACTTGCCGTTGGTGATGTCGACCTGCCCGCCGCCAAAGCCCACGGCCCAGATGCCGTCCTTGAGGTCGGCGACGATCGCCTCGGGGTCGGCGTCGCCGCCCAGCATGTAGGTGTTGGTCATGCGCGGCATCGGCGGATGGGCATAGCTTTCGCGCCGCCCGTTGCCGGTGGGCGCGACGCCCATCAGCCGCGCGTTCTGCCGGTCCTGCATGTATCCCGTCAGGACACCGTCCTCGATCAGGACGTTGCGCGCCGACGGCGTGCCCTCGTCATCGACGGTGATCGACCCGCGCCGGTCGGGGATCGTGCCGTCGTCCAGCACCGTCACGCCGGGCGCGGCGACCCTTTGGCCCATCAGCCCGGCAAAGGCCGAACTGCCCTTGCGGTTGAAATCGCCCTCAAGGCCATGGCCCACCGCCTCGTGCAGCAGGATGCCGGGCCAGCCGGGCCCCAGCACCACGCCCATCACGCCCGCCGGGGCCGGTTCGGCACCAAGATTGACCAGCGCGATGCGCAGCGCCTCCCGCGCCTTGCGCTCCCAGTCGGCCCGGTCGATCAGGCCGTCGAGCGCCACGCGCCCCCCGCCCCCCGCCGACCCGCTTTCGCGGCGGCCGTTCTCTTCGACGATGACCGACACGTTCAGCCGCGTCATCGGGCGGATGTCCGACACCTCGGCCCCGTCGGGACGCAGGATCACCACCTCCTGCCGGGAGGCCGACATCGAGGCGCTGACCTGCACCACGCGCGGGTCAAGGTCGCGCAGGAAGGCGTCGATCTCGCGCAGCGTGTCGAGCTTGACCGCGAAGCTCTGGCCCGAGATCGGGTCGAGGTCGCGATAGCGCTTCTCGTTGGTGCCCTGCGGCGGTTCGGCCAGCGTGCCGCCTCCGTCGCCCACGGCAAGCCGCGCGGTTTCGGCGGCGCGGCGCATGGCCTGTTCGCTCAACTCGGTGGCATGGGCGTAACCCGCGACCTCGCCCTTGACCGCGCGCAGGCCAAACCCCTGCAGGGCGTCGTAGCTCGCCGTCTTGAGCCGCCCGTCATCGAAGACCAGCATCTCGGACTGGCGGCGTTCGAGGAACAGTTCGCCGTCATCGGCCCCGTCGGTCGCCGCCCGCAGAACCGACAGCGCCGATTCGCGGTCGAGGTCGGTCTCGAACGGGCGGAAGGGGGTGGTTTGCGTCATCTTTGTCTCCTGACCCGCGCAAAACTGCATATCTTTGGATACAAGCGTCTCTTTGACGCGGGGATGGGTTCTTTATCTCGACAGAAGAATATGGTTTTAAGCCGCCCAACGACAATGCGCGTGTGGCGCGGGCGCGTGCGGCGCGGCATAAGGCCGCCTGACCGGGGCACCAAGCCACAACCTGAACCTAGGGTGACAAATGCGACTGACCTCCTTGACCGCGGCCATCGGCCTTTCGTTCGCGGCGCTGCCCGCGCTGGCACAGGACGGCCTTGAAACCATCGGCAAGCCGGTTCCCGGCGCGATGGGCTTCCAGCCTGCCGCGACCGAACTGGCCCGCGACGTCCAGTGGCTCGACCACATGGTGCTGATCATCATAACGGCGATCACGCTGTTCGTCTGCGCCCTGATGGCGATCGTGATCTTCCGCTACAACGCCAAGTCGAACCCCGAACCGGCGTCGTTCACCCACAACACGCCGGTCGAGATCGCGTGGACGGTCGTGCCGATCGTGATCCTTGTCTTCATCGGTGCGTTCTCGCTGCCGGTCCTGTTCAAGCAGCAGGAGATCCCGGAAGGCGACATCAACATCAAGGTCACCGGCTACCAGTGGTACTGGGGCTACCAGTATACCGACGAGGGCTTCGGCTTCGACAGCTTCCTGCTCGGCAAGGATGAACTGGCCGATTACGGCTATGCCGAGGATGAATACCTGCTGGCGACCGACACCGCCGTCGTGGTTCCGACCGGCAAGGTGGTCGTGATGACCGTGACGGGTGCGGACGTGATCCACTCGTGGACCATCCCGGCCTTCGGCGTGAAGCAGGACGCCGTGCCCGGCCGCCTCGCGCATCTCTGGTTCAAGGTCGACGAAGGCCGCGAAGGTATCTATTTCGGCCAGTGCTCGGAACTGTGCGGCAAGGATCACGCCTATATGCCGATCACCGTGAAAGCCGTCTCGCAGGCCGAGTACGACGCGTGGCTGGCCGGCGCGAAGGACGAGTACGCGGGCATCCCGCAATCCTACCAGATCGCCAGCAACTGAGCCGGCGACCTCCGCCGCGGACCCGCCTGATTGGCCCGCGACGCAGCATGAACGACGGAAGGTCGGGTGATCCTCACCCGGCCTCGAACTTTGAAGCGGTGACGCCGGAACGCGGCGGCCATCGCAGAAGCGGGAGCCGGGCGGCCATCCGACCCGGCGCAGAGCCACGATGACGGACGCAACGATCAACACCGACGCACAGGCACCCGAGGCTCAGTTCGGCGATTACGTCGCGCTGCTGAAGCCGCGGGTCATGGTGCTGGTGGTGTTCACCGCCATCATCGGCCTCTTCGCCGCGCCCGTGTCCCTGCACCCGGTCGAAGCCTTCGCCGCGATCCTGTTCATCGCGCTGGGCGGCGGTGCCTCGGGCGCGCTGAACATGTGGTGGGATGCCGATATCGACGCGGTGATGAAGCGCACGTCCAAGCGCCCGATCCCGTCGGGCCGCGTCACCCCGCAGGAGGCGCTGGCCTTCGGGCTGGGCCTGTCCGGCATCTCGGTCGTGATGCTGGGGCTGGCGACCAACTGGGCCGCTGCCGGGCTTCTGGCCTTCACCATCTTCTTCTACGTCGTGATCTACACGATGTGGCTGAAACGCTGGACGCCGCAGAACATCGTGATCGGTGGTGCCGCAGGCGCCTTCCCCCCGATGATCGGCTGGGCCGCCGCGACGGGCAGCGTGTCGGTCGAATCGGTGCTGATGTTCGCGCTGATCTTCATGTGGACACCGCCGCATTTCTGGGCGCTGGCGCTGTTCATGCGGTCGGATTACGACGATGCCGGCGTACCGATGCTGACGGTCACCCATGGCCGCCGCGCGACCCGCGTCCACATCCTTGTCTATACGCTTCTGCTCGCCGCGCTGTCGCTCGGCCTTGCGGCGACGTCGATCGGTGGCCCGGTCTACCTTGCCGCCGCTCTGGTGCTGAACGCGCTGTTCGTGCGCGATGCCATCCGCATCTGGCGCCGGGACGAAGACGCGTCCGAGGCCGACAACTTCAAGGTCGAGAAGGCGTTCTTCAAGCTCTCGCTGCTCTATCTCTTCCTGCTCTTCGGGGCGATCGGTGCCGACACGGCGCTGGGACTGGGAGGCCTGTGGTGAGCTTCCAGGAAGAACACGAACTCCACCGCCGCCGGTTTGGCCGCAACCTTGGCCTTGGACTCGTGCTGGCCGCGTTCATCGCGCTGATCTTCGGCCTGACGGTCGTCAAGGTCACCCAGACGCCCATGCCCTCGGTCGAGGAGATGAGCCAATGACCCAGGACCCCCGCGCCCTGCGCAAGACCGTGTTCCAGACCGTGGGCGTCGTCGTTCTGATGGGCTCGCTCGCATGGGCATCGGTGCCGTTCTACGACTGGTTCTGCCGCGTCACCGGCTTCGGCGGCGTGACCGGCACGGCCGAGGAAGGTTCGGACACCATCCTCGACCAGACGATCAAGGTGCGGTTCGACGCCTCGAAAGAGCGCGGGATGCCGTGGGAGTTCACGCCGGTCCAGCGGCAGATGGAAATCCGCATCGGCGAGACGGGCCTTGCCTTCTACGAGGCGCACAATCCCACCGACCGCCCGGTCGCAGGCTCCGCTTCGTACAACGTGACGCCTTACGAGGCGGGCGCGTATTTCATCAAGATCGCGTGCTTCTGCTTCGAAGAGCAGGTCCTGCAACCCGGAGAGACGGTGCAGATGCCCGTCACCTTCTATGTCGACCCCGAACTGGTCGATGATCGCGATGCCAAGTTTACCAAGGTCATCACCTTGTCGTATACGTTCCACGAAATCGACCTGCCGGAGGACGTCGCCATGACGCTCCCGGCCGGAGCCGACATAACACAGTAACGCCGAACCCCGAGGGACCCGAATATGGCGCATGAAAAGAACCACGACTATCACATCCTGAACCCCTCTATCTGGCCGTTCATCGGCGCGGTGGCGGGTTTCGTCATGCTCGTCGGCGCGGTGTTGTTCTTCCACGACAACGGCCCGTGGATGCTGCTGATCGGCCTCGCAGGCGTCCTCTACACCATGTTCGCATGGTGGTCGGACGTGGTGGAGGAAAGCCATATCGGCGACCACACGCCCGTCGTGCGGATCGGCCTTCGCTACGGCTTCATCCTGTTCATCATGTCCGAGATCATGTTCTTCGCGGCATGGTTCTGGTCGTTCTTCAAGCACGCGCTGTACCCGATGGGCCCGGAATCGCCGGCCGTCGACGGTGTCTGGCCGCCGGTCGGGATCGAAACCTTCGATCCGTGGCACCTGCCGCTGATCAACACGCTGATCCTGCTCTGCTCGGGCTGTGCCGCGACATGGGCCCACCACGCGCTGGTGCACGAGGACAACCGCGAAGACGTGAAATGGGGCCTGATCATCGCGATCGCGCTGGGCGTCCTGTTCACCGCTTTCCAGGCCTATGAATACAGCCACGCGGCGTTCGGCTTTGCCGGCAACATCTACGGCGCGAACTTCTTCATGGCGACGGGCTTCCACGGCTTCCACGTGATCGTCGGCACGATCTTCCTGTTCATCTGCCTGCTGCGCGTCTACAGCGGCCACTTCACGCCCGAGAAGCACATCGGGTTCGAGGCGGCAGCATGGTACTGGCACTTCGTGGACGTGGTCTGGCTGTTCCTCTTCGCCGCCGTCTACATCTGGGGCGGCTGACGCGTAGATCGGCTGCTTGCCAGCCGATGCATTCGCACTGAAATCGTAGGTCGGCTGATCCTCAGCCGACCTTCTCTTTTGATAACCGCCGAGTCGCAGATGCGCCGCACCCTGTTCATTGCAATCGTGGGACTGTTGGGGACCGGGATCCTCCTCGCCCTCGGCGTCTGGCAGACTCAGCGCCTGCAATGGAAAGAAGCCATCCTGGCCCAGATCGACACGCGCCTTGCGACCGATCCCGTGCCACTCCGCGCCGCGCTCGACCCGATGGTCATCCAGTTCCAGCCGGTGACCGTCGAGGGCCGCTTCACCGGTGAAGAAGCGCATGTCCTGTCCACCGCGTCGGGCATCGGGGCGGCCTACCGCGTGGTGAGCGTGTTCGAGGGGCCGATGGGCCGCATCCTCGTCGACAGGGGCGTGATCCCGACAGAAGAGAAAGATACCGCACGCCCCGCCTCCGCGGATCAGACCATCACCGGCGTCCTGCGCTTTCCCGAGGAAACCGACAGCTTCACGCCCGCGCCGGATCTCGATGGCAACATCTGGTTCGCCCGCGACACCGCCGCCATGGCCGACCACCTCGGTACCGAGGATGTCTTCGTCATCCTGACCGAGGCCGAGGATAATGCCGGTATCCGTCCTTTGCCGGTGGACACCGGCGGCATTCCGAACAATCACTTGCAATACGCCATCACCTGGTTCTCGCTCGCGCTGGTGTGGATCGTGATGAGCCTTTATTTCCTGCGGCGCACCCGCCGCACAGCCGGAGCCTGAGCCCGCCCATGCGCTACATCTCCACCCGCGGCCAAGCGCCGGACCTGACCTTCGAACAGGCCATGCTGACGGGCCTCGCCCGCGACGGGGGGCTTTATGTCCCGGCGGAGGTTCCGCAGATGTCCACCGCTGACATCGCTGCCCTTGCCGGCCTGCCCTATGAAGAGATCGCCTTCCGCGTCATGCGCCCTTTCATCGGCGACACCTTCACCGACGAGGTCTTTGCCGACCTGATCGCCAAGGCCTATGCCGGGTTCGGCCACGACGCCCGCGCGCCGCTCAAGCAGCTTGGCCCGAACCACTTCCTGCTCGAACTGTTCCACGGCCCCACGCTCGCGTTCAAGGATTTCGCGATGCAGCTGATCGGGCAGATGTTCCAGGAGGCGCTGTCGCGGTCGGGCGAGCGGGTGACCATCGTCGGCGCGACCTCTGGCGATACCGGCTCGGCGGCGATCGAGGCGTTTCGCGGGCTCGATGCCGTGGACGTCTTCATCCTCTACCCGCATGGCCGGGTCAGCGAGGTGCAGCGCCGCCAGATGACCACGCCGGTCGAGGACAACGTGCATGCGCTGGCCATCGACGGCACCTTCGACGACGCGCAGGCGCGCCTGAAGGACATGTTCAACGATTTCGACTTCCGCGATGGCGTGAGGCTGGCGGGCGTGAACTCGATCAACTGGGCGCGGGTGCTGGCGCAGGTCGTCTACTACTTCTCTTCCGCCGTGGCACTCGGTGCGCCGCACCGTGCGGTCAGCTTCACCGTGCCCACGGGCAATTTCGGTGACATCTTCGCGGGCTACATCGCCAAGCGCATGGGCCTGCCCATCGACAGGCTGGTGGTGGCGACGAACCAGAACGACATCCTGCACCGTTGCCTCACGACAGGCGGCTATGTGACCGATGCGGTGATCCCCTCGATCTCGCCGTCGATGGATATCCAGGTCTCGTCCAACTTCGAACGCCTTCTGTTCGACGCCTATGACCGCGACGGCGCGGCGGTGGCGGCGCTGATGGACGAGTTGAAGACGCAAGGCGGCTTCCACGTGAGCCAGGGCACGCTGGACCGGCTGGCCGCGGATTTCGCCTCGGGCCGCGCGTCCGAGGACGAGACGCTGTCGACCATCACCCGCGCGCGGGACCACATGAACGAGCTGCTTTGCCCGCATTCCGCCATCGGCGTGAAGGTGGCTGAAGAGCATCTGGACGACGCGCCGATGATCACGCTGGCCACGGCCCATCCAGCCAAGTTCCCTGATGCGGTCGAAAAGGCGACCGGGACGCGCCCGCCTCTTCCCCATCGGATGGCGGACCTGTATGAGCGGTCCGAACGCGTGACCGAAGTGCCGAATGACCTTGGCGCGCTGGAGGATCTGATCCGGGAGCGCATCCACACGTGACGGTGCAACTGACGACCCTGCCGAACGGCCTGCGCATCGTGACCGAGCGCATGCCTTCCCTGCAATCGGCCAGCATCGGCCTGTGGGTGACCGCGGGCGGACGCCACGAGACGGCCGAACAGAACGGGATCGCGCATTTTCTCGAACACATGGCGTTCAAGGGCACCGCGCGGCGCAGCGCGTTGCAGATCGCCGAGGCGATCGAGGACGTGGGCGGATACATCAACGCCTATACCTCGCGCGAGGTCACGGCCTATTACGCCCGCGTGCTGGAGGCGAACGTGCCCCTCGCGCTCGACGTGCTGGCCGACATCGTCCAGAACCCCGCCTTTGACCCGCGCGAGATCGAGGTGGAGCGCGGCGTGATCCTGCAGGAGATCGGGCAGGCGCTCGACACGCCGGACGACGTCGTGTTCGACTGGTTGCAGGAAGCCGCCTATCCGAACCAGCCGATGGGCCGGACGATCCTCGGTCCCGCCGAACGCGTCGGCGCGTTCCACGCCGACGATTTCCGCGCCTTCACCGCGACCCATTACACGCCCGACCGGATCATCGTGTCGGCGGCGGGCGCGGTCGATCACGAGGCGCTGGTCGCCGCCGCCGCCGAACGGTTCGGCGCGCAGCCGCAGGGGCCTTCGACCATGGTCGAACCGTCGCGGTTCGTGGGCGGGGAATGGCGTGAAATCAAGCCTTTGGAGCAAGCCCACTTCACGCTGGCCTTCGAAGCGCCGGGCGTCATGGCGCCCGAATTCCACACCGGCCAGATCTATGGCAACGCGCTGGGTGGCGGCATGTCCTCGCGCCTGTTCCAGGAATTGCGGGAAGTGCGCGGGCTGTGCTACACGATCTACGCGCAGGCGAGCGCCTATTCGGACACCGGGATGCTCACCATCTACGCGGGCACCGGGGCCGAGGACGTGGGCGACCTTGCGCGGCTGACGGTGGACGAGATGAAACGCGCCGCCGTTACCCTGTCCGAGGCCGAGGTGACCCGCGCCAAGGTGCAGATGAAGGCGGGCCTCTTGATGGGGCTGGAAAGCCCCTCCTCGCGGGCCGAGCGGATGGCGCGGATGATCCAGGTCTGGGGCCGGGTGCCGGATTTGTCGGACACGATTGCCAAGATCGACGCGGTCACGCTGGCCGACGTGCGCGGTTTTGCGGAACGCATGGCCGCCTCGGCCCCGGCGGCGATGGCGCTGTACGGTCCCGTCGAAGGCGCTCCGCAGCTTGACGAACTGCAGGCGCGCCGGGCGGCATGACCATGATCTGGCGGCGCAAAGTCCGGATCGAGACCGAGCGTCTCACCCTGCGTCCGCCAACCCATGCAGATTTCCGCGCCTGGGTGGCGTTACGATCCCAAAGCGTTGAATTTCTTGCAAAATGGGAGCCGTCATGGGCGCGCGACCACCTCACGCGCAAGGCCTTTACCAACCGCGTCTACTGGTCGGCGCGGGCGATATCGGCAGGCAACGCGCTGCCCCTGTTCCTGGAACGGCGCGCGGACGGCATGCTGATCGGGGCGATCACGCTCGACAATATCCGCCGCGGCCCGGCGCAGGCCGGTACGCTGGGGTACTGGATCGGCGAGGCCCATGCCCGGCAAGGCTACATGAGCGAGGCGATCCGCGCCGTCGTCCACCACGCCTTCGAGCGGATGGACCTGAGCCGGATCGAGGCGGCCTGCCTGCCGGAAAACGAGGCCTCGCGCCGCCTGCTGGAAGTCAGCGGGTTCAAGTACGAGGGCGTCGCGCAAAGCTATTTGCAGATCGACGGGCGGTGGCGGACGCACGTGTTGTACGCGGCCCTGCGGATGGACCGGCGCGGGCGGACGCTGGCGGGGTAGGCGCCGCTCATCCGCCCTGGTGGGCGGCCTCGCAAATCGTGCTAGACTGTTCGGCAGGAGGTGCTGCCGATGCTCCGTTTCGTTCTTGCTCTCGTCCTGTCGATGCCCGCTGCGCTGGCCGCGCAGGAGCGGCGTCCGAGCCATTGCATCGCCATCGCCGAAAGCGCGCCTTCTGTACAATTTGTACATTTCGGGCCCGAAATTGTGCACTTGGCCTCGGCCCATTCCGAAGAGGCGGTGCCGCCCGAGACGGTGCGCCTGCGCTACCTGCAGCATGCCAGCTTCCTGATCGAGACGCATGGCGGGCTGACCGCGATCACCGACTTCACCGGCTTCACCGGCGCGCGGGGATTCGTGCCGGACGTGGTCACCATGAACCATGCCCATTCGTCGCATTGGACGGCCTCGCCCAGCGACGACATCCCGCACGTCTTGCGCGGGTGGTCCGAGCAGTTCGGCATCGCGATAGATCACTATCTCGACCTTGGCGAGATGCTGATCCGCAACGTGTCGACCGATATCCGGTCGGCCTTTGCCGGGACCGAGGAGAACGGCAACTCGATCTTCGTGTTCGAGGTGGCGGGCCTGTGCGTCGGCCACCTGGGCCACCTGCATCACATCCCGTCGGACGAGCAGTTCGCGGCACTTGGTCGGCTCGACGTCGTGATGGCGCCCGTGGATGGCGGGCTGACCCTGCCGCTGCCGGAAATGATCACGGTCCTGAAACGGCTGCGGTCGTCGATCGTGATCCCGATGCACTGGTTCTCGGGCTTTTCGCTGCGCGCCTTCGCGCAGGGCATGGAGGGCGAGTTCGAGGTGCTGGTGCTGGACGTGCCCTACCTCGATGTCTCCTTGCGCAGCCTGCCGCGATCGCCCACGGTGATGATCCTGCAGCCTCAATTCGTATTCGACCTGGACTGACCGACCCCATGACACAGCTATCTAGCGCCGATGGCGCCTTTCTTGACGACCTTGGTCGCGCGGTGCCGGGACTGCGCGTGCGGCCCGTCGAAGCGCGTTATGTCGAGGAACCGCGTGACCGCTGGGCCGGCGCGGCCGCCGCCGTGGTGCAACCGGCGAACGTGGACGAGGTCGCGCTGGTGATCCGCGCCTGCACGGACGCGCGGGTGCCGGTGGTGCCTTACGGCGGCGGGACGGGGCTGGTCGGTGGCCAGTTGATGCCCGAAGGCGACGCGGCGCCGCTGATCCTGTCGCTGGAGCGTATGAACGCGGTGCGCGACGTGCATCCGTCGGAAAACGTGATGGTGGCCGAAGCGGGGTGCATACTGGCGGACGTGCAGGCGGCGGCGGCGGAGGCGGGGCGGCTCTTCCCGTTGTCGCTGGCCTCGGAAGGGTCGGCGCGGATCGGGGGGTTGCTGGCGACCAATGCGGGCGGGGTGAACGTGCTGCGCTATGGCAATGCCCGCGCGCAGGTGCTGGGGCTGGAGGCGGTGCTGCCCGACGGCACGGTCTGGCACGGGCTGAAGCGGCTGCACAAGGACAATACCGGCTACGACCTGCGCAACCTTCTGGTCGGGTCCGAGGGCACGCTGGGCATCATCACCGCCGCCGCGCTGAAACTGGCGCCGCGCCCGGCGGGCGAGGCGACGGCGATGCTGGCGGTCACCTCGCCACGCGCGGCGCTCGACCTGTTGGCGCTGGTGCGCGAAGAGGTGGGCGAGGGCGTGAGCGCGTTCGAGCTGATCCACCGCGCGGGGCTCGACTTCCTTGCCGAGACGCTGCCGGAGGTGAAGCGGCCATGGGCCGACGGGCCACCCGAGTGGATGGTGCTGGTCGACCTCGGCCTGTCGCGCGGGCGCGACCCGGTCGCGGCGATGGAGGCGATCTTCGAGGCGGGTGCGGCGGAGGGGCTGGTGCAGGACGGCATCATCGCCCAGTCCGAGGCGCAGCGCCGCGAGTTGTGGGACGTGCGCGAACACATCCCCGAGGCCAACCGCAAGATCGGGTCGGTGTCGTCGCACGACATCTCGCTGCCCCTTGGCTCGGTGCCCGAGTTCATCGAGGTGGCGGGGCCGAAACTGGCCGAGATTGCCGAGTTCCGCATCAACTGTTTCGGGCATCTGGGCGACGGGAACCTGCATTACAACGTCTTCCCCATGCCGGGAAAATCGCGAGCCGATTACGAGGAAGAGCGCCCGCAGGTGAAACGGTGCCTGCATGACCTTGTGCACGGGTTCGGCGGATCGGTCAGCGCCGAGCACGGCATCGGGCGGCTGAAGGTGGCGGACCTTGAACGCTATGGCGATCCGGCCAAGCTTGCAGCGATGCGCGCGATCAAGGCCGCGCTTGACCCCGCCGGCATCATGAACCCCGGTGCCGTCCTGCGCTAGGCCTCGGGCGTGAACCGGTTGGTGACGTAGTTCGGGCCGGAATAGTCGATGGCGAGCGTGAAGTAGCAGGCCTGCGACAGCCGCGCCTTGATCCGCATTTCCAGGTCAGAAAGCAGCGCGGCGGTGAAGGCCGCGTCGCGGTGCGGTTTCGACAGGGCCGAGATGCGGATCAGCACATGGGTGTGCAAAAACTCCTGCGCCGGGTAGGCGCGGCCCTTGCAGGGGCCCGCGCCGGGATCGTGGGCGTTCAGGATCTCCTCGATTTCCTGCAGGAGCGCGGGGGCGTCGATGTCCAGGTCGGCGGAGTAGGACAGGGTGGCGTGGGGCATCTGTCAGTCTCCGTCAAAGGCGCAGAGCGCGTCGACCTGCATGCCCATCGCCTCCAGCCGCTTGCGCCCGCCAAGGTCGGGCAGGTCGATCACGAAGGCGCAGGCGGTGATGACGCCGCCGAGGCGTTCGATCAGCGAGATGCCCGCCTCTGCCGTGCCGCCGGTGGCGAGAAGATCGTCGACCAGCAGGATGTTCTGGCCCGCGGTGATGGCGTCGTCGTGCATTTCCACCTCGGCCGTGCCGTATTCCAGCGTGTAGGTTTGCGAAATCGTCGGGCCGGGTAGTTTGCCCGCCTTGCGGATCGGGATGAAGCCGACAGACAGCTGGTGCGCGATGGCGCCGCCAAGGATGAAGCCGCGCGCCTCCAGCCCCGCGACGGCGTCGATCCGCTGCCCGGCATAGGGGTGCAGCATCTGGTCGACCGCCATGCGAAACCCGCGCGGATCGGCAAAGAGCGTGGTCACGTCGCGGAACATGATCCCTTCATGCGGGAAGTCGGGGATGGTGCGGATGTAGTCGGTGATCTGGGTCATGGAGTGGCCTTGCGGAGGGTGGCGGTGGCGAGCCCCATCGCGATCAGCGTGCTGCCGCCCGCGCGCGCGAGCCACGTCTGGACGCGCGGTCGCGTGATGCGGGACCGCAGCGCGTTGGCGGCCAGAGCAAAGCACAGGGCGTTGATCCCGGCGATGCAGACGAAAGTCGCGATCAGGATCGCTGCCTGCGGGGCAAAGGCGGCGCCGGGGTCGATGAATTGCGGCACGAAGGCGATGAAGAAGGTGTTGGACTTGGGGTTCAGCGCGGTCACGGTGGCGAGGTCCCGGAACACCTTGCCCGCCGGTTCGTTCGGTGGCCGCGTGGTCAGCGCCGGCGCCGACGTTGCGCTGAGAAGCATCCGCACGCCCATCCAGACCAGGTACGCGGCCCCCACCCATTTCAGCACCGTGAAGGCCAGCGCCGAGGTCAGGAACACGGCACCGAGCCCGATGACCGACGCGGTCATCGCGATCAGGTCGCCAGTCGCGACCCCCAGCGCAGAGGCGACCGCCGCGCGCCGGCCCTGCGTCAGCGCATAGCTCAGCACCAGAAGCACCGTCGGGCCGGGAAGGATCAGCAGGATGGTGGAGGCGACGGCGAAGGCCAGCCAGAGATCGAAGGGCATGGGGGCAAGGTCCTGTCGGTTCGGGATCGCGGGGCAGGTCTACCCTGACGGATAGAGCCGCAGGAGAACAGCCCATGTCAGGAGGTTTTCGCGGAGGAAGCGGTAGCCGCGCACGCGGACGAGCGTCGAGACGTCCGCGCGGGGGCGGGCGGGGTCGTCGGCGGCGACATAGACCGCGTCGAGCGCGAGCGGAGCGCAGTGCAGGCGGATGCGCGGCAGGTGGAACCTCTGGCTGACGAAGGCGACGCGGCGGGGTTCTTCGGGGCGCGCGGCCTCGTTCGCGCAGGTGTCGGGGGTGGAGGGGGCGTGGGAGTCGATCTCGATCACGTCGGGTGGCACGCCCGCCTCTTCGAGGTGGCGTGCCATGGCGAGGGCGGCGCGGTGGGCGTTCGACACGACGATCCGGTCGGCCTTGCCCGTGGCCCAGAGCGTGCGCCCGGTGTCGAGCCGTTCGGCGTGAAGCGGGCTGATCCGGCCATCGCGGACGAGCGCGCCGAAGATCAGCGCCGCCTCGACCGGGGGGGCGTCCGCAGGGCGCGCGACCGGGGTGGTGGCCCAGAGCCATGCCCACGGCGCGACAAAGGTCGCCGCGACCAGCGCCACACCGATCAGGATGCGGCGCAGGTGCCTCACCCCAAAACCCGGCCTGCCACGGCGTCGAGCCTGGCGGTGACGGCAGGGTCGCGCGCGTCGGGCTGGGTGATGATCGCGAAGTCGAGCGCGCGGTCGCAGCCATGCGGGCAGGGCGCGCGGTCGCCGCCAAGCGCGGGAGCGACCGCCGTGATCATGGCGCGGGCATGGGCGGCGTTGCCTTGCAGGGTGGCGATGATCCGGGTGACGTCGACCTCCCCGTGGTCGGGGTGCCAGCTGTCGTAATCGGTGACCATGGCGACGGAGGCGTAGCAAAGCTCGGCCTCGCGGGCGAGCTTGGCTTCGGGCATGTTGGTCATACCGATCACGTCGCAGCCCCATGCCTCGCGGTACGTGCGCGATTCCGCTAGGGTCGAGAATTGGGGGCCTTCCATGGCTAGGTAGGTGCCGCCGTCATGCACCGTCACGCCCGCCCCGCGCGCCGCCGAGACGCAGGCGGTGGACAGGCGCGGGCAGGTCGGGTGCGCGACGGATACATGCGCGACGCAACCGGGGCCGAAAAAGGATTTGTCGCGCGCGAAGGTGCGGTCGATGAACTGGTCGACGACGACGAAATCGCCCGGAGCCATCTCTTCCCGGAACGATCCGACGGCAGAGACCGAGATGACATCGGTCACGCCCAGCCGTTTCAGCGCGTCGATATTGGCGCGGTAGGGGACCGAGGAGGGCGAGTGGACGTGGCCGCGTCCGTGGCGGGGCAGGAAGGCCATGTCGGTGCCCGCCAGCGTGCCCGTGAGGATGGCGTCCGAAGGCGCGCCCCAGGGCGTGTCGACACGCACCCATTCGGCGCCTTCCAAACCCTCGATATCGTAGATGCCGCTGCCACCGATCACGGCGAGTTTCGTCCTGCCCATGCAAACCTCCGTTTGGGCAAGTTGTGCGGCGCGGCGGTGCGAAAGAAAAGAGCCAATCTGGTCACACTTCTGCCGCCACAGGCCTGTAGCGGGGCGGGATGGAGATCGTTTTCGACCTTTGGGAAAAGACCCCGCGCCTGTCGCTGACCGTGCTGTACGAAGCCGGGCTGGTGCTGGCGGTGATGAGCGTTCTGGCGGCATCGCCGGGCGGCGGCCCCTTGGGCATCGCGCCCGTGGGCGCGGCGCTGCTGCTGCTGGCGGTGCTGCGGTACCGCGACACGGCGACCCTTGCGCGGGCCTGTGCCGCGGGTGTGCGGAGCCGGCGTTGGCCGGTTGCCTACCTTGTTGGTTTCGCGGCGATTTGCGTTGCCGCGTCGGCCCCGGTGGCGATGGCGATGCACGCGGCTCTGGCGGCGGGTCTTTACGCGGTGGCCTACCTTGTGGCGCTGCGCGGCGACGAGGCGGAACTGGCGCGGTTGCCCTGCCGGTGGGTGCGGATGCGCGATCACGGGCAGGAAGGCGCGCTGTTCTGGGCGTTCTGGCACCTTGTCTTCTGGGTGGCGATGGTGCTGGTCGCGGTGCAGGATGCGCCGGTGATCTACCTGGTGGCCGTGGGCGTGGGCGCGCCGCTGGTCACCAAGCTGATCGACATGACCTACCTGCTGAAGCTTTGGGCGGATGACGTGGCGCATCGCTGAACATTCGTGGCGCGTATGCGCATGAATACCGTGCACTTCCCGGAAAACAGCGCTATGCGCGGGGCAAATGGCTGGCTTGCGCCGCGCGAGGTGGCGCTGATCCCGCGCGGATGTTAGCCGCAGCCCACCCGTCCATCCGCTTGCAGGAGCCGCTTTTGGCCTTCACGAACTATTCCGACTTTGCCCGCAACCTGTCGCTGACCCTGCGCCCCGAGGCCGACAACCGGCCGTGGCCCGTCATGCTGAAGACCGAGCTGCTGTCGGGCCTGACCGTGGCGCTGGCACTGGTGCCCGAGGCGGTGGCGTTCGCCTTTGTCGCCGGTGTGCATCCGCTGGTGGGCCTGTACGCGGCCTTCCTCGTGGGCCTGATCACCGCGCTGATCGGCGGGCGGCCGGGCATGATTTCGGGCGCGACCGGTGCGCTGGCAGTGGTGATGGTGGCGCTGGTGGCCGAGCACGGGGTGGAATACCTGTTCGCCACGGTGGTCCTGATGGGCATTTTGCAGATCGCGGCGGGCATCTTCCGGCTGGGCAAGTTCATCCGGCTGGTGCCGCACGCGGTGATGCTGGGTTTCGTGAACGGGCTGGCCATCGTGATTTTCCTTGCGCAACTCACGCAGTTCCAGGTGCCCGGCACGGCGGAAGCCTCGGGCCACGGCATGGCGGGTGGCGAGTGGCTGACGGGCCTGCCGCTCTACCTGATGCTGGCGGGCGTGGGGCTGACCATGGCGATCATCTGGCTGTTGCCCAAGGTCACCAACGTGGTGCCGGCACCGCTGGCGGCCATCGTGATCGTGGCGGTAATCGTGATCGCGTTCGACCTGCCGATCCCGCGCGTGGGGGACATGGCCTCGATCGAAGGCGGGCTGCCGCCCTTCCACATCCCCATGGTGCCGCTGAATTTCGAGACGCTGGAGATCATCCTTCCCTACGCGGTGATCCTTGCCGCCATCGGGCTGATCGAGAGCCTGCTGACGCTGAACCTCGTGAACCAGATGACCGACCAGCGCGGCGGTGCGAGCCAGGAATGCATCGCGCAGGGCGTGGCCAACACCGTGACCGGCTTTTTCGGCGGCATGGGTGGTTGCGCGATGATCGGGCAGTCGATGATCAACGTGCGGTCGGGCGGGCGGACGCGGATCGCGGGCGTGGCGGCGGCGCTGTTCCTGCTGTCCTTCATCCTCTTCGCCTCGCCGCTGATCGAGCAGATCCCGCTGGCGGCGCTGGTGGGCGTGATGTTCATGGTGGTGATCGGGACGTTCGCGTGGAACACGTTCCGGATCATGCGCGTCGCGCCGAAATTCGCGACCTTCGTGATGCTGCTGGTGACCGTGGTGACGGTGCTGGAGGACCTTGCCGTGGCGGTCGTGGTCGGCGTGATCGTGTCGGCGCTGCAATATGCGTGGCAGAACGCCAAGCGCATTTCGGCTCGCGCGCACGTGACCCCGGAAGGGGCGAAGGTGTACCAGGTGAACGGGCCCTTGTTCTTCGGCTCGGCCGAGGGATTCCAGGAGTTGTTCGACGTGAAGGGCGATCCGTCGCTGGTGATCGTGGATTTCGCCGAAAGCCGCGTCGCCGACCAGTCGGCGCTGAACGCGATCGAGGCGGTTGCGGGGCGCTATGCCGAGGAGGGCAAGGCGCTGGAATTGCGGCACCTGTCGCGCGATTGCCGGAAGCTGTTGAGCCGGACCGGGCTGATCGTCATCGAGGCTGAGGACGATCCCGAATACCAGGTGGCGGTGGATTACGCGGTGCAGCGCGGGCTGTTTTCGGACGGCGCGCACTAGGCGCCGGGGGCGACCCCGCGTTCCGCGAGGCCCGCCCACCCGGCACCTTCGCAAAGCGCGTCAATCGTCGGGGCGGGCGAGGGTGAAGGCCTCTGTCACGGCGGTGTAGTCGCGGTAGCCGAGGCGCGCGAGCATTTCGAAGCGGGTGATGTCGACCATGCCGTCGACCAGCGCGTCGTCGGCGATGTGCACGCCCACGACTTCGCCGAAGGTCACGTAATTGGCCTCTCCGGGGAGGCGGACGATCTGGACAAGCCGACATTCGAGCGTCGCGGGCGAGGCGGCGACGCGCGGGCAATCGATCACCGAACACTCGGCCTTTTCCAGCCCCGCGCGGTCGAACTCGTCGGTGGTGCGGTCGAAATGTTCGGAGGTGATGTTCATCGCGTCCTTCAGGGCGCGGGAGACGAGGTTGACCGCGAAGACGCCGGTGGCGCGGATGTTGGCCACGCTGTCCTTGGTGTTGTCCTGGTCGGGCTTGGCGGAGGTGCTGGCGAACATCACCTGCGGCGGGACGTAGGAGACGCCGTTGAAGAAGCTGTAGGGGGCGAGGTTGGCGGTGCCGTCGGGGCCGCGCGTGGAGATCCACGCGATTGGGCGGGGGGCGATCAGGGCGTTGAACGGGTTGTGGGGCAGGCCGTGGCCGTCCTTCGGTTGGTAGAACATCGCCCTCTCCATCGGTTTGCGCGTCTTTCGACCTGTGATAGGGCCGGGCGCGGTGATTGCAACCGGGATGGCAGATGCGGGAGCTGCGGCAGGAGACGGGCGAGGACCGGTGGGAGGTCGAGGCGCTGTTCGACACGTGTTTCGCGCCGGGTCGGGAGGCGTTGTCGTCCTACCGGTTGCGCGATGGCGTGCCGCCGGTTGCCGATCTGTGCCTTGTGCTGCGCGACCACGGGGTCGTGGGTGGCGCGGTGCGGTTCTGGCCGGTGCGGGTGGGCGCCGAGCGGGCGCTGTTGCTGGGGCCGATCGCGGTGCACCCGACGCGGCAGGGCGAGGGGCTGGGCGCGGAGTTGATGCTGACGGCGCTGGACCGGGCGCGCGGGCGCGGCTGGGAGCGGGTGATGCTGGTGGGCGACGTGCCCTATTACGGGCGGTTCGGGTTCCGGCGGCTCGAAGGTGTCGAGATGCCGCCGCCGACCAACCCCGACCGCGTTCTGGGCCATGACCTGGTGCCCGGTGCGTGGGACGGCGTGTCAGGCGCGGTGACGCGGGCGGGTTGAAATCCGGGGCCGGGTCCCGATGTTAAAAGGTGCAACATCGGAGGAGCGCATGGACGACAACAGCGTGGACGTGGTGGAGATACCCGCCGACCTCGAGGCCGAGCTGGCGGCGCTGGCACGGCGATACGAGCGCGCCGATGGGCTGGGGTTGCAAGTGCTGAACTTCATCGGGGACCAGGCCGAGGCGCAGGTGGCGCGGCTGCCGGTCAACGTGCGCGACCGGCTGGAACAGGCGACGCTGCGGGCGCTGAAGGCGGCGATGGGCGCGGCGCATGGCACCCGCGACATCGGCGGCAGCGCGGCACCCTGGCTTGACAAGGTGGCGGCGACGCTGAGCGGGGCCGCGGGCGGGTTCGGCGGGGTGCCGTCCGCGCTGATGGAATTGCCGGTCACGACGACGCTCTTGTTGCGCGCGATCCAGAACGTCGCGGTGGAGCACGGATACGACCCGCGCGCCGCGGACGTGGAGCGCGATTGCCTGCTCGTCCTTGCCGCGAAGGGACCGCTGGCGGGCGAGGAGGACGAGGGCGTGGACCTTGGGTTCCTGACGGCGCGCGTGGCGGTGTCGGGCACGGCGGTGAACGCGCTGCTGGCGCGGGTGGCGCCGCGGCTGGCCGCCGCGCTGGGCCAGAAGCTGGCCGCGCAGGCGGTGCCGGTGGTGGGCGCGATGACCGGGGCGGCCACGAATTACGCCTATGTCAGCTATTACCAGGAACTGGCGCAGGTGATCTTCCGGCTGCGGAAGCTGTCGGAGGAGCGCGAGCTGCCGCGCGAGGTGCTGGTGGCCGATCTGCGGATGCGGCTGGAGCGCGCGCCGGTCAGGCGCGGGTAGCGGGCGGGGCGCTCGTCGGGCCCTGGCGTGCCCGCCTCGCTGGCGTGGCGCGATGGGTCGGGGGCTGGCGCGGGTGGCGGGCCGGCCCTCCGGGGGACATATTTGTGAAGAGAAGAAGCGGTCAGGCCTGCGCGTTGTTGCGCAGGTATTCCATCACGGCGGGGCGCACGGATTGGTCGCCGCGGTCGCGGGCGTCGGCGATCACCTGTTTCAGTTCGGTGATGTTGGTGCGGCGCAGGAGCGATTTGACCGGGCCGATGGAGGCGGGGCGCATCGACAGCGTGCGCAGGCCCATGGCGGCGAGGCAGGCGGCTTCGACCGGGCGACCGGCGTCTTCGCCGCAGAAGCTGACCGGGGTACCCGAGATCGCGCAGCGGTTCACGATGGATTCGATCAGGCTGAGGAACGAGACGTTGAGCGTGTCGTAGCGTTTGCGGACGCGTTCGTTTTCGCGGTCGGCGGCGAAGAAGAACTGTTTCAGGTCGTTGCCGCCGATCGACAGGAATTCGACCTCGTCGAAGAATTTCTGGGGTGCGAAGGCGAGCGAGGGGGTTTCGAGCATCGCGCCGATTTCGAGTTTCGAAGGCAGGACGTGGCCGAGCTTGCGTTCGCGGTCGAGGGCGTTGTCGACCTCGGCCTTGGCGGCGCGGTATTCGTCGTATTGCGCGATGAAGGGAAACATGACCGTCAGGGGGCGCCCCTTGGCGGCGCGCATCAGCGCCTGCAGCTGCATGCGCAGGACGCCGGGGCGGTCGAGCCCGACACGGATCGCGCGCCAGCCGAGCGCGGGGTTGGGTTCGTCCAGCGGGTTCATGTAGGGCAGGACCTTGTCGGACCCGATGTCGAGCGTGCGGAAGACCACGCGTTTGCCCTGGGCCGCGTTCAGCACGCGGTCGTAGATTTCCACCAGTTCGCCGCGCCGGGGCATCTTGTTGCGCAGGAGGAACTGCAGTTCGGTCCGGAAGAGGCCGACGCCGTCGGCGCCCGAGGTGGGCAGCGAGGGCAGGTCGGCCATCAGGCCTGCGTTCATCTGCAGCGAGATGACCTGGCCGCAGGTCGTTTCGGCGGGCAGGTCGCGGATCGAGGCGTAGCGTTCCTGCGCCTTGTGCTGCATCGCGATCTTGTCGCGGAAGGCGGTGGTGACGTGTTCGTCGGGGCGCAGGTGAACGGTGCCGGCCTCGCCGTCGATCAGGATGTGGTCGCCGTTCAGCGCCTCGGTCGTGATGCGTTCGGCCTGGATCAGGAGCGGGATGGCGAGCGCGCGGGCGACGATGGCGGCGTGGGAGCCGACCGAGCCTTCTTCCAGCACCACGCCCTGCAGCTTGCGGTCGTATTCCAGCAATTCGCCGGGGCCGATGTTGCGGGCGATGAGGATCGGGTTTTCGGGCATGGCATCGCTGCTGACGCCCTGTCCGGTGAGGATGCGAAGGAGGCGGTTCGACAGGTCGTCGAGGTCGTGCAGGCGGGCCCGCAGGTAGGCATCGGTCACCTGCTGCATGCGGGCGCGGGCGGTGGATTGCTCTTTCTCGACCGCGGCTTCGGCGCTGAGGCCGCGGCTGATGTCTTCTTCCATCCGGCGCATCCAGCCGCGGGAATTGGCGAACATGCGGAAGGCTTCGAGGACGTGAATCTGTTCGCGGTCGCCGCCGGCCACGGTTTCGAGCATCCGGTCGACGCCGACGCGCAGTTCCTCGACCGCGGCGTGTAGGCGGTCCAGTTCGCGGTGCGGGTCTTCGGCGATGGGGTTGGTGACGACGACGCGGGGTTCGTGCAGCCAGACATGGCCTTCGGCGGCGCCTTCCTGTGCAACCGTGGCGGGGAAGGCGACGGGTTGCTGGTGGCGGGCCTTGAGCGCGGCGCCTTCGCCGACGAACGCGCCCAGTTCGGTCATTTCCGCCAGCACCATGGCCACAACTTCAAGCGCGTAGACGGCATCGGCGGAGAACTCGCGCGCCTGCTTGGACTGGACGACGAGGACGCCCAGTTTCTCGCCCAGCCGCTGGATGGGCACGCCGAGGAAGGACGAATAGATCTCTTCCCCCGTCTCGGGCATGTAACGGAAACCCGGAGCGGCCGGTGCATCGGCAGTGTTGACGATGTTGCCGGTGCGCGCGACGCGGCCCACGAGGCCTTCGCCCAGCCGCATGCGGGTCTGGTGCACGGCTTCGGGGTTCAGGCCCTGCGTGGCGCAGAGTTCCAGGGTTTCGTCGTCGCGGAAGAGGTAGATGGAGCACACCTCGGTGCCCATGCTGTCGGCGGTCAGGTGGGTGATCCGGTCGAGCCGTTCCTGCCCGGCGGCCTCTTCGGCCATCAGGTTCCTGAGCCGCCCCAGAAGCTGGCGGCTTTCGCTTTCGAATCCGTCGGCCATGATGTGCCCGTTGTGTTCCCGGATGTCAGGTATACGCGGGTTGGTTCGGAAAGGGGAGAGGCAAGGTTGCAACCGGCGCGGGAAAGTGCCGTGCGGGCGGTACCTTGCCCGTGGAGGCGGCGCGGGTCAGGTGCAGGCCGGGTTGGCCGTGGCCGGGGCAGGGTGGCGGCCCATGCGGGTGAAGAGATCGGTCAGATAGGCCAGACGGGCGGGCACGGTGTCGCGCACCGCCTGTTCGATGCGGGCGGGCAGGCGGCCGGGGTGGTGGACCATGGCGAAGGCGAAGAGCGCGGTTTCGGCGAGGTCCTCTCCCGCCGGGTTGCGAAGGGCATAATCGGTGATGGCCGTGCCGTCCCGGCGCTGCGCCTTGCGCCAGGCGCGGCTGGCGGCGTGGGGTATGTCGAGCGTGGCGTGCACGCTTTCGTGGAACACGGTTTCATCGAGGTCGCGGGTTTGCAAGCGTCTGGCGATGTTGTGGGTGTAGAGGACGAAGAAGCGACCCTTGTCCTCGGCAAAGGCGGTCTCGTCCCCGTCGAGGATCACGACATGCGAGAGTTTCGCGCGCATCGCACCGGGCAGGCGCCCGATCGATGCGCCGACGGTATCCGCCAGAGCAGTGGCACGGGTCGCGCCCCCGGCATCGGGGTGCACGGTAATGTCCATGCGTGTGCCGTCGCGGAACCGCGCCTCGACCACGTGCACGCCGTCGGCGAAGAGGGGGCCGCCGCGCTTGTCGGGCATCTCCCGCCGGTCGGTGCCGCGATAGGTGGTGCAGGCAAACAGCGTCGGGTCGTCGGGGCGGATGAAATCGAGATCGTTCGACACGACCGAGTTCGGGAAGAGCGGGGCGGCGGAGGCCGGAGCGGCCAACAGGAGCAACGCAAGCAATCGGAACATGCCCGCAGGCTGGCAGGACCGCTGCTGGCTGGCAAGTTATTGGCGAATGGGTGAGCGCGGACGCGCCGGTCAGGCGACCTTTTCCAGTTCGAACGCGTCGTGGAGCGCCTGAACGGCCAGTTCCATGTATTTGCGGTCGATCAGGACCGAGATCTTGATCTCGGAGGTGGCGATCACCTTGATGTTGATGCCTTCGTCCGACAGCGTCTTGAACATCGTGGCGGCGACGCCCGACTGGCTGCGCATGCCGATGCCCACGGCGCTGACCTTGGCCACGTCGGTATCGGCGACAAGCGCGTGGAAGTTAATGTCGCCCGCTTCCTTGGCCGCGTTCATCGCCTGTTCGGCGCGCGCCACCTGGTCGGTCGGGCAGGAGAAGGTCATGTCCGTCCGGCCTTCTTCGGCGATGTTCTGGATGATCATGTCGACGTTCACGCCGGCCTCGGACAGGGGGCCGAAGATGGCGGCGGCGATGCCGGGGCGGTCGGCGACCGATACGAGCGTCATCTTGGCCTCGTCACGCGAATAGGCGATGCCGGATACGGGGCGGTTTTCCATGACTTCCTCCTCAGCGCAGACAAGCGTGCCCGCGGCGTCGTCCATTTCCTCGAAACTCGACAGGACGCGCAGTTTGACCTTGAACCGCATCGCCAGTTCGACCGAGCGGGTCTGCAGCACCTTGGCGCCGAGCGAGGCGAGTTCGAGCATTTCCTCGAACGAGATCTTTTCCAGCTTGCGCGCCTTGTCGGCGATGCGGGGATCGGTGGTGTAGATGCCGTCGACATCGGTGTAGATGTCGCAGCGTTCCGCGTCGAAGGCGGCGGCGAAGGCGACGGCGGTGGTGTCGGACCCGCCGCGGCCCAGCGTGGTGATCCGGCCTTCGGGGCTGACGCCCTGGAAGCCCGCGACAACCGCGACGCGCATGCCTTCGGCGAACTTGGCGGTGATGTTGTCGGTCGGGATCGCCTCGATCCGGGCGGCGGAGTGGGCGGCGGTCGTCTGCACCGGCACCTGCCAGCCCTGCCAGGACCGCGCGGGCACGTCCATTTCCTGCAGGGTGAGCGCCATGAGGCCGGCGGTCACGTTCTCTCCCGACGACACGACGGCATCGTATTCGCGCGCGTCGAACAGGGGAGAGGTCTCGCCCACGTACCCCACCAGCTTGTTCGTCTCGCCCGCCATGGCCGACACGATGACGATCACGTCATAGCCCTTGGCCACCTCGACTCCGACACGTTTCGCGGCCCGCTTGATACGGTCGAGCGTGGCGACGGAAGTACCGCCGAATTTCATCACGAGCACGGGCATGGGACGCAGGCCTTCGGGTCAATTCGGGGGCAGGCTTTACGCGGGTGTCAGGTGGGGTGCAACCCCGTGGCCGGGCTAGAGCGCCGCGTGTGATCCGGTCGGCGTCCGGAAGGAGGGGAGCAGGACATGCCGCTCCCCTTGTGATCGGGTTACTGCGCGATCTGGACGACGCGGCCCGACACCTGTTCGACATCGATCGATGTCGCATTGTCCCTGTCGATGTCACGCCCCGTGTAGACGGCGGTGACATCAAGAGGATGCGGAGACGTGATCGACAACCACCCGATGGAGGCGCGCTTTTCGGCAAGGTCGTCGGCGCCGAGCATCTCGCCCAGTTTCAGGCAGTCATCGAACGTCGCGTGGCCGGGGTTGAGCGTCATGTCCTCGCCGCCCGTTGCCGGGGTTTGCGCGGGTTCGCGGTACACGTCGGTCGTATCGAGCGTGAGCGGGTAGACGCGCTTTTCGAGATCGGCGGCAAGGTAGCCGGGGTTGAGGATGTTGATCTCGGTGAAGTAGCGGCCTTGGGCGAGGGTTGTTGCCGCTTCGGGCTCGGCGTCATTGTCCTGTGCGCCACAGACGTATTTTACGGCGTAGTGGTAACGGTCGACAAGGTGCCGGACGGGCATGTCGGCGCATGCCGGGGCGGTCGCAAGTTCCAGGGGCAACCAGATGGCAGCGGGATCGGTCGGCGCGCTTTCGGGGTCCGACAACACGGCGCAGTTCGAATAGTCGCCGGACGCCATCGCCGCATCCACTTGCGCCGTAAGGGTGACGGGCGGAACCTGGGTCACGGCCCCGCCGCCCGTGGGTACGGTGTAGATGCAGGTCACGACCTGGCCGGAGGCGGAACAGGCCCAGTCGGTGCCGGTGGCCGAGGTGTAGGTGAGGCCCGCAGGGAGGGTGTCGGTGACGGCGAGCGTGCGACCTTCAAACAGGGCCGTGTTTGTCAGCACCGGCGCCAATTCGAAGGTGACGTTTGTCGGTGCGAGGATCGGCACCGGGCTTGTCAGGGTTTTCGTCAGCGTGATCGGCGGTGTCGAAAGGCAGATCACGGCGTACAGGTCGAGGCTGCCAGAGCCGAAGGCGGCGTAAGTGCTCGGTTGGATTCCGGGATCAGGATCAACAATAAAGTGTTGCGACCCGGACTGAGCGCCGAGTTGCGCCGTATTGTAATCAATCAACCGGTCGAAGCTACGCATCACGGAGCTGCCATTCATCAGATCGATGCGGGCAATGTTGAAGCCTGAACTGTTGCCACCGTAACGGCCGTTGATCCGTACACATGGGCCGTTCGGATCGTGCGCGCCTGTGATATCTGACAGGAAAACGTCGTAATACTCGTTCCCGCCGCCACCGGTATGTCCGGCTATGTCATTGTTGTTGCTGTCGAGAGGGAGCGACGTGATCGGGTCGAGTTCTGCGGATGGAACTGCGAAAGGGTGGTCGAATGTGTTTGTTGTTACTTCCCACACAACGATACCGGTGACGCCGGGAGTTGCGGAGATAGGTGTTGTGGAGACTTGGGACACGGCGGATGTGGCCACGGCAAGTGCGAGGCCCGCGCCCGCAAGCGCAGAAGCAATGCGTTTCATGAAAATTCACTCCGTAAAATACATGCGGCCGTAATTGACTGCATGACGCATCATTTCACGTGATGAATAACTAGGCAGGTCCGGTATTCCCCACCTTCCCTTAAAACGGGCACGCCCGGCCGTCGTAGAATTCGAAGCAGCCGGTGGTGTCCATGGACAGGGCGTCGAAGCGGGTGGCGAGGCCGGTGGCGCTTTGTTCGACCGAGATGTCGGCGGCGGAGCTGCCCATGTCGGTGCGCACCCAGCCGGGGTGGTAGATGCCCACCGCGATGCCTTCGCCCGCGAGGTCGGTGGCGAGGTTGCGGCCCAGATTGGTGACCGCGGCCTTGGAGGCGCGGTAGATGTAGGCGCCGCCACGCGCGCGTTCGCTTGATCCCATCTGGCTGGAGATGATCGCGATCTTGCCACCGGCAGAGCGCAGAGCGGGCAGGGCCGCCTGCACGGTGGAAAAGACGCCGGTGACGTTGGTGGCGAAGGTGCGGGCCCAGAGATCGGGGGCGTAGCCGTCGTCGAGGTTTTCGTGCCGGTCGAGGTAGACGCCCGCGTTGCACACCAGCAGGTCGAGCGGGCGGTCGCGCAGGTGATCGGCCAGCGCGGCGATCTGCGCGGCATCGGTCACGTCGAGCGGGAAACCGGCGCGGCCATCGCGGGAGGTGCCGATGACGGAGTGTCCGCGCGCAGACAATTCGGTGACCAGCGCCGCGCCGATGCCGCGATTGGCGCCGGTGACAAGGACCTGCATCAGTTCGATTTCCGGTTCGGGCGGAAGGGGAGGGGCGCGACGGGCACGCCGTCCTCGATCAGCTTGCGGGCCTCGTCGGGCCGCGCCTCGCCATAGATCGAGCGTTCGGGGGCGGTGCCGTCATGCATCGCGCGCGCTTCGGACGCGAAGCGGGTGCCAACGTAGTCGGAGGTCTTCTCGACGTGTTCGCGCATCGCGCGGAGCGCCTGTTCGGCGGGCGATGCAGGGGCGGAGAGGGGCTTTTCCCGTTCTGGTGCAGGGGGTTGCGTGGGCGCGTCGTCGCCTTCGGGTGCGATGCGGGGGGCCATCAGCGCCTTGTCGACCTGCGAGGACCCGCAGATGGCGCAGGCGACGTGCCCGCTCGCGCGCAGGGTGTCATAGGCCGCGGACGAGGCGAACCAGCTTTCGAATTCGTGGTCGTTGTCGCATTTGAGCGTGAAGCGGATCATGCGCGGGCGCACCTTTCGTCGGTCGCGCAAATGTATGCGCGTTGTGTCCGAGCGCAAGTGTGCGGTTCAGCGCAGGCGCGCGGGATCGAAGCTGCGCAGCAGCGCGGCCAGATCGGGGGCGTTCACCCGTGCGGCGGCCTTTTTCGGGCTGAGCCACTTGCGCTGGCGTTCCTTGCGCTCGGGGAAGATCGAGGCGATCTTCTTGACCTTCACCGGGTAGACCAGCCCGATGCAGGGCAGTTCGTTCGGAGAGTCGCTGTCCTTCAGGTACGAGATCAGGCCGATGCGCTGGTCCATGGCCTTGCCGCGTACGCCGGCTTCTTCCCAGGCCTCGGTCGCCGCCGTTTGCGCGGGCGTGAGGCCGTCGATGGGCCACCCCTTGGGCAGGATCCAGCGCCGTGTCTGGCGGCTGGTCACGAGGAGCACGCGCGTCTTGCCCTGTTCCACCCTGTAGCACAGGGCGCAGATCTGGGTCCGGATGTCGGACTTGTGCGCGGCACGCAGTGTCAGGGGCAGTTGCTTCATGTTTGGCCGCGCGGGCTCCGCCTCGTGGAGTGTTCTTGTTTTGAGATATCCACAATACAGAAATTTGCCGTGATTTTAAAGGGGTTCGCGGGAAAGTTGCGGGGAACGTGCCGTAAAACCCCCGGTTCGGGCCGGATGCGCGGTCAGGTTTCCAGCCCCAGCCGGGTTTCGAGAAATGTAAGCACGGCGTCGGCAGAGGCGGTCGCGGCAAGTGCCTGCGAGGCGCGGGCGGCTTGTTCGGTGGCGGCAGAGGGATCGGAGAGGCGCGCAAGCCCGGCGGCGAGGGAGGCGGCATCGGTCACCGGGATGGCCGCATCTGGGCCGAGAGCGGCGAAGGCGTCGGTGAAGTTGGCGGTGTCGGGGCCGTGCAGGATGGCCGAGCCGTGGGCGGCGGGTTCGAACGGTGTGTGGCCGCCGCGATCGGTCAGGGTGCCTCCGATGAAGGTCGCGTGGGAAGCGCGGTAGAAGAGGTCCATCTCTCCCATCGTGTCGGCCAGCAAAAGGCGGGTGCCGGGTGGCGTGGCGCCGGTGCTGCGGCGGTGCGCGGCAAGTCCGCGCGCGGCGATCAGGGCCGCGACCTCGTCGGCGCGGGCGGGATGGCGGGGGGCGAGGATCAGGACGGTGTCGGGATCCTCGGAGAGCCGCGCGAGATGCGCGTCGAGCACCGTGTCCTCTTCGCCTGCATGGGTGGAGGCGGCGAGCCACGTCCGCGCGTAAGGCAGGGCGGCGAGGTCGGGCGGCAGGTCGCGGTCGGGCGGCAGGTAGAGCGACTTCAGCTGCACGGGCGCGGCGATGTCGGCGGCGGGCACACCAAGGTCGGCGAAGCGGGTGGCAGAGGCCGCGTCCTGCGGGATCACGCCCCTGAGGCGGGGGAAGACGGCAGGGGCGAGCCCCGGTATCCGCGACCAGCCGCGCGCCGTGCGCGCCGTCAGGCGGGCACCGAGGGCGATGGTGGGATGGCGGCGGATGCGGTTGGGCCAGAGTTCGGATTCAAGCGTCAGGTGGGCCCGCGCATCCAGCGCGGCCCAGCGGGTGTCGAGCGGCGCGAGGCGCGCGGTTGTGCGCGGCAGCGCCCACCCGTCGACCATGTCGCGCGCAGTCAGCGTGTTGCAGGTGATGCAGAGCGGCAGGTCGGGATGGCGGGTGGTGAGGGCCGCAAGGATCGGGCGGGCCGAGGCAAGCTCACCGTTCGAGGCGCCGTGCACCCAGAGCCCGCCGGGCACGCCGTTCCCGGCGAACCCGAGGCGTTCGGCCCAATCGCGCCATGTCTCCTGCCCGCGCAGGGCCCGGATGGCGAAGAGGATCGCGAAGCCGGGCCATGCGAGTGTCAGAAGCGCGCGGTAGGCAAGCACCTATTCCGCGGCCCAGCCGGCGACTGCCTTGACCTCGCAGAACTCTTCAAGGCCCCAGACGCCGCCTTCGCGGCCATTGCCCGACGCCTTGTAGCCGCCGAAGGGCGAGCCCTGCGCGAACGTCCCGCCATTCGCGGCCACCATGCCCGAGCGCAGGCGGCGCGCGACGCGGCGGATGCGGTCGGTGTCCTGCGACTGGATGTAGTTGGTCAGGCCGTAGGGCGTGTCGTTGGCGATGGCGATGGCCTGTTCTTCGTCCTTGAACGGCATCATGGCGAGGACCGGGCCGAAAATCTCTTCGCGCGCGATGGTCATGTCGTTGGTGACGTCGGCAAAGATGGTGGGGCGCACGAAATAGCCGCGGTTGGTGCCCTCGGGGCGGCCGGGGCCGCCCGCGACCAGCCGCGCGCCTTCGTCGATGCCGGCCTGGATCAGGCCCTGGATCTTGTTCCACTGGGTTTCGCTGACGACCGGGCCGATATGCTTCCCGCCCTCGGCGGCGGGGCCGGTGGCGATCTTGTTGGCCATGGCGACGGCTTCGTCCACCGCCTGCGCGTAGCGGTCTTCCTGCACCAGCATCCGCGTTGGCGCGTTGCAGGACTGGCCGGTGTTGTTCATGCAGCGGATCACGCCGCGCTTGATGGCGTCACCATCGGCGTCGTCGAAGACGATGTTCGCGCCCTTGCCGCCCAGTTCGAGGCTGACGCGTTTCAGCGTATCGGCGGCGGATTTCGAGATCAGCTTGCCCGCGCGGGTCGAGCCGGTGAACGAGATCATGTCGACGTCGGGGTGTGCCGACAGTTGCGAGCCGACCCCCGGCCCGTCGCCGTTGACGAGGTTGAAGACGCCCGCGGGCGCGCCCGCCTCGTGCACGATCTCGGCAAAGAGGTGGCCCGACAGTGGCGCGATTTCCGACGGTTTCAGGATCGTCGTGCAGCCGACCGCGATCGCCGGGATCGCCTTGAGCGCGATCTGGTTCATCGGCCAGTTCCAGGGCGTGATCATGCCGACGACGCCGATCGGTTCATAGAGCGTCTTTTCGGTGGCGGTGAAATCGCGTTCGAACTGGAAGGTGTCGAGCGCCTTGAGGAAGCCGTCGATATGCCAGGACCCGGCACCGACCTGCTGGGTGCGGGCCATGTCGATGGGCGCGCCCATCTCGAGGCTGATCGCCTCGGCCATGTCTTCGGCGCGGGCCTTGTAGACTTCGAGGATACTGGCGATCAGGTCGCGGCGCGTGGCGAGCGGCGTCAGCATCCACGGCTCGAACGCGGCGCGGGCGGCGGCGACGGCGGCGTCGGTATCGGCCTGGTCACCCAGCGAGATGACGGCGCAGGGCTCTTCGGTGGACGGGTTGATCACTTCGAGATCGTTCGCGGCGGCGGGAGAGACCCATTCGCCGTTGATGTAGAAGGTCCGGATGTCGCGCATTGGGGGCAGGCTCCTCTTTTAACCACGCCAGCCTTGCCCTACCTGTGAGGGCAGGGCAAGCGGCAACGCTTGCCGAATGCATCAGGAGATTGAGCATGGCATTACGTATCAACGACGTTGTCCCGAACCTGAAGGTCGAGACGGACCAGGGCCCCATCCAGTTCCACGAGTGGATCGGCGACAGCTGGGCGATCCTGTTCTCGCACCCGAAGGATTTCACGCCGGTCTGCACCACGGAATTCGGCGCGGTGGCGCAACTGGCCGAGGAATGGGCCAAGCGCGGCACCAAGGTAATCGGCGTGAGCGTCGACGGGGTCGAGGATCACAAGAAGTGGAAGGGCGATATCGAGGGGTATTCCGGCGCGACCGCGGGGTTCCCGATCATCGCGGATGACGGGCTGGAAGTGTCGAAGGCCTTCGACATGCTGCCGGCCGAGGCCTACATGCCGGACGGGCGCACGCCCAATGACAGCGCGACGGTGCGGTCGGTGTTCATCATCGGGCCGGACAAGCAGTTGAAGCTGTCGATGACCTACCCGATGACGATCGGCCGGAACTTCGGCGAGATCCTGCGCGCGCTCGACGCGCTGCAGACGGCGGCCAAGCACGGCGTGGCGACCCCCGCCAACTGGGAACTGGGCCAGGACGTGGTGATCCCGCCGTCGGTGTCGAACGAGGACGCGAAGGCCAAGTTCGGCAAGTACGACGCCAAGCTGCCTTACCTGCGGATGACGAAGCTGCCCGAGTGATGCGAAGGGGGTCGGGTGAGATCACCCGACCTACGCCTGCAAGCGACGGGCCGGGATGGGTGAAATCACCCATCCTACCCGGTGGACGGCGCCCGGTTGCGGTCGCCTGTCCTTAGCCCAGGCCTGCGGGTTTGGGGTAGAGCACGACGCGGGTGCCCATGGGCACGCGATTGTACAGGTGCTCGATATGCGCGTTCACGAGGCCGACGCAGCCGTTCGACACGGCCCGGCCCATCGTCCAGGGTTGGGGTGTGCCGTGGATGCGCAGGAACGTGTCGCCCCGGCCCGGCTGGAACAGGTAGAGCGCCCGCGCGCCAAGCGGGTTTTCCGGGCCGCCGGGCATCCCGTCCTCGTATTGCTTGTACTTCTCGGGCTCACGCTCGATCATTTCGGGGGTCGGCGTCCAGCTGGGCCATTCCTTCTTGGCGCCGATGGTGAATTCGCCCGCCTCGTAGAGGTCGCCGCGACCGACGCGCACGACGTAGCGGATGGCGGTCTGGCCCGGCAGCGTCCAGTAGAGCGCGAACTGGCCGGGATCGACATGCAGCTCGTAGGGCGCGAACGAGGCGCGGATGGGCACGATGCGGGGCATGTGGGCTTCGGGCACGACGTAATTCGCGCGGGCCGGCATGGGCAGGGCCGCGGAGGCAGCGGCGGTGGTCAGAAAGGTGCGACGGGTCAGCATGGCAGTGCGCCCTCCTCTTTCGCGGAAATGTCCTGTCAGTGTCGGTTGTGCCAACGCGCGAAGGGAGTGACAAGTTCGTGAGCGGGGGAAAATGTGGCGCGACTGCGCCAAATTTGCCGCCCGCGCCCGTGTCAGGACCCGCGCAGGCTGTCGACGACGGGGCGGCGCAGGGTGGCGAGCGCGGGCAGGAGGGCGAGGACCGAGGCCAGCGCCACGAACCCGGCGGCGAGGTGCAGTTCGGTCCAGCCGAGTCGCGCGGGGATCGCGAGGTCAGTCCGCGCGGCGATGAGTCGCGACAGGAGCAGGGCCGCGCCCTGCCCGAAGCCGAGGCCGAGGACCGCGCCCGACAGCAGTAGCGCCATGGCATAGCTCCACACCGTTGCCAGCACGAAGCGGTCGGGCGCGCCGAGCGCCCGCAGCACCGCCGTCTGGCGGGCAAAGAGCCGGGTAAGGATGAAGAGCGACAGCAGCACGCTGGCCGCGACCAGCGCCTGCGTGACCAGCGCGAGGAGCGACATGGCCCGCCGGACATCCCCCATCAGGCGGTAAAGCTCTGACAGGACGGCGCCGGGAAAGAAGGCCATCGTCTCCTTCTCGCGCGTGAAGGCCTGGCGGACCTGGTAGGCGGCCCCGAGGCTGACGGGCACGACCACGATGGCCGGGGTGCCGGGAAAGAAACGCGCGTCGAAGGGCGGGCCGAGCTGGCCCTCGTTCTCGGGCGCGTGGCCGTCGGCAAGGCCATGGGTGCGCCACACCGCCTCGACCGGGACGAGGATCGCGTGATCCCAGGGGGAGCCTGTCGGGGCCATGCGGCCCACGATGGTGTAGGTGTCGTCGTGTGCGTCGTCGTCGGCCCCGTCGCCGGTGCCGTGGGCGGGGGAGAAGGTGGCACCGATGGAGAGCGGCACGCGCGCGCCCGCGATCGCGTCGAACGCGCCGGACCAGTGCGCGCCCTCGATCCGGCCCTCGGCCAGGTGGTCGACGAACGCGGCGGTGGTGCCGACGATGGGCGCGCCGTCGAAAGTGTCGCCATAGGCCAGCGGCGCGGCGAGGCGGACGCGGGGGTGTTCGGCGACCTCGGCATAGGTGGCGCCGTCGAGGAGCGGCGCGTCGGTGATCTGGAGGTAGACGGTGGCGAGCATCATCGTCGTTTCGGATCCCGGCGCAGTGATCACGATGTCGAACTTGTCTGCGGCGCTGGCGGAGCCGTCGCGCAGGCCGCGTTCCTGCGTGATGACGCCGACGCCCATCCCTATGGAGACCGCGATCAGCGCGAGGCAGAGCGCGTTGGCCCAGCGGAACCGCCACAACAGCGCGCGGATCAGGGGCCATGGCGCGAAACCGCGCAGCAGGACCAGCGCGATCAGCACAGGCAGCGCCAGCAGCGCCGCAAGCGTCAGCGCGTCCTGCGCGGTGGCGGGCAGGCCGTGCCAGAGATCACCCATCGGCCATCACTCCGTCCGTCATGGTCAGGACCCGGTCCATCCGGTCGAGCAGGGCAGTGTCGTGGCTGACGCAGACGAGGGTGCGCCCGCCCGCCCGCGCGGCGGTCACGAGGTCGTCGATCAGGCGGTCGGCGGCGGCGCGGTCGAGGCTGGCGGTGGGCTCATCCGCGAGGATCACGGGCGGATCGGCGGCCAGTGCGCGGGCGACGGCGACACGCTGGCGCTCGCCCCCGAAAAGGAGGCGACGGGGCGGGACAGGTCCGCAAGGCCAAATGCGGCGAGGTGGTGTTCGGCGGCCTGCCGCACAGCCGCGCGGTCGCGGCGGGGGCGGAACATGGCGCTGGCAGCGGCATTGTCGGCGGCTCCCAGTTCGTCGAAGAGCAGGAAGTCCTGGAAGACCATGCCGAAGCTCTGCGCGGCAAAGCGGCGGCGCGCGGGGCCGGACAGCGCGACCAGGTCGGTCCCGGCCCAGCGGACGTGGCCCGTGGCCTACGGCAGGAGGCCCGCGAGCGCGAAGAGGAGCGTGGATTTGCCCGCGCCCGACGGACCGGCAAGCCCCACCGTGGTCCCCGACGGCACGACGAGGCGCGGCACCTGCGCCAGCAAACGCCCGCGCGGCGTAGCGATGGACAGGTCCGCAACGTCGAGGTCCATGCCGGTCAGTCGCGCCACTTGATCGAGCAGCCCATCGACGGTGTCTGGTCGCGCGGGCCTTCGCCGGTGGCCGCGATCTGGCGCATCGCGGTAAGCAATTCGGGATCGCGGTCCGGCCCGGAGGAGGGGCCGAGGCTGTCGAGCCGCCCGCGATATTGCAGGCCCCCGGCGGCGTTGTAGCCGAAGAAGTCGGGCGTGCAGACGGCGCCGTAGGCGCGGCCCACGGATTGATCCTCGTCCACGAGGTAGGGGAAGGGAAAGCCGTGGCGCCGGGCGAAGGCCTGCATCTGTGGCGGGGCGTCGGCGGGGTAGGCGCGGTAGTCGTTCGACATGATCGCGACCACGCCGATCCCTTCGTCGAGCAGGGTCGCGGCGTCCTGTGCCAGCCGGTCGGCGATGGCCTTCACGTAGGGGCAGTGGTTGCAGATGAACGCGACCAGCAGGCCCTTGTCGCCAAGGTGCTGCGACAGCGTGTGAACCGTCCCGTCCGGTGTGGCGAGGCGGAAGTCGGGCGCGGGCTGGCCGAAATCGCAGATTGGCGTGTCGAGAAGCATGGGCGCGGGCTCCGGGCGGCGGATGATCCTGCCACTGTGGTCAGTGCGCGGCGCGGGCGCAAGCGCGCGGCGGGGCCGGAGGATCACGTTTGGGCCGGGACGTGCCGGTCAGCCGATGCTGTCAGGGATAGAGAAAGGCGTCGCGGTCGAACCCGTTGCGCATCCGTGGCGCACGCGGTTCGGGCGCGGGTTGGGCCAGTTTGGGCAACAGGCCGTGGCGCACGAAGGGCGCAAGGCAGGCCGCCGCCAGCCCGCCAGCGACGCAGAGCGCGTAGATCGCCCCGGTGATCGACAGGGCCGCGCCAAGGTCGAGCGTGCGCATGAACGAGAAGACGCCAAGCGCGAGGCCGCTGATCCAGCAGGCTGCCGACAGCCCCGCCACGCCGCCCAGCGTCAGCCGCGCGCGGGACGGCAATTCGCCGAAGGTCCGGCCGACGCCGCGCACGAACATCGGCATCGCCACCGACCCGATCGTCAGCGCGTTCAGCGTGAGCAGGATCACCACGCCCAGCTTGACGAAGAGCTTGGGCGCGAAGGCCGACAGGTCGAACCCGGTGCGCGCATAAAGAAGCCCGAGGCCGCTGGCCCACAGCACGCCCAGCCCGATCAGGATCGCGGTGTGCAGGTTGTGCAGGCGTTCGAGGTCGGCGGCGGTGATGGGTCTGAGGATCGTGCGGAAGGCAGTCGCATCGGCGAACATGGCAAGGCCGAACCCAAGCGCCAGCCCGATCAGGTGAACCGATCGCAAGGCGTCGACAAGGAGGTCGGCCATCATTCCAAATGCATCCCCGGCAGCTTCCCCGATCCGCCAAGGGCCGACCGGTCTTAACGACGGGCTAACCTGCAAACGTGGCAGCAATGCGGTCGTGCTGCGGGGTGATTGTTTCCGTTCGGGAAAAAGACCGGTTTGGGGCGGGCGAGGCGAGGGCAAGGTGCCTGGTCACCTTGCGAGGCGTTCGATGAAGGCTTGCGTGGCGCGTCCTTCATCCCGCACCCAGTCGAGGAATTTCTGAAGCTGCGGGCGGATCGTTTGCGGGTGCCGCGTCCAGAGGCGGTAGGGCAAGGTCGCGGGCAGGCCCATGTCGCCCGGAAACGGCAGGACCAGGTTCTCCTGCCGCAGATCATCCTCGATCAGCGACACGCCGCAGAGCATGAAACCGACCGCGTTGCGCGTTGCGTCGAGTGCCAGTCGCGTGTTGCGGTACTTCTGACCGCGGGTCAGCCCGGTTTTGCGCTGGCCGTATGCCACCGACCACGCGGCCCAGTCCGGCTGCTTGGCGCGGGGTTTGACGTGAAGCAGGGACACGCCCTCCATTGCCGCCGTCTTGTCGTGCCGCCCGACGCGCCACAGGTTGGAGGGTGCGGTCACGGGCACGAAGTAGTCGTCGATCAGCACCTCGCCCTTGGCCTCGGCCCCGCGTTCGATGCGGATGTCGGGCGATCCGACCTTGGAGGGCACATCGCCGATGCCGTTGATGCAGAACTGGATGTTCGGATAGGCCGCGCGGAACGCCGGCAGACGCGGGGCGAGCCAGTGTTCGGCCAAGTCCAGATCGGCCACGATGTGAATGGCGGACGCTTTCTGGAAACTCATCGCCTCGGTCACCCGGTCGAGCGCCTGGAAGGCGGTTTGCAGGTCGGACAGAACCGCTTCGAGCTCGAGCGTGGGCCGTGTGCCCTTCCTGCCCCGCACGATCAGTTCGGTGTCCAGGAATTCCTCGAGCGTGCGGATGCGTTGGCCCAGTGCGGCGGGGGTGATCGACAGGGCGTCGGCAGCCGCGTTGAAAGACCCCGTGCGCACGGCAAGTTCCAGCGCCTGAAGCGAGCGAAGATGGGAGGCGACCATGACGAGCCCTTTTTGCGAAAAACTAAAGGTTTTCTTTAGTCATGCAAAGAATATTTAGTTAGGAGATTCGGCGCGGTGTCGGCAGGATGGTTTCACGGACCAAGCAGGAGCCGATCAAGCAGGAGCCGATCATGCTGAAACGATTTGTCATCGAACGCGGAATTCCCGGTATCGGGGATTTTTCGGATACCGAGCTGTGCTCGGCCGCGCGTGCCTCGAACACGGCGCTTGCGGAAATGAATGGCGTGCAGTGGGAACATTCCTACGTCGCGGGCAACAAGACCTTCTGCGTCTACCTTGCCGAAAGCGAGTTGGACATTCGCGCGCATGCGGAGAAGTCGGGGTTCCCGGTGGATTCGATCACGGAAGTCCAGCACGTCATCGACCCGCTGACCGGCAACGACTGATCCGGGCCGGGGCCGCATAGCCGCCCGTCATTGCAGGGCGGCGCACACGCATATCATTCAATACATTGGAGAAAGACCATGAAAATAGCCTTGGCTATGACCGCTATCGCCGTGGCTGCCGCCACGCCGGTTTTTGCAGACAGCCGTACCGACACGCTGTGCGGAGACGGGCATGTCACCGAGGCTGTCGGAGCCGACGACGTGGTGGCGAACCCGGACGGATATTACATCCGCAGCCTGAAGACCCAAATCAGCCACGGCGATCCGAGGATCATCCTGTCCAACGATCCCGGCTTTCACCTGTGCACCACCAGCGCGGCCACGCCCGACATGGACGCGTCGCGGGTCCACGCGCTGACGAACACGCTCCGGGTCAGGTTCCTGTTCGTGCCGATCGAGTGTCCGAAGCGGCGGCCGGTTTCCTGAGGGGGTGGTTGCGGGTTGGGTGAGGGTTTTGTGGCTGGTGTGAGCGCTTTGCGGACATTTCTGCCGTTGAATCGGCGGGGTGCATAGCAGCGCATTGCCGACGCGCGCGGGGGCGATCCGACGCTGAGACTGCGCGCTTTATCCTTGCCAAATCCGAATTTGATTAGAGCTTTGCGCAAACCGCAGCCATATCGCCGCCGCGTGGGGGCGCGTCGGCGATGCGCGGCGGCCTTCGGCCTTGATTCCGCGCAGGAGCGATGAGTTCGGCGGGCACTCAGGACTCAAACCCGCCCCCCTCCAACAAAAAACGCCGCCTCGAAGGGCGGCGTCTGATGTTGAAAAGTGGGGCGGTGGTTAGTCCGCCGGTTCCTCTTTCTTGATTTCTTCGCCGGTTTCCTGGTCGACGACTTTCATCGACAGGCGGACCTTGCCGCGGTCGTCGAAGCCCAGCAGCTTGACCTTCACGTCCTGACCTTCCTTGAGGACGTCGGACGGGTGGTTCAGGCGGCGGTTTTCGATTTGGCTGACGTGCACGAGGCCGTCACGTTTGCCGAAGAAGTTCACGAAGGCGCCGAAGTCGACGATCTTGACGACCTTACCGTCATAGATCTTGCCTTCCTCGGGTTCGGCGACGATCGAGTGGATCATCTCGTACGCCTTCTTGATGGCTTCGCCGTCGGGCGAGGCGATCTTGATGACGCCGTCGTCGTTGATGTCGACCTTGGCGCCCGACACTTCGACGATTTCGCGGATGACCTTGCCGCCCGACCCGATCACTTCGCGGATCTTGTCGGTGGGGATGTTCATCGTCTCGATACGCGGGGCGTGGATCGAGAACTCGTTGGTTTCCGACAGCGCCTTGTTCATCTCGCCGAGGATATGCATCCGGCCGTCTTTCGCCTGCGCGAGGGCCTTCTCCATGATCTCGGGCGTGATGCCTGCGACCTTGATGTCCATCTGCAGCGAGGTGATGCCGTTCTCGGTCCCCGCGACCTTGAAGTCCATGTCTCCAAGGTGGTCTTCGTCACCGAGGATATCCGACAGGATCGCGTAGGAGCCGTCATCTTCGAGGATCAGGCCCATGGCCACACCGGCGACTGCGTTCTTCAGCGGCACGCCCGCATCCATCATCGACAGAGAGCCACCGCAGACCGATGCCATCGAGGACGAGCCGTTGGATTCGGTGATCTCGGACACGAGGCGGATGGTGTAGGGGAAGTCGGTCGCGGCGGGCAGGACGGCTTGCAGCGCGCGCCATGCCAGTTTGCCGTGGCCGATTTCGCGGCGACCCGGAGGGCCCACGCGGCCTGCTTCACCGACCGAGTAGGGCGGGAAGTTGTAGTGCAGCAGGAAGTTCGATTTGAAGTTGCCGTGCAGCGCGTCGATGAACTGTTCATCGTCGCCGGTGCCCAGCGTCGTCACGACGAGGCCCTGCGTCTCACCACGGGTGAAGAGCGCCGAACCGTGGGTCCGGGGCAAAAGGCCCGTTTCGCAGACGATCTCGCGGATCTCGTCGGTCTTGCGGCCGTCGATCCGGGTGCCGGTCTTGACCACGTCACCGCGCAGGATGCCCGCTTCGAGTTTCTTCAGCGCCGAACCGAGGTTCGGGTCCGCCTGCTCGTCTTCCGACAGTGCTTCGATGATCGAGGCGCGGGCGGCGGCGACGGCGGCGGTGCGTTCCTGCTTGTCGCGGATCGCGAAGGCGGTGCGCATGTCCTTGTCGCCTGCCTTCTTCACCGCCTCGTAGAGGTCGGCGTAATCGGGTGCGGCGAATTCGAACGGTTCCTTGGCGCTTTCCTCGGCCAGGTCGATGATCAGGTCGATCACCGGCTGGATCTGTTCGTGCGCGAAGGTCACGGCGCCGAGCATTTCCGCCTCGGTCAGCTCGTAAGCTTCGGATTCGACCATCATCACCGCGTCCTTGGTGCCCGCGACCACGAGGTCGAGGCGCTGGTCGGGGTTCAGGCGCAGGTCCTGCATGTCGTCGACGGTGGGGTTGAGGACGTATTCACCATCCTCGAACCCGACGCGGCAACCGGCGATCGGGCCCATGAAGGGCGCGCCCGAGATGGTCAGCGCGGCGGAGGCCGCGATCATCGCGACGATGTCGGGGTCGTTGACCAGATCGTGCGACAGAACGGTGCACATCACCAGCACTTCGTTCTTGAACCCGTCGACGAAGAGCGGGCGGATCGGCCGGTCGATCAGGCGCGCGGTCAGCGTCTCTTTCTCGGTCGGGCGCGCCTCGCGCTTGAAGAAGCCGCCGGGGATCTTGCCCGCGGCATAGTATTTTTCCTGGTAGTGCACGGTGAGCGGGAAGAAGCTTTGTCCTTCCTTCGGTGCCTTGGCGAAGGTGACGTTGGCCATCACGCGGGTTTCGCCCAGCGTCGCGATCACCGAGCCGTCCGCCTGGCGTGCGACCTTGCCTGTTTCCAGTGTGAGCTCTTCATCGCCCCACTGCATGGATTTTTTGACTACGTTGAACATCATGTCATCCTGTTTGGAAGCACTCCCGAGCGGTCTCGGGTCTTCCATTGAAATGGCGGCCCCATTGCCGCCGGTCCCTGTCCTTTGCCTAACGCCGGGACCGGTGCGTTACGTCTCAGATGCGGGGCGCTTACAGGAGTTTGACGGAATTGGAAAGCCTTGGCAGGCGGGATGGGCCAAGGTGGCGGAATACGGGGCGCGCGCGGGAGATGCGGATGCTGGAGAAGATGCCGGAGCGGTTCGAGGGGCCATCGGCCTGGGTCGGGGCCGACATGGCGGAGCGGCGCGAGGCGTGGTTGCATGACCTGACGGCAGGTGAGGTGGCCGAACTTGAGGCTGCCGCGCGCGCCTTTGCCGGGACGGGTCGCGATATCGGGGAGATCAAGGCGGAGGCCTTTCCGCTGCCGCGCTTTGCCGGGCATCTAAAGGAGGTGTCGGACAAGCTGCTGAACGGGTGCGGGTTCGAGGTGATGCGCGGGCTGCCGGTCGAATGGTACGACCAGCGGATGGCGGCGACGATCTATTGCGGGATCGGGGCGCATCTGGGCCGCGCACGGTCGCAGAACGCGGCGGGGCATATCCTGGGCCATGTGCGCGATCTGGGGGCGGACCCGGACGATCCCAACAGCCGCATCTACCAGACCTCGGCCCGGCAGACCTTTCACACCGACAGCGCGGACGTGGTCGGCCTGTTGTGCCTGCAGGAGGCGAAGGAGGGCGGTGACAGCCTGCTGGTGAGTGTCGAGACGATCTACAACCGGATGCGGGAGGCACGGCCCGATCTGCTGGCGCTGCTGTTCGATCCCATCGCGACGGATCGGCGCGGGGAGGTGCCGGAGGGGATGGAGCCTTGGATGTCGATCCCGCCCTTGTCGTGGTTCGGGGGCAAGCTGACGGTGTTCTACCAGCGGCAATACATCGACAGCGCGCAGCGGTTCGAGGGTGCGTTCCGGCTGACGCCCGCGCATGTCGAGGCGCTGGACCTGTTCGACACGCTGGCCAACGATCCCGCTTTGCATCTTCGGATGCGGCTGGCGCCCGGTGACATGCAGTTCGTGCACAATCACGGGCAGTTGCATGACCGGACGGGGTTTCTTGACTGGCCGGAACGGGCGCGGCGGCGGCATCTGCTTCGGTTATGGCTGACGGTCGACGGCGACCGCGCGCTGCCGCCGGTCTTTGCCGAACGTTACGGGTCGATCACGGTGGGGGACCGGGGCGGGATCATCACGCCCGCCACCCGGCTGCACGCGCCGATCGATCCGCAGGGCTGAGCCGTGTGGCGCGGAATCAAGGCCGCAGGCCGCCGCGCATCGACGGGCCGCCCCCACGGCACGTCGATCTGGCTGGTCTTGGTGCACCGCTGAGGCAGCGCGCGGGTTTGCGGGCATAAAGCGCGATAGCGAGGCCGTCGGATCGACGCACCGCGGCCCGTCGATGCGCAGCTCAGGCTTTGCGGGCGCGGGGCATCTTGTCGATGCCATAGGCCTTGCGCGCGGTCACGAGGCGCAAATCCTCGGGGTCCATGCCCATCGAGAGGATGGTTTCGGCGTTGTACCGGTCCTTGGCGGTGTCGCGGTCATAGGTCGTGCCGAACAGCCGGTCGATCCAGCCCATGCCAAAGCTGACGTGGAAGGTCGCCGAATGGTCGTTGAAATGATGGCGCAGGTGGCTTTGCGTCACCCGGCGGCCAAACCAGCCCTTGGGCACGTTCAGATGCGCCAGCGTGTGGCAGTATTCGTAGAACGCGAAGGCCCCGACTGATCCGACGAACACCGCGACCGACGGGATCACCAGCGCCAGTTGCCAGCCGACAAAGGGCCACAGCACCAGCGCCTGCAGGGCGATGGATTTCAGGCCGAACCGCACCGGGTACCAGTGATCGTCGCCGGTGAAGAATTCGGGATCGGCGGGAAACTCGTGATGGCCGATATGGGAGCGGTAAAGCGCGTTGAACGGGCTTTGCTCGGTCGGGGGTTTGCGGTGCAGAAGGAAGCGGTGCATGCCGTATTCGACGAAGAACTGCATGACCACGCCGAAGGCCACGACCAGCGGCATCCACCACGCCCAGAACCAGATGGCGAGGGCGAGGCCGAGGACGAAGAAGGGCACCAGCCGTTGCAGGCTGCCCATGTGCATCAGTACGCGCAGGGTCGGGATCATGGTCATTCCTCCTGATCGGGCAAGAATGACGCGGGGAAGGGTCCGGGTCAAACCTGACGCGGCGTGAGGTCCACGTAATGCAAAAAGCCGCGCTGGTGGGCGCGGCTTTCGATCCTGTAACGCTTTTGAGCGCTTAGCGGCGCAGGCCCAGACGCTGGATGAGGTCCTGGTAGCGCGCTTCTTCCTTGCCCTTGAGGTAGTCGAGCAGCTTGCGGCGCTGCGCGACGAGCTTCAGGAGGCCACGGCGGGAGTGGTTGTCCTTCTTGTGGGTCTTGAAGTGCTCGGTCAGGGTCGAGATGCGCGAGGTCAGGATGGCCACCTGGACTTCCGGCGAACCGGTGTCGCCGTCCTTGGTGGCATATTCCTTCATCACGCGGGCTTTTTCTTCGGCAGTGATCGACATCGGGGTCTCCTTGCAGGTTGAAGGTGATGGCGCAGGCCGGGATGTCGTCCAGCACAGGCCCGTGGAGAATGAACACGCCGCCCGGTTCGGGGCGGCGCATTGGGGGCCTCTAAGGCATCCCGCCGGGGCTTGTAAAGCGAAAAGGCGGGGATGTCAGGCGGCAGAGGGCAGGGCGGAGGCACCGACCAGCGCGATGTCGCCGGCGGTGAGATCGGGTGCACCGTGCACGACCGCCACGGTCTGCCCGTCGATCTGCACCTCGACCGTGCCGGAGCCGTCGGCGCCGGGGATCACCGACACGTCGGGATCGGTGCCATCGCCGCTGTCGTCGTAGCCGAGGACAAGCGTGTCGACGCCCGGTTCGAAATCCATGACCTCGATCGCGCCGGTGCCCGCGGCCCAGTGGCCGAGGATCATCGTGTCGGCCCCGTCGCCGCCCGACACGATGTCGAACGCGCCGGCGGCGATCACGTCGTCGCCGCGCCCGCCGTTGAGGTAGTCGAGCCCGGCATCGTCGGACCCGATGACAAGGTCGTCGCCGTGGCCGCCGAAAAGCGCATCGAGCCCCGCGCCGCCGCGCAGGGTGTCGGCATCTTCGCCCCCGTGCAGCGCGTCGTCGCCCGCGCCGCCCGACAGCGCGTCCAGCCCGCCACCGCCCATCAGCGAATCCGCGCCATCGCCACCGTCGAGCACGTCGTCGCCGATGGCCCCCAGCACCGTGTCGTCGCCGTCGCCGCCGAAGACCGTGTCGTCCCCGGCATCGCCTGTCATGCTGTCATTGCCTGCCTCGCCGTCGAGCGCGTCGTTGCCCTCGCCCCCGAACATGTAATCGCCGCCATCGCCGCCCAGCAGCAGGTCGTCCCCGCCATAGCCGTTCATCTGGTCGAGCCCGCCATGCCCCAGCATCGTGTCGCCGACGTCAGAGCCCGACAGGATGTCGCCGTCGTCTGAGCCTTCCGTCCATGACATGGATTGCGGTGCCGCTGCCGGCGCGGCATCGGCGGGCAGGGGTGATGCGGGGGGTGGCACAAGGTCGTCCACGCCGGCATCGTCGGGGTCGGGTGCGGCCGGGGTGACCGCGGACTCGTCTGGGTCCTCGGGCGGATCGACGAAGGTCAGGATGTCGTCGGGGACGCCGCTGTCCTCGAACCCGGTCGTTCCGATTTGCTGGATATCATCGGCATCGGTCCCGTCCTTCATGTCGGGTTCGTCGCTGCCGTCTTCTTCGCCCACGAGCACCAGGCTGCCGAGTGTCATTGCACCCAGGATTGCTGCCAGAAAAAACATGGCTTGCCTCAAACATACGCCCCCACCTGCATGATGCGGGCGAGGGCGCTTTCCGGCAAGGCTCATCACGGCCGATGGTTAACCATCCTTAACGACGAAAGGCGCGCGAGGGGGGTGTCAGGGTGAGGTCTGGATCTCGTCGATCAGGCGGGTCGCCCAGTCGCCGATGATCGGGATGACCTCGACCTGCGAGAGTACCAGCACGAGGGCCGACACCAGCAGGCCGCCGCCCAGCACGGTGCCGAGACCGAAGGCGAGGCCGCGCGCGAACTGGTAGGCCAGCATCTTCGCGGGCTTGTCATGCAGGCGGATGTACCGGTGTTGCAGCAGGCTTTCCGCGGCATTCGCCAGCCGCCGGACATCGGCCGGATCGTATTCGGGAGGGGGTGTCTGTTCAGTCATCTGGCGTGAACGCCCAAGGTTGCGGTCGGGTTGCATAGGCGATGTAGAGCGGGTGTTTCGGATGCCCGTCCTTGCTGAGCCCGAGATGCGAGACCGGCGTGGCGCAGTCGCGCAGCAGCGCCTGCACCGCCGGGCCACGGCCGAGGTGCGCGCCGTGGGTGCCCCACGCGGCCACGACCTCGTCCGCCCAGTCGCAGGCCTCGCGGATGGCGGCATCGTTGCCGGGACCAACGGGATCGGCGGCGGCGCGCATGGCGCGGGGGTCGGTGTCGCGCCACGCGAAGATGTTCACCACGCGGAAGGCACCGAACCCCAGCGCCCGCGCCCGCCGCTCGCAGCGTTCCACGGTCGGATCGTTCTGCACTTCGGTCGCGGTGGAGGGGTTGAGCATGACGAAGGCCACCCGCCGCCCGTCCGGGTCCCACACGCGGGTCAGCGCATAGCGGTAGCGTTCGCAGGGCGAGTAGACGGCGATGGAGGCGGCATCGCCCTTCTGGTGGGTACGGGTCACGGGCATGGGCGCAGTCTTGGCCCGACAGGGGTGGGGAAGGCAAGTCGTCCGGGCGTTTCCTGCCCGGTGACAATCGCGCGGTCGGGTCCGAGTGTTTCGGGACCATGGACAATCGCCCGGAGAATCACGCCAAATCACCGGAATTGTTTGATTTTTGCAATCCGATCCGGCGTCATGGAAGCAACTGGAGGGTGTGATCATGGCGGCATTGATCCTTGGGGGATTGCTTAACCTGGCATTCTGGGGCTGGGTTTTCGGCGCGTTCGATGAAGACGACAGCGGTGGCGGCGGCGGTGGCAGTGGCGGCGGCGATGGTGGCGACGGCGGTGACGGTGGCGATGACACGATGGTCGGCGGTGGCGGCGACGACACCATGGTCATGAACCTCGACCTGCTGGGCGACTTTGAAGAGGACGACCGGCTGGTCGGCGGCGAAGGCGACGACACGCTGCAGGGCAATTTCGAGGACGCGGACGTGCTGATCGGGCGCGGTGGCGACGACGTGCTGAACGTCGCGCCCGAGAACCAGGCGATCGGTGGAGAGGGCGCGGACACGTTCACCGTCTTCTCCGGTTACGGGTCGTCGGTGGCCGATGCGCGGATCTCCGATTTCGACCCGGACGAGGATACGCTGCGGATCGTGTCGCTGACATCGGATGACGATCCGCCGGTCAGGACACCGGTGCTGCAATGGGACGTGCGGGGCGAAGGCGTGGTCCTGCAGGAAGTGTTCGAGCCCGGCAGTTCCCTTGGTGGTGGCGCTACGGTGGCCGACCTCGTGACGCTTGTGGGCCTTGACGCGCCCCCGCCGATCGACGCGCTGGAAGTGGAGTTGCAGAACCGGTTCGGCGACGTGGATTCGGTTCTCACGGGGGATGACATCTCGTTTGTCGGTTCGCTTGTGGGTACGGCTGGCGACGATGTCCTTGAACTGAGCGGGCGCGGCCTCGTCACCACGGTGGATGCGGGCGCGGGCGATGACCGCGTGTCACTGGCGGTGCACCGGGCCGACGTGACGCTGGGACCGGGCGACGACATGCTGACCGCCAACGGCACCAATGCCGATTTCACCATCGACCAGCGCGCGGGATACGTCGTGGATGCGGGCGATGGCGCCGACTCGGTGCAGGTCTTCGGCCTTGACCTTGTCGTCGATGGCGGCGCGGGCAATGACGAGATCGACGCGGGCGCAGATGACGCGGTCACCCTGATGGGCGGCGCGGGCGATGACCTGATCATGGCCGAGGCGTTGGGGACCAACTTCAACCTCGGGTCCACGGTCGATGGCGGCACGGGCGACGACACGATCTCCTTCGCGCTGGAAGACGCGTTCGTATCGGGCGGGGACGGGGATGACCTGATCCTCGTCGATGACCTGTCGTCGGGCGTGACCATGTCGTTGGGCGATGGGGCCGACACGCTGCGGATCGAGCGTGCCCAGTCGCTGGAGGTCGAGGATTTCGACCCGGCGGAGGACATGCTGATCCTTGAGGTGCCCGCGGGCGCGACCAATGCCGTGACGTTCGAAGTGGCGTCGCTGCAGGATGGCACGGCGGGGACGCGCATCCTTGTCGATGGTCAGGAATACATCATCGCGGCCGGCACGATCACCGACACGACCGGGATCACGCTGGTTGAAACGGCCTGAGGTCCGCGCCTAGTGCGCGGCGAAGACGCGGGCGGGGTGTAGCTCCCCCGCTTTGTAGGTGCCGACGGCCACGGCCTGTCCCTGGTGCGCGGCCCAGGCGGTTTCGCCGTACTCCACGCCGTCCGCGATCACCATCGCCGGGTTGCCGTTGCGCAGCCGCGTGACCGAGGCGTCGGGGCAGATCACGCGGGGCAGGTCGGTCAGCCCGTCTTCGAGCGGGCGCAGATGCGTGTCGAGCGCGGGATCGCGCGCCAGCGCCTCCAACTGGACGAAAGTCAGGCCATCGGCGGCGTCGAACGGGCCCGACCAGACGCGGCGCAAGTCGCGGACATGGCCGTAACAGCCTAGCGCCTCTCCCAGATCGCGGGCGATGGAGCGGACGTATCCGCCCTTGCCGCAGGTCATTTCCAGCGTGACGTGATCGGGGTCGGGGCGGTCGGTCATCACCAGTTCCTCGACCCAGAGCGGGCGGGCGGCGATCTGCACATCCTCGCCGTCGCGGGCGAGCTTGTAGGCGCGCTGGCCGTCGATCTTGACGGCGGAGAACTTGGGCGGGACCTGCTGGATCTCGCCCACGAAGGCGCCAAGCGCATCCTTGATCTGGTCGTCGGTGGGGCGGTTGGGGCTTTCGGCGATCACCTCGCCCTCGGCATCGTCGGTGTTCGTGGCCTGCCCCAGCCGCACCGTGAAGGTGTAGCATTTCAGCGCGTCGGTGATGTAGGGCACGGTTTTCGTGGCCTCGCCCAGTGCTACGGCCAGAACGCCTGTTGCCGCCGGGTCGAGCGTGCCCGCATGGCCCGCCTTCTGCGCGTTCATCGCCCAGCGGACCTTGTTGACGATGGCGGTGGAGGTGAGGCCCGCGGGCTTGTCGATCACCAACCAGCCCGAGATGGCGCGGCCCTTGCGCGTTCTGCCCATGTTGCCCCCTTGTTCAGCGAGTGGCGGAGGTATCGCCTGTCCCTGCCTGCGTCAATCACCCGCGCGCGGTGCCACGACGCCGACGATCGGCCCCATGCGCCGCCCACTGTCGTCGCGGTCGAGCATCGGCGCGTAGAGGCGCGAGATGGAGCCGTCGAGAAACAGTGCATTCGGCACGCCCAGCGTATCGCGGAAGAGCCGCGCGAAGTCGTAAAACGTGACCCCGTGGTTCGAGATGGCGAACCACGCCGTGCGGCCATCGGCGGAGGTGCCGACGCCGTTGCGGATGTTGCGGGACGTGCTGTCGGGCAGGAAGCGCGGGTGCAACTTGCCGTCGATCACCAGCATCGGGCCGGACTGGGTGGCATGGGTGCAGCGGGGCCGTTCGGTCAGGTAGCGCGAGGTATCGAACACGTCCGCCCGGCCCGGTCGCAGGCACAGCACGCCGTTCGGGACCAATCCGAAATTGCCGGGGCCGGGTCCGGCGATCACGCGCATCCGCTCGACCCCGTCCTCGATGTAATGGCCCACCGGCGCGCGGTCCTCGTGGTACATGCCGGCATTCATGGCGAAGGCGAGTTGCTCTCCCTGCCGCGCCAGCGCGCGGTCGAGGGTCGAGAAGTGGCCGTAAGGCGTGCCGTCCGCGTCGGAGAGGAAGAGGCGCAAGTCGTCCGCATCGAGGTCGACACGGCAGATCGTGTAGCGGTTGCCGTCGACGCGGGTGTCCTCGCAGGTCACGGCCCATGCGGGCGCGGCGGCGGCCAGAAGCACCAGCAGCGCCGCGCAGAGGCGGGCGTGCAGCGCGGCCATGGCCCTAATCCTCGGCGTCGGGATCGGTGGTGCCCACGTCGCGGCGCACGACCTCCTGCGCGAACAGCGCACGGGCGGCATCCATCTGGTCGAACGTCTCGTCGAGGCGGAAGCGCAGATCGGGGGCAAACTTGAGCCCGGTTTTCTTGCCGACGATCCGGCGCAGCTCGGCCTTGTTGCGGGCAAGGTAGCCGATTGCCTCTTCCCCGTGATCGCCGCCCAGCGGCATGACGTAGGCGGTCGCGATCTTCAGGTCGGGGGAGCAGCGCACCTCGGCCACGGTGATCGACAGGCGGTTCAGGTCGGGGTCATGGATGTCGCCGCGGGCCAGCACTTCGCTCAGCGTGCGGCGGATCACTTCGCCGACGCGCAGTTGCCGCTGGCTGGGTCCGGGGCCATCATGGAACTTGTTCTTTGCCATGCGATCGCACATAGGCGGTCGGACGGGGCTTGCCAAGCGGGAGAGGCGGCATGACGGAGCGTACGGGGATCGTGGTGACCGGGGCATCGGGGCGGATGGGCCAGATGCTGATGAAAACCGTGGCGGAGGCGCCGGGCGTCGCCCTTGTCGGCGCGGTGGAACGCGAGGGGCATGAATGGGTCGGTCAGGATGTGGGCGAGGCGATGGGTGGTGCCGGTATCGGCGTGACCGTGACGGACGACCCGCTTGAGGCCTTTGCCAAGGCGCAGGCGATCATCGATTTCACCGCGCCCGCCGCCACCGTCGCCTTCGCGAAGCTGGCCGCGCAGGCGCGGGCGGTGCACGTGATCGGCACCACCGGCATGACAGAGGACGACATCGCCGCGCTGGAGCCCTGCGCGCGCCACGCGCCGATCATCCGCGCTGGCAACATGTCGCTGGGCGTCAACCTGCTGGTGCAGCTGACCAAGCGGGTCGCGGCGGCGCTGGACGAGGATTTCGACATCGAGGTAATCGAGGCGCATCACCACCACAAGGTCGACGCGCCGTCGGGCACCGCGCTGATGCTGGGCGAGGCCGCCGCCGAGGGGCGCGGCGTGGCGCTGGGCGACGTGGCCGACCGGGGCCGCGACGGGATCACCGGTGCGCGCAAGCGCGGCGACATCGGATTTTCCGCGATCCGGGGTGGCGACATCGTGGGCGAACACGACGTCCTGTTCGCAGCACCCGGAGAGCGGATCGTGCTGCGCCACGTGGCGACCGACCGCGCGATCTTTGCCCGCGGGGCGGTGAAGGCGGCGATCTGGGGGCAATCCCAGCCGCCCGGCCAGTACGACATGGTGGACGTGCTCGGCCTGCGCTGAGCGCCGCTTTTGGCAAAAAGTGAACCTTTTGGCGGTACGGGACGTATCCAAGGTACCGCCACGTGAGGGGTCACTGCCATGTTCACCACGCTCCGACTGGGCCTTGCGGCCTGTCTGACTGCCATGCTGCCAGCGATGGCGGCGGCCGAACTTGCCAAGCTTGACTCGCGGTCGGGCTTCGTCACGGCGGTGGCGGGCAAGACGCTGGCGATCCCGCTTTACGGCATCCGCCTGCAGGTGTCGGGTGATGGCAAGATCCGCGGCAAGGCCGTCGGGCGCCCGGTCAAGGGCGACTGGACGTGGCAGGGCGGGTTCTTCTGCCGCACGCTGTTCTGGGGAGAGCGGGAATTTCCCTACAACTGCCAGCGCGTCGACCTGGGCGGTGACACGATCCGGTTCACCAGCGACCGGGGCGCGGGCCGGTCGGCGGATTTCGACCTGCGCTAGGCGCGGTCAGAAATCGATCGCCAGCCCCTTTTTCTCCCAATCTCCGTAACGGACGGGTTCGGGGCCGTCTCGGCCTCCCAACTCGGTCGGCAGGTCGGGATCGGCAAGCCCCGCCGCGCGCCGAGCATCGGCTTCGGCCAGCGCGCGCCGGGCCGCTTCGGGCAGCGCGGCGCGGCGGGCCTCTTCTTCGGGGGACAGGTCTGCGGGTTGCTCGGTCATGCGTGGTGATATAGGGCGCGCGCAGCCCTAGGCACAAGGCCACGGGCAGCGTGGGAGACGGAATGGCGCAGATCACACCGGCACGGCGGGCCGCATCGCATCTGTTGTGGCAGGTTCTGGGCGAGGGACGCCTCTTGAGCGAGGTCGAGGGCGACAGCCGCCTTGCCCCGCCCGACCGCGCCCGCGCCCTGCGGCTTGCGACGGGCACCCTGCGCGGGCTGCCGCGCGCCGATCACGTGCTGAACCCCTACCTGCGCAAGCCGCCCGTGCCGCGCGTCATGGCGATCCTGCGGCTGGGCGCGTTCGAACTGTGCACCGGCGGCGATGCGCATGGCGTGGTGAACGATTGCGTGGCCATCGCCGCGCTGCACAAGAAAAGCGCGCCGATGAAGGGGCTGGTGAACGCGGTTCTGCGCAAGGTCGCCGCCGAAGGGCCCGCCGCGTGGGAGGCCGCGCCGACACCGCGCATGCCCGACTGGCTGCGCGGGCCGCTTCTGGCGGCCTGGGGGCGCGACGCGGTGCGAACGATGGAGGCTGTTCAGGCCGAACCACCGCCCGTCGACATCACCCCGAAGGCGGGGGCGGGCGTGCTGCCCGAGGGAGAGCTTTTGCCCACCGGGTCGATCCGCCTTGCCGCGCCGGGGCAGATCAGCGCCCTGCCGGGATACGAAGAAGGCACGTGGTGGGTGCAGGACGCCGCCGCCGCGTTGCCCGCACGCATCCTTGGCGCAAAGCCGGGGGAGGCGGTGCTGGACATGTGCGCGGCACCGGGGGGCAAGACGCTGCAACTGGCCGATGCCGGGGCGGAGGTGACGGCGCTCGATATCTCGGAACGGCGCATGGCGCGGGTGGAGGAGAACCTTGCCCGCACCGGTCTGACGGCGCGATGCGTCATCGGGGACGCGCTGGAGCACGAAGGCAGCTACGACGCGATCCTGCTGGATGCGCCCTGTTCGGCGACCGGCACGATGCGACGGCATCCCGACCTGCCCTATGCCAAGGACGGGTCCGAGTTCATGGGCCTGTTCGAGTTGCAGGCGCGGATGATCGACCGGGCGGTCGACCTGCTGAAACCGGGCGGGCGGATGGTGTTCTGCACCTGCTCGCTTCTGCCGGACGAGGGCGAGGTGCAGATCGAGGAGGCGCTGGCCCGTCATCCCGTGTTGCGGCCCGATCCGGCGGCGCTTGACCAGCCGGGGATCGAAGAGGCGTGGCGCACCGATGCCTGCGGATTGCGCCTGCGACCCGACCACTGGGCCGGGCGTGGCGGGATCGACGGATTTTTCATCGCGGCGGTGAAGAAGGCGGCGGGCTGAACGGTCGGCGAAAACCCGTCGGCGCGTTTTCGCCGGGCATGACATGCGCGCGGTTCTGGTATAGAGTAAAGGCAACGATAACGCGCGGATCACGCCGCGCGGCAGAGGCAGTCGAGGCGCATCGACATGACACAGCGACCTTCCTGGTCCGCGCGGCGGACACGGGCGTTCAACCGGGTATTCGCTCGGATGGCCGGTTTCGCGCGGCCCGCGACCGGGTTCGTGTCGCAGCCCGAGCCGCGCTCGACCGGGCATTTCGCGCGCGGGCGGCAGCTGATGGCGGGCAACCTGATGTTCGCGGGTCACCTGATCGAAGCCAAGGACGCGATGCTGTGGGACCTGCCCATGCCGCACGATGCCTTCGTCGAGGAGGTGCACGGCTTCACATGGCTCGATGACCTCGCGGCGGTGGGTGACGCGGGCGCGCGGCATCTTGCGCAGCGGTGGCTGTGGGGCTGGATGGATGCCTATGGCGCCGGGCGCGGGCCGGGATGGACGCCGGAACTGGCCGGGCGGCGGCTGATCCGGCTGATCCACCATGCGCTTTTTTTGTTGCGTGGGATCGAGTCGGAAGGCTCGCACATGTTCTTCCGGGTGCTGGGAAGGCACGCGCTGTTCCTCGGTCGCCGGTGGAGCGCCGCGCCGCCGGGCATCGCCCGGTTCGAGGCGTTGACGGGTCTTCTGTACGCGGGCCTGTCGCTGACGGGCATGGAGCGGCACATCGCGCCCGCGCGCCGGGCGCTTGCTGAGGAATGTCGTAGGCAGGTCAATGCGCAGGGCGGCATCCCCACCCGCAATCCCGAGGAATTGCTGGAGGTCTTCACGCTGCTGACATGGGCCGAGGCCGCGCTGATCGAAAGCGGGCACGATCCGCTGGAGGAGATGCGCGCCGCGATCGGTCGGATCGCCCCGACGCTGCGCACGCTGCGCCATTCCGATGGCAGCCTGGCGCGGTTCCACGGCGGCGGGCGGGGGCTTGACGGGCGGCTCGACATGGCGCTGGCGGCGTCGGGCGTGCGCAAGCGACAGGTCGATGGGCTGGCGATGGGGTTTGCCCGGCTGTCGGCGGGCCGCACCTCGATCATCGTGGACGCGGCGCCGCCGCCCACGGGTCGCGCCTCGCACAACGCCCATGCCTCGACGTTGGCGATGGAGGTCACGTCGGGCCGTCGTCCGATCCTCGTGAACTGCGGGTCGGGCGCGTCCTTTGGCGAGGAATGGCGGAGGGCGGGCCGCGCGACGCCGTCGCACACGGCGCTGGCGCTGGACGGCTATTCCAGCGCGCGGCTGGGGGCCCCCGGCATTATCGCGGGCGCGCGGCTGGAGGCGCTGGAAGACGTGCCGCGTCACGTGCCCGTGCAGATCAGCCAGGCAGTGGACGGGTCGCGGTTCGAGGGCGGGCATGACGGGTACGTCGCCACGCATGGCCTGACCCATGCGCGCATCCTCGAACTGACGCATGACGGGCGCGGGCTGGTGGGCGAGGACCTGCTGCTGGTCATGGAAGACGGTGACAAGCGCATCTTCGACGCGGCCCTTGACGCGACGCGACTGGAAGGCATCGCGTGGGCCGCAAGGTTCCACCTGCACCCCGACGTTGAGGCGGAAATCGACCTTGGCGGCAGCGCGGTGTCGATGATGCTGAAATCGGGCGAGGTCTGGGTATTCCGCCACGAGGGGCGTTGCGAAATGACGCTGGAGCCGTCCGTCTACCTTGAAAAGGGGCGATTGAGGCCGCGTGCGACCAAACAGGTGGTTTTGTCCGGTCGCGCGGTGGAGTATGCGACGCGCATCCGGTGGTCGCTTGCCAAGGCGCAGGACAGCGCGCAGGGCATCCGCGATCTCTACCGGGATGACGCTGAACTCATAGCCTGAACGGATCCAGCCTGCCCATGACCTCCACCATGCCCGACCTCGCGCCCGTCAAACGCGCCCTCATCTCCGTCTCCGACAAGACCGGCCTTGCCGAGCTGGGCCGCGCGCTGGCGGAACGGGGGATCGAGCTGGTGTCGACCGGCGGATCGGCCAAGGCGCTGCGCGTCGCGGGGCTGGAGGTGCGGGACGTGGCGGACCTGACCGGCTTCCCCGAGATGATGGATGGCCGGGTCAAGACGCTGCATCCGGCGGTGCATGGCGGGCTTCTGGCGCTGCGGGACGAGCCTTCGCACGCGGCGGCGATGGAGGAACACGGGATCGGCGGGATCGACCTGCTGGTGGTGAACCTCTACCCGTTCGAGGCGACGGTGGCGGCGGGCGGCGATTACGCGGCCTGTGTCGAGAACATCGACATCGGCGGCCCGGCGATGATCCGCGCGGCGGCCAAGAACCACGGCTACGTGACCGTGGTGGTCGACGTGGAGGATTACCCCGCGCTGCTGAAGCAACTGGACGCGCGCGGCGGCACCACGCGCGCCTTCCGCCAGACGATGGCGCAGCGCGCCTATGCGCGCACGGCGGCCTATGACGCGGCGGTCAGCACGTGGATGGCGGGTGCCATCGGCGAGGAGACGCCGCGCCGCCGCGCCGTGGCCGGCACGCTGGCGCAAAGCCTGCGCTATGGCGAGAACCCGCACCAGTCGGCGGCCTTCTACGTCGACGGGTCGGACCGTCCGGGCGTGGCGACAGCCACGCAGCACCAGGGCAAGGAGCTGTCCTACAACAACATCAACGACACGGATGCCGCGTTCGAGCTGGTCAGCGAGTTCGCGGGCGGCGATCCGGCCTGCGTGATCGTGAAGCATGCCAACCCCTGTGGCGTGGCACAGGGCGCGACACTGGCCGAGGCCTATGCCCGCGCCTTCGACTGCGACCGCGTCAGCGCGTTTGGCGGGATCATCGCGCTGAATCGCGAGTTGGACGAGGAGACCGCGCAGGCGATCACCGGCATCTTCACCGAGGTCGTCATCGCTCCCGGCGCGACTGAAGCGGCGCGGGAGGTGTTTGCCGCGAAGAAGAACCTGCGGCTTTTGACGACCGAAGCGCTGGCCGACCCGGCAGAGGCGGGACGGATGCTGAAACAGGTGGCGGGCGGCTATCTGGTGCAGGACCGCGACAACGGGCGGATCGACCCCGACGCGCTGAAGGTCGTCACCAAACGCGCGCCGTCCGAGCAGGAGATGGCCGACATGCGGTTCGCGTGGACGGTGGCCAAGCACGTCAAGTCGAACGCCATCGTCTATGTCCGCGACGGCGCCACGGTGGGCGTGGGCGCGGGCCAGATGAGCCGCGTCGACAGCGCCCGCATCGCGGCGCGCAAATCGGCGGACATGGCCGAGGCGCTGGGCCTCGATGCGCCGCTGATCAAGGGCTCTGTCGTGGCGTCGGACGCGTTCTTTCCCTTCGCCGACGGGCTGATGGCGGCGGCCGAGGCGGGCGCGACGGCGGTGATCCAGCCGGGCGGGTCGATGCGCGATGCCGACGTGATCGCGGCGGCGGACGAGGCGGGCCTTGCCATGGTGTTCACCGGCATGCGCCATTTCCGGCACTAGGAGACCCGTGATGCGTGTGGTGATCTGGACCGCGTTCTGTACCTTCCTGCTGGACCAGGTGACCAAGTATGTCGTGGTGCACGCGATGAACCTCAAGGAGGTCGGGTCCATCGACGTGCTGCCGCCGCTTCTGAACCTGCGCATGGCGTGGAATTACGGGATCAATTTCGGCCTCTTCTCGAACGCGGAGAACAGCGCGTGGATCCTGATCGTTCTGGCGCTGGCGATCGTCGGGCTGGTGGCCTACTGGATGTGGCGCGACCCGCCGGGCCGGACCGGGCTGATCGCGGGCGGCCTGCTGATCGGCGGGGCGCTGGGCAACGTGGTGGACCGCGTCCTGTACGGAGCGGTCGCCGATTTCCTGAACATGTCATGCTGCGGGATCGACAACCCCTATGCGTTCAACGTGGCCGATATCGCGGTCTTTGCCGGTGCAATCGGGCTTGTCATCTTCACCGGCGGAGCAGACAAAAGAGCCGGGTGACGCGGTCCGCAAAACCCGTTACTGTCGCGCCAATACGAAACGAGGGGGCAAAATGGCCCGGGCATGTATCCTTCTGCTGGTCTCCGCGCTGGTCCTCGCGGCCTGTGGCGGCGACAATTACAGGCTGAACAAGTTCATCTCGGACGGGACGCCCGAGGAATTCGGCATCGTGCCGAAGGAGCCTCTTGAAATCCCCGACGACATCCGCGCGCAATCCCTGCCGCAGCCGACGCCGGGGCAGGCCAACCGGACCGATCCGCAGCCGCTTGGCAACGCGGTCGAAGTGCTGGGCGGCAACCGCGCGGCGCTGAACGCGACCGGCGTGCCGGCATCCGACAGCGCGCTGATCGCGCAGGCGGGCCGGTTCGGCGTGGCACCCAACATCCGCGCCACGCTGAAGGCCGAGGACGAGGCGTTCCTGAAGCGCGCCAAGCTGTTCAACGTCAAGCTTGTGCGCGATGACGAGTACCGCAAGGCGTATCGCCGGTTCATCCTTGATGCCGCGGCCGAGATTCTGCGCTTCCGCCGCGCGGGCGTGCGCACGCCCACGGTGCCGCCCCAGCAGTAAGCCGGCGGGGCGCCCGTGGCCCCGCTGCACACGTCTTCGTCAACGCGCTTGAAAGCGCGCGCGAAGGTCGTACCTTTCGGAAACCCGAATTGCGAGGAGGAGCAGATGCGCCGCATTGCCCAAGTCATGGTATGCCTGGTCGCGGTGGTGGCAAGCGCCGCCCGCGCCGACATCCTGGATCAGGTCACCACGTTCACGCTGGACAACGGGATGGACGTGGTGGTGATCGAGGATCACCGCGCGCCCGTGGTCGTGCACATGGTGTGGTACCGCGCCGGATCGGCGGATGAGCCGGCGGGCGCATCAGGCGTCGCGCATTTCCTCGAACACCTGCTGTTCAAGGCCACTGACAAGATGGAAGCGGGCGAGTTCAGCCGCGTCGTGGCCGCCAATGGCGGGTCGGACAACGCCTTTACCAGCTTCGACTACACTGCCTATTTCCAGCGCGTCGCGGCCGACCGTCTGGGCCTGATGATGCAGATGGAAGCCGACCGCATGGTCAATATCCGCCTGACCGAGGAAGACATCCTGACCGAGCGGGAAGTCATCATCGAGGAGCGCAACCAGCGGACCGAGAACGATCCCGGCGCGCTGTTCCGCGAACAGCGCATGGCGGCGCAGTACCTCAACCACCGCTACGGCGTCCCGGTGATCGGCTGGCGGCACGAGATGGTCACGCTCGACATGGACGAGGTGATGGATTTCTACGACCTCTATTATTCGCCCAACAACGCGATCCTCGTGGTGGCGGGCGACGTGGAACCGGACGAGGTGCTGGAACTCGCCAAGACCCATTACGAGCCGATCCCCGCCAACCCCGACGTGCTGCCGCGCGACCGCGCGCAGGAGCCGCCGCAGACATCCGAACGGCGGATGACCTTCCGCGACCCGCGCGTCGCGCAGCCTTACGTCCTGCGCAGCTACCTGGCGCCCGAACGCGATCCGGGCGACCAGCGAGAGGCCGGGGCGCTGTACCTGCTGGGCGAGATCCTTGGCGGCGGCCAGACCTCGGTGCTGGCGGAGAAGCTGCAATTCGAAAGCAAGCAGGCGGTCTATGCCTCGGCGTGGCACGCGCCGACGCGTCTGGATGACACGACCTTCTCGACGATCATGGTGCCGGTGCCGGGTGTCAGCCTCGACGAGGCGGAGGCGGCCATGGACGGTGCCATTGCCGAGTTCATGGAAGAAGGCGTGGACCCGGACCAGCTGGCCCGCATCAAGCGGCAGCTGAAGGCTGCGGAAATCTATGCCCGCGACGACGTGGGCGATCTGGCGAACCTGTTCGGGCGGGCGCTGACCTCGGGCCTGACGGTGGAGGACGTGGCGGCATGGCCCGACATCCTGCAATCCATCACGGCAGAGGAAATCATGGCGGCGGCCGAGAGGGTCTTCGTGCGGGAACGCGCGGTGACCGGGTTCCTGATGGGTGAAGAGACGGAGGTGAGCCAATGATCCGGCTGGCGCTTGCATGCATGTTGGGTCTGGCCGCGGTGGCGGCCGAGGCCGAGATCAAGATACAGGAGATCACGTCCCCCGGCGGGATCGACGCGTGGCTGGTCGAGGAGCACTCGATCCCCTTCGTCGCCATCGAGTTGCGGTTCAAGGGCGGCGCGTCGCTGGACCTGCCCGGCAAGCGCGGCGCCACCAACCTGATGGTGGGCCTTCTGGAGGAAGGGACGGGCGAGATGGACGCGCGCGACTTCGCCCGCGCGGCGGAGGAACTGGCGGCCTCGTTCGATTACGACGTCTACGACGACAGCATCGCCATCTCGGCGCGGATGCTGACCGAGAACCGGGACGAGGCGGTGGAGTTGTTCCGCAAGTCCATCGTCGAGCCGCGGTTTGACCAGGAGTCCATAGACCGGGTGCGCGGGCAGGTGGAAAGCAACATCCGCAGCGAATTGACCGATCCCAACGACATCGCGGGCGCGGCCTTTGACGCGCTGGCCTTCGGCGATCATCCCTATGCCACGGATTCCGACGGCACGCTGGACTCGGTGGCCGCCCTGACGCGCGACGACATCGTCGCGGCGCATCAAGGGGCGATCGCCCGCGACCGGGTCTATGCCAGCGCCGTGGGTGACATCACCGCCGAAGAGCTTGGCCTGATCCTCGACCGGCTGGTCGAAGGGTTGCCCGAGACCGGTCTTCCCCAGCCGGGGCCCGCGCCGGTGAACCTTGACGGGGGCATCCACGTCGTGCCCTACGACGTGCCACAATCGGTTGCGATCTTCGGCCACGAAGGGTTCGAACGCGACGATCCGGATTTCTTCGCGGCCTATATCCTCAACGTCATCCTTGGCGGTGGCGGATTCGAAAGCCGGCTGATGGACGAGGTCCGCGAAAAGCGCGGGCTGACCTACGGGGTCGGGTCCTACCTTGTGCCCAAGGATCACGCGGCGCTGTACCTTGGGCAGGTGGCTTCGGCCAACAACCGCATCGCGCAGGCGATCGAGGTGATCCAGAACGAGTGGGTCCGGATGCGGCAGGAGGGCGTGACCGAGGACGAACTGGCCCGCGCCAAGACCTACCTGACGGGCGGCTATCCCCTGCGGTTCGACGGCAACGGCACCATCGCCAACATCCTCGTCGGCATGCAGATGGAGGGGCTGTCGCCCGATTACGTCGTCACCCGCAATGCCAAGATCGAGGCGGTCACGCGGGAAGACGTGCTGCGCGTCGCGCAGCGGCTGATGCGGCCGGACGAGTTGACCTTCGTGGTCGTGGGCCAGCCCGAGGGGCTGGAGGACGCGATCCCGATCCAGTAGCGCCGCGCGCGGTACCGGACAAGGAAAGGCCCCGCCTGCGTGACAGGCGGGGCCTTTGTCATTCGTGGGGCGCGGCGCCCGGTGGCGTCAGGTGAGGCCCGCGTGCTTCATCGCGTCCTCGATCTTGCGCTTGGTGCCGTCGGTCAGGCCGACATGGGGCAGGCGAACCTCGTCCGAGCAAAGGCCCAGAACGCTCATCCCGTATTTCGCGCCGATCAGGCCCGGCTCGGTGAAGATCGCGATATGCAGCGGCATCAGCCGGTCGAGCAGTTCGAGCGCGGTGTCGTAGTCGCCCTTGAGCGTCGCCGCCTGGAATTCGGCACAGAGCTTGGGCGCGACGTTGGCGGTGACCGAGATGCAGCCGACGCCGCCATGGGCGTTGAAGCCGAGCGCGGTCGCGTCCTCGCCCGAAAGCTGGACGAAATCGGTGCCGCAGGTGATGCGCTGTTGCGGCACGCGGCTGAGATCGCCGGTCGCGTCCTTCACGCCGATGATGTTCGGCAGCTTGGCCAGTGTGCCCATCGTCGCGGGCGACATGTCCACCACCGACCGGGGCGGGATGTTGTAGATGATGACGGGGATGTCGACCGCGTCGTTGATCGCGGTGAAATGCGCGATCAACCCGGCCTGCGTGGGCTTGTTGTAATAGGGCGTGACGACCAGCGCGGCATCGGCACCGGCCTCTTTCGCATGGGCGGCGAGGCGGATCGATTCGGCGGTCGAATTCGACCCGGCCCCGGCGATCACCGGCACGCGGCCGGCGGCTTCCTTGACGACGATGTCGACGACCATGTCGTGTTCGTCATGGCTGAGCGTGGGGCTTTCGCCCGTGGTGCCGACGGGGACCAGCCCGTTCGAGCCTTCGGCGATGTGCCAGTTCACCAGCTTTTTCAGCGCGTCCACGTCGACGTCGCCGTTCTTGAACGGCGTGACCAGGGCAGGAAGGGATCCTTTGAACATGTGCACGCTCCTTGTCGTCTGGCTTACCGGCGCAGAAGTGCCGGAAGTCTGCTGGCTGACGCGGGAGTGAATTGAATGCCCCGGCCAGCACGATATGTTTGGGTCGTGTAGTCGGAACGTTGCCGCCAATGCAAGCGATCATACGCGCCAGTCTGGCGTGTGCCCTCACCGCGCTGAGCGCGGTGCCGCTGTCCGCGCAGGACAGTTCGCTGCGCCCCGTCGCAAGGGACGACCGGCTGGCCGTGGCCGAGGCCGGGGAGACGGCGGCGCCGCTGCCGCCGCGCCCCCTGTCGCGCGCCGACGCCGCGGCCCGGCGCGGGGTGAGCGAGGACGAACTGTTCACCCCCCGAAGGCCGCTGGCGCTGGCCATGGATTTCGTGCGCGCGGGCGCGTGGGGCGCCGCACGCGCCGCCGCCGCCGGGGACGGGCCGATCGCACAGGACATCGTGGAATGGCACCGGTTGCGCGAGGGGCTGGGCACGCCGACCGAGGTGCTGCTGTTTTTGCGCCGCAATCCCGACTGGCCGGGTCTGCCGTACCTGCGGCGCAAGTCCGAACCTTCCTTCCTGACGGCCTCCGAACTGGAGGTGCGCACCTTCTTTGCCGGGATGCCCCCGCAAAGCGCGGCGGGCGCGCTGGCGCTGGCGCGGGTGCAGGACGCCGAGGAGGCGCGGTTGAGCGCGATCGCGGGCTGGCGCAGCTATCCCATGACCGGCGCGTTGCAGGCCGATTACCTCGAAGCCTACGGCGAGGCGCTTGCCCCGCACCACGCGGCGCGGCTGGACGCGATGCTGTGGCAGGGGGCCAAGATTTCCGCCCGGCGGATGCTGCCACTGGTGGGTGACGAAGTGCGCGCGGTGGCCGAGGCGCGGCTGGCCTATGCCGACCGCGCGGGCGACGTTGCTGAGAAGTTCGAGGCCGTGCCCGAGGTCCTGCGGTCAAGCCCCGGCCTGCGCCATGCGCGCTTTGAATGGATGCTGGCCAAGGGGCGGCGCGACGAGGCGCTGGCGCTGATGCGCGAGGCGTCGGAAAACGCCGCCGCGCTGGGCGAGCCGTCGGCCTGGGCGGGCCGGCGGCGGCAACTGGTGCGCGAAGAGATGCGGTCGGGCCGGTTCGCCGAGGCCTACGCGCTGGCCGCGCCGCATCATCTTGTCGACGGCACCGCCTATTCCGATCTCGAATGGCTGGCGGGCTACCTGTCGCTGCGGCTGGGGGAACCGGCGCGCGCGCTGGGCCATTTCGAAAGGCTCGATGCCAACGTGACCTCGCCCATTTCCAAGGGACGCGCGGGATACTGGCGCGGTCGCGCGCTGGAGGCGATGGGCGACACCGCCGGGGCCATGGCGGCCTATACGGAGGGCGGGGCGTACCAGACCTCGTTCTACGGGCTGCTGGCCGCGGAAAAGGCGGGGCTGCCGCACGATCCGCGCCTTGCCGGGGACGAGACCTTCCCGTCATGGCGCGACGCGGAGTTCCGCCAGTTGAGCGTCTTCAAGGCGGCGGTGCTGTTGCTGGCCGCCGATGATCTTGACCTGTCGGAGCGGTTCTTCACGCACCTGTCGGAGCGGCTGGACCGGACGGGCGTGGGCCAGCTGGGTGACCTGCTGATGGCGCTGGAACGCCCGCATATCCAGGTGATGCTGGGCAAGCGCGCGGCGCAGGCCGGGCTGGAAGTGCCCGGCCCCTATTACGCGCTGCACCCGGTGGCCGAGCACGTGCACCCGGTGCCCACGGAGCTGGTCCTCGCCATTTCCCGGCGCGAAAGCGAGTTCGACCCGGTGGTGGTGTCGGGCGCGGGGGCGCGGGGGCTGATGCAGTTGATGCCGGGCACGGCGCGTGACGTGAGCCGCGACCTTGGCCTGCCTTATGGCCGGGACAGGCTGCTGAGCGATCCGAGGTACAACGCGACGCTGGGCGCGGCCTATCTGCGCGGGCTGGCGGAGCGGTTCGACGGCAATGTCGTGATGATGGCGGCGGGCTACAATGCCGGGCCGGGTCGCCCGGTGCGCTGGATGGAGCGGTTCGGCGACCCGCGAAAGGGTGCCATCGACGTGGTCGACTGGATCGAGATGATCCCCTTCAACGAGACCCGCAACTACGTCATGCGGGTGGCCGAAAGCCTGCCGGTCTACCGCGCGCGGCTGGGCAAGGACCCGCATCCGGTGCCGTTTTCCAAGGAACTGGTGGGCTCGACGCTGCTGCCGCTGGAGCAATAGGTCGGATCAGGCCGAGCGGCGCTCGCGCCACCATGTGAAGAGGCCCGCCGCGACGATGATGACCGCGCCCGCGACCAGAGCGGGGCGCAGGTTCTCGTTGAAGGCCAGAAGGCCGACGCAGGCCCCGAACACCATTTGCAGGTAGGCGAAGGGCTGCAGCACGCTGGCCTCGGCCAGGTCGAGCGCCTTGATCAGAAGCCAGTGCCCGCCCGCCCCGGTGAGGCACAGCGCCCCCATCCACACCCAGTCGGACGCCGCCATCGGCTCCCACAGCCACAGGCCCAGCGGCGTCATCGCCAGCGCGCCCACGGTGCCGGTATAGAAGAACGCCGTCGCCGCGCTGTCGGTGCGGTTGGCGAGGCGGGTGAGCAGGTTGTAGAGCGCAAAAAGCGTGGCGGAGACGACCGGGATCAGCGACCACGGGGAGAAGACGCCGCTGCCGGGTTGCAGGATGACGAGCATACCCGCGAACCCTGCCGCGATGGCGAGCCAGCGCCGCCAGCCCACGAACTCGCCTAGCACCGGCCCCGACAGGGCGGCGACCAGAAGGGGATAGGCGGCGAAAATCGCGTGCGCCTCGACCAGTCCGAGCTTGGTGAAGGCGAAGACCATCACGTTGATCTCGACCGCGAGTATCAGGCCGCGCAGGATCTGGATCCCCGGCCGCCGCGCGCGGATGACCCGCGCCAGCCCGCCCGCGTGGCGCGCCGACAGCGCCACGACGAAGGCCGCGAAGAACCAGTAGCGGATCGTGACGACCATCGGCGTGTTGTAGGTTTCCGCGAGGTGGCGGGAGATGCCGTCCTGAAACGCGAAGACCAGCGAGGTCAGCACCATCAGCGCGATCCCGGCCTGCGTGTTCTGCGGCGCGCTCACAGCCGCGCCACCGTCATGTGGCGCTTGCGCCCGTAACCCGGTTGGCGGGTGACGGTGAAACCGGCCTCGGCCAGCGCGCGGCGCACGTGGCCCGCGGCGGTATAGGTCGCCGCCGTGCCGCCGGGCGCGGTGTGGCGGGCGACGGCACGCATCAGGTCCGCCTCCCACATCTGCGGGTTCTTGGCGGGGGAGAACCCGTCGAGGAACCAAGCATCCGCCTTGCCGTCCCACGCTGGCAGCGTTTCGCGGGCGTCGCCGTCGATCCGCTCGAAGCGGAGCGTGGCGGTTTCGAACCGGGGGGATGCGAGGTGCGGGCGCAGGGCCTCTGCCTGCGGGGCAAGTGCAGGGAAGGCCGCTTGCGCGCGCGCCATGGTCGCGGGGTCGAGGGCGTGCGCCTCGAACGTGGTGAAGCGGATTTGACCCGGCGCGTCCATCCCCTCCCAGAGCGCCATGAGGGCGAGCAGGTTGAGGCCGGTGCCGAAGCCCAGTTCGGCGACGTGAAACCCGTCCTGCAGGCGGTCGCGCAGGGAATTGCCGTCAAGGAAGGTGTGCCGGGTTTCAGCCAGCCCGTCGTCGAGCGAGTAATACGGGTCGTCAAAGCGGCGGGACACGGGCACCGCGCCGCCCGCGTCGCGCGCGCGCCATTCGAGCGGTTCTGGTGCTTCGGTCCCGGTCATGGCAGAGGGTTCGCCCAAAGTGGAGGCGGGCGCAATGGTCGATGTCACGGTGAAGGGAGCGGGGGTTGCGGGCCTTTCGGTCGCGTGGGCCTGCGCGCGGCGCGGCGCGCGGGTGCGCGTGATCGACCCCCACGGCGTGGCGGCGGGTGCGTCGGGTGGGATCGTGGGCGCGCTGGCGCCGCATGTGCCCGAGAACTGGAACGACAAGAAAGCCTTCCAGCTGGACAGCCTGTTGATGGCCGGGTGTTGGTGGGCCGAGGTCGCCCGGACGGGCGGGCGTGATCCGGGATATGCGCGGACCGGGCGGGTGCAACCGCTGGCCGATGCCGCCGCCGTCGACCTCGCCCGCGCCCGCGCCGACGGTGCCGCGCGGTTGTGGCGGGGGGAGGCGGCGTGGTGCGTGACCGACGCGCCCGGCGAATTCGCGCCGCTCTCGCCCACGGGGCTGTGGGTGCACGACACGCTGACCGCGCGGTTGCATCCCCGGAGGGCCTGTCTTGCGCTGGCCGCGGCGATCGAAGCGGCGGGCGGAGAAGTGGTGACCGAGGGCGCGCTGGCCGGCGCGGTGGTGGAGGCGACGGGGGTCGCGGGCCTGCAGGCGCTGTCGGCAGAGACCGGGCGGGCCGAGGGCGCGGGCGTGAAGGGGCAGGCAGCCTTGTTGGCGCATGATGCGCGGCACGCACCGCAGCTGTTCGTCGGAGGCGCGCATGTCGTGCCGCATGATGACGGGACGGTGGCGGTCGGGTCGACCTCGGAACGCGATTACGACGATGCGGAGGCGACGGACGAACAGCTTGACGCGGTCATCGCGGCGGCGCGGGAGGCGGTGCCGGCGCTGGCGGGTGCCAAGGTCGTCGCAAGGTGGGCCGGCGTGCGGCCCCGCGCGAAGTCCCGCGCGCCGCTGATCGGGGCGCATCCCGTCCAAAAGGGCCGCTTCATCGCCAATGGCGGGTTCAAGATCGGGTTCGGGATGGCGCCGCTATGCGCCGAGGTCCTCGCCAACCTGATCCTCGACGGCGTGGACCGCGTGCCCGAAGCGTTCAGGCCGCGTCCCGTCGCCTGACGCCCGGATTTCGGGATTGCGTCATGCCCCGCGCGCGGGCAAGGCTGCGGGCACCGGGCCCGAGAGCCGCAGAGACATGGAGCGCGCAGGGATGCTGGCCCGCCTTACCGACAGGCTTGAAGCGAATGCCACGTGGGTCGCGGTGATCTCGGCGGTGATGTGGGGTGTCTGGTGGGCGCCGATCCGGTTCATCGAAACGCTGGGCGTGCCGGGCATCTGGTCGGGCCCGCTGCTGATCGCGGGTGCGTTGGTACTGGCGGTGCCGGTCTGGCTGATCCGGGGACCGGTGCGGATCAGCGGGCGCGGCGTGCTGGGGGCCTGCGGCATGGGCACGGCGATGATGACCTATTCCGCCGCGCTGGCCGAGGGCGAGGTGGTGCGCGTCCTGCTGATCTTCTACCTCGCGCCGGTCTGGTCGAAGATCCTCGAACGGGTGTTCATGGGGCTGCGCTGGACATGGGTGTCGACCGTGGCGCTGGTCCTGTCCTTCGGCGGCATCCTCGTCCTGACGGGTGCCACGCCCGAGGCGGGGCTGCGGCCCGGTGACGGGCTGGCGCTGGTGTCGGGCATGGCATGGGCGGTCGGGTCCGCGCTGGTCTTCGGTTCGGGAGAGCGGAACACGGCGGGCCTGACGGCAGTGACCTGTGCCGCCGGTCTGGCGGTGGCGGTCGCGCTGGCGCTGTTGCGCGCGGGTGCGCCGGACGGGATGCCGCCCCTGCCCGTGGGTCTGAGCCTGCTGACCGGTGTCGTCTATATCACGCCGCTGATGGTGCTGACCGTGCTCGCCGCGCGGTGGGTGCCGCCGGGCCTGTTGAGTTTCCTGCTGACGGCCGAGATCGCGTCGGGCGTCATCACCAGCGCCCTGTTCGCGGGGGAGCCGTTCGGGTGGCCACATGCCGTGGGCTCGCTGCTGATCGCGGCGGGGGCGACGAGCGAGGTGCTGGCGCGACGGCGTTGACTGCTCAGTTCGCCACGGCCCCGGCCACGGCGCGCGCGGCCTTTGCCACGGCGGCCCCGGTGCGGGCGAGGTCCTCTTCGGACAGGGCGAGGCTTGGATACATCTTGCCGGGGCTTTTGAAGATGCCGTGGGCGCGCAGCGTGTCGTTCCAGATCGCGTTGCGGGCGCGGTCATGGCCGTGCCAGTCGCGGTAATCGCGCACGTCGCGATCCACGAACACCACGTCGAACAGCGTCGCGTCGCCGACGATCCGGTGCGGGATGCCGTGGGCGGCAAGCGCGTCGGTCTGCATCTGCATCAGCCGCTCGCCGGTGGCGCGCAGACGGGCGTACTGGCCGTCGCGGCGGAGCACCTCCATCGTCTTCAGCCCCGCGACCGAGGCGACGGGGTTGCCCGACAGGGTGCCCAGTTGCATCAGCCAGCGGTCGGCCCCGACGATCGACTTGTCGAAATGGTCCATCAGGTCGCGCCGCCCGGCGATGGCGGCAAGGGGGAAGCCGCCGCCGGTGATCTTGCCCAGCGTGCAGAGGTCGGGCGTGACGCCGTAATGCGCCTGCGCGCCACCATAGGCGAGGCGGAAACCGGTGACGATCTCGTCGAAGATCAGGACGACGCCGTGCTTGGTGCACAGATCGCGCACGCCTTGCAGGAAGCCCGGCGCGGGCGGGATGACCCGTTGCAGGGGTTCGACGATCAGGCCCGCGACGTGGCCCGTATACTCGGTTAGCAGGCTGTCGAGGTAGGCGAGGTCGTTGAAGGGCGCGATCAGCATTTCGGCGCGGACGGCCTCGGGCACGCCGGCGCTGTCGGGCACGGCCTGCGGGAAGTTCACCCGACGGTCGGGGGCGAGCGACATCTGCGCCTCGGCCGACATGCCGTGATAGCCGCCTTCGAATTTCACGATCTTGTCGCGGCCCGTCGCCGCGCGGGCGAGGCGCATGGCGTACATGTCGGCCTCGCCCCCGCTGGTGACATAGCGGACCTGTTCGGCGCAGGGCACGGCATCGATGATCGCCTCGGCCAGTTCGATGCCGGCGGAGTTGTTGGCGAAGAAGGTCATGCCGCGGGGCAATTGCTGCAGCACGGCCTCCATCACCTCGGGGTGGCCATGGCCCAGAAGCATGGGGCCGGAGCCGATGAGGTAGTCGATGTAGCGGGTGCCGTCCGCGTCCCAGACATGGGCGCCTTCACCCCGGTCGATCACGATGCCGGGGTCGAAATTGCCGAAGCCTGCGGCGGGAAGCGCGGCGGAGGCGCGGGTGATCCAGTCGGCTTGCGAGGTCAGGGTCTGCATGGAGGCGGCTTTCGAGGTGGCGGATGGGAGGATTTACATATTTGGAAAGAGAAGAAGGACACTAGGACAGTTCGAGGATCGGCGGGCCGAGCACGTCGCGGTCGACGGTGATCCCCAGCCCCGCGCCATCGGGCGGGGCGATGCGGCCATTGGCGCGCGCGGGTGCGTCGGGCGCGAGGCGGGGGCCGACATAGCCTGACAGGTCGCAGGTGTTCAGGAGCCATTTCGGCGGGGTGGCGGCGGCGAGGTGCAGCGCGGCGGCGGTCACGATGTCGGACCCCCAGGTGCATTCGACGCACATGCGCGCCCCGAGGTGCAGGCAGAGGTCGCGGGCCTGCCGGAGTTTCGACAGGCCGCCGAATTTCGACAGTTTCAGCGCGACCGCGTCCATGCAGGCGTGCTTGGCCCCTTCCAGAAGCGTGGCGGTATCATGTGCGGCTTCGTCCAGTTTCATGGGCAGGCCGGTGGCATGGCGCACCTGCGCGCATTGCTCGATCGTGGGGCATGGCTGTTCGATCATGATGTCGAGATGCCGGACCGCGCGGGCGGTGCGGGTGGCATCGAGCGGGGTCGCGCCGCAGTTCCAGTCACCGTAGACGAGCGGGCCGTCGCCCACCGCCTCGCGCACCTTGGCGAGACGCTCGGCATCGGTGGACCAGTCGCCCGATGCGCCGAGTTTCACCTGGAACTGGGTGATGCCCTGTCCTTGCGCCTCGCGGGCGATGGCGGCCATGTCGTCGGGCGCGATGCAGGTGATCGAGTGGTAGAGCGGCATGTCGGCGGCCTGGCGTCCGCCCAGCAGCGCGTAGAGCGGCAGGTTCGCCGCCTGGCCCGTCAGGTCCCAGAGCGCGATGTCGAGCGCGGACTTGGCATAGCGGTGATCGGGCAGGTAGGCGTCGGCCGCGGCCATCAGCGCCTCGGGGCCGACGGGATCGGCGCCCAGCAGGACGGGAGCCAGTTCGGTCAGCGCGGGCGCGACGCCGCCGGGATAGGCGGGCAGGTAATGGGGGATGGGGCAGACCTCTCCCCACCCGGTCAGGCCGGTGTCGGTGTCGATGGCCAGCACCGTTGTGGTGACGGTGTCGCAGGTCTTTCCATCGGCCATGTGGTAGGCGACGTGGCTGGTGAGCGGCACCTGCCAGAGGGTGAGCTTGGTGATCCGGGACGGTGTGCTCGTCGCGCCCTTGCGTGCGCGCTTCGCAGTGGGGGCGTCATGGTTCATAGGTGGCGACCTTGGTCAATGTGGTCTCGTCAGGGTGCACGCCGAGGCCGGGGGTGTCGGGCAGGGTCAGGTGGCCCGCGGTGGCGCGGGGGCCAAGGCCCGCGGCCACGTCGACGGTCAGCATGTCCTGGCAGGCCCAGACGGCGTGGCAGGTGTGATCGGGGCAGGTGGCGGCGAGGTGCAGAGCCTCGGTATCGGCCAGCACGGACCCGCCGGTGGCCATGATGAACATGTCGATCCCGTGGGCAAGGGCCACGTCGCGCATCCGCGCGGCCCGTGTCAGGCCGCCGACGCGGTTGAGCTTGATCCCGAACACCTCGGCGATGCCGTCGCGGGCGATGCGGGTGGCGTCCTGCAGGGTGACGAGGCTTTCATCGACAGACACGGGTGCCGCGTGCTTGGCGCTGATCGCGGCGATGTCGTCGAGTGTTTCGCCCGGTTGTTCGAACATGACGTTCAGGTCTTCGGTCGCGGACATCACCCGCAGGGCCTGTTGCCGGGTCCAGGCGCGGTTGACGTCGTAGAGGATGATTTCGCCTTGGGGGCGGTGTGCCTCGACATCGCGGATGCGGGCGATGTCGCGCGCCACGTCGCCGCCGACCTTGACCGAATGGGCGACGTAGCCGCGGTTGCGGTAGCGGTCCATCACCTCGCGCGTTTCCTCGACCGTCTTGGCCCCGACCGAGGACGCGATGGGGATGGGGCGGGTGCCGTGCGATCCCATCAGGGCGGCGATGGAGAGGCCCGCGGCCTGCCCGGCGATGTCCCAGCAGGCCATGTCGATGGGGGATTTGGCATAGAGGTGGCCGGGCAGGGCGAGGTCCATCGCGCGTTCGACATCCAGCACGCGGCGCGGGTCGAGGCCCGTGAGGAAAGGCGCCATCGTCTCGATCCCCGCGCGGATGCCGGGGCCGTGGGCAGGGACGTAGGTGTGGCCCCAAGGGGTGCCTTCGCCCCAGCCGGTGAGGCCTTCGTCGGTGTCGATGCGGACGAAGGTGGCGTCGAGCGTTTCGAACAGGAGCCGCCCGCCCGAGAGCCAGTAGGGGTATTCGAGCGGCAGTTCGGCTTGGAAGATGGTGATGCGTGTGATCTTCATGGGCGGGCTCGTCGGGCCCTTGCGTGCCCGCCTCGCGGCTGTTGGTCGTGGGTCATTGCGGTTGGGTCTGGTTGAGGGGCGTCCGGGGATCGGCGCGCGTGTCGTGCGTCTTTCGGTCGCGTCATGGTGATGTGCGGCGTCATGTCGTCCACTCCTGCACGGGCGGGCCGAGGCTGTCGAAATCCGGGGTGACGCCGAGGCCGGGGGTGTCGGTGGCGTAAAGCCTGCCGTCCGCGACCGATGGCCCGCCGATGCCGGTGGACCGGGTGTTGTAGTTCATCAGGTCGGTGGTGTTCTGCAGGTATTCGGGCGGGGTTGAGGCCGCGAAATGCGCGAGCGTGGCCGAGGCGATCTCCCCGCCCCAGGTATCCTCGGCCACGACGGGGATGCGGTTGTCGACGAGGTAGTCGCGCACGCGCCGCGCCTTGGACAGGCCGCCGAGGTTGGAGATCTTCAGGCAGCAGAGGTCCGCGCCCCGGTCGGCGACGATGCGCTGGGCGGCGTGGATGCCGGTGAGACATTCATCGAGCTTCATGGGCTGTTCGGCGACACGGCGGACCTGCTGGCATTCCGCGTAGGTGCGGCTGGGCTGTTCGAGGATGTAATCGAGGTCGCGCGTGGCGCGGGCGACGCGGATCGCGTTGTCCACTCGCCAGCCCTGGTTGGCGTCGGCCATGGCGACCTCGCCCGGTTCCAGAAGCGGGACGACGGTGCGGATGCGGTCGATGTCGGTGGTCCAGTCGCCCCCGACCTTGACCTGGAACTGGCGGTATCCGGCGGCGCGGTGGGTGTTCAGTTCGGCCACCGTGTCGGCCACGTCCTTTTGCGGGGCGACGCGGTACATGGGCGCGCCGTCGGTCAGCTTGCCTCCCAGCAGCATCCAGACGGGTTGGTCGCAGGACTGGCCGAGGATGTCCCAGCAGGCGGCATCCACCGGCGCCTTGGCATAGCCGTGGCCCTGAAGGCGGGCATCCATCAGCCCTTCGATGGCGGCGACTTGCCGGGGGTCTTCGCCCAGCAGGCGGGGCGCGAGAAGGTACAGCGCGGCATCGACACCGGCGGAATGGGCGATCATGTAATTCTCGCCGCAGGGGGTGAACTCGCCGCAGCCCTGCAGGCCCGCATCGGTGTCGATCACCACGACCGACGCGCGCGCGACGGTCAGCGGGTTGCCCGCGCCCCATGTATAGGTGCCGCCGACATAGGGAAGGTCGGTCTTGTAGAGGCGGATGCGGGTGATCTTCATGTCGTGGCCTCGTCCGGCAGGGGCGCGAGGGTCGAGGGCACTTCGAGGTCGCGTCCCGTCCAGAAGGCCGCCGCCAGCAGGGGCGCGTCGCCCATCTGCGCGGCGTGGGGCTGGTTCGGGGCGTGGTGCACGGTGTCGCCGGGACGCGCGACGCGCGGTGCGCGGCCGTCGGAGAGGAAGGTCGCCGGGCCGGAGAGGACAAGGTAGATCTCCTCCGGCGCGTGCCAGTGGCGGGGATAGTGCAGGCCCGCGTCCCAGATGCCGATGGACAGGCGCAGGCCGGGATGAACGAAGGGGCCGGAAGGCGCGATCAGGTTGAACCAGCCCGAGCGGTCGAGGAAGCCGGCACCGATGCCGAGATCGGTGGGCGCGTAGCTGTGCCTCCACGCCACGTGGGGCGCGGCATCGACGATAGCGCGGATCACGGGTGCGAGGGGTGGTTCGGCGGTCTTCAGCGCTCCCGGCAGCAGGCGCGTGGCGGGCAGGTCGCGTGGCGTGACGGGGGCGAGGCGGTGATCCGCTGCCAGTGCCGTCCCGCAGAACGCGGCGATGTCGGGCGCGTGGCCTGTAACGTGGGCGCGCAGGGTGTCGCGCAGGCGGGTGAGGGCGCGGGTCATTCCATCCCCTCGGTCAGGACTGGCGCGATGTCCATGTGCGGCGGACGCCACGCGACCCATGCCAGCAGCGGCGTGTCGTGGGTGATCGTGCGGTGCGGGACGTTCGAGGGGTGAAAAACGCTTTCGCCGGGGCGCATGATGCGCGGGGGTGTGCCCACCTGTTCGAATTCGGCCGATCCTGCGAGGATCGTGTACTGCTCTTCCGCGGGGTGGTGGTGCCAGCCGTAATAGAGGTTTGCGGGCATGTAGACGACGAAGCCGCGCATCTTGTGGCTGACGAAAAGGCCATCGTGGCCCACCAGTTCGTAGCAGCCGAAGCGGTCCATGAAGTCGTCGCCGATATCGGTGTCGCGGTAGGTTTCGCGCCACGGCACCTTGTCCCACAGCGCGACAAGCGGGTCGCGCCAGTCGGGGTTGGGCGTGTCGAGCGCGGTGTCCTCGCGCATGTTGCGCGCGGCGGGAACAAGCCACGGCGCGCGCGGGGACAGGCGCGCGGCGTCGTCGATGGGCACGAAGCCCTGCACGTCGGGCAGCGCGTGAATGGCCTGAGCCGCCTGGAAGGCGCGGACAAAGGCCGGATCGGTCACGGAACGACCACGATGTTGCCGGTGTGGACCTTGTCGATGAAGACCTGCTGCGCGGTCTTGAGGTCTTTCAGCGGGTAGGTGGCGGCGAGCATCGGTTTGACTTCGCCCCGGTTGATATAGCCGACGAGGTCGCGGAACACGTGCGGCGGGACCACGGTGGAGCCGGTGAAGGTCAGGTCGCGCAGGTAGAACGTGCGCAGGTCGAGCGACACGATGGGCCCGGCGATGGCACCGGAACAGGTGTAGCGCCCGCCGCGCGCCAAGGCGTCGATCACGGTGCCGAAATAGGGCCCGCCGACGATGTCTGCGACCACGTCGACGGTATCGCGCCCTATGGCTTCGCGCAGGGCGGATTTCAGGTTGGCGGGCGCGCGGGGCAGGATCGCGTCGGGGCCGCATTTTGCGACGTCGGCGTGCTTGGCCTCGGACGCGAGCGCCACGACGGTTGCGCCGCGCCGCTTGGCCAGTTGCACCAATGCACCGCCCACACCGCCGGAGGCCCCGGTGACGAGCACGGTGTCGCCTGCGCCGACATCGGCGCGGACCAGCATGCCTTCGGCGGTGGAGTAGGAGCAGGAGAAGGTCGCAAGCTCGGCATCGGTCATGTCGTTGTCGATCACGCCGACATTGCGTTCGTCGATCTTGGTGTATTGCGCAAAACCGCCATCGGCTTCGGAGCCGAAATATCCCGTCTTGTTGCGGTCCATCGGATCGGACCAGTCGCGCAGCCAGTTGTCGGTGATGACGCGCTTGCCGATCAGCGTGGCATCGGCGTCCGGCCCGACCGCCACGACGATGCCACAGACATCGGCGCCCTGTATGCGGGGGAAGGTGATGGGCGCGCCGCCCCAGCTGGGGTCTTCCTCGCCCACCGTTTCAAAAGCGCCGCCGGTGGTCGCGTCCTCGACCGCCTTGGAATACCAGCCGGACCGCGTGTTGACGTCGGTGTTGTTCATGCCGGTGGCTTTGACCTCGATCAGCACCTCGCGGCTTTCGGGTTTGGGCACCGGCCAGTCCGTGTGCCATTCATAGACGTCGAGGTCGCCGTGGGCGGTCAGGACCATTGCGTTCATCGTGTCGGGGATCATGTGGTCACTCCGCTGCGACGGCCTGCGTGTCGGCACGCGGGCGCAGGCTGTCTGGGTCATAGGCAGGCGCGCCCAGCACGCGGGCCGCGCGCGGCTGGCCGTGGATCACGACCTGCAACGCGGTGCCCGGCGCGGCGGCGGCCGGTTTGACGTAAGCAAAGGCGAGGATCTGTCCGACCGCATGTCCAAACGCGACAGAGGATGTCGATCCGACCACCTCGCCATCCATCAGGACGGCTTCGCCGCCATGGCCGTCGGTCTCGCCATCGGGGTCGATGGAGAGGTAGGCGCAGACCCACGGCATCGCGTCGCGGCCCGCGAGCGTCGCGCTCTTGCCAAGGTAGTCGTGTTCGGACCGGGCAAAGCGCATGACGTCGGCTTCGGGCAGGGTGACCTCGTTGGTCAGTTCGCCCGCGCCCTTGAACGCTTTCTCCATCCGCAGGGCATTCATGGCGAAGGAGCCGTAGTCGGCGATGCCGTGCGGCTGGCCCGCGGACCAGAGCGCGTCGTAGACGTTTGTCGCGGCGGCACGGGGGAGGTGCAGTTCCCAGCCCAGTTCACCGGCATAGGACATGCGGAAGGCCCAGATGGAATGGCCCGCGAGCGTGATCTGCTGTGCGGTGAGCCAGCGGAAGGCGGCGTTCGACAAATCGGCATCGGTGCAGGCTGCCATGACGTCGCGGGCGCGGGGGCCGTTGATAGTCAGCGCCGCCCAGTCGTCGGACAGGCAGGTGATCGTGGCCTTTGCGTCGCCCAGATGCGCGGTCAGATGATCCATCAGACGCTGTTCGAAGAACGCGGCGCAGACAAGGTAGAACCGCTCGTCGGGCCCTTGCGTGCCCGCCTCGCTGCAGTTCACCACCGTTGTTTCCAGTTCGATCCGGCCCCGGCGGTTGAGCATGTGGGTGAGCGCGATGCCGCCGGGTTTCATTGGGAGCTTGTTGGCGACAAGCCGTTCCAGCAGGGCGCGGGCATCGGGGCCTGCGACCATGACCTTGGTGAAGGCGGAGATGTCCATGATGCCCACCCGTTCGCGCACGGCGCGGCACTCGGCCCCGACGATGTCGTGCACGGTGTTGCGGCGGAACGAATACTGGTCGATGGGGGCCGCCACGCCTTCGGGTGCGAACCAGCGCGGGCGTTCGTGGCCGAACACCTCTTCGAACACCGCGCCCTTGGCCTTCAGCGTGTCGTAGAGGGGCGAGGGTTTCACCGGCCGGCCGGCGAGGCGGTTGAAGTGGGGGAAGGGGATTTCGTGGCGGAGGCAGTAATCCTCGCGCGCCTTCACAACCTGCCAGTCCTTCGTTGCATAGGGGCCGAAGCGGCGCGGGTCGTAATCGCGCATCGAGATGTCGGCAGACCCGTGCACCATCCAGCGCGCCAGTTCACGGGTCAGGCCCGGACCCCAGCCGATGCCGATCTGCGTGCCGCAGCAGCACCAGTAGTTCGGTGCTCCAAAGACCGGGCCGATCAGCGGGTTGCCGTCGGGCGGGTGCGAGATCGCGCCATGCACCTCGCGCGTGATGCCGAGGTCGGCGAAGATCGGCATGCGGTTCAGGGATTCTTCGAGCCACGGCATGACGCGGTCGTAATCGGCATCGAACAGCTCGTTCTCGGCCTCCCAAGGGCAGTGGTCTTCCCAGACGGTGTTCGGGTTGGCCTTCTCGTAGATGCCGATCAGGCCGCGCTTCTGCTCCATCCGGATATAGCCCGACACTTTCTTGTCATCGCGGATGACGGGCAGTTCGCGGTCGAGGTTGGCGAATTCGGGCACGGGTTCGGTGACGAAGTAGTGGTGGGTCATTGAGGTGGTGGGGATGGTCAGGCCGGACCATTCGCCCATCTGGCGGGCATAGGTGCCGCCCGCGTTGACGACGTGTTCGCAGGTGATGGTGCCCTGTTCGGTGTCGACCTGCCATTCGCCGTTGGGCAGGCGCGTGATGTTGGTCGCGCGGCAGCGGCGGATGATGCGCACGCCCTTCGCGCGCGCGCCCGCGGCCATCGCCATCGTCACGTTGGTGGGGTCCACGTGCCCGTCATCGGGCGTGTGCAGCGCGCCGAGCACGCCGTCGAGGTTGTAGAACGGGTGCAGTTCGGCGACCCGGTCGGGGCCGACCAGTTCGATGTTGAATTTCAGCGCCCGGCCGACGGACAGGGTGTGGCGCAGCCAGTCCATCTCGTCTTCGGTGTAGGCCAGCCGGAACGACCCGCAGCCGTGCCACGTAACGGCCTGCCCGGTCTCGGCCTCCAGCGCGCCGGAGTAGAGGCCGATGTTGTAATCGACGCATTTGCCCAACGAGAAGGACGAGGTGGAATGGGTGATCTGGCCCGCCGCGTGCCATGTCGAGCCGCTGGTCAGCTCGGCCTTTTCCAGCAGCACCGTGTCGTCCCCCCAGCCTTCATGGGCGAGGTGATAGGCAAGGCCCACACCCATGACGCCGCCGCCGACGATGACCACCCGCGCATGGCTGGGAAAGGGCTTGTTCATTGCACCGCTCCGAAGAATCCGCTCGACAGGCGTAGGACACGAATGTACCACCGTCAATCATGAATGGCACAAACGTATCATCCCGCGTGCTTGAGCGGCTGAGCGACGAGTGGGACGGCCTGACGCCCGAGGCGCAGAAGGCGGCGCGCTACGTGCTGGAGAACCCGCGCGAGGTGGGCATCTCCTCCGTCCGTGAGATGGCCGAGGCCGCGCAGGTCAAGCCCAACACGCTGGTGCGCATGGCGCGGCAGGTGGGTTTCGAGGGATACGAGGATTTCCGCGAACCGTTCCGCGAGGCGATCCGGTCGGGTGCCGCCGGTTTTCCTGACCGGGCGCGGTGGTTGCAGGACGTGGGCAAGCGCGGGCAGCTGGGCGCGCTGTACGCCGACAGCGTGCGCGCGGTGCTCGACAATATCGAGGAGACCTTTGCCGGAATCGATCCCGCCGCGTTGCAGGCGGCGGCAGAGGCGATCTGGAATTGCCGGCAGGTCTTCGTGTTGGGCGTCGGCGTGAACCACGCCAATGCGCGCAACTTCACCTACCTTGCCTCCACTGGCATGACGCGGTTCCACGCGATCCCGCGCGCGGGCAATTCGGCGATCGACGACCTGGCCTTTGCCGACGGGCAGGACGTGCTGATCGCGATGACCTGCCATCCCTATCGCGGAGAGGTCGTTCAGGCGATCGAGGTCGCACGCGAACAAGGGCTGACGGTGGTGGGCATCAGCGACAGCCGCGCTTCCCCCGTGATCCGGGGCGCGGACCATGGATTCGTGGTGGCGAGCGACGGGCCGCAATTCTTTCCGTCCTCGGTGTCGATTATCGCTCTTCTGGAGACGCTCCTGAGCTTTGTGATCGCGGTTTCCTCTGATGAGATCGTGGCGCGGGTCGAAAGCTTTCACCGGCGGCGGCACGCGCTTGGCATCTATTCCGAGGATCCCCGATGAACGCCCCGAACCCGGTCAGATCGCTTGCGGCGCGGTATTACACCGATCCCGCCGTGTTCGCCGCCGAGCAGGCGGGACTTCTGGCGCGGACATGGCAGTTTGCCTGCCATGCGTCGGAACTGGAGGGGCCGGGCGATTACCATGCGTTCGAGATGGCGGGCGAGTCGCTCTTTTGCGTGAAGGGCCGGGATGGCGTGATCCGCACGTTCTACAACGTCTGCCAGCATCGCGCGCACCAGTTGGTGCAGGGATCGGGCACGACGCGGGTGATCGTCTGCCCCTATCACGCCTGGACCTACGAGTTGACGGGCGGGCTGCGCGCGGGACCGAACATCGCGCAGGTCGAAGGGTTCGACAAATCCTCCATCTGCCTGACGGAAGTGCGGACCGAGGTGTTCCTTGGCTTCGTCTTCGTCAACCTCGACCCGGATGCGAAACCGATGGAAGACTGGTTCCCCGGTGCGCGGGCCGAGCTGGAGAAATGGGTGCCGCACCATGAGCGGCTGAAGCCGCTGGAATGGGTGGAGATCCCGGAGAACTGCAACTGGAAGGTATCGGTCGAGAATTATTCAGAGTGCTATCACTGCTCGCTCAACCACCCGACCTTCGCGACCGGCGTGGTGAAGCCCGAAACCTATGACATCCAGCCGCAGGGTTATTGCCTGCGCCACACGACCGAGTGCCAGAACCTCGACCAGATGACATACGACATCCATTCGGGGTTCGAGCATCAGGCGGAGTATTCGTCGTGGTTCCTGTGGCCGATGTTCTCGTTCCAGGTCTATCCCGGCAACGTGCTGAACACCTATCACTGGCGTGCCGTGGATGCCGGGCGGGTGGTGGTCTGGCGCGGGTGGTATTCCGTCGACGGGGTGGAGGACGAAACCGTCCGGCAACTGGCGGTGCAGGATCGCGAGACGACGGTGGAGGAGGATATCCACCTCGTCGAGTCGGTGCAGCGCGGGTTGAAATCGCGCGGATATGTGCCGGGGCCGCTGGTGGTCGACCCGCGCTGCGGCGTGAACTCGGAACATTCGATCCTGCATTTGCAGCGCTGGATGCGCGAGGCGGTGGACTTGCAGGACTGCTGAAATGGCCGACGCGGGGAGGGGGTGCCATGGGGAGTGACGAGACGGAATGGAGCGGCGGTTGCGCCTGTGGCACCGTGCGGTGGACGCATCCCGGCCCCAAGACGCGCAACCTGTTGTGCCATTGCGACGAATGTCGCCGGGGCGTGGCGGCGGGATATACCGCCGTGCTTGGCCTGCCGGTGAAGGGTCTGGTGCTGAAGGGGACGTGGCAGGATTACCGGTACACGCCTGAATCGAGCCGCGGGTTCTGTCCCGCCTGCGGGACGCGGCTGTGGTTCAGATCGGACCTCTGGCCCGACGAGGTGTTCATGAACATCGGCACGCTGGACGACCCGGCGCGATACGTCCCCGACCGGCACGTGGTGACGGGCGAGCGGGTGTGCTGGGCACCGGTGCCCGCCGGGTCCGAGATGCATGAAGGGTTCTCGGTCGCACCGGGAGAGACGCCATGACCGCCCTGTCGGGACGCTGCCTGTGCGGGGCGGTGACATGGGAGACCGACAGTCCCGTCCTCTGGGCCGGGCACTGTCATTGCGACAGTTGCCGCCGGGCGACCTCGGCCCCGTTCACGTCGTTTTTCGGGGTGCGGCGGGCCTCGGTCACGTGGACCGGTGCGCGGACCACTTTCGAGACGTCCGGGGGCCGGGTGGAGCGGTCGTTCTGCACGGTGTGCGGCACGCAGATGACCTATCAGAACGTGATCTGGCCGGAAGAGACGCACCTTTACGCGGCCTCCCTCGACGACCCGGCGCAGTTCGAGCCGCAGGCGCATTTCCACTATGCCGAGCGTCTGCCGTGGGTGGAGATCGACGACGGCCTGCCCAAATACGCGGGCAGCGCCGATGCGGGAGATCCGATGCCATGATGCCTTCGGACTGGACGCCCGAGCAAAAGCTCTTCCCGCACCAGGTGGGGTTCACCTGTCCGCCCTTCGACTGGGACGCGGCGCCGACCGACTTCCAGCGGATCGCGCCCGAGACGGTGGGTGTGCATGGCTGGATGCTGCATGTGCCCGACTACGTGCACGGGCTGGACCAGAGGAAGGCGAATTTCGCCATGCTGGACGATTTCGTGCATTGCATGGCGCGGAACGGGGCAGACGTGGCGGCGCAGGTGGGGTCGAACTGGGTGCATGCCAGCGGGTTGGGCGTGCAGGGCATCGCGGACCATTGCGCGCGGCTCTCCGACACCCATGGCGTCGCGTTCCACATGGCGGGATACGCGATGGTCGAGGCGCTGCGTGATCAGGGGATCGGATCGGTGGCTTTGAACGCGGCTTATCACTGGCCTGAGTGGTGGCAGGGCACGGTCGGGTTCCTGCAGGAAGCCGGGATCGAGGTGCTGTGGGCCGGGAATTTCGTCGATCAGGGATGGTTCCCCGATCAGGCGGCGGTGAACGCGAAACGCTGGATCTTTGACGGGGAACTGGCCGCGCGCAGTTTTGCCTATGTCGCCGAGAAGGCGCCCGAGGCCGAGGCGATCCTGATCAACGGAATGTGCAATTTTCGCACCGGGCCGAACGGGCAACCGCAGCGGCCCTTGCACCTGATCCCGCAGCTGGAAGCCGCCATCGGCAAGCCGGTGATCGGCCACGACACGGCGCTTTACTGGCGCATCTTCCGCTCGCTTGGCCTGCGCCCCGAAGGCGCGCATGGCCGGTTGCTGGAAGCGTTGTGATGCCCGGTTCGGCGCAGCCGAACAGCGCCCGCACCGCCCCCCACGGGGCGGGCGCAGGGTTGCCGTGGACAGGCAGCGGTCACGTCGGCGCGCTTTCAGTCTTTGGCGCAGCGGAAGGGCGCCCCGTGCGGTACGGGCGCTGTCCGGCCCTGAACGGTGACCCTGATGCATAAGATCGTCGCGCTTTGGGCCGTGCCGCGCTCTACCTCCACCGCGTTCGAATGGATGATGCGGCAGCGCGGGGATCTTGACTGCCTGCACGAACCGTTCGGAGAGGCGTGGTACCAGGGAGAGGACCCTTTGTGGCCGCGGTACCGCGAGGGCGAGAAGACGACGCCGGGGCTGACGCTGGCCTCGGTCTGGGACGAAATCCGGGCGCGGGCGGCGCGCGGGCCGGTCTTCCTCAAGGACTTCCCACACTACATCAACCACATGTGGACGCCCGAATTCCTCGGGCATTTCACCCATGCCTTCCTGATCCGCGATCCGGCGCTGACGGTCACGTCGATGTACGACAAGTGGCCCGATTTCGACGAGCTGGAGGTCGGGTTCCCTGAACAGCGCGCGCTGTTCGACCTGCTGACCGCGCTGAACGGCGCGCCGCCGCCGGTAATCGATTCCGGCGATCTGCTGGAGAACCCACACGCGATAACCGAAGCGTTCTGCGATGCGGTGGGCATTCCCTTCCTCGAACACGCCCTGACTTGGGAGCCGGGCGCGGATACCGGGCAGTACAGCTGGTGGGATGGCGGGTCCTTTCACCAGAACCTGAAGGCCTCGACCGGGCTGACGCCGCAAAAGCGGCGGTATGTCGAACTGGACGACGCGCCCGAACGTGTGCGGCAGGTGGTGCGCCGGATGCGCCCGCATTACGATCACCTGCATGCGCATCGACTGAAGGTCTGAGACATGAAAGCCGCCCTGATGACCCGCTGGCGCGACCCGCTCGTCCTGACAGACGTGCCGGACCCGGATTGCCCGGCGGACGGCGTGATCGTGCGTCTTGAGGCGTGCGGTGTCTGCCGGTCCGATCACCATGCATGGGACGGGGCCGACCCGGACGTCACGCTGCCGCACGTGATGGGGCATGAACTGTCGGGCATCGTCGCGGCGGTGGGGCCGGACTGCGCGCGGCACGCGGTGGGAGATCGCGTGACCGCGCCGTTCATCCTTGGATGCGGCACCTGCGCCGACTGCACGGCGGGCCAGCCGACCGTGTGCGACAGCCAGGCGGTGATCGGATTTACCCAATGGGGTGCCTTTGCCGAGGCGGTGGCCGTGCCGCGCGCCGATTTCAACCTTGTCCCCTTGCCAGAGGCCGTGCCCTTCGACATCGCCGCCGGGATGGGGTGCCGGGTCACGACGGCATGGCGCGCGCTGACGGATCGCGGGGCGCTGGCAAAGGGCGAATGGCTGGCGGTGCATGGCTGCGGCGGTGTGGGCTTGTCGGCGGTGATGATCGCAAAGGCGCTGGGCGCGAAGGTGGTCGCGGTCGACATATCCGACGCGGCGCTGGGCATGGCGGGCGATCTGGGCGCGGACCTGTGCGTGAGCGCGGCAGAAGGCGACGTGGCGGCGCGGGTGCGCGCGCTGACGGGAGGCGGCGCGCATGTGTCGGTCGACGCGCTGGGGATCACGGCGACCTTCGATGCCTCGCTCCGCTCCTTGCGGAAGCTCGGGCGGCACGTGCAGATAGGGATGCCGGTGGGCGCGCATGAAACCGTGCCGCTGCCGCTGCTGGAACTGGTTTATGCGCGACAGTTGACGCTGCACGGCACGCGCGGGATGGGGGCGGCGGGGTTCGACCGGTTGCTGGACCTCTATGCGCAGGGCGCGTTGCCTCTCGACCGCCTGATCACGGCGCGTATCCCCTTGTCGCAGGCGGGCCGCGCGCTGGCCGCGATGGACGCGGCGCAACCGCCCGGCATCACCCTCATCACCGACTTCACGAGCTGACACATGGACCATTGGCAGAACTATATCGACGGCACATTCGTCGAGGGCGGCGCGGGCCGGATCTACGTGGAGGATCCCGGCTCGGGTGAGGTCTTTGCCACCCACGCGCTTTCCGATGCGGGTGACGTCGACCGCGCGGTGGCGGCGGCGCAGCGGGTGCACCGCGCGGGCCTACTAAGCGATCTGCGCCCCGTGGAACGCGGGCGCATGGTGCAGGCGATGGGGCGGTACCTCGCCCAAAACCGCGACGAGATCGCCCGCGTGCTGACGCGCGAACAGGGCAAGCCCCTGTGGGAGGCCGAGATCGAGGTCGACGGCGCGGCGCGGTATTTCGAGTATTACGGCAACCAGGCGGAGACGGTCGAAGGCCGCTCGATCCCCTTGGGCGCGGGGTATTTCGACTGGACGGAATACGAACCGATGGGCGTGTCGGCGCAGATCATCCCGTGGAATTACCCGGTGGAGATGACGGCGCGGTCGCTGTCGGCGGCGCTGGCGACGGGCAATGCCTGCGTGATCAAATCGCCGGAACTGACGCCGCTGACCAACGGCTATTTCGCCCGTGCTGCCGAAGCCGTCGGGCTGCCCGCGGGTGCGGTCAACGTGCTGTGCGGGCTGGGGCGCGAGGCTGGCGCGGCGCTGGCCGGGCACGGCGGCGTGAACCAGATCGTGTTCACCGGGTCGGTCGCGACGGGGATCAACATCGCGACGGCGGCGGCGCGGAACGTGGTGCCTTGCGTGCTGGAACTGGGCGGCAAGTCGGCGGCCATCGTGCATGAAGACGCCGATCTCGACGCGTTCGAGAGTGACCTGCGCTGGGGCATCTTCTTCAATGCCGGGCAGGTCTGTTCGGCGATGAGCCGGGTGATCGTGCATGAGAGCCGGGCGGAGGAGATGGTGGAGCGCGCGGCGTCTGTCGCGCAGTCGCTGTCGGTCGGGCCGGGGATCGAACGGACGGAGTTCGGCGCGAACATGGGGGCGATGGTCAGCGTGCCGCAACGCGACCGGGCGGCGGGCATGGTGGCGCGAGCGGTCGAGGCGGGCGCGCGGCTGGCGACGGGTGGCCGGGCGATGAACATCCCCGGCGCCTTCCTTGAACCCACCGTTCTGGCGGATGTGACGCCCGACATGGAGATCGCGCAGGACGAAGTGTTCGGCCCGGTCCTGTCGATCCTGACCTTCCGGGACGAGGACGAGGCCATCGGGATCGCGAACGGCACCGAGTACGGGCTCGTCTCGGGCGTGTTCACCCGCGACATCGACCGCGCGATGCGCGCGGCGGGGCGGCTGAGGGCGGGGCAGGTGTTTGTCAACGAATGGTACGCCGGCGGGGTCGAGACGCCGTTTGGTGGTTATGGCAAGTCGGGCTATGGCCGCGAGAAGGGGCGCGAGGCGCTCTGGAACTACGTGCAGACCAAAAACATCGCCATCGCGCGGAGGTAAACCGCGCCCTCATCCGCCCTGGTGGGCGGCCTCGGTTCGGTCAGGCGAAGGAGATGGAGACCTCTCCGAAATCGCCGAAATCGGCGTGGATCGCGCTGCCGGGGGGGCATTCGATGGGGCGGATGAAGGAGCCGGAGAGGATCACGTGACCCGGTTCGATGCGCTGGCCGTATTGCGCCATGCGCCGGGCGAGCCAGACCACGCTTTCGACCGGATCGTTCAGCACGCCCGCGCCGAGACCCGTTTCCTCCACCCCGCCATCGCGGGTCACGATGGCGCCGACGCGACGCAGGTCGACCACGCGCGGGTCGTGCCGGGCCTCTCCCAGCACGACACCGGCATTGGCGGCGTTGTCCGATATCGTGTCGAAGATCCGGCGCGGGGAGCCGGTGGCGGGATCCTTGCGCAGGATACGCGTGTCGAGCAGTTCGAGGCTGGGGCAGACATGGGCCGTGGCATCCAGCACGTCGTCGCGGGTGATGTCCGCGCCGCCCAGGGGCGCGTCCATGACGAAGGCGATTTCTGCCTCCACCCGTGGTTCGATGAACCGGCGCTCGGGCACGGTGCTGCCTGTGTCGAAGGCCATGTCGTCGAACAGAACGCCGGAATCGGGGATGTCGATGCCAAGCGCGTCCTGCATGGCGCGGCTGGTCAGGCCGATCTTCCAGCCGATCACGCGGCGGCCTTCGGCCAGTTTCAGCGCCATGAGCCGGGTCTGGACGGCGTAGGCGTCGTCCATCGTGATGTCGGGATAGGCGAGGCTGAGAAGGCCGATCTGCTGGCCCGTCGTCTCGGCCTCGAACAGCGCGGTGGCGGCGGCGTTGATCTGGTCGGGGGTCATTCGTCCTCCACAGTGTTGCGCAGGGTGCCGAGGCCCTCGGCGGTGACCTTGATCACGTCGCCGGGTTCGAGGTATCGCGGCGGGTCGAACCGCGCGCCCGCGCCGGTGGGGGTGCCGGTGACGATGATGTCGCCGGGATGGAGCGTCGTGAAGGTCGAGATGTACGCGATCTGGCGCGGGATCGGGAACAGCATGCGGCTGGTGCTGTCGTCCTGCCTGAGTTCGCCATTCACGTGGGTGGTGAGGCGGATGTCGGCGAGTTGATCTGCAGACGTGATAGGCGTCAGGTACGGCCCCATCGCGCCCGAGCGGTCCCAGTTCTTGCCTTGGGTGACGTTGAATTTCGCGTGCCGCACCCAGTCGCGGATCGTGCCCTCGTTGCAAAGGGTTGCGGCGGCAACGTGGGACCATGCGTCGGCTTCGGCGATGCGGCGACCTCCGGTACCGATGACGATGGCGATCTCGCCCTCGTAGTCGAGTTTCTCGCTTTCCGGGGGCCGGATGAGGGGCTGGTCATGGGCCGTGAAGGATTGCGGGAAGCGGGGGAATAGGGACATGTTTGGCGGCGCCTCGACCCCGTCCTTGTATTCCGCATTGCGGTCGGGGAAGTTCACGCCGACGCAGATGATCTTGCCCGGATCGGGCAGGGGGAGCGTGAGCGCGATCTCGTCGGGCTTTAGCGTTGCTTTGGTGTCCGACGGCAGCGAGGCGATCAAGCCCGCCTCGACCGCGCTTTTCACCGTTGGCGCAAGGTGGTCCATCGGCGCGATGCCGTCCGGTTGCAGAAGGCCCCAGCGGGCGGTGCCGTTGTGGGTGAAGGAAATGATCTTCATTTGAGCGTGCTCCAGACCTCGGCAATCACGTCGGCGGCCATCATCACGTCTTCGCGCGTCGTCTCGAACTGGCCGACCTGCAGGCGGATCATGCGGCGGCCTTCGTGCATGCCTTGAGTAAGGTATATGCGGCCATCGTCGTTGATTGCGTCGACCAGCCGTTGCTGCATCGCGTCGTCGCCGGGGCAGCGGAAGGAGAGGAGCGACAGGATCGGGCCGGTCACGATCTCGAACCCGTCCATGGCTCGGACCACCTCGCACAGCTCCTGCGCCCATATGACGTGGTTGCGGATGCGGGCGCGCAGACCTTCGAGGCCGTAGGCGCGCATGACGAACCACAGTTTCAGCGCGCGGAACCGGCGGCCCAGCGGGATCGTCCACTCGCTGTAGTTAATGACGGTTTGCGAGGTCTTGAGGTATTCGGGCTCGATCTTGAGCGTGTTCAGTTGCGCCCGTGGGTCGCGCAGGAATTGCGCGGCGCAGTCGAACTGCACGCCCAACCATTTGTGCGGGTTGAAGACGATGCTGTCATAGCGCCCTGCGCCGTCCCAGAATGGCTCGCGCAGGTCGGGGCAGATCATCGCGGACCCGGCCCATGCGGCGTCGAGATGGGTGTAGAGGTCGTGCGCCTCGGCCACGTCCGCGACCGCGTTCAGGTCATCACAGGCGCCGATCCCGGTGCCGCCGGTGATGGCGATGATCCCGGCGGGGATGTGTCCGGCGGCGAGGTCCGCGTCGATGGCGCGACGCAGGGCGTGGGTGTCCATCCCGTAATGCGGTGCGCCGGTAGTGGGCAGCTTGACGAGGTTATCCTGCCCGATGCCGGCGACCCAGCAGGCGCGGTCGATGGAGGAGTGCACTTCATCCGAGCAGTAGATGCGCAACCGGCCCTGTGCGTTCAGCCCCTCGCGGTTGCCGCGCCAGCCGGTCGCGCGTTCGCGCATGGTCAGGACGGCAGAGAGGGTGGCGGAGGAGGCGCTGTCCTGGATCACGCCCGAGGTCCCGGCCGGCAAGCCAAGCGCCTGCGCCAGCCAGTCGATCATCACGCCTTCCATCTCGGTTGCCGCCGGGGACGTCTGCCACAACATGCATTGCGCGGCGATGGTCGACACGATGTATTCCGCCAGGACCGAGGCGGGCGAGGCGTTGGAGGTGAAATAGGCAAAGAAGCGCGGGTGCTGCCAGTGGGTCATCCCCGGCATCACGATGCGTTCGAAATCGCGGAAGATCGCTTCCATCCCCTCGCCCTGTTCGGGCGGGTGCGGGGCGATCTGGGCGGCGATGTCACCCGGCGCTGTCTGCGCGCGCACGGGGCGGTCGCGGATGTCGCGGTGATACGCCTCGGCCCAGTCGGCGACGTGGCGGCCCCAATCGGAAAAGCCCTCCCACTCCATCAGGGCGCCACGATGGGTTGCGCCTTGAGCGCGGGCTCGCGGGGGGCGAGGCCTTCGAACAGCGTGCCTTCCTCGAACCAGCTTCGCGGGGCGGGGGCGCCCCAGAGGGTCTGGCGGGAGGGGTCCTTGAGGTCCCAGTGGATCGGTTCGTGGTCGGGATCGACGGTCTGGTAGTCCGAGCAGTAGATCTCGATCCGGTGGCCGTCCGGGTCGCGGATGTAAAGGAAGAAGGCGTTGGAGATGCCGTGCCGCCCCGGCCCGCGTTCGATGTTGTCGCGGTAGCCGGTGGTGGACATGAGGTCCAGAAGGTCGATGATATTGAGCGGCGTCGGCACCCAGAAGGCGGTGTGGTGCAGGCGCGGGCCGATGCCGTTGGTAAACGCGATGTCGTGCACGCCGCCCTTGCGGTGCATCCACGCGGCCCAGCATTTCCCGGTCTCGGCATCCTCGGTGTATTCGGTGGTGCGGAAGCCCATCTGCGTCCAGAAGTCGATGGAGCCGTCCACGTCGGGACTGAAGAGGTTGAAGTGGTCGATCCGGAGCGGTTTGACGCCGTGGTAGAGTGCGTAGTTCTGGTGGATCGACGGCAGGCGCGTCATGCGGGCGTAGAAGTCCAGCGGGACACCGTGCGGGTCGGTGGTGTGCAGCGTGCGGCCGGTAAGTGGGTCGTCGGTGAAGGTTGTGCCTTGGCCTTGGGCCGAGAACCAGTCAGCGGCGCGGTCGAGGTCGGCGTCTTCGTAGAGCTTGAAGGCCAGCGCCCCGGCGCGGGGCTCAACGCCCTGTTGCAGGATGATCGAGTGGTGGTTGCGTTCCTCCATCGCGCGGAGGTGCAGGGCGGTGTCGGTCTCGGCGCTGATCTGCAGGCCGAGTGTGTCGACCCAGAACGCGCGGGACGTAGCGAGGTCGGTCACCGTGTAGGTGATGTGGCTGAGGCGGACGGTGTTGAACGGCGGGTGCAGGACCGGGGGTGGGACGGGCATCAGGTGGTCCTTCTGGCCGGTGTGGCGTGGAGGCCCCGGATCAAGTCCGGGGCGGGTTGTTTGCAGTTGCGTGTGTCGCGTCCCGGCCTCTGAGCCGGGACCTCTTGTCTCACGCACCGACCGCCCGTCTGAAGTGCCCGCGCGGAATCAAGGCCGCAGGCCGCAGAGGGATTGTGGCCCCAGTGGGGCCGCGTAAGCCCGATGAACGCGCATCGCCGGGCCGCCCCCCGGCATGGCGATTTGGCTGCCCACAGCGCGCCGCTTGGCTGGCGTCCGGACTTGGCAACCATAAAGGTCTGCAGAATTGACGTTGGATCGCCGCACCGCGGCCCGACGATGGTGCGGGTGGTGCGACACTCCCGCGCGGAATCAAGGCGAAGCCGCCGCGCATCGACGGGCCCTCCCACGGCCCGGCGATAGGTCTGCCACCTGCGCATCGTGGCAAGCATATTCGGACTTGGCTGGCATAAAGTGCCCGGGAACGGGGTGAGGATCGCCGGTTCAGGGCCCGTCGATGCGCGGCTCTCGCTCATGCCCCCAACCTCGGGATTTTATGGTAGCCGGTGGCGAAACCGATGTGCTTTTGCTCCATGTAGAACTCGAACGACCAGTCGCCGCCGTCGCGCCCGATGCCGGATGCCTTTACCCCGCCGAAAGGCGTGGGCAGGTGGCGGACGTTTTCGGAATTGACCCAGATCATCCCGGCCTCCAGCCGCTCGGTCACGCGCATCGCGCGGGTCAGGTCATTGGTCCAGACGTAGCCCGTCAGGCCATAGGCCACGTCGTTGGCCATCGACAGCGCCTCGTCTTCGGTCGAGAAGCGAATGCAAGTGAGCACGGGGCCAAAGATTTCTTCCTGCGCAATGGCCATGTCGTTCGACGCGCGGGTGAAAAGCGTCGGCTGCACGAAATGCCCGGTATCTCCGTGTCGCGCGCCTCCGGCTGCGATTACCGCGCCTTCGGCCTGTGCGGCGCCCATGTAGCCCAGCACCTTGTCGGCGTGGACCTTGTGGATCAGGGGGCCGACCTCGGTCGAGGGATCAAGCGGGTGGCCGACCTTGATCCGGCCCACGCGCTCGGCCAGACGTGTCTCGAAATCATCCGCGATGGTGTCCTGTACCAGCAAACGAGACGACGAGGTGCAGCGTTCGCCGTTCAGCGAGTAGATCATGAAGATCGCCGCATCGAGCGCCCGGTCCAGATCGGCGTCGTCGAAGACGATCACTGGGTTCTTGCCGCCCAGTTCGAAATGCACCCGTTTCAGCGATGCCGCGCCCTGCGCCATGATCGCGCTGCCGGTTTTCGACTCGCCGACGAAGGCGATGGCCTTGATGTCGGGATGTTCGGTGAGCGCCCGGCCTGCATCCTCGCCCATGCCCTGCACCATGTTCCAGACGCCGGGGGGCAGGCCCGCCTCTTCGGCGATCTCGACCAGCAGGGCGGCGGTGACGGGGGAGAATTCGGCGGGTTTGTGGACCACGGTGCAACCTGCGGCGAGCGCGGGCGCGATCTTCCACGTCGATAGCATGAAGGGTGTGTTCCACGGCGTGATGATGCCGACCGGGCCGATGGGCACGCGGGTCGTGACGTTCATCAGGGTGGGCGAGGGCAGCATCTGCCCGTCCCGCGCGGCGGGCGCGCGGTCGGCAAAGAAGCGGAAATTTTCCGCCCCGCGCAGGGCGGCCTTGGCCATGAAGCGGATCGGCTGGCCGGTGTCCCAGGATTCCAAGAGCGCGATATCCTCAGCCCGCGCGACGATGGCGTCGGCGATGGCGTGTAGCAGTTTTTTGCGCTCCGCCCCGCCCATGTCGCGCCAGTCGGGGAACGCCTTTTTCGCCGCGCGGGCGGCGGCGTCGACGTCGGCCTTGCCGGATTTGGCGACCGTGGCGATCAGGGTCTCGTCAGTCGGCGAATGCGTCTCGAAAACCGCGCCGTCCCGCGCCGGGACCAGTTCGCCGCCGATGCGGTTGAGGATGGGCTCGCGGTAACGCTCCAGAAGCTCCGACAGGCGGGCGAGGTTTTGGTCGAGGTCAGCCATTGGCGGGGTCTTTCAGATGGTCGCGGATGGTGCCGGTCTTACGCGACAGGTCGGGGTTGATGTCCCGCATCTCGAACGACAGGGCGAGGGAGCGGCGCTCCATCACGGGTGCAAGGAAGGCGCGGGCGGCGTCGAACACGTGATCGGTCGCGCGGTGCTTGTCGGCGTCGGACCGGCCCGCGCGCAGGCGCAGGGACATGTCGATGAAGGCATGTTTTGGGTCGCCATCGGCCACTGACATATGCGTGGCGGGATAGGCGCGGACGCGGATGCCGGGCATGGGGAAGACGCCGGTCTCGATCATCGCCTCACGCAGGGCATCGCACAGGGCGGTCATGTCGACCTCCGGTTCGAGGTTCGGGGAATATTCAAGCGTCAGGTGCGGCATCAGATGAACGGCAGGTAATAGGTGCGGACCTCGTCCACGGTTTTTCCGTCAAGCCGTTTGACCTCGTCCCGTTTGAGAAAAAGCAGGGCATCGCACAATTCCTCTCCGACCGCGCCGCGCAGGATGGCGTCGGCGTCGAGCGCGGCCAGTGCTTTGTCGAGCGATGGTGGAACGTGGCGGGTGGCGCGGGTATTTTCCAGACCGTCGAGGTCTTCGGCAGGGGGCAGGTCGAGCGAGCCGTCGACGCCCAGAAGCGCGGCTTGCAGGACCGAGGCGACGGCGATGTAGGGGTTCGCCGCTCCGTCCGCCATGCGGTGTTCCAGCCGTGCGGATGTGGGCGATCCGGTGGCGCAGCGGGTGGTGACGAGGCGGTGGTCGTCGGCCCAGTTGGCCCAGTAGCCGGCCATCGAGGCGGGCGTGAGGCGGTCGTAGGAATTGACCGTGGGGGCCAGAAGGCCCGCCAGCCCCTCGTGATGCGCGATCAGGCCGGCCATGGACTGCTTGGCGGTGTCGGACAATGCCCCATCAGGGGCGATCACGTTGGCCCCGTCGCGCGTGAACGAGAAGTTGACGTGCAGGCCCGAGCCACCCCGGTCGGGGATGGGTTTGGGCAGGAAGGTCAGCAGGTATCCGCGGTCCAGCGCGACCTCCCGCGCCATGGTGCGAAACAGGAAGGCGTCGTCGCAGGCTTTCAAAGCGTCGGCAAAGCACAGGGTCAGTTCGAACTGGCCGTTGTCGTATTCGCCGTTCATCGACTCGATGGGCAAGTCACAGGCATCCGCCGTGTCCCAGATCGCGTCCATCAGCCCGTCGGGGTCGTTCGCGGGGCCGGTACCGTAGACGAAGGCGCCGGGCGTGTCATAGGGGCGCCACGTGCCGTCATCGTCCTGCTGGAACACGTAGGCCTCGAACTCGAGCCCGATCATCGGGGTCAGACCCTTTGCCTCCCACGCGGCGACCGCCCGTTTCAACGCGCCACGGGGGCAGAGGACATAGGCCGCGCCATCGGCGTGCAGGTCCCCCAAAGCGACCTCCTCGTCCGGGCGCCACGAGGGGCGGCGGGTGTCGAGCATCAGGTCCATGTCGGGGATGCCGTCGAACATGCCGGTGCCGGGGACGGGGATCAGGTCGCGGTCATAGGTGGTGCCGAACACGCCGCGGGCGAAGCCGATCTTGCCGCCCTCGGCCACGTGGGCGGGGACGACCTTGCCGCGCGGCAGGTTCAGAAGGTCGGCAAACAGCGCGCGGGTTCTCATGGGGCGGTGATCCTGATGGGCAGGGATTTCACCCCGCAGATGAAGTTGGACCGGGTCCATGCCGGTTCGTCAAGAAGGGTCAGCGCCTTGGCCTGCCTCGACAGCTCTTCCAGTACGACCCGCAGTTCCAGCCGCGCCAGCCACATGCCCAGACAGACATGCGGACCGCCCTGTCCGAAGGCGAGGTTGCGGTTGGACGGACGGTCGAGGATGGGGGTGTCCGGTTGATCGAAGACCTCGGCATCGCGGTTGCCGGACACGAACCACAACAGCACCTTGTCGCCTTCGCGGATCGTTTGCCCGTGCAGGTCGATGTCGCGGGTGGCGGTGCGGCGGAAGTGCAGGGTGGGGGAGGCGAGACGGATGAATTCATCGCCCGCCGTGTCGAAGTATTGGCCCGACCTGACCGCGTCGAACAGCGCCGGATCGCGGGCCAGAAGGTAAAGCGCCATCGCGATGGAATAGCGCGTCGTGTCGTTCCCAGCGGCCACCAGAAGGCAGAAAAAGTTCTTGAACGCGAGGCGATCCAACGCGCCCTCGGCGTCCAGCACGCAGCGCAGGATGCCGTCGTCGGTGACGGGTTTCGCCCCGTCGAGGATCGCGTCGGCGTAGTCATAAAGCTCCACCCCCGCAGGCGAACGGAAGGGCATCATGGCGTAGGCGGAGGTGTCGACCTTGTCGAGAACGGTGTCGGTGAAATCGGGATCGGTGTTGCCGATCAGCGCGTCGCCTTTTTCGACCAGCCAGTCGAGGTCCGCGTCCGGCACGCCGAGGATGCGGCCGAGCATCTTCATCGGCAGTTCCTTGGCGATCATCGCGACGCCATCGCCCGTCCCCTGCGCCACGGCGCGGGCGACGATGTCCCGCGCCAACTCGCGCACGACGCCTTCGAACCGGGCGATCACGGGTTTGGCGAAGGCCCCCTGCACGATGCGGCGGGTGGCAAAATGCTCGGGCGGGTCGGTTTCCTGAAAGGTACGGCGGGCGAGGTATTCCTCGCGCGTCTGATCCTCGATCCGGATGCCTTGGGCGCTGGAGAACGTCGCGGGGTCGCGGTTGGCGGCGAGGATGTCGGCGTGGCGGGTGAGGGACCAGAAGCCCTTGTTGCCCGCAAACGCCTCGGTCCAGTGCAGGGGCGCCTCGGCCCGCATCTGCGCGAAGGTGGCGTGCGGGACGCCATCGGTGAAGCTGTCGTGGTCAGCCAGATTGCGCATGGCGACCACCCTTGAAGAACTCGGCCGCCCACCCGGCGAAGACAACGCCCTGCGGCTCCTGATCCATCGTGGCCCAGCCGGAGGACAGGTCTTCGCCATGCCCTTCGACGTGGCGCATTACCGCCTCCATGAAGCGGTGGTCGATCTCGGGGTGGGCTTGCGTGGTGAAGATATGGTTACCCTTGGCAAAGCTGCCGATGGGGCAGGCGTTGGAGCCTCCCAGCAGGTCGCAGCCGGAGGGCAGGGTGACGACGTGGTCTTCGTGAAAGACATACATCGGCACCTGTTCGGGGCCGTCCATCCATGGGCGTTGTCGAGTAAAATGCGTGGTCTCGACGCCGACGTTGTAGCCGCCGTTGCGCTTGGCAAGCGTGCCGCCCAAGGCGCGGGCGATGGCCTGATGGCCGAAACAGCAGCCGAGCAAGGGCGTGCGGGTCGCGTCACAGGCGCGGATGAAGTCCATCAACCCGGCCATCCACGGGTGATCGTCCATCGCGGACAGGGGGGAACCGGTGATCAGGAACGCGTCCTGCTCCATCGGGCTTTCGGGCAGTTCGCCGCCTTCGGTCATGTAGACGCGATAGGTGAACCGCTGTTCGAGCTGGTCGAACAGGTCGCGGAACCGGTGGCTGTCGTCGGGGTAGTGATCCCCGATCTCCTCGGTCCGGTCGTGATTGACCTGCAGAAGGCCCAGGCGAATACGCTGCATTCTTGTGCGTAGGTCGGCTGCTTGGCAGCCGACCTACCTGTCCCTTACTCGGCCAGTTTGGCGTTGAAGGCCGCGTCTGTGGCACGGTCGGCCTCGATCCGGGCCTGAGCCTCGGCCTGTCCCTGCCAATAGACGGCGGCGCCGGTCTCTTGCATCAGGGTCTGGGCGGCTTCGCTCGCCATCGTCTGTTCGGCGACGCCCGCGATGGTATCGATCACCTCTTGCGGCGTGCCTTTCGTCACGAACAGGCCGTTCCACAATTCAAGCGGTGCGATGTTGGCCTGCGCGGCCAGCGTCTGCACGCCTCCCAGCTTTTCGATCGGATCCGCGCCGATGCTGCCAAGCACGTTGATCTCGTCCAGACACGGCTCGATCAGCGCGAGCGTTGTGTTGATGACGTCCGCGTCGCCCGAGGACAGGGTGTTGCAGTCCAACAGGTCGAACGCGCTGTCGTCAGCAAACTCGAACCCCATCTCCTTGGCGGCGACGAAGGACACCTTGGTCGGCGTCAGGCCCGCGCCGAAGTGGCCGAGGACCACGTCGTTGTCCTGCGCATAGGCGGCCAGTTCGGCCATGTTGGAATAGGGCGCATCGCCCGATGCCGCGAGGACAAATGGGTAGGTCAGGAAGATGCCCACGGGCACGAAACTGTCTTCCTCGATCCCGATGTCGATCTTGGGGCCCACCACCGGAACACCGATCACGAAGGAGCCGATGACCGATCCGTCGTTGGGCGCGTTCAGCACTTCCAGCGCGCCGGGGAACGGGCCGTCGCCGCCGCCGGGGCGGTTGACGACCGACACGGACTGGCCGGTAGCCTTGGCCATGTCGTCCGCGATCATGCGGGTCAGGATGTCTTCGAAATCGCCGGGGGGCCACGGCACGATGAACTGCACCGGTCCGTCGGGGTATTCGGCCAGCGCCGGAGAGGCGGCGGCCATGGCCGCCAGCGCGGCGGATGCCAGAAGATGTTTCATTGTTTTCTCCCTGTCGTGGTTTTCTTATGTCGGATCGAACCGCCGTTGCCGGAGGGTCGACACCAGAGTCACCGCGATCACCACAAGGATCGCGACGAACAACGTGCCCGAGACGGGCCGATTCACCAAGTCCGCAATCGTCTTGATCTGGCCCGCCCCGGCGGTGAGCTTTTCGATCATGATCGAGCCGAGGACGAGGCCGAGGACGATGGGGACAAGCGGCCAGTCGAGCCGCCGCAGGATGTAGCCGAGATAGCCGAACCCGGCGGCGAACATGCAGTCGGTGAACGAATTGCGGATCGAGAAGACGCCGACGAAGCTGAGCATCAGGATGAACGCGCCCAGCAGGCGGTTCGGGATGTAGATCATGCGCGCGATGTATTTCGACGTGGTAAGCAGCGTCGCCACCACGATCAGGTTCACGAGCAGCAGCGCGATGAAGAGCGAGAACAGGAAATCGGGGTTGTTCTCGAAGATGTCCGGCCCCGGTTTGATCCCTGCGTCGAAGAAGACGACCATCATCATGGCGGTCAGCGCCTCGCCGGGCACGCCAAGCGCCAGAAGGGGGATCATGGCGGCGGCGGGGACGGCGTTGTTGGCGGTCTCGGATGCCACGAGGCCCTCGGGCGCGCCGTGGCCGAACCGGGCCGGCTCCTTCGAGATGGCGCGCGCGGTGGAGTAGCTGAAGAACTGCGCGACGAATTCGCCGACGCCGGGGATGATGCCCATGATCGTGCCGTAACCGGCAGAGATCAGCGCGACGACGCGGTGCCGTGCGAGTTCGACGAACCCCGCAAGCAGGGTGCCCGAAAGCCGCGCGCGGGGCGGGTCGTCATCCTTGCCGGTCAGAAGGAACAGTGCCTGGCTGATGGCGAAGGTGCCCACGATCACGACGATCAGGTTGAAACCGGGATAGAGGTATTCGATCCCGAAGGTGTAGCGGTCCACCTGTTTCAGCGTCTGCCGCCCGATCATCGCGATCAGGAAGCCGAACCCGAAGAGCAGCGCCGCGATGCCCATGGTGCGCCGGTGCGCGGCGATCAGCAGAACGCCACCAAGCGCCGCGGCCATGAAGATGTCCCGCTGCCCGAACAACGCGCCGAGGTCACGCAGGTACGGGCCGAATGCCATGAGTGCCCCCAACGCGATCAGGATCGAGAAGCAACCGCCGAAGAAGGACGCGGAATAGGCCAGAGCAAGCGCCCGCGCGGCCTGACCGCGCCGCGTCATGGCGTACCCGTCATAGGTGGTGAGCGCGTTGACCGGCGTGCCGGGCGTGTTGATGAGGATCGCGGGGATCGCGCCGCCATACATCGAAGACCCGTAAACACCCAGAAGAAGCACCAGCGACACCAGGTCGTCGAGGAACACGGTGGCGGGCAGAAGGATCGCGATGGCGATGGCCGGTCCGATGCCCGGCACCGCGCCGATGGCCAGCCCCCCCACCGACCCGATCAGCATCGCCACCAGCACGCCGGGCTGGAAGATGTTGTCGATGCCGGTCCAGAGCGCCTCCATCCCTCAGAACCACGTCTTCATGAAGGCCGCGGCCTGTTGCGGAAGCTGGTCGTAAAGCCAGATGTTCACCGGCGTGCGGATCTGCAGCCCGGTGCGGAAGACCAGAACGATGGTAAAGGACGCGGCGAGGCAGATGCCCATCCAGCGCGGTCCGCGATAGTCCAGCCGCCACGGCAAAAGCGTGCCGAGAAGAAGGGTGGAGACGAGGTAGCCCAGCACCGGAACAAGCAACGTGTAGGCGATGAACCAGCCCACGAATTCGAGCGCCCGCAGCCACATCTCGCCCTCGTATCGCAGGCTGGTCGGCTGGCGAAACCGGACGCGCCAGCGGTGCACACGCCACGAGTCGCGCAGGTTCAGGACCGCCGCCGGGACGAGGATCGCAAGGCAGATCATGGGCGCGACCCAGCCTTGCTTGAGGATGCGGCCCAGCCGGGCGAGCCGGCCTTCGCCGTCGATCAGTCCGAACTGCCGCGCCCAGTAGGTCCAGCCGTCGCCTGGCAGCTTGCGCTTGTCCCAGCCGGTTTCGGTGAAGAAGGTCATCAGGAAGAACAGCGCGACCATGAGCGCAAGGGCCGAGAAGACGAGGTCTCCGCGCCCGCGTTTGAAGGCCATCAGGTCCTCGATCTTGAACTTGCGGTCGGGGGGCACATCGGCGGCGAAGGCCCGCGCGCGCGGATCGGCGCGGAAGGGGCGCGGCGCGGCAGAGGTGCGCATGCTGTCTGTGTCGACCCGGACCTGCATCACATCGCGCGCAATCCGGCTTCGGTGGAGCGCAGGATCGTCTGCACGTCGTCCGACGTGACGATCAGGGGCGGGGAGAAGATCGCGTTCGGCCCGGACACGCGCACCATGGTGCCGTCCTCGTATGCCGCCTTCTGGAACCGGGCGACGGCGGCCATGTCGGGCGCGGCCTTGGTGGCGCGGTCCGACGTGAACTCGATCGCGCACATCAGCCCTTCGCCACGCACGTCCCCGATCACGTCGAAGCGGTCTGCCAGGTCTTCCAGCCCGGCCTTGAGTTCCGCCCCGCGAGGCCCCGCGTTGGTCCACGGTTTGATCCGGTCGGTTTCGGCGAGGCAGGCAAGCGCCGCCGCCGCGCCGACGGGGTGGCCGGAATAGGTGTAGCCGGTATCGACCGAGGCGATCTTGCCGCCGGTTTCGAACACCTCGGCCACGCGGGCGTGGATCATCACCGCGCCGAAGGGGAAGTAGCCGTTGGTGATGGCCTTGGCGGTGCAGGCGAAATCGGGCTGGACCCCCCAGTGGCGGCTTCCGGTTTCCGTGCCGGTGCGACCGAAGGCGGTAATGACCTCGTCCGCGATCAAAAGGATTCCGTGCCGGTCGCAGATCTCCCGCAGGGCGGGCATGAAGGACGGATGCGGCGGGATCACGCCGCCCGCGCCCTGCACCGGTTCCATGATGAAGGCGGCGATGGTGTGAGCGCCTTCGAACGCGATGGTCTTTTCCAGCATGTTGAGGCACTTGCCTGCCAAATCCTCTGCCGTCGTCGCGTCGAAGACATTGCGGTAGAGGTAAGGGCCGGGCACGTGCACGCAGCCGGGCAGGAGCGGGTCGTAGGCGTGCCGGAACTTCTCGTTCCCGTTGACCGAGGCACCGCCGAAATGGGTGCCGTGGTAGCCCTTGAGCAGGGAGATGTACTTGCTGCGTCCCGCCTCGCCGCGCGCGCGGTGGTACTGGCGCGCGAGTTTCAGCGCGACCTCGACCGAGTCCGACCCGCCCGAGGTAAAGAAGGCGCGCGTCAGACCGTCGGGCGCAAAGAAGTCCTGCAGGACGTAGGACAGCTCGATCACCTTGTCGTTCGAGGTGCCCCGGAAGATCGAGTAATACGGCAAACCTTCCAGTTGGTCGGCAATCGCCTGCTTCACCGGTTCGCAGGAATAGCCGAGGTTCACGTTCCACAGCCCACCCACCGCATCGACGACGCGGTGCCCGTCCACATCCGTCACATGTACGCCGTCGCCCTGCGTGATGATCGCGGGCGGGTTCGCCATGCTGTCGGCGGGATGTGCCATCGGGTGCCACAGGTGGCGGGCGTTGTTCTCTTTCAAAAAGTTGCTGTCCTTCACGCGCGGATCCTTTGCGGTTGCGGTGCGGTCGTGCGGCGCCATGCCTGCCGGACGTGGTCGGGAACGGTGCCACCCATGCCGTGGGTCAGGCCGGGTCCGGCCTCGGCCAGGAGCGAGGCCGCGCGGGCGAGCAGGTCGGGCGTGCCGCGCAGGGTGGGGAAGGCGATACTGCACGCGCCGCGCGCCAGACCGTCGGCGCCGAAGACGGGGATCGCGCAGGAGGACACGCCGACCTCGACCGTGTCGCAACTGCGGGCGAAACCCTGATCCGCGATGCGCCGCAATTCACGGCGCAGGTTGTCTTTCTGCGCGGCGCGCATGTCGAGCGCATCAAGGCGCGCCGCCGTGAGGGCGGGCGCGGAAAAGGCGAGAACCGCCTTGCCCGAGGACGAGGTGCCCCATGGCAGCGGCCAGTCGGCGGGCAGGCCAACGCGCATCGCGTGCTGGCCGAAATCCGCGCGGTGGATCGTGTGCAGGGTGTCGTCCCGCACCTGAGACAGGTGCACCATTTCCCCGATCCGGCGGCTGAGCGTATCGACCGTTGCCGCGACGGGAACACGCCCGCCGCCCTGCTTGCCGCGCAGCGCGGCCAGCCGGTCGATCCGGGGGCCGAGGCTGTAGGCGCGGCTGTCTCCGTCCTGCTCCAGCAGCCCGGCCTCGGTCAACGCCTGAAGGTGCCGGTGCAGCGTCGCCTTGTCATGGCCGGTGAGGCGGCGAAACGCGCTCAGCCCGATCTGCGGTTGCAGGTCGGAAAAGTGGTCGAGCAACGACAGGGCCTTGGCAAGCGAGCGCATGGGTTCCAGCTTGAGACGGGTCGCGGGCGTGTCTCAACAGCTTAGAACAGGGTGGTTCACTTTGTGAACCGATTGAGTCCGGAGATCAGGCCGCGAGACCGACCGAGCCCATGTCGAGGAACTTGCGGCGGCGCTCGGCGCGGAGCGTGTCGGCATCCTTGCCGTCGAAGCTGTCGAGCATGTCGACCAGCGTCCGCTTGACCGCGTCGATGGTCGCGTCACGGTCGCGGTGCGCGCCGCCCATCGGCTCGGGGATGATGCGGTCGCAGACGCCCAGTTGCTTGAGGTCCTGCGCGGTCAGGCGCAGGGCTTCGGCGGCCTCGCGCATCTTCTCGGAATCCTTCCACAGAATCGAGGCGCAGCCCTCGGGCGAGATCACCGAATAGACGGAATGTTCCAGCATCGCGACCTGGCTGGCGCTGGCGAAGGCCACCGCGCCGCCGGAGCCGCCTTCCCCGATGATCACGCTCATCAGCGGCACGCCGAGGCCGAGGCAGGCCTCGGTCGAGCGGGCGATTGCTTCGGACTGGCCGCGTTCCTCGGCGCCCTTGCCGGGATAGGCACCCGGCGTGTCGACCAGAGTGATGACCGGCAGGTTGAACTTGTCGGCCATCGCCATCAGGCGGATCGCCTTGCGGTAGCCTTCGGGGCGGGCCATGCCGAAATTGCGAGCGATGCGGCTTTTGGTGTCGTCGCCCTTTTCGTGGCCGATCACCATCACCGGCCGGTCGTCCAGCCGCGCGAGGCCGCCCATCACGGCGTGGTCGTCGGCAAAGTTCCGGTCGCCCGCCAGCGGCGTGTATTCGGTGAAGATGGTGTTGATGTAGTCGCGGGTATGGGGCCGGTTCGGGTGCCGCGCGACCTGGCATTTGCGCCACGGCGTCAGCTTGCCATACAGTTCGCGCAGCAGCTCGGCCGCTTTCTTGTCGAGCGCCTTTGCCTCGGCCTCGACATCCATTTCCTCGTTCTGGCGCGCCATCGTGCGCAGCTCTTCGGCCTTGCCTTCGATCTCGGCCAAGGGCTTTTCGAAATCCAGGTAATGAGTCATGGGGCTCCCCGTCGCGTTGGGCGCTATATGGCGGGCGCATCGCAACTCCGCAAGACTTGTCCGCCGTGCCCGTGTCAGGATCGGTGCATGTCACGCAACGGCTATATCGACCGGGTCAACCGCGTCATCGACCATATCCACGCCAATGCAGGCGAGCGTTTGTCGCTCGACGTGCTGGCCGACGTGGCGGCGATGTCGCCCTATCACTGGCACCGCGTCTACCACGCGATGACCGGGGAGACCTGTGCCCAGACGGTGCGCCGCATCCGGCTGTACCGGGCGGGCGTGAAGCTGATCGAGACCGGTGACCCGGTCGAGGTCATTGCAAGGGACGTGGGTTATCCCGTCCTGCGCAGCTTCAACCGGGCTTTTGCGGACCTGTACGGGCTGACGCCGCAGGCCTTCCGGGTCCGTGGCGCCCGGCCCCGAACCTTCAAGCCCAATGCCCCCACAGGAGACTTGCAGATGCTCGACACACAGATCACGGACGTGCCCACCCGCCGGATGGCCGCCCTGCGCCACAAGGGCGCCTATTCCGAAATCAGCCGGACCTTCGCCAAGCTGAGCGCGCAACTGGCCGAGGCGAACGCCTTTGCCCATGTGCGGGGCATGGCGGCGGTCTATTTCGACGACCCGATGGTCACGCCCGAACCGGAACTGACAAGCGACGCCGGCGCGCTGCTGGCCGACGGCGCGACGGTGCCCGAGGGATTGACCGACCTTACCTTGCCCGAAGGCAAGGTCGCCCGGTTCGAACATCGCGGCCCCTATACCGGGCTGCCCGCCGCCTACACGTGGATCTATGCCACGTGGCTGCCGGAGTCGGGCGAGGAGCTGGACGATTTCCCGTCTTACGAGGTCTACGTGAACTCGCCCCTCGACACCGCGCCGGACGACCTCGTGACGCATATCTTCGTGCCGCTCAGGTGAAGTAGGGCCTCAGCACCGGCCAGAGCGAGGCCAGAAGCAGCGCCGCCATCGACCAGTTGAACGCCGTCAGGCGGGCAGGGGAGGTCAGAAGGCGGCGCACCTGCTGGCCCAGCACCGTCCAGAGCGAGACCGAGGGCAGGTTGATCACGCCGAAGACAAGCGCGACCAGCCCCACCGCCCACAGCGTGTGGCCCGGTGCGTAAAGCGTCACCGCGCCCACCGACATCGTCCACGCCTTGGGGTTCACCCACTGGAACGCGGCGGCTTGCAGAAACGTGATCGGGCGGGCATCCGGGTCGGCGCCGGAGGGCGCGCCGGCATGCGCGATCTTCCACGCAAGCCACGACAGGTAGAGGACCGAGGCAACGGTCAGCGCCTCGTAGGCATAGGGCACCCGTTCGAAAACCTGCACCAGCCCCACGCCCACCAGCACGATCATCACCGTGAACCCGATACCGACGCCCAGCATGTGCGGGATCGTGCGGCGGAACCCGAAATTGGCGCCCGACGCCATCAGCATCAGGTTGTTCGGCCCCGGCGTTATGGAAGACACCAGCGCGAAGGCGGCAAGCGCAGAGAGAAGCTCGGTCGTCATGGCGGCCTACATGCCACGATTTTTGCCCGCATGGGATCGTGATTTGTCGGCTCTGCCATCACGGTTGGCGATGCGCGCCCGGAGTCAGTTCGCCGCCGGGTCTTCCAGCGGAGCCTCGGCATCGGGGTCGCGGCCGTCGCGGTGAGCGGTGACGCGGGTTTGCAGGACTGGTGCCATGTCGGTGACGTAGCTGCGGACGCGGGCGATGTATTCCTCGTTCTCGTGCGGGGCGACGCCGACCTTGTGCGCACCGGCAAGCGCCAGCATCGACCGGCGGTCCATCGCGTTGAACTCGGCGATCATGGCCTCGGCGCGGTCGGTCGGGATGCCGAGCGCTTCGAGCATCGACCGTCCCATGCGCAGGGTGCTGTCATAGGTTTCGCGGATGATGTCGCGGCAGCCCATGGCCCACAGGTCATAGACGTGATCGCGGTCGGTCGCGCGGGCGATGATGTGCACGTGGGGGTGCGTGCTGTGCACGTAATGGACCAGTTCGGTGATCTGTTCGCGGTTGTCGATGGCGATGATGAGGACCTTGGCCTCGTCGATCCCCGCCGCGTGCAGCAGGTCGGGGCGCGTGGCGTCACCGTAGTAGTGTTTGACCCCGAACCGTTCGAGCGCGGCGAGGCGGGCAGAGGAGAAATCGATCACCGTCGCCTGCATGCCCGCGGCCTGCACGATTCGGTTCACCAGCCCGCCGACGCGCCCGCCGCCCGCGATGATGATGTGGTTGTCTTCCTCGATCGCGTCCATCTCCCGATCATCCGATCCGGCGTAACGCGGCGCGATGATCCGGTCGTAGAGGATGAACAGCACAGGCGTCAGCAGCATCGACAGCGCGACGACAAGCAGCAGCTGATCGGCCAGCGCAGCAGGCAGGACCGAGGCGGAGACGGTGAAGCTGAGCAGCACGAAACCGAACTCGCCCGCCTGCGCCAGCCCCAGCGCGAACAGCCACTTGTCCGCGCCGGTGATGTTGAAGACCCGCGCGAGGATCAGCAGGATCGCCGCCTTCAGGAGCATCAGGCCCAGCGTCAGCGCCACGATCAGGCCGACGTTTTCGAAGAGCAGCGCAAAGTTGATGCCCGCGCCCACCGTCATGAAGAAGAGGCCCAGAAGCAGGCCGCGGAACGGGTCGATGTCGGATTCCAGTTCGTGCCGGTAGGCCGAATTGGCCAGCACCACGCCCGCAAGGAAGGTGCCGAGGGCAGGTGACAGGCCCACCAGCGACATCAGAAGCGCGATGCCGATCACCATCATCAGCGCCGTGGCGGTGAACAGCTCGCGCAGGTTTGCGGCCGAGATGAAGCGGAACAGCGGCGTCGTCAGCGTGCTGCCGCCCAGCACCACAACCGCGATGGCGGCCAGCGTCACCAGCGCCGTCTGCCAGCCGTTCAGCCCCTCGACCAGGCTCATGGCCCCGCCGCCGTGGTCGCCGCCCGCGTCACCGGTCGCGGCGCCGATCAGGATGTCGGTCCCGACCCCGGCGGTATCGACGAAGCCGGGCGCGGCGAGGAGGGGCAGGAAGGCGAGCATCGGGATCACCGCGATGTCCTGCGTCAGCAGGACCGAGAAGGCCGATTGCCCGCCATCGGATTTCATCAGGCCCTTTTCGTTCAGCGTTTGCAGCACGATGGCCGTCGATGACAGGGCGAGCACCATGCCCACCGCCAGCGACACCTGCCACGACAGGCCGAACGCCATGGCGATCCCGGTGACGGCCAGCGTAGTCAGCACGACCTGCCCGCCGCCAAGCCCCAGAAGCCGCGCCCGCATCTGCCACAGGAGTTTCGGTTCAAGCTCCAGCCCGACGAGGAACAGCATCATCACCACGCCGAATTCGGCGAAATGCTGGATCGCGATCACGTCGACGCCGAGCAGCGCGAGGATCGGGCTGATCACGATGCCCGCGATCAGGTAACCCAGCACCGACCCCAGCCCGAGGCGGGAGGCGATGGGCACCGCGAACACGCCCGCGACGAGGAAGATGAAGGCGAGAAGCAGGAAGTCGGTCATTGGCGGTCCTCCGCGCAGGCCACCCGCGCCCGCGTTCCCCGCATCAAAACCCGGTCATGGCCAAGTGGCAAGGGACGGGCGGTCAGCCGATCAGCGCCTGCACCGCGTAAAGCGTGCCCATGCCCGCAACGAGGGCAGGCACGACGCCGAATCGCCAGCCCGCGGCAAAGCCCGCGGCGGCGGCGACCAGGCGCGCGGGATCGACGGCGCTGCCCGGCCCATTGGTCCACAGGATCATCGGCGCGACCAGCGCGGGCAGCACCGCCACCCCGACATAGCGCAGGTGGCGCAGCACCCAGTCGGGAAGTGTGCGGTCGCCGAGGAACCCCAGGAACGAGAACCGGATCGCGTAGGTGCCGATCCCCAGCGCAAGGATCACCGTCCAGATCACCGCGTCAGACACGCGCCGCCCTCCGCTCCACCTCGGCCCCGGCAGCCATCCCGGCAAGCGCGGCGAGGATCAGCCACAGGTTCCACGGCACCCACGCGAACATCAGCGCGACCGAGACGGCGACGAAACAGGCCACCACGTGCGCCAGCGACCGCAACAGGGGCGCGGTCAGCGCGATGAAGCAGATGGGCAGCGCGAAATCGAGCTGCCAGTCGGGCGGGATCGTCCGGCCCACGACGGCACCGACCCAGGTGAAGGCCAGCCATAGCGGGCAGACCGAGGCGACGACGCCGAAGTAGTATGGGATCTTGGCTGCGCGCGGCATGTCCGGTTCGCTGTCATAGGTCTTCACCGCCACGGCAAAGGCCTGATCGACCATCAGGTAGGACATGACCCCGCGCTTCCAGAACGGCGCGTGGCCGAGATGCGGGATCAGCGCGACCGAATAGAGCGCCATGCGCAAATTGACGGCGAGGCCAGCGAGGATCGCGATGAAGACCGGCGCGCCGTCCTGCAAGAGCGCCAGCGCGGTGAACTGCGCAGACCCGGCAAAGACCACGGCCGACATCGCCATGATCTGCAGGATGTCCATCCCCGCCTCGCGCGCGACGGCCCCGAACAGGACCGAGAACGGGATCACGACCAGCATGAAGGGCGCCGCGTCGCGGAACCCGCGCCAGAAAGGCGTCACAGCACGCCCCGGATCCGGTCGATGGCGCGTTCGATGTTCTCAAGGCTGTTGGCGTAGCTCAGGCGCACGAAGCCCTCGCCCCATGCCCCGAAGGAGGTGCCCGCGATGGTCGCGACGCCCGCCTTGGTGAGGAACAGGTCCTGCGCCTCGGCGGCACTCAGGCCCGTGCCCTCGATATTCGGGAAGGCATAGAAGGCCCCCGCGGCGTCGGCGCAGCGCATGCCGGGCAGGTCGTTCAGCGCATCCACGATGAACTTCCGGCGGGTGTCGAACTCGGCCACCATTTCCAGCACCGGCTCTTTCGGGCCCTGCAGCGCGGCGAGCCCTGCATATTGGGCCGAGGCATTCACGCAGGAATGGTCGTTGATGCACAGGCGTTGCACGGTTTCCACCAGCGCCTCGGGCCAGACGGCATAACCCATGCGCCAGCCCGTCATGGCATAGGTCTTGGACCAGCCATCGAGGAGGATCAGGCGGTCTCGGATCTCGGGGTATTGCAGAAGCGAGACGTGTTCGCGCCCGCCATAGAGCATCTCGGAATAGATCTCGTCCGACAGGATCGCCACGTGGTCGGGCAGGCCCGCGACCAGCTTGTCGATCTCGGCCTTGGGGGTCACGCCGCCGGTGGGGTTGGCGGGCGAGTTGATGATGATCAGGCGCGTCTTGTCGGTGATCTGGCCCAGCACCGTATCGGCGTCGAAGGCAAAGCCTTTCTCTTCCTCCAGCGCAATCGGGACGGGCGTCGCGCCGGAATACTTAATGACGGATTCGTAGATCGGGAAACCGGGGTTGGGGTACATGATTTCCGCCCCCGGTTCGCCGAACATCAGCACGGCAAAGAACATGGTGGGCTTGCCGCCCGGCACCACGACGACGCAATCGGGATCGACCGCCGCGCCGTGCCGTTTTTCCAGGTCGGCGGCGACGGCCTCGCGCAGGACCGGCAGGCCGTTGGCGGGGGTATAACCGTGATGGCCGTCGCGCAGCGCCTTGATCCCGGCCTCGACGATGTGGTCGGGCGTGCGGAAATCGGGCTGGCCGATGCCGAGGTTGATGATGTCCTGCCCCTGCGCGGCCAGCGCCTGCGCGCGCGCCAGTACCTGGAACGCGCTTTCGGTCCCCAGCCGCTCCACGGCCTGCGTCAGTCGCAACATGTCACGTCTCCCCTCGCTCCGGTTCCCCGTGGGCTAGTCGCTTGCGCGGGCGGGGGCAAGGGTGGGGTCCGGTTGTTGCGGGGGCTGCGACGGTATGCGCAGGGGTTCGAGCCCGGTGATCAGCCGCGCGCCCTTGGTCTGGAAGACGTAGCTGCCGATCCAGTTGATCGCGACGAAGAGCGGGCGGCGCACCCCGATCAGGAAGTAGATGTGGGCGATGCCCCAGATCCACCACGCGATCCAGCCGCTCAGCCTGATCCGTCCCATCGAGATCACGGCAGAGTTCCGCCCGATCGTCGCAAGGTTGCCCGCGTGGCGGTAGCGGAAGGGTTCGGGCGCTTTGCGTCCCGCGACGGCGGCGGCGATGCGGCGGCCCACGTACCTGCCTTCCTGCTTGGCGGCGGGCGCGATGCCGGGCACGTCCTGCCCGTCCTTCCACGGCACCTGCGCGGCATCGCCGATCACCGAGACGTCGGGCAGGCCCGGCACGGTCAGGTCAGGCTCCACCGCGACGCGCCCGATCCGGTCCGTCTCCACCCCCAGCCAGTCGTGCAGGTTGTCGACCTTGACGCCTGCGGCCCAGATGGTGGTGGCGGCGGGAATGGTCTCCCCACCCGCGACCACGTGGGTTTCGTTCACGTCCTCGACCATGGTGCCGGTCCGCACCTCGACGCCCAGCCGTTCCAGTGAGGCTTCGGCCTTGGACGACAGGCTTTCAGGGAAGGCGGAGAGCACGCGGTCGCCGCCTTCGACCAGCAGGATGCGGGCAGTGTCGGGCCGGATGCGTCGGAAGTCGCGGGCGAGGGTGACGTGTGCCAGTTCGGCAATCGACCCGGCCATCTCCACGCCCGTCGGGCCCGCGCCTACGATGACGAAGGTCAGGTGGCGGGCCTGCTCTTCGGGGTCCTCGGCCAGCTCGGCGCGTTCGAAGGCCATCAGCACGCGGCGGCGGATCTCGGTCGCGTCCACGATCCGTTTCAGGCCCGGCGCGTGGTCGGCCCAGTCATCCTTCCCGAAATAGGAATGCGACGATCCGTTCGCGATCACGAGGTGGTCATAGGGCACGCGGCCGGTGTCGCAAATCACCTCTTTCGCGCCGGTGTCCACGTCTTCCACATTCGACAGGGTGACGCGCACGTTGTCCTGTTTGGAAAAGATACCACGGATCGGCCAGGCGATATCGGCAGGCGACAGATCGGCGGTGGCGACCTGGTACAAAAGCGGCTGGAACAGGTGGTAGTTGCGCTTGTCGATGATCTCGATATCGACTGGCGCACGTTTGAGCGCCTTGGCGACGGCGACCCCTCCGAAACCGGCTCCGATGATGACAACGCGCGGGCGTCGGGACGGGTCGGGCATCGGCGGGGCCTCCTCATTGGAACAGGCCGCGTCGCGCCGGGGCGCGCCGCGGTCACGCCCCTCACATGAGGACAGGGCGCCCGTTTCGCAAGCCCCCGGCAGGCATCGCCGGTACCTTCGTCGCGCGGGGCAAAGCCTGCCGATGCCGCGCTGCGGAAAAGAAAACGCTTGCCGAAACCGGTTTCGGAACCGACTCTGAGTCGCATGGGAGGACAGATCAATAACCTTGCGCCGCGCCAGCGCCGCGTCACGATCAGTGACGTGTCAGAGGCTCTGGGCCTGACCAAGGGCACCGTCAGCCGCGCGCTGAACGGGTATCCCGACATCTCGGAAACCACCCGCCTGAAAGTCGCGCGCACGGCGGAGCGGATGGGCTATCGCCCGCTCGCCCACGCACAGGCGATCCGCACCGGGCGGGTGCGGTCGGTCGGGCTGGTCTTCCAGTTCTACGAACATGACGGGCACCGCCCGTTCCTCGCCGATTTCCTGACCGGCATCAGTGGCGCGGCCAGTGCCGAAGGCTGGACGCTGACGCTGGCAACCGCGTCGTCACAGGACGAAATGCTCGCCACGCTTGACCGGCTGGTGGACGAACGCAAGGTCGACGGGTTCATCCTGCCCCGGACCTATCGCGACGACCCGCGCATCGAGACGCTGCGCCGTGCGGGCGTGCCGTTCGTGTTGTTCGGGCGGACGGGCGACGACACCGGATGCGCATGGTTCGACATCGCGGGTGAGGCGGCAATGGCAAACGCCGTCGCACGGCTCGCGGCGCTGGGCCACACGCGCATCGGCTTCGTGCAAGGGGGCGAGGGCGCCAATTACGCCCACTTGCGCCTTGACGGGTATATCGCCGGGATGCAGGCCGCGGGCCTTGCCATCGACGACGACCTGATCGCGCCGCCCTCGCTCAACCCGATCGAGGGATGCGATGCGGGCCGCCGCCTGCTGTCCCTGACCGAACCGCCCACCGCGATCGTCTGTGCCGTCGACCAGGCGGCGCTGGGCCTTTACGACGCGGCGCGGGAGCGCGGACTGGCCATCGGCAGGGAGGTCAGCGTCATCAGCTATGACGGCATCCCCGAAGGCCGGTTCGTCGACCCGCCCCTGTCGACCTTTGCCGTCGACAACCGCGCGGCGGGCGAACGCCTGACCCAGATGTTGATCGAGCGGGTCCGGGGTACCGACCCCCACGCCCTGCGCGATCTGGCCGATGCTTCCTTTCTTGACCGCGGCTCGCACGGGCCCCCGGTCTTGAGCTCCGCGCAGCTTGCCCGGCGAGTGCGCGCATCTTCCATCATGTGAACCAACGGGAGGAGACCTCACATGACCCTTCAACCCAAGACCCGCCTGATGCTGGGCGCCGCGACGGCGCTGGCACTTCTGGCAAACGGCGTCGCGGCGGACACGATCCGCTTCTGGACGACCGAAGAACAGCCCGAGCGGCTGGCCAAGCAGGAAGCCATGGCGGCCGAGTTCGAGGCCGCGACCGGTACCTCGGTCGAGGTGATCCCGGTGACGGAATCCGACCTCGGCACCCGCGCCACGGCGGCCTTCGCCGCGGGCGACCTGCCCGACGTGATCTATCACACGCTGCAATATGCCCTGCCATGGGCCGAGGCCGGTATCCTCGACACCGATGCCGCGACCGAGGTGGTCGACGAGCTGGGCCGCGACACGTTCTCGGCCGGTCCGCTGGCCATGGCGGCGGTTGACGGTGGCGTTGCATCGGTTCCGGTGGACGGCTGGACGCAGATGGTTGTCTACCGCAAGGACGCGTTCGACGCGGCCGGGCTGGAGGCTCCGACCTCTTACGCCAACGTCGTCGCGGCCATCGAGAAGCTGCACAACCCGCCGGAAATGTACGGTTTCGTCGCGCCCACCAAGGTGGACGAGAACTTCATGTCCCAGGTTCTGGAGCATGTCTTCCTCGCCAACGGCGTGTCGCCGGTGGACGCGAACGGTTTTGCCCCTCTGGACGAGGCGAAGACCACCGAAGTCCTGAACTTCTACAAGGCCATCGTCGAAGCCTCGCCTCCGGGTGAGCTGTACTGGAAGCAGTCGCGCGAGCTGTATTTCGCGGGTCAGGCGGCAATGATCATCTGGTCGCCCTTCATCCTCGACGAACTGGCCGGTCTGCGCGACAGCGCCCCGCCGACCATCAACGACGATCCCACCACCCGCGACCTTGCGGCGATGACGGGTATCGTGACCAACTTTGCCGGTCCGTCGAACGCCGATGGCGCGGCATGGGGTGACGTGCGGTATTTCGGGATCACGTCGGATGCCGATACCGAGGCCGCGCAGGCCTTCGTGAAGTACTCGATGGATGAAGGCTATGGCCAGACGCTGTCGATCGCGCCCGAGGGCAAGTTCCCGGTCCGTGCGGGCACGGCGGACGAACCGACCAAGTTCAAGGACCTGTGGGCGACCCTGCCCGTCGGCGTGGACCGCAAGGCCCCGCTGGGCGAGTTGTACGCGCAGGAGATGATCGACGAGATCGTCGGCGGGCTTGAGGTCGCGAAACGCTGGGGCGTGGCCGAAGGCCAGCTGTCGCTCGCGTCGAAGATGATCAACAGCCAGGTGATCAACCGCATCGTGCGCCAGTTCACCGATGGTGAGATCGACGCGGCCGCCGCCGTGGCCGCGATGAACGACGAACTCGGCAAGATCGAGTAACCTGTCGGTCGCGGGGTCGGGCCTTCCGGCCCCGCGATTGCTTCCCCGGACGTCGATCCGGGGCCAGTTTTCTGACCACCGTCAAGGAGGTCCCGGCGTCTTGACCGGGACGTGCACGCCCCATGTCCGACCACGGCCCCCCGACCACACGCGGCGCGCTGGCCCGGCGCGAGGCCCGGCTGGCCTGGGGGCTGTTGCTGCCGACGGTGGCAATCGTGTCGCTGGTCGTGATCCTGCCACTTCTGGCGATCTTCTGGATCTCGTTCAAACCGGTGGGGCTGGCCGACCTGCGCCCTGTCGTGCCCGTGGTGCGGGAGGACCTGCGGAACAAGGGCGATCCGGACCAGGCGGTGCGCTACCGCATCCAGAACCGCAGCCAGGACGTGCCGATCACCGACATGTCCTTCACCGACACGATCCCGGCAGGCGTGACACTTGGTACGCTGCCGCCGGAATGTGCCGTGGCGGGCACGACGCTGACCTGCACCCTCGGCACGCTGGAGCCCAAGGCGCGTGTGACCCTGATGGTACCCGTCACGCTGGAGGGCGACGCGGTGGCGCTGGAGGACGCTTTAGAGGACGATACCGAGCCTTTGGCCCAAGGCACCGCCAACAACATTCTGACGAATTTCGAGTTCACGCTGGACAACTTCGCCCGCGTCTTTGACGGCAAGCAGTTCTGGGAAGTGCTGTATGTCACGATGTTCTACACGGTGTTCGGCACCATCGGCGCGCTGGTCTTTGGCCTCTTCGCAGCGCTGCTTCTGAACAAGTCGTTCCGGGGGCAGGGCGTGCTGCGCGGGCTCTACCTTTTTCCCTACGTGGCCCCGGTGATCGCCGTGGCGTTCGCGTGGATCACGCTCTTCGATCCGTTCTCGGGCTCGGTCAATGCGCTCCTGCTGCAGATGGGCGTCAGCCGCGAAGCGATCAACTTCTTCGGCCAGCGCCCGCTGGCGCTGATCATGGTCACGGTGTTCGAGATCTGGCGCTACTTCCCGCTGTCCTTCCTATTCATCCTCGCCCGGATGCAGTCCATCGACAGCGACATGTACGAGGCGGCGGACATGGACGGGGCCTCCCCCTTCCAGAAGTTCTGGTACCTCAGCCTGCCGCAGTTGCTGGGGATCCTGTCGGTCCTGTTCCTGCTGCGCTTCATCTGGACGTTCAACAAGTTCGACGACATCTTCCTGCTGACCGGCGGCAATGCGGGCACGCGGACGCTGACGGTGAACGTCTACGAACAGGCCTTCGCCGTGTCGAACATCGGCGCGGGCGCGGCGGTGGCGGTGGTGATCTTCGCCTGCCTGCTGATCTTCTCGATCTTCTTCTTCAGGTATGTCAGCCGGGAGGAGGGATTGTGAGCGTGGTTATCCGTGGGGCGCTGCCCCACACCCCGAGGTATTTTCCAACCAGAGAAGGGACGGTCGCGTGCGGTTCCTGAGGTTCGGATACGTGACCGGCCCCGTCCTGGGTGCGCTGTGGATGGTCGTCCTGTCGACCACCGTGGCGGTGGCGATGTCGTTCGCCACGGGCGATCCGTTCCGGCCGCACATGATGTTGAGCCTGCTTTTCGGGGCCGCCATCGGCTATACCCTGTCACTGCGGAAAAGCGACATGTTGGGCGGCGTGCTGGGCACCGCATCCCTGGCGGGTCTGAGCCTTTTGAACTTCGGTCCGCTGGTGATCGGGGACGGGGTGAGCCTTGGGTCCGCCGTATTCGGGGCGGTCGCGCTGGCGGTGGCCTTCGTGTGGTCGATGGGAGTGATCCTGCGCGACATGCCGAGCGGTGCGCTGACGCGGCACGAGTTCGAGGAGGCGGTGATCCGGTTCCTGACCGGGTTTGGCTATATATTCTTCACCGCCATCGTGCTGATCCCGTTCTACGTGATGGTGATGACCTCGCTCAAATCCCAGCAGGCGCTGTTGCAGAACCCGCTCGACTTCTCGATCGACCTGTCGAAGGGGGTGGACCTGTTCCGGTCCTACAACGAACTGTTCGGGATTTACGGCTTTGGCGGGTATTTGTGGACATCGTTCCTCGTATCGGTCCTGACCGTGTTCATCACGCTCGCCTTCTCGATCCCCGGCGCCTATGCGGTGGCGCGGCTCAGATTCCGGGGGCAGGCGGCGTTTTCGCGGTCGATCCTAATGATCTACATGGTGCCGATGATCGTGCTGGCGCTGCCGATCTACATCGCGTTCTCGCTGACCGGCTTGCGCAACTCGATCCTTGGGATCGTGATGATCTACCCGGTCACGACGATCCCGGTCGCTCTGTATATGCTGCAGGGGTATTTCCGCGGGCTCCCGGCAGAGATCGAGGAAGCCGGGCTGATGGACGGGCTGTCGCGGCTGGCGGTGATCTGGAAGATCACGCTGCCCCTGTCGCTGCCGGCGCTGGCGTCGGTGTCATTGTACGTGTTCATGATCGCGTGGAACGAGTTCCTGCTGGCGTTCATGCTGCTGGATGATCCATCGAAATTCACACTGACGCGGGGGATCGCGTCGCTCAACTCCTCGGAAATCCCGCGCCAGCATCTGATGGCGGGCGCGGTGATCGCGACGGTGCCAATCATGGTGCTGTTCCTGGGGCTGGAGAGGTTCATGACCAAGGGTTTGACGGCGGGGTCGGTCAAGGGATGAAGGACATGGCAGATTACGACGCGCTTGATGCCGAGGCCCGGCGCATCCTCCACCTGAACGACCGGGGCGGGTACACCGTGCCGACGGACGGATTGTACCCCTACCAGTGGAACTGGGATTCGGCCTTTGCCGCCTTCGGGTTTGCCCAGTTCGATCTGGACCGGGCGTGGGTTGAGCTTGAGACGCTGATGACGGGGCAATGGGCGTCGGGCATGGTGCCGCACATCCTGTTTCACCAGGTCGATGACCGCTACTTCCCCGGTCCGGACGTGTGGCAAGGCGTGGGGCCGATCCCGTCGTCCGGCATCACGCAACCCGCCGTGGCCGCGATCTTTGCCCGCCTGATTTACGAGCAGGCGCCGGAGGAGAGCCGCGACCGGGTCATGGCGCTCTGGCCCAAGCTGCGGGCCTGGCACCGCTGGTTCATGGATTGGCGCACGGATGACGCGGGCGCGATCTGTGTCACCCATCCATGGGAGGCAGGCCGCGACAACACGCCGGAATGGGATGCGCCGCTGAAGCGGATCGATCCGCAGGGGGTGGGCGAGTATACGCGCCGCGACACCTCGCACGTGGATCCAGCGATGCGGCCGACCAAGTTCGACTATGACCGCTACATCTGGCTTGTGAACCTTGGCGCGTCTGTAGGGTGGGACGATGCCAAGCTGAAGGCGATCAACCCCTTCCGCGTGGCCGATCCGACGATGACATTCATCCTGCTCCGCGCGCATCGCGACCTGCTGGCGCTGGGGGAGGCGCTGGGCTGTGACACCGCCGGCATTGCCGACGAGATCGCGGTGCTTGAGGCAGGGGCGCGGTCCCTCTGGAACCCCGAACTGCGCTGTTTCGATGCGCGGGACGTGGTGACGGGGGACTGGGCGGGATGCGTGTCGTCGGCCTCGTTCCTGTGCTGGGGTGCGGGGATCGACGATGCGGAGACCGCCGCGCATCTGGATCGCGTGATGGCCAAGGTGCAATACGGCGTGCCCAGCCACGATCCCGAAAGCCCACGGTTCGAACCCAAGCGCTACTGGCGCGGGCCGTCCTGGGCGATCATGAACTACCTGATCGGCTCCGGCCTCGCCGCGATGGGCAAGCCACAGGCAGACATGGTCCGCGACCACACCCGCGCCGCCATCGAACACCACGGCTTTGCCGAATATTTCGATCCGCTGACCGGCGACCCGGCGGGCGGAAGCACGTTTACCTGGACCGCCGCCGTCTGGCTGGGCTGGGCATCTCCGAACGCGAGGGGCTGAGGCATGGGGGCAATCACGCTCGACAAAGTCGAAAAGTGGTTCGGCGAGGCGCAGGTGATCAAGGGCGTCGACCTTGAAATCGCGGATGGCGAGTTCGTCGTGTTCGTCGGCCCGTCCGGCTGCGGCAAGTCCACGCTTCTGCGGATGATTGGCGGGCTGGAGGATATCTCGCGCGGGCGGCTTCTGATCGATGGGCGGGACGTGACCGACCAGCCGCCATCAAAGCGCGGGCTGACGATGGTGTTCCAGTCCTACGCGCTTTATCCGCACATGTCGGTGGGCGACAACATGGGCTTTTCGCTCAAGGTCGCGGGTGCACCGAAGGCGGACATCGACAAGGCCGTCGCCCATGCCGCTGACGTGCTAAAGCTGACCGATTACCTCGACCGGCGGCCCAAGGATCTGTCGGGCGGGCAGCGGCAACGGGTCGCCATCGGGCGGTCCATCGTGCGCGACCCGACGGCGTTCCTGTTCGATGAGCCCTTGTCGAACCTCGACGCGGCGCTGAGGGTCGAGATGCGGTACGAGATCGCGAAACTCAGTCAGCGCCTGAACCGCACGATGATCTACGTCACCCACGACCAGGTGGAGGCGATGACGCTCGCCGACCGGATCGTCGTGCTGGAGTTCGGCAAGATCGCGCAGGTGGGCACGCCGCGCGAGTTGTATGAGAACCCCGCCAACCTGTTCGTTGCGCAGTTCATCGGCTCGCCCAAGATGAACGTGATGGCCTGTGAGACGGATGGGGCGGGCTACACGCTTCCCGGTGGGCGTGGCGGCAAGGCCAAGGTCGCAGGAACTGCAACGCATCTGGGCATCCGGCCCGAACATATCGGGATCGGGGCCGCTGGGACGGGCCAGCTGGATGGCACGGTGGACGTGACCGAATACCTTGGCGCGGACACCTTCGTCGTGGTCGATGGTGCGTCCGGCCAGATCACCGTGCGGGTGACGGGGGACAGCACCTTGAAACCCGGAGAGACCGTCGGCCTCACCTTCGACCCCGCGCGATTGTCGTTCTTTGATGCAGACGGGCTGGCGCTGGCCACGGGCTGACGCGCCCGCCATTGCCCCCGCCCGCCCACGGCACTAGCCTTTGGCGCGATGAACAAACCGCACCTGCCCACGCAACCCCGCGCACGCGGCAAGCTGGAGATCGAGGTCTCGGCCAGCCCGCGCGGCACCAGGCTCGCCCGCCTGCACCAGGCCGGGGCGTTCCGGGCGCTGTTCCCGCACGGGGCTGGGATGACGGCGGTGATGCTGAACACCTCGGGCGGGGTGACGGGGGGTGATCGCTTTTCGGTGACGGCAAGCGCCGGGGAGGGCGCACATCTGACGCTCACCACGCAGGCCGCGGAACGCTATTACCGCGCGCAGCCGGGAGAGACGGGGCGGATCTCGACCGACCTGACGGTAGGGCGCGGCGCGCGGATCGACTGGTTGCCGCAGGAGACGATCCTCTTCGACCACGCCTCGGTCCACCGACGGCTTTCCGCCGAACTGGCCCCGGACGCGACGCTGGTCGCGGTGGAGCCGCTGGTCTTTGGCCGGGCCGCGATGGGAGAGCGGGTGCACCACCTGCATTTCCGCGACCGGATCGACGTAAGTCGTGACGGGGTGCCGGTTTTCGCCGACCGCGTGGCGATGGACGGCGACAGCGTCGCGCATCTTGCGGGCCGCGCGACAGGCGGCGGGGCCGGGGCGCTGGCTGCCTTGATTGTGGTCAGTCCCGAAGCGGACCGCTGGCTTGCGCCCCTGCGGCAGTTGATGCCGGAGGCGGGCGGCGTTAGCCTGATCCGGCCGGGCGTGCTCTTTGCGCGGATCGCGGCCCCCGACGGGTACGCGCTGCGCAAGACGCTTCTTCCGGCGCTGAACGCAGTGAATGTCGCGGTGCCCCGGACGTGGACACTGTAAGGCCCGCAACCCCAAGGACGAAGGCAACCGATGCAGCTGACCCCGCGTGAAAAAGACAAGCTGATGGTCGCCATGGCCGCCGAGGTCGCCCGCAAGCGGCTGGCCCGTGGCGTCCGCCTCAACCACCCCGAAGCCATTGCGCTGATCACCGACGCCGTGGTCGAAGGCGCCCGCGACGGGCGCAGCGTGGCCGACCTGATGGAAGCGGGCGCGCACGTGGTCACCGCCGCGCAATGCATGGAAGGGGTGCCGGACATGATCCACGACGTTCAGGTCGAAGCGACCTTTCCCGACGGGACCAAGCTGGTCACCGTGCACAACCCGATCCGCTGATCGGACCATCCAGACCGGAGGAAGATCCGATGATCCTCGCCCTCATCCTCTCTATCGTCGCCGGGGCCGGCGTGCGCATCATGGAACCCGTCGTGCGGGACACGCTGAAGAACGTCACGCTGATGGATCTTGCGATCAGTGACGGGCAGTACGACATGCTGACGCTGATGCTTTTGCTGCTGGCGGTGATCGTGCTGTGCACGCTGTTCGGCATCCCGACGCCCGCCTTCCTGATCGTGCTGGGTGCGACGGTCGGGGTCTTCGGCAAGCAGATCCTCGACGCCCTGCGCGACGGGACCGCGCCAGGAGACCGGCCATGATCCCCGGCGAGGTGATGCCCGCCGACGGCATGCTGACGCTGAACGCGGGGGCCGAGCCGATCACCTTGATGGTCGCCAATACCGGGGACCGGCCCGTGCAGGTGGGCAGCCACTACCATTTCGGGGAGGCCAATGCCGCGCTCGACTTCGACCGGGAGGCGGCGCGCGGCATGCGTCTTGATATCGCGGCGGGGACGGCGGTGCGGTTCGAACCCGGCCAGCGGCGGGAGGTGACACTCATTCCCATCTCGGGCGCGCGGCGGATTTTCGGGTTCAACCAGAAGGTCATGGGGGCGTTATGAAACGGATCGTGCTGGCGATGGCGGTGTTTGGCGGTCCTGCGGCGGCGCAGGGCCTCGATTGCATGAACGCGATCACGCAGGTCGAGATGACGGGCTGCGCGGCGCTGGCCTACGAGGCGGCGGACGAGGATCTGAACCTCGCATGGAAGCTCGCGATGAACCGGGCGCGGCAACTGGATGGCGCGCTGTCGGCGGACGAGGTGAAGACATCGACCATCCTGCGGGATGCGCAGCGGGCGTGGATCCCGTTCCGCGACAGGGCCTGCGAGGCCGAAAGCCTGCTGGCGCGCGGCGGGACGTTGCAGAACCAGCTGTTCTACGAATGCCTGACGCGCCTGACGCGGACGCGCACCGAGGAGCTGCGCTGGTTCGGCGAGGTGAACTGACAGACACGGCGTGACCGCCCCGGCAGACGGGCGGCGCATTGGGGTTCCGGGCGCAAACCAAGGAGGATACCCGATGTGTGATGCGTGCGTGATGAATGCGGTCAAGGAGCGGATGCTGTCCCGCCGCGACTTCTTCAGGACCGGGGCCGCGACGGCTGCGGCGGCGACGGTGGGCGTTGCGGCGGCGACCCCAGCCGCGCTGGCGGCGGGGCACGCGTCGGTCAGCGACATGACCCACATGGTGGACGAGACCTTCCCGACCTTTTTCGGCACACCGGGGATCGGGTACGACAAGGCGTTCGATTTCGCGGAGTCGGGCTTCAACCTCTATAACCTGACAGTGATGGAGCACACCGGCACGCATATCGACGCGCCGCTGCATTTCTCGGCGGATGGCCTGTCGGTGGACGAGATCGCGGTCGGCAGCCTCGTCTGCCCGCTGGTCAGGATCGACATCGCCGCGCGGGCCGCCGAGGATGCCGACACGCAAGTGACGCCGGACGACCTGAAAGCGTGGATCGCCGCCAATGGCGACATCCCCGACGGCGCATGCGTGGCGATGTATTCCGGCTGGGGCGAGAAGGTGCGGACCGACGCTTTCCGCAACGCCGACGGCGAGGGCAAGCTGCACTTCCCCGGCTTCCATATCGAGGCGACGCAGATGCTCCTGGAAACCGGCGCGGCTTCGCTGGCGGTGGATACGCTGTCCCTCGATCACGGGATTTCGGCGGATTTCGCAACGCATTACGCGTGGCTGCCCGCGAACCGGTACGGGATCGAGAATATCGCGGGGCTTGAGGGTATGCCGGCCGCGGGCGCGACGCTGATCGTGGGGGCGCCGAAGATCGGGCGCGGCACCGGAGGGCCGGCGCGGATTTTCGCGATGGTCTGAGTTCCGGTTTCGAATGGCCTTGCGGCCATCCGACCAACCGGGGGGAGTTTCACTCCCCCCGGACCCCCCTTGAAGGTATTTGAGAACCGAAGAAGGACAGGCGCATGGCGGTCGTGACGTTGTTGAGCGATGACGAGATGAGTGCGGAGGCGCGGGCGGTGCTGGACGATATCCGGGCGGTGCGCGGATCGGATTTCATCAACAATTTCTGGCGGGCGCTGGCGCATGATCCGGCGTTGCTGGCGGCCACGTGGGCGCGGTTGAAGGACGTGATGGCGCCCGGCGCGCTCGACCCGCTGGTGAAGGAGATGCTGTATGTCGCGGTGTCGACGGCGAACGCGTGTTCCTATTGCATCCATTCCCACACCGCGGCAGCGCGGGCCAAGGGGATGAGCGAGGCCCAGTATGGCGAGTTGCTGGCGGTGATCGGCATGGCGATGCAGACCAACGGGTTGGTCACCGCGATGCAGGTGCCGGTGGACGAAGCGTTTCGGTCGTAAGGGGCCGGGCGTGGGGGGGCGGGCCGCGCCCGGATGCGCGTCAGCCGGGGTCGGGCAGGGGCGGCAGGCTGCGCAGGTAAGCGACGATGGCCGCGAGGTCCTCGGGCGTGGTGCGGGCGAGGTACCCGTAGGGCATCGGCGGCATCATCGGCGAGCCGTCGGGGCGGTGGCCCTGGGTGATCATCGTGACCAGGTCGGCATCCGACCAGGCCGCGATCCCGTGTTCGTGCGGCGTCAGGTTGCTGGCGACCGACGTGCCCCATGGTCCGTGGAATTCGAAGCCGCCCGCGCCCAGCTGCGTGTCGAGCAGCGGGCCCTGCGGGCCGAAGGGTGTGTGGCATTCCAGGCAATGCGCGACCGGTCCGGCGAGGTAGCCGCCGTAGGCCACGGTGTCGGACGGGTCGGGGGCCGAGACGGTAGAGACGGGTGGGCCGTAGGCGGGGGGCAGCGGGATCGCGTAGGTCGATTGCCCGGGATCGTGATCGACCGCGGGCACGCTGCGCAAGTACATCACGATGGATTCCAGGTCGTCATCCGACAGACCGCGATACATCGCGAAAGGCATCGGTGGACCGATCAGGCTGCCATCGGGGCGCAGGCCTTCGCGGATGGCGCGGGCAAGCTCGGCATCCGACCAGTCGGCCACGCGCCCCGCCGGCGTGATGTTGGGCGCAATGGCGGTGAAGGCGGGGTTCTTTTCCACCAGTCGCCCACCGAGGTCCTGCGCCATGACAAATCCGTCGGGGCCGATTGGGGTGTGGCAATTGCCGCAGCCACCTGGGCCCTGCACGAGGTATTCACCGCGTTCGAGGCTGGGCGCGGCGAGGGCAGGTGTGATGGGCAACAGACAGACGGCAAATGCCGCGATACGGGCAAGGGTCATGAAAATACTCCATCAAAATGATCGTGATATCCGGATTTTAGCATAATACAGACGTGGTTTGTATAGAAATTGCCTAAGATTTCGGCAGATGGTTTTGAGCGGCGGGGATTGGTGCGGCCGAGCTTTTCTCGGGCAGCGGGCGGGATACCATTGCGCAAGCCAGAGACAGGACATTGCCGATGCCCGCCACCATATCCCGCGCCGATTACGCCGCCATGTTCGGCCCCACGACCGGGGACCGGGTGCGATTGGCCGATACCGATCTGATCATCGAGGTGGAGCGCGATCTGGGCGCGGAGCGGGCGGGGACCGAGGGTGGCTCGGGTCAGAACGCGGCGCTTTATGGCGAAGAGGTCAAGTTCGGCGGAGGCAAGGTGATCCGCGACGGGATGGGGCAAAGCCAGGCGACCCGGGCCGAGGGCGCGGTCGACACGGTCATCACAAACGCGCTGATCGTGGACTGGACGGGGATCTACAAGGCGGATGTGGGCCTGAGGGATGGGCGCATCCACAAGATCGGCAAGGCGGGCAACCCCGATACGCAGCCGGGTGTCGACATCATCGTCGGACCGGGGACCGAGGCGATCGCGGGTGAAGGGAAGATCCTGACGGCGGGCGGGTTCGACAGCCACATCCATTTCATCTGCCCGCAACAGATCGAGGATGCGCTGCATTCCGGCCTGACCACCATGCTGGGCGGTGGCACGGGGCCTGCACACGGCACGCTCGCCACCACCGTCACGCCGGGGCCGTGGCATATCGGGCGGATGTTGCAGGCCGCCGATGCCTTCCCAATGAACTTGGCGTTTGCGGGCAAGGGCAACGCCTCGCTCCCTGCCGCGCTTGAAGAACAGATCAAGGCCGGGGCCTGCGCGCTGAAGCTGCACGAGGATTGGGGGACGACGCCGGGGGCCATCGATTGCTGCCTGTCGGTCGCAGACGCTTGGGATGTGCAGGTGATGATCCATACCGACACGCTGAACGAGAGCGGGTTTGTCGAGAACACCGTCGCCGCCATGAAGGGCCGCACGATCCATGCCTTCCACACCGAAGGGGCCGGTGGCGGGCACGCGCCGGACATCATCAGTATCTGCGGGGAGGAGCACGTCCTGCCTTCCTCGACCAACCCGACGCGGCCCTTCACGGTGAACACGCTCGAAGAGCATCTCGACATGCTGATGGTGTGCCACCACCTCGACAAATCGATCCCCGAAGACGTGGCCTTTGCCGAAAGCCGCATCCGGCGGGAGACCATCGCGGCCGAGGACATCCTGCACGACATGGGTGCGTTTTCGATCATCGCGTCAGACAGCCAGGCGATGGGCCGGGTAGGCGAGGTGCTGATCCGCACGTGGCAGACCGCCGACAAGATGAAGAAACAGCGTGGGCGTCTCCCCGAAGAGACCGGTGACAACGACAACATGCGGGTGCGCCGGTACATCGCGAAATACACGATCAACCCGGCCATCGCGCATGGGATCAGCCACGAGATCGGTTCGATCGAAGAGGGCAAGCGCGCCGATCTGTGCCTGTGGAATCCGGCCTTCTTTGGCGTGAAGCCCGAGATGGTGCTGATCGGCGGCTCGATCGTCTGCGCCCAGATGGGTGATCCGAACGCGTCGATCCCGACACCGCAGCCTGTCTATACCCGGCCGATGTTCGGGGCGTTCGGGCGGGCGGTGGAAAACTCTGCCGTGACCTTTGTGTCGGAGGCGGCGCAGGCCGATGGGATCGGCAAGGCGCTGGGCCTCGCGAAGCAGACACTTGCGGTGCAGAACACGCGGGAGATCGGGAAGAAAGACCTCAAGCTGAACGACGCGACGCCGGAGGTCGAGGTGCATCCCGAAACCTACGAGGTGCGGGCGGATGGCGAACTTTTGACCTGCGAGCCGGCAGAGGTCTTGCCGATGGCGCAGCGGTATTTCCTGTTTTGAGCGGCGCGCCCATGCTCTCTCAGCAATCGCCCGATGGGCAGTTTCGTGCAAGCTGCGCCATGGATGGGCCGCGGTACGGCGATCCGACAGATGTTCTAAGCAGCTTTATGGCTGCCATGTCCGAAATCCGCGGATGCGATGCGCCAAGGACAACCAAATCGCCGGGCCGTGGGGGCGGCCCAGCGATGGCGCGGCGGCCTTCGGCCTTGATTCCGCGCCTGGGGCGTTAGTGCGAAAGGTCCGACATGCAAACCACCCACACCTACCACGACCACGGCCACGGCCCGGCGTCCGACAGCCTGCAACTGACCTACGAGGATCGCTTCCTGCGCCGCAAGGTCCTGACCACGGCCAAGGGCGCTGACCTGCTGGTCGACCTGAAACAGACGACCTCGCTGGATCACGGGGGGCGTCTCGTCACGACCGACGGTGCGGAGGTGGAGATCATCGCCGCGCCCGAACCGCTTCTGGAAATCACGGCCGATGACCTCACCCGCGTCGCATGGCACATCGGCAACCGCCACACGCCCTGCCAGATCGAGGCCGGGCGGCTGTTGATCCAGAACGATCCGGTCATGGCCTCGATGCTCGAACACCTGGGGGCCACCACCCGTGCGGTGACCGAACCCTTCACGCCCGAAGGCGGGGCCTATGGCCACGGGCGCACGCATGCGCATGAACACGGGGCAACGCTGCACACCCATGCCCACGACCACTGACCTTCTGACGCTGCAGCAATGGCTCTCGCCCGCCTATCCGCTGGGCAGCTTTGCCTATTCCCACGGGCTCGAGACAGAGATTGCCGAGGGGCGGGTGACGGATGCAGCGGCCTTGCGGAACTGGCTGGAAGGTGTCTTGCGGCACGGCGCGGGGCGCAGCGATGCGATCCTGATCCGGGTGGCCGCATCCGGTGCGGCGGCGGAGGCCGATGCGATGGCGCGGGTTCTGGTGCCGTCGGCGGAGCGGTTGAAGGAGACGCTGGACCAAGGCGCGGCGTTCCAGCGGACGACGGCCGCGATCTGGGGCGGCGAGGCGGACGCGCTGACCTTTCCGGTGGCGTTCGGGGCGGCGCTCGCCCGGCTCTGCATGCCGGTCTCGCTGGGGGTGGCGCTGTACCTGCAGGCGTTTGCATCGAACCTCGTATCGGCGGCGGTGCGGCTGGTGCCGCTTGGCCAGACCGAGGGGCAGGAGGTTCTGGCGGCGCTTTCGCCGCTATGTGACCGGATCGCCGGAGAGACCGAGGGCGCGGGGCTCGACGATATCGGCAGCGCGGCGTTCCTCGCGGATATCGCCTCCATGCGGCACGAGGCGCTGGACGTGCGGGTATTCCGCACGTGATGACCGGCCGGTTGATGAAAGGAGCCTGACATGACTTCTCCGAACGGACCCTTGCGGGTGGGCATCGGTGGCCCGGTGGGCGCCGGGAAGACGACGCTTACCGCGGCGCTCTGCAAGGCGCTGCAACGCGACTTCTCGGTCGGTGCGATCACCAACGACATCTACACGCAGGAAGATGCCGAGGCGCTGATGCGCATGCAGGCGCTGCCGCTCGACCGGATCATCGGGGTGGAGACGGGCGGCTGCCCGCATACGGCGATCCGCGAGGATGCCTCCATCAACCTTGCCGCCGTGGCAGAAATGGTGGAGCGCCACCCGGATGTGGAAATCGTCCTGATCGAAAGCGGCGGGGACAACCTGTCGGCCACGTTCTCCCCCGAACTGGCGGACATCACGCTCTACGTCATCGACGTCGCCGCAGGAGAAGAGATCCCGCGCAAGGGTGGCCCGGCCATCACCCGGTCAGACCTTCTGATCATCAACAAGACCGACCTCGCCCCGCATGTGGGCGCGTCGCTGGAGGTGATGGACCGGGACGCGACCCGCGTGCGTGCGGGTCGGCCGTTCGTCTTCACCGCGTTGCGGCATGGCGAAGGGGTGGACGGGATCGTGGACCACATCGCCCGGCTTGGCGGGCTGACCCGGAAGGCCGAGGCTGTTCTTTAACGGAACCGCGCGGGCGCGAGGCTGGCGACCAGCGCGGCTTCGAGGTCAGGCGTGGTTCCAGTCACGAGCGAGGCCACCAGCGCGGAGGCTGCCGCGCAGGTCTGGAACCCGTAGCCGCCCTGACCCGCGAGCCAGAAAAAGCCCGGCGTGTCGGGGTCCTCGCCAATGACCAGCGCGCGGTCGGGGGCGAAGGTGCGCAGGCCCGCCCACGCCGTTTCGACGCGGGTCACCGGTTCGGTCACCATCGCCTCGTACCGCGCCAGCCCTTCCGCAAGGACCATGTCGTCGGGCCATGCATCCATCGGGGCAGAGGCAATTTCCTCGGAAGGGGAGACCAGCCATTTGCCCGCATCGGGCTTGGCATACCATGCCTCGCCCACGCCATCGACGAAGGGCCAGTCGGTCACGTCATGGCCACCCGGTGCGGGCAGGCGCGCGATGGACCGGCGGTAGGGGGTGAGCCCGATGGGGGCGATCCCGGCAAGGGTCGCTACCTCGTCCGCCCATGCGCCGCCTGCATTGACCACGACATCCGCCCGCCATTCCGCGTCCCCGGCCTGCACGCGCCACACCGCACCATCCCGCGCGATCCGGTCGATCCGGTGGCCGGTCTCAAAAGTCGCGCCATGGGACAGGGCGGCCTTGCGGAAGCTTTGCAGCAGCCGGTCGGTATCGAGGTCGTAGATATCGGGGCGATAGCCCGCATGGGCCACCACGTCCGCTGACAGGATCGGGATCATCGTCCGCGCCTCTGCAACGGTGATCTGTTCAAGCCCGAAATCGCGCGCCTCGGCGGCGTGGGCCTCGGCCTCGTCAGCGCGTCCGACAAGCATCATACCGCGCGGCTTCAGAACGTCTGCTTCGCGCAGGGTCGGTGCGCTGGCCTTGTTGAGCGCGCGGACCACCGCGTTGCCGTAATCCTCAAGGAAGGCCGCCGCCGAGCGCCCCGAGGCATGGTAGCCGAGCGAGGTTTCCGCCTCGACCAGCGTGACCTGTCCGTGGGGTGCCAGCCGGGCGGCTGCCGAGACGCCGGCGATTCCCCCGCCGATGATCAGGATTTCCGTCATGCCTCGTCGCTTCTGTCGGTGGCCGGTGGCGGGGTGGGGGAGAGGGCCGACAGGGCGGCATAGGTCGCGTCGTCAAGCGGTGCGGCCCCGGCAAGCGATACGCCAAGCTGCGCGGGGTCGCTGGCAGAGATGATCGGGGCGGTGACAGCCGGGTGACGCGCGGCCCATGCCACGGCCAGCGTTTCGGGTGCGATGCCGGCCGCGCCCGCGCGTTCCGCCAACGCGCGGGCCGTGTCCTGCATCCAGTCCGAGGCATAGCGCGCGGCGTACCTGTCGTCTTCGGTCAGGCGACCCCTGCCTCCCTGCGCGTATTTCCCGGTCAGCAGTCCACCGCCCAGCGGCGAATAGGGGAAGACGGCGATCCCCTGATCGCGCGCCATGGGCAAAAGCTCTACCTCGGCCTGCCGCTTGACGAGGTTGTACATCGGCTGGATTGCGTCGATCCGGGTGCCCAGCGAGGCGGCGACGGCCTGTGCCTTCATCACCTGCCATGCCGCGTAGTTGGATACGCCGATATGCCGGATCGCGCCCTTGGCCTGCAGCCCTGCGAGCGCCTCGAACGTGATGCGCAGGTCGGTCGCGGAGTCCCAGCGATGCAGGTACAGAAGGTCGATCGTGTCTATGCCGAGGCGCAGGCGGCTGGCGTCCACGCGCTCGGTCAGCAACTCGGCGGTGGCCGGGTGGTCATAGGCCACCTTGGACGCGATGAAGACGGCCTCACGCTCATGCACCACCAGCTGCCCGAGGATCTTCTCGGACGCGCCGCCGGTATAGACATGGGCGGTGTCGAAATGGGTGATCCCGGCCTCGCGGCACATCGCGTACATGGCCGCCGATGCCTGCGCGTCGGCCTTGCCGCCGAATTGCATCGTGCCGAAGGCGAGGGGGGACAGCGGCGTGCCGTCGGGTGTGGCGAGATCGGTCATGCGCGGAGCCTCGTCTGCCCCGCGCGGCAAGTCAATGTGAGAGGATCAGGCGTTCCGGTTCCTGATCCAGACCGGGAAGCTGAGGACAATGGCGGCGCCCGAGACGAAGGTCATGATCGTACCGGGCACGAAGTTCACGTATCCCGGCAGGTCGAGGAACACCAGGTAGCCCAGGTCGGCCAGCCCGCCGACCATGCCCGTGACCCAGATCGCCGTCATGTTGGCCCGCCAGACGAAAATCGCGCCGATGATGGTGGCAAGCCCGAACCATGCGAGGTTCCATGCGTGCTGGTCCAGAACCGCGCCGACCGCCGCGGGATAGTCGAGGGCAAGCGCGGCGGGGTCCACGCCGTCCGCGATTGCCTGGAATCCCGAAGCGGTGGTGCCGCCCAGAACCAGAACGCCGGCAAGGAGGTGGACAAGGCCCCAGACCACCCACAGGACAGCGGCGATGCGAAGGGCGAGGCGGGCTGTCGATGAAAGCGTCATGGGCGGGATCCGGGGCGAGTTGTGGCGTGGGGCGAGACGTGTATTCTGGCCTCCATGCGTGGGACAGTTGGTGGACTATGTCAACTAAATTCGACCTTGATGCAGAACAGACCGGGCTGGCGCGCGCGGTGGACAGGCTGGTGCGCCGCATCCAGGCCGGGCTGACGGAACGCGCGCCCGCGATCGACGCGCACCGCGTCGGCCCGTTCGGGGGCATGTTGCTGCTGGCGATCGACGACCTTCAGCCGGTGCCGATGCATGTCCTGTCGCGGGCGATGACACGGGACAAGTCGCAGTTGACCCGCGCGGTCAAATCGCTGGAAGGCAAGGGGCTGGTCGTGCGCGAGCGGTGCGTGGACGACGCCCGCGCGTGGCGGTTGAGCCTGACAGGGGAGGGTGCCGCGGTCGTGCGCGACATCTCGGGCGTCTTGTCAGAGGTGGTGGGGGAGGTGCTTTCCCCGCTTGACCCGGAAGACCGGGACGCGTTGGCGCGTATCCTGTCGCGGCTGTGAACCCGTGAACGAAAAGGGGCGGACCAGCGGCCCGCCCCCGTTAATCAGTGGATCGATCCCGATCAGTTCGGAATGTCGCCCGTCAGGCCTTCGACATAGAAGGACATGCCGGCGAGGTCGCCGTCCGAGGCGGTCTCGCCCTCGGCCAGCCAAGCCGAGCCGTCCTGCTTGTTGATGGGGCCGGTGAAGGGGTGGTACTCGCCCTTGCGCATGGCTTCGACCATGGCGAGTGCTTCGGCCTTCACGTCCGCCGGCACGGCGTCGGTGATCTCGCCGATCTTGACCATGCCGGTCGGGATGCCGTCCCACGTGTCGACGCTTTCCCACGTGCCGTCCATCACGGCCTTGGTGCGCGCGATGTAGTAGGGCGCCCAGTTGTCGATGATCGACGAGACGCGCGGGAACGGCGCGTATTCGGCCATGTCGGATGCCTGGCCGAAGGTGACGACGTTGCCGGCGGCCTGTGCGGCGGCCTGCGGTGCGGTCGAGTCGGTGTGCTGCAGAACCACGTCCGCGCCCTGTTCGATCAGCGCCTTGGCCGAGTCGGCCTCTTTCTGCGGGTCGAACCACGTGAAGGCCCAGATGATCTTGAACTCGACATCGGGGTTCACGGCCTTGGCGTGCAGGTAGGCCGCGTTGATGCCGCGGATGACTTCCGGGATCGGGTAGGACGCGATGTAGCCGATGATGTTCGACTTGGTCATCTTGCCCGCGATGTGGCCCTGCACGGCGCGGCCTTCGTAGAACCGGGCCGAGTAGGTCGACACGTTGTCGGCGCGCTTGTAGCCGGTGGCGTGTTCGAATTTCACGTTCGGGAATTTCTTGGCGACGTTGATCGTGGGATCCATGTAGCCGAACGAGGTGGTGAAGATCAGGTCTGCGCCGTCAAGCGCCATCTGCGTCATCACGCGTTCGCTGTCCGGGCCTTCGGCCACGTTCTCGACATAGACGGTTTCGACGGCATCGCCGAACGCTTCCTCGACCGCGAGGCGGCCCTGGTCGTGTTCGTAGGTCCAGCCGCCATCGCCCACCGGGCCGACATAGACGAAGCCGACCTTGGTCTTGGCGTGGCCGTCTGCAAAGGCAGCGCCCGCAAGGCCAAGCGCGGCAACGCTCGCCATCAGGATGCGACGTGTGATCATGGTGTTCTCTCCCCAGATGAAGTTCCGCACTCTTATCAACGGAGTCGCAGGCCTTGGGCAAGGCGGATGTGACGTTTGTTGCTTCAAGTTTGGGCGATTGGCGTGGGTTTGGGCTTTGTCCCAGCGCGGAACCAAGGCCGCAGGCCGCCGCTCACCGCGAGGCGTGGAAAATCCGCCCAAGGCTTCCCGGTGCCGATGACCGATCCGCCGACAGGAACACCAGCACGAGGATGGTGATGATGTAGGGCGACATCGACAGGTACTCGACCGGGATGGCGAGGCCCGCCGCCTGCAGGTTCAGCTGCAACACCGTCACGCCGCCGAACAGGTAGGCGCCGATCATCGCGCGGCCCGGTTTCCACGAGGCGAAGACCACCAGCGCCAGCGCGATCCAGCCAATCCCCGCGGTCATCCCCTCTGTCCACTGGGGTACCCGGACGAGGCTGATATAGGCCCCGCCCACCCCCGCGCAGGCTCCGCCAAACAGGATCGCCAGCACCCGGATGCGCACCACCTTGTAGCCAAGGGCAAAGGCGGCCTCGGCATTCTCGCCGACCGCGCGCAGGGTCAGCCCGGCGCGGGAGCGGTTGAGGAACCACCACACGCAGGCCACCAGCACCAGCCCGAGATAGAGCGCGGGATCGTGGCTGTAGAGGATCGGGCCGACGACCGGCAGGTCCGACAGGACGGGAATATCGAGCCGCGCCATGGTGGGCGGCTTCACGCCCACGTAATCCTGCCCCATCAGCGACGATATCCCGAGGCCCATGAGCGTCAGCGCCAGCCCGGATGGGACCTGCGTGGCCAGGGCCAGTTGCGTCAGGATCGCGAACAGCAGGGACAACAGCGCACCACCGATGGCCGCGAACAGAAGACCCAGCATGGGGGACCCGGTCTCCACCGCAATGATGAACCCGCTGATCGCGCCGACGATCATCATCCCCTCGACACCAAGGTTCAGAACGCCCGCCTTTTCCACCACCAGCTCGCCGATGGCGGCAAAGATCAGCGGCGTCGCCGCGACCATGAGCGAGGCGATCAGGAGGACGGGGTCGATGGCACCGAAATTCATGCGGTTGCCCCTTTCTGCCAGCGCAGGCGGAAGTTGATGAGAAGGTCGAAGGCCAGCAGGAAGAACAGCAGCATCCCCTGGAACACCTGTATCGCGGCGGCAGGCAGGCCCAGCTGCGACTGCGCGATGTCGCCGCCGATATAGGTGAGCGCCATCAGCAGGCCAGCGAACAGGATGCCGATGGGGTTCAGCCGCCCGAGGAAGGCAACGATGATCGCCGTGAACCCGTAGCCCACGTTGAAATCGATGGTGATCTGGCCCGAGGGGCCCGCGACCTCGAACATGCCCGCAAGACCCGCCAGCGCGCCGGACAGGCCGAGGCACAGGATGATGATGCGCGACGGCTCGACCCCGGCGAACCGGGCGGCGCGCGGGGCGGCACCGGTCAGGCGGATGTGGAAGCCCAGCATGTGGCGGCTGAGAAGCACGTAGGCAAAGATCACCGCGACAAGCGCTGCCGCGACGCCCCAGTGGAACCCGGTATTGGCGATCAGGTCGGCGTTGAAGGCGGAGGGATATTGCTGAAGGTTGCGGGAGCCGGGAAAGCCGAAGCCTTCGGGGTTTTTCAGAAGCCCCAGCGCCATGGAGGCGAGGAGTTGCTCGGCCACGTAGACCAGCATCAGCGAGACGAGGATCTCGTTCGTGCCGAAGCGCACCTTGAGCAGTGCCGGGATCATCGCCCAGGCCCAGCCGCCCACCGCGCCCGCGATCACCATGGCGGGAAAGATCAAAGCGCTTTCAAACGGATAGAAGGCCAGCGCCACGCCCGCGCCGCAGATCGCGCCGATGATGTATTGCCCTTCGGCCCCGATGTTCCAGATGCCCGCGCGAAACCCCAGCGCCAGCCCGATGGCGATCAGGACAAGCGGGGCGCCCTTCACCAGCAATTGCGGGCGGTAGTAAAAGGCGAACTCTCCGAACAGGGGTTCCCAGAAGATCGTGGCGATGGCGGCGACCGGGTCCTTGCCCAGCGCGGCAAACAAAAGACCGCCCGCGATCATGGTCGCCAGAACGGCGAATAGCGGCGTTGCAAAGCCCAGCCAGCGGGACGGTTCGGGCCGCTTTTCAAGCGCGATCATGGGACTTCTCTTTCCTCGGCAGTGCCGCGTGGCGGGTGTCAGACATGGGCGACCTCCATGTCATGCGCCCCGCCGAGCATCAGCCCGACCTCTTCCAGCGTGAGGCCCGCGGCGGGCCGCAGGGGCGACAGCCGGCCCCCGTTCAGGGCACCGAAGCGGTGGCTGATCTCCATCAACTCATCAAGATCCTGGCTGATGACGATCACGCCCGCCCCGTCGGCGGCGAGGTCGATCAGCGCCTGGCGGATCGCGGCGGCGGCGGCGGCATCGACGCCCCATGTCGGCTGGTTCACGACCAGCACGCGGGGGCGTTGCAGCACCTCTCTCCCGATCACGAATTTCTGCAGGTTGCCGCCCGACAGGGAGCGCGCCGCGCTAGACGCGCCGGGGGTGCGCACGTCAAAGGCGGTGATCACCCGCTCGGCGAAGTCGCGCGCGCGCCGCCAGTCGATGAACCCCCGGCGGGCCAGCTTTTCGCGCACGTGGCCGGTCAGGGCGGCGTTCTCGGTCAGGCTCATGTCGGGCGCGGCGGCATGGCCAAGCCGTTCTTCGGGAGCGGCAGAGAGCCCAAGCGCGCGGCGTCCGGTCGGGCCAAGCCGCCCGATCGGCTGGCCGTCGAGCGTGATGGCCGCCGCGTCGCTGCGCGTCTCACCCGACAGCGCGGCCAGCAATTCGTCCTGCCCGTTCCCCGCCACGCCACCGATCCCGATGATCTCGCCCGCGTGCAGCGTCAGCGACACGTCGCGCAGGGGCGTGCCGAATTGCGAGGTGGCGGGCAGGGACAGCGACTGGATGTCGAGCAGGACCTCGCCGCTCCCTTGCGGGCGCGTCTCGGGCGTTTCGAACGCGGCGCCGACCATCATCTCGGCCATCGCGCGGGCGGTGGTGTCGCGCGGGATGCAGGAGCCCACCACCTGCCCGTGACGCAGGATCGTGGCGGCATCGCAGAGCGCGCGGATCTCCTCGAGCTTGTGCGAGATATAGAGGATCGACCGCCCGTCTTCCTTCAGCGCGCGCAGGGTTTCGAACAGGATCTCCACCTCCTGCGGGGTCAGGACCGAGGTCGGTTCGTCCATGATCAGCAGTTGCGGGTCCTGCAGCAGGCAGCGGATGATCTCGACCCGCTGGCGTTCACCGGCCGACAGGTCGCCGACGCGGGAGGCGGGCGACAGGGGCAGGCCATAGCGGTTCGACACTTCCTCGATCCGGTTCGACAGGTCGCGCAGCGGGCCGGCATCCTCCATCCCCAGCGCCACGTTTTCGGCGACGGTCAAGGCGTCGAACAGGGAAAAGTGCTGGAACACCATGGCGATGCCCGCGGCGCGGGCAGCGCGGGGTTCATGCGGGGCGAACGGCTTTCCATTCAGCGTCATGGTGCCGGCATCGGGTTTGACGAGGCCGTAGATCATCTTGACCAGCGTCGACTTGCCGGCGCCGTTTTCGCCCAACAGCGCGTGGATTTCGGCCTTGTCGATGTCGAAGGAGACGTCGTCATTGGCGATCACGCCGGGATAGGCCTTGGTCAGCCCGTGAAGGTTCAGCAATGCGGTCATGCGGCTTGCCCGATTTCCCCAAGTTGCGCGACCACCCCGCGGGCGATCTGTGCCGGGGCCTTGCCCAGCGACTTGTCCCCGATGGGACAGGTGATGGGCGCCGGGTCAAGCCCCATCGCGCGCAGACGCCTGAAAAACCGCGCGCGCTTGGTGTCGGACCCGATCAATCCGATGGACGCGGCCCCGCGCTGCAGAAGCGCGGCGCACAGGGCAAGGTCGATGTCGTGTGAATAGGTAAAGACCAGGTGATGCGCGTGGACGGGCGCGCGCCGTGCCAAGAGCGGCATGTCGGGGGTCGGGATCACGGTCACGTCTCGGCTCACGGATTGCGGGAACCGGTCGGCCGCGCTGTCGACCCACGTTACCTTGCAGGCCTGCAGGTCAAGCGCATGGATCACCGCGCGGCCCACATGACCCGCGCCCCAAAGCCACAGGACCTCCGGATGGGGCCGGTGTGACCTGACCGGATGACCATGGACATGCTGGCTGTCCGTGGCGTGGCGCGTCCGCGTGAATCGCAGCGTGACCGCCCCCCCGCAGCATTGGCCAAGGTCCGGTCCAAGCGGGAATTTCCGCGTCGTGTCGGGCGCGTCCTTCGCCAGCATCTCGCGCGCGATGGCCGTGGCGCGGTATTCCAGCGCGCCGCCGCCGATCGTGCCTTCGAGGGCGTCGGCGGTCACCTTCATCGCCGTGCCCGCATCGCGGGGGGCCGATCCGCGTACGGCGTCGATGACCACCCAGATCGCGCTCATCCCCGTGCCCTTTCCACGGCGGCGAGCACCCGTTCGGGCGTCGCGGGCGCGTCGAGCGCGGGGTAGTTCGGGCCGCAGGCCGCGCAGGCGTCCGACAGCGCGAAGAAGGCCGACATGCCCAGCATGAAGGGCGGCTCTCCCACGGCCTTCGAGCGATAGATCGTCTCTTCCCGGTTGGGTGCGTCCCACAACTCGACATTGAAGACGGAGGGCCGGTCGGACATGGCCGGGATCTTGTAGGTCGACGGCGCGTGGGTCCGCAGGCGCCCGGTATCGTCCCAGACCAGTTCCTCCATCGTCAGCCAGCCCGCGCCCTGCACGTAGCCGCCCTCGATCTGGCCGATATCGAGCGCCGGGTTCAGGGAGGTGCCGCAATCGTGCAGGATGTCGGTACGCAGGATGCGGTTTTCGCCTGTCAGCGTGTCGATCACCACCTCGGTCACCGCCGCGCCGTAGGCGAAGTAGAAAAACGGGCGGCCCTGACCGGCGATCCGGTCCCATGCCAGTTTCGGCGTCTTGTAGAACCCCGTGGCCGACAGCGAGACGCGGGCCTGGTAGGCGGCCTGCGCCGCCTCGGCAAAGGTCAGCGTGTCCTGCCCGACATGGACATGGCCGTCCTCGAACCGGACGTCCTCGGCCCGGCAGCGGTTTTCAGACACGACATCGGCGATGCGGGAGCGCAGGGTGATGCAGGCATCGCGCACCGCCATCCCGTTCAGGTCCGACCCCGAGGAGGCGGCGGTGGCCGAGGTGTTGGGCACCTTGCCGGTATCGGTCGCGGTGATGCGCACGGCGTCCAGCGGCACGCCCAGTTCGCGCGCCGCGACCTGCGCGACCTTCTGGAACAGGCCCTGGCCCATCTCGGTCCCGCCGTGGTTCAGGTGGACCGAGCCGTCGGCATAGACATGCACCAGCGCGCCCGCCTGGTTGAGGTGGGTCAGCGTGAAGGAGATGCCGAACTTGACAGGCGTCAGCGCGATCCCGCGCTTCAGGATGTCGTTGTCGGCGTTCCAGCGGGCCACGGCCGCTCGTCGCGCCGGCAAGCCCGCGCGCCTCGCAAGGTCGGGCATCATGTCGTGCAGCAGGAAATCCTCGACCTGCTGGCCGTAGGGCGTCGTGTCGCGGGCGGTCTCGGGCCCCTTGGGCGAGTGCTTGCCACCAAAGCGTTTGGCAGTGCCGGGGCCGGAGGGCGCGGAGGCATAGAAGTTCCGCGCGCGCACCTCGGTTGGGTCGAGGCCCAGCGTGTGGGCGACCTCGTCCATCACCCGTTCGATCCCCATCATGCCTTGCGGGCCACCGAAGCCGCGGAAGGCGGTGGCGCTTTGCGTGTTGGTGCGCAGCCGGTGCGAGGTGATGCGCACGTTCGGCAGGAAGTACGCGTTGTCGGCATGCAGCATCGCGCGGTCGGCCACGGGAAGCGACAGGTCCTGCGCCCAGCCGCAGCGGAACAGGTGTTCGAACGTGATGCCAGTGATCCGGCCCTCGCCGTCGAACCCGGCGGCATAGCGGATCTTCAGGTCGTGCCGCTTGCCGGTGATGACCATGTCGTCGTCGCGGTCGTACCGCATCTTGCAGGGGCGACCCGTCAGGTGCGCCGCGACCGCGCAGGCGACGGCGAGCGCATTGCCCTGGCTTTCCTTGCCGCCGAACCCGCCGCCCATCCGGCGCGTCTCCACCCGGACGGCGTGCATCGGGCGGCCGATCGCGTCGGCGACCTTGTGCTGGATTTCGGTTGGATGCTGGGTGGAGGACAGGATGTGCATGTCCCCCGCTTCCTGAGGCAGGGCGGCGGCGGCTTGGCCTTCGAGGTAGAAATGTTCCTGTCCGCCGATTTCGATCTCGCCCGTGATGGTGTGCGGCGCGCTTGCCAGCGCGGCATCGGCGTCGCCACGGGCATAGATGCGCGGTCCTTCCTCGAACCGGCTGTCGGCGGCGAGGGCGTCTTCGACCGTCAGGAGGGCGGGCTTGGTGGCATAACCCACCTGTCCAAGCCGCGCGGCGGCGCGCGCGGCGAGGTGCGAGGTGGCCACGACGAGGAAGACGGGCTGGCCGACGTAATGCACGGAGCCGGTCGCCAGAAGCGGTTCGTCCCCCGATCCGGGCGAGACGTCGGAGGCGTGCGGCAGGTCGTCTGCCGTCATCACCGCCACGACACCCGGTGCGGCGCGCACGGCATCGAGGTCGAGCGCGGTCAGATCGGCATGCGCCTCCTGCGACAGGCCGAAGGCGAGGTGCAGCGTGCCCGCGGGCAGCGGCTGATCATCGACATACCGCGCGGCGCCGGTGACGTGCAGGGCGGCGGCGTCATGCGGCAGGGCGCGACCGGCGGTCATGGGGCGACCTCGGCAATCCGGGTGCGCGCGCCCGAATGTTCGGCGAAGTGGCGGAGCAGCATGTTTTGCGCGGTTTTCAGGCGGTAGTCGGCCGAGGCGCGCATGTCGCTGAGGGGGGTGAAATCCTCGGCAAAGGCGGGGAGGGCGGCGGTCACCGTCGCTTCGGTGTAGGGTTGGCCGGTCAGGCACGCCTCGACGGCGCGGGCGCGTTTCGGGGTGCCTGCCATCCCGCCAAAGGCGATCCGCGCGCGGGTGACCGTGCCATCCTCGACCACCAGGTTGAACGCGCCGCAGACGGCAGAGATGTCCTGATCGCGGCGTTTGGACAGCTTGTAGCAGCGCAGCGTCGCGGGCTGGCGCGGCAGCGTGACGGCCTCGACGAATTCGCCCGCGCGGCGGTCCTGCTTGCGGTAGTCGAGGAAGAAGTCTTCAAGCGGCATCTCCCGCCGCGTGTCGCCCTGCCGAAGGTGCAGGGTGGCGCCAAGCGCGATCAGCGCCGGGGGCGCGTCCCCGATGGGAGAGCCGTTGGCGATATTGCCGCCGATGGTCGCAGCGTTGCGCACCTGCGTGGAGCCGAACCGCCGCAGTAATTCCGCGAGGTCGGGCTGGTGGTCGCGCAGGGCGATCATCAGGCGCTCGATCGTGACCATGGCCCCGACGCGGATCGTGGTGTCGGTAACCTCGATCTCCTTGAGGTCGGCGCAGGCGGCAAGGAAAATCGGGTCCGACAGTGTGGTGAGGTCCTTGGTGACCCACAGCCCCACATCCGTCGCCCCGGCGATCAGCGTGGCGTCGGGCGTCTGCTCCAGCAAGCGGGCGAGGTCGTCCGAAGATCGCGGCATCCGGTCGGATGCCACGGGATCGGGCAGCGTGCCGGTGTCGAGCCAGTCGGGCACGGGCGCGGACCGGGCAGCTTCGGCGGCACGCGCAATGGGGGCGTATCCGGTGCAGCGGCACAGGTTACCGGCCAGCGTGGTGTCGTCGTCGGCGTCGCCGGTGCGATGCGCCGTCGCCATCGACACGACGAACCCCGGCGTGCAGAACCCGCATTGCGACCCGTGGTGATCCACCATCGCCTGTTGCACCGGATGCGGCGTGCCGTCGGGCGCGGCAAGGCCTTCGACGGTGGTGACCGACATTCCGTCCAGTTGCGGCAGGAACAGGATGCAGGCGTTCAGGGCGCGGGGTCCGTCGCGGTCGCGCACCATGACGGTACAGGCCCCGCAATCGCCCTCGTTGCACCCTTCCTTGGTGCCGGTCAGCCCGCGTTTCTCGCGGAGGTGATCCAGCAACGTCTCGGTCGGGGCGGGGTCGCGCAGGGTGACGGTCTCTCCGTTCAGAAGAAACGTGATGTCCATGCGAATGGCCGGCCGCGTTACCGATGTGGCCCGTGTGGCGCGCGCCTCGATGCGGCGTAGAGGCGGCGCGGGATCGGTCCCAAGGCTAGGCGCGGCTGAAAGTCGTTGGCAAGCGGAAAATGCCGGAAGCGGCGCGCGGGCCGCTTCCGGACGGTTGCAGGGATCAGGATTTGGCCAGTCGCGTCAGGCGGTCGATGGCCCCCGCCCAGCCCGCTTCGTGTTCCGAGATGGGGGCCTCGTCGTCGAGCGACGTGATCGCGACATCGATGGTCAGGTCGGTGCCCGTACCGGTCGCCGTGAGCAGGTAGGTCACCAGCGACACGCTACCCGACATGCCGCCGAAATTGAGCGTTTCGGTAAAGCAGGCCGACGCCGGGGCGTTCAGGTGGTACCAGCGCGTGTCGACCGTATACATCGGCTCGTCAGCAGGGCCGCAGCGGTGATGCTCGTGCCCACCTTCGCGCAGGTCGATCTTCTCGGCGACAAGCGTGTGATCCTCATCAGGCGTAGACCATTTCTCCCGCTCCTTGGCATCGGTGACGAGGTGCCACAGGCGGTCGGGAGACAGGTTGAAAGAGCGTTCAAAGCGCAGCGTTCCGGTTGTGATGGTCATGGGAAGAACTCCTTGGGTGTGAATGGGGGACGGGAAAGGTCAGGATACGTCCGGCGGCAACCGGTCCGCGAGGTGGGACAGCCGGTCGAGCCGCCCTTCCCAGACGCGGCGCTGGCGGGCGAGCCAGTCCTCGGCCACGGCAAGCGGGGCGGCCTCGATATGCACGGTGCGCACGCGGCCGCGTTTCTCGGACCGGACGAGGCCCGCGTCTTCGAGCTTGCGTAGGTGCTTGAGAAAGGTGGGCAGAGCGATGTCGTGCGGGGCGTGCAGTTCGCTGACGGGGGCTGGCCCCTGCGTCAGGCGTTCGATCACGGCGCGGCGGGTCGGGTCGGCCATGGCGCCGAAGAAGCTGTCAAGTTGGTTATCCATGTGGCTAAGTATTGCTATATGCCTGCTAGTGTCAAGAAACTTAGTCAAATGGCTATATAATGGATGTTGCGCGGACGGTTTGCGCCACCGCCAGCAACCCTCACCGCAGGGACGCGTGCCCGACTGTCCCGCGACCTTGCACCGCCTTTCCTGCTTTTCGCCTCGCCCGGCCCCACATATGGTGTCGGCATGAGCAGCGACCCCCGATTCATCCACCTCCGCGTCCATTCCGAATACTCGCTTCTGGAAGGGGCCGTCCGCGTCAAGAAACTGCCCGGCCTCGCGGCGGAAATGGGCCTGCCCGCGATTGCCCTGACCGACACCAACAACCTGTTCGCGGCGCTCGAATTCTCGGTCGGTGCGCAGGGGGCGGGCGTGCAGCCGATCGTGGGCTGCCAGATCGACCTGTCCTATGACCAGGCCGGGCTGGGGGAGACGGCCAAGCCGCCCGCGCCCCTCGTTCTCCTGGCGCAGAACGAGGCCGGGTATGCGAGCCTGATGAAACTCAACTCCTGTCTCTACCTGCGCAAGGACGGAACGCTGCCGCATGTCACGCGGGACGAGATCGCGCAGAACGCGACCGGCCTGATCTGCCTGACCGGCGGGCCGGACGGCCCGGTGGGGCGCCTGCTGCAGCACGGCCAGCACCCGGCGGCCGAAGCGCTGATGCGCTGGCTGGCGGAGGTGTTCGGGGATCGCCTGTATGTCGAGTTGCAGCGCCATCCGGGCGAGGATGGCAGCCCGCCCGAGGCGGAACGCCTGACCGAACGCGGCTTTGTCGAGATGGCCTACGCGATGGACCTGCCGCTGGTCGCCACGAACGACGTCTACTTCCCGAAGGAAGAGATGTACGAGGCGCATGACGCCCTGATCTGCATCGCCGACGGCGCCTATGTCGACCAGCAGGAACCGCGCCGCCGCCTGACGCCCCAGCATTACCTCAAGTCGCCGCAGGAAATGGCCGTGCTGTTCGCCGACCTGCCCGAGGCGCTTGAGAACACGGTGGAAATCGCCCGCCGTTGCGCCTTTGCCGCCTATCGCCGCGATCCGATCCTGCCGAAATTCGCCGATGACGAGGTCGACGAACTGCGCCGGCAGGCCGAGCAGGGGTTGAAGGACAGGTTGGCGGTGATCCCCCATGCCGCGCCGGTCGACGAATATGAAAAGCGGCTCGATTTCGAGCTTGGCATTATCGAGGGGATGGGGTTCCCCGGCTACTTCCTGATCGTTGCCGACTTCATCAAGTGGGCGAAGGAAAAGGACATTCCGGTCGGGCCGGGGCGTGGCTCGGGCGCGGGGTCGCTGGTGGCCTATGCGCTGACGATCACCGACCTCGATCCCCTGCGCTATTCGCTGCTGTTCGAACGGTTCCTGAACCCCGAACGGGTCTCGATGCCCGACTTCGACATCGACTTCTGCATGGATCGCCGCGAGGAGGTGATCCAGTACGTGCAGGAGAAATACGGCCACGACCGCGTGGCCCAGATCATCACCTTCGGCGCGCTTCTGTCGAAGGCCGCGGTGCGCGACGTGGGCCGCGTGCTGCAAATGCCGTACGGGCAGGTGGACCGCCTGTCCAAGATGATCCCGGTCGAGGGTGTGAAGCCCGTCAGCATCGAGAAGGCGCTGAAGGACGAACCGCGCCTCGCCGAGGAAGCCAAGACCGAGGAAGTGGTGAACCGCCTTCTCACCTATGGCCAGCAGGTCGAGGGGCTGCTCAGGAACGCCTCTACCCACGCGGCGGGCGTGGTGATCGCCGACCGGCCCACGGACGAGCTTGTCCCGCTTTACCGCGATCCCCGGTCGGACATGCCCGCGACCCAGTTCAACATGAAATGGGTCGAACAGGCGGGGCTGGTGAAGTTCGACTTCCTCGGCCTGAAGACGCTGACGGTAATCCAGAACGCCGTCGACCTGATCCTGAAATCAGGCCGCTCCCTGCACATCGCCGCCGACGGCACCGAGCTTTACACGCCCGAACCGGGCACCGAGAACGAGATCAACGCGATCCCGCTCGATGACGAGGCCTCGTACCGCCTTTACGCGGCGGCCAAGACCGTGGCGGTGTTCCAGGTGGAAAGCTCGGGCATGATGGATGCGCTGAAGCGCATGAAACCCACCTGTATCGAGGACATCGTGGCGCTCGTCGCGCTCTACCGGCCGGGCCCGATGGAGAACATCCCCAAGTATTGCGAGGTCAAGAACGGGCTGTCTCAGCGCGACACGCTGCACCCGCTGGTCGATCACATCCTGGATGAGACGCAGGGCATCATCGTTTACCAGGAACAGGTGATGCAGATCGCGCAGGAGATGGCGGGCTATTCGCTCGGTGGCGCCGACATGCTGCGCCGCGCTATGGGCAAGAAGATCCAGGAAGCGATGGACGCTGAACGCCCCAAATTCCTGAAGGGCGCGGCCGAGAACGGGGTCGACGAGGCCAAGGCGATGGAGGTGTGGAACCTCCTCGACAAGTTCGCCAATTACGGGTTCAACAAGTCTCACGCAGCCGCCTATGCCGTGGTCAGCTACCAGACGGCATGGCTCAAGGCGAACCACCCGGTCGAGTTCATGGCCGGGGTGATGAACTGCGACATCCACCTCACCGACAAGCTGGGCGTCTATTTCGAGGAGGTCCGCAAGGGGCTGGACCTGCCGTGGGCGCCGCCTTGCGTCAATCGCAGCGAGGCGTCCTTCGACGTGCGGGACGGCACGTTGCACTATGCCCTGGGCGCGCTCAAGAACGTCGGCGTCGAAGCGATGCGCCTGATCACCGAGGCGCGCCGGGGCGAGGCGGGCACGCAAGGGCCCGACGAGCGGCCCTTCACCACGCTTTACGATTTCGCGCGCCGGGTCGATCTGAAACGCGTGGGCAAGCGCCCGCTGGAAATGCTGGCCCGCGCGGGCGCGTTCGACGAACTGGATCGCAACCGTGCGCGCGTGTTCCAGTCGCTCGACGCGCTGGTGGCCTATTCGGCCGCCGTGCATGACCAGAAGTCCTCGAACCAGGTCTCGTTGTTCGGCGAGGCGGGTGACGACCTGCCAGAACCCCGCCTTGCGCCGGTGGATGACTGGCTGCCCGCCGAACGGCTGGGAGAGGAGTTCAAGGCGGTGGGGTTCTACCTGACGGGTCATCCGCTTGACGATTACCTTGGGCCGCTGAAACGCAAGGGCGTGCTGACCCTTGACGATGTCCGGGCCAAGGCCCCCTGCGTGGCCAAGATCGCAGGTGTGGTGGCCGGGCGGCAGGAGCGCAAGTCGGCGCGCGGCAACCGGTTTGCCTTTGCCCAGTTGAGCGACCCGACCGGGGCATACGAGGTCACGCTGTTCTCGGACACGCTGGAGGTCGCGCGGGAGCATCTCGAGACCGGGTCGAAGGTCGTGGTGCAGGTCGAGGCGACACTGGAAGCCGACCAGCTTAAGCTTCTGGGCCGGTCCGTGGCACCCATCGACACGGTTGCAGGGGCCGAGGACGGGGGCGGATTGAAGGTGTTCGTCGATGACGCCGGAGCGGTGCCGCTGGTCGCGCGCATCCTCGAGGACGCGGCAAAGGCCGCGCGGTCCGCCGGGCGCGGCCCGGTTGTCCTGTGCCTGCTCGATCCCGGCCTTCCCGGCGAGGTGGAGCTTGATCTAGGTGAAGGTTTCGCGGTCAACCCGCAGATCAAGGGCGCGGTCAAAAGCCTGTCGGGCGTGGTGATGGTCGAGGACCTCTGATCGCGGCATTCCGCCCGGCGGGGGCCGGTCGGCGGACCGCCTCTGGACGTTGCCGCCGCCGCTCCTGTATCAGCGCGGGGTGACATGGTGTTCGCCGGTCCGGCGCGCGCCTTTTGGGGAGGAATGTCGCGTTGCGTGCATGGCTGTTGATGCTGTCCTGTCTGGCCGTCACGGCCTGCTCCGATCCCTTGCGGAACGTGGAGCGGCTGGAAGACGTGCCGCTGGTCGCACCCGATGCGGGTGCCGCCGACACCGGCGCGGCACTTCCCACCACCGCGCAGGTCAGCGCCGAACCGCAGGAACTCAACCGCCGTCCGGGCCTTCTGGGCCTTTTCAAGCGCTCGGGCGATGCCGAGGCAGCGGCGGAGACAGCAGCCTCCGGGACGGGTGCACCATCGGAGGCCGATCCGGCAGATGCCCCGCAAGCGGAGGCGGCACCGGCTTCGGACGCAACCGTGGACGCCGTGGTGGCGGATGTGGCCGAGGTTGAAGAAACCGCGAAACCGAGGCGTGGCCTTCTCGGTGGGTTTCTCCAGCGTGCGCGGTCAGCCTCGGCACGAGCCGAGGCCGTGGAAGAGGAGAAGCGGGACGCCGTTGAGCCGGCAGGTGAAGAGGTTGCGGCCTTGGCGCCGGACAGTGTCGCGGCACCCGAAACTGACACCGAAGAGGCCGCACCGCGCCGCCGGGGACTGTTCGGTCAGCTTTCAGCCGCGCGCGGGCCCCGCATCGACCCGGACGCGCCCGATGCCCGCGTCGTCCCCTACGGCACCCCCGTCAATTTCGGAGAGGTCGTGCGCGTGTGCGACGTGCCGCGCAATGGCTTGGGCAAGGAGATCGCGCGGTATCCCGAAAAGCGCCCGACCTATCGCCTGTACGATTCCAAGCCGAAACAGACGGGTCTGCGCACGCATTACCTCACCGGTTTCAAGGATGGCTGTGCACGCCAGTTCACCGCCGCGCTCGCGCTGTTCGGCGAGGCCGCGTTGCACGAGCAGTTGCGCTATGGCCTGCCCAGCAAGGTCCAGCCGTATTCGGCCACCGACGAGGCCTATGAGACGGTGAAGGGCCGCGTCTGCCGCGCGGCCAAGGGCAAGCCCTGCGGCGCCAAGATCGAAAAGCTGGCGCAAACGACCGTGTTCGTGTCGACCTATGAACGCTACGAGGGGTCGGCCTCGTGGGCGAACATCCTGCTGCACGACGGCACGGTGGTCGAGAAGGACAAGGTCGGTAACTGACCGCCGGACGCGCCGTCAGTAATGCGGCGGGCGTTCGTCGCCCACGATAACGGCCGCGCCCTCGGCTTCCTCGCGCTCTGCCTCGCGCCGCATCAGCAGTGCCACGCGGCGTTCCAGCTGGTCGATGGATTGGGACTGCCGCGCCACCACGTCCGACAATTCCTCTGCCAGCCGCTCCAGATGTGCCAGGCGTTCCTGTGTTGGGTCGATGTCGCTCATGCCGCTACCTTGCCGGATGGGCGCGCGAAGGCAAGCCCCGTCCTTGCCCCCCGCGCGCGGGGCCGCTACACGGGCCGCGCGAAACGAGGCAAAGGGCACGCGCCATGGCCAAGGTCAAGAAAACCCCGCGCCCAAGGGCCGAAACGCCCAAGGGCTTCCGCGATTATTTCGGCACCGACGTGGCCGAACGCAGCGCGATGCTGGCCACCATCGCCGAGGTTTACCATCGCTACGGGTTCGACGCGCTAGAAACCAGCGCGGTGGAGACGGTCGAGGCGCTGGGCAAGTTCCTGCCCGACGTCGACCGCCCGAACGAGGGCGTTTTCGCGTGGGAACTGGATGACAGCGGCTGGGTCGCCCTGCGTTACGATCTGACGGCCCCGCTGGCCCGCGTCTATGCCCAGCACCGCAACGACCTGCCGACGCCCTACCGCCGCTACGCGATGGGGCCGGTCTGGCGCAATGAAAAGCCGGGGCCGGGGCGGTTTCGCCAGTTCTATCAATGTGATGCGGACACCGTGGGCGCACCGTCCGTCGCGGCGGATGCCGAGATCTGCGCGATGCTCAGCGACACGCTCGAAGCCGTGGGGATCGACCGGGGCGATTACGTCGTGCGGGTGAACAACCGCAAGGTCCTGAACGGCGTGATGGAGGTTGCGGGCCTTGCGGGCGACGAAAAGGAGGCCGAACGCGGCATCGTCCTGCGCGCCATCGACAAGCTCGACCGCCTCGGCCCGGACGGCGTGCGGGCGCTGCTGGGTGAAGGGCGCAAGGACGACAGCGGCGATTTCACCGAAGGTGCGGGTCTTGCGCGCGAGCAGGCCGATGTCGTCATGGGTTTCATGGAAGCCGGGCGCGACACGGGTGCCGAAACGGTGGCCGCGCTGCGCGCACTGGTGGCCGGGTCGGCTGTCGGCACGGCGGGCGTAGACGAGTTGGAAACCATCGCCGCGCTACTCGACGCGCAGGGCTATGGCCCCGACCGCATCGTAATCGACCCGTCGGTCGTGCGTGGCCTCGGTTATTATACCGGCCCGGTGTTCGAGGCGGAGCTGACCTTTGAAATCCTCGACGAAAAAGGCCGCCCGCGGCAGTTCGGCTCGGTCGCGGGCGGTGGGCGGTACGACGACCTCGTGAAGCGCTTCACCGGGCAGGAAGTCCCGGCGACGGGCGTGTCCATCGGTGTCGACCGCCTGCTCGCCGCTCTGCGCATGAAGGGCCGCGTCGCGGGCGCGTCGCATGGCCCGGTGATCGTCACGGTCATGGACCGGGATCGCATGGCCGACTACCAGGCGATGGTGGGCGAGTTGCGGCAGGCCGGCATCCGGGCGGAGGTCTACCTCGGCAATCCCAAGAACTTCGGAAACCAGCTGAAATACGCGGACAAGCGCGGTAGTCCCGTCGCTGTGATCCAGGGCGGGGACGAGGCCGACCGCGACGTCGTCCAGCTGAAGGACCTCATCCTCGGGGCGAAGCTGGCAGAGACGGCGAGCCTTGAGGAGTGGAAGGACCGCCCCTCGCAGGTCGAGGTGCCGCGTGGCGACCTGGTGGCGCAGGTGCGCGAGATGCTCGCGCGGCACGGTGCCGATGGCTGACGCAGGGCAGACGACAGACGACGCGCGTCTGCGGGCGCGTGTCGCCACGCTGATGGGCGCGTTCCGCGATGCGGGCGGGGTCGAGGTTTCAGCCCCCGTCCTGTTGCCTGCCGAGGCGCTGCTGGACCTTTACGGCGAAGACATCCGGGGCCGCGCCTACGTGACGTCGGACGCGTTGCGGGGGGAGCAGATGCTGCGCCCCGATTTCACCGTGCCAGTCGTGCAGCGCCACATGGCCGAAGGGGCCGAACCCGCGCGATATGCCTATGCGGGCCCGGTCTTCCGCAAGCAGGAACAGGACCCGTCCCGCGCCAACGAGTACCCGCAGGTGGGATACGAGGTCTTCGCCCGCAGCGCACCGGCCGAGACGGATGCCGAGGTCTTTGCCCTGATCGCGGCGCAGCTTGACGGGTTGCCGGTGCGCGCGGTGACCGGCGATATCGGCATCCTGATGGCGGCAGTGCGCGGGCTTGAAACAACCGACCGTCGCCGCACCGCGCTGATGCGCCATATCTGGCGGCCGCGCCGCTTCCGCGCGTTGCTGGATCGTTTCGCGGGGCGCACGCCCGTGCCGGCCTCTCGCGCGCGACTTCTGGCCGAGGATCATCCGTGGACCGGTGCGGCACCGCAGATCGGGCTGCGCGGGCGTGCCGAGGTCGAGGCGCGCATTGCCGCCCTGCGGGAAGACGCGGCTGAACCGCCCCTCGCGGCCGAGGCGCTGGCGCTTCTCGACGCGCTGCTGGCGGTGCGGGAGACCTGCGATTTCGCGATCGAGCGGTTGCGGGACCTGTCCGTTGACCTCGTGTCGATCCGGCCTGCCGTGGACCGCCTTGCCGCGCGGCTCGACGCGCTGGACGCGCGGGGTTTTGCGCCCGGTTCGCTGGAGTTCGAGGCGAATTACGGGCGCACGTCGATGGAATACTACGACGGGTTCGTCTTCGGTTTCTACGCCACCCGGCGCCCGGACTGGCCGCCGGTGGCCACTGGCGGGCGGTACGATGCGCTGACCGAACGGCTGGGGCAGGGCGCAGGCGCGATCCCCGCCGTGGGCGGCGTCGTGCGGCCCGACCTCGTTGTCGCACTGGACGGGGCGGGCACATGATCAAGCTGGGCGTGCCGTCCAAGGGACGGCTGATGGAGAAGACATTCGACTGGTTCGCGCGGCGCGGCGTGACGCTCGCGCGGTCGGGATCGGACCGGGAATATGCCGCGACCGTGTCGGGCGCGGAGGGCGTGTCGCTTGTCCTTTTGTCGGCCGGAGAGATCCCGCGTGAACTGGCGGCCGGGCGCTTGCACCTCGGGGTCACGGGCACCGACCTTGTGCATGAGCGCCTGCCGCTCTGGACCGACGTGGTCACGCCGCTGGCCGAGATGGGGTTCGGACATGCCGACCTCGTGCTGGCCGTTCCCGCCTGCTGGATCGACGTGGACACGCTTGACGATCTGGACGCGGCGGCGGCGGCCTTCCGCGCCGAACATGGCCACCGCCTGCGTGTGGCGACCAAGTATCACCGGTTGGTGCGCGGGTTCCTGCGGGATGCGGGCGTGGCCGATTACGCCATCGTCGACAGCCAGGGCGCAACCGAGGGCACGGTGGCCAACCTCACCGCCGAGATGATCGCCGACATCACCTCTACCGGCGAGACGCTGCGCGCCAACCACCTCAAGATCCTGTCGGACGGGTTGGTGCTGAAAAGCCAGGCGACGCTTTGGAAAAGCCGCGTGGCCAACCTGACGAAGAACGACCGCGCGGCGCTGGCCGCTCTGGTCGCGCAGCTGGGTCTCGATTGACGGGCGACCCGGCGCTCAACGCGCCGGGGGGACCATTCCGATGATGTCGTAGGTCTGTTTCAGGATCGGTGCCGCGATGGTGCGGGCGCGGTCGGCCCCGTCCGTCAGGATGCGGTCGATCTCGTCCGGGGCGTCCATCAGTTCGGCCATGCGGGTCGAAATCGGCGCCATGTGGTCAACGGCCAGGTCCGCGAGCATCGGTTTGAATTCCGAAAACTGCTTGCCGCCCACCTCGCGCAGCACCGTGGCCGCGTCGGATCCCGACAGGGCCGCGTAGATGTTGACGAGGTTCCGCGCCTCGGGCCGGTCCTCAAGACCGTCGAGTTCCGAGGGCAGCGCGTCGGGATCGGTCCGTGCCTTGCGGATCTTGGTCGCGATCGCGTCCGCGTCGTCGGTCATGTTGATGCGGCTCATGTCCGAGGGGTCGGATTTCGACATCTTCTTGGACCCGTCGCGCAGGGACATGATGCGCGTCGCCACGCCTTCGATCACCGGCTCGGTCACGGGAAAGAAATCGACCCCGTAATCGTTGTTGAACTTGATCGCGATGTCGCGCGTCAGCTCGATATGCTGTTTCTGGTCCTCGCCCACGGGTACGTGGGTCGCGTGGTAGATCAGGATGTCGGCCGCCATCAGCGACGGGTAGGCGAACAGCCCCAGCGATGCGTTCTGCTGGTTCTTGCCCGCCTTGTCCTTCCATTGCGTCATGCGCTGCATCCAGCCCATGCGCGCGACGCAGTTGAACACCCAGCCAAGCTGCGCATGTTCGGGCACCTGGCTTTGGTTGAAGAGCATGGATTTCGCCGGGTCGAGGCCCGCGGCGATGTACCCGGCAGCCAGTTCGCGCGTGTTGTGGCGCAGCGCCTCGGGGTCCTGCCAGACGGTGATCGCGTGCAGATCGACCATGCAGTAGAGCGTTTCGATGCCGCTGTCCTGCATCTCGACGAACCGCTTGATCGCGCCAAGGTAGTTGCCCAGCGTCAGGCCACCAGACGGCTGGATGCCGGAAAAGACGCGCGGTGTGTGGGTTGTCTCGGTCATGAGACAAATCTCCATCTGGTCAACGGGGTGCGGCTGCCTTACCCATGGCATCCGAGCCCGTCAAGGAGCCCGCCATGGCGCACCCGAACCCTGATCACAACGACACGTCCCCGATCAATCCGATCCCGCCGGTGATCCTTTTCCTGTTCCTCGCCATGGTCACGGCAGAGCTCATCTTTTCTCTGGGCGAACGCGAGATCATCGGCGGCCCGGCGGCGGTGGGCTGGCGGCTGGCCTATATCCAGCAATTCGCCTTTTCCGGAGAGATTTTCGACTGGATGATCGAGAACAATCGCTGGCCGGCAGAACAGTTGCTTCGCACTGTGACCTTCCCGTTCATCCATTCGACCTTCATCCACGCCGCCATCGGGTCGGTGATCTTCCTCGCCCTCGGCAAGATGGTCGGGGATGCCTACGGGACGGTCGCGGCGGTGCTGTTCTTCTTCGTGCCCAGCGCGCTTGGCGCGGTCGCCTTCGCGCTTCTGACCGAAAGTGCCGCGCCCCTGATGGGCGCGTTCCCGGCGATCTATGGGTTCGTGGGGGCCTATACGTTCCTTCTGTGGGTCAAGCTGGGCGCGGCGGGGCAACGGCAGATACGCGCGTTCAGCCTGATCGGGTTCCTGATGCTGATCCAGCTGATCTTCGGCGCGCTTTACGGCACCAGCCCGACATGGGTCGCGGACCTTGCGGCCTTCGTCATCGGGCTCGCCATGGCGCCGCTGCTGGCACCCGGCGGCATGGCGCGGGTGATCGCGGCGCTGCGCCGGGACTGAACGGGCTTATTCGCGGCGCAGGGTCGCGCGCACTTCACCGAGGCGCAGCGCGCCCGTCACGTGGGCCGCGGAGAAGTAGACGACGATGCCAAGCAGGACAAGCGCGGCAAGGGCAAGGTAGCGCCAGCCGGCGCTGCCCAGCGCCGGGCCAAGCACAAGCTGGCCGATCCACAGGACCGCCCCCATGATCGCGGACGACACGAGGATGCGCCAGATCCGCCGGCGCAGTTGCGCGTCGAACCGCGCGACGTCCCCCATGCTCCGGCTGCCGATGGCCAGAAGCGCCACCATGATCCAGCCGGCGACCGAGGCCGCGATCGCCGGCGCGGTCCAGCCGATCACCGGGGCCAGCCCGATGGCAAGGCCCGCATTCACCACCATCGCCACCAGCGCATAGTGAAACGGGCGGCGCGTGTCCTCGCGCGCGAAGAACAGCGGTTGCAATAGCTTCTGCAGGACGAACGCGGGCAGGCCGAGGCCATAGATCGACACGGCGGTCGCGATGGCGGCGCTGTCATCGGCGGTGGTCGCGCCACGCTCGAACAGGACCGACACGAGCGATAGCGGGATCACCACCAGCGCCACGGCGGCGGGGATGGTGAGGGCGAGCGAGATCTCTCCCGCGCGGGAAAAGGCATGGCGCGCGCCCGCGTCGTCGCCCGCCTGCAGACGGCGCGACAGGTCTGGCAGCAGCACGATGCCTACCGCGATGCCGACCACGCCAAGCGGCAGTTGATAAAGGCGGTCGGCGGCGAACAGCCAGCCCACGGCACGGTCGAACCCGGATGCCACGACCTGCCCGACGACGAGGTTGATCTGCACCACGCCACCCGCCAGCGCGGCAGGCACGGCGACCTGCACCAGCCGCCACATCTGGGGCGACGGGCGCGGGAAGCGCAGGCGCAGGGCAAAGCCCGCGCGCGCGGCGGCGACCCAGACAAGCACCAGTTGCGCCACGCCGGCCACGGGGATCATCCAAACAAGCGCGCGGGCGATGTCCCCGCCCGTCTGCGCCGCGACGAACATGCCCGAGATCAGCAGCACGTTCAGCAGGACGGGCGCGGCGGCGGCGGCGGCGAACCGGCCCGTCGCGTTCAGCACGCCAGACAAAAGCGCCGCGAGCGAGATGAACAGGATGTAGGGAAAGGCGATCCGCCCGAACTCGACTGACAGGTCGAACTTCTCGGTCCCTTCGAACCCGGCCGCCGTTGCCCAGATCAGCCACGGCATGAAGATTTGCGCGACCAGCGTCAGCAGGATCAGGATCGAGGTCAGCCAGGCAAAGGCGTCCTCGGCAAAGGTCTTGGCGTCGTCGGCCCCTTCCAGCCGCTTGGAGAACATCGGCACGAAGGCGGTGTTGAACGCGCCCTCGGCGAAGAACCGGCGGAAGAGATTGGGCAGGCGGAAGGCCACGACGTAGGCCTGGTACAGCGGACCTGTTCCAAGGAAGGCGAGGATCATCGCATCGCGGACAAAGCCCAGCACGCGGGACATCAGCGTCCACCCACCCACGGTGAGGAAGGCCGAAAGGAAGCGGATGGGTTTCATCGGGGTCCTGCGCGTTTTGCACAGGCTTACCGGATCGCGCAGGTTGGTGAAAGGGCGGCCGCGCGCCTTAGCGGTCGAGCCTGACCTCCTGCGCCGAAAGCCGCACGGACAGCGACAGCGCACCCTCGTTCACCAGCCAGCGCCGGATCGTGTAGCTGCGCGCGCCGGTTGCGTGCATCGGATCGTTGTCCGCCAGCGCACGCGCCGCTTCCAGCGATGCCGCCCGATAGATGATGAGGCCCACGCCCTCCATCATATCGCCCGTCTCGTCCGACATGGGACCGGCGAGGAACAAGGCTCCCTTCGCCTCCTGCTTGGCCTGGTAGGCGAGGTGGTCGGGCAGGATGGCCTTGACCACGTCGGGTGGTGCGGCCGGGGTCGACACCACGGCATAAAGTTCGAAGGCGAGCGACCCGCGGGCGCGCGCGGTTTCGGTGTAGTCGGACCAGCGGGGCATCAGGGCCTCCTTCAGAATATCGATTTTATTTGACCTCGAATTACATTATCGCCAAAGCTGGCATGCACGCAATGAAAGGTGGACCATCCATGCGGTACCTCGTGGGCACTCATCATGGAGAGCAGTCGGTATTTTCCGTCAACGGAGACGCGGCGCTGAACCTCACGCAGGCCATTCCGCAGGTCGGGTCGGATCTTGCCGCGCTTGTCGCGACCCCGACGCTGGCAGCGGAAGCCGCCCGCGCCACCGGCAACACGGTCCCGGTGGCCGATATCACGCCGTCGCTGCCCATCGCGTCGCCGGGAACAATCATCTGCCTTGGCCTGAATTACGTCGAACACATCAGGGAGGGCGGCTACGACATCCCCGACTACCCGGCGCTGTTCATGCGCGGGCGCGCGTCGCTGATGGCCGCCGGTGCGCCGATGGTCCGGCCCGCCTGTTCCGAAACGCTGGATTACGAGGCGGAACTGATGGTCATCATCGGGCAAGGCGGGCGCCACATCCCCGAGGACCGGGCGCTGGAGCACGTGTTCGGCTACACGGTGTTCAATGACGGGTCGGTGCGGGAATACCAGCGCAAGACCCACCAATGGACGCCGGGCAAGAATTTCGACAATACCGGTGCCGTCGGTCCCTGTGTCGTGACCCCGGACGCGTTGCCCGAAGGGGCCAGCGGGCTGAAGATCGAAAGCCGTGTGGGCGAAGAGATCCTGCAATCGTCGAACACCGAAAACATGATCTGGGGCGTGGCGCGTAGCATCGCCATCATCTCGGAATACTGCACGCTGGCGCCGGGCGATCACATCGCGCTGGGCACGCCGCCGGGGGTGGGCCACGCCAAGAAACCCGATCCCCGATGGCTGCGCCCCGGCGAAACAGTCGAGGTCGAGATCGAGGGGATCGGCCTGTGCGCGAATCCCGTCGTCGACGAGGCCGATTTCAGCAAGGTGGCCGCGGAATGACGAGCGACGGCGGCATGGACCCCCGCGCGCAGGCGCAGGCGGCGGTGCGGGCGCTGCGGGGCCGGATCGACCGGCTGGGCGACGATGCGATCGACCTGATCCTCGGCGATGCGCGGTCGCATTATGCGTGGTCCGACCGGCCCGTGTCGGACGAGATGCTGCGCGAGATCTTCGACATCACCATCCAGGGCCCGACCAGCATGAACACCTGCCCTGCGCGGTTCGTCTTCGTGCGGTCTGACGCGGCCAAGGAACGGCTGGCCAAGGCGCTCAAACCCGCAAACGTCCCCAAGATGATGGGCGCGCCGGTCACGGCGATCATCGCCTGGGACCCGGCCTTCTGGGAAAGGCTCGACTTCCTGTTCCCGCATGACGACCGCAAGCACCTGTTCGAGGGCAAGGATGCGTTCATCCACGCCACCGCCTTCCGCAACTCGACCCTGCAAGGCGCGTATTTCATGATCGCGGCGCGGGCGATGGGGTTGGATGTGGGCGCGATGTCGGGCTTTTCGAATGCCGACGTGGATGCCGAGTTCTTTGCCGAAAGCGGCTGGAAGTCGAATTTCCTGTGCAACATCGGATACGCCGACGAGTCCGCGCTGTTCCAGAAACTGCCGCGGTTCGACTTCGACGACATCTGCAAGATCGTGTGAGGGGCCCATGGCGATCCGGCAAAAGACGCATGTAACGCTCAAGCTGTCGGGACGGGGCACCGGCCACGCGCAAAGCGAGATCGCGGTCCGTGACCTGATAGCGGTGATCGACGAACCCGTCGAACGGGGCGGGACCAACCTTGGCCCGTCGCCGACCGAGATGGCCTATGCCGCGCTGATCGGGTGCACCAACGTGATCGGCAACAAGTGCGCCGCCAGGCTGGGCGTCGATATCGGCCATCTCGCCTTCGAGATGGAGGTCGATTTCGACCGGCGCGGCGTCCTGCTGATGGAAGAGGTCGAGGTGCCCTTCACCTCGATCCGGCTACAGGTCACCGCCGACGGGCCAGCCTCGCAATCCGATCTGGACCGGGTGGCTGCGGAGACGGCGAAATACTGCCCGATATCGAAACTGTACGAGAACTCCGGCACGGACGTCACCGTGACCTGGGCAAAAGCGTGAGGGGCACAGGCCCCCAAGGGAGGACAAGATGAAACACTGGATCACCGGATGGGTGGGCGCTGTCGCGCTTGCCGCCACCGTGGCGCTGCCCGCTGCGGCACAGGAGACGATCAAGGCGGTCGTGATCGACGGCTACCCGGCGCGCGCGCTGTGGGTGAAGGAGTTCACCAACTTCTTCATCCCCGAGGTCGACAAGCGGCTGGCCGAGACCGGCAATTACAAGATGGAGTGGCAAGAGGCCTATGGCGGCACGATCGTGAAGCCCAAGGGCGTGCTGGAAGGCGTCAAGCTGGGCCTTGGCGATATCGGGATCGTCACCACCATCTTCCACAATTCGAAACTGCCCAGCCAGGCGCTGTCGGCGGTCACGCCGTTTGTCGCGCCCGATGCGCGTGCGGTGGCCAAGGCGATTGACGAGATCGCCAAGGAATACCCGGCGATGCAGGCCGAGTTCGACAAGCAGAACCAGGTCTACCTCGCCACCGGCGTCGTGCTGGATACCTACCAGCTCTTCTCGAAACAGCCGATCAACAGCCTGAAGGATGTCGAGGGCGGCAAGGTCGCGGGGGCGGGCATGAACCTGCGCTACCTCGAAGGGATCGACGGCGCGGCGGGCGTGCGCGGCGGCCTGACCGATTTCTACAACATGCTGCAGACCGGGCTGGTGGATCACGCGATGCTGTGGCCAGAGGCGGCCAAGACCTTCAAGATCGCCGAAGTCGCGCCCTACATGCTGCGCGCGGATCTTGGCGCGGTGAACTCCAAGACGGTCACCGTGAACAAGCAATACTGGAACAAGCTGCCCGACGAGGTGAAGGGCGTCCTGCAGGAGGTGGCCGTGCTCTACCGCGACCACGTCGCGGGGCTGGCGATGGACCGGGCCGAGGCAAGCCGCCAGGCCTATGTCGACGGCGGCGGCACCATTGTCGAGATGGACCCGGCAGAGCGCGAGGCATGGGCGATGGCGATGCCCAACATCGCGGCGGAATGGGCGGCGAACCTCGATGCCGCGGGTCAGCCCGGGACCGAGATGCTGAACGCCTACATGGCCAAGTTGCGGGCGGCGGGGTTCACCCCGGTGCGCGACTGGGCCGCGGACGCGGCGACCAACTGATCGCGATCGCGCGGCGGTTGGCGTGCTGAAACCCGTGCACAAGATCGCCGGCGGCGTGGCCATCGCGGCCAACGCCGTCGGCACCTTCGTGGTGATCGCGCTGATCGCGGTCGTCAATTACGACATCGTGGCGCGCAGCGTGTTCAACAAACCCTTCCTCGGCGCGGTCGAGGTCGTTCAGTTCTCGATGGTGCTGATCGTGTTCCTGCAACTGCCCGACGTGGTGCGCGTGGGGCGGCTGACCCGGTCGGATGGGTTCCTTGGCCTGATGACGCGCCGCCGCCCGCCCGTGGGCCGGGCGCTGTCGCGCGCCATCGACGCGCTGAGTTGCGTGTTCATGGTGATCGTCGCCATCGCCATCTGGCCCGAATTCGTCGAGATGTGGGAAAGCCGCGATTTCTTCGGCGTTCCGGGCGTCTTCACCGCGCCGTGGTGGCCGGTGAAGCTGGTCATTTTCCTCAGCGCCTGCCTGTGCGCGATCCACTTCGCGTTGCACGTGATCACCGGCCCGCGTGTCACCGCGCCGGACGAACAGGACACCCTCGCATGAGCCCGGTCGAGATTGGCCTTCTGTCCATCGTCGCCATCGTGGTGCTGATCTACCTTGGCGTCTACATTCCCATCGCGCTGGGCGTCGTCAGCTTCGTCGCGATCTGGATCATGCGCGACAACATCGACCTGTCCTTCGCGCTCTTGAAAATCGCCATCGGCGACAGCGCGATGGAATACACCTTTGCCACCATCCCGCTTTTCACCTTCATGGGGTTGATCGTGTCGAAGGCCGGGCTGGGCGCCGACATTTACTCGGTGATGAACCAGGGGTTCCGGCGCATCACCGGCGGGATCGGCATGGCGACGGTGGGTGCGAACGCGGTGTTCGCGGCCGTCACGGGGTCATCCATCGCCTCGGCCTCGGTCTTTTCCAAGATGAGCGTGCCGGAAATGCTGCGCCACCGCTACAACCCGCGCTTCGCCGTGGGCGTCGTGGCCGGGTCGAGCGTTCTGGGCATGATCATCCCGCCCTCGGCCATGCTGATCATCTATTCCTTCGTGGCCGAGCAATCGGTGGGGGAGATGTTCCTCGCGGGCGTGGTGCCGGGTATCCTTCTGGCGGTGGCCTATGTCGTCGCCATCTGGCTTATGGGCCGTTTCACCCCCGCCTTCGTGGGCGGCGAGATCGTGGAAGAGGCCACGCTGATGCCGTGGCCCGAGATCGCGGCCAAGACCCTGCCCATCCTCGCGCTGATCGTGGTGGTGCTTGGCGGCATCTATACCGGCTGGACCACGCCGGTGGAGGCGGGCGCGGCCGGTTCGCTTCTGGGCATCGTGATCGCGGCCCTGCGTGGCCGGATCAACGCGCGGTCGCTGTGGGAAACGGTGCTGGAGACGGGCCACATCACCGCCGCGATCCTGTTCCTGATCACGGCGGCTTCGATGTATGCGCGCATGCTGGGGATCGCGGGGCTGCCGAACGAGTTGCAGGCCTTCCTGTCCGCCGGGCAGTTCGATTTCTTCTGGGTGATGGTCATCCTTGTCGTTCTGATGCTGTTCCTCGGCACGATCCTCGACACCGCGTCGATCATCCTGATCGTCGTGCCGCTGTTCCTTCCGCTGATCGAAAGCATGGGGCTGAGCCTTGTCTGGTTCGGCATCGTGGCCGTCGTCGCGGCCGAGATCGGGCTGCTGACGCCGCCCCTTGGCCTCAGCTGTTTCGTCATCAAGGCCACGCTTGACGATGACCGGATCAGCCTGAAGGATGTTTTCCTGGGAGCGCTGCCCTTCGCGGGCGTGATGCTGATCGTCCTGATCCTGCTGATCCGATTCCCCGCCCTCAGCCTCGCCATACTGAATTAGGGACAAAGCCATGCGCCACGTGACCAAGGAGAACCTGACCGAGGTGTTCGAAGGCTACTTTGGCCCCGACACCGATCCGCGGTTCCGCGAGGTGATCGGATCGCTGGCCCGGCACCTGCACGCCTTTGCCAAGGAGGTGCACCTGACGCACCCGGAATGGGAGCAGGGGATCGCTTTCCTCGAACGCATGACCGAGTTCACCACGAAAGAGCGGCACGAGTTTGTCCTGCTGTCCGACGTGTTCGGGCTGTCCTCGCTGGTCGACATGCTGAACACGGTCGAAGGCGGCACGAGTTCCTCGGTGCTGGGCCCGTTCCACATCGCGGGGTCGCCCGAGATCCCGATGGGCCACGACATGAAGCGCGATTTTCCGGGCGAGGTGCTGCTGGCGAACGGCATGGTCAGGGACATGGACGGCACGCCCATCGAAGGGGCGGCCATCGACATCTGGCAGACCGCGCCCAACGGGTTCTATTCCAGCCAGGACCCGGATCAGGACACCTATTCGTTCCACGGCATCCAGACAACCGGCGCGGACGGGCGGTACGGGTTCACCACCGTCAAGCCGGTCAGCTACGAGGTGCCGACCGACGGACCCGTCGGGGACATCCTGCGCGCCTCGGGCCGCCATGCTTGGCGGCCGTCGCACCTGCACATGATCGTCAAGGCTCCGGGATACCGCACGCTGGTGAGCGAGATATTCGCCGACGGTGATCCCTACCTTGACGAGGACGCGGTGTTCGGCGTTCGGTCGGACCTGATCATGTCCTACAAGGAAATGCCGGCGGGCACCTTTCCAGATGCCGGGTATGACCTGTCGGGCAAGGTCGACGGGCCGTGGCTGAAGGTCGATTTCGACCTGATCCTCGTCCGCGCCTAGCCGAGCGCCCCGGTATCGAACAGGCCGGTGAGGTAGGCACCCGTCTTGCGGTAATGCGACAAGAGCCGCGCGCTGGCCTCGTCGGCGTCGCGCGACACCGCGGCGTCGAGGATGCGCGCATGTTCGTCCCCGATATCGCGCCTTCCGTAATTCGACGCCCGCCCGGCAAGGTAGCGATAGCGGATGTTCAGGTCGTAGAGCTGCGAGCAGAATTTCAGCAGGATCGGGGCCTCGGCCCGGTCGAGCAGGGTCATGTGAAAGGCCTTGTGCACCTCTTCGAACCGCGTGATGTCCTCGGACGCGGCGCGGCTCATCCGGTGATGGGCCAGAACCAGCCGTTCTTCCCACGCATCGTCGGCACGCGCGAGGCTCTGGCGCAGGGCGAGGTCTTCGAGCGTGCAGCGCAGCGTCAGGATCTCGTTGAAGTTCGCGGCGCTGACTTCGGCAGCGCGAAACCCGCGCTGGTCGATCCGTTCCACAAGGTTGTCGGAGGTCAGCAGGCTCAGCGCCTCGCGGATCGGCGACGCCCCGGTATCGAGCCGCTGGCGCAGCGTGTCGATCTTCAGCTTTTCGCCCGGCTGCAATTGTCCGGTCACGATCATGTGCCGCAGCGTGACATAGGCACGTTGCGTGGCGGAGCCTTCGGCAGACAGCGTGGGCGGCGCAAGATCGCTCATACCGACATTGAATATCGATAAAACCCCAAAGCGCAACGCGCGAGGCCGTTCAGGCGCGGGCCTTCTCGCGTTTCGGGTCGAGGAAGGGCAGGGTCGTGACCGTGGCCGGCAGGCGTTTGAGGTGGCCGTCAAGCCGCCCGATTTCCAGCACCGTGCCCGGTTCCGACAGTTCGACCGGGACGCGCGCCATGGCGATGGCGTGGCCCAGTTGCGGCGAATGGCAGCCGCTGGTCACGGTGCCGATCTCGATCCGGCCGTCGAACACCGGATCGCCGTGCACGGGCGGTTCGGCCCCGGTCAGCATCAGGCCCACCAGCCTGCGCCGTTCGGCCTGCGCGTTGCGCTGAAGCGCGTCACGGCCGATGAACGCCTCTTTCCGGAAATCGACGGCAAAGCCGAGGCCGGATTCCAGCGCGTCCGCGCCCGGCCCGAATTCGGCGCCCATGATCATCAGCCCCGCCTCGATCCGCAGCATGTCGAGCGCGTGGCCGCCCATCGGCACCATGCCGTGTGGTGCGCCCGCCTGTATCAGCGCGTCCCACACCGCAAGCGCGTCGCTTTCGTCGCAGAACACCTCGTATCCCAGCTCGCCGGTGAACCCGGTCCGGCACAGCATGACCGCCGGTCCCTGCGGCCCGCCGATCCGGGCGATGGTGAACCCGAACCACTTGACCGCGTCGAGCGCGGGACGGGAGGGCTGGATCGTGCAGACCTCGCGCAGGATGTCGCGGGATGCGGGCCCCTGCAGCGCGAGGTTCGCCATCTTGGTCCCAAGCGCGCGGACATGCACCGACAACCCAAGCCGCGCGGCCTCTTCGGCAAGGTGCAGGCCGCTTTCGTCCGATCCGCAGCACCAGCGGAACACGTGCGGTTCGATGCGGAACAAGGTGCCGTCATCCAGAACCTGCCCGCGCGCATCGCAGATCAGCGCGTACAGGCCACGGTGCTGGGCGAGTTTCGACACGTCGCGGGTGAGGCAGGCTTGCAGCAGCGCCTCGGCATCGGGGCCGACGATGTCGTATTTGCGCAGGCCCGACATGTCCTGCAGCGTCGCGGCGCGGCGGCAGGCCCAGTATTCGCCTACCGCGCCGGTGGCATCGTAGTGGCGGGGCATCCACATGTCGCGGGCGACGTCGAAACTGCGCGTCAGCGCCGAGGTGCGGGGATGGAACGCGGAATGTCGGGTCATCTGTCCGGCCTCGTCCGGCTGGGCACGCCATGTCACGGCGTGGGTGATGGGGCTGTCGGCCTCGTAGATGCGCAGGTGGATGTCGGTCGGGTTCCAGCCATTGATCGGGTCCACGTCGTCGGGGCAGGCGGTGGAGACGCAGACGAGGTCGGTCAGCGCCTGCATCACCACGTAATCGCCCGCGCGGGACCATGCCTCGTCCGACGCCAGCCCGTGATGGCCCGCGTCGATCCACGAATTGAAGAAGAAGTTGATGGCGGGCCATGCCGGCCGCGCGCCGATCCCGTAGGGTGCGTAAGCGTCCGAGATGTTGTCGGAACAGTTGATGTGACCGGGAAAGCCGCGCTCTTCGTAGCCGTTGGCGGTGCAGGCCAGCGCGAAGGTGTCGTGCCGCCCGACGGTGTCCTGCCGCACGGCAAGAAGCGGGCGGATGTCCTGGTCGTAGAACTTGTCGAAGAGGCCCGGAAGGGGATAGGCGCTGCGCGCCTTGGTGCGGGTCACGGTGCTGTCGATGAACCGTTCGATCCCGGCATCAAGCGCGCTGGCACGCATCGCCATGAAGTCCGAGCATTGCTGGCCTTCGACGTCGATCACCTGGATGAACTGCCCCGCCTTGACCGTGTAGGCCCGCGCGGTGGCCCGGTCGATGCGCCATTCCTCGACCACCCGGCCCATGGGTTCCGGCAGCAAAGCGTCGGGCCCGGCGGAGGCGGGAAGCTTGACCTCGACGGCAAAGGAACTGCCGCCGCCGGTGATCACGTATTCGGGTGCGATGGGGGCGATGATGCAGAGCGTCGTGTCCTCGGTCGCGCGGGTCACGAAATGCGCGCCGGGCTCTGTCGAGGCGTCGAAGATCGGCGCGATGCGCACGGTGTCGAGCGACGCGCCCCGCGCGGCAAGGCGGGCGGCAAGCTGGCGCGCGTCGAACCGGGCGGGGTCGAGCCGGGCGGTTGCCCCCGCCAGGTCGAGCGCTTTCGGTGTCGCGGTCGGCGCGGTGTCCGACAGCGTCGTGACCCAGCAAGGCGCGCCGCCGCCCACGTTGGTGATCGAGATGATGGCGTCGCGCGGCACCCGGACAAAGCTGGACCCACCCCAGGTAACCTCGCGCCGCAGCACGTCGCGGTCCTTCAGGCCGCGATAGACGCGTCGTGGCAAAGGTTTGGTCGACAAATGTTCCAGCACGGGATCAATCCGCAAAAAACCGGCGCACGCGCCCGTGTAACCGGTTTCAACGATAGGGGTTGGCGGAATTTCAAGTCAACGGATAAGTTTGCCGAAACGGCGAGGGGTGACCGGTGACGCGCAAGGTGGGCACGATCAGGGACGTGGCCGACAGGGTAGGCCTGTCGATCGCAACCGTGTCGCGCGTGATGAACGGTGCGCGGAACGTGGCGCCCGCGACCCGCGACAAGGTGCTGGAAGCCATCCGCGCGCTCAATTACCTGCCGAACCCTGCCGCGCGTGCCCTGTCGACGGCCAAGTCGCGCACCGTGGCGACGGTGATCCCGAGCATCGAGCATTCGATCTATGCCAAGTTCATGGGCGCGGTCGAAAGGACGCTTGCCGAGCAGGGATATTCGCTGGTTTTCGCCGTGTCGAACGGCGTGGCCGAGCAGGAGCATGCGGCGGTCCAGAAGCTTCTGGGCATGGGGGCTGAGGGGTTCATCCTGAGCGGACAGGCGCATGGGGCCGAACTGACGGAACTGCTGGACCTGAGGCGGGTGCCGTATGTCTTCACATCGGTCTACGACCCCGACAGCGCGGTGCCGACCATCGGATACGACAACCACGCGCTCGCGGCAGAGGCGGTACGCTTCCTGCGCGGCGAGGGTCACGAACGGATCGCCGTCCTGCACGGACCGCTCGACACCAATGACCGCGCACGCGCGCGGCTGGCCGGTGCGCGCAGCGCGGCGCCGGTCGCGGCATTCGAAGGGGCGCTCGATGTGGCGGGCGGCAAGCAGGCCGCGCGGGCGGCATTGGCGGAGGCGAACCGCCCGACCGCCCTTTTGTGCTTCTCGGATGTTCTGGCGCTTGGCGCCTGTTTCGCGCTGGCCGAGGCCGGGCTTTCGGTGCCGGGGGAGATGTCGGTCATGGGGTTCGACAACCTCGACTGGACGTCCGAACTGGTCCCGCCGCTCACCACGATGAACCTGCCCGCGCGCAAGATGGGGCAGGAAGCGGCGCGGCAACTGGTCGAACGCCTGGAAACCGGCGTGCCGTTGGCATCCGCGCGGTTCGACGGCACGATCATCACGCGTGGATCGGTCGCCCCGCCGCGCTGACCGTACGCTGTCAGCTGGCGCTGGCCCGAGGTGTTCGCGCGCCGTGGCAATAGGCCTCGATCGCGCCGACGACGCCAAGGTCACGAACGGCGATCACGGCATCGGCAAAGGCCGCGCGGAACTCGGGGTTCTGCGCGAGGGGGCCATAGATGTCGTCCATCTGCAGCCAGACCATCGGATCGGATTGGGCGGCACGCGCCTGCGGTTGCAGGCGGTCCCACATCGGGTCGTTCGGTTCGATGGTGGTGCCGTCCTCGCGCGTGCCGACGCAATAGCGCGCCCAGAGCGCCTCGACCAAGGCGAGGCCGGGCGCGGGCTGGCCCGAGGCGAGCCGGTCGCGCAGCGACGGCAGCAGGAAGCCGGGATGGCGGGAACTGCCATCGAAGGCCACGCGCCGGGTTGTATCGACGATGCGCGGGTTCAGGAAACGCGCGCGGATCAGGTCGAGGTAGGCCTCGGGCGTAAAGCCGGGCACGGGCGCGACCTGCGGCAGGATCTCTTCCGCCTCGACCTTGTCGAACAGCGCGCCGATGGTGGGATCGGCGGTCGCATCCGAAATCGTGCCGACCGACAGCAGCTCACCCGCATTGGCGACGATCTGGTGACCGCCGTTCAGGATGCGCAGCTTCATCGCTTCGAAGACGTGGACATCGTCCGTCATGATCGCGCCGACCTTGTCCCATGCGGGTCGCCCGGCGCAGAACTTGTCCTCGATCACCCAGTGCCGGAACGCTTCATGCGTGACGGGCGCCTTGTCGTCGATGCCGAGGCCGTGCACGAGGTCAAGCTCGGTCGGGCCGGTGGCGGGCACGATGCAGTCGACCATCGAATTGGGGAAGGAGCAGGAGCGGTCGATCCACTTGGCCAGCGCCGGGTCGGTGGCCTGGGCCAGCGTCACCACGGCATTGCGCAGGATGTCCCCGTTATTCTGCAGGTTGTCGCAGCTGAGAAGCGTGATCGGGCCGTGGCCCGCCGCGTGTCGCAGCCCCAGCGCCGCGACGATGGCGCCGAACACGGTGCGCGGCCGGTCCGGCGTGGCGATGTCGGCGCGCAGGTCGGCATGGTCGATGTCGAACCCGTGCGGGCCGTTGTAATACCCGCCTTCCGTGACCGTCATCGACACGATCCGGGTCGAGGGATCGGCGATCTGCGCGATCAGCGCGCCGTTGTCGGGCTCCACCGGCAGGTAGTCGATCATCGCGCCCGTCACCTCGACCGCCGTGCGGGCCGGGTCAAGCTCGATCAGCGTGGTCAGGCAATCCTGCGCCAGCAGCCGGTCGCGCATCGCGCTATCGTAGGGCCGCACGCCTGCGCCGATGATGGCCCAGTCCATCGCCTCGCCCGCCTGCATCAGGCGGTGCAGGTACCATGCCTGGTGGGCGCGGTGGAAATTGCCGAGGCCCACATGCACGATGCCGGGCGACAGCCTTGCGCGGTCGTAAGTGGGCACCAGCACGCCTTGCGGAAGCGCGCCCAGCGTCGAGAGGCGGAGGGGGATCAGCTCATCCATTGCCCACCGTCCACGTTGTAGGTCTGGGCGACGATATACTCGGCCTCGTCACTGGCAAGGAACACCGCCATGCCGGTCAGGTCCTCGGCGGTTCCCATCCGTCCGAAGGGCACGGCGGCGCCCACTTCGCGCTTTTTCTGGCCGGGGGCCTTGCCTTCGTACTTGGCGAAGAAGGCGTCGACGCCGTCCCAATGCTCGCCATCCACCACGCCCGGAGAGATCGCGTTCACGTTGATGCCGTGTTCGATCAGGTTGAGCCCTGCCGATTGCGTCAGCGAGATGATGGCGGCCTTGGTCGCGCAATAGACGGCGACCAGCGGCTCGCCCCGGCGCCCGGCCTGGCTGGCCATGTTGATGATGCGCCCGCCCTTTCCGCGGTCGATCATGTGGCGCGCGACGGCCTGCAGGGTGAACAGCGTGCCCGCGACGTTGATGTCGAAGGTGCGGTCGAAATCCGCGCGGTCGATTTCCACGATGGGCGCGGCGGTGAAGATCGCCGCGTTGTTGATCAGGATGTCGATCCCGCCGAAGGCATCGACCGTCTGCGCGACGGCGGCGTCGATGCTGGATTGCGAGGTCACGTCCATCTCGACCGCGATGGCGGCATCGCCCAGATCGGCGGCAGCGCCTCGCGCGCGGGCGATGTCGATATCCCCGATGGCGACGCGGGCGCCCTCGCGCACGTACGCCTCGGCAAAGGCCAGCCCGATGCCGCGCGCCGCGCCGGTGATCAGCGCCGTTTTGCCCGCCAGCCGCGTCATGCGATCCGCATTCCCTGCGCGTCGAACTTGTGGATGACATCCTCGCGCGGGGCGAGGTCGATCCGGTCGCCCGCGTTCAGTGAGACCTCGCCATCGGCGCGCACGGTGATGGTTTCGGCAAGGCCGGTGTCGTGCACGTGGAAGAACGTGTCCGATCCAAGGTGCTCTGACACGCCCACGACGCCTGACCATGCGCCGGACCCGTTCGCGACGGCGATATGTTCGGGCCGGATGCCGATTTCATGCGCGCCGTGCTTCGCGGCCTCGTCCCCGCCGATGAAATTCATCTTGGGCGAGCCGATGAAGCCGGCGACGAACCGGTTGCGCGGCGTGCGATAAAGTTCCAGCGGCGACCCGACCTGCTCGATCACGCCCGCCTGCAACACGACGATCTTGTCGGCCATTGTCATGGCCTCGACCTGGTCGTGGGTGACGTAGATCATCGTGGTCTTCAGCCGCTGGTGCAGTTCGCCGATCTCCAGCCGCATCCCCACGCGCAGCGCCGCGTCGAGGTTCGACAGCGGTTCGTCGAACAGGAACGCCGAGGGTTCGCGCACGATGGCGCGGCCGATGGCGACCCGCTGGCGCTGGCCGCCCGACAATTGCCCCGGCTTCTTGTCGAGATAATCGGCAAGATTGAGGATGCCTGCCGCCTGTTCCACCCGCTGGTTCATTTCGGATTGCGACATCTTGGCCATCCGCAGCGGGAAGGCGATGTTCTTGCGCACCGTCATGTGCGGGTAGAGCGCGTAGGACTGGAACACCATCGCCAGCCCGCGTTTCGAGGGCGAGACCTGAGTGACGTCCTCGTCATCGATGATGACCTTGCCCGAGGTGGCATCCTCCAACCCCGCGATCAGGCGCAAGAGGGTGGACTTGCCACAGCCCGAGGGGCCGACGAACACGGCAAACTCGCCGTCCTCGATGGTCAGGTCGAGAGGTGGGATGACCTCGGTCTCGCCGAAGCTTTTCGACACCTTGTCCAGTACGATGCGTCCCATGGTCGTTTCCTATTTCACGGCGCCGAAGGTCAGGCCTTGGACGAGTTGTTTTTGACAGAACCAGCCCAGCACGACGATGGGCCCGACCGCCGCAGTCGACACCGCCGACAGGCGGCCGAAGAACAGGCCCTCGGGCGCGCGGTTGCCCTCGATCAGCTTTGACAGGGTCGCGGCTTCGGTGGTGGTCAGCCGGACGGTCCAGTAAGCCTCGTTCCAGCAGAAGATGAAGGTGAGCAGCGCGGTCGACGCGATGCCGCCCCAGGCCAGCGGGATCAGGATCTCGCGGATCTCGCCCCAGGTGGTGACGCCGTCCATCTTGCCCGCTTCGATGATCTCTTTCGGGATTTCCTTGAAGTAGGTGAACAGCATCCAGATCACGATCGGCAGGTTGATCAGGCACAGGACGAGGATAATCAGGAAATGCGTGTCGAAGATGCCGAGGAAGTTCTTGGTCAGGAACGTCATCGGGTAGAGCACCGCGGCGGCGGGCAGCATCTTGGTCGACAGCATCCACATCAGCACGTCCTTGGTCGCGCGGCTGGGATTGAACGCCATCGCATAGGCGCAGGGGATGCCCACGAACAGCGCGAAGACGGTGGCAAAGACCGAGGTGATGACCGAGTTGATGGCGAAGCGCCAGTAATCGTAGTTCTCGGTCATGTTCAGGTAGTTCTCCAGCGTCGGGCTGAAGAAGAACAGGTATTCGGGCTTCACCGCGTCCGCGTCGGTCTTGAAGCTGGTCAGGACCATCCAGAAGATCGGGAAGAAGAAGATCAGCCCGACCACCCAGGCCACGACGGGCCATGCGATGGAGGAGAAACGGGAGTGTTGTGCGACGATTGCCATGGTGTGGGCCTCCCTATTCCATCAGCGTCTTGCCGATCATCCGCAGCAGGAAGATCGCGACGATATTGGCGAGAATGACGGCGAAGATGCCGGTGGCACTGGCCGCGCCGATATTGTTGTTGGCGAACTCGCCGATCAGGTAGGGCAGGTTCTTGTTGCCGTTGCCGCGGCTGACGATCTCGATCTCGGCATAGAGCGACAGGTGGAAGATGGCCTGGATCATCACCACGATGGCGATGGGTCGACCGAGGTGCGGCAGGGTCAGGAAGCGGAACTGCGACCACGCGCCCGCACCGTCAAGGATCGCCGCCTCTTTCTGCTGCTGGTCCTCGGATTGCAGCGAGGTCATGAAGATCAGGACCGCGAAGGGCGTCCATTGCCACGTCACCATGATGATGACGGCATATGCCGAGGTCTGGGTCGCGCGGAACGAGATCGGTTCAAGCTGCGGCCAGAGAGAGAAGAACCATCCCACGCCCGGCGCGGTCTGCAGCGACACGATCAGCTGGTTGATCCCGTCCACCGCAAGGCCCTGCAGGCCAAGGACGGGATCGAGGATCATGTTGATCCACAACACCGCGTTGACCGCGGGCATCACGAAGAAGGGCGAGATCAGCAGCACCCGCACGATCCCGCGTCCGGGGAAGGCACGGTTGATCAGGACGGCGATCAGGATACCCAGCGTCACCGTGAGGATGATGATGCTGCCGACGATCAGCAGCGAGTTCTGGATCGCCAACCAGAAATCCTTGTTGTTCCAGACGAATTCGTAATTGCCGAACCCGCGCCAGTTGCTGGGCAGCGGCTTGGTCCATTCCGGGCGGCGCAGGTTGTTCAGCACGTAGCGGATGAACGAGAAGTAGAGCGTCATCGACAGCGGCACGAGCATCCAGATCAGAAGCAGGATCACCGCGGGGGCTTGCAGTAGGCGGGGCAACTTTCTGTCGGACATGGCTCGAGTGCTCCTGCGCAGGACGATTGTCATCGCAGTTATCGGATGAAAAGGGGTCGGTTGTCATGCACCGGTGCGCCGGGTCGGGCAATCGACGGTGCGTCCGGGGGGTGGAAGGCCCGACACGCGGTCGGACCTTCCGGGAGGTTGGCCACTCAGTAGTAGCCGGCTTCCCTCATGATCGCGTCAGCGGCTTCCTGCGATGCAGCCAGCGCTTCCTCGACCGATTTCGCACCCGTCAGGGCAGCGGCCATTTCCTGGCCGAAGATCACGCCGATCTGCGGGAATTCCGGGATCGCCACGAACTGGACGCCGACATAGGGCTTCAGGTCAGTGGCTTCCGGAGCCGCCGAGTCGATCGCGGCCAGTTCGGCTTCGGCGAACTTGGCAACGGCCTGGAACTCGGGGATCTCGTAGGTCGATGCACGCTGACCGGTCGGGACCGAGCCCCAGCCGAAGTCGGGGTGGTTGCCCACGGCCTGCACGTAGTCTTTCGACGTGGCCCACTCGATGAACGCCTTGGCTTCTTCGGCGTTCGGCGTACCGGCCGGGATGGCCATTGCCCATGCCCACAGCCAGTTCGCGCCAACCGGGTTACCGGCATTGGGCGACTGTGCGTATGCGACGTTCGGGTTTTCCAGGAACGAGGCCGCGATGGTCGCGTCGATCCAGAGACCGCACTTGTCTTCGTTGTAAAGCGCGAGGATCTCGTTGAACGAGTTCCCTTCCGAACCCGGAGGGCCGTAGTTGCTCAGCAGGTCGACATAGAAGCTGACCGCCGCGTTCCACGCGACCGAGTCGAGGTCCGGCATCATGTTCTCGTCGAACCAGCGCGCGCCGAACGAGTTGGCCACGGTCGTGATGAACGCAGCGTTGTCGCCCCAGCCCGGCTTGCCGCGCAGGCAGGCACCGTAGACGCCGTTGTCGGGGTCGTGCATGGCCGCCGCGGCCTCTTTCACGTTCCACCAGCTTGCGTTGTCCGTGATCGAGACGCCCGCCGCATCGGCGAGGTCCTTGCGGTACATCACCATCGACGATTCACCGTAGAACGGTGCGGCATAGAGCGTGCCGTCATGCGACAGGCCGGCGCGCATCGCGGGCAGGATGTCTTCGACGTCATAATCGGCGCCGAATTCCAGCGGCTCGATCCAGCCGGCCGCGCCCCAGATGGGTGCTTCCTGCATGCCGATGTTGATGATGTCGTACTGGCCACCACCGGTTGCGGTGTCGGACGTGACCTGCTCGCGCAGGACGCCTTCTTCCAGCGCGACCCAGTTCAGCTTGACGCCGGTTTCCTCGGTGTAGGCTTCGGCGACCTTCTGCATGTTGATCATGTGGCCGTTGTTCACGATCGCGATCGTGAGCTCTTTCGCGTGGCCGTCGGCGTAGGCAGTGCCCGCCATGACCGCGAGCGTGCTTGCTGCACAAAGTGCATTCCTCAAATACATCCGATCCTCCCTAATCTCTGGATGTGATGCGCAACCCTAGGCGGCAGCTTGTCGCGGAGTCAAATAAAAATTTACGCGCGATAACTTTTATATCCGGAACCCCGTCAGGCCGATGCCCGCAGAACCAGTCGTGCCGGGAACAACGTCTCTTCGCGGGTGGGCAGGCTGCCCCCGTTTTCGATCAACAAAAACAGGCTGTCGACGCTGTGTTCGGCGACCCTTTCATAGTCATGCGCAGCGGTTGTCAGTGCCGGGCAGGTGAACTTTGAAAACGGGTGATCGTCGTTCGAGGCGACCCGCAAGACGCAGTCCGGGTTGCGCCCGACCTTCAGGCCACGCTCGTAACAGGCCGACAGGAATCCGATCGCCAGCCGGTCATTGCTGCACAGAATCGCATCCGTCGGCAGGCTGCCGTCTTCGAGAACCTTGTGCGCGCCGCGCCGCCCGATTTCCTCGAACGCCCAGCCCTCGCCGTCGATCTGGATCACCTTGGGGTCGAAGCCCAGCCGCGACATCATCTCGATATAGGCCGAGCGCCGCTTGTTCGCGTTCGGGTTGGCGGGTGTGCGCATCTCGAAGAAGGCGGGCGGGGCGCCGGTGCGCGTCATGTATTCGACGGTTTGCGAGACGAAGCTGAAATTGTCCGATCCCACGAATGCCGCGCCGATCCCTTCGAGGTTGCTGTCGAACAGCACCGTAGGCACGTCCTTGCAGAACCGTTCCAGCGCGCCCTTGCGGCTGGCGCGACCGAGAGGGGCAATTAGCACCCCCGCCGGTTTCAGAGACCGCAGGGTGTCGAGGATTTCGACCTCCAGTTCCGGATCGCCATGTGACGAGAACAGCGTGGGCCGATAGCCGCTGTCGATGCAGCGCTGTTCGATGTTGCGGGCGATTTCGGCAAAGAACGGGTCGGCGAGGTAGGGCACGACGATGCCGACATTCTTGGTCAGCTTCCGGTTCTGGTTCATCGCGAAGATGTTGGGGCGGTAATCGTACCGCTCTATCGCTTCCTCGATCTTCGCGCGAGTGGACTGGCGCACGCTTTGCGGATCGTTGAAATACTTGGAGATGGTCGGGCGCGAGATACCGCTCAGCGCCGCGAAATCCTCCATGTTCCTGATCTTGCCGTCACTCATTCTCGACTTCGTCACGTGCCTTTTCTGCCGGTTTGCACCAAGGGCGCAAAACTTTACCGAGTGGCAAGTTAAACTTTGGCGCGCGGAAATTCCATGCAAACTTTAGGAGCGTCCCGGCGTGGACGTCAAGGTGACATGACAGCCTGTTCCGATCACGTGACAGGGGGCGGGCTTGCCGGGGCGCGCAACTTGCGGCAAGCCTGCAGCACCAGCCCAAAGCGGAGCGCCAGACGCCATGACACTTCCCCGCAAGGACCTGTTCGATCTCCCCGAGGGCGTGATCTATCTCGACGGCAATTCGTTGGGTCCGGTCCCGCGGGGGATCGGCGACGTGGTGCAGCGGGTCCTGCACGACGAGTGGGGCACCGAACTGATCCGCGCGTGGAACAACGCGGGCTGGATGGAGGCGCCACAGCGGGTGGGTGACCGGATCGCGCCCCTGATCGGCGCGGCACCCGGCACGGTCGCCATGGGCGACACGCTGTCGATCAAGGTGTTCCAGGCGCTGGCGGCAGCGATCAAGATGCGGCCCGACCGGCGGGTGATCCTGTCGGATTCCGGCAATTTCCCGTCCGATCTTTACATGGCGCAGGGTCTTATCGGCCTTGTCGATGACGGCTGGTCGCTGCGCACGCCCGCGCCCGAAGACTTGGCGGAGGCGATCACCGAAGAGGTGGGGGTCGTGATGCTGACCCATGTCGATTACCGCACCGGGCGGCTGCATGACATGCAGGCGATCACGCAGGCCGCGCATGATGCGGGCGCCGTTATGATCTGGGACCTTGCCCACAGCGCGGGCGCGGTACCCGTCGCGCTGGACGCGTCGGCGTGCGAATTCGCGGTCGGCTGCACCTACAAGTACCTCAATGGCGGTCCGGGAGCGCCCGCCTTCATCTATGTCCGGCCGGACCTGATCGGCGACCTGGAACCGGCCCTGTCCGGCTGGCTTGGGCACGAGGCGCCTTTCGCGATGGAGCCGGCCTACCGCCCGGCGCTGTCCACCGAACGGATGCGCGTGGGCACGCCGCCGGTCGTGCAGATGGCCATGCTCGACCATGCGCTCGACGTCTGGGACGGCGTGACGATGGAGGAGGTCCGCGCGGCGTCAATGGCCCTGTCCGAGCGGTTCATTGCCGAGGTCGAAGCGCGCTGTCCCGACCTTGCGCTTGCCTCGCCGCGCGACCCTTCCAAGCGCGGGTCGCAGGTGTCCTTCGCGTATCCGGACGGCTACGCGGCGATGCAGGCCGTGATCGCACGGGGCGTGATCGGCGATTTCCGCGCGCCCGACATCATGCGCTTCGGCTTCACGCCGCTTTACCTTGACGAGGCGGACGTGATCGAGGCCGCGCGGATCGTGACGGACGTGGTCAACAGCGGCGTCTGGCGCGAGCCGCAATTCCAGGTGCGGTCGCGGGTGACCTGAGGGCGTTTTAAAAGACAGACCTGGACGGAACGCGGCTGGTGCGTCTTCAGCCGGCCTTCTTGTCCGCCGTGGCGCCGCCTGTCGGCATCAGCCCGTCGCGCAAGGCATCGCATTCCCGGAACACCTCGCGGATGCAGCCCTGGCAGATGCGGCGCTTGAAGTGATGCGTCATGGTGGCCACGACCGCCTCGGTCTTGGAATCGTGGATGTGGCCGGGGCCGAGTTCGTCGATGACGTGGAACCGCTCCAGCGACCGGTGCAGTTCGTGGGTGCCGGCCACGAGGTGGATCTCGCCCCCGGCGGCACGCACCGACCGGATGAGTTCGATCAGCATGTCCCCCGCCGCGAGGTCCAGCTTCCGTACGCTCTTGAGGTACAGCACCACGTTGACCTGTCGCGGGCGGGCGGCCATCGCGGACTTGATCGCGCGCGAGACGTTGTCGACCGATCCGAAATACAGCGCACCGGTGACGCGGATCACGACGACCTGCGGGCATTCGACCTGGTCCGTTGTCGTGACGTCGGCGAACTTGCGGTTACCGCCGACGGTCTGGACCGGGACGGTCACGGCAACCTCGGGATAGGCGGTTTCGTAGACGAAGACGCACAGCGAGGCGATCACGCCGACATAGATGGCGAAGTCCAGCTCGATCAGCAGCCCGGCGGCGAGCGTCAGGGCGAGGATCAGCGTCTCGGGGCGCGATGTCTCGATGATGTGGCGCAACTCCTCGATATCGATGAGGCGCCATGCGACGTACAGGATCAGCCCTGCCATGGCCGGGATCGGGATATAGCTGACATAGGGCGACACGAAGACCAGGATCACGGCGAGGAACGCGCTGGCGAAGATGCCGGACAGCGGGGTGACGGCCCCGGCGGCGGCGTTCACGCCCGACCGGGTGAAAGAGCCCGAACCCGCGTAGCATTGCGTCAGACCGCCCGCGACGTTCGACAGGCCCTGACCGATCATCTCCTGGTTGGCGTCGAACGGCTCCTTGCGACGCACCGCGAAGGAGCGACCGATCGAGATCGCCTCCAGCAGCCCGATCAGCGCGATCGCCAACGCGCCCGGTGCAAGGTTGATCACGTGGGCGAGGCTCGCTTCGGGCGGATCGAACCGGGGGAGGGCGGCAGGGAAGCTCGACACCATGGCAACGTCGTGATCCGCCGCCCCGATCAGCTGTGCAAGCCCGGCCCCCACAACCAGCGCGATCAGGAACCCCGGCAGGCGCGGTGCGAACCGGGCAAGGGTGATCAGCGTGACGAAGGTGGTGGCGGAAATGGCGACGGCGTAGGGATTGACCTCGATGAAGTGTTCGCCCAGCCGCAAAAGCCGTTCGATGACGTTGCCGCCCGGTTCGACATGCACGCCCAGTGCGCCGGCCAGCTGGCTGACGGCGATCAGCACGGCGGCGGCGGCCGTGAAGGCGGTAATGACCGAGTGCGACACGAAGGAAACCAGACCGCCCAGCCGGACCAGGCCCGCCGCCAGCTGGAACAGGCCGACAAGGATGGTCAGGATCAGCGCCAGCTGGATGTAATGCGCCGTGCCTGGAACGGCCATGTCCGCGAGCGTTGCGAACAGGACGGCCGAGATGGCCGTGGTCGGCCCCGACACCATCACCATCGACGATCCCCAAAGGGCCGCGACGACGGCGGTCACGATCGCGGTGTAAAGCCCGTATTGCGGCGGCAGCCCGGCAATGGTCGCGAAGGCGATTGCCTGGGGCAGCACGATAGCCGCATTCGTGAAACCCGCGAATGCGTCCGAACGCACGTTCGATGCTGTGATCTTGTGAGCCCAGTTCAGGGGCGGAAAGAAATCAGAGGGGCGCATGTCTCGACCAATCGTGGGTCCCGGAATGACCGGGAATCGGAGCATAGCTGAGCGCTGCCTTACGCCTCGGGAACCGGGATGGAAACCCCCGGTCTCGACTCCGTTGCCAGGAATATCCTCGTGCCGATGCAAACCGCGCCAATGCGGCGCGTCGATCCTGTTCTCAGGAGTTCTTCGCGCGTTCCGCTCCTTGCAGGATCGCTTCCCGCAGGCGGCGCTCCACGGCGCGTTGCTTGCTTTCGGAGTAGAATTTCAGCCCGAACATGTCCTTGACGTAGAACGTGTCGACCACCTGCTCGCCATAGGTAGCGACCACCGCCGAGAAGATGTTGATGTTCATGTCGGTCATGGTACGGGCGAGGTCGTACAGCAGGCCGGGGCGGTCGCGGGTGTCGACCTCGATCAGCGTGTAGATGTCGGATCCTTCATTGTCGAAGGTGATCGAGGTCGGGACCGAGAACGCCTTTTCGCGCTTTTTCATCACGTCGCGTGACTTGATCGCCTCGCGCGCCACGACTTCACCCGCCAGCGTCTTCTGGATCATACTGCGCAGGCGCGGCAGGCGGGACGCTTCGTAGGGTTTGCCCTCGATATCCTGCAGCCAGAAGGCGGCGGTGACGTATCCGTCCTTGGTGGTGAAGCTGCGCGCGTCGACGACGTTCGCGCCCACCAGCGCCAGCGCGCCGGCAAGCCGGGCGAAGATGCCGGGGTGGTCGGCCATGGCGAAGCAGGCGCGCGTCGCGTCGCGGTCGTCGTCCGGATGGATGTCGATCCTGATCTCGTCATCGCCAAGGTCATGCAGCAGCTTGGCGAAAGCCACGTGCGCGGTGACATGCAGGCCCTGCCAATAGGGGTCGTAATGGCGCGCGATCTCGGTCCGCAGGTCCTTGCCCGGCCAGTCCTGCAACGCCTCGCGCAGGTCGCGCTTGGCGTCGGCGCCGCGGTTTTCGCGGGTCAGCGCCTCCATCCCTTCTTCGAGCGCGCGCCGGGTCTGGCGATACAGCGCCCGGATGAGCGTTGCTTTCCAGTTGTTCCACGTGTTCGGCCCGACACCGCGGATGTCGCAGACCGTCAGCACGCATAACAGGTCGAGCCGTTTGACCGTCTGCACCGCCTTGGCGAAATCGCGCACGGTGCGGGGATCGGCGATGTCGCGCTTCTGCGCCATGTCCGACATCAGCAGGTGGTAGCGCACCAGCCATTCGACGGTTTCGCATTGCGCCTTGTTCAGGCCCAGCCGGGGCGCGACGGTGCGGGCGATCTGCGCGCCTAGCACCGCGTGATCCTGGTCCCGGCCCTTGCCGATGTCGTGGCACAGGAGCGCGACATAAAGCACCTTGCGGTCGACGCCTTCGGCGAGGATCGACGAGGCGACCGGCAGCTCCTCGACCAGTTCCTCGTGCTCGATCTGGGCGAGGGTGCGGATCGTCTGAATGGTGTGTTCGTCCACCGTGTAGTGGTGGTACATGTTGAACTGCATCATCGCGACGATGGGTTCGAATTCGGGGATGAAGGCGGCGAGCACACCCAGCTCGTTCATCCGCCGCAGCGCGCGCTCGGGGTTGCCGTATTTCAGAAGCAGGTTCAGGAACAGTTTCTGCGCGTCCTTGGAATTGCGCACCTCGTCATCGATCAGGTGCAGGTTGGCCGCAACGAGGCGCATCGCATCGGGGTGGATCAAGAGCCCGGTGCGCATCGCTTCCTCGAACAGGCGCAGAAGGTTGACCTTGTCCTGCAGAAAGGCGTCTGGATCGGTCAGGGCCAGTCGGTTGTTGACGACTTCGTATCCTGCGCGCAGGCGCGGCGGGCGTTTCTGGAACAGCCGGGTGAGCAGCGGGGCGTCCTTGGTCTGGTCCGCTTCCAGCGCGGTCAGCACGATGCGGGTCAACTCGCCGACGCGGGTGGCGTGCAGGAAATAGTCCTGCATGAAATGCTCCACCGCGCGGCGCCCGCCGGTATCAAGGTATCCCATGCGGTCCGCCACCTCGACCTGCATGTCGAAGGTCAGTTGCTCGGTCGCGCGGCCCGCGACGAGGTGCAAGTGGCAGCGGGTGGCCCAGAGAAAGCTGTGCGCGCGTTCGAAGGTTGCGTATTCGTCGGGTCGGAACACGCCAAGCTGCACGAGGTTCCGCGTGTCGTCGGTCTTGTGCACGTACTTGGTGATCCAGAAGAGCGATTGCAGGTCGCGCAGCCCACCCTTGCCTTCCTTGAGGTTCGGCTCGACGAGGTAGCGCTGGCCGCCATGGCGTTGCAGCCGCGTGGCGCGTTCGGCCAGCTTGGCGGCGACGAATTCGCGCTCGGTGCCGCTGAACAGCTCGGACCAAAGGCGTTCTGTCAGCTCCTTCGACAGGGCCGCGTCGCCGGTGATGTGGCGGCATTCCAGCATCGCCGTCCGGATCGTGAAATCCTCGGTGCCGAGCCGCAGGCAGTCCCGCACGGTGCGGCTGGAATGGCCGACCTTCAGGCGCAGGTCCCACAGGATGTAGAGCATCGTCTCGATCACGCTTTCCGCGCGGGCGGTGATCTTCCACGGTGTCAGGAACAGCAGGTCGACGTCGGAATAGGGCGCCATTTCGCCCCGGCCATAGCCGCCGACGGCGATCACCGACAGGCGTTCGTTGTCCGAGGGCAGGGGCAGGGGGTGGATCAGTTCGGTCGCGACGCGCCATGCGACGCGCACAAGGCCGTCGGTCAGCCACGCGTAGGACCGCACGGCGGCTTCGGCGGCGAACGGGCGCGCGGCCAGTTCGGCAGCGATGCGGTCGCGCGCGGCCTTACGGTCGGCGTTCAGCCGCGCGACGGTCGCGGTGCGCGTGTCGCTGTCCGAGGCCTGTTGTGCGGCGTCGCGGATCGCGGCAAACGCGGCGTCAGCGTCAAAAAGGTCAAGCCCCGAACAGACGAGGCTGTCCGGGGCGTCGACTTTCAGGTCCTGGGCGGTGTCAGGAGCCGCCAAAGCTGCGCGGAGCCGGGTCGATGACGACGAGAGCGTTGTTGGTCACCCGCGCGATGGCGAGGCCGCGTTCGGTCGTGCCATCGGGCAGCAGGCGGAAGATGCCGGCGGCTCCTTCAAAGCCCTGCCGGCGGGTCAGTCCCGCGGTGGTCAGCGCATTGCTCTTGCCGGCGGCAATCAGCGTGCCGATCGCGGCCATGCCGTCATAGGCACCGGCGGCAAGATTGTGCGGCGAAGACCCGTAAGCCGCCTGGTACCGCGACCGGAAGCCCGCGGACCGGCCCGGATCGGGCACCGTGAACCAGCCGCCCTGCAGGCTGGGAAGCGTCAACACCTGGCTGATGTTCCAGTTCGTCAGGCCGACATACTGCCCGCCGCCCGGCGGCAGCGTTCCGGCAAGGAAGCCGAGCGATCCCGCGGCCTCGGCCGTGATCAGCAGCGTGTCGGCGCCGGTTTCCGTCATCGCGGCGGCGGCTTGCGTGCCTGCGGCCGTGGCCGCGGCGGGGTTGAACTCGTAGGCCACCGTCCGAGTGATGGTCACGCCGTTGCGCGTGGCGGCCTTGGCAAAGGCGTCGCGGCCGGTGGTGCCGCTCACGTTGTTCTGGTGAACGATCACGGCCGATTTCTTGCCCTGCCGCGCGGCGTAGGACAGCAGGCGGTTGGCGGTGTTGCCAAATGTCGTGCTCAGCACGAAGACGTTGCCGCCCGCGATCGAGGCGTTGTTGCTGAGCGACAGGACAACCACGTTTTCGTCGGCCACGGCATTGCCTGCCGCGTTGGCGGCTTCCGCGAAAAGCGGGCCGATGATGATCTTGGCGCCGCCGTCGACGGCGGCCTGTGCCTGTGCGGCTGCCGTGGCGGGCTTGCCCGCGGTGTCATAGACGCGCAGGTCGATATTGGCCTTGTCGCCAAGGTCCGCGATGGCGAGGCGCACGGCGTTTTCCATGCTGCGCGCGACCGGGCCGCCCGCGGCGTCGCTTTTCGGCAGCAGCAGCGCGACAGGAACACGTGCGCCGGGGTCGATCTTTTGCCCGCCCGTGCCGGGCAGCGGGTTCGAGACAAGGGAGGCGTCGCAGGCCGACAGGGCCAGAAGCGCAAGCCCGGCAAAACCGCACCGCAACGCATTGCGGCTTTTGCTGAAAAACGTGACCATGCTACTCTCACTCCTTCGCCCGGGCAGCTCTTTTCGGTGCGGGCGCGATCATAGTCGAGATGCGGGAAGGGTCCAGTAGCGAAAATGGACAAAGGCGATCTTCAGCCGGGATTGTATCTGATCTCGACGCCAATCGGGAATGCGCGCGACATCACCCTGCGCGCGATGGATACGCTTGCCGGGGCGGATGTGCTTGCCGCGGAGGACACCCGCACGCTGCGCCGGTTGATGGAAATCCACGGCATCGCACTGAACGGTCGCAAGATCGTCGCCTACCACGATCACAACGCGCAATCCGCGCGACCGGGCCTGATGAAGGCGCTGGCCGAGGGCCGGTCGGTGGCCTACGCCTCCGATGCCGGCACGCCGCTCGTTGCCGATCCCGGTTTCGGCCTCGTGCGGTCGGCGCGGGAAGAAGGGTACTCGGTGACCGCCGTGCCGGGCGCGTCCGCCGCGCTGGCCGCCCTGACGGTCGCAGGCCTGCCGACCGACCGCTTCCTGTTCCAGGGGTTCCTGCCCGCGAAATCCGGCGCCCGCCGCGCCGTTCTGACCGATCTGTCCGCGATCCACGCCACGCTCGTCATCTACGAATCGCCCCACCGCATCGCGGCAACGCTGGATGACGCGGTGACGGTGCTAGGGCCGGATCGTCAGGCCGCGCTGTGCCGGGAACTGACCAAGAAGTTCGAGGAAACGCGGCTCGGGTCGCTCGCGGACCTCGCCCGATCGGTTGCGGACGATCCACCCCGTGGCGAGATCGTCCTCCTCATCGAGCCGGCACCCGACACCGCGCCGGAACCGGGTGACGTGGATGACGACATTAGGGAATTGTTAGGCTCCATGACGCTAAAAGAAGCCGTGGCGCGGGTCGCCGGGATGCACGGGCTGAAACGCCGCGACGTCTATCAACGGGCCCTTGCCCTGCGTGATGATGCGGAGTGACGGAGAGCGGCGATGAGCTGGATGCGACATCTGGACGGCAGTCGAACGGCGCGGCAATTGCGCGGCGCCAACGCGTATCATGCAGGGCGGCATGCCGAGGCGGCGGTCACGCGCGTCTATGAACGGCGCGGGTGCGGTGTGGCCGAACACCGCTGGACGGGTCAGGGCGGCGAGATCGACCTGATCGTGCGGGACGGCCCAGCGACCGTCTTCGTCGAGGTCAAGCGCGGTCGTGACCTTGGCAGCGCCGCGACACATCTGCGGCCGCGCCAGATGGCGCGGATCGCCGCTGCAGCCGGTGAATACCTCGACACGCTGCCCGACGGTTCGCTGTCCGAGGCGCGGTTCGACGTGGCGCTGGTCGACGAATATGGCGGGGTCGCCATCGTGGAGAATGCGTTCGGCTGCGCCTGATCCGTTGCACCCGTTCCAAGGATGTCCCATGTAGGTCGGAACTTGCTGACCGGAGGTGACATGCGCGTCGCGTTTCAGATGGACCCGATCGAGACGGTGGATATCTCCGCCGACAGTACCTTTCGACTGGCCGAAGAGGCGCAGGTGCGCGGGCACGAGCTGTTTGTCTATGAACCCAATGCACTTGCCTACGAGGAAGGCCGCATCACCGCGCGCGGACGCGACCTGAAGGTGCAGCGCGTACAGGGCGATCACGCGCAGATGGGCGATGTCAGGACGGTCGACCTCGGCCGTGACATGGATGTGGTCTGGCTGCGCCAGGATCCGCCGTTCGATATGCATTACATCACGACGACCCATCTCCTCGACCGGCTCGAAGGCGAGGCGCTGGTGGTCAATGCGCCGTTCTGGGTGCGCAATGCGCCCGAGAAGCTGTTCATCCTCGACTTCCCGCAGCTCATGCCGGCGACCACGATCACCCGCGACCTCGACGTGCTGCGCGCGTTCAAGGAGGCGCATGGCGACGTCATCGTGAAGCCGTTGTACGGCAATGGCGGTGCGGGCGTGTTCAGGCTTGGCGCGGACGACCGCAACCTCGCATCGCTATACGAGCTGTTCACCGCGACCAGCCGCGAGCCTCTCATCATCCAGAAATTCCTGCCCGACGTGTCCAAGGGCGACAAGCGCGTGATCCTTGTCGACGGTGAGCCCGTCGGCGCGATCAACCGCGTGCCCGCGAAGGGCGAGACGCGGTCCAACATGCATGTCGGCGGACGACCCGAGAAGGTGGACCTGACCGAACGCGACAGGGAAATCTGCGCCACGATCGGGCCGCGTTTGAAGGAGATGGGGCAGGTTTTCGTCGGGATCGACGTGATCGGCCATTATTTGACCGAGATCAACGTGACCTCCCCCACCGGCATCCAGGAGCTTGAACGGTTCGACGGGATCAACGTGGCGGAGAAGATCTGGCAGGCGGTCGAGGCGCGGGCCGCGGGCTGACGCTCAGGACGCGCCGACCCTGAAGGCAAGCGCCTCGGCGATATGGGTGCGGGTCACCTTGTCTGCCTCGGCCAGGTCGGCGATCGTGCGCGCGACGCGCAGCACCCGGTGATAGCCGCGCGCGGTCAGGCCGAACCGTTCGGCAGCCCGCAACAACAGGTCCTTGCCGTCCACATCCGGTTTCGCGTGCCGGTCCAGCACCTCGCCCTGCATGTCGGCATTGCTGCGCGCACCGGGCACGTCCGCGAAGCGCGTGGTCTGGCGCGCGCGGGCCGCGACGACGCGGGCGCGGACATCCTCCGACCCCTCGCGCGGTGGCGGCAGGTCGAGATCGGTGAACTGCACCGGCGGCACGTCCACGCGCAGGTCGAACCGGTCCATCAGCGGGCCGGACACCCGGCCAAGGTAATCCTCTCCGCAGATCGGCGCGCGGTTGCAGGCGCGGCCGGGATCGGTCAGGTGCCCGCATTTGCAGGGATTGGCCGCCGCCACCAGCATGAAGCGGCAGGGATAGCTGACATGGGCATTGGCGCGGGCGACCATGACGGTGCCGTTCTCGATCGGCTGGCGCAGCGTCTCCAGCACCATGCGCGAGAATTCCGGCAATTCGTCGAAGAAGAGCACCCCGTTATGGGCGAGCGAGATCTCTCCGGGCTTGGCCCCGCGCCCACCGCCGACGATGGCCGCCATCGATGCGGTGTGATGCGGTTCGCGGAACGGACGCGCGCGCGAAATCCCGCCATCGGTCAGCAGACCCGACAGGGAATGCACCATCGACGTCTCCAGCGCCTCGGCCGGGGACAGGTCGGGCAGGATGCCGGGAAGGCGGGCGGCCAGCATCGACTTTCCCGAACCGGGCGGGCCGACGAGCAGCAGGTGGTGCCGCCCAGCGGCGGCGATTTCCAGCGCCCGCTTGGCGCGTTCCTGCCCGCGCACATCGCGCAGGTCGGGGCCGCCGGGGGCAGGTGTGACATCGCCTGGTTCGGATGGGGCAAGCGGTGACTGGCCGGTGAAGTGGCGGATCACGTCGGCGAGGTTTTCCGCGCCGATGACCTGCGCCGCGCCGACCCATGCGGCCTCCGCCCCGGAGGCGCGGGGGCATAACAGCGCGCGGTCATTCTCGGCGGCAGCCATGGCGGCGGGCAGGGCGCCGATCACCGGCACAAGCGCCCCGTCGAGGGACAACTCACCAAGCGCCACGATGCCTTCGACCGCGTCGGTCGGGATGATGTCGAGCGCCGCAAGGAGACCCAGCGCGATGGGCAGGTCGAAATGCGATCCTTCCTTGGGCAGATCGGCCGGTGACAGGTTGATCGTGATCCGTTTCGACGGAAGCGCGATCGACAGGGCACTCAGCGCCGCGCGGACCCGGTCCCGCGCCTCGCTCACCGCCTTGTCGGGCAGGCCGACGATGGAAAAGGCCGGCAGGCCCGGCGTGACGGCGCATTGCACCTCGACCCCGCGCGCCTCGACCCCTTCGAACGCAACCGTGTAGGCATGCGCAACCATGACCGGCCCCCTGTACCACTGAAGACAAGGTTAACGGTGCAAGTCTTTAAGAAGTCTTAACTCCGGATCAGGCGGTCTCGGCACCGTAGCCGAGCGGTTCGGTCACCTGCTCGCGCTCTGCCTCGCCGTGTTCGGCGAGGAACCGTTCCGCTTCGAGCGCGGCCATGCAGCCCATCCCGGCGCTGGTGACGGCTTGGCGGTACTTGTGGTCGGTCAAATCGCCCGCCGCGAAGACACCGGGGATCGACGTTTCGGTCGAATCGGGCTTGGTCACGACGTAGCCGCCCATATGCGTTTCCAGTACGTCCTTCACCAGTTCGTTGGCCGGCGCGTGACCGATGGCGACGAAAAAGCCCTTGCAGGGAATGTCGGTGATCTCGCCCGTCTTGGTGTGCTTCACCTTCACGCCCTCGACGCCCAAGGGCGCGTCGGTGCCATAGACTTCGACCACCTCGTGGAACCACATCGGTTCGATCTTGGGGTTCTTGAACAGACGGTCCTGCAGGATTGCTTCGGCGCGCAACTCGTCCCGGCGGTGGACCAGCGTGACCTTCGAGGCGAAGTTGGTCAGGAACAGCGCCTCTTCCACTGCGGTGTTGCCGCCGCCGACCACGACGATCTCCTGCCCGCGATAGAAGAACCCGTCACAGGTGGCACAGGCGGACACGCCGAAGCCCTTGAACTTCTCCTCGCTTTCCAGCCCCAGCCACTTGGCGCGCGCCCCGGTGGCGAGGATGATCGCGTCCGCGACATAAACGGTGCCGCTGTCGGACTGGCAGACGAAGGGGCGCTTGGAGAAATCGATGGAGGTGATGATGTCGCCGATGATCTCGCATCCCATCGCCTTGGCGTGGGCTTCCATCCGCCGCATCAGGTCGGGACCCTGCACCTCGGTATCGCCGGGCCAGTTTTCGACCTCGGTCGTGGTGGTCAGCTGGCCGCCGGGTTCGATTCCCTGCACCAGAACGGGTTCCAGCATGGCGCGGCTGGCATAGACGCCCGCAGTATACCCGGCGGGACCGGAGCCCACGATCAGCACCTTGGTGGTCTTCGTCTCGCCCATGTCGCGTCCCTCCTGGCCTTGGCTTTAGGGATATACGAAAGCCCGCGGGCGGGGGAAAGTGCGGATCGCGCAGGCGTGACCCATGCGAGCATTCGACAAGATTGTTGCGCAGTTGCGAAACATTATTGCGCGTTTGAATGCTGTCCTGTAACTCTCGGCTGTCGCCAACTCAGATAGGGTGAATTATGCCCCAGCACCGGCTCGATCCGATCGACCGCAAGATATTGTCGGAATTGCAGGCCGACGGCCGCATGACCAACGTCGAACTGGCCAAACGCGTGGGCATCAGCGCGCCGCCCTGCCTGCGTCGCGTGCGCACGCTGGAAGAGCAGGGGTATATCCGGGGCTACCATGCCGACGTGGACCCGCGCGAACTTGGATTCGAGGTGCAGGTCTTCGCGATGGTGGGGCTGCAGCGGCAGGCCGAGGCCGATCTGACCGCGTTCGAGGACCGCTGCCGCGCCTGGCCACTTGTGCGCGAGTGTCACATGCTGAACGGCGAGGTGGATTTCATCCTGAAATGCGTGGCACCCGACCTGTCGACCTTCCAGACTTTCCTGACCTCGGAATTGCTGACGGCGGACAATGTCGGGTCGGTCAAGACGTCGCTGGTGATCCGTGGTGCGAAAGACGACCCCGGCGTGCCGTTCGACGTGCTGGAAGAACGGCTGAGCCGGACGGCCTGACCGTCCGTCAGGCCGCGTCCAGATCGTCTTCCGCGTCGGTGCGCGGATAGATCAGCGGGCCGAAATCCGACAATTCGCGGATATGCGGGAACATCGACAGGTACAGCGAGCGCGTGTTGAAACCCAGCCTGTCGGTTGTGTTCCGACCGGGGTGGTAGGTTTCGACAGCGATGCCGTCCGCTTCGATGATCGCGTGGCGGCGCGTGGCGATATGATAGAGGCGCACCGGAGAAGGCGGGGTGACCTCGATCACGCTGGTGCCGTCGACGCGGCCCCGGATGTCCACCAGCACCGAACCGCCTCCGCCCTGCTGCGGCTGGAGAACCCGCGCGCCGGGACCGAGGAGAAGGTTGTGCATGGGCCGGGCAAGACCGAACGTGTCGGGCATGATCCGTACCAGGCGTGACAGCGCGCCATCCACTTCGGGCATGTTGGGCGCCAGAAGCGTCGACCCGATCCAGAGGATCGCGGCCGGATCGGCATCCTGCACGTCAAGGTAATCGCCGGGCAGCAGGTCTTCGACGGGCACGGGGCCGGCAACAGTGTTGATCAGCGCGCCATGTGCGAAGGCCGACGACGTCGCGGTGAACAGCGAGGTGGCGGGCGCGACGTGATGCGTGCGTCGGATCGAGAGGTCGGGGAGCAAAGAGGCGACCTCGTACTTGCGCATGAGAGGCGGCGTGCGCTGAGGTCGCCCGTCTTGCCGAGCAATCCGGCCGTCGGTGGCCGGGGAGACTGGTAAAAGGGCACCACGGGTGCCGAAGTCGAGGTTAGCCATGCGAATACCCATTCTCGGGTGTCACATCCGCGCCGGCCCCCACCGACAACGACAGAAGGACGGGTCCCTTCTTTGCCTTTCCATGGTCACAAATTGCCTGAAAGCGGGGTCATAAGTCAAAGATCGGGGGACATTCGACGCGGGTTGCGCGCCAAAGATCGGCGCGCGGCGGAATTGTTGAATATCGTGAAACGAGTTCGCCACATTCCGATTCGGACACCGCCCTGAAACAGGGTCAGTCGTGTCGGGAACGGGTGGAAAGGTGCGGCGGCAGACGCCACGCATGCAAAAGCCGCCCCGGCGAGGGCGGCTTTCAGAACTTTCGGATGTGAAGGGCGATCAAGCCGTTTTCAGCTTGGGCGCCTTGCGGTCCGCGATGAAGGCTGCGCGGCGTGCGCCACGTTCCCACGGCATTTGCGTCTTCGTTTCAGCCGCGGTTGCGATGGCCGATTTGATGAAGCGGGTGCTCAGTTTCATGTGTCCGTCTCCGTCGGTGCCCGGCATCCGGGCGTGATATTCGATTGAAGACAGGATGGCCCCGGTTTGCGGCGTCCGAAGGGCGCAAACGAAATTTGTTGAAACTTTCTGGGCAGGCCCGTGATTGGAATGGGGCAGCGCGGCCCCAATGTTCAAATTATTGATAATGTTGAATTAAACTTGAAATCAGGTAGCGTTTTCGCCCGTGGCGGGCGATTCCGCGTCCGATTGGGGCGGAATACGCGCAGGTCCTGCCACATTCCTGCCGGGATCAGAGCCGGATGGCCGAGATCAGGCGCCCGTAATCGGCCTCGTTGCGGTGGGTCGCGCGGCGGTAGGAGAAGAATCGATCCGGATCGGCATAGGTGCAATGCCGGGTCCATTCGGCATGGCCAATCCCCAGCGCGCGCAGGCGGCCAAGCCCGTATCCCGGCAGGTCGAACATCACCCGGTCGCCCTCGCCACCTGCGAAGTAGCGCCCGTTTTCGGGATCCTCGTCGAGGAACCGGTCAAGGAATTCCGGCCCGACCTCGTAATTCGCCTGGCTGATCGAGGGGCCGATGACCGCCGTGATCCGGTCGCGCCGGGCGCCAAGGGCCTCCATCGCCGCGACCGTGGCATCCAGCACGCCGCCCACGGCACCTTTCCATCCCGCATGGGCCGCGCCGACGACCCCGGTCTCGCCATCGGCGAACAGGACCGGCTGGCAATCGGCGGTCAGTATGCCCAGCGCGATGCCCGGCGTGGCGGTGACCATCGCGTCCGCCTTGGGCCGGTCGCTGCGTGGTTCGGATACGGTCAGCACCTCGGCCGAGTGGTACTGGTGGACCGAGACAAGCGCGTCCGGTGCGACCTCCAGCGCCTCGGCGGCGCGGGTGCGGTTGGTGCGCACCGCCTCTGTCTGGTCGTCGGACCCGAAACCGCAATTCAGCCCGGTATAGATGCCCGAGGACGCGCCGCCGCGCCGGGTGAAGAACCCGTGGCGCACGGAACCGAGCGCGTCGGACGTCAGGATCTCAAGGGTCATCGGCGAATCCGGGCAGCGGGTGCGGGGCGATGCCCAGCACCTTGAACAGCGTCCCCATTTCATCGGGATGCGTCAACCGTCTGTGTGCGGCCACGTGCGCGGCGCGCGCCTGTCCGGTCAGCCGTGTGGCCAGCGCCTCGGCCCGCGCGGTGATGCCCAGCCGTTCGAGGAAAAGGCCCTGCGGCGTCAGGCGCGAATGCCAGAGACCTGCCTTTTTGGCAGCATCGGCCAGCGGTTCGAAATCGACATGTGCGGTCAGGTCGGCCGCGCCCGGCGCGTCGAACGGATCGACCGGCGCGCCCTGTGACATCGCCTGAAAGGTATTCCCGACCGATCGCCAGTCCCCGTAATCCACGATCAGCGCCGCGCCGCCTTGCGCCGCGATCCGGGCCGCGACCGCGCCCGCGACCGCCACCGCCGGTGCGTTCCATTCGACGAGATCGCCCGGCCGCGTATCCGCCAGCCGGTGGTCGAGCGCGGCCACGGGGATTGCCGGGGCGAGACCCGGACGCAGGTCCGGCCCGACCTGCACCTCCCGCCAGCCGTTCGGATCGCGCTGGAACTGGCGGATCGGCAGCGCGTCGAAAAACTCGTTGGCCACGAGGTAGAGCGGCGCGTCGGCTGGAAGCGTGTCGATCGTGTCGTGCCACGTTGCGTCGGGCACGCGCGCGGCCTGTTCGGCGCGCAGGGTCGGGGACAGCTCGACAAGGTGAACCTCGGCGGCGTCCGACAGGCCGGGAACCTGCGCCATCGCCCGGCGCATGTCGGCCATCAATGTCCCGCGCCCCGGACCAAGCTCTGCCAGAAGGAGGCGGGATGGGCGGCCCTGATCGATCCATGCCTGCGCCAGCGCAAGCCCCAGCAATTCGCCGAACATCTGGCTGATCTCCGGCGCGGTGATGAAATCCCGGCCCAGCGGGTCGCGGGTCGTGTAATACCCCTCTTCGGGGTCGGTCAGGCAGGCCGTCATGTAGGCGGCAATGGTCATGGGGCCATCGGCCTCGATCCGCGCGATCAGCCGGTCGCGGAGGGTCATGCGGTCTGGGCAGGGCGCCGGAGGGCGGCACGAACGAGGAGCGCGCCGACAAGGATCATGGGCAGTGACAGGACCTGTCCCTGTGTCAGCCCGTACCCCCCGACATGCAGCGCCAGTCCAAGCGGGTTGCCGTCCGACACGAACTGGATGTCGGGTTGCCGCACGAACTCGACAAGGAACCGTGCCGCGCCATAGCCGACAAAGAAGACGCCGGTGGCGAGCCATGGGCGAAAGAACGCGCGCCGCCGCCATGCAAGCCAGAGAAGGACCGCGCCGAGGATCAACCCTTCGAGCGCCGCCTCGTAGAGTTGCGACGGGTGGCGCGCGCAAGCTCCCGCGACCTGGCCGCAGGCCTGTGCCAGCTGGCCCGGAAAGATCACGCCCCAGGGCAGGTCCGTGGGGCGGCCCCACAATTCGGCATTGATGAAATTTGCCAGCCGTCCCAGCAACAGCCCCGGCGGCGTGGCCATCGCGATCAGGTCGCAGGCCGGGGCCAGCGGCACCTTCTGCGCCCGGCAATAAAGCCAGATCGCCACGCCGACGCCGAGGAATCCCCCGTGAAAGGACATCCCGCCCTCCCACAGCATCAGGATCTCGACCGGGTTCTGCAGGTAGTAGAACGGGCGATAGAACAGCACGAAGCCAAGGCGACCGCCAAGGATCACGCCAAGGATGATGTAGGTCAGTAGGTCCTCGACCTGCGTGGGCGTCATGGGCGCGCGCCCGCCGGGCCAGAGCCGGGGCGTCTTGACCGCCATCGCGGCAAGCCGCCAGCCGATGATGATCCCCACGATGTAGGCGAGGGCGTACCAACGCAGAGCGAATTCGATCCCGAAAACCGAGATGGAGAAGATTTCCGGGGCGATGGGCGGGAAAGGGATAGCGGCCTGCATGCTGCTGTCTTGCCCCTGCTTCCGTGCGGGGTCAACCTTGTGAACCCGCGCTTTGCGGCCCATATATGCCCAAACGCAGAACCGGAGCGACAGATGCAGACGCGCAGCAAGGTCTTTGACGATATCTCGCAACTGATGACCAACGCCATGGGCGTGGCGCAGGGTGCCAAGGCCGAGGCCGAAACGGCCATGAACTCGATGATCGACCGCTGGCTGGCGGATCGCGATTTCGTCACGCGTGAGGAATTCGACGCCGTGCGCGCCATGGCGCAGAAGGCCCGCGAGGAAAACGAGGCCCTGAAGGCCCGGATCGAGGCGCTGGAAGGCAAGTGATCCGCGCCGCGGGCTGATGTCCCGCGGAACAGGTTCCGGTCAAGCCGCCAGCGCGGCACGGGTTGTCGTGATCCGAAGCGCGGCCTGCGCGGCCTCGCGCCCCTTTTCGACGAAATGGGCCCGGAAAAAGCCGGTATGCGCCGCCGTCTCCTGGTAGTGGTGGGGTGTCAGGGCGACCGACAGAACGGGCACGCCCGTCTCCATCCCAGCCTGCATCAATCCGTTGACGACGGCTTGCGCAACGAAGTCGTGCCGGTAGATGCCGCCATCCACGACCAGCGCCGCCGCAGCAACGGCGCCATAACGCCCGGTCGCGGCGAGGTCGCGGGCAAGTAGCGGCATTTCGAACGCACCCGGTACGTCGAACACATCCACCTGCGCAGGCGGTATGAGTTCGGTGAAGCCGCGCAGGGCCTCGTCCACCACGTCGGCGTGCCAGTTGGCCTTGATGAAGGCAAAGCGGGTGTGTGTCATCGGGAATCCTCCTTTGGGTCAGACACGTCACCCAAGGCGATCCCATGCATCCCTCGCCGCCGGAAAGTCCGGCGGGATCGGATGCACGTTCTCTTCCATCCGGACTATGACCGTCGGCTCAGGCATTTCACCTGATCTGCTGACACCCGAAGCCTTGTGTGGCTCGGGCCGCTCGCGGGCTCGCGGATCATGCCGCATACCGCCGGTGGGGAATTCCGCCCCGCCCTGAGAACGCGCGCAGGGTGACGGCAAGCGGCTTTCAAATCAAGCGAAACCTCGGCGATGGCCCAAGTCTTGTGATCGTCTGTTGGATATCCACAGCTTATAGAGGTTGTCCCCAAGAAATAGCTTTACAGCCGCAATCCGACCTGTGCACCATGAAGCCAAGGGGAACAGGCAAACCAACTCCCCGGCAAGCAGGCACCAGGCGCCCGGGCGCTGCCAAAGCCCAGGCTCCGATAACAACGAGGGTGGCAGCATGGCGCTTTCCGAGCAGTACCTAGAGGACGACATTCATCCCATCGACATCGTGGAGACGCTGGCCGCGCACCACGACTGGGATTTCGACCGTATCGCCGACGACCAGATCGCGATGGCGGTCGAGGGCCAGTGGCGCACCTACTCGATCACGCTTGCATGGTCGGCCTATGACCAGACGCTGCGCATGGTTTGCACCTTCGAAATGGAACCGCCCGAGCACCGCCACGGCGAGCTGTTCGAGGTCCTGAACCTCATCAACGACCAGTGCTGGTGCGGGGCGTTCACGTGGTGGGACGAACAGAAGCTGATGGTCTACCGCTACGGCCTTGTCGTGGGTGACGGGCAGACGCCGTCGGCGGACCAGATCGACACCATGATCGGTGCCGCGGTGATGTCGGCCGAACGGTATTACCCGGCGATCCAGCTTGTCACATGGGCCGAACGCGCCCCGAAAGACGCGATCCAGGTCGCGATCGCCGAAGCCTACGGCCGCGCCTGACACCTGCATTCCCTTCCGCGCGCCACCCGTCTAGGGTCCGCGCGCCGGAAGGGAGGGCGACATGACCATTTTCGACGACATCACGCAACGCGGCATGGTCCTGCTGGGCTGCGGCAAGATGGGCTCCGCCATGCTGGCCGGGTGGCTGGCAGAGGGACTGCCCGCCACGTCGGTCCACGTGATCGACCCGAAACCATCGGACTGGGTGACCGGCACGGGTGTGCATGTGAACGCGGCCTTGCCGGACGCGCCCGCCGTCGCCCTGATCGCCGTGAAACCCCAGATGATGGGAGATGCGCTGCCCGCGCTGCAAGGCATGGGCGGGGGCGGCACGCTGTTCATCAGCGTGGCGGCTGGGGTCACCATCGACGCGTACGAGCGCGTTCTGGGCGCGACTTCACCCATCATCCGCGCCATGCCCAACACGCCCGCGGCCGTGGGGCAGGGGATCACCGCGCTTGTCGGGAACGGGGCAAGCTCGGCCGCGCATCTGGACGGGGCAGAGGCCCTGATGCAGGCCGTGGGGCGCGTCGTCCGGCTTGAGACCGAGGATCAGATGGACGCGGTCACGGGTGTGTCCGGGTCCGGCCCGGCCTATGTCTTTCACCTGATCGAGTGCCTGGCAAAGGCCGGGGAAGCGCAGGGATTGCCCGCCGACATGGCGATGGACCTCGCCAAGGCCACGGTCGCGGGCGCGGGCGCGCTGGCGATGCAGGCTGACGAGACACCCGCGCAACTCCGCGTCAACGTCACGTCGCCCAACGGGACGACGCAGGCGGGGCTCGAAGTGCTGATGGCGGAATTGCCGGACCTGATCGCGCGCACGGTCGCCGCTGCAACGGACCGGTCAAAGGAATTGCGCGATGGCTGAGATCACCTATGACGATTTTCTCAACGTCGATATCCGCGTCGGTACCGTCACGCGGGCAGAGCCTTTCCCCGAGGCGCGCAAGCCCGCGATCAAGCTGTGGATCGATTTCGGGCCGGAGATCGGGGAAAAGAAGTCCTCCGCTCAGATCACCGTGCATTACACGCCCGAAGACCTGCCGGGAAAGCAGGTGATGGCGGTGGTGAACTTCCCGCCGCGCCAGATCGGGCCGGTCCGGTCAGAGGTGCTGGTGCTGGGCGTGATGGACCCGGACGGCGCGGTGGTGCTCATTTCCCCCGATCATCCCGTGCCGAACGGCGGCAGGATGCATTGACGCCCGTCGCCGTGTCTCCGGTCAGCCCCGATCCGCGTTGAGCCGGTTTCTTTCGTCACCGCTCTTCACGTCGCCCACCGCCTCGCGCCAGTGCTTGCGGCACAGCGACACGTAGGTTTCGTTGCCGCCGATCTGAACCTGCGCGCCGGTTGTTGCGACCTGTCCGTCCGCGTCGCGCCGGATCACCATGGTCGCTTTCTTGCCGCAGTGACAGATCGTGCGGACCTCCCGCATCTCGTCGGCAAGCGCCAGCAGGACCGCCGAGCCGAGAAAAAGCTCGCCCAGGAAATCGACGCGCAGGCCATAACACATGACCGGCACGCCCAGGTCGTCCACGGCACGCGCCAGTTGCCACGCCTGTGCGGGCGTCAGGAACTGCGCCTCGTCCACGAACACGCAATCCACCGGCTGCGTTGCAAGACGGGTCTGCAACCGGTCGAACAGATCGTCGTCGGGCGTGAAGATGTCGGAGGGGCTGTTGATGCCGATCCGCGACCCGATCCGCGCCTCGCCCGCGCGGGTGTCCATCTCGGCGGTCAGCAGGTAGGGCACCATATCCCGCTCGCGGTAATTGTGCGCGGCCTGCAGCAGAGCCGTCGACTTGCCCGCGTTCATCGTCGAGTAGTGGAAATAGAGCTTGGCCATGCCCCGCTATGCCCCGGCGCGCGGGGCCTTCGCAAGTCCGCGCGCCGCTTGATCGGCGGCGGCCCGCATCAGGATCAGGACGAGATCCTGCTTCCGGAGTGGTGGCGGCCATGGCACGCCGGTCTTCCGCCTTCACGCATCGGCCCGTGGGCCGGTGCGTGCTCTCAACCAAGGCGGGTGCGATCCACGGGGCAGTGCCACCGGGTCGCCCTCCGACTGCATGACCGATCTCGTCCTGACCCGCGATGCCGGGAACATCGGCCGACCCCAGAACACGGGGCCTGCTGGGACGCTAATGACATCCCCCTAAAAACCCATTAATGGGAAACGGGACGGGGATTTCCCCACTTTTGGGACAGGAATGGGCAAGTCATTATGGCCGGAATCGGCAGCTATTTGAAAAAGCACACCGAGTCTTTGGTGAAGGATGTGGGGATCGAACCGGCATGCGAGTTGACGGGAAAGTCAAAGGCGACGCTGGGGCGGTATTATTCCGACAATCCCGAACACGCTGACCGGTTCATGCCGGTCGATGCCGTCGCGCAGCTGGAAGAGGCGGCGTCTTATCCGCACGTGACCGCCGCACTGGCAGAATTGCGCGGGATCACAATGTCTTACGACGACCGGCGCCCGAACTCCAAGGGGTCGGGTGGCGTCAACTCGGACGTGATCGCGCTCAGCCAGCGGTTTGCGATGCTGATGGCGGAATACAACCAGTCGATCGAGGATGGCGTCATTTCGGTGAACGAGGCCAAGCGGCTGCTCAAGGAAACCGTCGCGTTGCAGCAGGTTCTGATCGACATGAAGCTGCACCTCGAAGAAGAAGCGCCCTGAAACATCCGCCCGCGCCGTGACGTCACGTCATTCGGCACGCACGTATCACGGGAAAGTTGCGCATGGACCTGACCGATCTGCCGGCGGTGACGCCGGAGGGGTTGAACGAGATCGATGTCGAGGCGCTCAGGGCTCCCGGCGATCCCGGTCATCCGCCGCGCATCCTGCTGCTCTACGGCTCCCTGCGGGACACGTCCTATTCCCGTCGCGCCGCCGAGGAGGCCGCGCGCATCCTGCGCGCGCTGGGCTGCGAGACGAAGATGTTCGACCCGGCGGGCCTGCCCCTGCCCGATGGCGCGGCCGCCGATCATCCCAAGGTGGCCGAACTGCGCGAGCTGGCGACATGGTCCGAAGGCATGGTCTGGTCGAGCCCCGAACGCCATGGCGCGATGACGGGCATCATGAAGGCCCAGATCGACTGGCTGCCGCTCAACATGGGCAGGGTGCGCCCGACGCAGGGCAAGACGCTGGCGCTGATGCAGGTGTCAGGCGGGTCGCAGTCGTTCAACGCGGTCAACCAGATGCGCATCCTCGGACGCTGGATGCGGATGGTCACGATCCCGAACCAGTCCTCGGTGCCGAAGGCTTGGCTGGAATTCAAGGGCGACCGCCTGCCGGACGGGCCGCTTTACCGCCGCATCGTCGATGTCATGGAAGAACTGGTGAAGTTCACGTGGATGGTGCGGGGCCGGTCGGAGTATCTGGTCGATCGCTACTCCGAACGGGTTGAAAGTGCCGAGAAGGCGCGGGAGCGGGTGTCGAAGCTTTAGGGGGGCGTCGGCTGGCGAGCAGCCGACCTACGGCGAGGGTTTGTCGTCTTCGAGATAGTAGCGGACGTTGTCGCGGAAGCTGTTGTCGGCGGCCAGGCCGAGGGCAAGTGCCTTGGCCGGGTTGAACGCATAGCGCCAGCCCATCACGATCTTCTCGATCTCGGGCTGGCTTTCGAACCGGATGCGCTGTGCGGGTTCCGGGCCCGCCACATCGCGAAGGGCGTCGATCAGATCGCCAATCGTGTGGGTCAGGCCGGGCATCGTCATGTTGACGTTCATGCCAAGCGCCTCCTGCTCCACCTCCGCCACGCGGACGAGGTTTTCGACGCACATGCGCGGGCTGAGGTAATAGTGCTGGAAATCGAGGCCCACGGGGCAGATCGCCTCTTGGCCGTTCAGCGGCTCGCGGATGATCGAGGACATGAAGGATGACGCCGCGCGGTTCGGTTTGCCGGGCCGGACGCTGATCGTCGGCAGGCGCACGCCGCGGCCCTGCACGAATCCCTTGCGGGAGAAATCGTTCAGCAGCAGCTCGCCCGCCGCCTTCTGCGTGCCATAGGACGTCTGCGGGTTGGTGGCCGTCCAGTCCTCGATCGGGTCGGGGACCTCGCCACCCAGCGTCGCGATGGAAGACGCATAGACGAAGACCGGCGCCGTGCCGATTTCCCGCGCGCGTTGCAGCAGGTGCAGCGTCCCCATCAGGTTGACGGCGATGCCGTGGTCGAACTCGACCTCGGCATGGCCCGACAGGATCGCGGCAAGGTGGTAGATGACGGTGGTGTCGTCGTCGATCATGCCCGCCACCTCGGCGGGTTCGGCGATGTTGCCGACGCGCGTCGAGACGGGAAAGGGGGCATCGACCGGCGCGGGTTCGACGATGTCGGCCAGCACGATTTCGTCGATGGCCGCGCCGCGCAGCGTGCCGCGTTCGGCGAGCCGCCGGGCCAGTTTCTGTCCGACCAGCCCGCCGCCACCGGTGATGAGGATCTTCATGTGTCGCGCCCCTTCAAGCCATCCCTTGGTCACGGTCTAGCGTGAAACGCGGGCGCGATCCACTTGGGTCAGGCGCCGCCGATCATCTCTGACTGGCGCACGATCACCTCCGCCTGCCGGATCGAGGCGATGTCGACCAGCCGACCCTTGTAAACCGTGGCCCCCGCGCCCGAGGCCTTGGCCTCTTCCATCGCGGCGAGGATCTCGCGCGCTTCGCGCACCGCGTCTTCGGACGGGGTGAAGACCTCGTTCGCCAGCGCCACCTGCTTGGGGTGGATGGCCCATTTGCCGACCATGCCGAGGGTGGCCGAGCGCAGGGCCTGCGCGCGGAAGCCGTCGTCGTCCGAGAAATCGCCGAACGGGCCGTCCACGGGCAGGACGCCGTGCGTGCGGCAGGCGGCGACGATGGCGGCCTGCGCCCAGTGCCACGGGTCGGACCAGTGCTTTTCGCCTTCGCGCAGCATGTAGTAGTTTTCCTGCGTTCCACCGATGCCGGTCGTGGCCATGCCCATCGAGGCCGCGAAATCGGCGGCGCCGAGGCTCATCGCCTTCAGGCGGGGGGAGCTGGCCGCGATCTCTTCCACATGGGCGATGCCGGCGGCGCTTTCGATGATGACTTCCAGCGTGACAGGCTTGGTGCGGCCGGTTGCGGCCTCGGCGGCGGTGACCAGCGCATCGACGGCATAGACATCCGCGGCGCGGCCCACCTTGGGGATCATGATCTGGTCGAGCCGGTCACCGCCCTGTTCGATCAGGTCGACCACGTCGCGGTACCAAAAGGGCGTGTCGAGCCCGTTGATCCGCACGCTCAGCGTCTTGTCGCCCCAGTCGATGTCATGGGTCGCCGCGATGATGTTCTTGCGCGCCTCGGGCTTGTCGTCGGGTGCGACGCTGTCTTCGAGGTCGAGGTTGATCACGTCTGCGGCGCTCGCAGCCATCTTTTTAAAGATCGCGGGGCGCGATCCCGGACCGAAAAGCTGGCAACGGTTCAGGCGGGCGGGGGCGGGGGGTTGCAGGCGGAAGGACATCGGCGATCCCTTGGTAATATCGTTACGTTTGGCTTGGGCCTTGCGATAGAAAACTGCGCGGGGTAGCGCAAGGCGATTTTGCAGTTGCAGCATTTTCCGTCGTCATATCGGGACGATCAAGCGTATTGCTCAGATGATGCGCACGTTTTGTGCAAGATTTGGTAATATTGTGAAAGATCATCCTGAAAAATCTGCGCATGACAAGGATTCTGCACGGTTCTTGTTTCGGGATTTCGCTAGCTTTGGCCGACTCGTTCCGGGAGACAGACCATGATCACCACGCCCTATCTTCTTTTCCTCGGGGATGCGCCCGACCAGCTTGCCGCAAAGGTGGCGCAGGGGATCAAGGATTGGCGGCCCGAGAACGTGGTCGGCCAGTTCCGCCTGCCGGGGTGTGGAGCGGACGTGAAGGTGGCCGACAAGACGTTGCAGGAAGCCTGGGACGAAGGCGCGAAAACGCTGGTGATCGGTGTTGCCAACCGGGGGGGCGTGATCTCGGCGGCGTGGAAATCCGTGCTGCTGGACGCGCTGGAGATGGGGTACGATCTGGCATCGGGCCTGCATAACCTGTTGCGCGACGAGGCCGATCTTGTCGCGGCGGCGAAGAAGCATGGCCGTACGCTGCATGACGTGCGGGTGCCCTCCGTCAAGTATCCGATCGCGAACGGCAAGAAACGCAGCGGCAAGCGGTGCCTCGCGGTGGGGACCGATTGTTCGGTCGGCAAGATGTACACGGCGATGTGCATGGATGCCGAAATGCGTGCGCGGGGTCTGAAGTCGACGTTCCGCGCCACCGGGCAGACGGGCATCCTGATCACCGGGTCGGGCGTGCCGCTGGACGCGGTGATCGCCGATTTCATGGCCGGGTCGGTCGAGTGGCTGACACCCGACAATGACGATGATCACTGGGACATGATCGAGGGGCAGGGGAGCCTGTTCCACGTGTCCTATTCCGGGGTCACGATGGCGCTGGTGCATGGCGGACAGCCCGACGCGCTGATCCTCAGCCACGAACCGACGCGCAAGCACATGCGCGGCCTGCCGGATTACCAGCAACCGTCGCTGGAAGACCTGCGCGATGTGGCGCTGCGGCTGGCGCAGGTGGCGAACCCCGATTGCAAGGTTGTCGGCATCTCGATCAACACCCAGCATATGGGCGAGGACGAGGCGCTGGCCTATTGCGCCGAGGTCGAGGCGCGCATGGGCCTGCCCACGGTCGATCCGTTCCGGCATGGCGCCGGGCGGCTAGTGGATGCCCTGCTAGCGTGACCATGCGGTGCGGCTGCGCCGCGCTTGATCCTGGCGCGCGTGGCGGGCGTTCGGCCAATGGGTGATCGGCGGTCGTGATCGTGGCGGTCGTCGGATGCCTCCGGCGGACATATTTGGAAAGAGAAGAAGGAAAGGCAGCGCCATGCAGATCGAGGTGACGCGGGACGTGTTTCGGCTGGCGCAGGTCTTTACCATCAGCCGGGGGTCGCGCATGCAGGCGGAGGTGCTGACGGTCCGGGTGCGGACCGGTGCGGACCGGGGGTGGGGCGAGTGCGTGCCTTATGCGCGGTATGGCGAGACGCTGGACAGTGTCGAGGCCGAGATCCGGTCTTTGCCGGAGGGGGTCGACCGGGTGGCCTTGCAGGAAGCCCTGCCCGCCGGTGCGGCGAGGAACGCGGTCGATTGCGCGTTGTGGGATCTTGAAGCGAAGCGCGGCGGTTGCCGGGTGTGGGAGCTTGCGGGTTTGCCGGAGCCCGGACCCGAGATCACCGCCTATACCCTGTCGCTCGACACGCCCGAGGCCATGCGGGCGCAGGCGGCGGAGCATGCCTTTCGGCCGTTGCTGAAGATCAAGCTGGGAACCCCCGACGACATGCCGCGGCTGGAGGCGGTGCGGGCGGGTGCGCCGGATGCGAAGATCATCGTGGACGCGAACGAGGGCTGGAGTGCCGAGGTCTATGCCGATCTGGCGCCGCATCTCGTGCGACTGGGGGTGGCGCTCGTCGAGCAGCCTTTGCCGGCGGGTGAGGACGACGCGCTGATCGGGATGGACCGGCCGGTGCCGGTCTGTGCCGATGAAAGCTGCCATGACCGTGCGTCCTTGCCGGGGCTCGAAGGCAAGTATGACGTGGTCAACATCAAGCTCGACAAGACCGGCGGGTTGACCGAGGCGCTGGCCCTGAGAGAGGCGGCGCTGGCGGCGGGATACAAGGTCATGGTGGGGTGCATGGTGGGGTCGTCGCTGGCGATGGCGCCGGCCACGCTTCTGGCGCAGGGCGCCATGGTGACCGACCTCGACGGGCCGCTGCTGCTGGCAGAGGATCGCGAGGTGCCGCTCTTGTTCGATGCGGAGGGCGTGCATCCTCCACGGAAGGAATTGTGGGGCTGACCCCGCGACGACAACGCATTTGAACCGGCGATTGGAAGCGCGTAGGACGCTGTTGACCGCCACCTGCCCATCTGACGCCGAGGAGAGCGCACCCATGACCCGCACCGTTTACGTGAACGGAGAATATCTGCCCGAGCACGAGGCCACCGTTTCGATCTTTGATCGCGGGTTCCTGATGGCGGACGGCGTGTACGAAGTGACGAGCGTTCTGGACGGCAAGCTGATCGATTTCGACGGGCATTACGCGCGGCTTGAACGGTCGCTGGGGGAGCTGGACATGGCGAACCCGACCACTCATGAAGACCTTCTGGAGGTGCACCGCGAACTGGTGCGCGCGAACGGCATAGAGGAAGGCATGGTGTACCTGCAGGTCACGCGCGGCAATCCCGGTGACCGCGACTTTGCCTTTCCGCCGGAAGACACTGCACAGACTTTGGTACTGTTCACGCAGTCGAAACCGGGACTGGCGAACTCCCCCGCGGCAAAGACCGGGATCAAGGTGATCTCGATCGAGGATCAGCGCTGGGCGCGGAGGGACATCAAGACCGTGCAATTGCTGGCGCCGAGCCTTGGCAAGATGGCGGCGAAGCGCGCAGGCGCGGATGATGCGTGGATGGTCGAGGACGGCCACGTGACCGAGGGCACGTCGAACAACGCCTATATCGTCAAGGATGGCGCGATCATCACGCGCGGCCTGTCGAACGACATCCTGCACGGGATCACGCGGGCGGCCGTGCTGCGCTTTGCGGCGGAGGCCCAGATGCAGGTGGTCGAGCGGCTGTTCACCATCGACGAGGCGAAGGAGGCCGATGAGGCGTTCGTGACTTCGGCATCGACCTTCGTGATGCCGGTCGTGTCCATCGACGGGGCCGCCATCGGCACCGGGGAGCCGGGCCCGGTGGCGAAGCGGCTGCGTGAAATCTACCTCGAGGAAAGCATGAAGGCGGCGATCTGAGGCTGTGGCGCTGCGCCGCCTGATCGGTCTTCTTGCCGTCGTCGTTCTTGTTGCCGGCGCCTGGATCGTCACGCGGCACTTGGATGCGGTGGCCGAACGACGGGCGGCGACGGAAGACGCGGTTGCGCTGATCCTGTCCGGGACCCGCCACGGGGTGACCGGGGAGGTGACGCAAGGCGTGGTGGCGCTGTCGGGCACCTTCGACACCGAGCGCGAGGCCGCCGACGTGCTGCCGCGGCTTGCCGGGCTGGATGGCGTGGTCCGCGTGGAGGATGCGACCACGACGCTGCCGCTGGGTGCGCCCTACACGCTGACATTGAGGCAGGGCAATGCCGGGTTGCAGGTTTCGGGGATGGTGCCGGACGCAGCCGTCCGGGCCTTGATCGCGGACAGGTTGGGCGAGGACCTGACCGCAACGGTCGAGCGCAGGGGCGGTGCGCCGGAGCGGTGGGACGAAGCAGTCACGCTGGCGCTTGACCTGTTGCCATCGGTTCAGACCGGGGTGGTGCGCCTGGAGGACAATGTGTTGAGCGTCTCTGGCCTTGTTGCGACGCGTGACGATCGCGACCGCATCCGCGCTTTGACGTTCGATCCGCCGGACGGGTTCACCGTGGACCTTGCCGTGTCGTTGGGAGAGATCGCCCGACCGCTGTCCTTCAGCGCGCGGTACGAGGCGGGGCGTCTGATCCTTGCCGGGAACGTCCCGCAGGTCATGGTGCCCGCGATCCTTGCCCATGCGCGCGACCGGGCTGAGGTGTCGGGTACCTTGAACACGTCGACATCGGAGCAGGGGCGGCGGGTATGGCCGGAGGTCGCCTTTGCCGCGCTGGACGCGCTTGTGCTGACGGAAAGCGGCGCGGTGTCCGTGGCCGGCGGGCGATTGCGGTTGAACGGGGTGGCAACCGCCGAGGCGCAGGCCGACATTGCCGAGCGTCTGGGCCGGCTTGGCGATGTCGTCCTGGTCGTGACGCTCGATCTGCCCGAGTGAACGCCTAGCCGCTCGCTAGCGCGGTAAAGGCGGGCCAGGCATCGGGATCGGCGACCGTCTTGTCCCGGCAGGTGGCATTGCAGAATCCGTAGGTCTTGCCCTCCATTTCCAAGAAGTGCGTGACCGGTTTGCCGGAGTAGGGGCAGGTCTCGTTCACAGCCGGACCGTGCTCAACCGCGTGGGCGGCGCGAGCGGAGGGGCCGGGCCATGGGCGCGGTGCATGATCCATCGCGTACCACGGCAGGGTGTCCCCCACGACCAGCCCCAGCGCGCGCCAGCGGCGAAAGGCCGGGTCGGCAAGATGCGCGGCGACATACCGAGCGGCCGCGTCGTCCACGGGCAGGTCATAGGTGGCGATGCGTGCGGCGACAGGGGCATAGAACGCATCCGTCAGCGTGTAGGCACCGAAAAGCCATGGCCCGTCGCCTTCCGCCATTCCATGCGCGTGGGACCAGAGCGTGCAGATGCGCTCAAGATCAGAGAGTACGCCGTCGGACGGGGAAAAGCCGGAATAGGACGCGCGCAGGTTCATCGGGCAGTCCGAACGCAGGTCGGAAAAGCTCGAATGCATCTCGGCCACGAGCGACCGGGCGGCTGCGCGCGCGCGCGGCGCGGACGGCCAGAACGCGATGTCCGGGTGACGGGTTGCCAGTTCCTCAGCCATGGCGAGCGTGTCGCTCATCACCGATCCGTCTGATGCTTCGAGGCAGGGCACCGTGCGCGCGGGGGCGAGCCGGGCCATCTGCGCGGCAACGGTTTCGGCGTTGAAATCCACCAGCCGCGTTTCGAAATCGAGGCCGAAGCGGTGCAGCATCAGCCACCCCCGCAACGACCAGCTGGAATAGGCGTAGTCGCCGATATGCAATATGTAGGTCATTCGGCAAGTGTCGCGGGCATCACGCTCCGTTTCAAACAAAAGGTTGTTACCTGGCCGCTCACGGATGGTGATCTTGCGCACGGATCGTGATCCAATAGGGCAATGCGCGAAAAAATCTTGCGCAGATTGTGATCCGCCCGTGTCTCGAAGGCGTAGATAAAGCATCGACGCCACATCGAAACCGGCGCGTTGCCATGTCGCCGGAACCTGTCGGGGAGACGTGAAATGCCGTTGGATGCACCACTGGACGCCAATTTCTCGCGCCGCGCCATGAAGGCCGAGTTGCTGGATGCCGAAACCGAATTGCGCCTTGCCTATGCATGGCGGGACGAACGGGACGAGGCTGCGCTGCACCGCCTAATCACGGCCTATATGCGTCTGGCGATTTCCATGGCCTCGAAATTCCGGCGCTATGGCGCGCCGATGAACGACCTGATCCAGGAAGCCGGACTGGGCCTGATGAAGGCCGCCGACAAGTTCGATCCCGACCGTGGCGTGCGGTTCTCGACCTATGCCGTGTGGTGGATCAAGGCGTCGATCCAGGATTACGTGATGCGCAACTGGTCGATGGTGCGGACCGGGTCGACATCGTCTCAAAAGGCGCTGTTCTTCAACCTGCGCCGCGTGCAGGCGCAGATCGAGCGCGAAGCCGCCAAGGAAGGCATCAGCCTCGACCAGCACCAGATGCGCCAGATGGTCTCGACCGAGATCGGCGTGCCGCTGCATGACGTGGAGATGATGGAAGGCCGTCTTTCCGGGTCCGACTTCTCGCTGAACGCGACCCAGTCCTCGGACGAGGAAGGCCGCGAGTGGATCGAGGCGCTGGAAGACGACAGAGCGCAGGCGAGCGACCTCGTCGAGGATCAGCACGATACCGAGCAGCTGCGCGGCTGGCTGCTGAGCGCGCTTCAGGACCTCAACGAGCGTGAACGGTTTATCGTGCGGGAACGCAAGCTGCGGGACGTGCCCCGGACGCTCGAAGACCTTGGTCAGGAGTTGGGCCTGTCAAAGGAACGCGTGCGCCAGCTTGAGGCCGCCGCCTTCGGCAAGATGCGCAAGAGCCTGGAGGCGCAGACGCCGGAAGTCCTCCAGTTCCTCCAGTGAGGCACCTTTTTCCTCGTGCAGGGGTCGCAACCTTGGTTGCGGCCCTTTTGCTGTCCGGGCCCGCGCTGGCGGATTTGCCCGAGGCCGCGATGTCGGCCGATGTCGTGATCCTCGGAGAGCGGCACAACACGCAAGCGCACCAGTCCTACCAGGCCCGCGCGATTGCGCAGCTGGCTCCGAAGGCGGTGGTCTTCGAGATGCTGACCCCGTTCGAGGCGCGTCGGATCAGTGCCCTGCGGGCCGCGGGCGAGTTGCGGAAGGCCATCGCGGATGGGGAGTTTCACTGGACCGATTTCATCGACTACCTGCCCCTGATCGAAGCGGCGGAGGCGGCGCGCATCATCGGGACCGCGATCCCGCGCGAGGACATGCGCCGGGCGTTCGGCGAGGGGGCGGCGGCGGAGTTCGGAGCCGATGCCGACGCCTACGGCCTGACGCGACCCCTACCGGACGACGAGCAAGAGGCGCGGGAAGAGGCGCAATTCGTGAACCATTGCGAGGCAATGCCGCGCGACATGATGGCGGGCATGGTGTCGGCGCAACGGCTGCGCGATGCCGTTTTTGCCCGCACCGTGGCCGAGGCGGTCGAAACCCATGGCACCCCGGTCGTTCTGGTCACCGGGTGGGGCCATGCGCGGCGCGATTACGGCGTGCCTGTCTACCTGTCCGCCGCGCGCCCCGACATCGGCGTTTACGTCGTGGGCTTGCAGGAGCGCGAGCCCGAGGACGGGCTTTTCGACCATGTCGTGGTGACCGCGCCCGAACCCGGTCGGGACGATCCCTGCGCCGCGTTCGCGGCCCGGACCGAGTGAGGCGCGACCTTGCACCTTGCCCGCGCGGTTCCTACACATCGACAAACGCAACCGGACGAGGCCGCCCATGCTGGCAGGCAAACGCATACTTCTGATCATCGGTGGAGGCATCGCCGCCTACAAGTCGCTGGACCTGATCCGGCGGCTGCGGGAGCGTGGCGCCACCGTCGTGCCCGTCATGACCGAGGCGGCGACCCAATTCGTCACACCCATGGCCGTGACGGCGCTGGCCGGTGAACCGGTGCACCGCGATCTGTTCGACCTCGGGACCGAGGCAGAGATGGGGCATATCCAGCTGTCACGCTCGGCCGACCTGCTGGTCGTGGCCCCGGCCACTGCGCACCTGATGGCGCGAATGGCGCAAGGATTGGCCGACGATCTGGCCACCACGCTACTTCTGGCAACCGACACGCCCGTCCTCGCCGCGCCCGCGATGAATGTGCGGATGTGGGAGCATCCGGCGACGCAGCGCAACCTTGCCGCGCTCGTTCAGGACGGCGTCAGCTTTGTCGGGCCGAATGACGGCGACATGGCGTGTGGCGAATACGGGCCGGGCCGCATGGCAGAGCCGCTCGAAATCGTCGACGCGATCACGGCGCGCCTTGCGGACGGGCCTCTGAAGGGAAAGCGGGTGCTCGTCACCTCGGGACCCACGCATGAACCGATCGACCCGGTGCGCTATATCGCCAACCGGTCGTCCGGCGCGCAGGGAACGGCCATCGCTTCGGCGCTTGCGGCGCTGGGCGCGGACGTCGTCTTCGTGACCGGCCCCGCGGACGTGCCGCCGCCCACGGGTGTCTCGGTTGTGAGGGTCGAGACCGCGCAGCAGATGCACGATGCCGTGCACGAGGCCCTGCCTTGCGATGCCGCCGTGTTCGCGGCTGCGGTGGCGGACTGGAAGGTCGACGGCGCGGGGGACAGCAAGATCAAGAAGGTCGCGGGCCAGTTGCCGACGCTGTCGTTCACCGAGAACCCCGACATCCTCGCCTCGGTCGCGCAGATGGACACGGGCCGCCCGCGCCTTGTCGTGGGATTCGCGGCAGAGACCGACGACGTGCTCGCGAACGCCACGGCCAAGCACGCGCGCAAGGGGTGCGACTGGTTGTTGGCCAACGATGTCCGGCCCGAGACGGGGATCATGGGCGGCGGCGAAAACGCCGTCCACCTTGTCACCGGCGACGGGGTCGAGGACTGGCCGCGCATGGCCAAGGCCGAGGTCGCCCGCAAGCTCGCCGCCCGCATGGCCGAGGCGCTGGCATGACGACGCCGCGGATCGAATTTGTCTGGGAAGAGGGTGCGGACCGCGCGGTTGCCCTGCCGGCTTACGAAACCATCGGGTCGGCGGGGGCCGATATCCGGGCCAACCTGCCGGATCGGGACGCGATCACGCTTGAACCGCTGGCGCGCGCGCTGGTGCCCACGGGGCTGCGCATCGCGATCCCCGAAGGGTTCGAGGTCCAGGTGAGGCCGCGCTCGGGCCTTGCGCTGAAACAGGGGCTGACCGTTCTGAACACGCCCGGCACCATCGACAGCGATTATCGCGGCCCGGTGGGCGTGATCCTCGTGAACCTCGGGGACGCGGCTGTCCGGGTCTCTCACGGTGACCGCATCGCGCAACTGGTTGTCGCGCCGGTCGTGCAGGCGGGCTTTGCCGAGGTCGCGGCCTTGGACGAAACCGCGCGCGGGGCGGGCGGGTTCGGCTCGACCGGGACGCGCTGATGCTGCTGGTTCTGGCCATCGCGGCGGCGCTTTGGGGCCTTGGCGCAGCGACGCAGGCGTCGCGCGGCGCGCGCCTTGCCATGATCGGTGTCCTGCTGGCCGGCGTGGTCCTGGCGCAGCTTGTCCTGCCCGATGGGCACCCGATCCGCGCCGCGACCGGAGGATCGGCCGCGCCGTGGCTGCTGCTGGCCGGGGCGGGCGTGCTGGTTTTCGGATATCGCCGGCTTCTGGGCGGGCTGCGGGCGCGGGTATCCGCGGCCGAGGCGCAGACCGAACCCGAGACGCCGGGCACGTTTTCCGGCACCGAACTTGACCGCTATGCCCGGCACATCGTTCTGCGCGATATCGGCGGGCCGGGCCAGCGCAAGCTGAAAGAGGCGCGGGTGCTGGTGGTCGGCGCGGGCGGGCTTGGCTCCCCGGCCCTGCAATACCTTGCGGCGGCCGGGGTCGGGACGCTGGGCGTGATCGACGGGGACAGCGTGGAAAACGCCAACCTGCAACGGCAGGTGATCCACATGGACAGCGCGATCGGCACGCCCAAGGTCTTCTCCGCCGCCGAAACCATCGCCGCCCAGAACCCGCACGTGACCGTCCGGCCCTATCACCGCGACCTGACCGACGACATCGCGGCAGAGCTGATCGCCGAGTACGACCTGGTGCTCGACGGGACGGACCGGACTGACACCCGGTACACGGTGAACCGTGCCTGCGTGGCGGCGGGCGTGCCGCTTGTCTCCGGCGCGCTGTCGCCTTGGGAAGGGCAGGTCAGCGTGTTCGACCCGGCCCGCGATGCACCGTGTTATGCCTGCCTCTTTCCCGATCCGCCGCCGCCGGGCCTGTCGCCGACCTGCGCCGAGGCGGGCGTGGCCGGCCCGCTGCCCGGCGTCGTGGGATCGATGATGGCGATCGAGGCGCTGAAGGTCCTGACCGGCGCGGGCACGCCGCTGCGCGGACGGCTGATGATCTATGACGCGCTGCATGGCGAGACGCGCATCGTGTCGGTGCCTCGTCGCGCCGATTGCGCGGTTTGCGGCGCAACCGATTGACCGCTGGCGGGTTTGCGGTTGACGCCGCCCGTGACGATACCACGTCATGCACAACACAGAAATGGAGCGCCCGGACATGACCAACTCGCTGCTTGCCCCGTGGGACACGCCTTTCAACGTGCCGCCCTTCGACCGGATCGACGACAGCGAGTTTGCCGAGGCGGTGGAGACCGGGCTGGCCGAACACCGGGCGGAAATCGATGCCATCGCGCAAAACCCCGACGCGCCCGATTTCGGCAACACGATCGGCGCGCTCGAAGCCTCAGGGCGTACGCTCGACCGCGTGCTGGGCGTGTTTTTCAACCTCGCCGGGTCGGACAGCAACGACACAAGGCAGGACCTGCAGCGCCGTTTCTCGCCCATGCTTGCGCGTCATTCCGCGGACATCACCGCCAACCGCGCGCTGTTCGACCGTATTCGCGCGGTGTGGGAGGGGCGGGACGAGGCCGACCTGACCGACGAACAGGCGCGGGTCCTGATGCTGACGCATCGCCGCTTCGTGCGCGCGGGCGCGGCGCTGGAAGGGGCCGATGCCGACCGGATGAAGGAGATCACCGCGCGGCTTGCCACGCTGGGGACCGAGTTCACGCAGAACCTTCTGAAGGACGAAGCCGACTGGGCGATGGACCTGTCCGAAGCCGACCTTGCGGGCCTGCCAGATTTCGTCGTCGATGCCGCGCGCGCCGCCGGGGCCGAACGCGGCGCGGAGGGCCCGGTGGTGACGCTCTCGCGGTCGCTGATCGTGCCGTTCCTGCAGTTTTCCCCGCGCCGCGACCTGCGCGAGAAGGCGTGGCGGGCCTGGACCGCGCGGGGCGCCAATGGCGGAGAGACCGACAACCGTGCCATCGCAACGGAAACCCTGCAATTGCGCGAGGAACGCGCGCGGCTTCTGGGATACGACACGTTCGCGGCGTTCAAGCTGGAAACCGAGATGGCGGGCACGCCGCAGGCGGTGCGCGACCTGCTGATGCAGGTCTGGACGCCCGCACGGCGGCAGGCAGAGGCCGACGCATGGGTCATCCAGCAGATGATGCAGGCCGACGGTCTGAACGGCGAACCCGAACCGTGGGACTGGCGGTATTACCAGGAAAAGCGGCGCAAGGCCGATCACGACCTCGATGAGGCGGAGCTGAAACCGTATTTCCAGCTCGACCGGATGATCGACGCGATGTTCGCATGCGCGCGGCGGCTTTTCGGCATCACCGCGCGTCCGCTCGATATCCCGCTTTATCACCCGGACGCGCGGGCGTGGGAGGTGTTGAAGGACGGCGAACACAAGGCGGTGTTCATCGGCGATTACTTCGCGCGCGGGTCGAAACGGTCGGGCGCGTGGTGCTCGGCTTTCCGGTCGCAGGCGAAGCACCCCGAACCGCAATCGCCCATCGTCGTGAATGTCTGCAACTTCGCCAAACCGCCCGAGGGCCAGCCCGCGCTGCTGAGTTACGACGACGCGCGGACGCTGTTCCACGAATTCGGGCACGCGCTGCACCAGATGCTGTCGGACGTGACCTACCCGTCGATCAGCGGCACCTCGGTGGCGCGCGATTTCGTGGAATTGCCCTCGCAGCTTTACGAACACTGGCTGGAAGTGCCCGAGGTGCTGCGCGAATTCGCCACCCATGCCCGCACGGGCGAGGCGATGCCGCGGGACCTTGTCGAAAAGGTGCGCGCGGCGGCGACCTTCGACATGGGGTTCCAGACGGTCGAATACGTGGCCTCGGCCCTTGTTGACCTTGCATTCCACGATGGCCCGGCGCCGAAGGATACCATGGCGCGGCAGGCCGAGGTGCTGGCAGAGATCGGGATGCCGAAGGCGATCACGATGCGCCACGCGACGCCGCATTTCGCGCATGTCTTCGCGGGCGACGGGTATTCAAGCGGCTATTACAGCTACATGTGGTCCGAGGTGATGGATGCCGATGCCTTCGCCGCCTTCGAAGAGGCGGGTGACGTGTTCGATTCGGCGCTGGCGGAAAAACTGGAAACGCATGTCCTGTCGGCAGGCGGGTCGCGCGACCCGGTCGAGCTTTATACCGCGTTTCGGGGCCGGATGCCCGGCGTCGAGGCGTTGCTGGAAGGCCGGGGCCTGACGACCTAGCCGCAGAAGATGCGGGTGACGGTGCCGTTGCCGGCAATCGCCTCCGCCGGGTTGTCCGTCGACACCACCACGTTCACGCGGGCGGGGGTGCGGCGCGGGTCGATGGTCTCGTTGGCGCCGTAGATCCGTGACAGCGAGGGCAGGGCCGCCGCCGTCACCGCGCTTGCCGGGCCTCCGACGAGGCCGGCGAATTGCCCGGCACCGCAGGTATCGACCGGGGCGGGCGCGGCCGCCGGGGCGGGTGCCCTGCGCGGTGCAGGGGCCGGACGGGGCGCGGGCGCGCGAACCGTGGCGGTTTTGGGTGCCGCGGCAACCCGTGGCGCGGGGGCAGCGGCAGGGGCCGACGCCGGAACGATCAGTTCGACCGCGTCATTGCCCTTGAAGCCTCCCGTCTGCTTCTTTGCGGGTGCGGGCGCAGGTTTCCCCGCCGCCTGTGCCGCGGCGAAGGTGCCCTCGCCGTAAAGCATCTCGTACGCCCCCTTGGACAATTCGACATCTCGCGTCACGGTGCCATTTCCAAGGCATCCTGCAAGGGCAAGACAGGCGAATACGGGGACCAGCGGCTTCATGGGCTCACCTCTAGGTGATGATGTTCTGCTCGCCTTCATGCGTAAATCTTGTGGCGATTCCGATCAAGGCTTTCTCACCGTGGAAAGTGCGGTATCGTCAGAATGGCTGGCGTTCCAGCACGTAGCCACGTTGTGACAGCTGGTTCAGCAACCCTGTCTCGCCGAACAGGTGCGCCGCGCCCGAGGCCACGACCAGCCGGTCTTCGGGTGCCGCCTCGATCACGTCGATCCACGCGAGGTTGCGAGTGTCGAGCAACATGCGCGACGCCGCCTCGGACGCGAGAAGAAGCTGGGTATCGCCCACCAGCGCGTCGTTTTTCGCGAGCGTCTTGGTGAATTCCCACAGGAAGGCGTGCTCCTCGTCGAAATACATCGCCTGAAGCGAGGCATGCACGTCTTCGACCTGGTCCTGTGCCGCGAGGCTCCATGCCAGAAGCGCGAGTTGCGCGTCCATTTCCATGCCCGAGATCATCTCCATCACGACGCGCGGAGATTCGAGCCCCGAGACGGGCACGCCTGCATCCCGCGCCGTCTGCTCGAGGATGGCGTCAAGCCCTCCCTCGTTCGCCTCCATCGCTGCCATGGCGCAGGGTGGCAGGGACAGGAGTGCAGAAAGGAACCACGGTTGCATCTTGGCGGCGATCGGCGCCGGCATTCCGCGTTCGGCCAACGCGGCGCGCAGGGCAAGCCACAGGTCCTCGCTCAGCGTGTCGGCAAGGGTCGGGCCGGTCTGATTGATGAACAAGGACGGGTCGGTCGCGATCTGCTGTTCGAACGCGTCCGATGCCTCGTCCGTCACCTCGACGAACAGCCGGTCGGCGGAGGTGACAACCGGCGCAAGGCGCGCGCTGATCGCCGCAAAGTTGGGGTGGTCGAAATGATAGGTGCCGATCAGGTGGATCTGCCGGTCGCCCCGTGTCGCCTGCCAGTGATTGCCGCGCGGAAAGGGCGTTGCGGCGACCGCCGCCTCGATGTCTGCCCGGACGTCCGGCGCCAGCGAGGGGCGCAAATCGGTGCCCGCGCATTGCGCGGCAGCCTGGGTGACAAGAAGGGTGAAAGCGGAGAAAAGGCTGATCAGGCGCATGGCCAACCGGTACCTGATCCTCTGCCCGCCGCAAAGCCCGATCCCGGCCCCCGCCTGCGTCAATTTTGACCATGGGGGCGTTGACACACGATTGCGTGACCCCTAAATGCGGCTCGTTAGCACTCGCCCCGAGTGAGTGCCAACAGCCCCGGTGCCGAAGCGCGGGCCGGGGACAAGGGAGACACTTTGAGCCAAGGAGCTTCAGAGCAATGGCATTCACACCGCTTCACGACCGGGTGCTTGTTCGTCGCGTGGAAAGTGACGAGAAAACCGCTGGCGGGCTGATCATCCCCGACAGCGCCAAGGAAAAGCCCGCAGAGGGTGTTGTTGTCGCAGTTGGCGCAGGCGCCAAGGACGACGATGGCGATCGCATCGCGATGGACGTCAAGGAGGGCGACAAAATCCTCTTCGGCAAATGGTCGGGCACCGAGGTGCAACTCGACGGTGAGGACCTCCTCATCATGAAAGAGTCCGACATCATGGGCATCATCGCCTGATCATCCGCAAGTCCGGTGGGTGCTGAACACCCGCCCCACAAATTCAAGGAGCTATTCGAATGGCTGCCAAGGACGTCAAATTCGACACCGATGCCCGCAATCGCATGCTGGCCGGCGTCAACATCCTCGCCGATGCCGTCAAGGTCACGCTGGGCCCCAAGGGCCGCAACGTGGTTCTGGACAAATCCTTCGGCGCACCGCGCATCACCAAGGACGGTGTGTCGGTCGCCAAGGAAATCGAGCTTGAGGACAAGTTCGAGAACATGGGCGCGCAAATGGTCAAGGAAGTGGCCCAGCGCACCAACGACGAAGCAGGTGACGGCACCACGACCGCAACCGTGCTGGCGCAAGCCATCGTCAAGGAAGGCATGAAAGCGGTTGCCGCTGGCATGAACCCGATGGACCTGAAACGCGGCATCGACATGGCGACCTCGAAGGTCGTGCAGGCGATCAAGGACGCGGCGCGCGAAGTCAAGGACAGCGACGAAGTCGCGCAAGTCGGCACCATCTCGGCCAACGGTGAAACCGAAATCGGCCGCCAGATCGCGGACGCGATGCAGAAAGTCGGCAATGACGGCGTCATCACGGTGGAAGAGAACAAGGGTCTCGAGACCGAAACCGACGTTGTCGAAGGCATGCAGTTCGACCGCGGCTACCTGTCGCCGTACTTCGTGACGAACGCCGACAAGATGACCACCGAGCTTGAAGACGTGATGATCCTGCTGCACGAGAAGAAACTCTCGTCGCTGCAGCCGATGGTCCCGCTGCTCGAGTCGGTGATCCAGTCGCAGAAACCCCTGCTGATCATCGCCGAGGACGTCGAAGGCGAAGCTCTGGCGACCCTCGTCGTCAACAAGCTGCGCGGCGGTCTGAAGATCGCGGCGGTCAAGGCACCGGGCTTCGGTGATCGCCGCAAGGCCATGCTGCAGGACATCGCGATCCTGACCGGCGGCCAGGTGATCTCGGAAGACCTCGGCATGAAGCTCGAAAACGTCACGATGGACATGCTGGGCACCGCCAAGCGCGTGTCGATCACCAAGGACGAGACCACCATCGTCGACGGTGCGGGCGAAAAGGCCGAGATCGAGGCACGTGTCAGCCAGATCCGCCAGCAGATCGAGGAAACCACCTCGGACTACGACCGCGAGAAGCTGCAGGAACGTGTTGCCAAGCTGGCGGGCGGCGTTGCCGTCATCCGCGTGGGCGGCATGACCGAAGTCGAAGTGAAAGAGCGCAAGGACCGCGTCGATGATGCGCTGAACGCAACCCGCGCAGCGGTGCAGGAAGGCGTGGTCGTGGGCGGCGGTGTTGCCCTCGTCCAGGGTGGCAAGGCGCTGGAAGGCATGGAAGGCGACAACGCCGACCAGAACGCCGGTATCGCGATCGTCCGCAAGGCCATCGAAGCGCCCCTGCGCCAGATCGCCGAGAACGCGGGCGTCGACGGTGCGGTCGTCGCGGGCAAGATCCGCGAATCGAACGACACCTCGTTCGGCTTCAACGCGCAGACCGAGGAGTACGGTGACCTGTTCAAGTTCGGCGTCATCGACCCGGCCAAGGTCGTCCGCACCGCGCTGGAAGACGCGGCCTCGGTTGCAGGCCTGCTGATCACCACCGAAGCAATGGTCGCCGACAAGCCCGAGAAGCCGGGCGCCGGCGGTGCCGGTGGCGGCATGCCCGACATGGGCGGCATGGGCGGCATGATGTAAGCTGCCCCGCTTGCGAAATTCGGAACGGGCCGCCTTCGGGCGGCCCTTTTCTTTTGCGCCGTCAAAAGCGCGTCCGGCTGGACAGCCCGGCATGGGCGGGCCATGACGTGGCGCATGCGCACCGTCCTTCTGACCGGCCTGACCATGATCGCCTTCGCGGCGAACTCGCTGCTGAACAGGGCGGCGCTGGCGGATGACCTGATCGATCCCATCGGGTTCGGCGTGATGCGCCTGATCGCGGGGACGCTGATGCTGGCGGTGTTGATCCTGCTCCGCCGCAAGGGTTGGGCCCTGTTCACCGGGGCGCGGATCGTCGGAGTGCTGTCGCTGTTCACCTATATCTTCGGCTTTTCGGTTGCCTATGTCAGCCTCGATGCCGGGTTTGGGGCGCTGATCCTGTTCGGCACCGTGCAGATCACGATGTTCGGAGCGGCGCTGGCGGGTCGCGAGCCTCTGCCGCCGCGGCGGATACTGGGTGCGGGTCTTGCGATGCTGGGGCTTGTCTGGCTGATGTGGCCGGGGGGCAGCGGTATCGGGGGTACAAGCCTGTTGCACGCCGGGATGATGGTCGCCGCCGGGATCGGGTGGGGCATCTATTCGCTGGTCGGGCGTATGGTACGCGACCCGCTGGGTGATACCGGTGCGAATTTCCTCGGGGCCGCGCTTCTGGCGCTGGCGCTTGTCCCGTTCCTGCCGGTTGCGCCCGACGCGATCATCGCCTCCCCAAACGGTATCTGGCTTGCCGTCGTGTCCGGTGCGCTGACATCGGGGCTGGGTTACGCGCTGTGGTACCATGTCCTGCCAAGGCTCGGGGCGGCCCGCGCGGCGCTGGCACAATTGACGGTGCCCGTCATCGCGCTTGTCGCGGGTGTCGTGTTTCTGGGGGAAAGCGTGACGTTGCCGCTCCTTGCCGCTGCCGCGCTTGTTCTGGCGGGCGTTGCCATGGGAATCCGCGATGCACGGCGCTGACAGGCCCTTCCACAAGCGCCACCATGTGCCTATGTCACGGCCATGCGCATCTGTCTTGCCATTATCCTCGCCCTGTTTCTGGCGACCCCGTCCATGGCCCAGCCCATGAAAGGCTGCGTCGTCCTTCTGCACGGGCTCGCCCGGACCGAGGCCTCGTTCGCGATCATGGAAAAGGCGCTTCTGGCCCGCGGGTACCAGGTTGTGCGGCACGGCTATCCCTCGACCGAGGCGGGCGCGGCGCGGCTTGCAACCGATACCCTGCCCGAGGCTCTGAACGCGTGCGAGGCGACGCCGATCCACTTCGTGACCCATTCGATGGGGGGTATCCTGCTGCGGCTCTACCTCGCCAAGACCCCGATCGAGGACCTTGGCCGCGTCGTCATGCTCGCCCCGCCGAATAACGGGTCCGAACTTGTGGATGCGCTGGGGGATCTCGCGCTGTTCCGCTTCCTGAACGGGCCCGCCGGGCAGGACATGGCGACCGACGGCGTGACCGAGGCGCTGCCGCCCGCCGATTTCGACCTTGGCGTGATCGCGGGCAACCGCTCGCTCAACCCCTATTTCTCCTCGCTCATTCCGGGGGAGGATGACGGCAAGGTCTCTGTCGCGTCGACCCGGCTGGAGGGGATGCGCGATCACCTCGTCCTGCCGGTGACCCACACGTTCATCATGGTCAGCCCGGTTGTGATCGTGCAGACGCTGCGGTTCCTGGAAACGGGCGCGTTCGACCGCGACCTTGACAGCTCGGACGCGGTGGCCGAACTGGCGGACCTTGCCGTGGACTGGGCCGAGGACGTGATCAGTGGCGATAAGACTGACGATTGAAGGCGCGCGCGTTCTGGCCCCGGACGGGTGGACCGACGCGCTCCATCTGGCCGACGGAGCCGTGGTCGATGCCGCGCAGCCGCGGCGGGTGCGGCTGGATGGCTGGCTGGTCCTGCCGGGCATCGTCGATCTTCATGGCGACGGGTTCGAACGCCACGTCGCCAAGCGGCGCGGCGCCCTGAAGGATTACACCAGCGGATTGCAGTCGATCGAGGCGGAGCTTGCCGCGAACGGCATCACCACCGCCTACCTGGCGCAGTTCTATTCGTGGGAAGGTGGCCTGCGCGGGCCGGAGGCGGCGGAGCGGCTGTGCGCCGGGTTAAGGGAATACCGGACGCAGGGCACCGACATGCGCGTTCAACTGCGTGTGGAATCCCACATGATCGACGCGTTTCCGGATATCCTCGCGCTGGTGGAGCGGTTCGGGGTGCCTTACGTCGTGATCAACGACCACCTGCCGCATGACGCGCTGGAGGCGGGCAAGCGCCCGCCACGGATCAACGGGCAGGCGCTGCGCGCGGGCACCGATCCCGAACGGTACCTGCAGCGGATGAAGGACCTGCATGCGCGGCGCGACGAGGTGCCGGACGCGGTCTCCTGCCTTGTGGAACAGCTGCACGCGCGACAGGTGCGGACCGGGTCGCATGACGATGCCGACGCGGCGGCCCGCCGGGCCGCGCGTGCGCTTGGCCTGCGGGTGTCGGAGTTTCCCGAAACAATGGATGCGGCGCAGGAAGCGCGGGGCGCCGGGGAAGGCACGATCCTCGGCGCGCCCAACGTGATGCGCGGGGGCAGTCACGCGGGCAAGGTGGCCGCCGAAGAGGTCATCGCAGCGGGGTTTTGCGATGCGCTGGCATCGGATTACTACTACCCCGCTCCGCGTCACGCGGCGTTGCGGCTGGCGGGGCAGGGCATGGTGCTGGACGAGGCGTGGCGGCTCGTGTCGGAGGGACCGGCGCGGCTTCTTGGTCTGCCGGATCGCGGCAGGCTTGCGCCGGGGTGCCGGGCGGATGTCGTGATCCTCGACCCCGCCGACGGGTCGGTCGGGGCGACCCTCTGTGCGGGCAGGGTGACCTACATGGCGGGGCCGGTGGCCGAGGCGCTGATCGCGGCCTAGCTAGCGCTGCAACTCCTTGGCCAGCCGCACGCAGTTTCGTCCATCCGCCTTCGCCTCGTACAGGGCTTCGTCGGCAGCGCTGATCAGGTCCTGCGGCAAGGGTCCGCATGTCGGGAAGACGGCGATGCCGGACGATACCGTGACCGTTGGCAGCGTGCCGCCGCCATAGCGCAGTTCGACCGCCTCGATCCCCGCGCGCAGCCGCTCTGCGGCGTCCTGCGCGGCCTCCAACCCGCCATGGGGGAGCAGCAGCGCGAATTCTTCCCCGCCGAACCGGCAGGGCACCTCTTCACCGGGAAACAGTTCGGACAATTGCTGGCCGATGGCGCGCAGCACCATGTCGCCGGCGTCGTGGCCGTGGTTGTCGTTGAACGACTTGAACTTGTCCGCGTCGAACGCGATCAGCGCGCATTCGTGACCCTTGCGGTCGGCATGCGCGATCGCGTTGCGCATCGCGTCGAGGAAATAGCGCCGGTTGTAAAGCCCCGTCAGCGGATCGCGGGTCGACTGGTCGCGCAACTCGTCGCGCAGTTTCACGTTGGCGATGGCGAGGCTGACATGCTCGCTCACCTGCATCGCGAAGGCGTGTTCATCGACCACGCCGCAATCGTCATCCATCGTGTCGAACCGGATATGCATCAGGCCCACCGTGTCGCCATGCGCGATGATCGGCAGGCACAGATAGGTGTCCGAGGGCGGTTCGAGGTGCTGGTCGCTCACGTGATCGCAGGTGAAGCTGATCGCGTCCTGCGCATAGGCATAGGCCCGGCCACGGCGCAGCGCCCAGCAACTGTCGGGCGCGATGTGGTCGTGCAGGGGCGCCTCACCCCACCCGCAGGCGCCATCCAGCACGTCGCGACTGTTGGAATAGACATACAACTCGCCCACCGATCCTTTCAGCGTCCGGTCCATGAAGGTGCGCACGATCAGGAACAGTTCGTCCAGCGATTTGCAGGTCTGAAGCCATTCATCCAGTTCGGCGATGATCTTCGCCTCTTTCTGGCGGGCCTGCTGCTCGGTCAATGCCGTGCGGGCCTGTTCGTGGGCGCGATCCGCCTGCCGCTTGGCAAGGGCCAGTTCCGCCTCGGCGCGCTTGGCCTTGGTGATGTCGGTGAAGGTCACAACGGAGCCGCCGCCGCGCACGGGGCGCACGTTGGTCGCGACCGTGCGGCCCGATGGCAGCTTGCGTTCGGCGGCAAAGGGCTTGCCGTCGGCAAACCGCGCTTCCGCCTCGTTTGCGCGTTCCGCCGTCATTTCGTTCCGTTCCACGGCGGCGGCGAGGAAATCGGAACGCCGCGTGCCAACCTTCAGGTCGGCTTTCGACAGTTCCAGCACCTCGAAGATGCGCGTGTTGTGCATCACGCATTCGCCGCTGCGCGACCACACGATGATGCCCTGCTCCATCGAATAGACGACTTCCTTGTTCCAGTCCGTCGTGTCCGTACCGCGCGCCGCCCTGGCGGATGTGCCGGGCGTGTCGGGAATCACCAGTTCCTCGACCGCGCTTGCCTGTTTCGTCATCTGCTGCCCCTGATCGGACTGCCCCAACCCACGGCGCGGACCATCGCGGGCAAGTGTTAACGCCCGCCTAAACGGGCCATCGCGTTTATGGACAAAGCAACTAAACCCCGTCGCGGTCTGGACATCCGCGCGTCAATCGTGTGAACCGGCGCGCGAGCATGAGGACATCCGCGATGACCACCACCCGTTTCGCCCCGTCGCCCACGGGCTACCTGCATATCGGCAACCTGCGCGCCGCGCTGTTCAACTGGCTGATCGCGCGCAAGGCGGGCGGCACCTTCGTCCTGCGCATCGACGACACCGATCCCGAGCGGTCGAAGGAAAGCTATGTCGACGCGATCCGCGAAGACCTCGAATGGCTGGGCCTGACCTGGGACCGGATGGAGCGGCAGTCTCAGCGGCTCGACCGCTACGAGGCCGCCGCCGATCGCCTGCGCGAGATGGGCCGCTTCTACGAGGCGTTCGAAACGCCGACCGAACTGGACCTCAAGCGCAAGAAGCAGCTCAACATGGGCAAGCCGCCGGTCTATGACCGCGCCGCGCTGGCGCTGAGCGATGCCGAGCGTGACGCGCTGCGGGGCGAACGCGGACAGGGCGTCTGGCGCTTCAAGCTCGACCGGGAGCGGATCGAGTGGGTGGACGGCATCATGGGGCCGATCTCCATCGACGCGGCGTCGGTGTCGGACCCGGTGCTGATCCGGCAGGACGGGCAGTTCCTTTACACGCTGGCCTCGGTCGTCGACGATATCGAGATGGGCGTGACCCATGTCGTGCGCGGATCGGACCACGTGACCAACACCGCGACCCAGATCCAGATGATCGAGGCGCTGGGCGGGCAGGTACCGCAATTCGCGCACCACTCGCTGCTGACCGGCCCGCAGGGCGAGGCGCTGTCGAAGCGGCTGGGCACGCTCAGTCTGCGCGACCTGCGCGCCCGCGGGGTCGAGCCGATGGCGATCCTGAGCCACATGGCGCGGCTGGGGTCGAGCGACCCGATCGAGCTGCGCGCCAGCCACGACGAGCTGATCGAGGGGTTCGAGATCGGGCATTTCGGCACCGCACCCACCAAGTTCGACGAGGCCGACCTCGACCCGCTGAGTGCGCGGCATCTTGGCGGTCTGGCACTGGCGGACGTGGCGGGTGACCTCGACGCGGCGGGCGTGCCGGCGGACAGGCAGGCGCAGGTCTGGGACGTGATCCGCGAGAACCTGCACACGCGGGCCGACATCGCGCGGTGGTGGCGGATCATGCAGGAGGGCGCGGACCCGGTGATCGACGCCGAGGATGCCGATTTCGTGGCCGAGGCGATGGCCCTGCTGCCCGAACCGCCGTTCACCGACGCGACGTGGTCGGAATGGACCGGCGCGGTCAAGGCGCAGACGGGCCGCAAGGGGCGCGGATTGTTCATGCCGCTGCGCAAGGCCCTGACCGGTCAGGCGCATGGGCCCGACATGGGTGCGCTGATGCCGCTTCTGTCCAAGGTTCGCGCAAAAGCCTGACCTTGCATGCGCGTCCGGCGCAGGTCGGATGATATCATCCGACCTGCCTGACCACCGTGCTGGTCATGTGGCGCGATCTGTGCGTAGCCTTTCGCCAGCGAAAGGGGCGCGCCATGGCGGAACAGGCCAAGTTTCTCGAAGGATCGCTGTTGCGGCACGTGACGGTGATGTCGCTGACGGCCTCGGTCGGGTTGATGGCGATCTTCGTGGTCGATTTCGTCGACATGATCTTCATCGGGATGCTGGGTCAGCCGGCGCTCGCCGCCGCGGTCGGGTATGCCGGCGCGATCCTGTTCTTCACCACGTCTTTCGCGATCGGCATGGCGATTGCCGCCGGGGCGCTGGTGGCGCGTGCGCTGGGCGCGGGGGACGCGGAACGCGCGCGGACGGTGGCGACGAACGCGCTCGTCTACGGCGCGCTGGTCGGCGTGGTCTTTGCCGTCGCGGTCTGGCTGAACCTTGCGCCCCTCGTGCGGCTGCTCGGAGCGTCGGGAGAGACCGAAACGCTGGCGGTGTCCTACCTTGCGATCATCGTGCCGACGCTGCCGATCCTGATGGCGGCCATGGTGGGCGGTGCGATCCTGCGGGCGCATGGCGACGCACGTCGCGCCATGATGGCGACGATCTGGGGCGGGGTGGTCAATGCCGCGCTCGACCCGATCTTCATCTTCGCTCTCGGGCTGGGACTGAACGGGGCGGCGCTGGCCTCGGTCGCGGCGCGGATCACGATCGCGGTGATGTCGCTGCGTCCGGTCGTGCAGGTCTATGACGGGATCGCCCCGGTCCGGACGGGGCCGCTGATCCGCGATGCAAGCCCGGTCTTCGCCATCGCGCTGCCCGCGATCCTGACACAGCTCGCAACGCCGGTGGGGCAGGCATACGTGACGCGGGCGATGGCGGAATTCGGCGAACAGGCGGTTGCGGGCATGGCCGTGGTCGGGCGCCTGACGCCGGTGGCCTTCGGGGTGATATTCGCCCTGTCCGGCGCGGTCGGCCCCATCATCGGGCAGAACGCGGGCGCGGGGCTGACGGGCCGGGTGCGCACCGCGTTCCGGGACGCGCTTATCTTCACCGCGATCGTCGTGGTGATCGTCTCAAGCCTTCTGTTCCTGCTGCGCGCGCCGATCGCGGCGCTGTTCGCGCTGGAGGGAGAGGCGCTGGCGCTGGTCTACCTGTTCTGCGGCCCGCTGGCGCTGGTGTTCTTCTTTAATGGCGGCCTGTTCGTCGCCAATGCCGCGTTCAACAACCTCCAGCATCCCTATTACTCGACATGGCTGAACTGGGGGCGGCACACGCTGGGCACGATACCCTTCGTGATGCTGGGCGCATGGGCACTGGGTGCGCCGGGCGTGCTGATCGGGCAGGCGGCTGGGGGCGTGATCTTCGGCACGGTCGCCTTGCTGCTGGCGCTGCGCGTGATCGCCAGCGAACCGGGCAGCCCCGGCCCGTCGCCGTTCCAGCGTATGGCTCGGCACCTGTCGCTGTTTCACTCCAGACCGCATTGACCGGCCTGCCCGCCGATATGCCCGACGCCGTCGCACGAGCCTTTGCCCGGTTCGAACCGGCTGACCGCAGCGCGCTTTTGGCGATCCGCCGGGTGATCTTCGAAGAGGCGTCACTGATCCCCGAACTGGGCGGAGTGACGGAAACGCTCAAATGGGGAGAGCCGTCCTACGCGCCGGTTGTGCCGCGCACCGGGTCGCCGATCCGGCTGGGCCTGGCGAAGGCGGGCGGCGTCGCGGTTTTCGCCCACTGCCAGACATCGCTGATCGCGGATTTCCGGCACCTCATGGGTGCGCGGTTTGCCTATGACGGGTCACGCGCGGTCCTTGCGGGGCAGGGAGCGCACATTCCGGACGATCTGCGCCCGCTGATCCGCGCGGCGCTCACCTATCACAAGCCGTCCCTGCGCGGTCAGACGCGGATGCGGGCGACCCCCAGCCGGTCAAGCTGAGCATCCACAAGGGCCTGCGTGTCCGGCGTGTGGGCTTGGTGGCGCGGGTAGCGCGGTGCCGCGCGGTCGTCGAGAACCGGCACGTCCCAGCCCGTCGTCGTGTCGAAGAAGCGCAGCGCGCTGTCCACGCCGCCCCGGTCGGCAAAGCCCTGGATGACCACGTCGAGATAGCTGAGAAGGATCGGCCGGGTCGCGTCCTGCGCGGGGGCGAGGCCGGGCGTGGTATAGATCGCTACCGGGCCGATGAGGCCAAGATCACCCGCGACCTCGGCCCGGACATACCCGCTTTCCCGTTCGTCCAGTGCCCGCCAGTCGCCGCCGGGCACGGCGCAGACAAGGCCGCCGATGGCGACGCCGGGCGCGGGCCGTGCGCTCAGGAACGTCACGCTCCGGTCCGGCGTCTGCACCCAGACGCGCTCCCACCCCGCCGCCTCGGCATCGCCGGTGACGGGGTAGTCGTGGGTGCGGGTGTTGACGAGGCTTCCGAAGCCGAAAAAGCGCGGGTTGGTCATGCCGCCCGTGATCGCAGGCCGCGCGGCCTATCGCAAGCGGGCGGGATTGCCAAACGGTCGCGCCACCCCTAATGCGGCGGCATGCAACACAGGATGAGCTACCCCCAGCACGCGCGCGCGGTGCTTGTGCTTGGCCTGCCGCTGGTCGGCGGGCACCTTGCGCAATTCGCGGTCCAGTTGGTCGATACGATCATGCTGGGCTGGTACGCCGTCGAGGCGCTGGCGGCGCAGGTCCTCGCCGGATCGCTCTACTTCGTGCTCTTCATCGTGGGCTCGGGCTTTGCCTGGGCGGTGGTGCCGATGGTCGCCTCGGCCCATGCGCAGGAGGACGAGGTGCAGGTCCGGCGGGTGACGCGCATGGGGCTCTGGATCTCGGTCCTGTTCGGGGTGGCGTGCCTGCCGGTCTTCTGGTTCTCGGCCCCTGTCCTGCGGGCGCTGGGGCAGGAAGAGGCGCTGGCCCGGCTTGGCCAGGACTACCTGCGCGTGATGGGGTTCGCGATCCTGCCGCATCTCGTGATCATGGTCATGAAAAGCTACCTGTCGGCGCTGGAGCGCACACAGATCGTTCTGTGGCTGTCGGTGGGCGGTGCGCTGCTGAACGGGGTGTTGAACTGGATCCTGATCTTCGGCCGCTGGGGCGCGCCGGAGCTGGGAATCGCCGGGGCGGGGTGGGCATCGCTGATCACGGCGATTGCAACCGTCGCCGCCGTCACCGTCTATGCCGCGCGCATCCTGCCCGAACATGCGCTTTTCCAGCGCATCTGGCGCCCGGATCCGGAGGCGTTCTGGCGTGTCGTCCGACTGGGCCTGCCCATCGGCGGCACGAGCCTTGCCGAAACCGGGCTGTTCGCGGCCTCGGCCCTGATGGTCGGCTGGCTGGGCACGGTGCCGCTGGCCGCGCATGGCATCGCGCTGCAGGTCGCCAGTGCCACCTTCATGATCCATCTCGGGCTGGCCAACGCCGCGACGATCCGGGTGGGCAATGCGCATGGGCGCAACGACACGCCGCACCTGGCGCGCGGCGCGGTGACGGTGCTGGTGATCTCGGGCATTGTCGCCACGCTCACCATCGCGCTGTTCGTACTGGTGCCACGCCCGATCCTGTCGCTGTTCCTCGACCCGGCAGAGCCCGACCGGCTGGCCATCCTCGCGCTGGGCGTGGGGCTGATGGCGATGGCGGGGCTGTTCCAGCTTGCCGATGGCGGGCAGGTGGTGGCGCTGGGCCTGTTGCGCGGGGTGCAGGACACGCGGATGCCGATGGTCATTGCCGCGATCAGCTACTGGGGGATCGGTATGCCCGCCTCTTACCTGCTCGGCTTCACGTTCGGCTTCGGGGCCATGGGCGTCTGGGCGGGGCTGGTCGTGGGGCTGATGGCGGCGGCCATCCTGCTGCTGATGCGGTTCCGCTGGATGCTGGCGCGGCTTTAGGCGCTGTCATTTCAGCCGGTCGGCCTTCTTGCGGACCAGCACCGTGCGCAGGTCATGCATCGCCAGCAGAAGGGCATCGGTGACCTCGTCCAGCTGGTCGGGCGTGGCGCGGGACTGCGCCCAGTGCGCCGTGGTGTTGAGGTAGTCGATCGCGCGGTGGATGTCGTCGATGTCGCGCAGGGCCAGCAAGGCCTGCCGCTTGTGCATCCAGGCGGTGATCTCGTCCATGTCGCGCTGCGACAGCCGGGTCTGGCCGTGCGGCTTGATCTCGGACTTGTTGAGGTTGACGACCGCGATCTGGTCAAGCTCGATCCGGCGCTGCCGGTTCTCGGTATCGACGCGGAACACGAAGGCGCCGTTTTCGCGGATGCGGAAATAGTATTCGGGCAGTTCTGCCATGCCGGTTCCTCAACCTGATCCTTGCGCCGACCCTAGTGTCTTCTGCGTCCGGGAGGAATTGCCGATTTGCCGCGCGGCGTCAGGCGGCGGGTTCCGGCGCGGGGCCGGGCGCGACCCGCAGGCGGCGCGGCGCGACGGCGACGCTGACCTTGCGTGCCACGTCCCGTGATACCGCGGCCTCGAATGCGAGGCGCAGGCGCGGCTTCTGGCGCAGCGCGTCAAGGTCGGCGCGGTCCCAGCTGACGAGCTCGGTGCCTTCCGGCACGGTGGCCGACGCCGCCGCCGGCTGGTCGAGGACATAGCTCACCTCGCCGAAGAACCAGCCTTCGGGCATGTTGAACCGCTCGCCCTCCTTGTCGACGACGGCATGGCCGGACACCAGGAACACAACGCGCGGCGCGGGCACGCCAAGGGTCGCGATGGCCTCTTGCGTGTCGGTCACGTAGCGTTTGCCGCGCGCCATGATCGCGCGGAAATCGCCGGGCGGCACGTGCGAGAAATGGGTGCGGTACAGGTCCTGGTGCGCCCGCGGTACCGCGTATTTCGAACGCTGCCACAGCAGGCTGAACAGGCCGAACAGGTTCGCCGCCCCCATCGCCAGCGACATGTAGATCGCGCCCCATAACGGCTGGTCGGCGGCGGTGGCGTAGTAGAGGATGTAAAGCACGGTGCCGACCGTCACCCAGAGCCGCAGCACGACCTGGTTGATGATCACGTATCCCAGCACGAAACTGAGCCCCGCAAGGTAGACGAGCAATTCGGTTTCGACGATCCAGTCCCACATGACGCGCTCCCGCCCGGTTACGAAAACGGACGCTGGCACGGCAAGCCGCTTGCTGCCAAGGAAAAATGTTGGTCGCGGGCCGCGGTGACGCGGTTCAGCCCAGCCCGTCGCAGAAGGTGTGGATGCGTGTGCAGGCCTCGCGCAGATCGGCCTCGGACGCGGCATAGCTCACGCGGAAGGCGGGCGACGTGCCGAAGGCCGCGCCGTGCACGACGGCGACGCCGGTCTCGTTTAGCAGGGCGGTGGCGAAATCCTCGTCCGTGTCGATGCGCGTGCCGCCGGCCGAAGTCTTGCCGATGCAGTCGGCGATCGAGGGATAGACATAGAACGCGCCTTCCGGCACCGGGCAGGCGATGCCGGGGCAGGCATTCAGCGCCTCGACGACCATGTCGCGCCGCGCCTCGAACATCCGGGCATTGGGGGCAAGGAAATCCTGCGGCCCGGTCAGGGCCTCCACCGCCGCCCACTGGCTGATCGAGCAGGGGTTCGACGTGGTCTGCGACTGCACGGCGCGCATCGCCTTGATCAGCTCTGCGGGCCCGCCCGCATAACCGATCCGCCAGCCGGTCATGGCATAGGCCTTGCTGACCCCGTTGGTGGTGAGCGTCCGGTCGTACAGGCCGGGTTCCACCTCTGCCGGCGTGCAGAACTTGAAATCCCCGAAGGCAAGGTGTTCGTACATGTCGTCCGACAGGATCCAGACCTGCGGATGCCGCATCAGCACGTCGGTCAACTCCTTCAACTCGGCGCGGGAATAGCCCGCGCCCGTCGGGTTCGACGGGGAGTTGAAGATGAACCAATTGGTGCGCGGCGTGATCGCGGCTTCAAGCTGGTCGGCGGTCAGCTTGTAGGCGGTTTGTACCGATGTCTCGGCGATGACCGGCTCGCCACCCGCCAGCAACACCATGTCGGGATAGCTCGTCCAGAAGGGTGCCGGGATCACCACCTCGTCGCCCGCGTTCAGCGTGGCTTTCAGCGCGTTGAACAGGATCTGCTTGCCGCCCGACCCGACGCTGATCTGCGAGCGGTCGTAATCGAGCCCGTTGTCGCGTTTGAACTTGGCCGCGATCGCGTCCTTCAACTCGGGGATGCCGTCGGGCGGCGTGTACCGCGTGCGGCCCGTCTCGATCGCCGCGATCCCGGCCTCCCGGATATGTGCGGGCGTGTCGAAATCGGGCTCGCCCGCGCCGAGCGAGATGATGTCACGCCCTTCGGCCTTCAATTCGGCGGCGCGCGTTGTCACCGCGATGGTGGGCGAGGGCTTTACGCGGCGCAATGTCGCGGACAGGAAGGACATGGTCGTGCCTTGCGTTGATGGCTGCTAGAGGCCTGCATAAAGTTGCGCGCATAAGCCCGCAATCAATAGATCGAAGGAATGCCCTCCATGACCGAACAGGATTTCGACTGGTACGGACCGGATGCCGCCACCTTCGGCGATCGCGTGTCCGGCGCGCGCCAGGCCGTGGGCATGACGCAGGAAGACCTCGCCGCGCGACTGGGCATCAAGCTCAAGACGCTGCAGGGCTGGGAAAACGACCTGTCCGAACCCCGCGCCAACCGGCTGTCGATGCTGTCGGGCGTGCTGAACGTGTCGATCTCGTGGCTGCTGACCGGGGAGGGCGAGGGGCTGGACGCGCCCGACGTCGCGGTCTCCCCGGATCCCGAAATGACCGATATCCTTGCGGAAATGCGGGAGATGAAGGCGCAGATGCTGCGCACGGCAGAGCGTATCGGCCGGCTGGAAAAACGCCTGCGATCCGCCGCGCCCGGCCAGCCTGTATGACGGAACCTCGGGACATCCGCCTCAAGCGGCTCGCCATGCGGTCGATGCGCCGGGGGATCAAGGAAATGGACGTGATCCTGTCGGGTTACGCCGCCGCGCGCCTGCCCGGCATGTCCGATCCCGCGCTGGACACCTATGACGGCCTGTTGAGCGAGAATGACCACGATCTTTATGCCTGGGTCTGCGGCACGGCGACGCCGCCGGCGCCGCTGGCCGACCTGATCGCGGACATCCGCGACTGGATTTCCGTTAACCAACGGACTTAGTTCGCTTTTTATCCGAACTCCGCGCGTTTTAACCGATTATTGGCGTTTGCCTTGTTAGGTGCCTGTCAACGGCAGCTTTGGGCGGAGACACATTAGATGAGCATGAACAATCCGATAATGATCGGGAGCCAGCAGGGGTTCATGGCAGGTTATCTTGAGGCATTGGCGCTGGTCGAGCGGCTGCACCGCCTCCTTCTCGACGTCATCAAGGACGAGTTCGAGAGGGTGGGGGTGCTTGAAATCAACGCGGTCCAGGCGCTTTTGCTGTTCAACATCGGCGATAACGAGGTCACGGCAGGCGAGTTGAAGACGCGCGGCTATTACCAGGGCTCGAACGTCAGCTACAATCTCAAGAAACTCGTGGAGATGGGCTACATGCACCACCAGCGGTGCGAGATCGACCGCCGGTCGGTCCGCGTGCGCCTGACCGAAAAGGGGCGCGGCATCCGCAACACCGTGGCCCACCTGTTCGAACGCCATGCAGACGGGCTGGAAACGCGCAACATCCTCGGCGAGCAGTCGATGGACGATATCACCGGCGCGCTGCGGCGGATGGAGCGGTACTGGACTGACCAGATTCGCTATATCTACTGATCCCGCGCCGCCCCTGCGCCGGATCATCGGCAAGGCAACTTTGAAAACCCGGTGTGACGCCCCGTAACGCACCGGTTCGAACGTCCCGTCACGCTTGCGTCTGCGACAATTCGGCCCCATCCTCCGCCCACCACTCAAAGAACAGCCCGAATGGGCGACCCCCGGGGAGGACACCATGACCTTTGCGTCTTACGCGGATCGCGACGCGATCGAGAATGAAATGCCGTGGGCGGACCGCGACCTGCCGGTGACATTGTGGGGCCTGCTGTCGCGCACGGCCGCCAAGCACGGCTCGCGACCCGCCGTGTCGTACCAGATCTTTTCCGGTCCCAAGGACAAGGCGGAGACTCTGTCGTGGACGCAACTGCGCGAAAAGACCGCGCAGACAGCGAACCTGTTCCGCAGCCTCGGCATCGGCCCGAACGACGTGGTGGCCTACCTGCTGCCCAACGCGAACGAGACCGTCCTGACCCTTCTGGGCGGCTGCGTGGCCGGGATCGCCAACCCGATCAACCCGCTGCTCGACGCCGAACAGATCGGTGCGATCCTGCGCGAGACGAACGCCAAGGTGCTGGTCACGCTCAAGGGCTTCCCGAAAACCGACGTGCCGCAGAAGGCTGCCGAAGCGGTCGCGCTGGCGCCCAACGTGAAGACGGTTCTCGAAGTTGACCTCAACCGCTACCTGACCCCGCCGAAATCCTGGATCGTGCCGCTGATCCGGCCCAAGGTCGCCGTCACGCACAACGCCAAGGTTCTGGATTTCACGACCGAGGTGAACAAGCAGCCCAAGGAGCTTGCCTTCGAGGACGTGCAGGAAGACCGGGTCGCCGCCTATTTCCACACGGGTGGAACCACGGGCATGCCCAAGGTCGCGCAGCACAAGTATTCCGGCATCATCTACAACGGATGGCTGGGCGATGTGCTGCTGTTCTCGGAAGAGGACAACGTCATCTGCCCGCTTCCGCTGTTCCACGTCTTTGCCTGCCACGTGATCCTGATGGCCTGTATCGCGTCGGGTGCCCACGTGGTCTTCCCCACGCCGCAGGGCTATCGCGGCGATGGCGTGTTCGACAATTTCTGGAAGCTGATCGAGCGCTGGCAGATCACCTTCATCATCACGGTGCCCACCGCGATCTCGGCCCTGATGCAGCGCCCGGTCGATGCCGATGTCTCGTCGGTCAAGACGGCCTTCTCGGGCTCGGCCCCGCTGCCGCTCGAACTTTTCAAGCGGTTCGAGAAGGCGACCGGCGTGACCATCGTCGAAGGCTATGGCCTGACCGAGTCGACCTGCCTGGTGTCCTGCAACCCGGTCGATGGCGAGAAGAAGGTCGGCTCGATCGGCATTCCCTTCCCGTATTGCGACGTCAAGATCGTGAAGGGATCACCCGAAGGACCGGTCGAATGCGCGGTCGATGAAATCGGCGAGATCTGCGTTTCAAACCCCGGCGTTTTCGCGGGCAACACCTATACCGAGGCCGACAAGAACAAGGACCTCTACTACTGGGACAAGTACCTGCGCACCGGTGACCTCGGCCGCATGGACGCGGACCGCTACCTGTGGATCACCGGCCGTGCCAAGGACCTGATCATTCGCGGCGGTCACAACATCGACCCGGCCGAGATCGAAGAGGCGCTGTTGGGGCACGAGGCGGTGGCCTTTGCCGGGGCGATCGGTCAACCCGACGCGCATTCGGGCGAAATCCCCTGCGCCTTCGTCGAGCTCGTGGGGGGTGCCGATGTGACGCCGGACGAGCTGCTTTCGTACTGCAAGTCGAAGGTGCACGAGCGCGCGGCCCAGCCCAAGCATCTGGAAATCCTTGATGAATTGCCCAAGACGGCGGTTGGCAAGGTGTTCAAGCCGGACCTGCGCAAATCCGCGATCACCCGCGTCTATAACGAGGCGCTGTCCTCTGCCGGGGTGGACGCCAAGGTCGTCTCGGTCATCGACGACAAGAAACGCGGCCTCGTGGCACAGGTCGAAGGCAGCGCCGATGACGACGCGGTCACTGACGTGCTGGGCAGCTTCACCCGGCCGTGGGAGCGCGCGGCCTGAGGTCAGGGCGTGGTCGGCTGGCAAGCAGCCGACCTACATCAGACAGACCCACTGTAGGTCGGCTGCTCGTCAGCCGACCTCATTTCTTGGGGGGTGCGCCGCCTTCGAAGGAATTGCCGTTCACGTAGTCGCACGGATCGTCCTGCATTTGCAGGTGCAGTCCGTTGCCGTCGAACGGATGGGCGCGGGCAAGTGCCTCGTCCACCTCTATGCCAAGGCCCGGCGCGTCCGACAGTGAGACGTGCCCGTTCTCGACCTTGATCGTTCCCTTGATCAGCGCGTCATGGAACGGCGTTTCGATCGTCTCCGCGATCAAAAGGTTGGGCGTCGCCGTCGCGAGGTGCAGGTTCGCCGCCCATTCCACCGGCCCGGCATAAAGATGCGGGGCCATCTGCGCGTTGTGGACTTCGGCGAGCGCCGCGATCTTCTTGCCTTCCCAGATGCCTCCCGATCGGCCAAGCGCCGGCTGCAGGATGGCGACGCCCGCGTTCAGGGCCGCAGCGAACTCGGCCTTGGTGGTCATCCGCTCGCCGGTCGCCACGGGGATCCGCACCGCCTCGGCCACCTTGCGGAACTCGGCGATGTTGTCGGGCGGGATCGGTTCCTCGTACCAGAGCGGCAGGTAGGGTTCGAGAGCCTGCCCCAGCCGGATCGCGCCCGAGGTGTTGAACTGGCCATGGGTGCCGAACAGCAGGTCCGCCCGGTCGCCCACCGCCTCGCGGATGGCACGGCAGAAGGCCACCGACATCGAGATATCAGACATCGCCGGCTGGTGCCCGCCGCGCATCGTGTAGGGACCCGCGGGATCGAACTTGACCGCGGTATAGCCCGCCTCGACCATCGCGACGGCGCATTCCGCGGCCATCTCGGGCGAGGTCCAGAAGTCGGAGACCTCGTGGGACGGCAGGGGATAGAGGTAGGTGTAAAGCCGCACGCGGTCCCACATCCGGCCCCCGATCAGCGCCCAGACGGGCCGGTCCCGCGCCTTGCCGAGGATGTCCCAGCACGCGATTTCAAGCCCCGAAAAGGCCCCCATCACCGTCAGGTCGGGCCGCTGGGTGAAACCCGACGAATAGACCCGCCGGAACAGGCGTTCGACATTTTCCGGGTTTTCGCCTTCGAAATAGCGGTCGAACACGTCCCGGATGACGGCCTCCATCGCGACCGGACCGACGGTCGAGGCGTAACATTCGCCCCATCCCGTGATCCCGCAGGCGGTGGTGACCTTCACGAGGATCCAGTACCGCCCGCCCCAGCCCGGCGCGGGTGGGGCCGTCACGATCACGTCGAGGTCGGCAAGTTTCATGGGTCGTCCCCCGGTCTCAATGGCGCGGCACCGTCAGGCGGAGGTGTCGAACACGATCACGTTGCGCTTGGCGCCGCCGGACTTGGTGTCGGCAATCGCCTCGTTGATCTGGTCCAGCCGCCAGCGGTTCGACACCAGCTCGTCCAGCTTCAGCCGCCCCTGTTCATACAAGTCCACCATCCACGGGATGTCACGCTGGATCACCACGTCGCCCATCTTGGACCCGGTCATGCCCTGTCCAAGCGCGGCGAGCACGACCGGTTCATAGGTCGACATCGCGCCGGAATGGGGCATCCCGACCATGATGACGCGACCGCCATTGCCAAGGTAGCGCGGGGCCTGGTCATAGGCGGGGATGGCGCCCACCGTCACGATCACCACGTCCGCGCCGCGCCCCAGCGCCTTCATCGCCGCGCGCCACGGCTTGTCCTCGGTCGCCAGCACGCCGTCGGTCGCACCGAAGTCGCGGGCGATGGCCAGTTTCTCCTCTGTCATGTCGACGGCCACGATGCGGCGGGCGCCGGCGATGCGCGCGCCCTGGATCGCGTTCAGCCCGACCCCGCCCGCGCCGATCACCACCACGTCTTCGCCCGCGCGCAGCTTGGCCGCGTTCACGACCGAGCCGACGCCGGTGATGACGCCGCAGGCCAGAAGGCTTGCCGCCGCCATGTCGACGCCTTCGGGCAAACGAACGACCTGCGACTGGTCCACCACGACCTTCTCGGCGAAAGCGCCGCAATTCATCGCCTGGACCAGCGCCGTGCCATCCGTCGTGGTGAGTGGCGAGGCCCCGGCCGGGCTCTCGCAGCCCACGGGCCGGCCGCTGGCACAGGGCGCACAACTGCCGCAGGCGCGGATCAGGGTCACGACCACCGGATCACCCTTGGACAGGCCCTTCACGTCGGGGCCGAGGGCCGTGACACGCCCGGCGGCCTCGTGACCATAGACCGCCGGCAGGTCACCGCCCCATCCGCCGTCGGCATAGGAGATGTCGGAATGGCAGATGGCGCAGGCGTCCAGCGTCACCTCGATCTCGCGCCCCTCGGGTGCGCGCAGGTCCACGGTCTCGACGGTGAGGGGGGCGCCGAACTCCCGGCAGAGGGCTGCTTTGATCTTGGTCATGTCACGCGCTTTGTTGCAGGTCCGTTCGGATGACCTTCAAAAAGCCGGCGGGGGAGAGCAAGCCCAATAGCGACGCAATGTCAAAAAACGACACCGGGTGACGTTCGGGCACGAAGAAACGCGCCCGACGCGGTCACCTGTCTGCCCAGGAATCGAGCCAGTGTTCGAGCCAGTGAATGTTGTAGTCGCCGGAATGGATGTCGGCCTCTTCCAGCAGCGCGTGGAACAGCGGCACGGTGGTGTCGATCCCGTCGATGATCAGCTCACCCAGCGCACGGTTGAGCCGTGCCAGCGCCTCGGGCCGGTCGCGGCCATGCACGATCAGCTTGCCGATCAGTGAATCGTAGTAGGGCGGGATCGAGTACCCGTCATAGATCGCCGAATCCATCCGCACGCCCAGCCCGCCGGGCGCGTGGTATTGCGAGATGCGGCCGGGCGACGGCGTGAAGGAGGGCAATTTTTCCGCGTTCAGGCGCACTTCGATGGCGTGGCCGTTGATCTGCAAATCGTCCTTGCTGAACGACAGGGGCAGGCCTGCCGCGACGCGGATCTGTTCGCGCACGAGGTCCACGCCGAAAATAGCCTCGGTCACCGGGTGTTCGACCTGCAGGCGGGTGTTCATCTCGATGAAATAGAACTCGCCCTTTTCGTACAGGAATTCGATCGTGCCGGCGCCGGCATAGTTGATGTCGGCCACGGCCTTGGCGCAGACGGCGCCGATCTCGGCCCGTTCTTCGGGGCTGATGGCGGGGCCGGGGGCTTCTTCGAACACCTTCTGGTGGCGGCGCTGGAGCGAACAGTCGCGCTCGCCCAGGTGCACGGCGTTGCCCTTGCCGTCACCGAAGACCTGGATCTCGATGTGGCGGGGCGTGGTGAGGTATTTCTCGATATAACATTCGTCGTTGCCGAAGGCGGCCTTGGCCTCGGACCGGGCCGAGGAAAAGGCGATCTCCATGTCGGCGGCGTTCTGCGCGACCTTCATGCCGCGCCCGCCGCCGCCGGCGGTGGCCTTGACGATGACCGGGTAGCCGAATTCCTCGCCGATGGCACGAGCCGCGGCAAGATCGGGCACGCCACCGTCTGATCCGGGCACGCAGGGCACGCCAAGCGCCTTCATCGTGTCCTTGGCGGTGATCTTGTCGCCCATGATGTTGATGTGGTCGGCGGTCGGGCCGATGAAGGTCAGCCCGTGATCCTGCACGATCTGCACGAAACGCGCGTTTTCCGACAGGAAACCGTATCCGGGATGGATCGCCTGTGCTCCGGTGATCTCGCAGGCCGAGATGATGGCTGGCATGTGCAGGTAGGATTGCGTGCCGGGGGCGGGGCCGATGCAGATCGCCTCGTCCGCCATGCGCACGTGCATCGCGTCGGCGTCAGCGGTGGAGTGGACGGCGACACTGGCGATGCCCATCTCGCGGCAGGCGCGGATGACGCGCAGCGCGATCTCGCCTCGGTTGGCGATCAGGATCTTGTCGAACATCTTAAGCGATCACCATCAGCGGCGCGCCGAATTCCACGGGTGCCCCGTCTTCGACGAGGATGCGCTGCACGGTGCCGGAATGGGGCGCCGGGATCTGGTTCATGGTTTTCATCGCCTCGACGATGAGGATCGTGTCGCCTTCGGACACCTTGTCACCGACCTTGACGAAGGGCGGGTTGCCCGGTTCCGCCTGCAGGTAGACCGTGCCTACCATCGGCGAGGTCACCGCGCCGGGCAGGTCCGCCGGGTCGTCCGACGAGGCCGCAGGCGCCGGGGCAGAGGCAGCCGCAGGTGCGGCGGGCGCCGCCGGGGCCGCCGCCGCGACAGGGGCCGAGGTGACCGTTTGCACGACCGCGCCACCGCGCGCGACGCGCACCGAAAGGCTGTCATTGTCGCCGAATTCGCGATCCACCTCGATCTCTGTCAGATCGTTATCGCGCAGAACCCGCGCGAGCGCTTCGATGAAGGCGACGTCCGCATCTTGCCGTTTCTGGGCCATTCCGTTCCTCGTGCCTGTCCCGCCCGTACGTTGCGGGCGCTGACGGGCCTTATAGGGGAAGGCGCATCCGAGGAAAAGAGAGAGGTAGGCCGAATGATTTTCATTCGGCGGCGGGTCGGCTGACAAGCAGCCGACCTACAATCGTGTCGTCCCGTGTAGGTCGGATGCTTGACATCCGAGCCCGCTGACGCCCTAGCGGTTCATCCGGTTCTCGATCAGCTCGTCCACCACCGACGGATCGGCAAGGGTCGAGGTGTCGCCAAGCGCGCCGTAATCGTTCTCGGCGATCTTGCGCAGGATGCGGCGCATGATCTTGCCCGACCGCGTCTTGGGCAGGCCAGGCGCCCACTGGATCAGGTCGGGTTTGGCGATGGGGCCGATCTCCTTGCGGACCCAGTTCGAAAGCTCAGTGCGCAATTCGTCGGTGTATTCCTGCCCGGCCATCAGCGTGACATAGGCATAGATGCCTTGTCCCTTGATCTCGTGCGGGTAGCCGACCACGGCGCTTTCGGCGACGGCGGGGTGGGCGACGAGGGCGGATTCGACCTCCGCCGTGCCCATCCGGTGGCCCGAGACGTTGATCACGTCATCAACGCGGCCGGTGATCCACCAGTCGCCATCCTCGTCGCGTTTGCAGCCGTCACCGGCGAAGTAATAGCCCTTGTAGTCCGAGAAATAGGTTTTCATGAACCGCTCGTGATCGCCCCAGACGGTGCGCATCTGGCTGGGCCAGCTGTCCTTGATGCAAAGGACGCCCTCGCACGGGTAGGTGGTGATCTCCTCTCCCGATTGCGGCTCCAGCACGACGGGTTGCACCCCGAAGAACGGCTTCATCGCCGATCCGGGCTTGGCCGCGTGGGCGCCGGGCAGGGGGGTCATCATGTGGCCACCCGTTTCCGTCTGCCACCACGTGTCCACGATCGGGCAGCGCGATCCGCCGACGACCTTGTAGTACCATTCCCACGCCTCGGGGTTGATGGGCTCCCCCACCGTGCCGAGGATGCGGAGCGAGGACAGGTCGCACTTGGTGACATAGTTGTCACCTTGCCCCATCAGCGCACGGAGCGCGGTGGGGGCGGTGTAGAACTGGTTGACCTTGTGCTCTTCACAGACCTGCCAGAAGCGCGAGGCGTCGGGGTAGGTCGGCACGCCTTCGAACATCAGCGTGGTCGCGCCGTTGGCGAGCGGGCCGTAGACGATATAGCTGTGGCCGGTGACCCAGCCCACGTCGGCGGTGCACCAGAAGACGTCGCCGTCCTTGTAATCGAACACGTACTGGTGGGTCATCGAGGCATAGACGATGTAACCGCCTGTCGTGTGCACCACGCCCTTGGGCGCGCCGGTGGAGCCCGAGGTGTAGAGGATGAAGAGCGGGTCTTCGGCGTTCATCTCTTCGGGCGGGCACTCGTCGGACACTTGCGCCTCCGCCTCGTGCAACCAGACGTCGCGCCCCTCGACCATCGGGATGTCGCCGCCGGTGCGCTTGACGACCAGCATCTTGGTGTCGCCGGTCACGGATTCGAACGCCTTGTCGGCATTGGTTTTCAGCGGCGTGTTGCGCCCGCCGCGCGGCGCCTCGTCGGCGGTTACCACGACCTTGGCGTCACAGCCGTTCACCCGCGCGGCCAGCGCGTCGGGGGAGAAGCCGCCGAAGACGACCGAGTGGATCGCGCCGATGCGGGCGCAGGCGAGCATGGCATAGGCCGCCTGCGGGATCATCGGCATGTAAAGGACAACCCGGTCACCCTTGGTGACGCCCATGTCCTTGAGGACGTTGGCCATCTTGCAGACATGCGCGTGCAGTTGCTGGTAGGTGATGTGCTGCGCCTCGGCCGTCGGATCGTCGGGTTCCCAGATGATCGCCGTCTGCGTGCCGCGCGTGGCGAGGTGCCGGTCGATGCAGTTGGCGGCGATGTTCAGGGTGCCGTCCTCGAACCACTTGATCGACACGTCGCCGAAATCGAAGCGCGTGTTCTTGACCTTGGTGAAGGGCTTGATCCAGTCGATGCGCTTGCCGTGTTCGGCCCAGAAGGCATCGGGGTCCGCGACCGAGGCCGCGTACATCTCGTTATACTTGGCCTCGTCGGCATGGGCGTTGGCGGCAAGTTCGGCGGGTGGGGCGTAGGCGTTCGACATGACGGTCCCTTGGGTCGTTTTCAGTCAAAGGGTGAGGCGCGGCCCCGGACAGGTCCGGGGCGACGCGAAAGATTTGAATGGGTGTCCGAAGCGGCCAAGAAGGCCGCGGGGACGGTCAGATGGCGAGGTACTCGGCGCGCAGTTCGGCGTTGTCGAGCACTTCCTGTGCCGAGCCATCGAACACGATCCCGCCAGTGTCGAGGATCACCGAGCGGTCGGCAAGGTTCAGCGCGCGCACGGCGTTCTGCTCCACGAGGATCGTCGTGATCCCCTGGTCCTTGATGACCGCCAGCGTCTTCTCGATCTCGTCCACGATCACCGGGGCCAGCCCTTCATAGGGCTCGTCGAGCAGCAGCACCTTGATGTCGCGGCACAGGGCGCGCGCGATGGACAGCATCTGCTGTTCGCCGCCCGACAGCGTCACGCCTTCCTGCCGGCGGCGTTCGCCGAGGCGCGGGAACAGGTCATAGACCCGTTCGATCGACCAGCCGATGGGCGGGGCGATCTGCGCCAGCTGCAGGTTCTCCTCCACGGTGAGGCCGGGGATGATGCGGCGGTCTTCGGGGACGAACCCGATGCCCGCCGCCGCGGCTTCGTGGCTGCGCATCTTGTGCAGCGGCTGGTGATCCAGCCAGACCTCGCCATGCTTCAGTTCGGGATTGTCGAGCCGCGCGATGGCGCGCAGGGTCGATGTCTTGCCCGCGCCGTTGCGGCCCAGCAGGGCAAGGATTTCGCCCTCGTGCACGTTGAACGAGATGTTCTGCACGATGTAGCTTTCGCCGTAGTAGGCTTCGAGCCCCCAGACCGAAAGATAGGCCGGTTCGTTGTGGGGTACGCGGGCAGCTTGTGCGTTCATTGTCCCGTCTCTCCTTATGCCGCGACCTGGGTTTCGCCCAGATACGCTTCGCGCACCTTGGGGTGGCCCTTGATGTTGTCCGGCGTGTCTTCGACCAGCGGAGTGCCTTGCGCCAGCACCGTGATGCGCTGCGCGAGCGAGAAGACGACGTGCATGTCGTGTTCGATGATCGCGATGGTGATGTCGCGCGTGTCGCTGATCTCTTTCAGCAGGTCGATCGTGTTGTTGGTGTCGGCCCGCGCCATGCCCGCCGTCGGTTCGTCCAGCAGCAGCAGGCGCGGTTCCTGTGCGAGACACATGCCGATTTCCAACCGGCGCTTGTCACCCCGGCTGAGCGCCGCGGCGTGCTCCTCGCGCTTGTCGATCATGTTCATGTCGATCAGCATCTGCTCGGCCCGGTCCTGCACGTCGCGTTGCGACGCGACGGACCCGTACGCGTTCAGTTCGAAGGACCCGTCACGCTTGGCGAAGCAGGGGATCAGCATGTTTTCCATCACGCTCAGATCGCCGAAGATCTCGGGCGTCTGGAACACGCGGCTGACGCCCATCTGGTTGATCTCGTGCGGCTTGCGACCCAGAAGCGACTGGCCCTCGAACAGCACCGAACCGGTATCGGGGATCAGCTTGCCGACGAAGCAGTTGAGCAGCGTGGACTTGCCGGCACCGTTGGGGCCGATGATGGCGTGAACCGAGTTTTCCTTGACCGAGAGGTTCACGTTCGAGAGCGCCTGCAGCCCGCCGAAGCGTTTGCCGACATCCTTGACTTCGAGAATACCCATTGTCCCGGCTCCTTATTCTGCGGCGTTGCGTTGCTTGGCGGCGTCGGGTTCCAGACCCAGCCCCTTGCGGTCACGGCGGCGGAACACGCGTGCGCCCCGCTTGCCCAGTTCGACCAGCCCGCCGGGCAGGAAGATGATGACCAGCATGAAGATGACGCCCGTGGTGATGTGCCACTGCTTGCCCACGAACATGTTGACCGTGTAGATCAGCACGCTGTCGAGCCCGTCCGGCGCCCAGGCGAACCAACCCTCGATCACGCCCTTGTTGATCTTGGACAGGATGTTTTCCATGTATTTCAGCAGGCCGGCGCCTAGGACCGGGCCGATCAGGGTGCCGGCGCCGCCGAGGATGGTCATGATGACGACCTCGCCCGATGCGGTCCAGAACATCCGTTCCGGGCCCACCTGAGTGTCCATCGCGACGAGCAGGCCACCGGCGAGCCCGGCATACATGCCCGAGATCACGAAGACGGCCAGCGTGTAGGGTTTGGAGTTCAGGCCGGTATAGTTGACCCGTTGCTGGTTCGACTTGATCGCGCGCAGCATCATGCCGAAGGGCGAGCGGAAGATGCGGATCGACAGGTAGAACGCGATCAGCATCACGACCGCAGCGACGTAGTAGCCGGCATTGAAGGTGAAGACCCAGCCTCCGATGGACAGTTCCGTGGACGACGACATCTCCAGCCCGAACAGCCCCGCTCGCGGCGTCACGCCGTCCGCAAGCGCGGGATCCAGCAGGCGCGGATCGTTGGGTTTGGGCTGCAGGCCGGTTTCACCGCCGGTGATCGGCGTCAGCACCGAGTATGCCAGCGCGTAGGACATCTGCGCGAAGGCCAGCGTCAGGATCGAGAAGTAGATGCCCGACCGCCGCAGCGAGATGAAGCCCACGACCACCGCGAACAGGCCCGCGATCACGATCGACATGATGATGGCCGGGATGACGTTCATCGTCAGCAGCTTCATCATCCAGATCGCGGCGTAGGAGCCCACGCCCAGGAAGGCCGCGTGGCCGAAGGACAGGTACCCCGTCAGGCCGAACAGCAGGTTGAAGCCCATGGCGAAGATCCCGAAGATCACGAAGCGCTGCATCAGGTCGGGGTAGCCCGCGTTGAATTGCGCCAGTGCCGATCCCTCGGGGAAGGGGTTCAGGAGGAAGGGGGCCAGCATCGTCATGATGGCGACGATGATGAGCAGGTTGGTGTCTTTCTTGTTCAATCCGAGCATGGCTTAGTCCTCCATCACGCCCTTGCGGCCAAGCAGCCCGCGGGGGCGCGTCAGCAGCACGATGATGGCTACGAGGTAGATGATGATCTGGTTGAGGCCGGGCAGCGTGTTCAGGACCGCCTCCATCGAGGCGAAACTTTCCAGCACGCCCAGCAGGAAGCCCGCCAGGACGGCGCCGGGCAGCGATCCCATGCCTCCGACCACGACGACGACGAAGCTGAGGACAAGGAAATCCATCCCCATGTGATAGTTCGGCGCGTTGATCGGCCCGTACATGACGCCCGCAAGTCCCGCCACGGCGGCGGCAAGGCCGAACATCATGGTGAAACGCTTGTCGATGTCGATGCCGAGGATGCCCACGGTTTCACGGTCGGCCATGCCGGCCCGCACGACCATCCCGAAGGTGGTGAACTGAAGGAAGGCGAACACTGCACCGATCACGACCATCGCGAAGGCGAAGTAGATCAGGCGCCAGTAGGGATAGATGATGACGTTCGGATCGATCCCGACAGCCGCGCCGAAGTCGAACGAGCCCTTGAAGGCCTCGGGCATGGGCGTCTGGATCGGGTTCGCACCGAAGAAATACTTGATCAACTCCTGCAACACGATGGCGAGGCCGAAGGTCACGAGGATCTGGTCGGCGTGGGGACGCTTGTAGAAGTGCTTGATCAGCCCGCGCTCCATCGCGACGCCGACGGCGATCATCACCGGCACGGCGAGGATCAGCGCCAGAGGCACGGACCAGTCGATGATGAAGGCCCCGACATCAGGGCCGAACCATTCCTGCACATACGGGGTCTTTACCTTGGCGGGGTTGCCGAGGAAGTCGGTCTTGGTCGGGTCGATCGTCACTTTCGACAGCGACAGGATCTTCTGCAGAGTCACGGCGCAGAAGGCACCGATCATGAACAGCGCGCCGTGCGCGAAGTTCACGACGCCCAGCGTGCCGAAGATCAGCGTCAGCCCCAGCGCGATCAGCGCATAGGCCGAGCCTTTGTCGAGCCCGTTGAGAAATTGAAGAATGATGGCTTCCATGGTCCCCACCTGTGGCAGAAGATGCAGCTTTCCGGATTGACGGATGGCTGCCAGATTTTTCGGATGAAAAATCGATAGTTAGCGAAAGGTTGCAGGGTGGGGGGAGCCCCACCCTGCAGCGTGGTTTACGCGCCCGGGTTGCAGGTGCCCAGATCGCCGCCGAAGATCGCGGGATCGTAGGTGACCTGTGCCGCCGGGGTGACTTCGACGATCTCGAGAAGGTCGAATTCGCTTTCCGGGTTTTCCTTGCCCTTCACGACCAGCACGTCCTTGAAGCACTGGTGGTCTTCGGCACGGTACAGCGTCGGGCCGTTGCCCATGCCGTCGAACTCGAAGCCTTCCAGCGCCGCGCCGACTGCGCAGGGGTTGAACGAACCGGCACGTTCCACGGCATCCGCGTACAGCAGCGCCTGGACATAGCAGGTGTGTGCGGCCTGCGACGGCGGGAAGCCGTACTTGGTGCCGAACGACTTGACGAACGCCTTCGAGCCTTCGTCCTGCAGCGACCAGTGCCAGTTCGTGGAGCCGAAGATGCCCTTCACGTTCGCACCGGCACCCTTCGCCATCAGGCGCGAGTAGAGCGGAACGATGATCTGGAAGTCCTTGCCGTTCACCTGCTTGTCGCGCAGGCCGAACTGGACGGCCGAGGTCAGCGAGTTGACCATGTTGCCGCCGTAGTGGTTCAGGACCAGCGTATCGGCGCCCGACTGCAGGACCGGTGCGATGTAGGACGAGAAGTCGGTCTGCGTCAGCGGCGTCTTCACCGCGGCAACCGTTTCCCAGCCCATCGCTTCGGTCGAGGTACGGACCGCTTCTTCGGTCGTGTAGCCCCAGTTGTAGTCGGCGGTCAGGTGATAGGCCTTACGGTCGGTGCCGTAGTTGGCCGCGAGGATCGGCGCGAGCGCCGCACCCGACATGTAGGAGTTGAAGAAGTGACGGAAGCCGTTCGCCTTCTTGTCCTTGCCGGTGGTGTCGTTCGAGTGCGTCAGGCCCGCCATGAAGATGACGCCTGCTTCCTGGCAGAGCGCCTGCACGGCCACGGCCACACCCGAGGACGAACCGCCCGTGATCATCACGGCGCCGTCTTTTTCGATCATCGAACGTGCCGATGCGCGGGCTGCGTCCGACTTGGTCTGCGTGTCGCCGGTGACGTACTCGACTTTCTTGCCGAGGATACCGTTGCCTTGCAGGGCCTTGGACGAGAAGGTGTTCATCATCCCGCCGTCGCCGCCACCGTTCAGGTGCTCGACCGCGAGTTCGTAGGCGCGCAGTTCGTCTGCACCCTCGTCGGCGTAGGGGCCGGTTTGCGGCACGTTGAAGCCAAGCGTCACCGTCGAGCCCGTGGGCGCGTTGGTAAAGCCGGCATGGCCGTCGGCGAGCAGAAGCTGCGGCGCCGCGAGACCTGCACCGGCGACTGCGCCGGTCTTGATCAGGCCACGACGCGTCAGGTTCAATTTCGTCATGGAGTTCCTCCCAGTTGGTTTTTGCAGCCCGCCGCCAAGGCGGCCGACCGCGCACAGCTGTGCAAAGACATTTTCGTCAATTCACACGGGTTCCGGCAACAAACGACTTGCGTCACTGGCTTTTTTTGTAAATTCTCGTATGCGGCGACGCCGCATTTTGTAAAGAAATTTTTCGGCGACGCAGAAATGTCCTAGATTCAAGGGAGATGGACGTGGCGGAAAGCAGCCGGACGGGAAGCCGCATCAGGGAGCGCCGGCTGTCCCTCGGAATGCGTCAGGCGGCGCTAGCGCAAACAGTCGGCATCTCCGCCTCCTACCTCAACCTGATCGAACACAATCGCCGCAGAATCGGGGGTGCCCTACTGAACCGGCTGGCGGATGCCTTGCAGGTGGCGCCGGAACTTCTGTTGCAGGGGGCCGAGGCCGCGCTGGTCGAACGCCTTCAGGAAGCCGCGGCCGCCGCGCAGGACGCGCGGCCCGAACGCGACCGGGTAGACGATTTCACCGGCCGGTTTCCCGGCTGGGCGGCGCTTGTGGCGGAACAATCGGGGCGGATCGCCGGGCTGGAACATGCGCTGGCGCGCCTGAGCGACCGGATGACACACGACCCGCACCTCGCCACCGCCCTGCACGACATGCTGTCGACGATCACCTCGATCCGCTCGACCGCAGCGATCCTCGCCGACACGCAGGACATCACGCCCGAATGGCGCGCGCGTTTCGACCGCAACATCCACGAAGACAGCCGGCGGTTGTCCGAGGGCAGCCAATCGCTTGTCGCCTACCTCGATACAGCGGGCGACGGCACGGCCGACCCCGCCCTGTCGCCGCTCGACGAGGTGGCGCGGATGTTCGACCGGTTGCGCCATCACGTCCCGGTCTTCGAGTCGGGCGGAACGGTGGATGACGTGCTGGACGGCATGGACCCGCCGCTGGGTCCCGGTGCGGCCTCCATCGCGCGCGGGCGGCTCGAAGAAATAAGAGCGGATGCGCGGGCCTTGCCGCTGCCGCTGGTGCAGGCCGCGCTCGACCGGCTGGGGTTCGACCCGGTGCGCCTGGCCGAGGCGCTTGACACCGGCGTCGCCCGTCTGCTGCGGCGGCTTGCGCATCTGCCGCCCGACATGCTGCCGCAACCCGTGGGACTGGTGATCTGCGACGGGGCCGGGGCCTTGCTGCACCGCCGGGAACTCCCCGATTTCCCGCTGCCGCGCTATGACGCGGCCTGCGCGCTCTGGCCCCTGTTCGACGCGTTGAGCCGGCCCGGCGTGCCGCTGGTGCACCGGCTGCACCTGTCGGGCCGGGAGGGCGTGCAGTTCGACAGCTACGCGGTGGCGGAACCCGCCGGGCCCGTGGGGTTCGATGCGCCGGCGCGGATCGAGGCGGTGATGCTCTTCACCCCGCACGGGGCGGTCGATGGTCCCGCTCGCCCGGTCAGAAGGGTCGGGCCGACCTGCCGGATCTGCGTCGAACATGCGTGTCCCGCGCGCCGCGTTCCGACCCTTGTCGGCGAAGCCGCGTCCGCCTGAGCTTTGACAGTGCCGGAGTTTGACGTTCTATTACTGCAAGCCTAGTGGGCGACGTCGTCTTTGGGAGGGGAGGATGTCATGAGCCGCCACGTGCTGGTCATCGAGGACGAGCAGAACATCACCGCCGCGATCTCGTTCATCCTGTCGCGGGACGGGTGGGACGTCAGCACCCATGCCAATGGCGTCGATGCCGTGGACACGGTGCGCACCCGCGCGCCCGACGTGCTGATCCTCGACGCGATGCTGCCGGGGCGTTCGGGATACGACATCCTGCGCGACCTGCGCGCCGATCCGGGCATGGCCGACCTGCCCGTGCTGATGCTGACGGCGCGGGGGCAGGCCAAGGACCGCGCCCGCGCGCTCGAAGCGGGCGCGACGCAGTTCATGACCAAACCCTTCGCGAACGGCGATGTCGTGGATGCGGTGCGGGTCCTCGGCGGCGTCTGAGGCAGGATCGTGAGCGCCAACCGCGAACCCATCTACCTGCAACGCCGCACCTATCGCCTGCGCCGGATCGTCGATGCCTGCCGGGTGCTGCCGTTTCTCGGCGCGATCCTGTGGCTGATCCCGCTGCTCTGGCCGCAGGGCGAGGCGGCGGCGCCCGGAACCTCGCGCGCCATCACCTACATGTTCGCGGTCTGGCTGGGCCTGATCGGCATCGGCGCGCTTCTGGCTTGGCGCGCGCCGGACGAGATCGCCGACGTCACCGACCCGGCGGCCCCGGTTGCGCCGCCCGACCTTGATCCCGACGACGCGGCGGAGGACGCGGCATGACCGCCGTCAACCTCCTCGTCCTTGTCAGCCTCGCCTATGTCATGGTGCTGTTCCTCGTCGCATGGGCGGCGGAACGGTCGGCGGCGCGGGGCCGGGGCGCATGGGTGCGCGCACCCGTCGTCTATACCCTGTCGCTGTCGGTCTATTGCACCGCGTGGACGTTTTACGGTGCCGTGGGTTACGCGGCGCGGTCGGGACTCGAATTCCTGACGATCTACCTCGGGCCGACCCTTGTGATGCTTGGCTGGTGGCTGGTCCTGCGCAAGCTGGTGACCATCGGGAGGCGGCAGAACATCACCTCGATCGCCGACCTGATCTCGTCCCGGTTCGGCAAGTCGAACACGCTGGCTGTGGGGGTGACGCTTCTCGCCGTGATCGCCACGACGCCCTATATCGCGCTGCAGCTTCAATCCATCGCCCTGTCCTTTGGCGCCTTCATCGCGCATGGCAGCGGGCCGGCATCGGAACCGGTGGACGCCACGCGCGTCGCCTTCTGGTCGGCACTGGGCCTTGCCATCTTCACCATCGTCTTCGGCACGCGCCGGCTGAACGTGCACGAACGCCACCACGGCGTCGTCCTCGCCATCGCGGTGGAGGCCGTGGTCAAGCTGTTTGCATTGCTCGCCGTGGGCGTCTTCGTCGTCTGGGGCCTGTCCGGCGGCGTGGCCGAGACGATGGCGCGGATCGACGCCTCGGCCATTGGACGGTGGGAGATGCAGGGGTCCCGCTGGGTGGGCCTGACCTTCCTGTCCGCCGCGGCGTTCCTTTGCCTGCCGCGGATGTTTCACGTGCTGGTCGTGGAAAACGACGATTCGCGCTTCCTGCGCGCGGCCAGCTGGGCCTTCCCGTTATACCTGATGTTGATGAGCCTGTTTGTCGTGCCCATCGCCGTGGTCGGACTCGACCTCTTGCCTGCGGGCAGCAACCCCGACCTGTTCGTTCTGACGCTGCCCCTGACGCAGGGACGCGAGGGGCTGGCGATCCTCGCCTTCATCGGGGGGTTTTCGTCAGCCACGTCGATGGTGATCGTGGCGACCATCGCGCTGTCGATCATGGTGTCGAACCACGTCGTCATGCCGATCTTCCTGCGGGCAACCGGAACAGGCGCGCAAGTGTCGGGGGACGTGCGGGCGGTCGTGCTGTTGTCCCGCCGCGCGGCGATCGCCGGTGTCGTCGCGCTTGGCTACATCTATTATGCCCTGTCGGGAGGTGGCGAGGCGCTCGCCAAGATCGGCCTGATCAGTTTCACCGGCGTCGTGCAGGTCCTGCCCGCCATGCTGGGCGGGCTGTTCTGGCGCGGCGCAAACGGGCGCGGCGCCGTGGCGGGGCTGGCTGCCGGGTTCATCGTCTGGACGGTCACTCTGTTCCTGCCGAGTTTTGGCCCCGGCGTCGTCTACAGCGCGGAAACGCTTGCCAATGGGCTTTTCGGCCAGGGCTGGCTGCGGCCGCAGGCGCTGTTCGGGATCGACGGGCTCGACCCGCTTTTGCACGGCCTGTTCTGGAGCCTCGTGCTGAATGTCGGCGCGCTGGTCGCAGTCTCCCTCGTCACCTTCCCGCGCCCGCTGGAGCGCCTTCAGGGTGCGCATTTCGTCAACGTCTTCCAGCAGGGCGGGGGCCGGGTGGAGCGTTCAACGGGTGCGGCGCAAAGCGAGGACCTGATGATCATGGCGCAGCGTATCCTTGGCCCGGACGAGGCGCTGACGCTGTTCCGGCAGGCGGCCGAGGACCAGGGATTGGGCGGGTACCTGCCGGAACCCGATGCCGAATTCCTCGAACGGCTGGAACGCGCGCTGGCCGGGTCCGTGGGCGGCGCCACGGCGCATGCCATGGTCACCCAGATCACCGGCGGCGCCTCGGTTTCGGTCGCGGACCTGATGGCGGTGGCGGACGAGACCGCGCAGATCATGGAATATTCCAGCCGCCTCGAAGCGCAGTCCGAGGAACTGACCCGCACCGCCCGCCAGTTGCGCCGCGCCAACCGCAAGCTGACGCGCCTGTCGGTGCAGAAGGACGCGTTTCTCAGCCAGATCAGCCACGAATTGCGGACGCCCATGACCTCGATCCGGGCCTTTTCGGACATCATCCGCGCCGGCGGCGACATGCCAGAGGCGGACCGGGTGCGGTTCGCGGGCATCATCCATGACGAGGCAGAACGGCTGTCACGCCTGTTGGATGACCTGCTTGATCTCAGCGTTCTGGAAAACGGGCAAGTCACGCTCAATCTGCGCGAGGGGCAGTTGGCCACCCTGCTGGACCAGGCCGTCGCGACCGCCGCCACGTCCGAAGACGGGGCCCGGCTGGCGATTGTCACCGATGTCGGAGAGATCGCGCTGACGACGGATCTGGACCGGCTGGGGCAGGTGTTCATCAACCTGATCGCCAATGCGCGCAAGTATTGCGACGCGGCCGAGCCCCGCCTTGTCATCAACGCGCGCCTGATCGGCGGGCGGGTGATCGTGGATTTCACCGATAACGGGCAGGGGATCGCGCCCGAGATGCAGGACGTGATGTTCGAGAAATTCAGCCGCGTGGGCGATCAGAACGCGGGCGGTGCGGGTCTGGGCCTTGCCATCTGCCGCCAGATCATGACGCGCCTCGGCGGCTCGATCGAATACGTGCCGGGCCGCGACGGGGCCGTGTTCCGGGTGATCCTGCCGCAGCAGGCCGAGGCGCAGGCCGCCTGATCCTCAGCCGCGTTTCGCGATGGCGTCGAGCGTGGGGCGCAACCCGTCCAGCGCGTATCCCGCCTTGGCCGTGGTGGCGAGGATGTCATCCGCCGAACGCTCCCCTGCCTGCCCAAGGGCCCAGGCGACGGTCGACCGGGTGCCGGATGCGCAATAGGCCAGTGTGGGGCCGTCGGAGGCCGCGATATGGGCGGCCTGCGCCGCGATGTTGTCCGGCGTCATGGTCTGGTGGGTCAGCGGGAGCGCGTGAAACCTGAGGCCTGCCGCTTCGGCCGCGGCGCGGACCGCGTCCGCCTGCAAGTGCGGCGGGTTCTCGGCATCCGGGCGGTTGCAGATGATGGTGGTAAAGCCCGCTTCGGCGATCGCGGGCACATCTTCGGGCAGGATCTGCTCGGACACGGAATAGGCGGGGGTGATCTGACGGATATCCATGGTCACGGCATACCCCTGCGCCAGCGGGGCGTAAAGCCGGGGGTTGCCTCCCCCATCGCCCGCGCGTCTAATGCCGCCCAAGCAGTAATGAACAGGCCCGTATCATGACCGTTCCCGATCCCGCGATCCTCACGGAAACCCGGCGTGGATCGGTCGCGGTTCTGGACCTGTCCGATCCGCCGTCACATGCCCTCGACGCCCAGACCTGCGGGGCCCTGATCGCGGCGCTGGAGGCGGCTGCGGCGGATGATGCGATCTCCGCCGTTGTGCTTGCAGCGGCTGGAGGCACCGCGTTTGCGGGCGATGCGGATGCGCTCGATGCCCCCGCGCCTGAAGACGCCGCCGCACTCGCCGATCTGACCGCGACAGTCGCGGGGTATCCCAAGCCCGTCGTGGCCTGCCTTGCCGGGACCGTGCGCGGGGCCGGTGCCGCGCTTGCGCTTGCCGCGCATTGGCGCGTGGTGGCCGACGGCGCGCGCATCGGTTGGGGCGATGTGGCGCTGGGACGGGTGCCCGGCGGCGGCGCGACCCAGCGCCTGCCGCGCCTTGTCGGTGCCCGCGCGGCGCTCGATCTTTTGCTGTCGGGCCGTGGCTTTCCGCTGAACAAGCCCATGCTGGCCGGTCTTGTCGACCTGCCGGTCGAGGGTGGCGAGGATATCGTCGCGGCGGCGGTCGCCTTCGCGTCGGGTCCGGACTGCGTCGTGCGGCCCACCGACACGCGGCGCGAAGGTCTGGCGGATGGCGCGGCTTACAGCGCCGAAATCGCCGAACGGCGGGAGAAGACGGGCGAGGCATTGGACGACGCCGCCGCCCAGACCGTGGCCGCCGTCGAGGCCGCCGCCCTGCTGCCGATCCCGGCCGGGCTGAACCTCGAAACCTCCGTCGCGGCGGATTGCGCAGCCTCCCCGCTGGCCCGTGCGCGCACCGGGCTGGCCAAGGCCGAGGCGCGGGTGACACGCGCGGCGGGCGCGCCCGCGCGGGGGCCTTTGACCATCGCGGGCAGCGGTCGGATCGCGGCGGGCCTTGCCATCGCCGTGCTCGACGCGGGCTGCGACCTGCGCCTTGTCGGGGCCGGGGCGTCGCGCGTGCGCGCGCAGGTCGCCGCCACCTACGATCACGCGGTGTCGCGCTCCCGCCTGTCGACGCGGAAACGTGACGACCGGATGCGGCGCGTGTCGCTCGATACCGGCTGGCATGACCTCGGGCCCGGCGACGTGGTGTTCGTGACCGACGGCTCTGCCGCGTTCGAAGACGGTGGGCGCGGCACGGTACAGGCCACCGCTGTTCCGGAACCGGAGGCGGAGGACGAAATCGCGCTGGCCGTTCCGCCCTTGTGCCACGTGCGTCGGCTGGTCGAAATCGGCTGGACCGAGGCGCAGGCGGATGACGTGGCGCGCGTCGCCGCGGCCTGCGCCGCCTTCGCGCGCCTTCCCGTGGTGACACGCGGCGCAGGCGCGCGCGCATTCGACCGGCTGTCGGCGGCTTCTGCGCTTGCGGCGGATGCGTTGGTCAAGACCGGCCTGCCGCCCGAACGGCTTGACGCGGCTTTGCGTGCGGCGGGCTGGGCCAGCGTGCCGTTCCTGTCGCGGGACCTTGCGGGCCTGCCCGGAACCGGGCCGGGCGTGGCGTTGCAGGAGTGTTTTCCGGACGCGGAGTTCGGCGCGTTGGACGCCCTGCTGGCCGAGGTCGGCCGCACGGGCCGCATCGCGGGCGCGGGGTATTACGATTACGCCTCTGGCCGCCCGATGCCCGATCCTTCGGTCACCGCGATCCTGTCGGAACTGGCCAATCCCGTCGATCCGGGCTGGGACGCGGACGACATCGTCTGGATGATGACCGCCGCGATTGCCAACGAAGGGGTGCGGCTCGTGGCCGAGGGCATGGTGGACGCGGCGTCGGATGTTGACCTTATCGCGGTGCACGGGATGGGGCTGCCGCGCGATTCCGGTGGGCTGCTGCTGTGGGCCGATCTGCAAGGTCTGCCGCGCATGGAGCGCCGCCTGCGCGATATGGCGGACCGGCTTGGTCCGCTCTGGTCGCCGCATCCCGAATGGGGCGAGCGGATTAAGAACGGGCGTGCCCTTGTCGAAGCCGGGTGAGCTCAGCCGAGGAAAATGCCCACGACCACCATCATCAGGCCCAGCACGGACAGAAACAGCGCACCAAGGTTCAACGGCATGACCCGCTGCACCACGGCCTTCAGTTCGGCGTCGTCGCTCGTCCGGCGCTTGGCCTTTGTCACCTGAAAAATGCACCAGACAAGCCCCGCAAGACCCGCGAGTGACACGACCGCTCCGATCCAGACAAGGTTTTGCATCCGATGTTCCCCGCGTCGATGACCGCTGCGCGCCTAACCGATCCCGAACCGCGCGGCAAGGCTTGAAGCCGACCCGCCGCAAGGCTAGGACGCAGGTCTGCAACCGGATGAGGGCCCATGGCATGAACGACGAGGACGTGATCGAAGGCGGACAGGCAGAGGCGAGCTATCGCGTCACGGCGGGCGAATTGCGCCAGTTCATCGAACGGTTCGAAAGGCTGGAAGCGGAGAAGAAGGACCTTGCCGACCAGCAGAAAGAGGTGATGGCCGAAGCGAAAGCGCGCGGTTACGACACCAAGGTCATGCGCAAGGTCGTCGCGCTGCGCAAACGCGACAAGGACGACATCGCCGAGGAAGAGGCGGTGCTGGAGCTTTACAAGGAAGCGCTGGGCATGTGATCCGCGCCGGGGCGGCTTTGGTCAGACCAGAAGTTGAAGCCCGCCCGCTGGCTGCTTTACCGTGATCTCGCGATCATGTTCGGCGGCGAGAAGGCGCAGCAGGCAGAACTGGACCAGCCCCGGTTCCTTGGCGGCAACAAGGTCACCGGCGGGCAGGTTATCCCAGATTTCCGGATCGATCTTGAACGTGTCGGCCTTCGCGGTCAGCTTCCAGCGTCCCCCGGATTCGTCGATCTTGAGCGTGCCGCCGAACGGCATCGCCGTCTCCGCGCACAGGATTCCCAGGAAGGCCAGTTGCGCCTCGGCGCGGGAGGCGTCGATCTCCGGGCTCCAGTCCACGCGCAGGCGGCTGCCCTCGGTGAAATCTGCGATGATCCCGCGCAACTCGCCCGGTCCCATGCGCTGCGCCGGGCTTGCCACGCCGAACGCCACACGGAAGAACCGGATGCGCGCGCTGGCGCTGCGGCAGCTGTCCTGGATCAGCACCATTTCGGGGCTGCCAGCCCCTTGCGAGGTCATGGCCAAAAGCTCCAGCCCATTGTTTATCGCGCCGATCGGGCTTATCAGGTCATGGCAAATCCGCGAGCCGAGTAGCGCGGAAAGGTTGGCGTCGGCATCAAGCATGGCGCGTCCTAGCTGAGTGGTGTGGAGGCCGGATGTCAGACCTTGTCGCAGTTCTTGAACCGGGAATGCTCGTACGCAACGTCGCGGCTCCGGAGTGGGGTGTCGGGCAGGTCCAGTCGAACGTGGCCAACAAGGTTACGGTGAACTTCCGGGAGATGGGCAAAGTGGTCATGGACGGAACACGCGCTGACTTGGAACTGGTTTACGAGGTAAATAACTAGGTCCGAATCTGTGAACTCAACTGGAAAATGTGCAAGACCGTCTTTGCAGTATCTCCGGATTTACACAACTTAAGGTTGTAATGTATCATCAAGGCCACAATACGCGTGCGTGAGGAGACGTCGATCAACGTGTCCCCTCTGGTTGCGCGCGTGGCGCGGGACCAGAACGACATACTGGCGGCACAGCGCCTGCGCTATCAGGTGTTCGTGAAAGAACTGGGTGGTTCCGGCGCGATGGTGGACCATGCCGCGCAGCTGGAAACGGACCGGTTCGATCCGTATTTCGATCACATCGTTCTGGTTGATCCGGACAAAAGCGCAACGGTTGGCGATCACGTTGTCGGTGTCTACCGGGTGATGCGTCTCAGCGGCGCGGTTGCGGCCGGGCAATTCTACTCAGAGGATGAATACGACCTGACTGTTCTGCGCCGGTCGGGGCGGCGTTTGCTGGAACTCGGACGGTCCTGCCTGCACCCTGATCACCGGGGCGGCGCGGCCATGGTCGTCTTGTGGAACGCGCTGGCCGATTACGTCAAACGGCACGGGATCGAGGTGATGTTCGGCGTCGCCAGCTTCCATGGAACCGACATCGCGGCGCTCGCCCCGGCGCTGTCGCTTTTGCATCACCGCCATCTCGCGCCCGCCGACCTGCGGCCGCGGGCGCGCGCCGGGGCCTACCAGCCAATGGACCTCGTCCCGCCGGACCAGATCGATCGCGCCGCCGCCATGCGCAGCGTGCCGCCGCTGATCAAGGCCTATCTCAAGCTGGGCGGGTGTGTCGGGGACGGGGCCTATATCGACCGGGCGTTCAACACGACCGACGTGTGCCTCGTGATGGATACCGCGCAGATGAACGCCCAGCAGACGAACCTGTATCTCAGGGCGCGGGGGTAGGGGCGTTGAGTGACACGTGGACCAGCCCCGAACCGCCACCCGAAATGCGCGTGCGCGGCATCAGGGCGTGGCTGCGTGTCGCGTGGCGGGGCACAACGATCGGTGGTGTGACCTTCGGCTGCCTCGGGCTTTTGCTGGTGGTGCGGCTGGTCGAACGCCCGATCCATGGCGAGCACCGGCCGTGGACGCCCCATATCACGCAATTCGTCTGCCGCACGGCGCTGTGGCTGTTCGGTCTGAGGCTCGACATCCGGGGCGAGCCGCTCGACCGTGAAGGTGCGATGGTCGCCAACCACTCGTCATGGCTCGACATCTTCGTGCTGAACGCCCCGACGCGGCTTTACTTCGTCTCCAAGGCCGAAGTCGAACGCTGGCCCGGAATCGGCTGGCTGGCGCGGGCGACAGGCACCGTGTTCATCCGGCGCAACCGGTCCGAGGCCGCCGCGCAAACCGCCCTGTTCGAAGACCGCCTGAACGCCGGGCATCGCCTTCTGTTCTTTCCCGAAGGCACTTCGACCGACGGGGAGCGGGTCCTGCCGTTCAAGCCGACGCTGTTCCAGGCGTTCCTGGGCGAGCCCTTGCGCGCTCACCTCGTGATCCAGCCCGTTTCCGTCCGCTTCGATGCGCCCGAAGGCGTGAACCCGCGCATTTACGGCTGGTGGGGAGATATGGAGTTCGGCGAACACCTGCTGGGCATGCTCGCCCTGCCGCGGCACGGTCGGGTCACGGTGATGTACCACGATCCGGTGCCCGCGGCGGATTTCGAGGATCGCAAGGTGCTGGCCGCGACGCTGGAAGAGCAGGTGCGCGCCGGTCACGCTGCCCTAGCGGAGGCGCGCGACAAGGTCTGACAGCGCCGTGACGGGGTTGTCGGCAGACCAGATTTCGGCGCCGATGCCGAAGAAATCCACGAAGGGCGCAAGCCGCGCGACGATGTCGGCATCAAGCCCGCCTTCGGCCACGACCGGCACCTCGATCATTTCCGACCACCACGCGAAAAGCTCGTCCTCGGCGGCGTCCCCGGTATCGAGGAGGCCGGGGGTCAGCGGGCCGAAACTCACGTAATCCGCGCCGGCTTCTCCGGCGCTCATGCCGTCATGGCGCGACGCTCCGCAATGGGCGCCCACGATGGCGTCGGGCCCCAGTTCCTTGCGGGCGTGGCGGACGGTGCGGGCACCGTCGCCCAGGTGCACGCCGTCCAGGCCGAGGCGGCCCACCAGCGCAAGGTGGGTGTCGATGACCAGCGCGATGTCGCGAGCATGGGTGACCTCGCGCAGCGCGTCCGCCGTGCGGGTGATCCGGTCTTCGTCCCGCGTGGCCAGCGCAAGCCGCACGCAGGCCACCTCCTGCGCATCCAGCACGGCGTTGAACCGCGGCAGGAAGCGGCTCAGGTCGATCTCGTCCGGCGTCAGCAGGTAGATCTGGGGAGTGTCGGCGTCAGGCATCGGGTGTCTTTCCGGTCGTCTGACCGCTCTTAACGCGGAACATGGCGTAAGGCCAAGGGCCGCCGCGCACGGGCTTGCACGTGCCCGACCACGGCCCTATCAGGCCGCCATGTCCCACGATCCCGCCGCGCAACCCGTCTTCGTCCTCGTCCGCCCGCAAATGGGCGAAAACATCGGTGCCGCCGCGCGCGCGATGTGGAATTTCGGGCTGGACGCGATGCGCCTTGTCAGCCCGCGCGACGGCTGGCCCAACCCCGCCTCGGTCGCCATGGCCTCGGGCGCGGGGCGGCTTCTGGACGAGGCCCGGCTGTGCAAGACCACCGCAGATGCGCTTGCCGACATGGATTTCACCTTTGCCACCACCGCGCGCCCGCGCGGGTTGACCAAGGATGTCTACACGCCCGAGGCCGCGATGCAGGCGGCCCGCGACCGGATCGCGGCGGGCCAGCGCGTCGCCGTGCTGTTCGGCCCTGAACGTGCGGGGCTGGAAAACGACGACGTCGCGCGGGCCAATGCCATCATCTCGGTCCCGGTGAACCCGGCCTTCCCGTCGCTCAACCTCGCGCAATGCGTCCTGCTTACCGGTTACGAATGGCGCCGCGCGAGCGAAGAGGCACCCGCCGTCGCGCAGGAACTCGCCGGCACCGAATGGGCCAATGGTGACGAACGCGAACACCTCGCCCTGCATTTCGAGGACCGGCTGGGCGAGGCGGGCTTCTTCTTTCCCGAAGCCAAGGAGGAGGGCATGAAGCAGAACCTGCGCAACATGTGGTCGCGCATGCCGCTGACCCGCGCCGACGTGCAGATGCTGCACGGCATGTTGCGCCAGATGGTCCGCTGGAAGGAACGCGGCTAGGGTTCGATCAGCGTCACGCCGGGAATGTGCGAGATCGTCTCGACATCCTCGTCATAAAGCGCCGACAACGTGTCGATCAGCTCCTCGGTCCAGCCCGGCAGGTCCAGCTCTTCCTCGACCTCGGCGTCGTCGGCGTATTTTTCGAGGAAGGCCATCATCGCCTTGCGCCGCTGCGGTTCGGGAAGGTCGGGATGCTGGCCAAGAAACTCGCGAAATCGCTGCATGCCTTCGCGCGTCATGATCTGCATCAGGATGTCGAAGGAGCCGTTGATCTTGGCGGTGACCGGCAGACCCGCCATCCGCTTCAGAACCTCGCCGAAGACCAGCGGGCTGTCCTCGTTGCACCAGACGGTGATCGGGATTTCCGGCAGAGTCGCGCGCAGCCGCGACAGGAATTCCGACCAGCGCAGGTTAGCCAGATCAAGACTGCGCGCGTATTCCGCGAACATCAGCCCGCCCGACTGGATATAGGCGGCGGGCACGAAAGTCGCGGGGTCCCGCAACGCGAAATACAGCTCGATCTGGTCCCCCTCGAACAGGCGGACCAGATGGGCGAGACGGTTCTCGGCCGACCGGTAGAACTGCGCGCCCTTGACGGCAAATCCCGGTTTTCCAAGCAATCCCTCGTGCGACAGGATCAGCCGGTGCACCTTTTCATGGTCCTCGTCGAGGATCGTGTCGAGCAGGACGTCCCGCGCATCCGGGGCCGGTGCCCGCGCGTCCATCGCCTTGACCGTGTTGGTCAGCAACCGGCGGTACCGGCTGGGACCGGGCACGGCGATCCCCTGGTCGAGAAACGGGCCGGAATTGCGCAACAGCGCCTTCACGATCCGGTCGTCATCGGTGCAATGCGCTCCGGCATGGAGGATCAATTTCATGGCTGGCCTGCTCTTGCCGCGTGGGCCGAAGTGTAGCGCCGCCACGCCCCCCGCGCAAACGCTTGCGAGCCCTGCCGTTTCGTCCTAAGACGCCCTCTGTGCCCCTATAGCTCAGCTGGTAGAGCAACTGATTTGTAATCAGTAGGTCCGCGGTTCGAGTCCGTGTGGGGGCACCATTAAAACCCAAGCATTTCCAAATATCTACGCAAGTGTCTTCGGCGGATCGTGCAGTCAAATGCACATGAATGGCTGGGTTTGGTGCAAATTTGGTGCAAAACTCCTGCGTACCAGCTAAACTCAGCAGGAAGACCAAATCGACACCACGTTCAATGGAGTGAACCGCGTGGGGACCGTCACAGCCATCAAAGGCGCGAAAGGCACGCGATACCGGGCTCAAGTCAGACGCAAGGGGCATCCCCAGCAGTCAGAGTATTTTGCGCGGCGCAAGGACGCTGAGGCTTGGGTCAGAAAGATTGAGACTGAACTGGATGCCGGGCGTTTTCTCTTTGACGGTGCCGCCAAGAAAAGAACCGTATCCGAACTGATCGACCGCTACGAGGCAGACGTCTTACCACAAAAGAAGTCGGCAAGAGACCAGAGGCAGCAACTTTCGATTTGGCGTGAAATGGTCGGCCAAGAAAAATTGCTCGGCCTCTCAACAGCTACCTTGATGGAAGCGAGACGGAAGATCGCCGAACGCCAAACCAGACACGACAAGCCGGTCTCCAATGCCACAGTGAACCGGTACCTTGCTGTTTTCTCACATGTGCTGACGGTTGCTGAAAATCAGTATCAGTGGATCCCTGAAAATCCGATGCGACGGGTCCCCTTACTCAAAGAAGCGCAAGGTCGAGATCGTGTGCTGAGCAACATTGAAATTCAGCGGTTGCTCGCTGCGTGCTCTGAAATTGTTGATCGAAGGCTTGAGGTGATTGTTCTTTTGGCTTTGACCTCTGCGATGCGGCGAGGCGAGATAATGGGCCTCACGTGGGACAGGGTTTTTCTGGACCAAGGTTTACTCAAAATCGAAGAACCCAAGAACGGGCAACGAAGGATGGTGACGGTTTTACCAGAAGTGGTCGCAAAGATGGCGGAGCTGGACGTCGATGGCGGGCGCGATGGACTAGTGTTTCCAAACAAAACCCTTACAGGAGCATGGGATTTCAAGAAAAGTTGGCAGAAGGTTTTGCAGCAGGCCGATTTGGACGATTTCCGGTTCCATGATCTTCGTCACACAGCAGCGAAACTGATCGCCAAAAGCGGGGGATCAGTACCGCAGATCGCAACGATCTTGGGGCATAAGTCGTTCAAGATGGCCAGCCGCTACGCCCATCTCACAGAAGACCATACGCGAGACTTGTTGAGTAGGACCATGAAGGAGGTATTGCCAGATGAGTGAAGGGCAGGTCTGGGACCGATTGATGTCAGACGCCGAGTTTGTTGAGCTGTCTCTGCCCTACTTCAAGAAGAAGTACTGGTCGCTGCATGTTGGATGCTGCCTTATCGCAAAGGTTAACCCAATCAGCCACCCAGGCGTCGGAGTCGGCTACTCGGATTGGTCAGAGGATGATCCGGACGGCGTCGATGACTACACCCGCCGCCCGTTCCAAGCAGCCGTTCGTTCAATTGTGGCGAGGTCCGATGCCGATTTGTTCGACTTCGAAAAACCAAGGTTGCGCGCGCATACCATAGAAGATCCCCTGATTAGTGGTCAGTCAGTACTCTTGGATACAACAGTCTTTGTGCATTGGGTTCGGAAGCGTTGGCCTGACCAAAGTTCGCACTTCAAGCTTGCATGGACGCGAAGGGAGGCAAGAAAGTCCGCCGCCATAGACAGTTACCTCAGCGCGGGCAGCGGGCAAAACGCGTCGACGAAAGACACCAAAAGGCGCAACGCTTTTGCCGAGCTTCAAAAGGAGCTGGGTTCAGAACTGGGCAATCTCTCGGATTGGCAGTTGGCAGAGCGGCTCGCCAAACGAATCAAGAATGAGACCTTTGCTGCAGCGGCGGCGACTCTACGGCAAAAGTTCAAAAGTTGGCGTTCAGAACTGGGCGGTTGAGCCAAACGACCGGAGAATAACCACAGGATTTCATCTAAGCATCTGTTATTAAAAAATATTAATAACGTGGATGAATTTGCTATCGGGCTTCCATCCAACCCTAATGGTGTTCGCAAAACACGGGCGCCATGAAGGGCACGATGAAGCAAAAAGACTTTGACAACGCAGTTCCGCCGACGAACAGGCTGATGACTGTTCAGCAAATTCTGGATCACGACGCATACAGTTGGGCTACGAATTCCTACTTGCGAAGCCTGATCTACAATGCGGAAGACCGGTTCGGTTCCGGAGGGACAAAGGTCGCTGGAAACGGCTTTGCATCAGCAGTCATCCGGATTGGCAGCAAAATCCTCATCGACATGAACGAGTTCGATGCGTTTATCGAGAGACACCGCATGGCAGAAAAGTCGAGCGCTCCTGAAACTCCCTGTAACACCAAACAGTTTGGAAGGGACCAGGGAGATGGGTGAAGCATCACCAGGCCATGCAATCAATTGCACGGGCAAAATCGACAACATCTCGCTCGTGTTCGGCGGGTACGATCCAGACCATACTAAGCTTTACCTGTCACGCATTCTTCAGATGAGCAGCAATGGCGCATTGAAGCAGGTAAAAGTCGCACGCAATGGGTTCGCCCGGAACTTCATGCTCAAGGAAGACCTATTCGAAGAGAGAGTGTTGGTGTCTTGCATGTCCACGAAGCCTAACGGCCCCGCTTTTCGGTTGGAATTCAACCCTAGTAAGCTTGGCCCCGAGAGCACTGCAACGGTTCTGAGCATTGTTGCGTCTGACATACTCGAAGGCGGGACTTCTGAACTGTACGAGCGCGCCAGGGTTACCCGGTTCGATGTGGCCTTCGACTTGTTTGGTTTTAGTCTCTCGCAAGCTCACTTCTGGGCTAACGAGACCTCATCATCGCAGACTTACAACGCCGTCGGCATGCGCACCGAAACGCTTGTGTTCAATCAATCGAAACGGAGGCAGGTCGTTGTGTATGACAAAGCGGCCGAACGAACGAGTAAAGGAATTCAACCCAAGGTCAGTCCGTGGACAAGGATTGAGGTGCGGAAACGCAACGCCGGTCAACTTGCGGCTTTGAAGTCGACCAAGTGCCCGTTTTTAGACTTTCACGTTTCCTGTCGCAAAAAGCCCGCCGACATTTCAGAGGCGACGTGGGTGCTTATCAATGCGGCCTCGGGACCGATGATGCTCCAAGCCGTTTTGGGGCAGTTGCCAATGTCCAAAAGAGCTCTCGTCAAGAACATATTGAAGAAGCATCCTCTTGAAGGATGGAACGCGGCAAAGCTCTGGAAAGAGTGGCCGACAATAGTAAATGAAAGTGGGTTGCTGGCTCCAGTTCAGGCGCAAGCATAGGCATAGAACTGACCGAGGGACTTCAGCTTCGGTCGCTTGTGCACAAATTGAGTGGGTAGATCGGACGCTTCGTATCGATTTCGGGTTGCTCAAGGTGCCCAGCTAGGCTTGAAAACGACCGAACTTTCCGCACCGAGGCAGCTGTTTGTAAGCGCTTGATGTGCAAGTACCACCGGCTTGCGAGAATGCGGCAGGATTGGCTTGAGCTTTGTTGGGCTATCGGGGGTAGTTTCATAGCGAAGGAAAATTTGGTGCCGGGGTTTTCGATCCATGACGGCTTACTGTTTGACCTCCCTGCACCATAGCTTAGCCTGTCCACGGGGCACCAATGCTCTCCGCTGATTTGGAGAAAGTGCCATGATTATCCCAACACCGCTACCGATCGACGAGGAAATGCTTCGCAGCGAGTTACATGCTTGTCGACCTCAAACCATTTCTGTTTTTCCTCACGGTGACAAGTATTTAGCTATGTCGGTTCTGCAGAAGTCCATCCGACGCAATGAGCTGGATTTGGCCTTGAGCGCGGGCAGTTATCTTCTAGAGGTGTGCCCGAACCTGTTTTGGCAGAGACTTCGAATTGTGGCTTTGGAGGACATTGGGCTGGCAGACTTAGACTTGGTCGGTCAAGTCATTCTCATCTCCTCTGAACCTCATGTATGGGGGGGTCGCGGGGGGATGCGGCAATCCTCCTGTTACCTCGTCGAACGGCTTTGCCAAGCGCGGAAAGATCGCTCCGCGGATGATCTTTTCGACGTGCTGTCACGAGATCCGGCATGTGCAATCAATTGCGTAAACTTGGCTGATAACGTCGACGCGGATGACTCGGACAAGCTTCTACCAACGGACGTTTTCCAGCGCGCGCTTTCGTTGATCCCGCCTAGACAGCGGAACGGAGTTTTCCCAGACCGGCTGACGCGGACAGATGATTGGGTTTTCATGATCGAGCAGGCTGGGTTCGAAGTGTCGTCCAGCGTCGCGTCCGTTGCTTGTTTGGCTACAAAAACGTGAACCGCCCCGGGTTTACCGGAGAGTAAAACACTCAAAGGATGAGCCCT
>NZ_AQQZ01000020.1 GCF_001205715.1 Pseudaestuariivita atlantica
CGTGCCGATGTTGCAGTGCGGCTTGCTCCGCTCAAACTTTTCCTTTGCCATGATGGCCTCCTTCAGCTGTCCCCGGCGGCGGGGTCGTCTCCGAAAATTGCGATTGCAGCGCGGCGCGCGAATTCTTCCGCGATCAGCGCCAGCTCACCCTCGGGCGAGCGGATAAAGGCCGCGCCCGCCAGCGTGGGGCGCGGTTTGGTCGTTGCGGTCACATTGTCGGTCAGGGCGAGCTGTTCGCCCGACCGCGCATCCTTGATCGTGATGGTCCCGCGCAGGCCGCTTGTCTTCTGGCCAACGAGGATCCCCACACCGGGATTGGCGATCACCATGCGCGACAGCGACACGTTGGCCACCACGTCACGCGCCCCGTCCGGGTTGCGTGCGGTCAGCGCCTTCAGCGTGGTGTCGCGCAGTTTTGCAGCAACGTCCGCTTCCGTGAACTCGTAAAAGCCCGCCGACCGCTTGGGACCGTCTTCGAGCACCACAGCCACATCCGTCACGCGAAACGTGCTGGCCGAGGCGGGCTCGACCAGCTGTTTCTGCGCGCAGCCTGCGACCAAGGTGGCCGCGAGAACGCCGGATATGACGACGTGGTGCTTCATTAGGCGTACTTGGCCTGGATCTCGTCCGAGATGTTCTGCGGCACCGGATCGTAGTGGTCGAACTGCATCGTGAACTGCGCGCGGCCCGAGGACATCGAACGCAGGTTGTTGATGTAGCCGAACATGTTGGCCAGCGGCACGAAGGCGTTGATCGCCACGGCGTTGCCGCGCGGTTCCTGCCCCGTCACCTGCCCCCGACGCGAGGTCAGGTCGCCGATGATGTTGCCGGTATACTCCTCGGGGGAGATGACCTCGACCTTCATGATCGGTTCCAAGAGCTTGGCGCCGGCTTTCTTCATGCCTTCGCGCATGCACATGCGTGCGGCGATCTCGAAGGCCAGAACCGACGAGTCCACGTCGTGGAACTTGCCGTCGATCAGCGCGACCTTGAAGTCGATGACCGGGAAGCCCGCGAGCGGACCGCTGTCCATGACCGACTGGATGCCTTTTTCGACGCCGGGGATGTATTCCTTCGGCACGGAACCACCGACGATGCGGCTCTCGAACGAGTAACCTTCGCCCGGCTCTGTCGGCGAGATGATCATCTTCACCTCGGCGAACTGACCCGACCCACCCGACTGTTTCTTGTGGGTGTAGGTGTGCTCGACCTCGTGACCGATGGTCTCGCGGTAGGCCACCTGCGGTGCACCGATGTTCGCCTCGACCTTGAACTCCCGCTTCAGGCGGTCGACCAGGATGTCGAGGTGAAGTTCGCCCATGCCCTTCATGATCGTCTGACCCGATTCCAGGTCGGTTTCGACGCGGAAGGAGGGGTCTTCGGCCGCCAGACGCTGCAGACCCTGGGACATCTTCTCCTGGTCGTTTTTCGTCTTCGGCTCGACGGCGATCTCGATCACCGGGTCGGGGAAGGTCATCGTTTCGAGGACAACCGGGTCTTTCTGGTCGCACAGCGTGTCACCGGTCGTGGTGTCCTTCAGACCCGCAAGCGCGATGATGTCGCCGGCAAATGCCTCTTCGATCTCTTCGCGGTTGTTGGAGTGCATCATCATCATCCGGCCGATGCGCTCTTTCTTGCCCTTCGTCGAGTTCAGGACGGTATCGCCCTTGTTCATCGTGCCCGAGTAGATCCGGGTGAAGGTCAGCGAGCCCACGAAGGGGTCGTTCATGATTTTGAACGCGAGGCCCGAGAACGCCATGTTGTCGTCCGCGCGGCGGGCGATGTTGCGGGTCTCTTCCTCGTCACCGGGGGCAAAGCCCATGTAGTCGACCACGTCCAGCGGGCTGGGCAGGTAGTCGATCACGGCGTTCAGAAGCGGCTGCACACCCTTGTTCTTGAAGGCCGAGCCACCCAGAACCGGCACGAATGCCATGTCGAGCGTGCCCTTGCGCAGCAGTTTGCGCAGGGTCGGCACGTCGGGCTCGTTGCCTTCGAGGTATTGCTCCATCGCGTCGTCGTCTTGCTCGACGGCGGCTTCGATCATCTTCTCGCGCCACTCGTCAGCCATGTCCTTCAGGCTGTCGCGGATCGGGGCCTTGACCCAGGATGCGCCCAGGTCTTCGCCCTGCCACAGCCATTCTTCCATGGTCACGAGGTCGATCAGGCCTTCCAGCTCGGTCTCTGCGCCGATCGGGATGCCGACGGGCACGGCACGCGCGCCGGTGCGGTCCTCGATCATGCGGACGCAGTTGAAGAAGTCGGCGCCGATCTTGTCCATCTTGTTGACGAACACCATGCGCGGAACCTTGTAGCGGTCAGCCTGACGCCACACGGTTTCGGTCTGCGGCTCGACACCGGCGTTGGCGTCCAGCACGCACACGGCACCGTCAAGCACGGCCAGCGAGCGTTCGACTTCGATGGTGAAGTCCACGTGGCCGGGCGTGTCGATGATGTTCAGGCGGTGCTTGGGCGTGTCGGCGGTCTTGCCGTCTTCGGTGCGTTCCCAGAAGGTCGTCGTTGCAGCCGAGGTGATGGTGATGCCCCGCTCCTGCTCCTGCTCCATCCAGTCCATCGTCGCGGCGCCGTCATGCACCTCGCCGATGTTGTGGGATTTGCCCGTGTAATACAGGATCCGCTCCGAACAGGTGGTCTTGCCGGCATCGATGTGGGCCATGATGCCGAAGTTGCGGTAGCGGTCGAGAGGATAGTCGCGTGCCATCGGGGCTGCTCCTGAATGCCTTGTGGGGTTACCAGCGGTAGTGGCTGAACGCCTTGTTGGCGTCGGCCATCTTGTGGGTGTCTTCGCGCTTCTTCACGGCGTTCCCGCGCGAATTGACCGCGTCGAGAAGTTCACCGGCGAGGCGTTCTTCCATGGTGTTTTCGTTGCGGTTGCGCGAGGCGGTGATGAGCCAGCGGATCGCCAGGGCTTCACGACGCTCGGGGCGCACCTCGACCGGAACCTGGTAGGTCGCACCACCGACGCGGCGGGAACGGACCTCGACGGCCGGTTTGATGTTGTCGAGCGCTTCGTGGAAGATTTCCACCGGCGCGCGCTTCACCTTGTTCTCGATGCGGTCAAGCGCACCGTAGACGATGCTTTCGGCGACGGATTTCTTACCGTCCAGCATCAGGTTGTTCATGAACTTGGTCAGGACCGTATCGCCATACTTGGCGTCGGGCAGGACTTCTCGTTTCTCGGCAGCGTGACGACGCGACATCTGTATATCCTCTTACTTGGGACGCTTCGCGCCGTATTTCGAACGGCGTTGCTTGCGGTCCTTGACACCCTGCGTGTCCAGCACGCCGCGCAGCACGTGGTAACGGACGCCGGGAAGGTCCTTCACACGGCCGCCACGGATCAGGACAACCGAGTGCTCTTGCAGGTTGTGACCTTCGCCGGGGATGTAGCTGATAACCTCGAAGCCATTCGTCAGACGCACCTTCGCCACGCGACGCATGGCCGAGTTCGGTTTCTTCGGAGTGGTCGTGTAGACGCGCGTGCAGACGCCACGCTTTTGCGGGCATTCCTTCAGGTGCATCGACTTCGACCGTTTGACTTTGGGCTGCCGGGGCTTCCGGATCAGCTGCTGGATCGTTGGCATATGGGCTCTCGCTCCCGTCTCTCGCTCATGTACTGCGCACATGAGGTGCGCGGGTTCTCTCGTTTCATCAATGTGCGCATCACGCGTCCGCAAAGCGCAAACACCGCATGCCATCCTTGACCAAGGATCGCCGCGGCGGGTTGTCAGAGGATCGGGGCAATCAGCCCGGATCGTGGCCACTACAGGTCTGATTTCGCAGGCAGGACGGACCCCACCCGCGAGATGAGCGGCGTATAGGGGGAGTCGGATTCGATGTCAACAGCCGCGGCCGGGCTTGTCGGGGACAGTTGCCGCTGGCAGGGTGGCCGCAACGCGTATCGTTTGGGGCGCCGCATGCAGACTATCGGATTGTGCCGCTTTTCCTACCCGGCCATCGGCGGGTTTCAAGTGGAACATGACACGATCGAGGACCGCATCGCCTACCTGTACGCCGAAGATCGCCTCGAAGAGCGGTTTCGTCTGTTCGAACACGTCGCCCTACCATGCCTCAAGCACCAGACCGATCCGGATTTCACGCTCATCGTGGTGATCGGTGACAGCTTCCCGGCGCGCCATCGCGCGCGGCTTGACGCGATGCTCGCCGACTTGCCGCAGGCGGTGGTCGAGGTGCATCCTCCGCGCCCCAACCGCGAATTGATGAAAGAGCTTCTGAACAAGCACCGCCGCGACCCCGGTGCGCCCTGCCTTCAGTTCCGCCACGACGATGACGACGCCGTGGCCGTTGATTTCATCGAACGGATGAAACAGGCGGTGGACGACGCCGCGCCGCTGATGGCGCGCGAGCGGATCGTCGGGATCGATTTCAACCGCGGCTACGTGGCCGAAATGGGCAGCAATGGCATCTCGGCCACCGAGATCACGCGCGCCTATTACGTCGCCGCGCTGGGTGTCCATGTCGCGGGCGGCACGGCGCGCACCATCCACAATTTCGCGCATCACAAGTTGTGGACGCGGATGCCCACCGTCACGTTCACCGATACGCCCATGTGGGTCCGCACGCATAACGGCTATAACGACTCGCGCCAGAAGCGCGGCGCGCGCGAGGTGGCGGTGGAGCCGATCGGGCCCAAGCTGACCCGCAGGTTTGCCAACCGCTTCGCCATAGATGTCGAGGCGGTGACCCGCGCCTTTCAGGAACCGGACCTGACCCTCGCCTCGCGCCAGAGCGTATAGGCCCCGGCCCCGACCACGAGGATCACGCCCAGAAGCGTGATCCGGTCCGGCCACTCGTCGAACACGATCAGGCCCAGGACCAGCGCCCAGAGGATACCGGTGTACCGGAAGAGCGCCGTGAAAGAGATATCGCCCACCCGGATCGTCAGCACGCTGAACAGATAGCCGCCAAGGATGAACACCGCCGACAGCGCCAGCAGCGTCCAGTGGCGCGGGGTCAGCACCACCCATGTCTCGGACAGGCTGAGAACCCCGCAGACAAGGGTGATGCCCGTCGCCGTGCAGAACGTCACCAGCATCGACGGCACCTTGGCCGACAGGGGCTTGGTCACAAGGTCACGCAAAGCGACGAACAGGGCAGCGATCATCGCGAAGACGGTGTAGGTGGTGAATCCGTCCGTGCCCGGTTTCACGATCAGCATCACGCCGAGAAAACCAAGCGCGATGGCCAGCATCCGGCGCCAGCCCACCACCTCCTTGAACAGGAAGATACCCGCGAAGGTCACGATCAGGGGAAGCGCCTGCAGGATCGCCGTGACGTTGGCGATGGGCATGTTCAGAAGCGCGGTCAAAAAGAAGATGACGATCATCACTTCGGTGACGACGCGCGCTCCGATCAGGCTCCAGTCCCGCGGCGATTGCCGAAGCTGAAATGCCCGCATGCGCCACGCCAGAACAGACACCAGCGTCGTCGTGAACAGCCCGCGCAAAAAGATCAGCTGGAACAGCGGAATGTCCCCGCCGGTTAGCTTGATCGCCACGTCGTTGAGGGTGAAGGCCAGCATGCTGCCCATCATGAACAGCGCGCCCGTGGCGTTCGGCGTCACGTCACAAGGCCTGCAAGTCAGCGATGTCGACTCGGAAATGCTTGCGCAACAGCCGTTCGACCCGGCCGGGTTTCATCTTGTCGATCAGGCCCAGCTGCGCCGGATCGCTCTTGTTGTCGGGGTGGAGCGTGCGCAGGAAGGCGGGCGTTTCGATATCGCTGTAGAGGTTGTAATGCTGCGCGAACTTGCGGTGGTTGTAGGCATAGGGGATGCCCGGATCGTCCATCGGGCTGAGCAGCGCGGATCCGACCGACAGCGGCATCCGTTCGCGCGCGTCGAACACCCGGTTCGCGCCCTCGTGGTTCATGTCGATGTAGAACCCGAAATTATGCGCGATCATCGTCCGCCCTGCCGGGTCGCCCACCTGCAACAATCCCGCCGCCTGCCGCTTGATCCGCGCGATGAAGTCGCGGTCGACGGCATCGTCATCATCGATCCGGAAGTTGAGCGCATGGGTGAACCGGTCACGGTCCTGCATCCGGGCATAGGCCTTGCGCAGCAGCGGGTATTGCTTTGCCGGCTCCTCTGCAAAGATGGTCACGTTGGGATGCGGTTCGGTCAGCGCCAGCAGGCGTTCAAGCTGATCCCCCGGCAGATGGGTCGAGGTGATGACGCCCAGCCGGAATTCCATGTCGGTCTGCCGCATGAGTGACGGCAGGCAGAGACGTTCGAACAGGTGAAAGCGCCGCTCCATCCGGTCGGGCGCAAAGATATGCGCGGCGATCTTGTCCACCGTGTCAAACTTGTCGGCATAGTAATCCTCGGTCAGTACCGAGAACCGGATCAAGCCCTGCACCTGGATGGAATACGCCACGCCCTGCCCTTTCGTTTGCGGCGACAGTGACGGCAGAGGCGCGGCGGATCAAGCCCGCGCGCGGATGGGCAAAGGAGCGGGGCCGCGCTATCCTTGATCCATGAAACTCGAATTCCATCACATCAACTTCGTGGCCGAGGATGTCGACCGGCTGCACGATTTCTACACGCGCGTCCTGGGGCTGGATGACATTCCCATGTCGCAATTTCCCCGGACCGAGGCGGAGGACGGGCGCGGGTTCGACGGCAAGATCCGGTTCGCCACCGAAGGGTCGATGCAGATGCACCTCGCCCAGCGCGACTTCCGCGTGGCTTTCGCCAACGGGCAGGTCATCAATCCCGTCGAACGCGGGCATATCGCGTTCCGCACGGATGACCTTGCCGCCGTCCTCGCGGCGCTCGACGCGGCGGGCGTGCCCTATTCCGATTACGGCACCGCCTTTGCCAAGGAATGGCACCAGGTCTTTTTCCAGGACCCCGAAGGCAACGTGATCGAAGTCCACCAGCAGGTCGGCTGACGCCCGCGACCCAAGAAAAAGGCCCCGCCGATCGCTCGACGGGGCCTTTCAATTGCTATCGCGCTGGGATCAGTCGCGGCTTTCCGGCGTGTCGACGATGCCCACGTCGAATTCGTCACCACCCACGATATCGTCCATGGGTGCGGCCAGTGCCGCTGCTGCCTCGGCTTCCTCGCGGCGCGCTTCGATCACGACGTTGTCGCGTTCCTGCGCGATGCGGCGCGCCTTCTGGGTCGCGCCACCGGTACCGGCCGGGATCAGGCGGCCCACGATGACGTTCTCTTTCAGGCCGACAAGCTTGTCTTTCTTGCCTTGCACCGAGGCTTCGGTCAGCACGCGGGTCGTCTCCTGGAACGACGCTGCCGAGATGAACGACCGGGTCTGCAGGCTTGCCTTGGTGATCCCCAGAAGGATCGGCTCGCCCTGCGCCGGGCGTTTGCCCCGCGCGATCGCCTTCTCGTTGGCCGCGTCGAACTCGGCCTTGTCCACGTGTTCGCCCTTCAGCAGCGTGGTCTCACCCGAGTCCTGGATTTCCCACTTCTGCAGCATCTGGCGCACGATGACTTCGACGTGCTTGTCGTTGATCTTCACGCCTTGCAGACGATAGACGTCCTGCACTTCGTCGATCATGTAGTTCGCCAGAGCCTCGATCCCCATGATCGACAGGATGTCGTGCGGGGCCGGGTTGCCGTCCATGATGTAGTCACCCTTCTGCACGAAGTCGCCTTCCTGCACCGGGATGTGCTTGCCCTTGGGCACCATGTATTCGACGGTCTCAATCGACTCGTCCGACGGGTCGATCGCGATGCGACGCTTGTTCTTGTAGTCGCGGCCAAAGCGCACGTAACCATCGATTTCGGCGATGATCGCGTGGTCCTTGGGACGACGTGCTTCGAACAGTTCGGCCACACGCGGCAGACCACCGGTGATGTCCTTGGTCTTTGCACCTTCGCGCGGGATCCGCGCGACCACGTCACCGGCTTTGACGTCCTGTCCGTCTTCGACCGACAGGATGGCATCCACCGACATCGGATAGGTGATCGGGTTGTCGGCCGCGTTGCGGACCGGCTCACCGTCTGCACCCACCAGGATGATCTCGGGCTTCAGCTCGTTGCCTTTGGGCGCTGCGCGCCAGTCGGCCACGATCTTCTGCGTCATGCCGGTTGCGTCGTCGGTTTCCTCGCGCACGGCCACGCCGGCAACAAGGTCCACATACTTCGCGGTCCCGTCCTTTTCGGCGAGGATCGGCAGGGTGTAGGGATCCCACTCGAACAGCTTGTCGCCGCGGGCGATCTCCTGCCCGTCCTTGACGAACAGTTTCGAACCGTAATCGACCTTGTGGCTGGCCCGCTCCGCGCCATGTTCGTCCACTATGCGGACTTTCATGTTGCGGCCCATCACCAGCATCTCGCCGCGTGCGTTTTCCAGCACGTTGGCGTTTTCGAAGGCGATCTTGCCTTCCTGGCTCGATTCAAGGAACGACTGCTGGCCACCCTGCGCGACGCCGCCGATGTGGAAGGTCCGCATCGTCAGCTGCGTGCCGGGTTCACCGATGGATTGCGCCGCGATGATGCCCACGGCCTCACCCTGGTTCACCAGCGTGCCGCGTGCAAGGTCACGACCGTAGCACTGGGCACAGACGCCTTCTTCGGCCTCGCAGGTCAGCGGCGAGCGGATGCGCATCGACTGCACGCCCGCCTCTTCGATCGCGTCGGCGGTGCGTTCGTCGATCAGCGTGCCCTTGGCGACGAGGACATCCTCGGTCCCCGGTACCAGCACGTCGTCCGCCGACACCCGGCCCAGAACGCGTTCGCTGAGCGAGGCCACGACCTCCCCATCGTTGACCGCGGCCTGCGCCATGATCGCCTTGTCCGTCCCGCAATCGTCCATGCGCACGATGCAGTCCTGTGCCACGTCCACGAGGCGGCGGGTCAGGTAGCCCGAGTTCGCCGTCTTCAGAGCGGTGTCCGACAGGCCCTTCCGGGCGCCGTGGGTCGAGTTGAAGTATTCAAGAACGGTCAGGCCTTCCTTGAAGTTCGAGATGATCGGCGTCTCGATGATGTCGCCGTTCGGCTTGGCCATCAGGCCGCGCATCCCGCCCAGCTGCTTCATCTGCGTGACCGAGCCCCGCGCACCGGAGTGCGCCATCATGTAGACCGAGTTCGGCTCCAGCTCGGCACCGTTCTCGTCCCGCTGCGGGGCCGAGATGGTCGCCATCATCGCCTCGGTGACCTTGTCGTTACATTTCGACCAGGCATCGACGACCTTGTTGTATTTCTCACCCTGGGTGATCAGGCCGTCCATGTATTGCTGTTCGAAATCCTTAACCTGCTCGCGGGTTTCGTCCACGATGCCCCACTTGTCGTCGGGGATCACCATGTCGTTCTTCCCGAACGAGATGCCGGCCTTGAAGGCTTCGCGGAAGCCCATGGTCATGATCTGATCACAGAAGATGACCGACTCCTTCTGGCCGCAATAGCGGTAGACGGTGTCGATGACGTTCTGCACGTCCTTTTTCCGCAACAGGCGGTTCACAAGGCTGAACGGTGCCTTGTTGTTCGGCGGCAGCATCGCGCCCAGCTTGACGCGGCCCGGAGTGGTTTCGACCCGCTCCATCACCTCGTTGCCTTCGTCGTCGATCTGCGGGATCCGCGCGGTGATCTTGGCGTGCAGGTGCACCTCGCCGGAATCCAGCGCGTGCTGCACCTCCTCGATCGAGGAGAAGACCATGCCTTCGCCCTTCATGCCCTCGCGCTCGATCGTCACGTAGTAGAGACCGAGGATCATGTCCTGCGACGGAACGATGATCGGTGCGCCGTTGGCGGGCGACAGGACGTTGTTCGTCGACATCATCAGGACGCGCGCTTCCAGCTGCGCTTCGAGCGACAGCGGCACGTGCACGGCCATCTGGTCACCGTCGAAGTCGGCGTTGAAAGCCGAACACACGAGCGGGTGAAGCTGGATCGCCTTGCCTTCGATCAGCACGGGTTCGAACGCCTGAATGCCAAGACGGTGCAGCGTCGGCGCACGGTTCAGCATCACCGGGTGCTCGCGGATCACCTCGTCGAGGATGTCCCACACCTCGGGGCGCTCTTTCTCGACCAGCTTCTTGGCTTGCTTGACGGTGGAGGACAGACCCTTCGCCTCAAGCCGCGAATAGATGAACGGCTTGAAGAGTTCGAGCGCCATCTTCTTCGGCAACCCGCACTGGTGCAGCTTCAGTTCCGGCCCGGTCACGATGACCGACCGGCCCGAGAAGTCGACCCGTTTCCCCAGAAGGTTCTGGCGGAAGCGGCCCTGCTTGCCTTTCAGCATGTCGCTGAGCGATTTCAGCGGACGCTTGTTGGCACCGGTGATGACGCGGCCACGGCGGCCGTTGTCGAACAGGGCGTCGACCGATTCCTGCAGCATCCGCTTTTCGTTGCGGACGATGATGTCGGGCGCGCGCAGCTCGATCAGGCGCTTCAGACGGTTGTTCCGGTTGATCACGCGGCGGTAGAGGTCATTGAGGTCCGACGTCGCGAACCGGCCACCGTCCAGCGGGACCAGCGGGCGCAGTTCCGGCGGGATGACCGGAACGACGGTCATGACCATCCATTCCGGGCGGTTGCCGGATTCAAGGAAGGCTTCGACCACTTTCAGACGCTTGATGATCTTCTTCGGCTTCAGTTCACCCGTCGCCTCGGCGAGGTCTGCGCGCAGTTGCTCGGCCTCGGATTCAAGGTCGATCTGGCTCAGCATCTCGCGGATGGCCTCGGCGCCGATATTGGCGGTGAACGCGTCCATGCCATAGGCATCCTGCGCGTCCATGTACTCTTCCTCGGTCAGCATCTGACCGTAGGTGAGGTCCGTCAGGCCGGGCTCGATCACCACGTAGTTTTCGAAATACAGCACGCGTTCCAGGTCGCGCAGCGTCATGTCCAGCATCAGGCCGATGCGCGAAGGCAGCGACTTGAGGAACCAGATGTGGGCGCAGGGCGCGGCCAGCTCGATGTGACCCATCCGCTCGCGGCGGACCTTCTGCAGCGTGACTTCCACGCCGCATTTCTCGCAGACGACGCCGCGATACTTCATCCGCTTGTACTTGCCGCACAGGCATTCGTAATCCTTGATCGGGCCAAAGATACGCGCGCAGAACAGGCCGTCACGTTCGGGTTTGAACGTGCGGTAGTTGATGGTTTCCGGCTTCTTGATCTCGCCGAACGACCACGACAGGATCCGCTCGGGCGAGGCCAGAGAGACCTTGATCTCGTCAAACACCTTCGGCGGCGTGAGCGGGTTGAACGGGTTGTTTGTCAGTTCCTGGTTCATTGGATGGGTCCTTTCCAGGTCAGACGCAGATCACACGGTGGGTGGCGGGTTTCAGGCCGCTTTCCACGATGGATGCGTTATTGGTCGCGATTCCGGCAACGCCAGGGTTTTCCGGATCAATCTGTTCAAGGCGGGACAGCGTCAGGCCGGCGCGGGTGCAGGTGGCCGTGGCCTCCTGGTCGCACGACCCGAACAGGCCGATGCCGCCCACGCTGCAATCAACCGTCGCCGTGACCGGCAGGCCGGTGGATACCGGCGCCACGATCTCGGGCGGAAGCTGCGGCGCGGGCGCGGCCGCGGCGACTGTCCTCGTCTGTGTCGGTCGGTCCTGCACCGAAACGTCGGCGGGCAAACACGCCGCCAACGTCAGGATGCAGGGCAGGGTCAGGTACTTCACTCCTCGACCTCCGCGTCGAGCAGTTCCATGTTCAACCCGAGGCCACGGACCTCCTTGACGAGAACGTTGAACGATTCCGGCACGCCGGCTTCGAAGTTGTCCTCGCCCTTGACGATCGACTCGTACACCTTGGTCCGCCCGGCCACGTCGTCCGATTTGACGGTGAGCATCTCCTGCAGGGTGTAGGCCGCGCCATAGGCTTCGAGCGCCCAGACTTCCATCTCCCCAAAACGCTGACCACCGAACTGCGCCTTGCCGCCGAGGGGCTGCTGCGTGACGAGGCTGTAAGGCCCGGTCGAGCGCGCGTGGATCTTGTCGTCCACGAGGTGGTGCAGTTTCAGCAGGTACTTGACGCCCACGGTCACGGGGCGGCTGAACTGCTCACCCGTGCGCCCGTCGAACAGGATCGACTGGCCGCTTTCCGAGAACCCGGCGCGCACCAGCGCGTCGTTCACGTCAGCTTCCTTCGCCCCGTCAAAGACCGGCGTCGCGATCGGCACACCATGGGTCACGTTGCCCGCGCGCTCGACCAGCTCGTCCTCGGACAGATCCGCCAGACCTTCCTCGTACACGTCGTCGCCATAGGCGATCCGCATGGCTTCACGCACCGGGGTCAGGTCACCCGACCGGCGGTATTCGTCCAGCGCATCGTCGATCTTGATGCCCAGGCCGCGCGCGGCCCAGCCCATGTGGGTTTCGAGGATCTGACCGACGTTCATCCGCGACGGCACGCCCAGCGGGTTCAGACAGAAATCGACCGGCGTCCCGTCTTCGAGGAACGGCATGTCCTCCATCGGAACCACCTTCGAAATCACGCCCTTGTTGCCGTGACGGCCGGCCATCTTGTCACCCGGCTGCAGCTTGCGCTTCACCGCGATGAACACCTTGACCATCTTCATCACGCCCGGCGGCAGGTCGTCGCCACGGCGGACCTTCTCGACCTTGTCCTCGAACCGGGCATCAAGCGCGCGTTTCTGCGCCTCGTATTGCTCGTTCAGGGCCTCGACGATCTGTGCATCGGCCTCTTCCTTCAGCGCCAGCTGCCACCACTGGCCACGCGGCAGCGTTTCCAGCAGGTCTTCGGTCACCTCCGAATTCGCCTTGACGCCCTTCGGCCCCTTAACGGCGACCTTGCCCATGATGTGGGACTTCAGACGCGCGTAAATGTTGCGGTCGAGGATCGCGAGTTCGTCGTCGCGGTCACGGGCGAGGCTTTCGACCTCTTCCCGCTCGATCTGCAGGGCACGTTCGTCCTTCTCGACGCCGTGACGGTTGAACACGCGGACCTCGACAACGGTGCCGAAATCACCTGGTTTCACCCGCAGCGAGGTGTCGCGCACGTCCGATGCCTTCTCGCCGAAGATGGCGCGCAGGAGTTTCTCCTCCGGCGTCATCGGGCTTTCGCCCTTCGGCGTGATCTTACCGACAAGGATGTCGCCCGGCTCCACGTCGGCACCGATATAGACGATGCCCGCCTCGTCAAGGTTGCGCAGCGCTTCTTCACCGACGTTCGGGATGTCCCGCGTGATCTCTTCGGGGCCGAGTTTCGTGTCACGGGCCGCCACTTCGAATTCCTCGATGTGGACAGAGGTGAACACGTCATCCCGCGCGATCCGTTCCGAGATCAGGATCGAGTCCTCGTAGTTGTAGCCGTTCCACGGCATGAAGGCGACGACGACGTTCTTGCCGAGCGCCAGTTCACCCATGTCCGTGGACGGGCCATCCGCGATGACCTCGCCCTTGCCGACCTCCTGGCCCACGACCACCAGCGGACGCTGGTTGATGCAGGTGTTCTGGTTCGACCGCTGGAACTTGCGCAGGCGGTAGATGTCCACGCCGGGATCACCGACCTCTAGGTCAGCCGTGGCGCGCACGACGATCCGGGTCGCGTCGACCTGGTCGATGATGCCTGCCCGTTTCGCCATGATCGCAGCGCCTGAATCGCGGGCCACGATGCCCTCGATCCCGGTGCCGACCAGCGGCGCTTCGGAGCGCAGCGTCGGCACGGCCTGACGTTGCATGTTCGAGCCCATCAGCGCGCGGTTGGCGTCGTCGTTTTCGAGGAACGGGATCAGCGATGCCGCAACCGACACCAGCTGTTTCGGGCTCACGTCGATCAGGTCCACCGCGCCGGTCGGTGCCAGCGTGTAATCGCCGTTCTGGCGGGTGTTGACCATCTCGTTGGTGAACTTGCCCTTGTCGTCGAGCGACGCGTTGGCCTGCGCCACGGTGTGCCGCATCTCTTCGGTGGCCGACATGTAGTGAACCTCGTCGGTCACCACGCTGTCCTTCACCACGCGATAGGGCGTTTCGATGAAGCCGTACTTGTTCACGCGGGCAAAGGTCGCCAGCGAGTTGATCAGACCGATGTTCGGGCCTTCCGGCGTCTCGATCGGGCACATCCGGCCATAGTGGGTCGGGTGCACGTCGCGCACCTCGAAACCGGCACGTTCGCGGGTCAGACCACCGGGGCCAAGCGCCGACAGGCGGCGTTTGTGCGTCACTTCCGACAGCGGGTTGGTCTGGTCCATGAACTGCGACAGCTGGCTGGAACCGAAGAATTCGCGCACGGCGGCGGCCGCCGGTTTGGCGTTGATCAGGTCCTGCGGCATGACGGTGTCGATCTCGACCGACGACATGCGCTCCTTGATCGCGCGCTCCATCCGCAGAAGGCCGACGCGGTACTGGTTTTCCATCAATTCGCCGACCGACCGCACCCGGCGGTTGCCGAGGTGGTCGATGTCGTCGATGTCGCCGCGACCGTCGCGCAGGTCCACCAGCGCCTTGATGCAGGCGACGATGTCTTCGCGGTCCAGCGTGCGCTGGGTGTCGGGCTTGTCGAGCGCGAGACGCATGTTCATCTTCACGCGACCCACGGCCGACAGGTCATACCGCTCGCTGTCAAAGAACAACGTGTCGAACAGGGCCGAGGCCGCTTCGACGGTGGGCGGTTCGCCCGGACGCATGACGCGGTAGATGTCCATGAGCGCGGTGTCGCGGTTCATGTTCTTGTCCTGCGCCAGCGTGTTGCGCATGTAGGGACCGACCGTGACGTTATCGATGTCGAGCACCGGGATCTCGGTGATGCCCGCGTCGAGCAGCTCTTTCAGGCTGCCGCCGGTGACTTCACCGTCCTTGTCGACTTCCCAGGTCAGCTCATCGCCCGCCTCGACATAGATCGCGCCGGTTTCTTCGTTGATGATGTCCTTGGCGGCGAACTTGCCGACGATCTGGTCGAACGGGACCAGCAGATCGGTGATCTTGCCATCGTCGATGATCTTCTTGACCGCGCGCGGCGTGACCTTCTTGCCCGCTTCGGCAAGCACTTCGCCGCTGTCGGCGTCGACAAGGTCGAATGTCGGGCGGGTGCCGCGCACGCGCTCGGGGAAGAACTTGGTCACCCAGCCCTCACCCTTGCGCTGGGTGTAGGTGACGGTTTCGTAATAGGCATCCATGATGCCTTCCTGGTCGAGGCCCAGCGCATACAGCAGCGTGGTGACCGGCAGCTTGCGGCGGCGGTCGATGCGCGCGAACACGATGTCCTTGGCGTCGAATTCGAAGTCGAGCCACGAGCCGCGATAGGGAATGATCCGGCAGGCGAACAGCAACTTGCCCGAGCTGTGCGTCTTGCCCTTGTCGTGGTCGAAGAACACGCCGGGCGAGCGGTGCATCTGGCTGACGATCACCCGCTCGGTGCCGTTCACGATGAACGTGCCGTTGGGCGTCATCAGGGGCATGTCGCCCATGAACACGTCCTGTTCCTTGATGTCCTTGACCGACTTGGCGCCGGTATCCTCGTCCACGTCGAACACGATCAGGCGCAGGGTGACCTTCAGCGGCGCGCTGTAGGTCATGTCGCGCTGCTGACATTCCTCGACGTCGTACTTGGGCTTCTCCAGCTCGTAGCTGACGAATTCCAGAACGCTCGTTTCGTTGAAATCCTTGATCGGGAAGACCGACTGGAAGACACCCTTGATGCCTTCGCCGTCCATCGGCTCCGGCTGGTCGCCGGATTTCAGGAACAGGTCATAGCTTGATTTCTGAACCTCGATGAGGTTCGGCATGTCCAGCACTTCGCGGATCTTGCCGTAGTATTTTCTCAGTCGTTTCTGGCCAAGGAATGATTGTGCCATGCGAACGCGCACCTTTCTCTACCAGAGCCGCATCGCCGCCGGGCTTCGGCGTGAGGCTCCCATCGAGACTGCAAGACCGATCCATACCTGGCACCCGTCCCAAGGGGGCCTCCCGATCGGTGAACTTGCCTGAGAGAGGGCCCCTGTCAGGCCGGCCCGCGCGGGGCCCTCTCTGAGACAGGTTCGGCTGAGCCCGGATTTCCCGCGCTCAGCCACGAATGAATGCAGGGCGGATGCTGTATCCGCCCTGCGCCGGGATAACCCGGATTACTTGAGTTCGACCTCGGCGCCGGCTGCTTCCAGCTTGCCCTTGATCTCTTCCGCTTCGTCCTTGGAAACCTGCTCTTTGACAGCCTTGCCGCCGGCTTCGACCAGCTCCTTGGCTTCTTTCAGGCCCAGGCCGGTGATGCCGCGGACTTCCTTGATGACGTTGATCTTCGACGCGCCGGCCGATTTCAGGATCACGTCGAATTCGGTTTGCTCCTCTGCAGCGGCGCCACCAGCGTCGCCACCGGCCGGACCCGCCATCATGACCGCGCCGCCGGCGGCGGGCTCGATGCCGTATTCGTCCTTGAGGATGGTTTTCAGTTCTTGTGCTTCAAGCAGGGTGAGACCAACGATCTCTTCCGCCAGTTTTTTCAGATCAGCCATGTCGACTACTTTCCGTTAAGATGTGTTCCAACGCGGGATTTGCAACCCCACGAAAATCCCTTGATTGCTTACGCCGCCTCGGCCTTCTCTTCGATAGTCGAGAGAATGGAGGCGATGTTCGAAGCAGGTGCGCCAATGGCCCCGGCGATGTTCGATGCAGGTGCGCCGATGCAGCCGACGATCGAAGCGATAAGCTCCTCGCGCGACGGCATTTTCGACACGGCCTCGACACCGGCCCGGTCCAACGCGTTTTCACCCATGGCCCCGCCGAGGATGTCAAACTTCTTGTTCGACTTGGCGAAGTCCTCGGCGACCTTGGCTGCTGCCACGGGGTCTTCCGAGTAGGTGAGAACGGTCATGCCCGAAAGGTAGTCCGCGATAGATTCGCAGGGTTTCCCGTCCAGGGCGATCTTGGCGAGCCTGTTCTTAGCGACACGCACCGAAGCATCCGCTTCACGGGCCCGCGCGCGCAGGTCCTGCATGTCAGCAACCGTAAGACCTTCGTAGTGGGCAACGACCACCACGCCAGAGCTTTCGAAGATCTGGCCGAGTTCCTCGACCACTTTCTCTTTCTGGGCTCTATCCACAGTTCACTCCAAGTTTTGGAAGGCGTTTGACGGCCCCCCGGCTCATGTTTGCCGGGTCGAAATCGACCCGACATCGGGTCCGCACGGGGTCCGCAGCCATTCACGCCCCGGGGTGGTGCCCCGGTGAGAAATCCTCGTCTCCCGTCTCGGGCAGGACTTATGAGGTGCATCACCTCGCCCACCGTCTCGGACGAAAAATCAGGCCACGCGACATGTCGCAAAGCCTGATCGAGCGTCTCTTAAGCCGTGTTCCGGGGATTGCCAAGCCAAAAAGGACACGCAAACCCGATTTTCACCATCGGGCCGCAAACCATATGTGTGGCGTCAGCCCATCAACGATACGCGCAAGCGCACCGCCGACGCAAGATCATTGCGCAAACGTTCGAGGCGGTGTGGTCAATGCAACGCAACGCCACCCTTGATCTCGCCGATCACGTCGAGGATTTCGGTTTTCCGGACGGGTTTCGCGACAACCCGATCCATCCCCTGCGCGAGGTAAGTGTTGACCTGGTGCGCCATGACATTCGCGGTCACCGCGATGATCGGCACCCGTTCGGGATCCGCGCTGGCCTGCTCGTGCGCCCGGATCTCGCAGGTGGCCTCCACCCCGTCCATGCCCGGCATCTGGATGTCCATCAGGATCAGGTCGTAACGCTGATGTGTCGCACGCTCGACCGCGTCGAGCCCGCTTTCCGCCTCGTCGATGTCGGCATTCAGGGTCTTCAGCAGGCGTTTCATCACCATCCGGTTCGTCGCGCTGTCATCCACGAGGAGAATGCGCGATCGCACCGTTTCGGCGTCCGGGCGGTCGCCACGTCCTTGCGGCGGCTCCGGCAAGACGTCCGGCATATCGACGGGCGCGGGGACATGAAGAGCCAGATCCCGCCCCGGACCTTGCGCCACGGGCCGGATGCTGGCGACCACGTCATTCGGGGCGGCCTTGGCCATCGTGAACGTCGCGATGAACGTGCTGCCCTCGCCAATGGTGGTTTCCACCGCGATGTCACCGCCCATTTCGCGGCAGATCGCACGCGATATGGTCAGCCCCAGCCCGGTCCCGCCATGGGTTCGCGTGGTGCTGTTGTCGGCCTGGCTGAACGGTTCGAAGATCGCGGTCAGCGCGCCTTCGGGAATGCCCGGCCCGGTATCTCGGACGGTGACCTGCACCTCAATCATGTCCGACCCCGGCAGCGGCCTGCATGACAGGCCAACCGTGATACGGCCCTCCTCGGTGAATTTCACGGCATTCGAGACAAGGTTGTTCACCACCTGCGTGAAGCGCAGAGGATCGCCGACGAGGGCCTGGTTCGCCGCGCAATGCAGGCCAATCTCGATCGCCAGGCCTTTCCGCGTGATGGCAGGCTCGTAAAGCGCTGCCGACAACTCGATTCGTTCGGCAGGCAAAAACGCCACGCTATCCAGCCCGAGCCTTCCGCTTTCGATCTTCGAAATGTCGAGGACATCGTTGATGGTGCTCAACAGCAACTCCGCCGACGACAGGATCACGCCCGTCATCTGCGATTGCTCCCCCGTCTGCGGTGTTTCAGCCAGTTCCTGCGCCATGCCGATCACGCCATTCAGCGGGGTGCGGATTTCGTGGCTGACATTGGCAAGGAAGTTGGTTTTCGCCTCGCTGGCCGACAAAGCCTGCTCGCGAAGCGCGCGCTCCCGCACCTGTGCCTGTTGCGCGCCGCGGATTTCCGCGATCATGTAAATGGCAAGGGTGATGACGCATCCAAGGATCAACCGTTCGAACAACGTGCGCGCATCGGCGATGTCCTGCGTTGCCGTGTCATGCAAACGCTCACGATCGCCCAGGAAATCCTTGATCCAGATCGCCCTGAGCGTCTGAGCGGCCTTCGACAGTTCCGCCCGCATGGCGGCGACACTCTCTGCCTGCAACGTTGGCGCGTCGTAGATTTCCTCCTCGTGCCGGTCGAGGAACGACTGCAATGCGGCGCCCGCTTCAACCAGTTCCTTATACGTATTGAATTCACTGTTCTGGAGCACGTCCATCCGGCTCCACAACAATTCCGTCGCGACGATCACATCGTCGCGGGAGATTGCGCCATCTTCGTATTCGACGAAAGCCGTGACAAGCTTCTGCGATTCCAGAAGTGTCTCGCTCACCTTCCACGAAAGCGAGGACATCACGTAGCTCGCCCGCTTCTCCTCACCCTCAAGCTTGCCGCGGACGGCAAGCAGGAGAATGATGAGGACACCCACGATGCCGACGGCGACAACGGCCCTCAACGTGCGTCCGGTCGGTCGAAGCTGGACGACCTTCATCGGCCTGTCCTCAGTCCAGAACTTCGAGCCGGTTCATCTGCCAGATCATCTCGGTATCGAAGGGCTTCTTGGCCGCTTCCGCCTCGCTCAGCGGATAGATGACCCAGATGGGACCCTTGTCGCGGATGCGCATCCGCTTGCCGTTCATTTCCGCCGCGAGGATGACGTTGTGCGCGTCGGCATCCGCGACCGGGATTTCGACGAAATAGTCGTTGATCGCCGTGGCGTTCAACCGGTCGCCTTCGGCACCGACGGCAGCGAGGAGCGACGCAAGCGTCGGGCCCGCGAAGCTTTGCATGCCGGTCGTGAATGACGTGTAGGTTTCGATTTCGCGCCAGTCGAGTTGGCGCAGCATCGCCATGTCGAACTGTGCGACACCATCCCCGTTGAGGTTGGCGATTTCCCCGCTCACTTCGAGAATGACCGGGCCTTCCGGCGCGGTCAGGTTCGCCGCGATCGCGGCACCTGTGGACACAAGGAAAAGCGCCCCCGCAGCCACCCAGGATTTCAGTTTCATAACAATCCCTCACTCATAGGTTTACGAGGGCTGTATGAACCGCACTCCTTAATCGTCCGTTTAGGCCTGCGAAGATTCTGCCTCATTTGCGGGGTCCAGCGCGCCGGACCGCGAAAGTGCATCGCATTCTAACGAAAAAGGCGGCCCCGAAGAGCCGCCTCATCCTGTTCATGCCTAAGGTCTCAGACCTCGGGCACCGCGTTCGCAACGTCGATCGTCACGCCCGGACCCATGGTCGAGGACAGCGCGATCTTCTTCATGTAGGTGCCCTTGGCGCCCGACGGCTTGGCCTTTGCGACCGCATCCACGAAGGCGCGGACGTTTTCGACCAGCTTGGCTTCGTCGAACGACGCCTTGCCGACGCCCGCGTGCACCACACCGGCCTTCTCGGCCTTGAACTGCACCTGGCCGCCCTTGGCATCCTCGACCGCTTGCTTGACGTCCATCGTCACGGTGCCGACCTTGGGGTTCGGCATCAGGTTGCGCGGGCCCAGAACCTTGCCCAGACGGCCGACGATCGGCATCATGTCGGGCGTGGCGATGCAGCGATCGAACTCGATCGTGCCGCCCTGAACGGTTTCCATCAGGTCCTCTGCGCCCACGATGTCCGCGCCGGCTTCCTTGGCTTCATCGGCCTTGGGGCCACGGGCAAAGACGGCCACGCGGACGGTCTTGCCGGTGCCGTTGGGCAGGCCGACGACGCCGCGGACCATCTGGTCGGCGTGGCGCGGGTCGACACCCAGCTGCATCGCGATCTCGACGGTTTCGTCGAATTTCGCGTTGGCATGCGATTTCACGAGGCTGACGGCTTCTTCAACGGTGATGTTATCCTTGCCGGCGAATGCTTCGCGTGCGGCTTTCGTGCGTTTTCCAAGCTTCGCCATTTTACTTCACCTCGATGCCCATGGAGCGCGCGCTCCCGAGGATGATCTGCATCGCCGCCTCGACGTCATTGGCGTTCAGATCCTTCATCTTCGCTTCCGCGATTTCCTTCACCTGCGCCGCGGTCACCGTCCCTGCCGTTTCACGGCCGGGGTTGTTGGCACCCGATTTCAGCTTGGCGGCCTTCTTGAGGAAATAGGACGCGGGCGGCGTCTTGATATCCATCTCGAAGGACTTGTCCTGGTAATAGGTGATCACGGTGGGGCACGGTGCGCCGGGCTCCATCTCCTGCGTCTTGGCGTTGAACGCCTTGCAGAATTCCATGATGTTGATGCCGCGCTGACCCAGCGCCGGGCCGACCGGCGGAGACGGGTTTGCTTGTCCGGCTGGCACCTGAAGCTTCATGGTGCCCGCAAGTTTCTTGGCCATTGGCCTCTCCTTTTGGCAACTCCCTCGGGGCGCGCCCTTCGGGATATGTCGATGTGGTGCGGTCCGAACCTCGCGTGGTCCTCGCCTTCCACATGGGATGCCGCTTGCGCGACAGATGCGGCGCCTACACCGGGCGGACCGGTTTGGCAAGTATTTCGATCTTTCGGCGGGGTCGGCTGACGAGCAGCCGACCTACGAAAAGCGCGGACCTGTAGGTCGGCTGCTCGCCAGCCGACCCCCTTGTCAGCCCTGCTTGGTCACCTGTGTGTATTCGAGCTCGACCGGCGTCTCGCGGCCAAAGATCGACACGGTCACCTTCAGGCGCTGGTTGTCCTCGTCGACCTCTTCGACCATGCCGTCGAAATCCTCGAACGGGCCGTCGTTGACCTTGACCTTCTCGCCGACCTCGAACGAGATCATCAGCTTCGGCGCTTCCTCGCCTTCCTGCACGCGGTTGAGGATCTGGTTCACCTCGGCATCGCGCATCGGCATCGGGCGGCCCTGCGGACCAAGGAAACCTGTCACCCGCTCGATCGAGTTGATCAGGTGATACCCCTTGTCCGACATCTCCATCCGGACCAGCACGTAACCGGGCATGAAGCGCCGTTCGGCGGTGACCTTCTTGCCGCGCCGCACCTCGATCACTTCCTCGGTCGGCACCAGCACCTCTTCGATTTCGTCTTCGAGCCCCTGCTCGATCACCGATTGGCGGATCTTTTCCGCGATCTTCTTCTCGAAGTTCGACAGAACGCTGACCGAATACCACCGCTTCGCCATGATGCTTGTCCTCTCACCGGTCGCCGGAAACACGAAGGCGCGCGAGGTTTCCCCTGCGCGCCTGTCTCAACTTGGCCTGACTTATCGCGATCCCGCGATCAGTTCAAGCGGCAAACGGGTCAGCCGAACATGGTCAGGATGCCCTGCAACCCGCTGCGGATGCCAAGATCGACCAGACCGAAGAAAACCGCCAGCACCGCCGCCATGATGACAACCATCGTCGTCGTCAACAGAACCTCGCGGCGTGTCGGCCAGACGACCTTGGACACTTCGGAGCGGACTTGCTGGATGAACTGGAGCGGGTTGGCCATGGATCGGATCTGCCTGATACTGTGATTTTGGCGACATACGCGGGCGCGCGGCGCGATTCAAGACCCGGCGCGGCGTTGGGCAGATGGCAGACGGCAGAAGAGTGACGCCAGCCTTCGCGGAACGGTCAGACCGTGACGCGCCATGAATGACCACGCCGGCGCCGCAAACAATCTGAGAGGGAGGATGGCAGGGGCAGCAGGGTTCGAACCCGCGACCTACGGTTTTGGAGACCGTCGCTCTACCAGCTGAGCTATACCCCTAAGGTCCGGCACCGCGATACGCGACGGTCGGGGGTGATTCAAGCCAAAATCGGCGGCAGATGCGCGGTCCTTGTCCGGTATTCGGCTCGCGCCGGCGTGAGAATTCCGTCCCGTCGCCGGGAAATCCGTAACAAATCGCACCCTGCAAATTTGCACATCAAACTGTGACGCGCCCTGCGGCGTTCGCACACACGATACGTCTCACGACACATTCCGGAAACCGCGACGGAACGGCAGAGAAATTTTCCCGCTTTTTCAGAAGGCTGTTGCCGGGCGAGCGGGGGTAGGCAGCCGGACGCCGCGTTTCAAGTCACGTTTTTCGGATCGAAAGAAGACCGTTTCGTGACTGGCGATCCGCCCGCCCATCCCCCAATTTCGGTCCTGTCAGCACGGCACGTTCCCTCCGAGCCACCTTGCTGACAGGCACCCCGGCGGGGCGCACCAGGCAGACCCAGCACAGGCCGCATCCTCCCTGCGGCCCGCACGCAGACCACACCCTGCCGGGTGCGCCTCCCCCCGAAAGCAAGGGGTGGGGCCCCAGACATAACCGGGCCGCATGGCCCCGCGCCGATCGGCGCGAGAGAGACAAAGGAATGCGAGATGAAACCCGTCTTCGCAATCGGCCTGATATTGGCCGCAACCACCGCCGGGGCTGCCCCGGCAAAGTTTGGGCCGCATGCCGCCGCACAGGACGTGTTGGCGTATGCCCCCGATGCCAGCGCGGTTCTCAACCCCGACGCTGATCACACCCTGAGCGGTGTGGGATCCTCCACGACCAAGGACACTCCTCCCGTCCTGCCGCGGTTCATCCTCACCACCTCCGGGTAACTCCCCGGCCATCCCGGCCAATCAACCACTGACTGCAAAACCTGAAAGGAAATCCCATGAAATCGTTCGCACTGATCGCCGCCTTCGTCGCAACCACCGGCTCGGCCTTCGCCGCAACCGAGGCACAGGTCGAAAGCGTCCTGAACCTCTATGCACCCTCCGCATCCGCCGCCGACGTGACCAAGGCCGAGGGCAACATCATCCTGCTGATCGCCCATGACGGTTCGACCGAAAGCGAGAAGCGCGCCCTGATCCGCGCGATCGTCAACGGCTGATCGGCACACTCCACGTCACTCGGAAGGCCGCTCCTCTAATGGGGCGGCCTTTTTACGTGTGCCGCCGACAAGCCAGCGACGGAATGGACCCGCATCCGAATGCAACCGCACGAAGCGTTGTCGGGCGATCCGGACACGGTCAAATGCACTCAGGTAAAGTGGCTCGCCGGGCGAAAACGACCCGCCAGACATGCCAAACTTGTTATAAAACATAGCAAAACGCAGGTCTTACAGCCGAAAAGCAAAAAATCCGGGAATCTCGGAACTTCGGCTCGGGGGCGTGTGTTGGGGGCCCATACCGACGGCGCGCCCCGGTCTATCCCCGTGAATGCACACGGAGATTTGGGCTCGCCTGTGATGAACAGGAGAATGACAATGAACCGTTTCATGACCCTCACCACCGCCGCACTGGTTGCAACCCTCGGCACCGGCGCCTTCGCAACGACCAACCTGGAACGCCAGGTCGAGCGTTACGTGGGCGATGTCGACTTCAGCGTGCTGTCCGACACCGAGAAAGCCGAAGTTCGCAACATCATCTACGGCAGCGGCACCTTTTCCGAACGCCGCGCGATCCTGATGTCGATCCTCGACGGCACCGGCGCCATGGTTCCGGACATGCCGGTGACCTACACGATCGAGAACAACTGGGAAGGCCTCGAAGCGGCCGTCCAGCGGTTCATGCCGGAATTCCGCGTCGACAACTACGACGATCCGACGCTGCTGGCGATCCAGAACATCCTGTACTCGGCTGAAACCGAGCAGGAGAAGCTGCTGAAGATCGAAGGTCTGCTGCGCTCGTAACGCGTGACCTCTGAACGGAAAAGGGCGGCCAGTGGCCGCCCTTTTTTTGTCTTCAAACTGGCCCGCCGTTGAGGCGGGCCGGTGTTGTTACTCGATGATCTTCGAGACGACGCCCGAGCCGACCGTGCGGCCGCCTTCGCGGATGGCGAAGCGCAGGCTTTCCTCCATCGCGATCGGGGCGATCAGCTCGACTTCGAACTTCAGGTTGTCGCCCGGCATCACCATCTCGGTGCCCTCGG
>NZ_AQQZ01000021.1 GCF_001205715.1 Pseudaestuariivita atlantica
GGCGCATAATGAAGTTTATGTTACATCGCTTGCTGTATCGACATCTGCACACGGTTTGCTAAGCCAAATCTGCTAACCAGCAGAAGCGTAGAGCAAATCAGTCCAATCCTTCAGGCCATCAATCCTGAGGGCTGTTGCTAGCATCGAAAGAAAATCCCTTCTTTCGTCTCGTCATCCAGGAGCGCGCGCCCCGGCATCTTCAAGATCCACCGTTACTTCCATCGACAACACGTCGCTGGGTCTGCCGTGGAAACTGCCCGTTACTGGAGCAACCTGCTCCATCCTTCTCGCGACGGCGACGGGTACGAGATTGGTGGAGCCGACCGACCTGTTGGTGGGATCAAACGGGATCCAGCCCGCTCCGGGAACGAACACCTCGACCCAGGCGTGTGTGGAACCGCTTCCCACTGTTCCGACCCAGTCCCCGGAGGGATTGGACAGATATCCTGATACAAGCCTGGCCCCGAAGCCTAGTGTCCGGGTGGCCTCGGCGAACAGCACGGCGAAGTCCCGGCAGGATCCCCATCCCCTGTCGAGGGTCTCCAGCGGTCCTTGCGTTCCCTCGGTTTCGCGGCTCTGATAGGAAATGCTGGCCGTGATGCCGTTGCTGATGTCCTTCAGCAGTGACAGCGTGTCTGTTGGCCGTGACATGACATAACTTTCAACCCACGCGGACAACCGCCCCGCGGCGTCCGCGTATTGCGGCGTCGCCAGCGAGCCGAGGTCGGTCCGGTCGTCGCTGGAATAAACAAATGGGTAGGAGGCAGCGTCGGCAGCGATCGGGAAAACCGGCCAGACAGGCGCGCTCAGGTCCACCCGCGCGCGCGACCGGATCGAAAGCGACTCCGTCATCTCGTCGAACTGTGCCGTCGTGATCGCATTGCCGGCAACGTCGTGTGACCAGTCGATGCGGGCCTCGGGACTGATCTTCAGGTCGAAAGACGTCAGACTGAGATCCCGGGTTTCCCGCGGACGCAACATCAGCCGATGCGGGCCGAGTGAAACAGCGGTGCGATACCGATAGCAGGTTGTGTGCGTGAGGGTGACCGATGGCATCGGCGCGACCTACGATAAACGACCGCCGGAACGTCGGCGCCCGTGTCCGCCACCCTCGGAGATCGCCGCGCGCCAGACGGAAGAAGCCTTGCAGCGCGAACATACTCGCTCACCGAACCCTTCGCTCCAGAAGGGCGACCGGCACTTCAGGCAGACACGCTCGGCGGCAATGTCTGCCGTTGCTCTGGTTGTCTCAACTTCCGCGTCTGTGGATTTCATCGTCATTTGCGCTCCTCTCGTTTTCGCAGCCGCTCCATGTCGCCAATTGCGCGCTTGATGAGTTTCTGAATGCGTTCATCGCCGGCATCAGGCGTTACCGCATACCGTTCGAGAAGGAACCGCCACTTCTCCATCACCTCGACCCATGTCCGTGCAGGTTCCGCCAATATCTGGTCTTCGAGACTTCCGAGATGCGGTTGTGCCAAGGGCATCAAGGGCGGCGGGTCGTTCGCAGGTCGCCGCCGCATTTCCGTCTCATGCCTTGCGGTTGCGGTCCGGCGAGCGTCGAGATGGATCGGGGCATCGGTCATGACAGCGCCCTGGCGGCAACATCGGAACCGCTCCCAGCCGGACAGGATAGTCGGGCTCCCGACACAGCACTCATTCCCCAATCCCTGGGCGCCCGCTTCCGACGCGCGGTCCGGAAACGCTTGATCTGCTTCTTGTGCTTTGCCGATCAGCCAGGCTTGCTTCCCGTGCGTCGTCCCGCCGTCCTTTAGGCTGAGCCGAGTAGAGGTCGCGAAGTTCAGCCTCTGCCACGCCGTCCGCTTGCATGACGAGGCGGATCATCGGGTCGGCCAGCATCTCCTCGAGGAAGTAATCCATCAGAGCCTTGCCAGTGAGCTTGTCCTTTGCGACCGCATGCTCCAGCTCAGCCAGCGGCACCGTAAGCGTTCGGTCTAGCCCGGGATGCGAGGCTCGGGGATGGAGGCGCACAAGCACGGACGATGTCCATGTGCCCGGTTCGATCCAGTCCACGGGCTCGATCAGCTGGGTCTCGATCTCGTATTCGCCGGGCGGCAGGGTTTCGTTGAAACTCGGAAGCTGGAACGGGCGGAGAAATACGGCAGTCGTTTTGATCGCGGTGGTCATCTCAATTCTCCTAGATGGTTTCAGATTGCGAATTCCCCTGCAGAGAGGCGGACCAACCGTCTCGCCAGCTGGCCGAGGAAGGGCAGACCGATAAGGACCGGCGTGGACACGCCGCTGCCTAGTTTCGAGAACCGGACGGGGCCTCGGCGGGGTTGTCCTCGGCATCCCATGTCCAGACGTCGAATTGCGTCAATGTATTCGGTCCGAATGTCTGCGTCAGAGGGACATCGGCGGCGTCGCGACCGTGCGCGATCAGAATCCTCCCCACGCGTCGGCTGTTGTTCCGCGGATCGAATACCCACCAGCGGCCGCCCAGAAAGACCTCCATCCAGGCGGCGAAATCGTCAGGCGGATGAGGCTTTGGTTGGCCAAATTCGCTCAGGTAGCCGGTGCAGTAGCGCGCCGGAATGTTCAAGCAACGGCAGAACGCGATGGCCAGATGGGCGAAATCCCGGCAGACGCCGTTCCGTCCGGCCAGCGTTTCGGACGCTGTGCGTGTCGCGCTCGCCTGCATATAGTCGAACGAGACCGAGGAATGCACGAAATCACAAATCGCCTGGACGCGTGCCCAGCCAGTCGGGGTGTTTTCGAAGAGTCGCCAGGCTTCTTCCGACAGAAGATCGGTGTCGCAATAGCGACTGCCGAGAAGGTAGACCAGCGTTTCGAAAGGCAGGTCCTGAACGGCGTGCTGCGCGGCCTCGGTCGCTGTCGGATCGGGCAATCCGGTGTCGCGAAAGATCCCGTCGGTGGACAGGGTGAAGTCCCCCGCCGGCGCCACCATCCGCGTGCACCAGTTGCCGAACCCGTCGCGATAGCTTTCCAGCGGCACGCTCGGATGCGTCACGAGATAGTCGGCACGCTCGAGATCGCCGAAGCGCGAATAGTGCACGTTCAGCATTGCAATGAGCGGCGTCGGCTGGGTCAGCCGGTAACGAAGGCGACAGCCTATCCGCATCCGGATGCCGGGCAAGTCGCCGTGGTCCGATCGTGGCGCACTATCGTCCAAGAACGCACTCCCCATCCGCGAGTTGAAAGCCGCGATCGCAACGCCATGTGTTTCCCGTTCGATCGAGATGCGCGTTTGCCGGAAGGTCGATCTCGATACAGGTGGTGTCGACGGTCTCAAATCCCCGCTCACAGCGCCATCCCGGCCCGTAGGACGCCATGTCCAGAAAGGCGTTCGCCGGAAGCGCGATGGGATCGCAACGGCCATCGATTTCAAAGAAGCCTCGTTCGCAAGCCCATTCGTCACCGTAGTCCGCATTGGTGAGATACCCGTTCTCGGGAACGGCAATCGGAACGCAGGTGCTGGAGCTGGCGGTGAAACCGCGCTCGCAGGTCCATCCGGAGCCTGAGGTATCGTCGGATAGATAGGCGTTGTCTGGCAGCACGATGGGAACGCAGGTCTCGCGATCCTGCCGGTAGCCGCGATCGCACTGCCAGTCGTAGCCGGAGGATCGCAGGAACGCATTGTCGGGTACCGGGATCGCTGCGCAGGACGTTCCTCCCGCGTCTTCGTACCCGCGACGACACGCCCAGCCCGAACCGTAGGACCGGCCGGTTGCATAGGCATTCTCCGGGATGTCGATGGCGACACACTCCTCACCATTCACTCGGTACCCGAGCGCGCAGTCCCAACCGCCGCCATAATTTCGTGCCTCCGCATTCTCGGGCATCGGTCCGGTGCCGTCTTGCGCGAGGACCGGAAACGCCAGGGAGGCGATCATGCTGGCCGCAACTATCACTGCCCTGCCGAGGCCCGGCGTCGGGATCCGTGATCTGACAGTGGCGATGAAACCGCTCATCCCTCGTCCACCGCAGCTTCCGGGCGCTCCGGCGACGCATCGACGTCAAGAGAGGCCAGGCAGGCCTGCGCGATGTCGCGGTCCGGCGCTTCGGCGCCGGGCACAATCGCCCAGCCGGCCTCCATGAGCGCATTTCGGCGCTGGTAGGTCTGGGTATCGCGAATGACCGCAAGCTTCGCCGCGCGGTCCGGATCGGCCTGCGCCATGTCGAGGCAGACCGGCACCATGGCTGCGACGACGTCCGTGCGGGACATGGCCATCGCCCTGTCATGCGCTGTCCCGCCCGTCACCCAGCCGCCCCACGTGAAGCCGCCGATACCGACGACCGCGGCACCGATCACGGCACCATAGATGCCGGGTTTGAGCCATTCGGGAGTATTCATTGAAGTATCCTCCTGCGGAGAAAGCACCGCCTCGCTGTGAAAGCTTGTCCGGGTCGCAGTCAGCTGCCGGACCAGCGCTGTCTTCCGCGTCAGGCTCGAAGCCGTCTGCCGTTTGATGTCAGGCGGCCATCCGCTCCGGGCGTCGCGAATAAGATCGCCGTCGTGACCGCCGCCCTTTCTTCGCTTTTGGAGCGTCTCCGAGACCTTCCCAGGCGCGGCCTCCGGCGATTTCGACACGCATGCCAAGCACCTTCTCGATGGCCTTGAGTTCCGCCACTTCGTCGGCGGCGCAGAACGCGACCGCGCGTCCGTCGCGGCCGGCACGGGCGGTGCGCCCGATCCGGTGTACGTAGTTCTCCGGCACATTCGGTAGATCGTAGTTGTAGACATGGCCGACACCGGGGATGTCGATCCCGCGTGCCGCGACATCCGTCGCGACGAGGACGCGCACCGATCCGTCCTTGAAGGCGGCGATGGCCCGGTCACGTTGCCCCTGGCTCTTGTTGCCGTGGATCGAGGTGGCCGCGAAACCGGCCCGGTCGAGGTTCTTCATGAGCCGCTCGGCGCCATGCTTCGTGCGCGAGAAGACCAGCGCGCGGTCGTCACGGTGTCCGTCCAGCAGTTCGATCAAAAGACCCTGCTTCTGGTCCTTGGCAACGAAATGCACGCTGTGGGAAACCTTGTCGGCAACCTTGCCCGGCGGCGACACCTCGACGCGGATCGGCTTGTCGAGGTAGTGCCCGGACAACTCTGCCATTGCCTTCGGCATCGTGGCCGAGAACATCATGGTTTGGCGGTCCTTGCCCAGCATCGGCGCGATGCGGCGCAACGCATGGACGAAGCCGATGTCGAGCATCTGGTCCGCTTCGTCGAGGACGAGAAACCTTGTCTTCCCGAGATCGACGGCCCGGCGATCCATCAGGTCGATCAGCCTGCCCGGCGTGGCGACGAGGATGTCGGTGCCGCAGGCGAGCTTCTGGGCCTGTGCGTTTATCGACTTCCCGCCCACGACGAGTGTGATGCGGAGATCGGCTGTCAGCCCCTGAAGGCTCTCGACGATCTGATTGGCCAGTTCACGCGTTGGTGCAAGGATAAGCCCGCGTGCTGATTTCGGCGCGGCTTTTTCCTGAGCTTTGGAAAGTGCCACAACCAGCGGAATGCCAAATGCAGCGGTCTTGCCCGTTCCCGTCTGCGCGATCCCGAGGATGTCCCGGCCTTGCAGCGCATAGGGGACGGCTTTGGTCTGGATCGGCGTAGGTTCGGTCAGCCCGAGGCTCTCGAGCCGCGAGACCATTCGGGCGTTCAGCCCGAGTTCATTGAAGTTCATGTCAGTCCTTGTCCGGATCGGAGTCCGGCATTGCCGACGGACGCCTTTGCGTTCGTTCGGACGGGGTGCGCCCGAGGCAACTGCCCACGACACCGAATTGTGCCGCAAGCCGCCCTGAGCGGCGTCGCCCCTACGTGATGTGGGAAAACATTACGTCACAGCCTGGGGCGGCCCTTAAGCCGCCTGCTCACGCGGCAGAACGATGACGCATAGTTTACTTGGGGTCTGGGTAGAGCTTTGTCAATGGCGAACACAGCCGGACGATCAAGAGGGCAACAAGGTCTATTCCATCGTTGCTCGGAAAGCGTTAAGGGTTCAGTGTGCTTTGCACCCCTACATTTTCGGCGGCATCGTTCGCGGAGCTTTCCCCCGACGGCGCGAACGGTCCATTGTGATCGGGCTTCGGGTCAGGGAGATTGGGATCGGTCTGCGTTCATCGAACCCGAGTAGAGATGGCGCAACTGCGCTTCGGACACCCCATCGGCCCGCATAACGAGTTGCTCCATTGGATCGGCCAGCATCTCTTCGAAAAAGACGTCTGACAGCTGTTTCCTGGTAAGCTTATCCCTCGCGCGGGCTTTGTCTAAATCCACCAGCGATGCCAGAAGACTACGCGTCAACCCCGGATGAGACACACGCGGAAGCAGGTGGATCATCACGGAAGCCTTCCAGGCCTCTGGGTCTCGGTGATCCGGGGGCGAGGCGAGCTCGGTCTCGATACCGTACTCACCCGCAGGAAGTGTTTCATCGAAGCCGGGCATCTTATACGGCCGATCAAAGACCACAACGCTTTTGGTCAATGTGTTGTCCATGGTAGTGTGTCCTTTCATTGAAATGGTCCGGTCGCGACAGCGAGTAAAGCGTCGTGCAGGGCTCGGGTCAGGGCACCTTGGGACTTGGGGGCCCCGGTTCAGCAACCCCGTCTGAAGCATTGATTTCTGGCCAAACATGACGGTGCTGGTTGGCCGCGTAGATCACTCGGGCTTATACCAACTTCAGGATTGGTCGGGGTCTGGATTCTTTGTAAACTCCATTTTCTGACAGCCCGTGACGCACGACTTTTTCGACATCGGGCGCGCTCATCGCCCGCATGAGTGCGCTGTAGTCCATGCCGATTTTCATCTCGGATCCGACGGATACGTTGGCGTTGCCCGTGTCGATAACGGTGTGGTCACTCGTCGCACCGATGAACCCGACTCCTGAAGGAAACTTCAAACCGCTCGCGTCCGTGTCCTGCTGCCCAACGGCAAGGATGGAGCGGTTTGTTTGGCCGACATTCGAAACCAGTTCGAGCTTTCTATACTCCAGCGGACTCGGTTTCGTCGGCATTGAGCTCGGATTGTGCCTTGCCTCGATGACTTCGGCAAAAAGAGCAAATGTATCTGTGTGAAGGCCGTCGATCGGTTTCCCTGAAACGGGGTCGGTGCCCAACAGGATCGCCTCACCCAGGCGGAGGTTGTTGACTCGCCCGGTTGAACCTTCGCCAAGCGCCCATGGCAAATTGGCTGATCCACCTCCTGAAACAAGCTCGACAAAAGGTCCGCAAGCGCCTTCGACTTGGTCGGCCAGCCTCGAGAGCATGGCCATGTCGTCGCCGGTCGGTGCCGCGCTGCCCATGCAGGCAAAATTCGCAGCGATGCCTTTGAGCGTGACACCAGGTGTTGCGATGACGTGAGCGGCGCACTCGTTGAGGTTCTCCGGCAAAATGCCTTCGCGCATATCCCCCATTTCAGCCACTAGGATAACATCGTGCGAGGCACCCAGTTTCTTTGCGGCGGCGCCAAGCTTCCGGATTGTGTCCAACTCCGTGTTGTAGCTCGCGTCACAATGCTGGATTGCGTCTTCCATCTCGCTAAGCAGCGGCGCGCGGATCATCGAAATTGGGCAATTGATCCCTGCGGTCCGCATCCGAACGACGTTTTTTATGCGTGCGTCGGCCAGACCGACAACGCCACCGTCAAGCATGGCCCCGGCGACGTCAGGATGCCCGCAGAATGCCTTGGTTACGCCGGTAACCGATATGCCACGGTCGCCAAGGCGGCGGACGAGACATCGCGCGTTTGCCTGGATCTTGCCAAGATCGATTTCCACCCGCGGCGAGGTCATTCCGCGGCCGCGAGAGGCACGGGCCGTAACTGCGGAAAGGCGGCCAAGACCATGTCGCTCAGGTGCACTTCCGGCCGGGTCAGCGCGTCCGTCACCGGAATGCCGAGGTCGCGTGAAAGACTGTCAATCGCACGAATGACCTCGGTGCCCGTCATCGCTTCGTGGTTGAGTGTGATACCAATCACCCGTGTGTCGGCAAAAGCTTCGATGAGGGCGATCTCGCTTTTCGGCCTGGGCATCGGCATGGCGGGAAAGTCGCAGCGATGGGCGCGTTTGGGCGCATGTTGAAGGACAACACCGTGCGGCTGGCTGCCGCGCAGAATGAATGCCGAAGTGCAAAAGGCCGGATGGCTGAGCGCGCCTTGCCCTTCGATCAGGATGACGTCCGGATCGTCGCCGTGAGACGCCGCAACAATCGCGCGTTCCAGTTCTCCGCAGCAAAATTGTGGTGGCACGGCGTCCATGGCGACGCCGTATTTTGCGCCTTGCATGAGCCCCGTCTGGCCGGTGCCGACGAGGACGGTCTTGATACCACGCGCGTTCAGTTCTCTGGCCAGAATGGTTGCTGTGGTCCGCTTGCCGATTGCACAATCCGTTCCCAGCACGGCAATGCGGATTGCCTTAACCTTGGACACGCTTCCGTCAAACAGGCGCATGTCCTTGCTTGGGCGTGGCTTGCGGATATCTCGGATCGTCACGTTGGACGCGTTAGCAGCGCCCGAGATCTCTGGATCATCGCCGAGGAATTCGTGCAGACCACTGACGATGTTCATGCCGAGTGCGATAGCATCCAGCACGACCCCGCGATCTGCGGGTGACATCTTTCCCGTAGAGGGGGCCATGCCATAAATCAACGTGTCGGGGATATAAGCTTCACGCGTGACCGCAGCCTCGAGGTCTTCAAGTATGGGAATGCCGTTGCTCACTTTGTCCAGCACCTGCCCGCTGTCACGCCCTTCAAGTAGGCCGTCGATGACCGCTAGAATGCGGTAGGCCTGGCTGTGACGGACAAGCCCATTCGCGGTCTTGCCGTCGACCTGCCCGAAGTTCCCCTCGCAATAGACAACCGCTGTGGGCACACCGTTTGTTATAGCTTTTTTGCCGTAAGACTGGCGGTATGCGGATACATCAGGTGGAGCTTGCGGCCCCATCGTTGTCAGCCTCGTCATCGAGTTTTCTACATTGTCCGATTCCATGATTATTCCTTTCCCAAGCGGGTTTTCCCGGATCCGATCACATGAAGCGTTCGGGCGGGTGAACCGTGTTTCAATTTTGATTGCGAGCGTTAGTCGTTAAGGACGCATCGCCCCTGCGACCGCTGAAAGTTCCTGTGGCACTCCCAGCGGTTTCCCGATCTGTCGAGATGCGCATTGTCAGGGAGTTCGATCTTTGTGCAGCCGTCGTCGGACTCTGCAAAGCCGCGATTACACTTCCAGCCCGGGCCATAGCTCGCATCGTCGAAATATGCGTTCTCCGGGACGACGACAGCCTTACAGGTGTCATCGCGTTCAAAATAGCCTCGCTCACAGGTCCATGGCTGCCCGTATCCGGCTCCGTTCAGAAAGGCGTTCTCCGGGACCGCGATTGCGACGCATGTGTCGCCTTCGACCTGGTAGCCACGTTTGCAAAGCCAAGCGGCGCCATAAGAGTCAGCCGACAGATACGCATTGTCCGGCACAACGACTTCCAAGCAAATGTCGTCGACCTTCATGTAGCCACGAAGGCAGTTCCATCTTTGTCCCGACGAGTCGAGATAGCCGCCTTCGGGAACGACGACCTCAAAACAAGCCGCGTCATCGACCTCCTGAAATCCGTGCAGGCACTCCCAGCCCTTGCCATAGGTCCGGTTGGTGGCGTAAGCGTTCTCAGGAACGATGATGGCGAGACACGCATCGCCGTCACGCCGGTACCCACGATCACATTCCCATCCGTCGCCATAGCTTTTGGGCTGCGCATTCGCGGGCATCGGGGCCGATTGAGATTGGGCGAAAGACGGCGATCCGATCGCGATGAACGCGACGAAGACGAGCGCGAGGAGTTCCGCGGAGGCCTTTGCAGAGCGGGACCACACCATGTCAAGCACCCCTGCGATGCCCTTGGACGAAACGCGCGACGGTTTGAGACCACTACGATGCATCAAGCTCGAGACCTTCGATACATGCCTGCGCCAGATCGCGGTTCGGGCCATCTGATCCGGGCATCGTCGCCCAGCCTGTTTCCATCACGACGTTGCGACGTTGCGACGTCGATGCCTCACGGATTGCAGCAATCTGCGCCACCCGATTTGGATCTGTTCTGGAGATCTCGAGGCAGACGGGAACCAACGCCGCGATGACTTCATCTTCTGCCATAGCGGTGGCGAATTCGTCCGCGCCGCCTCTTGTCATCCATCCGCCCCAGGAAAATCCGACGATGCCGACAAACGCCGCGCCAAGGAGTGCGCCGTAGATGCCAGGTTTCAGCCATTCAGGTGTTGTCATGTCGTGTCCTTTTGCGGGGAAAGCGCCGCTTCGCTATCATTGGTGGTTTCGGAGAGTGCTCGATCACATGCCATCGCATGTTCAAGATCCTCCTGTGTGGTCATTTGCATCGTCGTTTGACCCGCATTGCTGCCGCGCCCCCGGACCATCAGGTATGTCCCTGTGCGCCGGTAAGCCTCGAAACTGAGGCCTTGTATTAGCTCTTCCTCAACAACGATTTCATACGTTCCGGCTGGAAGCTCCCGCTGGTTGTCGCCAATCGTGAAGTCGTTTGAAAACGTCACCATTGATCTGGTCGAACGCGTGAGCATCCCGGGTCTCCATTGAATAGAATGCTGGACTTTCCACCGCCGCCACCGTGGCACGCGTCGAAAAGAACACCTCGTCGCAACAAGGCAGTTGAGTGCACACTATGCGAACCTTCGCAATGCGATGCTGATCGAGGTTAGCCCTGGTCGGGTTCTTTGCTGTCAGTATGAGAGGCAAAGCCGATCCGCGGCTTCAAACACTTGCTTGCAAGTCTTTGCCTCAGTCTCACGCCGAAAGGAAACCCATGTCCGCCTCAGACGTCCTTCACCCGGACGGCAGTGACTACGATGCCTTCCTCTTCGCCGAATTGGGGGAGGACCGAACCGGTGCAGCCGTGACGGTCTTGTCAGCGCTTGCGCGCCTTGACCTCGAGCCATGGACCGAGGCGCGTGAGCTTTCACGTCTGGGCCCGGAGGACGCGCAAGTCCGACTGACGACGCATTTTGAAGCGATAACCGACATTCCGGCGCTGGCGCTGGCTTGCGAGAGCAGAGCGGCAAAGCTGGTTTTAATGCTGCCAAAACGCGCACCGCTTCGTGTTTCGAAACCACTCGAAGCAGGCCCCAACAATTTTCCGAAACTATCAATCTCCTGGACAACCATGGCCCTCATTGGGGTCTTGGTTCTAACGTGGTTCTTCTACCTGGCTCAGACGGGCTAACCTGCGTCAGTGCAAGGACACCGAGAAACCGGATAGGTGAACCAATCCACCGAATGTCATGGTGGTTTTTTCCGAGTAGCTCAGAGGCGCGGGGCACATGCAGTTCCTTCATAGAACTGTATGAATTCTGCGCCTCTTATTCTCGGAACGTCCAGGAAAGGGCAATTCCATGAGTGAAGAAAACCAAACCCAGGAAAACCAGACCGTGAAACACTTGGCCTCCGTCAAGGCTGCCTGGGACAAGGCACCCGAAGGCCCCAAGAAGGCCGCAGCGCTGAAGCACTATCAGGCCGCTGAAAAGGCCCATGAAGCTGAAAACGACGAAGAGGCGCACAACGAACTCAAGCAAGCGAGCCGCGCACTGATGTAATGTCGGTATGCCTGCGAAAAGACGTCAGGGCCGCCCAAACTTAGGGCGGCTTTTTCACGGCAAGAGAGGCCGCGACTGATCGAGATAGGCGGGATCGAAATCCGCCAACGCAACCAGTCCCTCGTAGTCATCGAAGGTGACCAGTCCGCCCTGAAACGTAACAAGCCCGCCTTCGCGGAGTTTGCGAAGGACGCGGTTGACGTGGATGGCACTTAACCCCAAAGCATCAGCCAGATGGTATTGCGTGAGCGGGCAGGCATAACCTTCCCTGCTTCCCATACCGACAAGCGACAGTCTCACGCCAAGCTCCAGCAGGAAATGCGCCATGCGCGCATCCGCGTCGCGCCGCCCCAACCCAACCAGATGCTCGACAACCATCGCTTCGTCGCGTGACACGGCCCAGAGAATGGCCGTTGCCAGCCGTGGTGTCTCTGCGAATGCTTGCAAAAGGTCGCTCACCTGAACTTCCGCAGCTTCGATCTCGACGATTGGCTCAATCCCATGATCGGACGTGTGCAAAAGCACGCTGCGCAGCCCCAGAAAATCCCCCGGTATCTGGAAATCAACGATCTGCCGCGTCCCGTCAGCCTGTATCTTGTAAGAAACGACCCAGCCCGCCGCCAGGATGTAGGCCGCCTGTTCCGATTGACCTTGATGCACAAGGTCACGTCCTGCGGAAAAGGATTTCCGTCGCTCATGCAACCGCTCCAGCACGCCAAGTTCCGACGCCGAAAGCTTGACGAATGCGGAGAGCTTTCGCGTGAGCGGGCTGGTTTCAACTTTCATAATTGGCTTCCTACGAACCTGCGAATGCGCCCAAAAGAATTCTCCATAGAGACTGCTTTCGATCAGTGCGGACGATAGAAAGCACTATGACTGTGTCAAAGGGCGTCACGATCTCACCCGTTCACCATTCGACGAACGAAAAAGGAACGCTACGATGTTAGACCAACAAGACCCGGCGGGCATGGCTGCCCTCTCGATTTGCGAGGCCTTGCTGCTTGCCCTGCAAGATCGCAACGTGCTTCCGGAACGCGAGATCGTCGGTATTCTACGCGATGCTGCGGAAACTCACGAAAACGCTGACGGCTCGGATTCGGAGCGGCAATTGCATGCCGCAACCGCCGGTTTGATCAACGAAATCCTTGAAGAAGGAAACCTGACACGCAACTCTTGAGACTGTCTGGGCGAACCTGAAGTCTTCCGACGCGCCTGTCAGTCTTGTGGCGCATCGACCGGCTTGGTCCCCGATACGGGGCCTTCGTCATTGTTGGGCGTTGATTTCGTTTCTTTTTCTTGCAAGGCCTTTTTGTCGGCGGCCTCTTTCCTTGCCAGGTCGTTGAACGACATATCGGCTTTCCTTTGCGAACTGCCAGGGTACCTGGCAGCCCGTCAGTCATAGAGGATCGTTGCCCCTTTGGCAAAGGAAACCCCGGTTGCCCGGCAACGGGTGCCTTGTAATCCTTCCGGTTGATGACCACATACTTAGTGCTACTGACCTCCATTCGACATTCTGTTTTCCTTCACCGGCTCACAGCACTCGACATTGTCGTAAGAAGCCGGGCTGCCGCATGTTGCGGGCAGCGATCACAAAAGGAAAATTCACATGGCCAATGGCACAGTGAAATGGTTCAACACCACCAAAGGCTTCGGCTTCATTGCACCGGAATCGGGTGGCAAGGATGTGTTTCTCCACATCTCCGCACTCGAGAAGTCCGGGATGACCACCCTGAACGACGATCAGAAGGTGACCTTCGATGTTGAGGCTGGCCGTGACGGCCGTGAAAGCGCAACCAACATCGCGCTCGCCTGATCTTTGCAAGTGGGCGCTCCTTCGGGGCGCCCCATCGTCATGACTAAGCCCGCCACGACGACCCAACCGCAACGCGATGCCTCGGAATGGTCACGCCTTATGGCGCCATACCGCACACCGAACCCGACCCGAAGTCTGTTTGAGCTGTTCGTGACGGTTGCGCCGTTTGTCGCGATTTGGGCCGTGGCTTGGTGGTTGCTGTCGGTCAGCACGGTGCTGGCCGTCATTTTGGCATTGGGAAACGCGGCCTTCTTGGTTCGCCTTTTCATGATCCAGCACGATTGTGGCCACGGGTCCCTTTTTCGCAGTCGGCGCGCTTGCGACTGGTTGGGACGTGTCATCGGCGTGGTGACGCTGACGCCCTATGATGTCTGGCGCAAAAATCACTCGGTCCACCATGCGACAACCGGCAATCTGGACCGTCGCGGCATTGGCGACTTGCCGACGCTGACTGTCCAGGAATACCGGGAAAGAGGGTGGATCGGCCGAGTCACGTATCGCCTTGTGCGCAATCCCGTCTTCCTGTTCGGGGTCGTGCCGTTTTATACCTTCTTCCTCCAGAACCGGCTACCGGTCGGTCTGATGCGATCAGGGTGGCGCTATTGGATTAGTGCGCTCGCGACAAATGTTGCGATCGCGATAGTCTTGGCGATCCTCGTCTGGCTCGGCGGTTGGTATGTCCTGTTGTTCGTGTTTCTTCCGACGATGCTTCTCGCCGCGATGGCCGGCATGTGGTTCTTCTATGTTCAGCACCAGTTCGAGGAAACCAGCTGGCAACGCGACGAGGACTGGAACATTCAGCAAGCAGCCCTAGAGGGAAGTTCGCACTATGCGCTTCCCGGAATTCTGCGCTGGATCACCGGGAATATTGGCGTCCACCACATTCATCACCTGGCGAGCCGAATCCCGTTCTACCGCCTGCCCGAAGTGCTTCGTGACCATGACGCGCTTGCTAATACGAACCGTGTGACCCTGCGGGAAAGCCTGAACTGCGCGCGCCTCGCGCTCTGGGACGAGTCCGGAGGGCGGCTGGTTACATTCGCCGAAGCGCGGCAGTTACCGGCCTGATCTGGAATCGCACCCATCACGCCAATTACCATTTTCGGAGAACACCAACATGACACGTTTCAGCACGGAAGCTCGTACGGCCACGGGTCGCGACCTCTTCAAAGATAGAAAGAAAAAGAAGGCGTCGGAACGGTCGTCGGATAAACCGGCGGCGGTCCAGCTGGGTGAGTACGGCCGCTACCAGATCAAGTCCGGGCGCCTTTCCGGGGAATTCGTGGCCAGGGCTTTTCCGAAACCGCCGACGAACGCCCGCGGGATGATTGCCGAAGCCACAGGCGCGACGGAAGAGGCCGCGATCGCCGCCTTGCACGACGCCATCGACGCACGGGAAACCCGCAGAACCGACGATCGTCGGGCCGATCCGGCAACGGGTCTTGCCGTTCCGAGCACCGAGGAATTCGTCGAAGCGGTCGCCCAGGTCGCCCTATCGCGCCCACAACGCGCCATGCTGCTCGCTCTCGCTTTGGCCGACGATGCAGGGTTGTCGGAGGTACGCGTTGCAAGCGCTGCAGGCTACAAATCGAACGCTTCGGCCAATCGCGCACTAGCGTCGGCCGGGCTATTGATCGCTAGTTACCTTTCACTCGAAGCAACTCCGGATGCTGCGACCAGCGACAACGACGGAACGATGTTTCTTGGGTACCGAGGCCGGCAAAGAAACGATGAAAACCCGGGAAACTGGATCCTTCACGCTGAGCTGCGCGAAGCAGTTAGGTCTGCAGCATGAATGACATCGCCCGAACGCGCGTTTCGATGCCTGAGGGGCCAGCAGCATGGCCCTGATATGGAGCAGGTGCGTCGGGATGTGTCAGCCGGGTTGGCCTGTCCAAAGGTTCAAGCGCACCATACCTCCGAAGACGGCCGCACGTAGCGCGAAATCGCGCGATCGAAACATGAACACGATCTGCACACGCTGTCATATAAACACCTGAAAACGATCGTTAATCACCACCATCCATCACTGGACGATCCGTCAGATTGTCGCTTTCCACATCCTGAAGCGCCCCTGCCCTGTCACTTCGCGGATCAAACCGCGTGCTTCCATCCACGTCAGATTGCGCTGAACCGCGGCGCGACTAGCTCCGGTCATGGCCTCAGCCATTCGGGCGGACACCAAGGGCCACTCAGAGAAAGTTTTTCGCAAGGCGACCGGCGTGCGGCCAGACAATTGCGCCATGACGCTTTCTGCTTGCCCGGTCCACGCTTCAATACCATCAAGTGTTCGCACCGCCTTTAAGATCCCGCTGTTCATCCCATCCAACCAGCGGGCCAAGCGTTCGGTTGGCGAGCCCGAGGCACGCAGCCACCCTGCCCCGCTCATGGCGAGCGGTGCAAATACAGCACCCCTTCCATCGCTGGCAGCGATCCTGGACGCGGTGACGGCGGCTTCGATCTGGTCACCCTGCCCACCGAGGCCCGCCAGACTCCAGAGATGAAAGCCCATGCAAGCCCGCGTGATCGGGTGGAGCTCGGCTGCGGCGGCCATGACGTCCAGCCATCCGCCCGCGCGATCTTTGAGCCGCTCAGCGCTGTCTTCGATGGTCTCGGGATCGCGGCGATCCAGGAAGGCGGCCAAGTCAGCCTCCGGTCCGGGACCGCCAGTCAGGCGCCGAGCAGCCCATCCAACCGTTGCCAGTGCATTTGGGTCATCCTGTGCGCCCGAGAGCCGCATCGATACCCAGAGCGCCAGACGATCAGAACTCACCCGATCCCCTGCGAACCAGCTGAGGTCCGCCGCCTCGATGAGGGCTAGGCGATGACGCCAGCCTTCGGGGCCACGCAGCAACCGGTCATCCAGAGCACCCAGGCGTCCAGCCACGCGTGCCAGTCGCGCAGCGTGTAGACCCTCTGCCTTTGCCCAGTCATCGACGACAGCAGTTTCGGGCGGTTCCGCCCGCGGCCCGGGAGGCAAATCATCCGGTTCTTCTTCGAGTGGCCCCGGCAGAAACCAGAGATCCTCCTCGATGGTGATGTAGGGGTCGTCAAAGTCATCAGTCAAAGTAGACGCTTGCATCTTCATATGTGCAAAATACTGAGCTTCTGCACATTACCCAAGCGTTTTTGTAGCCGCTGCCTGCGCTCTTCATATAGTACGCGCGCGCGACTGCCGACGGAACCTCTCAGTTCGCGCTCAGCAAAGGGAAACCAAGGGATTGTGCGCCAGCGCGTCGAGAGAACACTTGCTTGCATTCGTTTACAAACGGTCGTTTAGTAGCGATACCTTAAATTGCAAACGGCCCGATTTCATGCCCCTGATAGGCTACGCCCGTGTTTCCACAGAGGATCAGACCCCCCTGCCCCAGTCTGAGGCCCTGCAAACTGCGGGTTGCGTCGAGATCTTTGAAGAGCACGCCTCGGGCGGCAATCGCGCGCGACCGGTGCTGGCACGCGTGCTCGAACGTGTCCAGAGCGGAGACACGCTGGTCGTTGTGCGGATCGACAGGCTTGCGCGGTCTCTGTCGCACTTGTTGGAGGTGATCGAACGTCTCGAGGCCAAGGGGGCTTTCTTCCGCTCGCTCCAAGACCCGATCGACACATCCTCACCACAGGGCAAGTTTACGCTGCAGGTTCTGGGCGCCGCGGCCGAGTTCGAGCGCGCTCTGATCCGCGAACGCACCAAGGCCGGGCTTGCCTCTGCGCGCGCCAAAGGGCGCGTTGGTGGCAATCCTGGGCTTCGCACCAAAGACCCCGCCGCGCTGCGTAAGGTGCGGCTGGCACGACAGGACGGCTACATGGAGCGCCTCAACGAGACCGCGCAGGATTGGGTGCCCCACGTGCGCCGCCTGCGCCCGGATATGGCCTGGGAAGACGTCCTGCGGATCATCAATGGCCCCCTGCCCCGAGATCGTCGCTGGACCCAAAGCCGCCTCTTGCGCGCCGTGAAAGCCTATGTGCGCGACGGGTTCCTGACTGACGAAGTCCTTGGCCGCGCCGGACGCCGCAACACCGACGACCGCCTGCCTGCTATCGTGGCGGCCATTAAGGGCGCGGATCCAGACATCACTCTTCAGGCAATCTGCGACCGGCTAGAGTCGATGCGTGAGCGCACCCCTAGAGGTCGAACAAGTTGGCAGCCGTCCTCGGTCAAGATGTTGCTCGAACGAGCGGAGCGTCTTGGACTGGTTGGCCAATAGCGAAGCTATTCGGCAGGTAGCATGGAATGTCAGTTTGAAGTGCGTCCAGTCTCGAAACTTGTTCCATGATGGAAGTGCGCAGTATTTCGGGTCCTACTGTAACCTTGTTTTTCTGTGCCTTGGCCTTCTGCTCTTTGCTTCGCATACGAACCCACGCAAATGGGGGTTCTCCGAGCGTCGCATAATGGTGTTCTCCCCTGCCCTCTTTCCTCCGTTGTTTCGTTCGGCGTTCGGCGTTCGGCAGATTAAGGTCGAAGGTTCCTATCTCAAGCGCGTCATCACAACTCCACCTTAGGATAACTGCAATCATCAATTGTTGCCTCGAGTTCGACGCCACAAGATCAAACTGGCAAACGTCGCGGTCATGGTCTCCAACTCAACCATCGATATCCACGCCACTGCTGGCTTTGTTGTTGGTGTTGACCCTCAACCTCAACGCATTGTGTCCTCGGTCGCTCTCCTCCTGGTCGCTTAGGGGGATGCTGTTGGCTCTGGAAGAAGAAGAACCGCTACACCATTGCCGAGTACCTCCCGCTGACAATCTATGATCATGGCTTCAATGGTAATGTCCGCAAGAAAGCGACCAGAATGACCTGACATTGCCAGCCAGCGCTTTCGACGAGGCCATGAGAATCGGTCGGTCCGATTCTTCTGGGGTCGTCCACGCAATCGCATTCCTGGCAGGTGAACCGGTTGTATTGATACCATCGGTCATGCAGATCGTTTTCTGGAAGATCCCGCGAAATGCAAACGGGTTCGAAAATCGATCTCGGGCGCCAGTACTTTGGTTTCAATGCGGGCGGGATGATCTTTGACAGCCGTGCAACGTCGAAAAGATAATATAAAGCAATGTGTTATGGAAAAAATCGACGTTTTGCTGCTGTCGGGAGTGCTGCTAAAGTATTACGGTGAAGCAATATCTTGTGCTCAAATTTGCTTCGCCCACGTTCTATTGTGACAGTGCCCAGAAGGTTCTGTCGCGGCATGCCCGATTTGACCGCCCAAGAAAATCGTTGTGGATAAGCCGATTCCGGTTTAAGTCACAGTTTAACGATAGAAATCGCACAAAAAGCGATATTAAGCGAGGCGGCGGCATGGGAGCAGCACCATTCCATGGCATTGAAGGGGATACACCCTTCGACGAGATCATCCTCCAGCAAGGCGAGCTGATCTCTGATAGACTCAATATATTGCGTCAGGAACAATATCCACCCGACGCACAAAAGGGCTTGCGCCAGTTCTCGCTCGCCGAGGTCGCCTACTACCTTGGTGTCACGCAATCCACTATCAAGAAGCTTCACTTGGAAGGCAAAGGCCCTGAGCCGGAAACGTCGTCCTCAGGCCGCAGGTCCTATTCCGCCGAGCAGATGCTCGAGCTCCGGGCCTATCTCGATGCTCATGGTCGTCCCGGCAAACGCCGCTACCTCCCCCACCGGACAGAAGGCGAAGAGCTTCACGTCATCTCTGTCGTCAACTTCAAGGGCGGTTCGGGCAAGACTACGACAGCATCTCATCTCGCCCAGCACCTTGCCTTGAAGGGGCATCGTGTTCTCGCGATCGACCTTGACCCGCAAGCGTCGCTGACGGCCCTACATGGCATTCAGCCGGAGTTAGACTCTGTTTCTTCGCTCTACGAGACTTTGCGCTACGACGATGAGCGCCGGCCCATCAGCACCGTGATCCGGTCCACAAACTTCCCGAACCTCGATATCGTTCCTGCGAGTCTCGATCTGCAGGAATACGAGTACGACACGCCCGTCGCGCTGACGAGCCGTGATCCTTCCGAGGGTCGTGCATTCTTTACCCGCATCTCTAAGGCGCTCGAGGAGGTCGAAGATCGCTATGATATCGTCGTGATCGACTGCCCTCCTCAGCTCGGATATTTGACTCTAACTGCCTTAACAGCGTCTTCGTCGGTGCTCGTCACGGTCCATCCACAGATGCTGGACGTGATGTCCATGAGCCAGTTCCTCCTGATGCTTGGCGGTATCCTTCAAACGATCCGTGAAGCCGGTGCCGAGATGAAGCTCAAATGGTTTCGCTATCTCGTCACCCGCTTTGAGCCAACCGATGGACCCCAGAAGCAGATGGTGGGTTTCTTGCAGGCCATGTTCCCGAACCAGATGCTCGAAGCGCAGATGGTGAAGTCCACAGCGATCTCCGATGCGGGGATTACGAAGCAAACGCTTTACGAGGTCGAACGGGCGCAATTTGTACGATCCACTTACGATCGTGCCATCGCTTCCCTGAATGCCGTGAACGACGAGATCGCGGGTCTCGTCCACCAAGCATGGGGGCGCGACATCCCATGATTTTGACAGCCGTGCAGACCAGTTTTGACAGCCGTGCAGATGAGAAATTCCAGATTGATTTTGGGAGGGCGAGATGGCCAGGAAAGACCTGCTGAAATCCGTGATGGGCGATGCAAGCCAGGCAAAGCCCGGTGCGGAACGCTCAAGCTACGCGATGCGCGGCGCGTCGAAATCCATGAAGGTTTCCATCGACAGCCTGGCCGAAAACTCCAAGCGACTGCTTGAGGGCGAAACCATCGTGGAGATCGACACGGGTCTCATTGATGCGTCTTTCGTCAATGACCGGCTGAGCGGTGACGATGAAGCCTTCGAAGAGCTCAAGCGCTCGATCTCGGCCAGTGGCCAGGACACGCCGGTGCTGCTCCGTCCGCACCCGGAGTTGACCGGGCGCTACATGGTGGTTTTCGGGCACCGCCGCGTGCGCGCCGCCCGAGCCTTGGGACGTCCGGTGCGGGCCGTGGTCAAGGACATGGACGATGTCGCGCACGTCCTTGCGCAGGGCCAAGAGAATACCGCCCGCGCCGATCTTTCCTTCATCGAGAAAGCGCTGTTCGCCAAGAACCTTCGCGACCTGGGTCAGGAGAAGGACGTGATCCAGCAGGCGCTGACGATCGACGGAACGCTCCTGTCGCGCATGCTTTCGGTCGCGAGCACGGTGCCAAGCCACCTGATCGAGGCCATCGGACCGGCCAAGCAGATCGGCCGGGACCGTTGGGAAGACTTCAAGAAGTTGATGGCGGAAAAGGCCAACCTCAAGGTCGCCGATCGTATCCTTGGATCGGAAGGCTTTGATCAGCTCGACAGTGACACGAAGTTCGAGATCTTGCACAGCAAGGTGGCAGAAGCGGGCAGGGTGCCCAAGCGTCGCAGCGCCAAGACGGCACCTGCCAAGCGCACCTGGACGGCTGGAGAAGGCCGGATCAAAGGCGTGATTGGTCGTGCAGGCCGGGCCTACAACATCTCGCTGACATCCAAGGATTCCGCGGCGTTCGGAGAGTTTCTCTCGGAGAACCTCGATGATCTCTACGCTGAGTTTCTCAGAAAAACTGAGGAGACATCGACATCATGACCTGAGGCAAAAGAAAAGCCCCCAAGCCGATCCGGCCCGAGAGCTTATCCGATTAGATTAGACACCTACTGGATACGGCTCCCGCGAATCACTGTCAACGAAAGAACGTCGTTTAGGCGAACGGGATCCTTTTGCCTCCATAAACCACGGAGGTGAAATACAGGCATGACACAGAGCGGTTGGCGTAAGCCGACGCCGGGACTTCTACAAGCCGAGCGCTTTGCAGAAGTTGGCGAACGGTTATCTATACCCAAATCCCAGGCGATCGTTGCGGTGAAGAAGGTCGCGGCAACGATTGGTCTGAAGTCGCAGGACTTGCTGCTTCTCGATACGTTTGGCGCGGTCACGCAGGCGCAAGATTGGGAAGAGGGCAGGCGGCCCATTGTTTGGGCGTCGAACCATTTCCTTATGGAGCAGACTGGCTTTTCGCTGGCGACATTGCGCCGTCACGTGCGGCGGCTGTGCGAGGTTGGTGTGATCTCCATGAAGGACAGTCCCAACGGCAAACGCTGGGGTAGGCGGGACGAGGATGGCGTGATTGTCGAGGCATATGGTTTCGACCTGTCGCCTCTTGCAGCGCGTGCGGAGGAGTTCGAGGCGCTCTATGCGCATCTCCAAGCAGAACGTAGCGCCTGCGCCAGCTTGCGCAACGCGATCACGGTCACAAGGCGCATGATCCGCGCCAAGATCGAAAAGGCGCTGGAGGCGGGCCTGCGCGGTCCCTGGCGCGACCTCGAGGAGACATTTGACGGGCTCCTGAAGGGCCTGCCTAGGCGCTCCGAGAGGGCAGAAGGGTTGGAAAGCTACCTGTCTCGCATCAAGGCATTCCTTGTCTCGGTGGAGCAAGCTTTCGAGGCGGCCTTTGATTGGCCCGATCGGTCTGACGCGAGTTCGGCCGGCAGCGCCGATTCAGAGGCCAGTAAATCTCAATATATGACACCCACGAGTCTCGAAATTGAAACCCACATACTAACTACAAATGAACCTAATCCTGTAAAAAGTAATCGCTTTGAAACAAAGCACGTGGCCGGACTTGCGCGAGAAGGGCAGGGGGCAGAGCCCGTTGAGAGCACGGAAGAAGTTGATCTAGACATCAACTGGAGCACCCATAGTCAAAACGGTGCATCAAAACGTGGATCTGACGTCGATATCCCGATGTTGATGGCCTCCTGTCCGCATTTTGCAGAAATGGCGCGGGCAATGGGTGGCTACCTGCGAGACTGGAACGACGTGCACCGGGCGGCGGCCAATCTTAGGCCCATCGTGGGCATCTCGGAAGATGCGTGGAACGTGGCCAACAAAGTGTTGGGGCCAGCCGCTGCAGCGGCTTCCATAGCCCTTATCCTCGATAAATCCACCACAGGTGAGGTCAAATCACCCGGCGGATACCTGCGCGGGCTCGTAGAACGGGCGCAGGTTGGCGAATTGCACCTTGATCGCAGTTTCTATGGCCGGCTGGGCGGACTGGCTACGTGATGGATGGGAAAGCAGGTGTTCTACACTCAGCGTTTGAAGTGCGGTGTGCGGAGGTTGCCACCCTTATTCTCCGCGCCTTCTGCGGTGTTTTTGTTGTCTTGCGGAGATTGTGCCGTATAATCTCCGCAAAGAGTGCGTAAAATATGACCTACATCCACGAAATCCCTGATTGGCCCCAGTTTACCTGGGATAAGGCCAAACTGTCTTCACAACTTGCTGCGGTCCGTCACCGCCAAGGCAAACTCTTGGGGCGCATGGAGGGTCTTGGCTTCGATCTTCGCAACGAGGCGATGCTCAGAACACTGACCAGTGATGTCGTCAAAAGCAGTGAGATCGAGGGGGAGGCGCTCGACAAGGATCAGGTGCGCTCGTCCATTGCGAAGCGGCTCGGGCTCGAAATTGGTGGACTGATCCCGTCTGATCGCCATGTTGATGGTGTCGTCGAGATGATGCTGGACGCGACCCAAGCATATGACCAGCCACTGGATGCGGAGCGCCTGTTCGGTTGGCATGCGGCTCTCTTTCCGACCGGGCGAAGCGGAATGACCCGGATCAGGGTGGGAAATTGGCGTGACGGTCCGATGGAGGTTGTATCAGGACCCTATGGCCGCGAACGCGTGCATTTTGAGGGGCCTGCGGCCAACCGACTGGACGGGGAGATGGCGCGGTTTTGGGAATGGTTTGACCAGCCCCCCGAAACAGATCCCGTCATACGTGCCGCCATCGCTCATCTGTGGTTTGTCACCATCCACCCCTTCGATGATGGCAATGGGCGCATTGCGCGCGCGATCGCAGACATGGCCTTGGCGCGATCGGAAGGCAGCGCCCAGCGGTTCTACAGCATGTCGACGCAAATTCGGCAGGAGCGGAGCGACTATTACGATATGCTCGAGAAAACGCAGAAAGGCGGGCTTGATGTCACGGCGTGGCTCGTTTGGTTCCTGGCTTGCCTGGACCGCGCATTCGATGGTGCCGAGATCATCCTTGAGGCCGTGTTCCGGAAGGCGCGGTTCTGGGAGAAATATGGTACGGCGAACATAAACGACCGGCAACGAGACATGCTCAACCGCCTGCTGGATGGATTCGAAGGAAAGCTCACGACGTCGAAGTACGCGAAGCTCGAAAAATGCTCACAAGACACGGCCTATCGCGACATCCTCGATCTGATCGACTTGGGAGCCCTTGAGAAAGACGACGCTGGTGGACGCAGCACCAGCTACTCCCTGACGGCAACCTAAAAAGGCTTGTCACAGGCGAAGCCCCAGACGCCGACACGACGCAAGTATCAGACAAGCACCGGTGAAGTTTGCCGGTCTTTGATTACCCTAAATCGTTGATAAGGCGTGACAATCAGCAGACTTGAACACTTCTTTGCCGATGTGCGTTGCCGATCTTGAGGTGCTGAGTGCAATGAAGATGAACCGCGGTTCTGACGGCCTCGGAAGTCCTCGGCCTGTGCCTCCGGGCTGGCAGAAAGGGAAAGTGTCCTTCGGGTTTTGTGACTGACTTAAGAGGGCCTTTGGGGTCCCTCAGACGGGTCCGGGCCGGGTTCCGGCCTGTCTTTCTCACCCACACACGAAAGGACGCCAGCCATGGCCCGATCCCGCACGCCAAAATTCGATGCCTCCGAGGTCATCACAAACGAAATCATCCGTATCATCGAGCGCGGCGTTCTGCCGTGGCGCAAGCCCTGGACGGCAGGCGGCAGCTCACGCCCCCTGCGCGTGGGCGGTGAGCCCTACCAAGGGGTCAACAACTTCCTGCTGACCATGCGCACCGTCATGGCGGGCCATAGCTCGCCCTTCTGGATGACGCTGCCGCAGGCCAATGCGTTGGACGCGAAGGTTCGCAAGGGCGAAAAGTCCTCTGTCGTCGTCTATTACGGCCAAAGCCGGAAAAACGCCGGTGGCGAGGACGATCACGGGGAGAGGGATGATCGCTCCGAGGAGGCCCGCGTGTTCCGCTTCCAGAAATCCTACCGCGTGTTCAACGCCTGCCAGATCGATGGCTTGCCCGACAGCTTCTTCCCCGATCCGGAGCCAGCACCCGAGCATCCGCCGTCCGAGCCCATTCCGCACATGCAGGCGTTTTTCGATGCCATCGACATCACGACCGTCTTCACG
>NZ_AQQZ01000022.1 GCF_001205715.1 Pseudaestuariivita atlantica
GGCTCATCCTTTGAGTGTTTTACTCTCCGGTAAACCCGGGGCGGTTCAGTCCGCGGCCCCGCCGTGGAAGCCGTATTTGTGCTTGCCGAAGCGTGAGCTGAGGGCACGATTGGGCCGACCCCGTGCGATCCACATCAATGAGCAAAAAGGAGTGATCCGCATGACCCTTGCCATCACGCCGACGCCACCATCCGCGTTCGCGTCCCGCCGATCCAGGCCGGGATGCTGAAGGAGCCCGTCCGCGTGGGTGCGATGTTCCGAAACACCACCCAAGGGACGTGCAGGTCTTCAGCCTCATGTGCGACGTCTCGACCCCTCGCGTCTTGCGCTGCTGATGATGTGCGAGGTGCGCACCATCCCGCTGCCCGAACCGATGCGGATGGGCCGAACTCCGACGGGCTGGGTAGAGGGATGACGGTGCTGGACGCCGTGAGCTGCCGATCAAGTGTGACCGATCGCACGCGCCATGAGACATGACGAAAGGGCCGCGCCAAGCACGACCCCGTTACGGCCATCACGCGCCCAGGCTCTCGAGCATCACCTTGGTCTCAGACATCCGCTTCAGCGAGTTGCCAATATGCTCGCGCCAGCGTCGGCCAACCTCCAGCGCGGTAGCATAGGCGCGGGCCAAATCATCGGGCCGGTCCTCGGCCATCGCCTCGATCAGGAACGCCGCCTGCTCCCGGTCCTTCGCCGATTTGAGGCTCCCCGCTCCGTCCCGCCGCCGATCGGCAATGATCAGCTTGTGGATTGCATAACGCTCCGGGCGCGGAACCTGGACCAATACGCCGGATCGATAGATCGCCGCCGCATGGATCGGCTCTGCGATCAGGAAGTTGAGATAATTCAACGCTTGGGCGTTCACGCCCAATGCGGGCAGCTCTCGAATGGCCTCATCTCCGAAGGCGGGCGTGAGGAACTCGACCAGTTGGCCACTGCCGCCCTGGGCCCATCGCCAGGTCCGGCCTTGGTCAAGTGCAGGCAAGGGATCAAACTTTAGAGCCGAAAAGGTCTCGGCGAGACCCGGGTCGACCTGATCCTGCAAGGCAACGCTGAGCTTCTCGAACTGGGCGATGTCGATGTCGCCGGTATTGGCCATGCCCCCTAAGGGCAGACGAACACCTAGCTCGCCCTCATAGAGCCGGAACGCGTTCGTCCCGACGATGGTGCCGCCCAACCGGAAGGTTCCGGCTGCGGCCATGGCCGACAGGATGGAACCCGTTGCCCGGTCGGTGGGCGTCATGCCTTCGGCCCGCAGAAGTCGAACGAGCCGCGACCGCTCTGCCTGCCGCTCCTTAGCGGTCGCGCGCAGCACTTCGATCCGGTCGATGCGCGCGCGCGTCTCGTCGCTGTCTTCGCCGATATAGATGAACCGCATCTCCGTCCCGACACGGCGCGCGGCATACCAATAGGCCTTGTCGCCGCGCTCCTTGAGCGTGGGCTTACCTTCGACACCGGACAACGCATCGTCCTTCAGGAGGCGTACCAGATCGGTATAGGCGCTCATCGCGATGCTGCTGAGAGGTGTCATGCCAATCATTTCCAAGTTTTGCTTGGCACGCATATACCTATCAAAACATGAACTTGCTAGGCAAAAAAGTTTGGAGAACTGCCACGCCCATGAGAAACAACGAAAGGGCCACCCGAAGGCGACCCTCTCAACTTACATCTCCGCGGACTTCTTCGCCGGGTCCGCAACCCGCATGACCGTCAGGCCTTTCGCTTCCGCCTTCTGCCCGAGGTTCAGCGCGACCCCGTTGCCGCCGAAGAGGACAACCCCTGTCGCCGCGAACTTGTCGTCCAGCATTTCGTCGTTGCACTTGAACGGTGCCGCCCGCCCATGCGCGGACCAGCGCGGATCGAAGCGTGCCTGCGCGACCCCGCGTGCCCGGGCCCACCGAGCCGCAATCATCTCCGCCCCGTGCTTGCCACCCTTGTGGCAGAGGAAGATTTCCTGATTGCGGTTCTGCCTGATCCGTTCGCGAACCTTGTCGAGCGTGTTGAAGATCACATCGACATCGGTCCAGTCGGTAGCGCCTGAGACGATCAGGGGAACCCCCTCGACTTTCGACTTCTCGGCGGTTTCACGGTCGTGCTGCTCCAGCAGTTGCCGCGCCTCGAAAACCGCGCCGGTCTCTTGCGCCCGAACGCTGGCGCGTGAGCCTGCCGCCGGGATGAAGGCGTGGCCCGTCTCGATCTCGTAGCATTCCGCCGCTGCCTCGCTCATCACCTCGATGGCGCTGACAATCTCGCGCAGTTGCAGAAAGCGCGCCTGCGCCTCCTCAATCGCGGTCTCGGCGATCTCCGATCCGTCGTGGGATTTTGCCAGCGCGCCGATCTTGTCGGCGGTGCGGTCGACCTCCTTGCCAAGCGCCACCTTGCGGCGCTGCAGGATCGTGGCGAGCCCATGGGCCAGCGGTTCGATTTCTGCTTCAAGGCCGGTCCCGCGCAACGGACCGAGCAATGCCTCGAAGCTCTCGCGGATGATGCGGTCGGTCAGGATGTGATCTTCCGGGATCGGCAGCTGTGCATCCTTCTCGGTCAGCCCGAAAAGCTCGATGGTCTCGTAGGTGTTTGCTGTGTCGTAAGCCATATTCATTCTCCAGATATTGGGTTCGACCACCACGTGAGTGTGGGGGCATGGCCGAATGCCTGGTTTCCGAATCTGCCCGGGTCAGGGACGGCGCAGCCGCCGGCTTGCCGGGCGCAAAAGTTTTCTGCGCGCAGCACCCGACACATGCGCGCGCTCACGCACGGGACCGCCCTACGCCACTGGCGCCAACCTCGCCGAAAAGTTTTGCGATCCTTGACGCGGGCTGATTTGGGAGCCATCCGGAGGATATGCTTCCGCACTCATGTGTGTGTGTTTAGACGGTAGGTTTGCCCGACACGAGCAGGCAAACGGCCCGACCGGACGCGGGAGACGGATGGAGCGGCGGGATCGTTTTGCCCCGCAAAACAGACCAGAGCGCAATCCGGCGGAGCGGCCGGGGAGGGACGTGCTCGCGAGGCGGGCAAACCGGGATGCCAGGCACAACGCCGCGGTGAGGCCGCATGGCCGAATGCGCGACGGACCGAAGGGCCGTTCTCCCCTGCGACATGGCGAACGAGCTGGGGAGGCCGCAAGGCTATTGACGTATTTCTAGTGGTCGGCCTGCCCGGCTTGCCAGCCGCGGCAAAACTCGGTAGTCTATTGGAGCACCAAGGAGTTTGCCATGAGCGTTCAAAAGCAATCTGTCAGTTTTACCGACACCGCCTACACCTTTGCAAGGGAACTGGTCGAAGCCGGCGAGTATCCGAATGTGAGCGCGGCGGTCTCGGGTGAATTAGCGAAAGCCAAGGCGGAGCGGGATCGTGAACGGTCTTTGCTCGAAGCGGAATTGGAACGCCGGCTGTCCCTGCCACTTGACCAATGGGAACCTATCGGCGAAGCCTCCGATGTCACTGCAGGCGCACGATCCCATCTTGCCGCAATGGATCACAAGACCTGATGCGTTTTGTCAGGCATCCGTTCTTCGAACGGGACCTCATCGGTATCGTTGATCATATTGTCGAGGTGACCGACGGTGACGTTGCAGCAGCAAGCCGTCGCCTGGATGAAATCGATGCCCTTCTCCAAGAAATTTCTGCAAACCCAACATCTGGTGCTCGGCTCAGCGGCAAACTGGATGGATGGCTCGTGCGCCATGGCGGCGCCGGTCAGCGACTGACCATCGTATTCAAACCGGATGTAGACGCCGGGCAGATTTATCTCGCTCTTGTCGCGTTCGGCGGCCGGGATTGGATGCGACTGGCGTCAGCGAGACAGGTTTTCGCTGGCTAGCCTTAGAGCCATGGAGTGGCGGAGAAGTTGTAGACCGGACCTTCGCTGCGCCGTGCGCGAACTGGTAGAATGCGGACGGAGGTGCCTTTGGCAATTGCAGCTATTGCTGACGCAGCATCCTTTCGCATACGCGGAATGCCGGGCGCTGCGTCGCGGCTAGATTTCGCCAAACCAGCCATTCCCATGTCGGGAAAAATCAAACCTCAATCCACCCTTACGCAGCTGCCGTGCTCGAGCGGGAAAGCACACGGCGAACGACCGGATCCACGCGAGACGACAGATCTCTCAAGGCCAACGTTTTGGGCTGAATTGTCGTATGCGCGCGACTTCGCCGAAAAGGCCTAACGTAAGAGACACACCAACATTGGTCTCGAAGCGCCTCTTGCGCGAGCTTCGTACATTCCCATATCTGCGGTGTCGGGCGCGAGGCTCCGTCCGGCTGCCGCAAGCGCGAACTCGCGCGCCCAGGGCTTCCTCCTCGTTGGGAAGCGAAACATGCGTTCCATTCTAGCTTTATTTGTTGCGGGTGCGTTGGTGACACCCGCGTTTGCCGATGAAACCGAGGGGCTCATACTGAGTTTCGACCGGGTCGATCGGATCATTGTCATGACCGACTTGACAGTCTGGGAGATACCCGACACCGTTGAAACGCCAGCCGATCTTGGCAGGGGTGATCGCGTTCACATCGAATACGAGAGCGCCGGCGAGGACGGCCTGACCGCAATCAACGCCATTCACCGCCTTGCCGTCGCCCTGCCTGAAGGAACGGATGGCGGAAGCTGACGCTTTACGCCGGTCGGCAGCGCCTGCGCGCTGCCGACCCCTATCGAATTGTAGACCCAATGACAAAAGTCGAGACCGCCAAAAAGCTTCTGGCGCGCCATCCTGGGCGTCGGCTGTCGGAGGTTCTGCGAGACCTCATTGCCGGCGAGGGCGAACGCGTTTCTGTCAGGGATATCGTCACGGCGCTGCGTGACCGGAGTTTCGCGCCCTTGATGGTCATTTTTGCCGCACCGAATGTGTTCCTGTTCATCCCAGGCTCATCGGTCTTCACGGCTCTCCCTTTGATGCTTCTGGGCATGCAGCTCCTGCTTGGCAGATCTGAGATCTGGCTGCCACGCCTCGTTGCCGACCGGTCGATCGACCAATCCGCGTTCCGCCGGATCGTTACAGTTTCCGTGCCTTACGTCGAACGGATCGAGCGTATGGCCAAACCACGTTGGTGGCCGAAATCGTATCTCGCGGCAGAACGAGTCATAGGCGGCACATCCTTGATCCTCGCGGTCTTTCTGTTCCTCCCAATCCCTTTTGCCAACGGGCTTCCCGCGCTTTCGATTGTCATGCTGGCACTCGGTCTCAGCGAGCGAGATGGGTACTGGTTCATTGCCGGTCTGGTGTTGGCGCTGATCTCATGTTTGGTTGTGGTCGGCATCCTCTCGGTCGGCGCTTTCGCGTTTCTTGGCCTTTTTCTCTGATCGACCCTGTGCAAGCAGTGTTCGGCGGCTTTTCCGGTTTTCGCCTCTTATTCCGCCTTCTGATCCATCGTTGAGATTTCCGGCTCCGGTGTCTCATTTGTTGCGAGATTGGCCGTCTCTGGCGTTGTGTTGCGCCCAAGCGGAGTTGGTTTGAATGCGGCCTTCTGAGAATCCGGCAGGGCGGGCGTGGTCACGATGCGGAACACGGCAAAGAGGAGCATGCAGAGATGAGCGATACCCGTCACGACGAACAGGCTTGGATCCCCGAGCGCTGACATAGAGTAACCGGCGACCGTGGGCCCGATAATCGAGCCGATCCCAAATATCAGCAGGATGCCTCCACTGACCTGAATGAAACTGCCAGGCGCCGCGTGGTCGCTCGCGTGGGCAATAATCACCGGATACATGGCAAAAACCGCCGCGCCGAACAGGGATGCCGTGGCAAGCGCGGCGATCTCTCCCGCAGGCGCAAAAAGCAGGAACGTGGCGTCGGCGGCTATGGCGACAATAGTCACGCCGATCAACACGATCCGGCGGTCGAATTTATCCGAAAGCGCGCCCACGGGCACTTGTGCGACGGCACCAGCCAGGATTGGCAGGCTGGCGAATAGCGCAATTGCCGGTACATCAAGCCCAATTCGGGCCGCGTAGACCGCCGCCAGTGTTCCGAAAGCGGCGTTCGAAATCCCGACCATGAACACAGCGAAGACTGCCACGGGCGAGTTGCGCCACAAGAGCGGCACATCCAGCTTGGCGCTGACGAGAGGTGACGGCGTGGCACTTGCCGACAGGGCTGTGGGCAGAAGCGCCGCGCAATAGACAATTGCCGCAAGTACGAAGAACAGGTAGCCGGCTGGATCGCCCAGAACCAGAACCATCTGCCCGGCGGTGCTCGCGGCGAGATTGATCATGGTATAGGCGCCAAAAATCTTGCCGCGCGTGGAGGGTTCAGCCCGTTCGTTGAGCCAGCTTTCGACGACCATCGCGGCCCCGGCGAAACAAAAGCCCGAGATGGCGCGCAAGGGAATCCAGAACCACGGGCTGATCAGGAGCAAGGAGAGAAGCACGGAGATCGCAGCCAGCGCGCACATGACGCCAAAGGCCCGTACGTGACCGACCCGGGCTACGATACCCGGCGTCAGCAGGCAGCCCGCCACATAACCTATGGCCCACCCCGTCCCGAGGAGGCCGAGCGAGGCGGCGGAGAAGCCTTCGATCTCACCGCGTACCGGCAGAATGAGGCCATTGACGCCTCCGGCGAATAGAAGAAAGGCGGATCCCAGAAGAAGCGCAGTGAGGGGCAGAATTTGGCGAACCATAGAAGCTTCATACAGGTCCGCGGCGCCTCATAGCCAGATTGTACTGCAGTTTAGGCTTGCAAGATCACTTCACCAGCCATGGCATCATGACAGTCGCAAAGCTCAAGACGAAAAAGAAGCCCGCCATGTCGGTAACCGTGGTCAAGAGCGGGCCACTGGCCACGGCCGGGTCCTGCCCGATGCGTTTCAACAAGAGCGGCACCACGCCGCCAATCGACACCGCAAGCATCGTGTTGAGCGCCAAAGCCAGCCCAATAACGAGGCCGAGTGCCGGGATACCCTTCCAGAGCCAGGCGACCAAACCAATCAGTAATCCAAGCGCAATCCCGTTGATCACGCCGACAGAGATTTCCTTGAGCCAGACCCGAAAGGCGTCGATCGGCCGAACAAGGCCAAGGCTCAACTCGCGCATGGTCACGGCGACAGCTTGGTTTCCCGAGCATCCGCTCATGTCCGAGACCATGGGCAGAAATACGGCGAGGGCAATGACTGCCGCCAAGGTTGCTTCATAGGCCGAAATCACGCTTGCGGCGATGATGTTCAAAACGATGTTCGCCGACAGCCATGCCAACCGACGGCGGGATCTGAGCCAGAGCGGCATCGAGCGGAGTTCGTCACCGACAAGGCCCTGGCGTTTCAGGCTTTGGGTTTCGGCACGTTCAAGGACCGCCTCAGCCACGGCGGATCGAGCGACGACGCCGACCAGAACGCCAAAGTCGTCCACCGCCGGCAGGCCGAGGAACGGATGGGCGTCGAAAAGGTCTTCGAGTTCATCAAGCCGGGTGTCGACAGAAACTGAGATCGGTACGGTCATGATGGATTGCAGTGTCGCGCTCCGCTTCGCCGTGAGCAGCCCGCGCAGCGAGGCGACGCCTTTGAGATGTCCGTTGTCGTCCGTGATGTAGGGGTGTTGTCCGCGATATCGTTCGAAATCGTCATCTGCCGACGCGATATCCCGGAGGACCTTGCCGACAGTGTCTGCCTCGCGAAAGCGAAAGACCTCCGCCATCATCAGGCCGCCGGCTGTATCGCCGTCATAGGCCGAGAGGCGTCGGATCTCCGAGGCGCTTTCAAATTCCAGTTCCGACAGAATCGCTTCGGCGCCCGAAGTGCCGAGTTCCCCAATCAGGTCGGCCTGAACATCGCTTTGAAGCAGGGCAAGGATTTCTGCCGCGCGGTCGGGTTCCAAGTGCCCGACAATTTCGACGGCCGTCTCATTGGGGGCTTGCGCGAGAAGGTTTGCGGCGAGAGCGGGCGAGAGCGCTAAAAGCGCATCCAAGCGGGCCTGAGGACTCAGCGAAAGCAATTCACGCAAGGCGTCGCTTGGCGACAGGGAGTTTAATGCAGCCGACAGTTGCTCCGGGATTTCAGGTTCATCAGCGACCTGATTGGTTACTTGATCCGGGACCTCTGGAAGCTCTGATGCATCCTTCGTCATTCTCTTCCGAGTCTCACCCAAAAGGGGTCGTCCGTGCAAAGAAGGCAGGGCGGTTTCCCGCCCTGCTTCCGTCTAGGAGTGACCGTGTTGATTGCTACCAAAACACTCGGCAACCGCTATTGAGATGATCGCAACCCCGGTGATGCTGGAACTCAGCGCGACCATGAACTGGTCGGCGTAGCCCAACACCCACGGGCCTCCCAGTGTTGCGACACCCAATGCAATACCCAAGGCACCACTCACCCAGCGATAATGTCGCGCGCTCGCTCCTGCGATCAAAAGCGCCAGGAAACCCATGGACATCAAGGCAATTGTTGCCGTTTCCGATGCGCCGCTTGAAAGGCTTGTCTGGCTGAACAGGACGAAGGGGGACAAGAGCAGCCAGAGGCCTGCGGCACTCAGAAGCTGTCCGTGGATTCGTGTACCTTGGGACATGTGTCGATCACTCCGCGACCTCCTGATTACGAGTCAGTCTCCGGGTCAGGGATGAGTTCGGCTCCGACCGCTGTCAGGAATTCTTCATCATTGACGTATCCGTCGCCATCGGTGTCCATCTCTCCGAAGAGTTCTTCGGTCACTTCAGGATAGAACGCCTGGATTTCGGCGAGAGACGCCATGCCATCACCATCGGTGTCGATCTCGGCCGACAGAGCGAAGGCCGATGTCGCCATCAACATTGCGAGCAGTGCACCAATTGATACGCGACTCATGTTTTTCTCCATAGATGGGGCATCCATAAGACCCCCGGTTGAGGTTGCATTCCTGATGTAGCGGCTTCGGGGCGCGGCCCTGAAAGGCGATGACGTCACGAGGGATCGGGTGCGACACTTGTCACAAAATCATGGATCGTGTTCCGAACATGTGACGGCTCCTGACCGCTACAGAGCCAATATGGGGGCAGACTCGAAGTTTGAAAAACGAATTTATATTGACGCTGGTTTCGGAGTTCCAAATAGATAATGCATGGACATTGAACTTGCGCGCACATTCCTCGCGGTAGTCGAAACCGGCAGCTTTTTTGATGCCGCGGACAAGGTGCACGTGACACAATCGACCGTCAGCATGCGCATCCGTTCGCTTGAGGAACAACTCGGGCGTCCCGTCTTCGAGCGCGGGAAGAGCGGGGCAACGCTGACGCCCGCTGGCCGCCGGTTTCATCGCCACGCGCAAGCATTGATGCGCACCTGGTCGCAAGCACGGCTCGATGCCTCCCTGCCTGATGCCTTTGACATGTCGCTGGAGATCGGCGCGGTGCCGAGCTTGTGGCACAAGCTTCTGATTGGCGCCCTTCCGACGCTACGAGAAGCTTTTCCCAACGTCGCGATCAACGCCGTGTCGGAACGCTCCGAGGCGCTGTCCCGGCAGATCGAGGACGGCACACTGGATCTGGCGGTAACCTATCGTCCGCTGAACACTGCTGAGCTCAATGCGATCCAGCTTTTTGAGGATGCCTTTGTCCTGGTTACCAGCAATCCGGACCCGAAAGTGGATCCATTGGGTGACGGGTATGTGCTGATCGACTGGGGACCGGAGTTCCGTGCAGATCATCTGCTGAACTACCCCCATCTTGCAAGACCGGCTTTGCAATTGGGTCTCGGAATGCTGGGGCTCGACTACCTGAGAGTTGTACCCGGTTCAGGGTACTTCCCTTATCGGGCTGTTTCGGGAGAGGTCGAGCGTGGGAAGTTGCGCTTGGTCGAGGACGCTCCGCGCTTTGGATATGCCGCTTATGCGGTCACAAGTGAGGCCGAGGGCATTCCGGCTGACGCGGCGCGTATCTTGCAAAAATTCGCGAAGGCCCGTGTTCAGTAACTTGGTTGCACTGGCGGAACATCCGCCAGTGCAGGTTGGTCGTTGTCGTTATTCGGTGGCAGGCTCAGTGATCGTCACGCCGCCCGTATCGGTCAAGGCCGAACCACCGAACATGTCGGTCATGTAGACAGCAGCTGCGATGAGAAGCAGCGCTGCGATCCCGGCAATCGACCAGGTCCGCCAGTTGTGCCAATCCCACCAATGAGTAACAGGTTTTGTATGCATGGGTCCTACTCCACGCTTCACCATTGAAGCTCTGTCCATTTGGTTGATGGCGCCGATCATTTCAATTCGGGAGTTCTCGGACCGAATTCTCTAAGTACATGCAATAAAATAAGTATTTACTGAACCGATAGTATCAGCGCGAAAATTTCATGGTTGATTGATCTATGCGCAGACGCCGTCGTTTCCCAAATCCAGCGCAAAGAAACCCTTCAGGCTGGACTTGCCACATGTCACCCAAATCTATCGCGTTCAATGCCGATGCCCGGCAGAAAATGATCAAAGGCGTCAACGTCCTCGCGGATGCTGTTGCCGTCACGCTTGGCCCGCGTGGGCGCAACGTGATGATCAACAAGGGCTTTGGCGCGCCCCGGACCACCAAAGACGGCGTCTCGGTGGCCAAATCCATCGAACTCTCCGACCCTTATGCCAATATCGGTGCGCGTCTTATTCGCGAAGCAGCGGAGCGCACGGCAAAAATGGCTGGTGATGGCACCACCACTGCGACTGTGCTCGCCCGGTCGATCCTGCGCGAGGGCAACAAGGCCGTTGCCGCGGGCATGAATGCTATGGACGTCAAACGCGGTATCGACGCCGCCGTTCGTGCTCTGGTTTCGGAACTCGATGGCCTGTCTCGCCCGGTCGAGACCAGCGAGCAAATCCGGCAGGTCGCGACCATTGCGTCCAATGGTGATGAAGACGTCGGCCGGATCATCAGCGATGCGATTGAGCGTGTCGGTCGCGAGGGTGCGATCACCGTTGAAGAAGCCAAGTCGCGCGAGATGGAGCTCGAGATTGTCGATGGCATGCAGTTTGATCGCGGCTATCTCTCGCCCTACTTCGTGACGGCCTCGGACAGAATGGCGGTTGAACTGGGCGAACCGTTCATCCTGCTGCACGAAAAGAAGCTCTCCAGCATGAGGCCGCTGGTCCCGATCCTTGAAGCCGTCATCGAGGCTGACAAGCCGATCCTGATCATCGCCGAGGATGTCGATGGCGAAGCACTGGCCTCGCTGGTGGTCAACAGGCTGCGCGGCAATCTTCGATGCGCTGCCGTCAAGGCGCCGGGCTTCGGGGACCGCCGCAAGGCGATGCTGCAGGACATTGCCGTTCTCACCGGTGCGACCGTTGTGTCCGAGGATCTTGGCGCAAAACTGGAAAACGTGACACTCGACATGTTGGGTCGAGCAAAGCGGATCCTGATCACGAAGGACGACACGACGATCATCGATGGTGCGGGAACGCCCGAAAACATCTCCGCGCGATGCGCGTCGATCAAAGTGCAGATCGACGACGCCACATCCGACTATGACCGCGAGAAGCTCGAGGAGCGCCATGCCAAGCTCTCCGGCGGTGTGGCCGTGATCCATGTCGGCGGTGTGACGGAAGTCGAAGTGAAAGAGCGCAAGGACCGCGTCGATGACGCCTTGCACGCAACGCGTGCGGCTGTGGCCGAAGGCATTTTGCCCGGCGGTGGCACTGCACTCTTGCGGGCATCGCATGCCATGAACCCGGAAGGGTTGATCAACGACGACATGCGTGCCGGTGCTGCCATTGTGCGCCGGGCGGCAACAGAGCCTGTTCGTCTGATCGCGCGCAATGCCGGCAAAGATGGGGCGTATATCGTCGACCAACTGACCCGCAAGAACGACGCGGTTTGGGGCTACGATGCCCAGGCTGATCGGTTTGTCGACATGTTCGAGGCCGGGATCGTGGACCCCACCAAAGTGGTGCGGATTGCACTCCAGGACGCGGCCTCGATCGCGGGTTTGATGATGACGACAGAGGCGGTCGTGGCCGAAAAACCCAGACCCCGCCGACAGAACGCTTCCATGCCCGACTACGTCGACGATCTGGCAGGCATGGATTTTTGACACTCGCGCGCGGCGACTTGAGCGCCGCGCCAACCACCCTTCAACATGTGAGACACGCCAATGATCCGTTCCTGGGTCGACACGATCCGCCTGTGGTTCTTGCAAAGCCTCGGCCGCAAGCGATCGCATTCAGCGCCTCCCACACCGCAAGATGAGTTCCCGGAACAGTGGGACCCGCCTGAAACCCTGCAGGAGGAGCGCGATTGCGAAAGCCCCTCAGACTGGCGTTATCCGGAGGAATCCGGGTGGGAAGACTGGGACGATCGCCCAAGACGCGGCGGCCGTGGAAGCTATCGTGGATAACGCAATTGAGGGGGCGTTAATCCTTCGCTTTGACTTTGGGAGAATTCAATGGATCGCATTCTAATCACCACTGACCTTTCTGCGCGTTCCACCCATGCGCTCACACGGGGTTTCACGTTGGCATCATCGCTCGGTGCCCGTGTCAGGGTTGTCTCCGTCGTAGACGATGCCATTCCCGAACCTTTGGTCGCTGGCCTCGTCGCCGACATGACCAAAGAGCTACGGCGCGAGACGGCCGCTTTGGCCAGCGAAGTGCCGTGCAACTACGAGATTCAGGTATCTTCCGGAGATGTGTCCGAGGAGATCGTGAAGCAGGCAGCGAACTTTGACGCCGATCTGATCGTTCTCGGTCTGCATCGAGACCGCGCAGTGATTGACAGTTTCCGTGAAACTACGATGGAACGCATTGCAAGGCTCAGCCACAACCCAGTGCTACTGGTGCGCAACGCGGTGGAGGGCGACTACCGCAATGTTCTGTGCGCCATCGATTTTTCACCGGCGGCAGCCGCTGCCGTTGCGGCAGCAAAACAAATTGCTGGATCGGCCGACTACAAGCTGTTCCACGCCTATCATGTCGTTCATCACATGCGTGCTGATTTCCCGGTGAATGTCGATCTCTTCATGCGACAAGCGGAGGCTGAATGCAAAAACTGGGCAGCTGCGAACCCGGAGCTTGCCGCGCTTGGCAAGGTCGAGTTGATTGACGGCCCTCTTGAGAGTGTTTTCGAAAAGCAAATCAAACGTCATGGACCCGACCTTGTCGCCTTGGGTGCCCACTCGCGGCCTGCCTTATCGAGATTCCTGTTCGGGAGTTTCGCAAAAGACCTGATCCGTGACCCGCCGACAGATGTTCTGGTTTGTCAGCCTTGAGACCGTCGCGTGTTCCTCAGACCGGATCGAACCACACCGGACAGGCATAGCGGCGGGTCAGCTCCTCTCCTAGCGGAATGGCGCGCAGCGCGCGCAGGGTGACCGTCCAGCCGGAGTGGCGGTCGAAGGCTGCCGTCGTCTGGGTGTTTGGCATCTCGGAATGGTTGAGTAAGGTCGAAAGCCCCAGCACCAGCAGACCGCCCTCAGGATCTGCCGGGTGGGCGAAATAGCAATTGTCCAATGTGGTCGGGGCGATGGCATCCGTCGCCGGCGCATCCAATTCAAGCGCAGGGGCCTGTTCCAGAACGTCACCCGCCGCGATAGGGAGGTTTGTGAACACACCGCGACCCTTGCCTGCTATTTGGCGGACGGACAGCTTCACTTTGGTCATGCCGACAGCGCCTTCGCATAGATCGCCTTGCCGTCGCCAGCACGGTAGAAGTCCGGTAATTCGGCGGCAAGGTGATAGCCTTGGCGCAGATAGAAAGCGCGCGTGCTCAGGTAGGCAGGGCTCGACGATGTGTCGATGAAGACCTGACGGCCACCGGCGCCGGCTATCGCGGTCTCGACGCGTCGCAAAATTTCCGCGCCCAGGCCTTGGCCGTGCAGCTCAGGTTGGACCGCAATCCAGTAGAGGTCCCAGCTTGTCTCTGACCCGGGGATCTGGCCATAGCAGGCAAAGCCCTCCAGTCGGTCGCCGCGATTGACGAACAGGAAATGATATCCCGATGCGCGCCCCAGCGTGATGCGTTCCTGCGCCAGTTCCCCTGCGATTGCAATCTCACTGGCGGAAAAGCGATCAGTCGCAACAACGAGCGCGCGGATGCGGGCGGGGTCCTCGGGGCGGACACCCGTGCGCCATCGACGCGGCTCGGGAGCGTTGGCTGGTCTGCGCTGTGCTGGATTCGAGTGCGGGGCTGATTCAAGACCGCTTGCAAATCCGTCGAAGAAGGCCTGCGCGTTCGCGCCAAGCGTGCGTATCCGGTAGCCACCTTCCTGCACCAGAACGGTCGGATAGCCCTGTTCGGCAATCCGCGCGCCGATGCGACGGAAGTCTTCCGGCCGGTTCGACCATGTACCCGTCGGGTCGCCCCGGCCCGTATCAAAGCCCAGCGACAGCACAAGGTAGTCGGGCCGGAACTCTCCGATGCGCGCCAGCGCCCGGTCCAGGGCGTCGAGATACTGTGCCGGGGATACAGTCTCGGGCAGAGGGATGTTGAGGTTATGACCCGCCCCCGACCCGCGCCCGGTTTCGTCCCGGAAGCCCGCGAAATAGGGGTAGGCAAAGCTTGGATCGCCGTGGATCGAAACGGTCAGGACATCTGCGCGTTCGTAGAAGATGTCCTGCTGGCCATTGCCATGGTGATAGTCGATGTCGAGGATCGCGACCTTGCCGTAATGCGACAGGTAATTTGCGGCGATTGCCCCGTTGCAGAGATAACAGAATCCGCCGAAGGTTTTGTGTTCAGCATGATGGCCCGGAGGACGTACAAGCGCGTAGGCTGCCGGTGCGCCGCCCAAAACCGCCTCGGCGGCGGTCAGTGTGCAATCGACGGCGCGGCGCGCCGCGGGCCAGGCGTTGCGGTTGATGGGCGTGAACGTATCGATGCACCAGTAGCCCGCCAGAACCGACCGCTCTTTTGGCAGGCGCGGCGCGTTGCGCACCGGGAAGACGTAGGGATAGATTGAGGTCTTCTCAGGCGCTTCCGCGCAGGCACTCTTGAGATACTCGAGAAGGCGCGCGTCATGCACTTCGCGGATCCATCGATCGGGGAAGTGACGGGTCTTGTGGCGGACAAACAGTCCCGTTGAGTCAAGGTCTTCGAGGATAGATTTGATCCGGATCGGGCTCTCCACATAGCCTCTCTCCCGGATGTGATGGATGTCGTGACGGTCGTTGACGATCAACGGAATGGGTCGGCGCGTCTCGTTCGGCGCGGCGATTGCCTTGGTTCCTTTGTAGCGGGGCGGACGCAGGGCATACGCTCCTTCCTGTATCGAGCCCACGACTTCGGCCACATAGTCCGGCGGGCAAAGCTTGCCGTATTTCCGCTCGAGGATCGCGCGCACGATGTCTTGCAGCCGCTCGCCATTCGGCAGGTCGTGACGGCCCAGCCCGTCGAAGACGAGATGCGGCATATCGGTATCTTCTGGCGACAGCGGTGTCTCATAGGCCGTGCCAATAATCGGGCGGGCACCGAACCGTTCGTAGAACTTCAGCCGCGCCGCGTTCTGCGCGCGTAAGGCCGGATCAGGGCTGCTCTCGGGATCGTCGGGCAGACACTCAAAATAGAGCCCCCTTGCGCCAAGGGCCGCCGCCTCCAGCCGCACACGTTCGTAGAGGGCACCACCAGCCCCGCGAACGGGATTTGCGCCGGGCGCGGCTGCTAACATGTCCAGAAAAGCAAAGGCCAGTTCGGGGTCATAGAGCATAACAGCCGCCGCGCGGACATGGAACCGCGCGTCTTCGGCCACCAAAAGTTCGGCAACAAACCGGTGGGTAAACGGGTCTTCGAGCCGCCCCGGTAGCGCGTCGATATCATCCGGTGCTATCCCCGGAAACTGTGCCCGTAGGATAGCCTGCGCCTCGGCCACGGCTGTGCGGTTGTTTGGGGCCCGCGCGTCGGGGACCTTACGGATGCGGAACATCTCAGGCGGCCTTTTTCGTTGTGCGCAGGCCGGCCGATACGATTTTGGCGATGACCGCCTCAAAGGTCAGCCCAGCCTCCGCGGCTGCCGCCATGAAGCCGGCATCAGGCGCTAGACAGGGGTTGGTGTTGACCTCAAGGATCCAGGGTTGCCCGGTGTCATCGACACGAAAATCGATGCGGGCATATCCTGAGAGTCCGAACAGGTCCCAGCAGGCTCGGGCGAGACGTTGCAACTCTTCCAGCAGAGCATCATCCGCTTCTGGAAAGTCGAAACGGCGCGGGGTGTTCTGGTAGCCATGGCTGTCCTCGACCCATTTCGCGTCATAATCAACGATGTGATGCACGTCATCGCCGTAGCCGACAAAAAGGGTCTCTGCCGGAGGCAAAACCCGCAAATCATCATCGGTCTCAAGCAAGGACAAGGCGAATTCGCGGCCATCGACGAAGGCCTCGGCGAAATGTGGATCGCCGGTCTGCGCCATCCTGTCAGCGATGAACTGTACCGCCCGTCGGCCGGACATGACCGAGGACTGTTCAATGCCGATCGAGGCGTGTTCGGTGATCGATTTGACGATCACCTTTGGCGCACGGGCCAAGGAGGCACCGTTCTGGCTCCAGGCGGGTGTCGGCAGCCCGGCCGACCGCATGCGCACCTTCTGTGCGACCTTGGACCGGCAGACCCAGGAGGCCTCGGCCCCGCAACCGGTGAAGGGCAGGTCTCGGCGCGCAAGGGCCTTGGGGATGGCGGCCGCAGGGCCAGCCAGGCCGTCAATCGCTTCCACAAGGTTGAAGACGAGGTCGGGTTGTTCCGCTGCAAGCGTATCAAGAGAGTCCGCGCCCTGATCCAACGTGACAAGCCAGGACTGTCCGCCGAGAGAGACGAGTGCATCTCGAACCGCAAGCGCGGTGCGCACGGTGTCTCGCTCATCTGGAGTGTTGCCGGTTGCCCCGTGCAGGACGGGGATGCTCAAACCTTTCATGACGCGACGCGGTGCGCCTCCTTGTGATGGTCGATCCGCGAAAGGGCTGCGGAAAGGATGTCTGTGATCAGATCGTCATAAGACATCCCGGCCTTGGCCGAGAGGATCGGCAAATCGGAATGGGTCGGGTGCAGGCCCGCCAATGTGTTGACTTCGAGAAACTGCGGTCGACCAGCGGCATCGGATCGCAGGTCTATCCGAGCCGCATCGCGACACTGCAGGACACGGTAGGCGGCAAGCGCAACACGCCCTGCTTCGCGTGCCTCCGCATCGTCGGCGAGCCGGTACAGTATATGCTCTTCCCAATGTTCCTTGGTCTGGAAGCTGTAGATCTGATCACCAGAATGGTCGCGCGAGGTGATTTCCATCACCGCGATAACGCGCGCATCGGCCCCGTTTCCAAGGATGCCAACCGTAAACTCGCGACCCGGAAGATAGGTCTCAGCCAAAACCGGCTGGCCGAAGCGGGCTATCAGGTCTTGTGCCACATGGATCGCAGCTTCAGCGTCGCAGACTTTCGAGGCATTCTCACAGCCTTTTCCCGTTCCTTCTGCCAAAGGTTTCAGAAACAGGGGAAAAGGCAACTCCGGGCAAATCACATCCATAGCTGTATCGATCACGCCGAACGGGGCAGTCGGAAGGCCGGCATCGCGCACGATCTGTTTCGATATAGCCTTATCAAGGCCAATCGCCTGCGTCAGCGGATCAGAGAACGTGTAGGGAACGCCATAGGCTTCCAGCAACGCTGGAACCTGCGCTTCACGTGAACGGCCCAAGAGCCCCTCGGCGATGTTGAACACCAGATCCCAGCGATCCCCGGCAACCAGCCGAGCCGACAGAGCGCGGATGTTGCCGATCCGGTCGGTGCGGTGCCCGGCGCGCGTGAGTGCGCCTTCCAGCGCCTCAACAGTCTCTGGGCTGTCGAATTCGGCCAACGCCTCTTCTGACAGGCCCATTCCGGCATAGTCGTCACGCAGATCATAGGTCAGCCCGATCAGCATGGTGCGCCCTCCACATCTGGGGCGTCGTCCTCGACCGGGTCGTGATAGCGATAGAGGTTGTCCTCATAGTTGCGCAGGATCAGGTCGTCACCGTCGCGGCCCACGAAATAGTCGGGCAGCAGAGGGATTTTGCCGCCACCGCCGGGCGCATCGATCACGTATTGTGGAACAGCGTATCCGGTGGTGTGGCCCCGCAGACCTTCAATGATCTCCAGCCCCTTCGCGACCGGCGTGCGGAAATGGGCCGAGCCGGTGATTGGATCGCACTGATAAAGGTAATAGGGTCGCACTCGCCGCTTCAGCAGCCCGTGATTGAGTGCCTTCATCGTCTCAACGCTGTCGTTGATCCCCTTCAGCAAGACTGTCTGGGAGCCGAGCGGTATCCCTGCATCGGCGAGCCGCGCATAGGCTTCGGTCACTTCCGGTGTCAGCTCTTTCGGGTGGGTCGCGTGGATCGACATCCAAAGCGGTTGGTGCTTTTTCAGCACCCTGACCAGATCGCGCGTGATCCGCATCGGCAGCACCGTCGGCACCTTTGTGCCCGTGCGCACGAATTCCACATGGGGAATGGCGTGCAACCGACCCAGCAGATAGTCCAACTTCTCATCGGAAATGGTCAAAGGATCGCCGCCGGACAGAAGCACGTCGCGGATTTCCGGGTGTGCCTCAATGTAACTAAGCGCCTGTTCCCACTGACGGATTGAGAACTGGTATTCGCCACCGGATTGCCCGACCATGCGAGACCTGGTGCAATAGCGGCAATAAGTCGAACAGGTGCCGGTTGTCAGGAAGAGCACACGGTCGGGATACCGGTGCACGAGCCCTGGCACGGATGTGTCGTGATCCTCGCCCAGGGGGTCGTCCGCCTCACCGGGCGAGCGCAGGTATTCCTGGCCGACAGGGATATGCGTGCGACGCAGCGGCTCCATAGGATCGCTCAGGCCCATAAGGCTGGCGTAATAGGGGGTGATGCCAACGGGCAGTCCACCAACATGCCGGCTTACCGCTTCACGCTCTTCGGCGCTGAGATCAAAGATGCGCTCCAATTCCGCAACCGAGCGGATGCGGGCGCGCATCTGCCAGCGCCAGTCGTTCCAGTTTGCCAGAGTGGCGTCAGGGAAGAAGCGTCGTCGAAAGGCGTCAGTCTCAGGACTTGACGGAAAGCGAACAACCTTCGCCGCCCCACGTCGCGGTTTGGCCTTGGATTGCCTCAGATTGAATGGAAATTTGGCTACACTGGTATGGTAACCCAGGTCCGGTGGCTCCGTGATTGGAGCGCTTTCTTGGTCCATTTGGAAGTGGTTCCAACGCTGAATGCGCCGTCGCGCGCCAATCGTCGTTTCTGTCGCGGCATTCAGACACTGCGGAAATGCAAGTTGGTAAGTCGCTATTCAAGAGCAACGCGCAAACATTTTTCCAAGCCACCTAAATCGGAGAAGCCATGACCAGCAAAGCCGCCAGATAGGCGACATAAGCTGAAAGCAACATGAAACTTTCACCGCGACGGATCCGCCAACCTGTCACGGCAACTGCAATCAGCACAGCGGTTGCGGCGAGCATCACCCAGATGTCGAAACTCGCGATTTCCGAGGGCACCGGGATCGGAGCAACTGCAGCGGTCACCCCCAGAATGCCCAGTATGTTGAAGATGTTGCTGCCAACGATGTTACCAAGCGCCACGTCACCTTGTCCCCGGCGCGCCGCGATAACAGAGGTCACCAATTCCGGCAGCGACGTTCCAACCGCGACGATGGTCAAGCCGATGACCGTCTCAGTTACACCCGCGAGCCGAGCCAGGTCGATGGCGCTTTCCACCAGCCAGCGCGCGCCCAGGATTGTCAACGTAAGACCGCCAACGAAACTCAGCACCATCATCCAGACCGATTGCGGAGGGGTCGGTGCAGCGGAGGCTTCGGCCTCATGCAAGGCGGCGGAGGCGGACCCGTTTCCGCGTTCGCTGATGTATGTGAGCAGGATGTACCCGGCGAGCGCGATCGCAAAGGCCAAACCCACCCAACGGGGGACAGCACCGATCAGCACTACAGCGAGACAAGCCAGACTCGCAAGGACCAGAACAGCGCCATCGCGCCGAAAGGCGGAGGGTGCAACGGTTATGGGGCTGAGAAGCGCAGCGATCCCCAGGATCAGCAGAATATTGGCGATGTTGCTGCCCACGACGTTGCCGACAGCGATACCGGGCGCCCCCGCGAGCATCGCTTGTAGACTGGTCACCAGCTCAGGTGTCGACGTGCCGAACCCAACCAGGGTCAGGCCGATGACAATTGGCGGTATCTTCAACCGCTCCGCAAGGCCAACGGCTCCGCGCACGAGGGCCTCGCCACCGGCAATGAGCAAGACAAAGCCCAAGAGCAGATAGAGAAACGTCAATGTAGGCCCCGCAGTTGGGAAGCGGACGAGGCCATTACGGCACCGTCCAGTCGCCTGACGTGTATCACAAAGCTGTCAGCGCGCCGCCAAAGTACGCCGACATTCATGATGGATTTGCTTTTTGTCTCAGCCGGGAGTTCTCTGAGGGGCACTTTGCCATCCAGCGTTTCACGCGCGCCCCGCCACATAGTCGCGTAGCGATTTGGCATCCGTTTCGCTATCGTCCAGCCGTCCCTGAATAACATCCAGGATGTTGATCAGACCGCTCAGTGCCCCGTTCCTTGTCACCGGAACATGGCGAATCCGATGTTCGGACATCAGCTTGTGTACATCTGCGATCGAGGCGGAGACTTCGCAAGTTTTCACATCGCGAGTCATCAGTCGGTTTACTGGAAGACCGACGATGTCTGCTCCGTATTTGTGCAGGCCGCGCGCAATGTCGGCAGCGGTCAAGATTCCCTCAATTCGCTCGGCGTCGCTGGACACAATCAGCGCGGAGATTTCGTCCTGCTCCAAATGGACAAGTGCCGCTTCCACAGGGGCAGTCGGCTCGATTACGGGAACCAAAGCACTTTTCCGTGCCAGGATAGATTTTATAGTCATGGATGCTCCATAGACGGTCAGATTTTCACCGGAGGAAGCGGTACCCATCACAGATTGCAGCTGACCAGAACAACAATCCCTTTTGGCAACTGATCGCGTGTGCATCGGAAGAGTGAGGTTTTCAGCGACTGTTCACTGGAACCGCAACGGAACTGCCCGGCCATCTCGCGTCATAGCAAAAATCGGCATTACTCAAACGATCTTCAAGAGATCAGACGTCAAAAATTACTTTCTGCGCTTCGATCGGTGGACTGAAGATGTGTCGATGAAGGTTTCTTCTGCCCCGAAGACGAAATCCAGAAAGTCGCCGCCATCCTGCTTTGCCAGAAGCTCGGAAAGGTCCATGTCGGTCTCGGTCATCGGGGTCTCCGTATCGTCGTGGTTGAAGTCGCCAAACTCCACCCGACCATACACCTCGGTGGCCACCCGCGATTACACCGTCAAACGCGCAGAAATTACACCACGTGCTCGGACACTAACATCGATTGCAATAGGCTCGGATTTAGAACGATAATGTCCACACATCCCAGAACGTGTGCATTTGTAGTTCACGATGGAGATACCTATGGATCGCATACTCATCGCAACCGACCTGTCACCTCGTTCGGCGCGAGCGGTCAAACGCGGCTTCCTGGTGGCTTCGTTCCTCGGCAGTCAAGCTCGAGTAGTTTCCATTGTTGACGACTCCATGCCCGAGTCCCTGGTCGAAGGCCTCGTCGCCGATGTGACCAAGGAACTTCAACGCGAGACTGTTGCGTTGGCAATTGAAGTGCCCTGCAACTATGAAGTTGAAGTTTTGGCAGGAGACGTTTCCGAGGCGATCGTCAGGGAAGCGGCAGAATTCGAAGCAGATTTGATCGTTCTGGGACTGCACCGAAATCGTGCAATGATAGACTCCATTCGCGAAACTACCATGGAGCGGACCGTGCGCCTCAGCCACCTTCCGGTGTTATTGGTCCGTAATGCTGTCGGGAACGGCTATCACCAAGTTCTATGTGCCATCGACTTTTCACCGGCTTCGGCCGCCTCCGCGGCAGCGGCAGGTAGTATTGCTGGGAACGCTACCTTCAACTTGTTCCACGCCTACTATGCACCTCATCACGTGCGCGCCGACATTCCAGTGAATGTTGCCCCTTTTACACATCACGCCGAGGCTGAACGCCAAAAGTGGTCTGACGCAAATCCCATGGTCTCCGACCTTGGCACAGTCGAGCTGATCGAGGGTGCGCTGTGGAGTGTGTTCGAAAAGCAAGTCGCGCAACACAATCCGGACCTTGTCGCGTTGGGCGCGCACTCGCGGCCACCGTTGGCGCGGCTTCTCCTGGGCAGTTTCACGAAGGATTTGATACGCAGCCCGCCGACAGACGTTTTGGTATGCCACCCCTGACCCGTGTTATGCGTGGACCCGCAGAAACGCCGCGAGGGACAACATGAACCAGCCGGACGACGAAAGACGAGAAGACCGCAAAACTCGGTTCCTTGAGATCAGCCACTCCTTTGAATTTGTGATCGTCATTGTCTTGTTTGGCGCAATTTCTCTTGTCGTGCTTCTGGCGATGGGGCGTCTCGGCCTGGGCATCTACAGTTTCGTCGCCGCACCGTCACGTTTCTCCGAGGCCCATGCGATCCAGCAATTGTTCGGTATGGTGTTGACTGTGCTGATCGCGCTGGAACTGGGCAACTCCATCATGCGGCACCTGCGGGACAACGAGACAATCATCCAGGCGCGAGAGATCATCCTGATCAGCTTGATGGCAATTGTCCGAAAGATCATGCTGGTCGATCTGGAAACGGAAGCGGCACTTAGCCTCGTCTGGTTGGGACTTGCGACTTTGACGTTGGCGGCGGCGTATTGGTTGATGTCTCAAACAGAGCGTCCGCGATGACGGATTTTGCGCCGATACCGTTCCAATCCGCGGTGCAATCCGAAAATGCGGCCAAACAGGCGCTGCCTGTCTGGTATCGGCTGGATGCAAATACGCAGGACCTGCAGATGGTTCTCCACGAAACGATCGGCTTGGACGCGCTGACGACCCGCGCGCTGACGGCTGAGGAGACCCGCCCCCGCTGCACGCCGCACGGCGACGGTGCCCTGATTATTCTGCGCGGAATTAACACCGAACCAGGCGCCGACCCCGAAGATATGGTATCGCTTCGCATCTGGGTCGATGGCGACCGGGTCGTTACCTACCAGTATCGGCGCCTCGGTGCAGCCGATGACCTTGCGCGGGAGTTGAGCGAAGGCGCCGGTCCCAAGACGCCGGGCGACTTTCTGGTTGTCTTGGCAGACCGTTTGACCGACCGGATGCAGGACGTCGTGGACGAGATTGACGCGTCGCTTGAGGCGCTTGAGAATGCGCAATCCGAGAAGCCTGTGCCGGAGCTGCGACACGCAATCACCGAACATCGCCGCAAATTGGTGGTCCTTCGCCGGTTCGTCGCGCCACAGCGAGATGCGCTCGACGTGCTGGTGGCTGAGGAATTTACTTGGCAGACGGAAATCCAGGAGCGCCGTCTCAAGGATGTAATCGACCGCGTCACGCGTCTGGTTGAACAGCTTGACACCTTGCATTTGCGTGCGTCGATCATGCAGGATTTCCTGTCCGTGCGTGTCACCGAACGATTGAATCGGACGATGCTGTTGTTATCCGTCGTCGCGGGTGTGTTTCTGCCCCTGACATTCGTATCGGGCCTACTGGGGATGAACGTTGGTGGAATACCTGGCGCATCGGCGCCGTACGGGTTCCTGGCAATCACAGGCAGCCTGATCCTGGTCGGTGTCGTGGAGTTCTTCGTGATCTGGCGGCTAAGGCTGCTATAGCTGTAGGCGTTTTGGAGCCCGCCGAAGTCATCTGCGCTTCATCGGTCAACCATCATTCACATCTCCGGAGAACATATTTAGCTCATTCCCAAGCCGCAGGACCATGCTGACGGCCGCACCTATGTGGGTCAACGGTTTGTCCTCGGCCATGGCCAACGGAAGAAGAAGTGTTTGTGTGATCTGCAAACCAGCAAACTTCGTCAAGATTTCGCCGGCACGGGCCTCTTCCAAGCTCTCGAATTCAACGAAATGTAGCTCTCCGCTCACCACGCGGTTCTTTGTGCATGTGGCCAGCCGATTAGACACCTGTCGTACGATTGGCCGGTAGCCAACCACCAAGACAATCGGCCCAAGCTTCAAGCCGCGCAGCACGGATGGCGACAAACCGACAACTTCATCTGACGAGATTCGCCTCGCGTCCATGTGATCACAGTGATTTGGCTGGTCATCAAAGCTCCGCATTTCCGATTCAAAGCCCTTCCTGCCAAAAATGATCCAAAAGAAGGGGACGGATCGCGCCGCCCCCAAGTTTTGAACAAGGGAAGTTCACTAGGTTCAGAAGCCCACGACCAGCGACACGCCGAACGTGTTGTCGGTGTTCGTGAATCCAGGGGCCGGGTTCGAGTTGTAGTCAGTTCGATAGCTCACGCGGGTCGACATGGCGTCGGTCAGCTTGACGTTCACGCCGAAGTCGTTGGTCGCGAGCATGTTGATGTCCGAGCCCAGGATATCGGTGTCATTTGTCAGCGAGACCATATCGGTCAACTTGTAGAAGAATCGCGACGACAGGATGCCCGCAGCCTCGGTCACGTTGGCGCCGACGACGGGATCCACAACGCGGACGCCGGGACCGGCTTGCACCCGCCAGGTTATACCAACTTGCATTGATCAGAACTCATGCGCCCAATCGCGAAGACCTATGG
>NZ_AQQZ01000023.1 GCF_001205715.1 Pseudaestuariivita atlantica
GCAGGAAGGGCAGGGTAGCCGTCAACTCCGCGCCGCCCGCCACTCCGGCGAACAGCGCGATCGCCCCGGCAAGGCCCAAGGCCGCACCGGTCAGCGCAATCGCCTCGGGCACGCGCCGCAGGGCAAGTGCCGCAAGGCCCGCGCCGAAAGGCGCGAGGAGTGTCAGTGCAAGCCAGATCACCCCTTAAGCTCCCGCGCTTCTTCCATCTCGACCGAACCGCGCGAGCGGAACCGGGCGATGGCGATGCCGAAGCCCACGGCCATCTCGACCGCCATCACCGCCATGACGATCAGCACGAACATCTTCGCCGCTGTCACATCGGGGTGCAGATAGCGCCAGAAGGCCACGAGATTGAGCAGTGCCGCGGCGAGGATCAGCTCGACCCCCATGATGATCATGACAAGGTTGGTCTGGCTGAGCGCGCCATAGAGACCAACGCCGAAAAGCGCCGCACCGACGCTGAGCGCGATCATGAGCTCGGGGATCATTGGGTATCCTCCTCTTGCGGGGCGATGGCGACCATGGTCGCGGCGATCATCGCGGTCAGGATCATCAGCGCCGCGCTTTCAAAGATGAACATCGAGCGTCCAAGGATTTCGCGACCCAACAAGCGCGCCTGTTCGTCGGCCCCGGGCACGTCGGGCGCGGGGCCTTGCCATCCGGCGGTCCAGATCACCACGAGTGCGGCGACCAAGCCAATCCCGCCCGCCCAGAGCGACAGGCGTTTCTGGTGTGTCATGTCCATCTTGCCCATGCCGCCGGGGTCCATCATGAACATGACCATGAAGATCGCCATGACGCTCATCTCGGTGGCCATCATCATGATCTGGAGCACGCCCAGAAATTCGGCCTGCATGACAAGGAACATCGCCCCGATGGCGGTCTGACTGAAGAGGAGCGCGATGGCCGAACGCACCATGGAATGCGTGCGAAAGACGACTACGCCGAACCAGATCGCGGCAACGCCGAAAAAGGCCAGAAACAGGGCGGTGGCAAGGCTCATATCGGCACCACGAGGGCGATGACGCCCACAAGGAAGATGTTGGCCAGCGCCAGGGTGATGCCGAGCTTCCAGCTCAGTTCAAGATACTTCGCCTCGCGCAGGCGCGGCAGTCTGGATCCGAGCGCAAGCATCCCTGCTGCCACGGCGAGCGTCTTGAGCGCAGTCCAAACCCAGCCCGGCAGCCACGGGCCAAGCCAGCCTCCGAGGTAGAAAGTGACGGTTGCGCCGGCCAGTGCGACGATGATCACAAGCCGTGCCAGCCGCAGGACGGCCAACCGCGCGCCGGTATATTCAGCCTCGACCCCGCCTGCCAGATCGCCGCCGCCTGTGGGCAGGTCGATGGGCGGCAGCCATGCGACACCCATTGCCGCGATGACGAACAGGACGAAGCCGATGGGCTGGTAGGCGATGTTCCACAAGGCCGCCTGCGACAGGACGATCTGGGTGGTGGAGAGCGACTCCGCCCGCATCGCCACCGCCGTAATGGGCATGACGATCAGCATGGCATAGGCGATGAACTGGCCCAGAAACCGCCAGCCGCCGACCATCCCATAGGCCCCGTTCGGCCCCCAGCCGGCCATGATAAGCGCGACCAGCACGTAAGCCAGCGCGGCGTTCAGAAACAACGCGCCGATGGCCAGATCGGTGATGATCAGCCCCGGTGCCAGCGGGATAACGGCGACTGACAACAGGCCCGCGACCAGCAAGAGGACCGGGCCAACCTCGAAAAACAGCCTGTCAGACGTGCGCGGCAGGATCTGTTCGCGGCCCAGCAGCGCCAGCGCCGAGGTCGCCGGCCGTGTGAGGCTGAGGCGTCCATGGACGGCCCAGCCTTCGAGGACGGCCACGGCGTAGCAGCCGATCGCGAGAGCGAGGATAATCACCGCGATGCTCATTGGGTCGCGCTCCAGGGATCGAGATCGAGCGAGCCGATCACGGTCAGCGCATCGGCAAGTTCCATCTGCTTTATCACGTCGGGCACATGCGCAGCGAGTGCCGCGAAAGGTGTGGTCAGATGGGTCGAGGAAACCATGCCACCCTTCAATGTCAGGTACAGCGTTGCCGGTCCGCGCGGTGTCTCCAGTGCGGCCATGCCATGGCCGTCGCCTTTTGCACGCGGCACCGCTGGCATCGCAATCGCGCCCGCCTCGGCTATCAGATCAAGGCTTTGCGCAATCTCCGCACAGCGTTGGCGTAGCCGCGCCATGGCGTCGCCTTGATCCTGCGTGATGGGTTCGAAACCTAATTCGTCGTAGACCACGTCGCCGTGTCTGGCATCGGACGGGTGCCCCGCCGCACGCGCCGCGGGACCTTCCAAAGCACCCTTCAGCGTTCCGATGCCGGACAGTTTTGACCTCAGAAACGAACCCTGACGGGCTGCGGTCAGCAGGCTATTGATGGCGCCCTCCTGTTCGGCCAGCCCGTCTGCTTGAGCAGTGCGAACGTCGCATTGCAGGTCCGCGGCCTTTCGAGACAGCGAAAACAGGCCAACCTGACGGGCCAACCCGGCAAGCCAGTTGAGGTGGCTTGCGATCCTTTCACGTTCAACCGCCGCGGCGCGCGCCGTCAGCACGTCTTTCGGCGCTGTCTGCCCTGTTGCAGCTTCGGCAGCGCGGCAGGCCAGTTCGCGCATCGCCACAGGTGACAGGGGCACCGCGTCTGCAAGACTTGCAGCAAAGTCTTCGAGAGCAACGCCTGATGGCAGCGCTGCCGCGTCCATCCCTTTAATATCGGCGCCCGCGATGCTGTCTCCATCGAGGGTCAGTACCATTTGCAGACCGCCTGGCAGACCCGGGAAGAATGGGCCGAATGGAGCGTCTATCCATTCCATCACCAACCCGTCGGGGCTGACCGGTTTGCCTTCGGTCAGCTCGACCATGGACATGAAATGTGGCTCGATCCCCGGGATGTCTGGCGCCGCGCCGTGGCCTGCGTGGCCATGATGCGCGCCATGCGCATCCTGCTGTTCGTGTGCGCCATGCGCGGCGTGCTCTCCTTGGCCCTCTTGCGCTGGCATGTCCTTGTGGTGCTTGTGACCGCCATGTCCACCATGCCCATGCTTCCCGGGCTCGGTCTGAGGGACGAGGTCCATGCCGCATTTCGGGCAGGAGCCGGGCGCGTCGGAGGTGACCTCCGGGTGCATCGGGCAGGTGTAGGGGCCTGTCGGCTCCGAGGCCGGTTCGGCGTGATGGCCGTGGCCGTGATGCGCGTGATGACCGTGGTGCGCGTGCTCTCCGGCCTCGGCCTGCGGGACGAGGTTCATGCCGCATTTTGGACAGGAACCGGGCGTGTCGGAGGTCACTTCCGGGTGCATCGGGCAAACATAGGAGGCGGACGTCTCGGCGCTTGTCACAGCATCCGACTGATGATGGGCCTTTTCTGCTTGCGTGGAAACCGCGGACGATTTTTCATGGCCCTCATGGCCCTCATGGCCCTCATGGCCCTCATGGCCCTCATGGCCCTCATGGCCTTCATGGGCGTGAGGCGCAGCGCCCGAAACCCTGCGTTCCACAAGGAACATCCCGCATTTCGGGCATTTGCCGGGTTCGTCCGAAATGACTTCCGGGTGCATGGGGCAGGTGTATTCGATCCACTCCGACAGGGCAGGCGCATCAAATTCCGCGATGTCTGGTGCAAAAGCCCCATTGCGGATCAGCTTGCGCAAATCTTCCAGTCCGGAGATCAGGCCCGCCTGCGACATCTCCGCCGTCACGTCCGCAGAGGGCAGAGGGCCAAGATCGACCTCACCAAGTGCCAGAATGCATCGGGGTCGTGGCATTTGGGCCCAGACGACGCTGGCCGCATCGGCCAGCGCAGTGGGCAAGGGCCCCGCGATCAGCAAGACGTTCGCGTGGCGCGGCGTCACCGCGCGGATCAGCCCTGCGGCATCCAGATCGAGACCAAGGGCATTTGCGACATCCTCACCGGGAACAACGAACGCGCGCAAGTCCCGCGCCATGGCCCCGGCGACCAACCCGCGGAAACCGCGCAACAGACCCTGACGTGCCCCAGACAAATCCATCATTGCCGCCTCAGCGCGCCCTGGCTCCATCCATAGAGCAGGCCGAGAAACAGGATCGCGAGGAAAACGCCCATGTCGAGCAGGGCGACCAGCCCTTCCTCGCGATAGACGACAGCCCACGGGTACATGAAGGCCATTTCCATATCGAAGGCCAGGAAGAGGAGAGCATAGCCGTAATATTTGGCGTGGTATCGCACCCAGACCGGATCCCGGGCCAGCGTTCCGGCGGTTGCGGGCACGTCCTTGGCAGGTTCGGCACGGGCCCGCCCGATCGCACGGGCGAGGGCGTAGATACTCAGGACCAACCCGACCGTTCCAAGCGTCAGACCGAGCAGAATGGCGTATTGTGTCAATTCACTCATGTCCCCCTTGGATCCTTTCTCGCTTGGTCAGATATGCCAGATCTGGTACGCCGCACGAAGAAGCCGTGCGTAGTCCTTTCCATCCACGTTAGGACAAGGACGCTCAAAAAGAAAAACGATTACTAAAATTACATCCCCAACCTGACGACGCTATTCGAAGCACTGAGGCTGTGAAAATCGCTGCGCCTTTGTCTTCACCAACCATGCGATCAAATTTCGTAGGCGCGATGGCCTGCTGATTTCAAAATCACTGGAATTGAAGTTCCGCTCTGGAATTGATAGATTCAAGGCACCTGCACATGGCGACATTTTTGATGATTCCGCCTGCGGGGTTGGAATCGGAACTTCTGTGCAATGGCGGCGTGCAACCATGTCGGAAACCAAAAACCATATCCCGAAGGGCAGCGACGCTGATCAGCGCGGCCTAGAAACAACCCTGTCGGTGAACAGAAATGCGTTTTTGGGCTTCTTAGTCAAACGGCTGGGAAACCGAGCCGATGCTGAGGACGTGCTGCAGGAATTTTGCATCCGCGTTCTGGCACGTAAGGATCAGCTGCGCGAGGCGGACCGCATGGACGCCTGGCTGTACGCGGTGTTGCGTTCGGCATTGAATGATCACTATCGCAAGTCGGGACGGTCCAGGCGTCTGAAGGAGGCTGTCGCACTGGAAGCTCAGTCTGCTGTTGTCACGGATGACCCGGTCGAAGACATGGACGTGATCTGCAACTGCGTCAAAGGGTTGGTCACTGAACTGCGTCCGAGTGATGCCGAACTGATCCGCCGAATTGACATCGACGACGGTGATCGCGCGATGGTTGCGGCAGACCTGGGGCTGAAAGCCGGAACGCTGAACGTTCGTCTTCACCGCGCCCGTGCCGCCCTGGGTGACGCACTGCTGGCCCATTGCGGCCCTTGTTGCCATCATGGCTTTGACGATTGCTCCTGTCCGCCGGCTGGCTGCGAGCATCCTGTTGAAGAGACCGATTGCGGAAACGAAGAAAGCGCCTTGTAATGCTGCGCTCCGAACGGCGTCTTCAGACCGAAGCCGTTTCAGGAGTATCGCATGGCTGGTGTGACGCAAGAGGATCGGGCAACCGAGAAGCTGTTTTCGGGCCTCTTGTGCAGATGCAAAAGCACCGTGCAGGCCGATATAGGGAAGCTTTCGGGCGAGTTGTTCCGCAGAGTTGATACCGAAGGCCAGAGCATCGAGGTCGCGGCGGAGGCTTTGGGGCTCGGCACGCGGGATGCCCGTACGCTCTTGTTCATGTTTCGAAAGCGCATGGCCAGTGCCCTTGTCGGTTCGATATCGGCTGCGCACCCAGCCCGCGGGCCCAGGCCAAATTAGGGTATTGATCCGGCGCATGATCCTGTCCTTGGCGCGCCGCGCGGGTTCCAGCGAGACTGCAAATTCCAGATCTCTGTAATGTTCGGCCACAGCCGGCGTCTTACCTTCAGATCGCCCGGACGGTTTCCCGCAGAAGGGATCTCGAACGGCTGGCCCGGGCGGCTCTCGCATCTGACAGGTGAAAGGAAGAGTCATGAAACGCCCAACCGAAAGATCGCAAACCGAACACTATAGCCCCGAAATTTCTGAGGACAGCGCCCCTGCGCGGATCGACCGTCGCAGTGTGCTCGTTGGCTCCGCTGGACTGGCTGTTGGCGGAGTTCTGGCTTCGACCGCCGCGCGCGCGGATGGCGATGGGACCACGCAGCTCGCGCAAAGCCGGGCGGCAACACCAGGTGGCGGGGCGGGAAACCGGCTCTACAGCGCCAATCCGACCCATTCGGACATGGCCGACATCAGCCAGAATCCGGCCAACGTGCCGCCGGCGATTACCCGCCGCGAGCCCGCAACAGTGCGGCTGGAGTTCGAGACAATCGAGATCGAGGCACATCTGGACGCCAACAGCACCTATCGCTTCTGGACCTTTAACGGCAAGATCCCCGGACCGTTCGCGCGGGTGCGCGTCGGTGATACGGTCGAGGTTTACCTCAAGAACCACGAGGACAACTGGTACGCCCACAACATCGACCTGCACGCCGTCACCGGACCTGGTGGTGGGGCCGCTTTGGCGCAGCCGGGGCCCGGCGAGGACTACAGCTTCAAGTTCAAGGCGCTGAACGCGGGTCTTTACGTCTACCACTGCGCAGTATCCCCCGTGGCGCAGCACATCTCGAACGGCATGTATGGGTTGATCCTGGTCGAGCCGGAAGAAGGCTTGCCGCCGGTCGATCGTGAATACTACGTCATGCAGGGCGAGCTTTATACCGAAGAACGCTTCGGCACCTCGGGCCTGTTGAATGAAAGTTACGACAAGCTCGTGGATGAACGCCCCGAGTTCTTCATCTTCAATGGCCATACCGGTGCCCTGACCGAACACTATCCGCTGAAGGCCAATGTCGGTGAGACCGTACGGATCTTCTTTGGCGTCGGTGGACCCAACTACATCTCGTCCTTCCACGTCATCGGCGAGATCTTCGACAGGGTCCATCTACAGGGCTCGCTCGAGACGCCACCACTGAGGGATGTCCAGACCGTGACCGTGCCAGCAGGCGGCTCGGCGATGGTAGAATTCAAATGCGAAGTGCCGGGGCGGTTTGTTCTGGTGGATCACGCGCTTTCGCGGGCCGAAAAGGGGCTTGCCGGATATCTTTTCGTCGAGGGCGACGAGGCGCCGGATGTCTTTTCTTCGCTTGATGGGTGAACGGACGGCGCGGAACCCCAACGCTAAAGGTGCATGCGAGGCGGACCAACTGCCTCGCATGCAGCCACCTTGAAGTGCCGTTTTGAACCTGAAAACTTGGGGCTTGAGCAATTTCATGTCGAAGTCTCTTCACCAATCGTCCGACAAGGCTCTGGTCCCAGACGGCTCAGCAAAATCGCTTGATCGGCAAGAATATCGCCAATCCTCATTGGCCTCGACGTCTGATGAAAACAAGAAAACCTGTTCAGCTGTAATGAACGCTCGCAGCGAGCGTCTTCCCCTATGTACAGCGGATACTGTATTTATCGAAAAGGAAGACAGAAATGTTTGGGATTCTCATTTTTGCGGGTTTTCTCGCCTCGGCACTGCTCTCAGCCAGGGTAGTCGACTTTCTGCGTCATCGTACCAGAGTTCAAGATGGTCGCGTCGCGATCCCGGTGGAAAGCCCGAAACGCCGACATTGGCATTGACGGCGTCGTCTGGAAAACTGCCCGAAGATCGTCGAACACTGCGATGGCGAACTCTACGAGGATAAGTATCGTCGGGGCCGGTCCAGCTGGCCTTGCCTGCGCGATCGTGCTGGCGCGTGGCGGTCGGAAGGTCGTTGTGCGCGAGTGGAAAGATCGGGTGGGCCACAGGTTCCACGACGATTTCCAGGGTCTCGAAAATTGGACGAGTGAAAAGGATGTTCTCGAAGAACTGGCCGCAGTCGGGATAGCTGCCGATTTCGACCATCATCCATTCAACCGCGGCACGGTTTTCGATCCGTCCGCGCGCAGCTATGTCGTCAAGGGGCGACGACCGCTCTTCTATCTGCTCCGCCGAGGTCCTGGCGAAGGCACACTCGACAGCGCCCTTCTGGCCCAAGCCCGCGCCGCAGGTGTCGAGGTCCGTTTCGGCGACCGGGTGAAGACGTTCGCCGATGCGGGCATCCTGGCCGCAGGGCCACGCGAGGCCGCCGTCATCGCGGCGGGGCATGTTTTCGAGACGGACATGCGCGACGGGGCATGGCTGGCCCTTGGGGACGAGATCGCGCCAGGTGGCTACGCCTATCTTTTGGTACGGGACGGGCGAGGCACCGTCGCAAGTTGCATGTTCACGGGATTCCGCGACCACGCACGTCATGTGAAGGCTTCCGAAGACTTCTTTCGTGATCATGCCGGGCTCGAAATGCGTAACGCTCGCGCCTTTGGCGGGTATGGCTCTTACCGTTTGCCGCGCAGCGCACACCAGGGCGGACATCTTGTGATCGGCGAACATGCGGGTTTTCAGGATGCGCTTGCCGGGTTCGGTATACGCCATGCGATCCGCTCTGGCGTTCTGGCGGCTGAATGTATTCTGACGGGCGCTGACTACACCGCCCGCTGGCAATCGGAACTGGGACCGTCGTTGAAAGCCGGCATTGTCAACCGTTGGATGTTTGGATTGGGCGGAGAAGTTGGCATGCGTATCGCATGCCGCAAACTCGCAAAGGATGACGCAGGGGACGTGCTCCGCCGCGCATACGATCTGACCGCCTTCAGGCGGCTGGCGCTGCCACTTGCCCGTCGCCGATACCGCACCGCGTTGGAAGACCCAAGTTGCAGTCACGTCGATTGCGATTGTGTCTGGTGTCGTCACGGCGACCACGGCTCAGCGGGGACAAATGACAAAGTGGGGGAAACTGTATGAAATACGAACCCAACATTCGCGCCTCAAAGCCGGGTCGCCGTGCGCCGCTTGCGTTCCGGCTTCTGGATAGCGCACTGCGAAAATTGGTCCGGACCGGCATGCTTGAAGTCTGTTTTCCCGATGGCGAGACCAGACGCTACGGCATGGGAACACCAACGATTGCGATTGCGATCCACGATTGGTCGACACTGCGCCGGATCGCGTTGAATCCGGACCTCGCAATGGGCGAGGCGTGGATGGAGGATGGACTGTCGGTCGAAAAAGGCGACTTGTACGGCCTGATCGCCCTTTGTCTGGAGAATTTCCAGAACACCCGCGTTCCATGGCTTTGGCGTTTGCGCGACCGGCTGCGGATGACACTCAGACGGGTCACGATGCACAATCCCGTTTCGCGTTCGCGCCGGAATGTCGCCCACCACTACGATCTGGGTGACGATCTTTATGATCTCTTTCTCGACTCTGAACGGCAGTATTCCTGCGCCTATTTCGAGACCCCGGAAGATAGTCTCGAGGACGCGCAAGTTCACAAGATGCGCCACATCGCGGCCAAACTGCGCGTGCTGCCGGGACAGAAAGTGCTCGACATCGGTTCAGGCTGGGGTGGTTTGGGGACGTATCTTGCTCAAACGTCCGACGCGCCGGTGACCGGGGTCACGCTGTCGGTGGACCAGCAGAAATATGCAAACGAAAAGGCGCGGCGCGACGGGTTGGATGACCGGGTCCGCTTTGATCTGCGCGACTATCGCCGTCAGACAGGCCGCTTCGACCGGATCGTGTCGGTCGGCATGTTCGAGCATGTCGGTGTCGGGCATTACGGCGCGTATTTCGCCAAGCTTGCGGATCTGCTCGATAAGGACGGCGTGGCGCTGGTGCATACGATCGGCAGTGCTCGCCCGCCGCGTGCGCCTGACCCGTGGATATCAAAGTATATTTTTCCGGGCGGCTATGTTCCGTCGCTGTCTGAAATCGTCCCGGAGGTTGAACGGGCGGGGCTCGTCATCGCGGATATCGAAGTGCTCCGCCTTCACTATGCCGAAACGCTGAAAGCCTGGCGGGACCGCTTCATGGCGCGGCGGGAAGAGGCGGCGGCGCTTTACGACGAACGCTTCTGCCGGATGTGGGAATTCTATCTGGCGTCCTGTGAAGCAGGGTTCCGCTACAACCATCTGGTTGTATTCCAGATCCAGCTTGCACACCGGTTGGATGCCGTTCCGGTGACGCGGGACTACATTGAAGCGTCGAAACAGCATCTCCCTGAATTGAGCGGCGATGTGGATGCAGATATTGTGAAGCGAGAAGCACGCAGAACACGCAAGGTCGCCGCCGAATGACCCTCCGAAAATCCTCGCTGATCGTTCTGGTCATGTTTCTCTGGGCGGCCTGCTTCCCGCTCATCGTCGCGGGTTTTGCGTATGCGCCACACTTGACCTTCGCAGCATTGCGCGCGTTTCTCGCCGGATCGGCGCTCGTGGCTCTCGGGATGATACTTGGCCGGTCCTGGCCGCGCGGCATGCGGGTATGGCTCGCGATCTTCGGTATTGGCCTAGGGGCTACCTCGCTTGGATTTCTCGGTATGTTCATGGCGTCCGAATTCATCTTGCCCGGGCTCGCCACGGTGCTGGCCAACGCACAGCCGCTGATGGCGGCTGCACTAGCGATCGTGGTGCTTGGTGAGCGGTTGGGCGGGCGCAGCAAGGCGGGGCTTGCTCTAGGATTTATCGGCATCCTGCTGATTGCAGCGCCACAGTATCAGGCGCCGGCGGGCAACACTTTCGTGCTTGGCTCCTCGTATATCCTCTTGGCCGCCGTGGGCATCACGATCAGCAATGTGCTGATCCGCGCGCTTGCAGAGCGTGCCGATACCTTGATGGCAATGGGAAGCCAAATGCTGATTGGTGGGATCCCACTCCTGGTTGGCGCGTTTCTGTACGAAGATCCGATGTCCATCACGTTCTCACCTCAGTTTCTTCTGATTCTGTTTACGATTAGTCTCTTTGGGACTTCGCTTGCTTATTGGTTGTGGAGTGAGATTCTTCGAACAACTGAGCTCAGCCGCGCCAACGCCTTTGCGTTTCTCGTACCTGGCTTCGGGCTCGCCATGGGCGTGGCCTTTTTTGGAGAATCCATCGGACTTCTGACGGGTCTGGGCATTCTTGTAACGCTTGTTGGCATTGCCATGACCAATATGGATCGCCCCAAATCCACCCTAACAGCTGATGCCTCTGCGAATTGAACTGCTGCAGCCAAACTGTCGAAAACGTGTAATGCCCCCGACTTTCGAGCGTCTTTCTCAGTAAGCGCCAGTAATCGCACTGCGTGAGAATAGGAGGCTCTGACATGACCAGCATTAGCGAAACACCCCGCGCTGCGCGCATCCCGATCCAGGCCTTGGGCTGGAGCCTGGGTATTTTCTTCGCGATCACCTACACGATCTGCGTCGTCTTCGACTTGGTTTTCCCAGGGCAGAGCATGACCAACCTCTGGAACCCGCTGCTGCCATGGGTCGATGGCATCAGCCTCGGAGGTTACGTCCTCGGCGTTGCCGAAACTCTGCTTTACGGCTGGTTCGTCGCGCTGATCTTCGGCCCGTTGTTCAACTTCTTTGCAGAGCGGAGCGCGTGATGGCCAAGACCAAATCCCCCAAACGGAAGCTCAAGTCGGTAACGTCAGAACCGGTCGTCTCTCAGGCCAACCAAAGTAGCCCTATGGCCGAGAAGCCGAAGATGGCTCAGATCGAACAGTCGACAGCCACCGCCACAACGTATCCTCGGGACCTGTTTGAACGGTGGGTCCTGTTCCTTGACACACTGCGCGAGCGTGCCGACAACATGATAGAGCACCAGCGGCGGGGGATGCCACCACTTCTGGATTTCAAATACGAAACCCTCCTCGACGCGCGACACTTCGATCGTCCCGCCAACTACGCTCTCCTCAGGATCACCGAGATCGGTGACGATTGTTGGGACGATTGCGTCGACATGGCCAAGCCGCCGGTCATCGTCGTTGACCCGCGCGCCGGCCACGGCCCGGGCATCGGCGGCTTCAAGCGCGACAGCGAGGTGGGCATTGCGATGCACGAGGGCCACCCGGTCTATTTCGTTGTGTTCTTTCCCGAACCTGAACAAGGGCAAACCCTCGCCGACGTGCACCATGCGTTACGCCGCTTCGTCGAGGAAATCGCCAAACGGCACCCGGACCATCCACCCATTCTTTACGGAAATTGCCAGGCTGGGTGGGCGATCACACTTCTGGCAGCTGACTGCCAGGGGCTTTCTGGCCCGATTGTCCTGAATGGCTCGCCGCTCTCCTACTGGGCCGGTGAGGCCGGAACCAACCCGATGCGGATGATGGGCGGGCTCGCCGGGGGCAACTGGGCTGCGCACATGACCGCGGACCTTGGCGACGGACGCTTCGACGGCGCGTGGCTCGCGCAGAACTTCGAGAACCTGCAGCCGGAAAAGGCGATCTGGGACAAATACGCCCATCTCCTCTCGCATATCGACGACGAGCGCGAGCGGTTCTTGGAATTCGAGCGCTGGTGGAACGGTTTCTACACGCTGAGCCGCGAGGAAATTCTCGCAATCACGGAGAACCTCTTCATCGGCAACAAGCTGGAAACCGGCGAGATGCGAGTCTGCGATGGCTGCACCGCCGATCTGCGGCGGATCCAGAATCCGATCGTGATCTTCGCCTCAGAAGGCGACAATATCACCCCACCGACGCAGGCACTGGGTTGGATCCCGAAGGTTTATGCCGATACGGATGCGCTGAAGGCCGCAGGACAGCGGATTGTCTATCTCATCAACCCCCATGTCGGGCATCTTGGAATTTTTGTCTCGGCATCGGTGGCGCGGCTGGAACACCGCGCGATCCTCGAAAGCCTCGACGAGATCGAGACCCTTGAGCCCGGCCTCTACGAAATGAAGATCGACAATCCCACCGGCGATCCCGACTGCGAGAAGCCTGCTTATTCGGTCAGCTTCGAGCCGCGCGAAGTGTCTGAAATCGGCGAGGTGCACCCCGAAGACGCACTCAGAAATGTGGCGCAAGTCTCTCGGACGGGCGAGGCGGCCTACGACCTGTTCCTCGGCCCGTGGATAAGGGCAATCACCACACCGCAATCGGCGGAGGCTCTGCGCGCAATGCATCCGATGCGTTGGACCCGGTTGATGTTTTCGGCGCGCTACAACCCGTGGATGGGTGTCGTGCAGGCGATGGCCGACTCGATCCGCCCAGACCGCGCGCCTTTGCCGGACGATGATCCCCAACTGAAAGCGGAACGCGAGGCAATAGAGCGGATCGGGGCCAGTCTTGGCGCGATGCGTGTCGCCCGCGATCACGCCATCGCGGTGCTCTTCAAGGCGCTCTACGCACCGGGCGCCGGGTTCGTAAATCAAGCGAAGGAATGAGTGATGCAATGGATTGTAGATAACTGGCTGATCCTGCTGCTCGGCGGTGGGATGGTGGCCATGCACCTCTTCGGTCATGGCCACGGAGGTCATGGCGGCGGTCACAGCGGACATGGCCGTGGCGGGCGAAACAATTCGGACGATCATGCGGGGCACGAGCCCCACGATTCCGATGCCGCCGAAACTGAAAACAAGTCCCCTGCGCCGGAACGTCCGACGGATGACGGGCGGGCATGAGATGCAACGGCCTGCGATCCTGGTCCTTAACGCGGGATCATCCAGCCTCAAGTTCGCCCTCTTCGAAGCGAGGCAGGGCGGCGCGCGAATGGCCAGCGGGGCGGTTACGGGAATAAGTACGGATACCGCCCGGTTCAATTGGACCGTGACCGGCAATTCAAAAGGCGTGCAACGAGACGGTGCATTTCCCGACCATTGCACCGCACTCGACGCCGTGATGTCCGAGGTCATCTCAAACCGCCTTGCGGCGCTGCCGGTCGCCGTTGGTCACCGTGTCGCCCATGGCGGACCTGATTGCGATTGCCCTGAAGAAGTCACTGCTGACCTTCTTGCGCGACTGCGCGGTCTGGTTCCGCTCGCTCCCCTGCATCTGCCCGCCAACATCGCGGGGATCGAGGCCATCGCGGCCCTGCGCCCTGACCTGCCGCAAATCGCCTGTTTTGATACCGCCTTTCACAATGGCCTTCCGCGGGTCGCGCAGATGACAGGTTTGCCGCGCGAGATCGAGACGCCTGAGCTCAGACGCTACGGCTACCACGGCCTAAGCTACGAATACATTGTTGGAGCACTGACCCAAGATGGCGTCAACGTCGACAAAGAGCGCCTGATCGTTGCGCATCTCGGCAACGGGGCCTCTTTGGCCGCCATCCGGGGTGGCCGGTCAATCGAAACGACGATGGGGTTTTCTCCAATATCGGGCGTACCCATGGGCACCCGGTCCGGCGATATCGACCCCGGCCTGATCCTGCATCTGCTGCGGGAAGCGGCAATGTCGCCGGCGGATCTCGGGAACCTTTTGCGAACTCGATCGGGCCTTCTGGGCTTGTCGGGGGAAAGCCGCGACATGGGTGTTCTTATCGAGCGCCACGACGCCGCCGCCGCCGAGGCGATCAGGTACTTCTGCTATCACGTTCGACGCCATCTGGTCGCGCTGACCGCGCCGCTCGAAGGTCTCGACCGATTGGTCTTCACGGGCGGCATCGGTGCCAATGCCGCGCCTGTACGCGAATTGATCTGTGCCGGACTTGGCTATCTCGGGGTCGGTATTGACCACGAGACCAATCTGGCGGGGCACAAGACCATCTCCGCAGCCGGCTCGCGAGTTATCGTCGAGATCCGCCAGACCGACGAAGAACAGGTCATCGCCGATCACGTCGCGCGGCTTTGCGTGGAATGCGCATCTGGGCGGAAGGAGGCATCATGATGGCAAAGCACGACACAGCCCGGACTCTTGCCGCACTCGTTGACGGTGCACGTGCGCATGGACCCGTTCGGGTCGCGGTCGCCGATGCCGCGCAGGAGGTCGTGCTGGCGACCATGCGTAGGGCAATGGAAGAAGGGCTGGCTGAACCGCACCTGGTAGGGCCCCGGGCGGAGATCGAACCACTGTCTGCGGCCACAGGCTTGAAACTCGACGAGACGTGCCTGCACGACAGCGGAGGGGATGCCGACGCGGCGCGCCTGGCGGTCGGACTGGTGCGCGATGGCAAGGCCGACGTTGTGATGAAGGGCAACCTGCATACAGACGTCTTCATGCGGGTCCTTCTTGATGCCGAAACCGGGCTGCGCGTCCCTGACAAGCGGGTGAGTCACCTGTTCCTTCTCGAGGTGCCGGGGCATGACCGGTTGTTAGGTATTACAGACGCGGCGATCAATATCGCCCCGGATCTCGCCGCCAAAGCGCAGATCTGCCAGAATGCGATTGATGCCTTCCATGCGATCGGCGTGGCCGAGCCGCGGCTGGCGGTGCTGTCGGCGGTCGAAACGGTGACGGCGTCTATAGGCTCCACCCTCGACGCGGCCAGCTTGACCCTTATGGCACGGCGCGGGCAGATCATCGGTGCCCTGGTCGACGGGCCGCTTGCATTCGACAACGCGGTCTCGCCGCGTGCCATGGCGGAAAAGGGCATCACCTCGGAAGTTGCGGGCCGGGCTGACATCCTGCTGGTCCCCGATCTTGTCAGCGGCAACATGCTGGCCAAGGCGCTCGAATATCTCGGCGGAGCCAAAGCTGCCGCCCTGGCGCTCGGACTGGCCGCGCCGGTGGTCCTGACGTCACGTGCGGATACCGAGGAGACGCGGATCGCGTCGCTCGCCCTGGCGTCGCTTCTCCTGCGGAGCGGCGGCGCATCACGCGCTACTGGTATGGGCGAGGAATTGCACCGGACATTGCGGGCCGCGCCGATGCCCGAGGCCGATTGCCACCCACTTCCTCTGCAGGACCTAGCAAAATGACCACCCATGAAATGAAGAAACAGGATCATTCCAACGGGATCCCTTCCGAGGCGTCCGGCGGGTCTGCCAGGCCCAGCTTTGAAGACTGCTGCGATCCGCGCGAATTGCTCGAACTTACGGGTCGCAATGGATTGGTGATCGGTATCGCCAATGAGCGCAGCCTGGCATGGCCGGGCGCCTTGCATTTCCGTCAGGCTGGTGCGGACCTGGCCATCACCTATGTCGGCGAACGCGCCAGACCGCATGTCGCGCCGTTGGCGGAGCGTGTCGACGCGCCGATTTTCCTGCCCTGCGATGTCGGGCGTGCGGGCGAACTCGAAGCCGTTTTTGCTGCGATCCGCGATACCTGGGGGCGTCTGGATTTTGTGCTGCACGCAGTAGGAAAGGCCCGGCCCGAGGACCTGCGCGGCCGACTGACCGATTGTTCCGCCGAGGGCTTTGCCGAGGCCATGACCGTCTCGGTCCATTCGCTCATCGCCATCGCCCGCCTGGCCGAACCGTTGATGACACACGGCGGCAGCCTGATCACGCTCAGCTATCTCGGCGCCGAGAAGGTGGTCGAGCACTACAACGTGATGGGCCCGGTCAAGGCCGCGCTCGAATCCACCGTCAGATATCTCGCGCACGAACTCGGACCGAAAGGCATTCGCGTGAATGCGATCTCCGCCGGTCCGGTGGCGACGCGTGCCGCGTCCGGGCTGGTCGGGTCCACCGATCTTCTGGCTGCCAGCGCGAAGATCGCGCCGCTTCGACGCAATATCAATACCGACGACGTCGGCCTGGCCGCCCTGCTTCTCGCAAGCGACTACACCGCCGCCATCACTGGCGAGACCCTGCATGTCGATGCCGGAGTGCACATCGAAGGACCGGTCGGCAGAGGTCAGATGCAGGGTGAGACCGAACCACGGAAGAAAGAGACATGACAGACATCGACAAGAGCGCGCCTGAGCAGGGTAAAGACAATTCGGAAAGCAGACGTGATTTTCTGTACTACGCAACTGCTGGAGCGGGTGCTGTGGCCACAGGTGCCGCCGTCTGGCCCCTCATTGACTCGATGAACCCGTCTGCCGATGTCCTCAGCCTGTCGACCGTACGCGTCGACTTGTCCGGTATGGAACGAGGTCAACGGATTACCGTCAACTGGCAGGGCAAGCCTGTCTTTGTCTGGCGCCGGGCTCAGGAAGCCATCGATATAGCGCGGGCGACACCTCTTGATGCGTTGGTCGACCAGACGGACAGCGCCAAGGAAAACCCGAACCACCCCCAGACGGAGCCTGCGCTCGACCAGAACCGTACAGCGGACGAGGCCGGTGAATGGCTGATCGTCATCGGGATCTGCACGCATCTTGGATGTGTCCCCGTTGGCCAGGGGTCGGGAGATGCTCTTGGGGAGTTCGGCGGATGGTTCTGCCCGTGTCACGGCTCTCACTACGACACGTCCGGACGGATCAGGAAGGGACCCGCCCCGCGCAACCTCGACATACCGCGCTACACGCTCGCCGACGATCTCATGTTGACCATTGGGGCGTGAAGGCAACCGACAAACAGAAAGGACGCAGAACCATGAAAGCTAAGGACATCATGAAGACCGCTGTTGTCTCCATACGTGACGACGGAACGGTTGAGCAGGCCGTCAATTTGATGCTGGAAAATCACATCAGCGCACTTCCGGTTCTCGACAGCGACAACAGGCTCGTAGGCCTCATCAGCGAGGGAGACCTCATCCGAAGACTGCGCGACGGCGGAGCAGAGCGTCGCTCGTGGTGGCTCGAGATGTTTTCCGGCGAAGGCGACGCGCGGGATTATGTGAAGGCACGCAGCCATCGCGTTGCTGACGTTATGACCCGCGATCTCGTCACGGTTGATGAAGGTACGCTGCTTAGCGAGATTGCCAGAACGCTCGAAACCCGCCGTATCAAACGCGTTCCGGTGTTACGGGATGGCAATATGGTCGGGATTGTATCCCGCGCCGACCTTGTCCGAGCGCTGGCGCAGTCAACCGCAGGAAAGCTGCCGTCGCCCGCGCCCGAGGACGAGCCGCTGCGCAGATCGGTCGAGGCCGCGATTGCCGAGGTTCCCGGCGCATCGGTCAACCTGATCAACCTCATTGTGGAGAATGGCAACGTCGCCATCTGGGGCATTGCCGACAGCGATTTCGTTGAAAACGCAATCCGGGTCGCCGCCGAAAATGTCGATGGCGTGCGTTCAGTTGACGTCCGCATGGGTCGACTACCAGCATGGGCCTATGGGATTTGAGGATGCCATGGATCGCGGCCTGAAAGGGCACATGAAAAGAAGGGTGACAAATGCAAAGGCTGGGTATCCACGAATTCATCGTTCCTGAACTCATCTCTGGAGATGTCATTGAAGCGTCAGCACTTTTTGTGGCGAGCCACGACTGAGGAGGATGCTCCTTCAGAGTGACTGATGGGAGAAAAAAAAACTGTGACTTGGGTTGTAATGCTTTGCGCCGCCAAGCGTCTACTCGGTGAACCTTGAAAACGGAGGCACCGATGAAGAACGACAAAGTGACCCAAGTGCAGCAAAGCACCGCAGGCTTGAACGCGGGATGTTGCTGCAGTGGTTCGAAACACGAGACGAAAGACACGGATCATCAATCCGTTGCGGCGGTCCAGCCATCTGGAAAGCCTGAAACGCCAGCAAAAAAGCTGCGGCGGGTGTTGCGGGCATGACTGAGGTGCAAAGGCACGTCTCAACACTATGCTGATGAAAGCAGGTTGCGAAGCCGAGGCGACGCTTTCCCCTCATGTCCTCGGCTTCGATACCCATTTTGCGAAGGCCGCTCCGAATGTGGCCCACGCACATCGCACACGCTGTTTGGAGTTTTTTTGAAATGGAAGCACACGATCATCACGGCAAACCGGAAGAAGAGCCGGTGCCTGTTGTGCCCTTCTGGAAATCCCGCGCCGGTGTCTATCTGATCGTCGCGCTCGCTCTGGGCGGTCTGCTGCTTGGCTATGAACACCGCGTTCATATTTTTGCCAGCGACTGGATCCTTTGGCTGCCGCTCCTGATCTGCGTTGGTATGCATTTCTTCATGCATGGCGGGCACGGTGGCCACGGCGGGCATGGGTCCGACGGAAATGATAAGTCATGACCGAACCCTTACCCTCCTATGGACTTTGGCTGCTGGTATTCATCAACTCTGCAGTCTTCATCCTCTTCGCCTTCAGCTTCTTCAAGCCGCAGACATCGCGCGACTGGCGCAGCTTCGGAGCTTTCAGCGCCTTCATCGTGGCGCTCTTCGTCGAAATGTATGGGTTTCCCCTGACAATCTTCTTTCTGTCGGGGTGGCTTCAGTCCAATTGGCCCGGAATCGATTGGTTCGCACATGACAGCGGGCACCTGCCGGAAATGATCTTCGGCTGGCGGTCGAACCCGCATTTCGGGCCGTTCCATCTCCTGAGCTTCGCGCTGATTGGCGGCGGCTTCTGGCTGATCTCAGTGGCCTGGCACCATCTCTGGAGTTCCCAACGGCAGGGACGGTTGGCAGTCACGGGGCCCTACGCCCGGATACGCCATCCGCAATATGTGGGCTTCGTCCTGATCATGGCCGGGTTCCTGGTGCAATGGCCGACGATCCTCACGCTCGCCATGTTCCCGGTCCTCGTGTGGATGTATGCGCGACTTGCGAAAAGCGAGGAGGCCGACAGCCTTGCCCAGTTTGGGGAAGCCTGGGAGAGATATGCAGAGGATGTTCCGGCGTTTCTACCTCGATTCCGGGAAGTTGCCGCGCAATGAACGCAAGCGTTCTGGTCCGTTTTTGTAAGGCGCAAGCTGGCTATCGGGAAACCGGAGCGACGTCAGTTTTTTCCGATTATCGAGCGCGCGCCTGCGAATTGATCGATGATTGAGTTTGAGATCGGAAATGCAAGACGGATTTGCGATTTGAAAGCGCCGAGACCAAGAGAGCGAACGGAGTGAGCAATCTGGTGATCCTCGGAGGATCCGGTGATGTCGGGTCGCGGCTTATTCGCCTCCTTTCCGACCATCAGGAATGGAAGGTTTGGGCGGTTTCCAGGCGAAGCCGCGTCGTTGAAACGACGCTGGAGAACGTCGTCTATACTGCCCTCGACGTTGCGCGCCCCGGAGCGGCCAAGTCACTTCCCGACGACGCCATCGTCGTTAATCTTACTGAAGCGACGCTACCGGAACTGGTGGCCGAACGCCTCGCAAGAGGCGAAACGGTCCTCGATACATCGGCGACGCCGAGCTATGTCGATGCCCTGATCCGGGCAGCGGCCGGGACAAACGGATGTCTTGTTACGGGCGTTGGGACGGCTCCGGGTCTCAGCACATTGATGGCGGCAGATCTGGCAAGCGACGAACAGTTAGAGACGCTGCGTATCGGCCTCGAGCTTGGCATGGGCCGTCATTATGGGCAGGCAGCGGCTGAGTGGTTCTTTCGGACGCTTGGACAACCTTATGACGACCCGGTCACTGGCCGGTCCGTAGTTCCTGGCACGAAGCCGTGGAGATTTAATTTCGCGCGGAACGAGGCGCCGAGACTGGCACTCGATGTGGCGTTTCCCGATGAGGGCATACAAACAAATGGACGCGATGTCTTTGTTCGCCACTACCTGGCCGTCGATCCACCCTTTGTCACACGCCTATTTGCAGCGGCACAACGGCTTAGACTCGGACGCTGGATGTCAAAGCATTCCCTGCAAATGACAAAACTAACACAGTGGCTACCGCAATTCGGGCAAATAAGAACAAGGATTACGGCGGTTGCGTTCGATTGCGAGGGTAGGGAGATTGCCGCGAACCTGTTCGAAGGTGGCGATCAGGCTGATTTGACGGCTGCGATGATACTGGTGACACTTGAGGCAATGCGGTCCGGCGATGCGCGACAGGCAGGGGCGAATTCCATTGTTGACCACCTTGATCTGGAGCGGGCGCTGAGCGGTCTGCGTCGCCACTTTCCAGGCATAAAGCCTTTGTGCATGAACACTCGGCCCAAGCCGAACTAGGAAACAAGAATGACGGGACACGATATGAAACACGACCACGGCGGCGACGGCTACAAGAAGAACTCCATCACTTTGGGCGGCGCGGTTGCCATGGGCACGGGCGTGATGATCGGGGCGGGGATCTTTGCCCTGACGGGTCAGATCGCTGAACTTGCCGGGCCGCTCTTTCCCATTGCCTTCATCATCGGCGCGATCGTCACCGGGTTCAGTTCCTACAGCTATATCAAGATGTCCAACGCCTGGCCCTCGGCAGGGGGTATCGGGATGATCCTCCAGAAGTGTTACGGACCGGGGGCGGTTGCGGCAGGGGCGGCGCTTCTCATGGCGCTCAGCATGGTGATCGCGGAAAGCCTCGTCGCAAGGACCTTTGCCACCTATCTTTTGCGTCCGTTCGATATCGAGGGCGGGCCGCTTGTGCCCATCCTTGCCGTTGGGGTAATCCTATTCGCCTTCCTCGTAAACATCGCGGGCAACCGGTCAATTGGGCTGTTCTCGATGGTCATGGCCGCAATCAAGATCGGGGGCATCGCTCTCTTCGGGATCGCGGCCCTGTGGTCGAGCGGGTTTGAATTCGCTGCCGCGTCGCGGGACGCTGTGGATTTCGGCCCGATGGGTTTCGTCGCCTCGGTCGCGCTTGCCATTCTTGCGTTCAAGGGGTTCACGACGATCACCAACAGCGGCGCCGAGATCACCGATCCCAACCGCAACGTGGGGCGCGCGATCATGATTTCGATTGCGCTGTGCGTCGTCGTCTATCTGCTCGTGGCCTTCGGTGTCGGATCCAGCCTGACCATAGACGAGATCATTGCCGCCAAGGACTATTCGCTGGCCGAGGCGGCGGAACCGGCATTGGGTCAGGTCGGCTTCCTGCTGACGGTCCTGCTGGCCGTTGTGGCGACGGCCTCGGCGGTTCTGGCGAGTGTCTTTGCGGTCTCGCGGATGCTTGCGATGCTTACGAATATGAAGATGATCCCGCATAGTCACTTCGGCATGTCCGGTCCGATCCAGCGGCATACGCTGGTTTACACCGTGGTGATAGCATCCTTCCTTGCTGTGTTTTTCGATCTGAGCCGCATCGCGTCGCTGGGTGCGTTCTTCTATCTGACGATGGATATGGCCGTGCATTGGGGTGTCTGGCGCTACCGCAGGGCAGAGATCGGTGCCTCGGGTGTCATCATTCTTGCAGCACTCGGGTTTGACGCGATCATTCTGGTAGCGTTCACTGCCATGAAGCTACAAAGCGATCCCGCGATTGTCGCCTACGCGGCCCTTACGATCGCGGGAGTCTTTCTGTTCGAACGCGCCTACCTGTCGCGCTGGCTGGCACCGCAAGATGAGCCCGCCCACAGTTGACGGATATTGCCACGCAATCGGTCCGCGACGGGCGGCGCGCGGGGTTCGCCATGCTCGTCGGTCTTGCTCTGGGTATGGCGGCCGCGAACTCGCCGCTGGCGGACATTTATGCGATTGTGCATCACCTGCCTCTGCTGGTTGGGGCGGGCACCTGGGCAATCGAAGCCCCTCTGATCGAGTGGATAAATCAGGGCCTTCTGACGGTCTTCTTCTTTCTCATCGGTCTTCACACAAATCACGAGCTGACCAGTGGGGCGCTGTCCGAACCCGGTGCGGCCGTGCTTCCGGCAAGCGCGGCGCTTGGGGGCATGATTGTGCCGGCAGCGATCTACTTCGGGCTCAATGCCGGAGATACCGTCGCCCTGCGTGGCTGGGCAATCCCGATTGCGACAGACATCGTCTTGGTCCTTGGCGTCCTCTCGCTGTTTTCGGGCCGGGTTGACCCTGCGATCATCGCCTTTGCCACAGCCGCAGCGATTTTCGACGACCTTGGCGCGGTAATTGTCATCGCATTGTTCTACGGAGCGTTCGATCAGTTTTGGCCGCTTTGGGTGGTGGTTGGCGGCTTAGCAGGTCTATTTCTGCTTAATCGAACCCGAAGGGCATCTCTCTTGCCTTACCTTGCCTTCGGCTGCGTTCTCTGGGCAGGACTTATACTGACCGGTCTCGAAGGAGCCATTGCAGGGGCAATTGTCGGGTTTTCATTGCCGCTGTCGTCGTTTCCGCCAAGAGCGACAGCGCGCGCCGTGCGGCGCGTTTCGCCAGTTGCTCTGTTCTGTGTTGTGCCAATCTTCACATTCTTCAACGGCGGCGTCATGATGGATTTTGCTCCTGCTGACCCACAGGCATGGTCTGTCGCAATCGGCGTTGCGATTGCTTTGATTGTCGGTAAGCCTTTGGGAATTCTCGGCGGAACACTTCTGGCGCTTCGCCTCGGCATCGGAACACTCCCGCCCGGCACCTCGATGCGGGACGTCATTAGGGTCTCACTGCTGGCTGGCGTCGGTTTCACCATGAGCTTGTTCATCGTCGGTGCGGCATTCGATGCAACTCCGATCGCCGCAACGGCAAAACTCGCCGTTGTGAGCAGTTCAGCTTTCGCCGCATTGCTCGGCATCATTGCGTTCAAGATGCGCTGATTGTTTGAGCCCCTAGCAACGGATGCCTCACTCCTCGTCTTTGGGCTCGACACAAGGCTCCCAGTCCCACAGGCGGTTCATCGTCGCAAACAGGAAGGATGCGGACCAGGCAATCAGCAGGAGCCCGTTGAGGGCCTCGACACCGGCGATAAACCTCATATGACTAGTTGGGACGATATCGCCAATCCCGAGCGATGTGTACATGACAGCCGAGAAATATAGATAGTCGAGCGGGTGTGCCATGTCGGGTCCCTCAAAGCCACCGATCCCGAACCACGCCCCCGCAATCCAGAAGCCGCCTGCGAAGAGCCCGATCTGGAACAGATGGGTGACAAACAACAGACTCACGATAGACAGAACGCGCGTATGCGGCCACATCGGAATGGATGCCATGTGGCCCGAGCAGAAGCGCAGGGATACCAAATGCAGATAGGCTGTTGCGACAAAGAGTGCGACAGATATGGCTATCGAAACTAACAACTGTGATCTCTCTCTTGATCTTGTCGGCACGAGAATGGGTTATGACCCAATGCGTCAAGATAAACTAGGATCATCCATTTTTGGAGGCTCGGGCTACTGGTCGATGTGGGAGGCGATGTATTGCGCGTTATTGCAGCGCCTGTTGACCGATCCTGCTTCGCGGGAAAGCCAATGTCGAAATTGGTCGTTTTCTGGACGCCTCGGCAACAGAAACTCTCCAAAAATTAATAAAAGAACGACTCTCAGATATCTGGGCGTTCACAACCATAATTAACATAAACTTCATTATGCGCC
>NZ_AQQZ01000024.1 GCF_001205715.1 Pseudaestuariivita atlantica
GAACCCGTTTCGGGACACCGACTGGATGGCGCAGCGCCGCATGGCGTTTCGTGATCTGACCGGCCAGTTCTACACCGACATCCTAGATGACGTGCAGGTGCTCATCGACCGGGGGCGGGGGGCCATCCGGCTCGCCACCGATGGCCACAGCATCCGCGTCTTCATGCGCCGGGCCTCGGACTATCTCATCGGCGGGACCTATGAGGTGCCCTCGGGCCTCGGCGGCACCTTCCGGGTCATCCTCAAGGATGCCTGCGACACCTTCGCGATCGTGCAGAACTGCGGCAATTGAGAGGATTTCGACGCCATGCAGCCCTACCGCGTGCCGCTCGATGCGCTGATGGAAATCGATGACCGGAGGGCGGCGTGATGGGTTGGCTCTTCTATACCGACGGCCGCGTCCAGACCTACGCGGATGAGAAAGCGGAGATTGCTCGGCTGTGCACCTTCGAGGGCGAAAGGCGCAAGACGGAACTGGTCAAAGCCTGCAAGGTGGGCTCCACCTGGTATGCGGCGGCAAGGGTCACCAATCTCGACGGCACCCAGGTCGAGGACACGACCTATGTGACCGATGCGGATGGGTCGATCACTTTTGGGGCTGTCTTCCTCACCCGATACGATGACGGCTGCTGGGGCTACAAGGACATGGAGGAAAGTGCGGGGCCGGTCGAATCCCGCGCGCCACTGAGCCTGTTGGCCCTGCTGTCCGAGCTGAAAGATCCGGACAGCTACGCTCATGCTTGGCGGCAGCGCTGTCAGAACTGGGCCGCGATTCCCGACTACGCCGAAGGCGACAAGATCAGGCTCGCAGCGCCTGTGATGCTCTCCGATGGCAGCACCTGCCAGATCGTCACAGCGACGCACTACAGGCGCGGGCGGCAAAAGCGCCGCTGTTATCGCATCGAGGAAACCGGCGCGCTCGTGCGCCTGTCGAAGGCCTCGCTTGCGGGCTCGGAGCTGCTCAGTTCCGCGAAAGGTGCGGCTAGCCCGGTGCTGGCGGAGTTCCTGGCGGGGCGAAATTAGGTCCTGCGCCGGACGGGTCATCGACCTGCCCGGCGACAGCAGATCCTGCGGCTTATCTTGACATGGCAATGCAAATGCATTACCTAGCGCAAGCAGCAAAGACCCCCATTCTTTCAGGAGACTGCCATGACAGCCCTCGCACAAGATGTCTCGAAGCTCACGGATCGGTATCAGACGACCGTGCCGGCGGGTGTGCGCAAGCAGCTCAAGCTGGGCAAGGGCGACCAGATTCGTTACTGCACCGAGCCGAGTGGCAGGGTCTATATCGAGCCCGTGCGCAGCGACGAGGAAGATCCCGTGCTAGGAGCCTTTCTCGATTTTGTCGAGGCCGATATCAAGGCGCATCCGGACCGCATTCGGGCGTTCGATGGGGCTTTGCATGACCGTCTTGCAGCACTGGTCGGAGACGTTGACGTCGATCTCGATGCGCCGCTATCGCTCGAGGATGAATGAGCGGCGATAGCGTGCCCGCCCAAGCGCCCCTTGTCGTAAACGGATGGTCGATTTATGCGCATCCGCTCTTTCTGGATCAGCTCGAAGGGCTGATTGAAGAGGTCGAGGCGCGTAAGGCACGCGATCCTAAGACCTGGCGCAAGAAAAACCCGACGAAACGGCTGGCCGCCATCTTCAAGCTGGTCACCGAGGCCATACCGGTAGATCCGGGTGCCGCCGCCTTTCGGCAAGGCGGCACACTCGGCGATCACCGCAAGCACTGGTTCCGTGCGAAATTCTTCCAGCAGTATCGGCTGTTCTATCGGTTCAACAGCGATGCGAAGGTCATCGTGGTGGCATGGGTGAACGACGACAAGACCCTGCGCGCCTATGGCAGCAAGACGGATGCCTATGCGACGTTCAAAGGGATGCTGGAAGATGGCAACCCACCTGACAATTTCGACGCGCTCTTGAAAGAAGCAGCGGCGGCGAACAAGCGGTTCGAGACGTCCCTTGAAGCGGCGCCCGATCGGTAAGTGGGGTCGAATGCCCGAGGGGCGGAATCCCACGCTAAGGCTGCCAGTGAGTGGGCATTATGCGTTTCAATCGCCGTCATACTTGGGCCAAGTGAAATAGGCGACATTGGTGTGTCATATGGCTGGTACGATGAAATTCTCAGAAGTCCCTCCCTATCCGTACACCTGCCGTTCGCTGCATCGTGTGCGAACTGGTAAGATGCGGGACAAAGCGCCCTTTCGCTGCGGCTGCGCATGTGGCTGCTTTGGCCCGTTTTGCGAACTTTCGTTGGCTTTGCACACAAACTGCACACCTCCAGCAGCTACGCGGTTGATACAGATCAACAACGTGTCTGATCGCGCACAAAGACGACTGAAATAATGGTAGAGAAGCAGCAAAACCCACTCCTTCAACGAATACAAGGCTCTCAAACCGAGACCCAACCTCAACTGGACCTTTGTGGCGAAAGCGGCGAATTCCGGGGGCGTGCCCATACTTCCGGTTTGCCCCCGGCCATTTCTAGATCGGGATTGTGCCATGGGACGGTCTTATGGTCACGGCGGCGCAAGCCTATTTATGCCCGCCGGATATTCGAAGGCTTTCGGAAAGGCAGGTTAGATGTAGGTTCAAGACTCGTTTGAAACCGAGCCACCTTGCGCAGCGTCTGCAAAAAATTGGCGGACTTGCGCCTGATTTAAGACAAAGGCGGCCAATGACGTAGGCCCAGATCAAAAGAAGGATTGCTTGGAAATAACGTCATCAATCTGCCCCGAAAAGATCACGGGTGAACACGCGGTCGCTGATATCTGCAATCTCATCTGTCAGGCGGTTGGCGACGATCAGGTCGGCTTCCGACTTAAAGGCCCCAAGGTCTTGCACAACGCGTGAGCGGAAGAATTCCGGTGTCGCCAAGGTAGGTTCATGGACGATCACGTCGACGCCTTTCGCCTTAAGCCGTTTCATGATCCCCTGAATCGAGCTTTGTCGGAAATTGTCGCTGCCTGCTTTCATCACAAGCCGGTAAATGCCGACGACTTTTGGCCGTTCCATCAGGATCTGATCGGCGAGGAAATCCTTGCGGGTCCGGTTGGCGTCAACAATGGCGCGGATCAGGTTCTGCGGGACGGTATCGTAGTTTGACAGCAGTTGCTTGGTGTCTTTGGGCAGACAGTAGCCGCCATAGCCAAAAGAGGGGTTATTGTAATGATCCCCGATGCGCGGATCCAGGCAGACACCGTCGATAATCTGGCGCGTATCCATGCCGCCAGCCATCGCGTAGCTGTCTAATTCGTTGAAATAGGCCACGCGCATTGCAAGGTAGGTATTGGCGAACAGCTTGATTGCTTCGGCCTCATTTGGATCCGTGAACAGGATCGGAATGGCCTGAGCCTTTGCGCCATCGCGCAGCAGTTCTGCGACCAAGCGCCCCCTTGGGCCGCGATCGCCTACGATGATCCTGCTGGGGTGAAAATTGTCATGCAAGGCGCGCCCTTCGCGCAGAAATTCGGGGCTGAACAGAATGCGGTCCGTGCCCAGTTTTTCCCGCATATGTTTGACGAAACCGACCGGGATCGTGGACTTGATGACAATCGTTGCATGATCGTTCACCGACATGACGTGCGCGATCACCTCTTCGACCGTTGAGGTGTCAAAGACATTGCTGTTCGTGTCATAGTTGGTAGGGGTCGCAACAAGGACGAGGTCGGCGCTTTGGTAAGCGGCTGTTGCATCGGTGGTCGCCGTCAGGTGCAAGTCCGGGCGCGGCAACATTTCCTCCAGCTGTGCATCTACAATCGGGCTTTGGCGGTTGGCCACCATGTCCACACGCTCTTGCTCAACGTCAACGGCCGTGACGCTATGGCTTTGCGCCAGCAAGACAGCATTGGCCAGCCCGACGTAGCCAAGACCTGCGACAGCTATATTCATCGTTGCAGTCATTTGACCGTCCATTTCAAACCTCTTCGCAGTTGGGTGAAACCGGTATGTGCGATGGCGTGAACGCGATGCACGATCCCGTGCGCGGCCGGTAGTCGCGGCTTTTGCAGGCCGCATCGAACGACAAACCGTTCATCCGCCCCCAAAGCAGGCGGTTGATCCAGAAATGCCCCACCACGGCACCGGCCTCTTCTCGGCGGGCCACCAAAAGCCGCGCGACCTCGCCAGCGCGGTTCCAAACATCCCGCAAGGCTTCACCGCCCGGTATAGGGGTCTCGGCGTGGGTTTTGCGCAAGTTCAGCCCAAGGGTGGATTTGTCACGCCCTTCGTAGTCACCAAAATCAATCTCCATCAGCGCAGCCGTCGCGACCGGTGTCAGGCCATGCCGACAGGCGAGCGGCGCTGCAGTTTCAACCGCGCGCGACAGGGGGCTTGTCAGGATGAACGACACGGGCTGCGTAGACAGCTTGTCGGCAATCTCGTGGGCCTGCGCCCGCCCGTGATCTGTAAGCGGAACGTCGCTGCGACCTGCGTAGGTGCGCCCACTGGTGATCGTTTCGCCGTGACGGATGAGGTAGACTGTCATGCCACCCTCGCGATCCGGTCGTAAAGCAAGGCGACACGGCCCGCAGTCGTGGCCCAATTGAACCGGTCCGACTGGCGCAGCCCCCGCCGCACCATGTCAGCGCGACGTGCCGGATCCCCAAGCAACGCGCCCATTGCCATGGCCAGCGCATCGGGATCCTCTGGCGCAATGAGCTGCCCCGCCTCGCCCACAACATCAGGCATGCCACCGACAGCGCTGGCGATAACTGGAACCTCAGCCGCCATCGCCTCGGCGAGCATCAGCCCGAACCCCTCCCAGCGAGAGGGGGCCGCCAAGAGATCAAGCGCGGCCAGCATATCGGCCATGTCATCCCGATGACCGGCAAAGTGGATGTGACCGGTAAGACCAGCTTCGCAGATGCGCGCCATCATGCGCGCCAAGAGAGCTTGATCTTCTGTGTCGCCGATCACAACGAAATGCGCGCCGGGCCTTTGCCGTGTCGCGGCGATGGCGGCTTCGACAAAGGTGTCGATCCCCTTTTGACGACAGACCCGCCCGACCAGTCCCACAAGGCAGGCATCCATTGGCACCCGCAAGGCGGCGCGCCCCCTGTCACGGTTGCCACCGATCACCCGTGATCGATCAATTCCATTTTCGGCCAGTTCGCAAACCATCCCGACGCTGTCCGCCAAATGGTCCGCAACGGAGGCTGACACAGCGATACCCGCATCGGTCACTGCGGCCAGCCGGCGTTCAACACACAAGGCCTCAGCGTCCCATTTGTCGCTGTAATCATTGTGATAATGGGCGACGATCTTCAAACCGGCAGGCCGCAGAACAGCGCCTGCCATACGACCATATAGATTGGGACGGAAGGAATGGGTGTGCAGAATGTTGATCTTGTGATGATCGAGAAATGCAATCAGATCCATCATCGCAGAGGCCTTGCTGCCGCTTGTGGCAGCGCGACGCGGGATATCGAGATCGGCCATCAGATCGGGACCATCCGATGCTTTCATGTAAAAAACATGTGGCGCGATCCGGCCGCGATCCGCATGTCGCACCAATGCGTCAACCACGCGCGGCACCCCACCGCGACCGGGGGAATTGAGGACATGGGCGACACGAAGCATCAGCGGACACGCTCAAGCATGGCCATGATCGACACCGCCATGTCCGGGGCCGGGCGTTGTGCATAGTACTTGGCCAGTCGTACCGCAACGACGCCAAGGCACCAGTCGAAATCCGGGCCGGCCTCTGCGCGCACCATTGCGCTGGCGCGTTCGACGCGTTGGCGAGGCAACTGCCCTTCGAATTCCGCCTGCCACAACCGACCATAGAGCTGCGCCAGATCGTAATCTGCCAATCCCAACGACACACTTTCCGTGTCGATCAGGGTCACGCGCTCCGCATCCAGGAAGATATGCTCCAGCTTCATGTCGCCGTGGATTGGCCGCAGATCACTGTTTGGCAAAGCCGCTGTGAGCCGTGCGACGATATCCCCCGCAGCACCCGCGCAATCCGGGGCCGTCACAGCAACGAAATCCGCACTTTCTCGCGCCCGTAGCAGCAACCGGTCCGGCCCCATCAGACGTTCCGGCGTTATCGATGCCGTCCAAAAAGAACGCAACGCCGCGATGGATCGGTTTAGCACAGATAGGTCCGACGCCTGCACAAGTGTCTCGTCCAGCGGACGGCCCGGCGCGGTTTCATAGGCTATGGCGCTGATGTGATCATCGAGGCCAAGCGCTTTGGCGACAGACACATCCGAACAGGCAAGCGCCCTTTGCATGGCCCTGTTCGATGCGCAAAGCCGGACCGGATCATCGTCGTTGATCAGTTTCACAAAAGCCGCATCCTGATCCTTTAAGGGGCATCGAAATGTGCAGGACAACCCTGGCCGATACCGCAAAAGCTGCGGCGTTCCAGCGGCTTCAAAGCCGGTCAACTTCGGCATAGCCGCGTCAAATTTTTCGAGAAAATTCCTGATCTGGGGCATCCGATGATCGTGTGGAAAGGGCTCAAAAAGAACCTGCGTGCTCGCATCGAACCGCGCGGTCTTTTTGTTGCGCCGCGCAAGGCGCTTGCCCTTGTCGCCCTTGAAAAACCATAGAGTGCCTTCGTTGCGGGCCTCGCCGGTTCGGGCCGCGATGTGCAGGATTGCCCGCTTGCCCGCGCGATACCGCAAACGCAACAGATCAACCTCATCGGCGCCGGTGATAGTGCGCAGGCGGTCTTGGGTCAGATCGGCCAGACCGGGAAGATCGGCGTCTTCAATCCTCAGCATAACTGGCCTCAACGATCAGGCGGTCAAGCATTGTGTCCGGGGTAGAGGTGAAGGCATAGATCATCGCCAGCCGCAAAAGCGCCGCACGGCGCCAAAGGGCGATGCCCGGCTGGTGCAGGTGTGACCTCAGCGGGGCTTCGTCAACTCTGGCAAGAAACAGATGCGCCAGAAGGTTGCCTGCATCCAACGCGGGGTCTGACAGGCAAAGCGTGTCGAAATCCAAAAGGCCCGCGACGCCGTCAGCGACGAGGATCTGTTTTTCATGCAGGTCGCGGTGGCATGGACGCATAGCAGCGGTTGTCTGTTCCAGCGCGGCGCTGACACGCGCCACGGGGGCCGCGATCCTGGCTGCAAGTTCCGGACGCCAACGCTGGCACCGGTCCATCCAGTCCGACAGGATCCGCGCTTCATCCGCCCCTGAATGGACCGGCAAGTCGGCGGGATCCAATGCCTGAAGCGTCGCGATTGCCCGGGCCGTCGCTGCACTGTCAACGGTATCAAAATCCGGCGCCGCTCCGGGAAGGGCGCCGAATATGGATGCGCCGATCTCGGGTATGGCCCCCAAGGGGGCGGGAATGCGTAGATCAGAGGGCTCTGAAAGACGGTTCCAAAGCGCGCGGTGCCGCGCCAGACGATCCTGACCATCGGTGCTCTTGATTGCGCGAAGGCGAACATAAAAGGTCCCATCCAGAGACGTCATCCGCAGCACAGCGCGTTTGCCCAAGCGATGGGCCACCAGATCAACCGCGACGTCGCCCGGATCGCGCCCGAACACGGCCTGATACGTCCCCCGTGCAAAGGCCGCGTCGTAAAGCAAGCGCAGGCCCGGCAGGCGTTCGTCCAACCCTGGTCGCCGCAGGACAAGGCCCGCCGCTTCCACGCCGTGGATTGCGCGATCATCAAGACCGGGTTTTTGGCCGTTGCGGCTTTTGGACAGGCTCACGCGAATGCGGTCTGCATCGGCATGGGCGCTTTCCGGGCAATGCTCGGCGAAGAGGCTCTTGTGGGAGCCGTCGGACATCTCGGCTTGCAGGACGAGTTGCACGGGGCGTTTGCCGGGAAAATGAGTCCGCTCCAGTGTTATTGTCTGTGGATGCTGACCGAACATATGGCCCACCACATTGAAAACCTGCGGATTTTGCCATGCGTTCACAAAAGAGGGCTGGGGTTTGCTGAGAACACTCATGCGGAAAGGCTCCGCCCATCTGGGGGTGTTTCAACCAACTTGCAGTTCTCGACACAGTAGACATGGTCGGCGAGTGAAAGCGTCAGATCGTCATGGGCCACCAAAAGCGTAGTGCGCCCCGCAGCAGCCCGCCGCAGGCTGACCAGCAGGCTTTTGGCGGTGGCCGGATCCAGCCCGCTTAGCGGTTCATCAAGGATCAGAATGGGTGCATCCCGCAGAATAGCCCGCGCAATGGCGATGCGCTGGCGTTGACCACCCGATAGTGTTTCGCCCCGCTCACCCAGAATGGTGTCGTACCCGTCTGGTAGCGCACGAATAAAGTTATCCGCCTCGGCTGCTTTGGCTGCTGCGAAAATCTCTTCTTCCGTGGCATCAAGCCGCCCATAGGCAATATTGTCGCGCACGCTGGTCCCGAACAAAACGCTGTCCTGCAGGACGACCGCGATATTGCTTCGCAGAGAATCCAAAGTCAGATCGCGGACATCCCACCCATCGATGTGGATATGGCCCTCTTCAGGATCATAGAACCGCATCAACAGCCGTCCGACAGTTGATTTGCCCGCACCGCTGGGTCCGACCAGGGCCGTAACCTCGCCGGGGACAAGTTCAAGGTCGACCTTTTCCAGCACCTGCGCGCTGTCAGCGTAAGAAAAGCTGACATCTTCGAAAAGAACCCAGCCATAGGCCCGTTTGTCCAACTCCTTGGCTCCGGGGTGATCTGCGACCTCAGGTTCCAGGTCGAAGATTTCCAGCAGACGTTCGCCACTGGCGGTAGCCTTGGCGACGCGGGCAGTCATGGATGCCATTTTGCGGATCGGCTTATAAAGCGATGACAGATAGGCCGTGAACACCAGCAGATCACCGGGGCTGATTTCGCCTGCGCGGACCTGTGTGACACCAAACCAGACCACAACAGCCGTTCCCAGAGCGAGCAGAACTTGTGTCACCCGGTCCATGTTCGCGGCAAGTCGCGTGGTGACGACACCTGCCTCGGCAGAAGAGTTGTTCTGCTTGGCAAAGCGCTGCTCTTCGTAGGCCTCGCGGGCAAACCCCTTGACCACGTTGATCGAAGAGATGCCTTCGGTCATCACAACGGCGATTTTGCCTTCCTTGCGCCGCTGTTTGCGCGCGGCCCCTTTGATCCGCTTGCCGAAATAGCGCGTGATCAACCACAACGCGGGCAGGATCGCCAGGGCGACAAGGGTCAGGCGCCAATCCATCCAAAGCATGACCCCGATGGTCAGCAGGATCACCAAAATGCGCGCCGCAAAGAACACCACAGCGTCGATCAGCAGATCACGCATCATCCGCACGTCGCCCGTCAGACGTGCGATGATGTCACCGGATGAAGCGGTGTCATGAAACGAATGAGACAGACGATGCACGTGTCGGTACAGGTCCAGCCGGATTTGTGCGACGACCTTTTGCCCGACAGCAGCAATCATGTAGGCCTGCATAAACCCCATGGCGCCACCCAGTAGGGCGATGCCAAGGATCGCGGCCGCCATCGCCCCCAGCAAAAAGTCGCCATTCCCAAAAACGGACATCAGCCAACCGGTCACAGCGTCCGGGTTTTCCTGCGGGATCAGGATGCCGTCAAAGACGACCTTGATGGGCCAGGGGCGCATAATCTCGGCAAGTGCGACGCCGATCATGGCCAGAAAGCCCAACGTCAGTTTGCGGCGATGGTTCTTCAGGTGCGGGCCCATGCGGCGAAACAACCGCCGCAGGGCACCAACCTCGATCTTGCGGTCCCGGCTCATGCGGTGACCTCTTCGCGTTTGGCGATTTTCACCACCTCGGCGGCATTATCTGTCCAGTCATGGCGGGCACCCTCTGCGGCGGCCGCAGCAGACATTCGTGCCAGTCTTGCCGGATCACCGCTCAGGATATGCAAAGCATCGGCAAGCGCTGTTGCATCGCCGGGCGGGAGCAGCAGAGCAGCCTCTGACCCGGTCAGCAGTTCCGCCGTCTGGCCAATGTCGCTGGCCAAAACAGGGCGTCCCATCGCGAGGTATTCATACAACTTGAGCGGCGAGAAATAGTGATCCTCAGACGCGGGATAAGGCGCTGTGGCGACATCCATGCGCGCGATAGATCCCGGCAGGTCCGCGTGATTGACCCATCCTGCCATTGTCACCTTGTCCTGCAAACCCGCACCGGCCACAAAACCGTCAATCCAGCCACGTTTGGGACCGTCACCGCAAACCAAAAGATGGGCGCGAGGCTCGACGGCCTGAAACGCCTGAAAGGCCGACATCAGCGTATCAACACCGTGCCACATCTTGAGCGATCCAGTGAATCCGACGACGAAGGCATCATCAGGGATTGTGGGCAAGTCTGCGTCAAAGGTCGCGGCGTGGAAATGTTTTGTATCGACAGCGTTGCCGATGACATGCACCCGCGCCGGATCAGCGCCCGCATCGGTCAGGTACTTGGCCATCTGGCGCGAAACAGCGGCAAGGGCCGTGGACGAGCGCAGAACCTCGGCTTCGATTGCTCTGGCCTCGTCCTCGCGAACGAGCGACCGGAAAGCGGCCTGTTCGAGCACCAATGGCGCGTTGACCTCGGTCACCACTGGCACGCCCAGTTTACGCGCAGCCCGACAGCCGGCGGCAGACCATAGCGAATACCGCTCATAGATCATATCAAACGGCCAGTCGCGATAAAGCGCGCAAAGTCGCGCTTGGATCGCATCCGCCTGGGCCATGGCGGCCTGTTCTTTCTCGGCGCGGGTGGTGCCCGCAACCGCAGTCTTGACCTCCTCGACCTGCAGCGTTGCATCAAGGCTCTCACCGCGTTTTGCAGCAATGGCACGCACGTCATGGCCAAGCTTGCCAAATGCGCGCATCATTTCCTGAATGTGGATCGACGCGCCTTTTTCTCCAAAGACAGGAATGCCGCGATCGGCTGTGACATAGGCAATCCGCATTATGCCGCCTCGTGTGTTGCGCGCGCGGGGTCGCGGATCAGCCTGCGCAGACGGCTGGCGTTGACCTTTAGGTCGAATAAGTCCTCGGCCCGGCGTCGGCCTGCCTGACCCATCAGACGCGCCCGTTCCGGCAGAACCAAGATGTCTTCCAAAGCGTTTGCCAGCGACGTCGCATCCCCGGGGGCGCACAGGCGCCCGGTCAGACCGTCCCTGACGATCTCTGGCCCGCCCGAGACTGTTGTTGTGACGACTGGCAAGCTCCTTCCCATGGCTTCGAGCAGAACGGTCGGCAGCCCATCGCGGTCGCCACTTTCGGTTACAACACAGGGCAAAACCGCAGCCTGTGCCGTGCCCATCTTGTCAATCAACGCCTCTTGCGGCAGCGGGCCATCCATCGAAACAAGATCTTCAAGCCCCAAGGCCGCCCGCTGCGCGCGCAGTGTTTCTTCCATCGGGCCCGACCCGACGAGGGATAATGCAAAGGGGACGTTGCGGGCCTTTAGTTCGGCACAGGCATCCAGCAGCACGTCAAAGCCCTTCTTGGCCACGAGCCGCCCCACCGCGATCAAATGGCCCGGCTTTTGCAGCGCGGCCCCAACAGGCGTGAACGCGGCAAGGTCGATCCCGTTGTACAACCGTGTAACCCGCGCCTCTGGGCATAGGCCCGACAGGTGGCGGGCGTTGTAATCCGACACGGTCGCGACGAATGCCGCCTCGCGAAGCTTGGCGCGGCGCATTTCGGCGTCAGCCTCGGGCGTTACATAAGTGTGGTAGATATCCTTTGCGTGGGCCGTGAAGGAATAGGTGCCACCTATGGCCCGCGCGGCAAGACAGGCGACGGTGGTCGTATCGGACCCGAAGTGCGCGTGGAAATGGGTGATCCCCCGAGCCCGCGCATCGTCAGCAACCGCGCTTGCCTTACGCAAAAGGGCGCCGATTTCCTGGGGGGTCTTGCCCGAGAACAGTGCTTCGTCCCCCGATGCCGGGACGCCGTCGGGGCCTTTGCCATGGGCCTTCAGGATCACCACCTCGGCTTTGAGCTCCGCAAGACGGGCATGGCGCGGCTCGTCAGGTGGCGCAAGAAGCGAATAGACGTGCGTTTTCGAACCGGCAGCCTCATGGGCGAGAAGCTCGTTGAGGATGAAGGTCTCGCTGAAACGCGGAAAACGCTTGAGGATATAGGCGATCGGTGCGTCAGGCATGGGCACGCTCCATTTTCGTTTTGGTGGTGGGGGCGCACATCGACGCGATAATTTTGGCCGCGTTGCGCACGCCGTCTGTGTTTAGCCATGCCGCCTGCGGTACCGCCGGGGGCGCTATCAGCAGTTTGGCGATGCTATCCGGGCTCAGGTCTTCGCGGCGCAGATAATGGGCCAGTCCTGCCTGTTCGAGCGCCTCTGCGCGTAGACGTTGCTCTGCCGATGGGCCCAGCCGAGGCACCGTGACAATCGGGCAGCCGACGGCGAGTGCTTCGTTAATGGAATTGTAGCCGGTCATGGTGATCAGCAGGTCTGAACCGGACATGACAGACGGCAAATCAGTCACGGTTCTATGAACCTCTACGCCGTATTTCGCACCAAGCCGCATGGCCTCGTTTTGCAGTTCGAGGTCCATCAAGGGCCCGGTGATGACAGTCATCGTCGGGCGCTTGCGCTCTGGCACAAGGCCTATCGCGCCAATTGCCGCTGAAATCATCGGGAAAGCATCTCGCCCGCCCCCGCCAGACACAAGAACGCGTTCGGGCTTGTGGTTCTGGATCAATCGTCGGCGCGGCCGAACTGCAGTCACGACCCCGCAGGCGCTGACATTTCCCGGCTTCAGGCTAGCAAGGCCATAAGCGTCGGTGCTTGGGAAAAAGGTCTGATCACCATAGACCAAAACATGATCGTAGGCCTCGCTGATGAGCCTGTCGATGCCATGTTCCGACCACGACGCCCGTGTGCGATCCGGCTGGTCCAGAATGTCGCGCAGACCGAGCACAATGCGCCCACTTGAGCCTTTGCGCAATGTGGTAAGAACGGGAACCAATTCATCCATTGCGCCCGCCGGTTCGTGATCCACCAGAAAGACGTCGGGTTGGATCGAGGACATGACACCTTCTATGATCCGCATGCGCATGTCGCGGGTCGTTTGGGCATCGATGCGCAACGAACCGGCCTGATAGGTGCCGCGTCCCAGTTTGGACAAAGAGGGGAGCTTGACATAATCAATGCCAGGGTGCGGCTCGAACACCATGCCTGCGGGGCAACCGACAAGCATAAGAACGGATATCTCCGGCACCCTTTTGACCAATTCACGCGCGATGGCGGAATTTCGGCGCATATGACCCAGTCCGATCGTGTCATGGGAATACATGACCACCGAAGGTCCGCGCCGGCGGCCATCGCTGTCCGCTGTCAAATCAGCCTTTCGCAGCAGGGCTGAAACAAGTTCTACCAACCGGGACAAGGCAAAGGGTTTCGATAAGAAGGCCGCAACATTCAGGCCCTCTGCACGGGCGCGGTTGCGTACACTATCCTGTCCGGTCATCACAATGACGGGTGTGTGCAACAAGACCCGTGCAGCTTCGCCGAGCAATTCAAGCCCGTCCCCATCCCCGAGCGAGATATCTGCAATCACCAGATCATGTCCGCCTGACGAAAGGGACAAACGTGCCTCGCGCGCCGATCCCGCGTGGCTCACCGCAGCACCGGCGCGCCGCAAAGCGCGGGAAATATTGCGCGCAAGAAGCGCCTCGTCTTCGATCAGCAGGATGCGCATTGGAATGACCTCGTTTCGTACGGACCTATTGTGATCAGTCTTCCGGTTGATCGGCAGAGCCGGGGCGGCGGAAACTGGGGCAGGTAACCCTGTGAAAGCGGGTCAAATCCCCCAAACGCGGTTTCATTCGGCTGCAATCCGGGAGCGGGCGACATCAGCAAGGCAATCCGCGAAGTCCTCGTGCAAATCCGGCCGTTCAAGCGCAAAGGCAACGGTTGCACGAAGGTATCCGGCTTTGGACCCGCAATCGTAGCGCTGACCTGCAAACTGGTACCCGTGAACGCCAGTCCGACCGATTTCACCGGCAATTGCATCGGTCAACTGAATCTCTCCGCCAGCGCCGGGTTTGGCGCGAGACAGATGATCAAGAACCGACGGGTGGAGAATGTAGCGCCCTACGACGGCAAGGTTTGAAGGCGCGTCTTGCGGGTCGGGCTTTTCAACCATGCCATTGACCGCGCGAAGAGGGCCGGCACCCGCCACGGCATCCAGTATGCCATAGGACCCCACACTTTCGGGGCCGACCTCCATCGCGGCCAAAAGAGTTCCGCCGCATGTTGGATAGACCTCGACCATTTGCTGCAGGCAAGGTGTTGCACTTGCGATCACATCATCGGGCAGGATCACGGCAAAGGAATCGTTGCCAATCAGATCTCGTGCGCACCAGATGGCATGGCCAAGGCCCAGAGGCTCATCCTGATAAGCAAAGGTGACCGAATGGGCGGGCAAATGAGTGCGTTCCAGCTCGGCCAACAAGTCTGTCTTGTTCCCATTCTTCAGGCTCGCACTCAGACACGGAGCGGGGTCCAGGTAATCCTTGAGCGTGGTTCTGCCGCGGGCGGTTACAAAGATGAATTCCTCGATCCCGGCTGCCCGCGCCTCGTCGATCGCGTATTGGATAAGGGGACGGTCCACCAAGGGCAGTATCTCTTTGGGAATTGACTTGGTGGCTGGAAGGAAACGCGTCCCCAAGCCTGCCACCGGGAATACCGCTTTTGTTACGTTTGATCGTCTGGTCATGTGGGCAGCCTCGTCATTCGCAGTCGAAGGCCAGCTTGCCATACGCATCAATCCCGCAAGACGGACGTGTCGCCCAAAATTGGGGGACATACACGTAAACCTTTGGGGCATATGCCCCAATTTTGGGGATATAATCCTGAGTTGATTGTAGAATTCCAAGCTACAAGGGAACGTGGGCGACGAATAGGTGAACCATGAAGGCTAGAAACGTGCATACGCTATTATCACTGCGTGACTCGCCGCATTACATGAAGATGCTCGCAATCTTCATGGTTACGAGCTTCCTCGCAATCTTCACGACGACCGTCGTTCTGAGCCAGTATCTCGCGAATTACATGACAACCAACATGATGATGCGCGATGCTGTCGTGTCGATGGAATTTCTCAATTCGATTTTTCGGGTCGAGGAGGAGGACCTTCGATCTTTCACTATGGAACCTTTATCAGGAACAGAACTGGCCGATGATCCCGAGACAGGAGAGTTCTTTATTCATGTCTCGCGCCTGCCGGATGTGTTCCGCGCCAATGTCTACGCCGCCAATGGCGAAATCCTATGGTCAAGCGATCCGGAGTTGATCGGGCAGACCTTCGAAGACAACGACGAGTTGGAAACCGCCCTGCGGGGTGAACTGCATCCCGAAATTGTGGTCGTCGACCGCGGTGAGAAAGATGAGCATGTCGGGCTGCCGGAAGACGCCAAAGAGTTCATCGAGTTTTACATTCCGATTTGGGACGATACTGCGGAAACAATCATTGGCGCAGTAGAGGTCTACAAAACCCCGGAAAGTCTGCTTGCCACGATACACCGGGTTGTGACGCTTGCCTGGTTGGGCGCGCTTCTCTCCGGTGCGGTTCTTTTCGCAGCGCTTCTGTCCGTCGTTTACTACGCGGCCCGCATTCTGAAGAGGCAGGAACAACGCCTGATTGAGACGGAAAGGTTGGCCGTCGTTGGCGAGATGGCTTCGGCCGTGGCCCACGGGCTGCGCAACCCGCTTGCTGCGATCCGCTCTTGCGCTGAACTGGCCGCCGATGATGATATTCCAACCGAAACGCGCAACACCGTAGTGGAAATCACTGATCAGGTCGATCGGCTAGAGGCCTGGATACGGTCCTTTTTGACCCGAACACGGGAGGCGCCTGAACTGGCCTCTGATACTGCGCATGTGGACATGATCATCCAAGATTGCATTCGGGGCTTTTCGGCTCAATTGGCGAAACGTGGAATCCGTGTCGAGGTCCAGCAAAGCTCTGGAAGCTCCGTTGTTGCTGCTGCGTCCTCAGAGGTCGAGCAGGTTTTGAACACGATCCTGTCCAACGCAATCGAAGCTATGAAGAGCGGTGGCCTCCTGACCATTAGATGGCACTCCGCACCGGGCGGGCGTATTGCAATCGAGGTTGAGGATACCGGGCCTGGCCTGTCGCCCGACCAAATGGACCAACTTTTCGTTCCATTCCAAACCAGCAAATCCTCGGGTCTGGGTGTCGGCCTTGCACTTGGCCGCCGTATTGCCGAACGTCTGGGGGGCACGCTCGACCTCAAGAACCGTGCGGAAAGTGGGGTTGCTGTGACACTGACCCTTCCCGCGAAAGCTTAAGTACATGCGTGATATCCTTGTTATTGAAGATGAAGTCGTCCTTGCCCGTTCGATCGTGAGTTTTCTCGAACGGCGCGGGTTTTCGTCCCGCTTCGCCGTTGATGCGCCATCAGCAAAAGCACAGTTCAGCGAAACAACGCCGCGCTTGGCGATCCTTGACTACAAGTTGAACGAGGATGACGGCATCGACCTGTTGCGCTGGATCGGTCAGAAGCACCCATCGACTCAGGTCGTTATGATGACCGGCCACGGAGACGTCGACGTTGCCGTCCGAGCCATGAAAGCCGGTGCGCGGGATTTTCTGGTCAAGCCAACGCCCATGGCGTCCATCGCGGCCATTGCAAATGAATTGATGTTGGACGAGATGCAAGGCGGGCTCGACAGGATCGGCGTGGATCGTATTATTGGACGGTCCGCGGTGGCCAATAGCTTGCGTTCCACCATCCGGACACTTGGCAAACCGGCAACGAGGCGCCCGGGCATCCTCATCATGGGCCCCGAAGGCAGCGGCAAGTCCCTGACCGCGCGCGCCTTGCATGAGATGGCTGCCCCCGAAGCGAAACTCAGCTCTCTGGATTGCACCTTGGCTGATGTTGCTGATCTTGAAGCTCATTATGCTGAGGCGCAGGGGGGAACCCTGTTGTTGCGACATATCTCTGATCTGACGCCTCAGGGACAAGCCCGCTTGCTACAAATTCTCCAGAAGGACGCAAACCCACCAGCGATCATCGCCACCTCGATCAAGCATCTTTTGCCCGGACAGGGCTTCTTGCCGGACTTATTGTATCGCATCCAGGTCGGCTGGGTCGATCTGCCGCCCCTGTCGGATCGCGCGGCTGATGTCCTGCCCATTGCCGATTATTTCGCCCGTTTGAAGGCACGCGAGGCCGGTCTGACCCGTCCAAGGTTCACCGCAGCAGCGCGGGCCAAGCTGCTGGAACACGACTGGCCCGGCAATATCGCCGAACTGCGCAACTGCATCGACCGCGCCATGTTGTCACAACAAGATGGTCGGATCGACGCCGCAGATGTCCGCGCCATCGCCGCCACTGAAACCCGTGATATCCCAACGTTGATGGAGTTGGAAAAGAGCGCGATTTCCAAGGCCCTCGCACGCACAAATGGCAATGTCTCGCGGTCGGCCGAGTTGCTTGGTATCACACGTGATACGCTGCGTTACCGCATGGAAAAGCTGGAGCTTTCCCGCAAATAAATGAGGATCGGACCTTCGAAGTCCGGCCGCCCCGCTTCGCGGAGTTTCAGGTGCCTGCGCAATAGGGCAAGATGCAGGCAACGCTTGAAAACATGGGTGTCAGCCGTCTGGCCGAGGCTTGCCCACGCGTCGCAGACTTGGCCCGCCCAGTCCGCGATACCATGAACCGGGTCGGTCGTCGCAAGGTGCGCTGCAAAATTGGCAAGGTCTGCCTCAGGCGGTCCTATCGCCAGATCATCCAGATCCACCATCCAGACCGCCCCGTCAGGCGCGACAATGAACTGCCCTACATGCAAGTCCCCGTGCAACACCGCACGACCCTGAGGCACTGGACCAGCCGCGATCCGGCGCAAGGCAGGTTCGTCCGTGAAGCCAAGCCGCGGGCGGATGCGAAGCAACGGATCATAGGGCGCGAGGTCAGGCACGCTGGCCTGATGCAAGGTGGCGACTGTTTGCAGCAGAGGGCGTAGGTCGCGGCGGATCAAATCGCGTCCCGTGCGCCCCTCAATCATTTCGAAATCCAATGCCGACGGTGCCGGACCGTGCCTTGCGGCGGGCGTTTGAACCGACTGTTTGCGCAAGACTTTCGTCCGGCGCAAAGCCTCCTCCGCTTGGGCAGCACCTGCGTAGCGTTTCAGGAAACCGGGCACAGCATATCCAGCAGGATTTCGGCGGCTCGTTCTGCGCCATCTGGCCCCAAATCCGCCGGAGACCGCCTGCGCGGATTGTCCACCTGATCGGCAAGCCAAGTCGCCGCCGCGTCAAGCCGGTTGGGCAGTAGTCCAAACCCCAGACGGGGACCCCAAAGCTCCGCCCGCGCCGCTTGATCATCAAGGCTACGCGGGATGGGCACGATCAGCGCGGGCGTGTCCGTACTCGCCAATTCCAACACCGAGTTATACCCTGCCGTCGAAATGACCACATCCGCCCTGCGAAAAACGGTGTTCAGGTCCGCGCCGGGGTCAAAGACCTCATCGGCCTCCGCCAGTGTTTCGCCTTGTGACCGGGGACCCAAGGCCTGACGGATATGAAATCCATGGTCGCTGCGCGCCTTTGCCTGTCTCAAAAGGGCGTTCAACAGCGGATACAATTCCGCCCGCGTCTCCGGCGTCCCGCCGCCACCCGTAGCAAGCACAATGCCTGCGTTCGCCTCGCGCGGGCCTCGCACGCCGGTCCGCCGGGTAATCCAACCCGCCGCCTCGAGACGACGGGCAAAATCGGATGCAAGGGGCGGTAGCCAATGCGCAACTGTGTTCGGCACGATCACACAGTCCCACGCGCGGCCATCATCTCGCCGGAACTTCTTCAACCGGTCTGATGGAGTCTCGCGCAGGATCAATACGGATTGCCCTCGAAAGACACCAATGCCCGGCAGGGTCATCGTATCCGCCACGGCCACTGTCGCCTGCGTCTTCGCAAGAACCGAGCTCATTTCAGACTTATCGCACACGATGATCTGGGAAAAGCACGCAAATTCCGCCGGCTGAAGCGCAGCCGGTTCAGCGTTGGTCATCAGGCTCAACCGCGCGCTTGGGTCGCGCCGCGCAACCTGCGCCGCGACATTGGCGATGCGCCGCAAATGCCCCAGACCAGACTTCGAGGTTCCCATAAAGGCGATGTGTTTGGTTTTGGGCACGAACCACTCCAGATTTCTGCCAACCTAAGCCGCCATACCGCGCAAAAGTTCGCAAGTCATATGACACCGGAAATCTGCGTGATTTGCCCCAATGTTCAGGAGATTTGGGGCCTGCATGAACGGTTTCCTCCACCCAGATCGGCTGCTGTTAAGCGCACGTGGTCGCAATTTTGCATGCTACTCAAGGGCGCCCTTCCACTCATGTCGAACCATACTCTACCGATCCAAAAGGCGTCGCTGAGCGATGCACTTTCAACTAATCGAGACTCGACGGACGAACATCCTGACCGGAAGTGGGTGATGTCTATAAGTGTTTTCATAGGCCTCAAATGTCCGAAATGAATCTTGATCGTTTTTCTATTTGCCACCCAGGCGACTGGTTCCTTCCGCGCTATATCCGGCCATTTGTGCAAGTTGCAGCATCGGTCTTTTTGGGCTCGTTTGAGACCTTCGCGGCATCCCGCCCCAACGTCGGCAATGGTGTGAAGGGGCGTCTGTGCGCAGATGTTTTGGTCATCCCCATAATGTAGAGATCTCAAGAGTCTTATCGTCCGGGAAGTTTTGCTGTAACGTTCGATCATCGCGTGAACGGGGAATCCGAGTTGAAACAGCCTTCAGACCGCAAACAGGCTTGCGACAAAGTCAATCTGTCCAAGGTCCATTCTCCCTACCGCCGATCTCGGGTCGCTCTGAGCGTTGCAGCTATGCCGAGAGACCTAGGCGAGCTTCTGGATAGGCGCCTCGAGGACCATCGCCGTGACCGGTGAGATGACGTCCCATGATGCCTGGTTTCGGTCCAAGGTGAAGGAGGCACTGAATGACCAGCAGGCCGCGACACCGCATTCCAACGTGATGAACCTTGTGCAGGCGGTGATTGATGAGAAGCGCCGCCAACAGTCTTGAACAGTGCGTTCTGTTCTTACCTGGTACCTTCGTGCGTTTCGGGGTGTTTTGGTGGGTTGCCGCCGCTTCTTCTGTCAAAAAATTGTTTGCCGATCGGCTGCGTGACTTAGCCTTTGATTCCGACAAGGGCGGGTCGCGCTCGTGATCTGAAATTCTGCACTCACTCTCGTTGCCCAACCTCCGTCATAGCTTTCGGCGGAAACCCCAAAAAGTGTAGAGCGGGCTTTTTGTCCTTTGGAACTCAGACCCTGATCCAAAGGAAAATCTCATGACCAAGCCCAAACCGGCGAACCCGACTTTTTCAATCTCCGACGCTGCTCTCATCTCTGCCCTCGCGCAGATCGGCACGGAGATCGACCACCGACCCCTGCGTAGCTCAGCGCTCGCGCGCATCATGCGCGAGACGTTTCATGGCAGCGATGCTGGCGGCGTCTGGGAGTGGCGCATGGCCTACGACCTGATGCAAGCCGCTGCCGTCCAAATGCTGCTGCGTGGGGACGGCGCGGCAGGCGACATCGCCGCTGCAAGGCTGCTTGCCTCGCGGCTCCTGACGGAAACGCGCCGGTCGGAACAGCAGATCCGGCTGCAGCAGTTTTCGACGCCACTGCCATTTGCGGCGCTGGTCATGCGGGCGGCTGCGGTCCGCAAGGGCGAGACCGTGCTCGAACCATCCGCGGGAACTGGCGCCCTGGCCGCTTTCGCCGCCCGGGCCGGTGCCACGCTTCTGCTCAACGAGATCGACCCCTTTCGCCAGAGCCTATTGTGCGCTGTCTTCGGTGGCGAGGTGACGAGCCATGACGGCGAGCATATCGACGATCTGCTGCAGACGCCGGTTCTACCCGACATCGTGGTGATGAACCCGCCTTTCGCCTCCTCGGTCGATCGCTCCCGCGACAAGCACATCGCCGCCAAACATCTCATTGCGGCTGCAAAGCGTCTGGCACCCGGCGGGCGGCTGGTGGCGATCATGCCGCCGGGATTCACGCCCGAACGCGATGCCGCGCATTGGTCCCGCGCCTGCGGCCTCCTGACGCCGCGACTGGCGTTGACGATGCCGGGACAGGTTTACCGCAAGCTCGGCACCTCTGTGGAGACCCAGCTGATGGTCTTCGACAAGGTGCAGGAGGACGGCGAGATGATCCGCGCCAGCGTCAGGGACTTGGATGAAGCCCTTCCTTTTGTCGACGCCGTGGCCGCAAACCGGTCTGAGACGCGCCCCGCACAACAGGCGGCGAAAAACCCTCATGCGCGATCGGTCGGTCCAGTACCTGTCACGCGCAAGCGCCCAGTTGCCAGAGTTGCGGCGTCCAACGCTCAGACCAACGCCGCCATACCGCTCACTTTCACAAGCCTTGAGGCTCCGCGCGACAACACGCCCGTCTCGGACATCTATGCGCGCTACCGTCCGCAGCGGATCGAGATCCCGGGTGCGCAGGAACATCCAACGCCGCTTGTCGAAAGTATCGCCATGGCCTCTGTCGCGCCGCCCATGCCCTCTGGCGCGGCCGGTTCAGAATTGCGCCTGCCTGCCAGGCTGATCGAGGAGGGACATCTCTCCGAGGCGCAGCTCGAGACGATCATCATGGCGCATGATGCCCATGGGCGTGACCTGCCGGGGCGGTTCACCATCGACGACGACCAGACCAAGCTCACCCGGGCCGATGATGACCCGGACGCCAATGCTTATCGCCTCGGCTACTTCCTCGGTGACGGTACCGGCTGCGGCAAGGTGAACCGCCCCGGGTTTACCGGAGAGTAAAACACTCAAAGGATGAGCCC
>NZ_AQQZ01000025.1 GCF_001205715.1 Pseudaestuariivita atlantica
ACCCGCAAACTCTCGTTATGAACGAGGGAGCCTCGGGGGGCAGGTCAAGGTCCAGAAGGTCAGCGTCCTTAAGTTCGTCGGATGCACCGGTCTTGACGCGCAAGAGTGTGATTTCCGCTTCTTCTGCGGCAAGCGGCAGGACATCATGGGCCGCGCGGGCGGCTTCGCGGGTATCGCTCCATCCAATGAGAATTTTGGATCCAATCGGCGGTCCGTCGAAGTCGTTGGGGACCACTATGACGGGCCGCCCTGACTGTTTGATGACAGCACTTTGTGCGTGCCGTTGGTCGTAGCGGTCAACCTCACGGTCCCCATGTGCCATGATGACGAGATCCGCTGCGCGCGCGCTTTCGACCATTCGATCCGATGCTGTCTTCGATTGCGCTTGAATGAGGCGGTACTCGCTGACGAAATCTTCTTTTGAAGTGTGTTCGTCAAAGATCGCTTTGATCGCTGCTGCTTCCTCTTTTTGCGTTGCGTTGAATGCGCTGAACATCTCGGCCGTCACATGCATTGCGATGCCGGGATACACCTCCAACGCTTCAAGCGTATGCAACCCGACGAGATGGGCACCATGCTGACGCGCAAGTGGAACAGCGGCGCGAAGGAGGGCAGGGGAGTGCTCTTTCGTTGTGAGGCAAACAAGAATGGTTTTTACGGTCATGTGAATTCTCCAATGATACGTTCCGAACCATCACTGGTTCGGAACATCCGGCGCTTAGCTCTTACCGATTTCGACTTTTTGCACATCGCCCTGTACGTTCGCGGGCTTGTCGATGACCAGCTTTAGAACGCCGTTGTCGAAGGATGCGGACACCGCGCCTTGTTCGGGAACAAATCCAAGTGGGACCTGGCGGCGGAAGCTTCCGTAGCGCCGTTCGACAACATGAAAGTCTTTTTGCTTGTCTTCACTGTCGGAGCTCTTTTCGCCCTTGATGATCAACACGTCGCCCTGAACGGTCACATCCAGATCGTCTTCCGACACACCCGGAACTTCGGCCGAGACCTCGAGGGCGGTCTCGGTTTCGGCGACATCAAGCGCGGGCATCGTTGCGAAGTCCGTGAAGAAACCGCGTTCGTCACCTTTGGTAGCCGCGCCCTGACGTGTCAGGTCTAGCATATGGGCAAGCTCGTCTTGAAAGGACCGGAGAAACGGGGTTGAGCGGCCAAAAATGCTGGGAACGTTCTGTCGGGACATGTCTAATCTCCTTTCTGGGGTTTGGCTCTTAAGTCTCCACATTTGGCTACCATTCCCGCGCGGTCGCGAATTGATCCGCGTCAATCGGTGACATGATTGGCGCGTTATCCCTGTACGAGACTTCAATCGCTTCATTCAGGGGATAATAGATGAGACGTTCAGCTATTCTCGCGGCCGTGTTGACCATTGCATTTTCGTGTCCAGCTGTATCGGAAACGGTCTTGACAGAAGCAGGTGGCGACACATTTGCAGCTGGCGAAACACTGGTTCGCACACTTGATGCAGACAGGGATGTCTTTGCGGCGGGACGCAGCACGACGGTGTTGGGTGAAACGCAAGGCGACCTGCATGTTTCGGGCTTTGACGTAAAGATGAGCGCCGATGTGGTGGAAGATGCCTACGCCGCGGGTGCGACAGTCACCATATCCGGTTCCGTTGACAAAGATCTGTCCGTCGCTGGGTTTACAGTACGTCTCGAACCGAGTGCTCGCGTGGGTGAGAATGCGCGATTGATGGCAGCAACACTCAATATCGAAGCACCAATCGCAGGGTCACTGGCCGCAACTGGTCGCGATGTTTACCTGAATGCCGCAGTCACCGGCGATGCTCGCATATTTGCAAAATCACTGCGTTTTGGGCCGGATGCCCGCGTCGACGGTCAACTGATCTATAGCACCGAAGACAAGCTGGATGTTCCGACAACCGTTGCCTCCCCGGATCGTGTACGGTTTGAGCAGGTTGATACGGGACGGGTATGGGACGAACTCGACAACATTCGTGAAATGCCAATCCTACCAACGATGGCTTCGATGCTTTTTGGGTTTCTGATCACGCTTCTTTTCTTCGTTGTTCTCGGTGCCATAGCACTCGGTTTCTTTCCCAAGCGGCTTGAAACCATGCGGATGTCTGTGTCCGATGCGTTTGGGCAGACAGCGATACTTGGAGTCGTAGGACTGTCTTTGCTATTCGGCGCGGTTCCGGTTGTAGCCCTGACGATTGTTGGTCTGCCACTTGTACCGATTATCCTTCTGCTGATCGTAGCCACCTGGACGCTCTCATATGCTCTGGGTGCCTACGCCATTGCCACGCGTCTTTGGTTCGGCCTTGGCGGAGATGCAGATCCGGGAATGCTTATTCGCCTGGTCATCCTCGCCGCAGCGATTGTTGCGATCGCCTTGTTGAATTTCATCCCCTTCGTCGGCTGGGTGGTCAACTACACACTGGTTTTGCTAGGGCTTGGCGCGATTACACGGTTGGTCTTTGGCGCAATGGTCGGTAGTCCCGAGCCCGCGTTGGACGTGGATATGCGCGAAACTGAGGCAAGCTGAGAGACGGGAAGATGGCGCGTGAGTTCGATCTTCTTGCTGAACGCCAGATACAGAAGGCGCTTGCTGAAGGACAACTAGATGGACTTAAGTTGGAAGGGAAACTCCTCCCCAACCGGCAGGCAGAAGCGGTTGCCGATATGGCGACCGCAATCGCGGTTCGGATCATGGCTGAGGCCGGTGCGCTTCCGGAAGAATTCAAACTGAAAAAGCTGCTTCAAGTCGCAAAGCGCAGATATGCAAAGACAGAAAATGACGAAGATAAGCGCGTCGTGTTGGGCCTGATTGCGGACCTTGAAACGCGCTACAACATTTCTGTTGAAGCGCGCAGGAAGTTTATGGGTGAATAGGCGGCTAGAGATCAGTTCAGTTGCCCATCGGCGCGTTGTGCAAGTGCGGATTGGTCAAGGACGGCCACCTTGCTGATGCCATCGATACGAATGATCTCAGCTTTGCGCAACGCAGTCAGACACCGGCACACTGTCTCGGTGGTCAGTCCAAGAAAATCGGCGATGTCGGACCGGCTCATGGGCAGCGCCAGTACTTGCGGTTCGACAGATGTATCGCCAATCCGTTCAAGCAGTACGGTCAGGAATGAAGCGACCTTTTCGGGCGCAGACTTTCGACCCAGCATCATGAAATGGTCTTGCATGGCGCTGATTTCTTGGAGGGCGGCCTGGATTAAGACCGAATGCAAATCGGGGTCAGCGCTGCTGTCCTCTAGAACCTTGCGCGGAATCGAGCAGAGTTTCGTGTCGCACAGTGCATCGCAGTCGGTGTGATGTGTGTCCTGAGCGGGAAAACCAATGATGTCCCCAGGGTAGCCGAAGGCAATAACCTGCCGACGTCCATCTTCAAGGACCCTAGTCAAACGGACCACACCGGTTTCGATTATGAAAAGATGCGTAACGTCATCGCCTTCAAAGTAAAGGTAGGCGCCCTTCTTGAGGGTTTTCAGGGGCGTCTTGCGGGCGGCCAACTTGGACGGAGCAAAAGGCTGGGCGTTTCCGTGCGAAATTGTGACGTACATTGCGGTCTCCTTCGTTAGGTTGAGACCTGAATGGACCTTGCATGTAATCGCGGTTATCTTGGCACTGCAGCAGTTTGTAACGATTTGTATCGAAGCCACTTTGGCGCAGTTACGGACCGGGCAAGCTGCACTGTTCATCTGGGTGGAACTATGCCTGAGCAAGCGACAGCTCTCGTCGTCGAAGATGACGAGAAGATCCGCCGTGTTTTGCGGAACGTCCTTGAGGACGACGGATTTGCTGTGCTTGAGGCTGAAGATGCGGACAGCGCCCTCGGATATGTTGAGACCCAAAAACTGGATTTGGTGACGCTCGATATCCAGCTCGGGAAAGACAATGGCATGGACGTTCTGCGCCGCATCCGTGCCGTGTCCGGGGTTCCGGTGATTATGGTCACCGGTAAAGACGACGTCATTGACCGGGTCTTGGGCCTAGAGATCGGCGCTGATGACTACATTACCAAGCCGTTTCATGTCCGGGAGGTTTTGGCGAGGATCCACGCTGTTGCCCGGCGCTATGCTGTGATCGAAGATCAGCAGGAAGAGCCAGCGATTGATGTGCAAGTGTATCTGATGGATGGCCTGACAATCGTTCCGGATCGCATGGAATTGTTGGACCGCAACGGCAATGACTGCGGATCGACGACAGCCGACATGGCTTTGTTGAAGATCTTTCTGGAACGCCCCAACCGCGCCTTGTCCAGAGACCAGTTAATGGATCTCATTGGAGGGGTGGAATGGTCTCCTCTGGATCGCACGATCGACAATCAGGTGGCGCGGCTGCGAAAAAAGATCGAACGCAATCCGGCGGCACCCAAGCTCATCAAAACAGTTCGGGGCGTTGGTTACATGCTGGCATGTGACGTCAAACTGTTTCAGCCGGAGGATGTCGGCTCGAAAAGCGCCTGAAGGCGCCGGCCCAGTTCTGCCTGGCGATAGGGTTTATGCAAAACCTCATAATCGCTCGTGCCGCCAAGGCGTCCTGTGACAACATCACTGGCATATCCCGACGTCAGGAGAACCTTTATAGCCGGAAATTGCTCATCGACTTTGGCGGCCAGATCATAGCCGTTCAATGCGCCGGGCATTACAACATCGGAAAAGACCAGATCAACGCGTGCCCCGCTTTGTAAGAGGTCTAGAGCGATGTCTCCGTTCTCGGCTTCCAACGTTTCGTATCCAAGGTCGCGGACCCGTTCGACGGACAAACGGCGCACCTTTGGGTTGTCTTCGACAACAAGTACGACCTCCCCAGAACCTTTTTCCAGCGCAGCCGAGGAGGCAATAGTTGCTGCGACCTTGCCGTCATCGGATGAGAGAATAGGGAAATAAAGACCAAAACTCGTCCCATGGCCCGGTTCGCTATAGAGCGTGATGTGACCACCGGATTGACGCACAAACCCGTAAACCATTGCAAGGCCCAGACCGGACCCGCCGGTTTCGGACTTAGTTGTGAAAAACGGTTCGAACGCGCGTCTTTGTGCTTCAAGCCCCATGCCTTCGCCGTCGTCACTTACAAACAGACGCACGTATTGACCGGGTTCGATGTCGGTCTCCTGTGCCATATACGTATCGTCGATGACAACATCGGCGACTGAGATGAGGAATTCGCCACCTTTTGGCATCGCGTCTCGCGCGTTGAGCGCAAGATTGATTAAGGCCGATTGCAGCTGCACCGGATCGATCAGCACATCGCTTAGGTCTTCCGCAAAGTCTGTCTTGATCGAGTAGATTTCGCCGATGGTGCGTTGCAGGATCGCCAAGGTGTCTTCACAGAGCGTGCGAAGGTCTGCCCGCACCGGTTTCAGGTTCCCCTTTTTGGCGAAAACAAGCAGGCGGCTCGTCAGATCCGCCCCCATTTCAGCTGACTCAAGCGAGTCTCGGATCAATCGCAATTGACGGTCATCCGCCCCACGCATTTCCAGCAGTTCCAGATTGCCAATGACGACGGTGAGAAGGTTATTGAAGTCATGTGCGATGCCGCCCGTGAGCTGTCCGATGGCATCCAACCTTTGGGAACGCGCCAGCGCATCCTGCGCAGCGCGCCTCTCGGTCAAATCATGCAGAATCCCGATGAAAAGACGCTCACCTGCCACTTCGGTATGCCCGACAGACAAATGAAGCGGGAAGACTGACCCGTCTTTGCGCAACCCCTCCACGTCACGACCCAGTCCGATGATCCGCTTTTCACCCGTTTCAATGTGGTGTGTCATGAAATCATCGTGAAGCGCCGCCAAAGCCTCCGGCATCAGCATGTTGACGGTTCGCCCGACCATCTCGTCTATTTCATGACCGAACAGCTTTGAGGCTGCCTTGTTCGCGCGGATCATGGTTCCGTTGGCGTCCGACACAATAATCGCATCGACGGCTGCTTCCATCAGCGCGTCGAAGAGCAATCCGCTTTGTTTTGTATCGGCCAAGAGGTCTTCCATGATCCAACTTTGCCAAACGTTGCTCTGTGAGAGCAAGCCGTTTTGATATTCGTCAATCTTTCGCTTTCCAAACCGTGAGAGGACGATGAAAAACAGAAAGGTTTGTCATGAAGCCGACACGAACATGGATACTTGTTGCCAACGCCCGCCAGGCACGGATTTTGGAGCATAGTGGGGCGGGGCAGGGCGTAAATCCTGTTCCAGGTAGGCATCTGAAAGCGGAAGAAGCTACGGAGTACACAGACAAGTCAGGGACTGGCCACAGCATCGCGGGTCCGGCGACGAATGCAATAGATCGCGCGAGTACTCAGGATCTGGCGGACATAGCCTTTGCCAAAGAGGTCTGCTCGGTCTTGGCTAAGGCTCAAGCTGAAGACAGGTACGACCGTCTGGTGGTTTTTGCGGGACCGCATATGCTCGGCCTTCTGCGAAAAGTGCGTCAGACAGAGATTGCGGACGCATTGCTCAAAGAGATCGACAAAGACCTTACACACCTGCCAGTGGATCAAATTGAAACCCATTTAGAAGATGTGATCCTCGTCTGATCAAACCTCAGACAGTCACTTCGGGTCTTGCTTTCAAGCTGATCAGAAGCTGCAGTAGCCGCATGAGGTCGGACAGGGTTACAACACCAACCAGACGTCGCCCTTCTGCGACGATCAGCTTTCGTTCACCAGTCTCGGCCATCTGCTTGAGCGTGTCCGCCGCGTTGTCGTGCGGTGAGATGATCCGGCTGGTGTCAAACTCGACAAAAACATCTCCAACCTGCGTATTCGACCAGTTCTCACGGTCGATCATCGACAGAACCTTGGTATCAATATGGCCGAGTAGAACACCGTCCTCGATGACTGGAACGAAACTGACGCGGTTGGGCAGCATGATGCGGTTCACCAAGTCGGTTAGCGAGAGATCGGGATCAGCCGCAACAACCTTGGCTGACATCACGTCCGCGACTCTTTGGTTACCAAGCAAGGTCTTGGTCTGAAGGCTCTCAAGAGAGCTTTTCGCGGCAATGACAATGAAGAGACCGATCATGATTTGCCACGCACCGCCCAGGGGAAGCCCTTGAAAAAGGGCCAAGACTCCAAGTGCCATCAGTCCAAAGCCTAGGAATTCGCCAAACTTGGTCGAGGTCTTTGTTGCTTTCAAGATATCGCCGGTCCGCGACCAAATTGCCGCTCGGAGAACACGGCCACCATCTAGAGGGAAGGCAGGGAGCATGTTGAATACAGCCAGTACAAGATTGATCGTCGCCAAGTAGCTCAACACAGTATGAACCTGTGAAAGATCTTCGCTGGTCAGTAGGGCGATGACAGAAGATACCCAGAATATGCTTGCCAGCGCTAAACTCATTGCCGGACCTGCTATTGCGATCCAGAATTCGTGGCCTGCTGTATCTGGTTCGTCGCCAAGTTCTGCGACACCGCCAAAAAGAAACAGAGTGATCCTTGGAACTTTGAGGCCAAAGCTTCTTGCAACAAGTGCGTGGGCCAATTCGTGCAGGAGTAACGAAACGAAGAAGAGCAGCATCGCGACGGTGCCAAGCATCCCATACTGGAGTGTTGAAAGGCCGGGGATTTGCTGGGGAAACACCTGATGGGCCAGGCTCCACGTGATCAAAGCAGCGATCAAAAACCAGCTACTTGCCAGGTTGATCTCGATTTCGAACACTCGGAGGACGGTGGTACTATTTTTAAACATCGACCAGAACCTTCTTTGAATCTCTGATTGCGAGGCGCGTCCGAGTACTGATGCCGTCCAAAGGCGTCATCGGAATAGACTCGCAACGAGGTATGCAATCAGGGCGGCGGTTGCTCCTATGGCCAGCGTTTCCAACCCGGATTTCCACCAAGGCGCCAACGACCATCGCGCCTTGAGCGCGCCAATCAGAAAGAATGTGATGCCTGTCGCTCCGATGGATATGTAAAACGCATCGTTGAGTCCGACCACGAAAGGGAAGAGGGGGACTGCCCCGGCGGCAAGGAAGGCCCCAAAAGTGGCGAGCGCAGCTTTCGATGGATTTGGCTCTGACCGCGATAAGCCATATTCATCTGTCAGCATAATATCGAGCCATCGACCCTCGTCGGCGGAAATCGCTTGCACGGCCTGATCCAGCACATCACCCGACAGACCGCGCATCTCGAGAATTTGCCGTAGCTCCTCCAGTTCGCCCTTACGATGGTCACGCATGTGGCGCTTCTCCACCGAGATGATGCGCTTTCGGTCATCAAGTTCTGCGCGCGTGCCCGCGAAATTTCCCGCGGCCATAGAGAAACCATCGGCAAGGATGTTTGCGATCCCCAAAGCGATGATGACACTGGGTGCCAAGCCGGCACCCTCGACGCCAGCAACGATTGCAAAAGTGGTCACAGCGCCATCTATGCCGCCATAGACCGTATCTTTCAGGTGGTTGCCGTTACTGCGCCCCTTCAGGCGTTCAGCAATCTCACCAGGAGCATGTCCATGTTCATCAGCCATGGACAGATTCTGCCGCATCCTTGAGGTGCTGCGTTGAGCAAGATCAATTTCAACCTGATCAGATTTCGTAACCTGCGATGCGTTAGAAAAGGAGCGAGCTTTGAGGGTTTGGTCGTGGCCGCACTCGATCTTGGGCATCCAAGAGATGAAACATGGCGGCGTTTGAAAACCTCGCTCTAAGTGACGCGCTCATCCTGTTTGTGATCTGCGCTTTGGCAGTGTGGAGGGCAGGGTCAGGGCTTGCCTATGTGGCCGATGCATTGTCGGATCGGTTTCGGTGGGAAAAGTCGCTTGTCGGGTTGATGGCACTCTCAACAGCGACGTCGCTCCCAGAAATTGCAACCACGTTAAGCGCCGCTGCAAGCCAGGCACGTGAGCTTGTCCTGAACAATCTATTTGGTGGTATCGCGCTTCAAACGGCAATCCTTGCAATGGCAGATTTCTGGGCGCGAGGTTCGATTACAAATTATCCACGCAAGGCAAACCATGCGCTTGAGGCAACGCTTCTCAACTTCATGTTGGGGTTGACGCTTATTGTTTTGATCAACGGCGAGCCGTTGTCGGTAAGCGGGGTTGGCGTTGGTAGCCTGACCATTGCAGTTTTCTACGTGGGCAGTATCTGGCTTCTTCGAAAGTACGATCAGTCTGGCGATTGGGTTCCTGTCGACCTGCCTGATCCAGAAGAAGATGGGCGCAGGTCAAACACGGCTGATCCAGATGCCGCAACATCAAGCCTGGTTCTGAAGGCCATCTTGTATTCCTGCATGATCCTGGCCTTTGGCCTTGGTTTGGTCATAAGCGCAGAGTCGATTGCTCAACTGTCTGGCTTAGGCACCAGCTTTGTTGGCGTCACCTTACTTGCTGCAGCGACATCACTGCCGGAGCTGACCACGAGTATTGCAGCGGTGCGTCTGGGGGCCTACACCCTCGCAATTTCCAACATTTTTGGCAGCAATCTGATTATGCTGGTCCTCGTCTTTCCTGCAGACATCCTTTTCCGCTCAGGCCCAATCCTGCGCGACACCTCCCAAACCGTTTATGCCTCGCTTGGGTTTGGTATTGCTGTAACCTCGATTTTTTTGACCGGCCTTATTGTACGACGCAAACCGCGTTTGGGCCCAATAGGTGCGGACTCTGTGCTGGTGCTAATCGTGTTTCTCGCAAGTCTTGGATCGTACTACCTGCTGAAATGATCCTTCCGAAAATTGACAAATCGCAATCCTTCCCAGTGGCGCTGATGCAAAATTGCTCACACCACAACGAAGGAAACGAAAACGAAGGAAACGAACATGACACGTAACCTCGGAAAAGCTGACCGCTTGATACGGTTCTTTCTCGGCCTCCTGTTGGTCGTAGCACCCTTGGCCAATCTGCCTCCGATATGGGGGTCTACCCTTTCAGTTGTTCTGGCAATGGCTGTAGGAGCTGTCTTGATCGTGACCTCCTTTGTTCAGTTTTGCCCGCTTTACCGTATTTTCGGCATTTCGACCTGCAAGCTGTAGGGAAGGGATCAGCCAATGACCAAAGTTGACCGCTTCAGACAAAAGATCCTTCACAGGCTCGATGAGCTTGGCGTTCGTATGAGTGGGATCGAAACCGAACTTGATCAGCCAAAACCACGAGATCTAAACGACCAGGCCATCGATTTGGAAGATGATGAAGTTCTGGAGACGCTCGGTCTTGCGGCTCAGCAAGAGACCCGAGAGTTGCGCGCGGCGTTGAAGCGCTGCGACGATGGTAGCTTCGGCATCTGCGCGAATTGCGAGGAGCCAATCTCCGATGAGCGGCTCGAACTTGTCCCGCAAGCGCAACTCTGTCGCCGGTGCGCCACTGAGGCGGCTGCGCGATGAAATTGGCTCTTAGCATATGCATCTTAATGGTACTCGGCCTGGCAGGCTGCGAGATTTTTCAGCAACCGCGCATTGATGTGGCCAGAGGTAAATCGTTATTCGCCGAGCAATGCGCTGCGTGTCATGGAGCGGATGGCAGAGGAAGTGGGTCAGAAACCTTTGGGCTGGGCGTCATTCCACCTGACCTCACTCTGTTCGCGTCGGCAAATGGTGGTGTCTTCCCGCGTGACCAGATCATGTCGGTGATAGATGGGTACTACCGACGGGAACATGTTTTCAACCCAATGCCTGTCTTTGGTGAAGACGATATGGGGCCAACAGTGATCGTCGGTGAAGACGACAGTGCGACGCCAGTTCCGGCCGATCTTCTCGCCCTCGCCAACTATCTGGAAAGCATTCAGCAGAAGTAATTGGGCAGTGAATTGCGCATGATCGGCACTCTTTTGATTGCACTTCTTTTGATCGGTGGAACGGCACTGGTTGGGTTCCGCCTATCCGATCATTGGCGTGATCACAAAGAAATGACGCGGCTACGCGCCCTGCAGCCCTTTGATCCAGAGGTCTTTCGGGCTGAGATTGTCGCTGATCTGCCCGACGCCGCCAGGCGGTTCTTCCTCTTTTCTATTCAAGAGGGGACACCGCTTCGAACAGTGGTGCAGTTGGAGATGCAGGGCTCCTTCAGTTTGGGGAGCAAAGCTGATCCGAAGTACATGCAAATGCGCGCGAAACAGGTATTGGCTGCGCCTGATGGCTTTGTCTGGACGATGACCGCACAATCCGGCCACCTCAAGCTCTCTGGCTCAGATAGTGGGTCTTGGACGCGATTTTGGCTGGCGAACGTAATGCCGGTTGCACGATCTGGGGGAACCGCTGATCATGCCAGATCAGCATTTGGCCGATATGTAGCTGAAGCAGTTTTTTGGAGTCCGGCAGCCCTCCTTCCGAACGCAAACGTATTTTGGTCAGAAGTGTCTGGTGACATCGCGCGTGTTACTGTTGAGTACCGAGGCCAAAGCCAATCAGTTGACCTTACCGTTGGCGAAGATGGTCGCCCCACGCAGGTCGTGTTTTCTCGATGGACAAACGCCAATCCGGAGAGCGAGTTCAGACTTCAGCCGTTTGGTGGTACGCTCGCCGAGTTCAAGTCCTTTGATGGTTTCCGGTTGCCCACCCATATCGAGGCAGGGAATGGATTTGGGACAGAAGACTATTTTCCGTTTTTCATTGCAGACGTAACGTCTCTTTCCTTTCCCGTCCCGTAGTGGCTTTGGCTCTTTTCATAAGCTTCGCGATGATTATCGCATCATTGGTCGCTGCGGCCGGTTTTTTGGGTCTTGCCGTCAAATCTCTGAATTGGTTGCCAACAAATCGCGAGGCACAGAGCTCTTGGGTGCGCCTAACAACCGAGCTTTGTGTGACGTCGCTCTGGATTTTGTTGGTCATGACCGCATCGATTTGGGCATGGGCTCTTCTCTACATACGCATCGGGCTGTTCCCGAACTTGGAGGAAGCCCTTTATTTCTCAATCGTGTCGTTCACCACGGTGGGATACGGAGATGTCATAATTGAAGGACCTTGGCGTGTTATCGCGGGTATGACAGCCGCACATGGTTTGTTGAGTTTCGGTCTCTACACTGCGTTCTTCGTTGAAACGCTCGACTTTCCAAGGCGAGGTCGTGGGTCAACTCGCCAGCGATTGGAGCGCTCACGGCATCACCTTGGTCAGGATTGACTAGGCTCAATCGGATCTGAGCAGAATTGCGTAGTCTTCGCCCAGAAAGGAGAACGCAATGTCAGCTCAAGGATTGGAAATCATCGATACTGCTGCGCACACGACCTATGAATGGTTGAATGAGTTATCCGAGCGTCTGGACTGGAGTTCGAAACGCAGTGCACTCAGGCTTTTGCGGGCAACGTTGCATCAGATCAGAGAACATTTGCTTGTCGACGAGATGGCACAATTCTCTGCGCAGCTGCCTCTTTTGATCAAGGGGATGTTCATTGAAGGCTGGGTGCCAAACCGCACGCCATCAAGGGCAAGGAGTGCAGACGCATTCGTCAGGGCAATCGAGTCCGAGCTCGGCAAGACAGATGACTACCGCGGGCCGGAAGATATCAAATACGTGTTTCTTCTTCTGAACGCTCACATCTCAAGGGGTGAGATAGAAGACGTTCGCGCTTCACTTCCCAGAGGAGTTCGAGCACTTTGGCCAGCACCATGACAATATGAGACCGGCGGCGTCAATCTTCTCTTAGGACCTCAGAACCAGACGGACACAGTCAGCAAAGCAAGGCTGGTCATCAGACCTAGAATGGGGACGAAGAACGGTGTTTCGAAGTGATCAACCGCTGCGGGCCCCTGCCTCTTGAGGGCAATGAGAGATAGATTTACGAATACGAAAATGAGCAGCACGATCTGAGATGTATAGCTCGCCAGCGCCTCGATGGGTGCGAACTGCGAAAAACCCAAGATCAGAAGCACGACGCAGGCCGTTGCCACACCTGGCGTTCGCGTTGTCGCGGACACTTGGGCAAACAGTCTTGGCAATTGCCCGCGGTTTGCCATTCCATAAAGAACCCGCGACGCCATGATAATTTGGATCAGGACGCCATTGATGGTTGCAATAACAGCTACAGCCGAAAAGACCGTTTGAACCCAATATGGGGCTGCAACAAACACAAGGGCCAAGGGCGCTTCGGACCCGGCAAGGTCATCCATTGGAACGGCCAAGAGCACCGCAGCGACAACTGCAATGTAGACGACGGTCGTCAAAATCAGAGTTAGCGCGATAGCGCGCGGCAGGATGTGTCGCGGATCCAAGGTCTCTTCTGCGATATTCACAATGTCTTCGAAGCCAACGAAGGCAAAGAAGGCGAGGATCGATGCGCCTGCAATCGCGGCCCAGTGTCCGCCGGTTAGCGGTGGAGCAAATTCACTTACTGCCAGTCCTGAAGGATCGGCAAAGGCGAGCGACCAAATGATCACCCCAATCAGCCCTGCAATCTCGACCACTGTGATTGTCGCCGCGGCACCAACCGATTGGGTGATGCCCCACCACGCCAACCCGCCCATAGCAACGATAACGAAGATCGCCATCAGATCGCTAGGCACGCTGAGCAGGTTTGCAAGGTACTGTCCTGCGCCGATCGCAACCGCTGCCGCTGAAACGATACCTGAAAGTGCAACGGCCAATCCGACAGCCTGCGCCAACCAAACCCGATTGAGGCCCGCAGACACGTAGACCGCTGCGCCTGCGCTAACCGGGAAACGCGTTGACAATTCTGCATAGGAAAGAGCAGTAAATCCGACAACTATCGCGGCCAAAACAAAGGACAAAGGAGCAAATGCGCCAGCTTTCGCAACAGTCTCGCCAATGAGGACGTAGATACCGGCGCCAACTGTTACACCCAGGCCATACAAAACAACCAAGGGCAGCGTGAGAACTCTACGCAGCGGCGGGTTGTGAGGAAGCTCAGTCACGTGTGTTCACTTCCAGAATACTCTGCGCAGTGTCCCAAACGCATTGGTAATCAGGCAACAGTCAGAACTGCGCATTTCGCGCCTTTTGCGACAGCTAACGAGGTGCTTCCAAGTACCAAAGAGCCGACACTTCCGAGGCCTCTGCGTCCGGTAACAATCAAATCGGCGTTGCATTCATCCGCACATGACAACAATTCTTCGGCAGGGCTTCCTTTGCGCGAATGGACTTCGGCAATTGGATGACCAATTTCCTTTGCAATCGCCTTGGCTGAAGTGAGGATTTTGTCAGCAGCAGCCTTAACCTCCGCTTCGGACGGCATGGTTGTTGCCGCGTGATAACCAGCAACGGCACCCATGGCAAAAGCAACAGTCGTAGGTTGTGGAGTGTGCACCAGGTGCAACGCAGATCCGTAAGTCTTTGCGATTTGGCATGCGGTACGAAGGGCAGCGTCCGACTGCTCTGAGCCGTCCACGCCCACTATGATGGACTCAAACATGATGCTTTCTCCTTCTGGTGTCGCCTGTTACGTTAGCCGATCTGCGCATTGGAGAATTGACCGGTGTCAATCACAACGTCCTAAGATGGACGTTTGAGTGCCGCCACCGGAGACACCATCACAGCTGGTTAATCGGGATTTTGAGATATGAGACCCCATTTCCCTCCTCGGGTGGCATTTTACCTGCACGGATATTTACCTGCACTGAAGGCAGGATGAGCGTTGGCATTTCCAGCGTGGCATCGCGCGCTTCTCTCATCGCAACAAACTCATCCTCCGACTTTCCTTCGCCTACATGGACGTTTGCAGCTCTCTGTTTTGCCACCGTAGTTTCCCAGGCAAATTCGTCTCGGCCCGGTGCCTTGTAGTCGTGGCACATGTAAAGGATCGTTTCGTCGGGCAGGGCGAGGACCTTCTGGATCGACTGGTAAAGTGTCCGCGCGTCACCGCCCGGGAAGTCGGCCCGTGCCGTACCGAAATCCGGCATGAAAAGCGTGTCCCCGACGAAGGCCGCGCCGTCCGTGACGTAAGTCATGCAGGCAGGCGTGTGGCCCGGGGTGTGCATGGCTCTGAGTTCGAGGCTGCCAATCTTGAAAACCTCGCCATCTTGAAGCAAATGCTCGAACTGGCGCCCGTCGGTCTGGAAGCCTTTCTCTACGTTGAAGAGCTTTGCGAATACATCCTGCACTTCGGTGATATGCGCGCCAATGGCTGTCGTGCCACCTACCTCCCTCTGAATGTAAGGCGCGGCGCTCAGGTGGTCGGCATGAGCATGGGTTTCCAGGAGCCATTCAACTTTGAGATCATTTTCCTTCACGTAGGCAATGATCGCGTCGGCAGATTCTGTATTCGTCCGGCCCGACTTTGGATCATAGTCGAGAACCGAGTCGATAATGGCCGCACTTGCGCTTTTCGGGTCATTGACGACGTAGGACACTGTGAATGTCGCTTCGTCAAAGAAGGCTTTCACTTCGGGTTTCATGGCAAGCTCCTTGCTTGGGTTTTGCTCCATGTTAACGATCTGCACTGAACCCGATTGACCTCGCGCAATTCTCCGACTCGTTCGTGTCCTAGGGTCTCGGCATCTCGTCTGCTCTTGACTAGGTAGACATATATTCTTATCTGCGCAAATATGAAGATAAATGAAATGAACTCAGCTGCAGATGATGTCTGCGAATTGATGACCCTTCTGTCGAACAGAAGCCGGTTGATAATCCTGTGTCTGTTGACCGAAGGAGAAAAGTCGGTCGGCGATTTAGCAAAGGCGGTTGGCGTGCGAGACACGGCCGTGTCTCAACAGCTTGCCGTTCTGAGACGGGAACGGATTGTGAAGCCGAGGCGGGCAGGGCAGACGATGTACTATCGCATCGTCGATCCGAACGTGGCCGAAGTTCTGGAGTTTCTTTACGCGAAATACTGCGGCGGTGCCGCGGCAAAGAAAGAGGAGAGCGGACATGACGCTCAAGACAATTGACGCCCACAAGACACATGAATTGCTGACAGCCGGAGAAGCCGTCCTCATCGACGTCCGGGAGCCTGACGAATGGATCAAGGAACACATTCCCGAGGCGCATCTGGTCCCGCTGTCAGGGTTTAACCCGGACGACTTCCCGAAGGATCACGACAAGATCGCCGTGTTCCATTGTCGTTCAGGCGGCCGGACGGAGGCCGCCGCGCCGCAGATTTTGCGCACGGGTTTTCGCGAGGTTTACCAACTCGAAGGCGGGATTCAAGGCTGGCACGCGGCAGGCCACAAGGTCAACGAGACCGCAAAAGTCCCGATCAGCATCATGCGGCAGGTTCAGATCACGGCCGGAAGCCTTGTGCTGCTTGGTATCGTACTCGCGCTTCTGGTCAACCCGTGGTTCGCCGCGCTCAGCGCCTTCGTCGGTGCGGGGCTGACGCAAGCCGGGATCACCGGCACCTGTGCGATGGCGAGCATATTAAAACATATGCCATGGAACCGCGTGATTTCGGGTCAACAAGCGGTAGCTGACCCTGCAACGATCCAAAGAATGGTCCGATGACGGCCCATCGCCTTGCTCGCTACTTGCCGATTTTCGAATGGCTTCCTGGTTATGACCGTAAGGCTCTGGCAAGCGACGGCATGGCCGGGCTGATCGTGGCCATCATGTTGGTGCCGCAGGGCATGGCTTATGCACTGCTGGCAGGATTGCCCCCTGAGGTGGGGCTCTATGCCAGTATCGTGCCGCTCGTTTTCTACGGGCTTTTGGGCTCCAGCCGTACACTTGCGGTGGGTCCCGTAGCCATCGTTTCGTTGATGGTGGCTACAACGCTTGGCGAGATATCAGAGACGGGAAGCGTGAGCTATCTTGCAGGTGCGATTTTGCTGGCGTTTCTCAGCGGGGCGATCCTTCTTGGAATGGGTCTTGCGCGGCTCGGCTTCCTTGTAAACTTCCTCAGCCACCCAGTGATATCCGGGTTTTCGAGTGCCGCCGCGCTGGTTATTGGCCTTTCGCAGCTCAAGCATCTGCTCGGCTTCGATATCCCACGCGGCCATCTGATTACTGACACTTTGGCCCACGTCATGAGGCACATAAGCCAGATCAATCCAGCAACGTTTGGGATTGCAATCGCATCCTTCATGATCCTGCTGGCATTCAAGTCGCGTATATCACCGTTCTTGAGATCATTCGGATTCGGCCCGGAAGTGTCCAATGCGATCGCGAAGGCAGGTCCGCTTGTGGCTGTTCTGGCGACGACCGTTGCAGTCTGGCTCTTCGCGCTCGACCAAACGGCAGACGTCGCGGTCGTCGCGGACGTCCCTGCCGGGCTTGCGCCGCTGACCTTTCCCAGTATTGACTTGGTATTGATCGAGCAGTTGTTTCCGGCTGCTGCACTGATCGCAATCGTCGGTTTCCTCGAAAGCGTTTCGGTAGCGAAGTCACTGGCGTCAAAACGTCGCCAGAAAATCGACGCCAACCAGGAACTTATTGCGCTTGGCGCAGCGAACATAGGCGCTTCATTGACGGGTGGATACCCGGTTTCCGGTGGATTTAGCCGTTCGCTCGTAAATTTCACAGCTGGTGCAGTGACGCCTATGGCGTCCATGATCACTGCGGTCCTCATCGGCATCACTGTTCTGGCTTTGACACCTCTTCTGTATTACCTGCCGAAGGCGGCACTCGCTGCGATCATTCTTGTGGCGGTGGCAAACCTGATCGATTTCAAGACACTACGTGATGCTTGGAGATACAATAAGGCCGACGCCTTCTCACTAATTGTAACATTCTTCTCCGTTCTGGTCCTTGGGGTCGAAATCGGTATCGTTGTTGGCGCGGCATTAACAATCGTTTTTTACCTGTGGCGGACCAGCCGTCCGCACATAGCCGAAGTGGGGCGGCTCGGTGAGACAGAGCACTTTCGAAATGTGCTTCGCCACGACGTGCAGACAGACCCCAAGATTCTTATGATCCGGGTCGACGAAAGCCTCTACTTTGCAAACACAGCGTATCTAGAAGACCAATTGCTGGCACGCATCGTGGAACGGCCGAAGATTGATCACTTGATCCTCATCATGAGCGCCGTCAACTTCATCGATGCGAGCGCTCTTGATACGTTGGAGACGCTGGCGGAACGTTTGAAGAATGCCGGTGTGACACTGCATTTTTCCGAAGTAAAAGGACCGGTAATGGACCGGTTGCGGCGTGTGGATTTCTTCGAAAACCCGGATTTAGGTAGCGTTTTCCTAAGCACGCACGAGGCAATGCGTGCGCTTTCTAATGAGGCTATCAGCCAAGTGGCCTGATCGGTATGGCAACCGAATAAAGCGATCATCTAACAACAGTTCGCTTAGCATATTCAATTGAATGCATCAGTCGAGCGGATGCACCTAACGGTGATCCGGCAAGTCGTAAATCACGGGGCCTTCATATCCGACGAACCGGCGTGGGGTGCCAACCGTTTTACTCTCGGAAAGAAAAGGGCCTCTGCTGTGTAAACGAGAATGGCAATCCCGATGGCCCCTAAGACAGCCACGCCAAGAAATACCGCAACGTCAATCGGACCGCCGATGTCTGACAGACCAGAGTCCGTCGCGGCCATGACAAACCAGATGGCCAGAACGGCGCCGAATGGCATCGAGATTTGCGCAAGAACAAACTTCTTCCAGCTTATAGAGCGGTCACGAATGAGGACGTAGAGGTACGCAACCGTAACGATGACCGCGAGAGCAACCATCGCCCAGAATAGTCCACGTCCGAAGATTTCTTCCAAAACAGCAATAAACGTTTGAAGTGTAATCTCTTTCATCTCTCTACTCCATTAAGCTTTGCCGTGCAGCATTGCATTGTAGGTCGCCTTGAGTGCGACCTCTTTCATCAACCAGCTGATCCAGAGTTCCTCCAATGGCGCGATGATCCCTGGGAATGACGGAACGAGATTGTTCTGATAGTCAAACTCGATCAGCATGGCCCTGCCTACGCGAGTGATGAGTGGGCATGAGGTGTATCCGTTGTAGAGTTCCGTACCGCTGCGGCCTTCAATTGCTGCGACCAAGTGGTCTTCGACGACGGGGACCTGCCACTTAACGGACGCAGCGGTCTTACCCTTTGGGACCCCAGCAACATCTCCCAGTGCGAAGACATCAGGGTACCGAAGATGACGCAGAGTTTGAGTGTCGACTTCAACCCAACCTTGATCAATCCACTTGTCCGCCCATGACAATCCTGACTCTCGAATGAAGTCGGGTGCGCGCTGCGGTGGGATAACATGAATGTAATCATAATCGATGATTTCCGAACCGCTTCCGGTCGCAAAGGTGGCGCGTTTTGCGTCTGAATCGATGCTGGTCAGCGTATGATTCATCGCGGTTTCAATGTCGCGCTGCCCAAAGAGCATGCGAACCTTCTCGGCCACGATCGGCACGCCGAATAAAGACGACTGAGGTGCCGCATAAATCATGCTTGTGCGACCAGTGTTACCGGCCCGCCTTGCAATATCATCGATTAGAAAAGTGTGTTTCAGTGGTGCGCCTGCGCACTTCATTTCAGTCGCGGGTCGCGTGAATAGCCCGACGCCACCGTCTTCGACAAAACGGTTCGCGGCCGTCCATGTTCGCGCGGCATATTGTGGCCCGGCATAAAGAGCACCGATGCCGTTATCGCCGACCATGTCGAGGCTGAAACCGTCAATGGCGTCATGGTCCAGAACGAGTCCTGGAGATAAAACCAGCCAATCATAGTCAAGCACCTCTCCATTTGATGTCGAAACCGCCTTTGTTTCCGGGTCAACTGCAACAACGCTGGCTTGCACCCAAGTAACACCGCTTGGGAGCCAATCTGCCGTACTAGAGACGACATACGCCGGAGGCTTAAGGCCTGCAGCGACAAGAGAAAGCCCAGGTTGATACAGGTGCTCTTGACGAGGGTCGACTATTGTTACGGAAGCTCCGTTCAGTCGTCTGACAAGGCGGTTTGCCAGCGCGGTACCAGCAGCACCGGCTCCTACAATGACAATTCTGGCATTTGTGTCGACAGTGGTGACTTGGGCGCCAACAGCCAGAACTGAGGTCGCGGCAAAAGCCGGACTTATGGCAATCAGTTGCAAAAATCGTCTTCGATCAAAGGACATGACAGCACTCCGAAACTTGCAACCTTAGCTGGATGCGTTTTCTCGAACCGGAGTATGTCATAAACACCAGATACCAAATTGAGCGATGTCAATCGGTCACAGGCCTGTCGTCTGAAATATCGCAAAAAGCGACATGGATCGGTTTCTTAACATAAGACTGCTTATGCGCACTATTCTTGTAGCCGCAAAGCGATAATGTCACCCATGAGCAATTCAGGAATGTCACTC
>NZ_AQQZ01000026.1 GCF_001205715.1 Pseudaestuariivita atlantica
ATCGCAGATCAAGCGTCAGCTCGAAAGTGTGGGGGCGGCACACCGCTTACGAAACGCCACCGGTGTCGACAGTTACGTACTCTGCGAGACCATCGGGGATCTGGCAGTCGTGGGCATTGCGCAGGGGCAGTGGAACTCCTGGGCCTAGCCAGAGCCCAAAAAATGCAACGTCAATAATGGTGAAAACAGAGAGAACAGCCCGGTGCCTATTGACCGCAGTCTATTCACCGGCTTCTAGCAAATCGGCTTCAATTTTGTCGAGTGTCTCTCGATCTAGAAGAGCCCCACCTGCGATCACGGCCTGGGGTCGTCGCAGGACTGCGAGATTTTCGAGCGGGTTTGCGTCCAGAAGCACGAGGTCAGCACGGCGCCCGACGGAGATTGTCCCATCCTGATCTTGCAGACCGAAAAACCGAGGCGGCGCGACGACGGCAGTGAAGAGTGCCTCCCGCGGAGTGAGGCCAGCGGCAACATAAATGTCGAGCTCATCGAGCAGCGAGAACCCATGGAATAAGTATGGATTGGCAAAAGAAGCATCACTTGATGCTAGGATTGGTACCCCAGCGTCGTGCGCCATCGTGAAGGTGCGCCTGTCAAGTGCGATGCTGTCATTTGCAAGGGCAAGTAGTTCGTCGGTCATCGCTGCGAGACGGAAGTCGGGCTGACCCCAGGCCTCGCGCACGGCTGCCGGAATCATTAGCATGCGAGGTGCATCTGCAGTGGGCCAGTTGCGGGTGTAGAAGTCGGCGACGACAAGTGTCGGGCTGACGTGCAGGCCGGCCTCAGCCATGCGCGCGAGGACAGAAGTACAGAGCTTGGCGTCCCACGTGTCGAGAATGATACCGTTCCGTTCGGCCATGACTGCGAAGACGGTGTCGAGATTTGCGTCGTCCGCCATAACGGTGCGAAGATCAACCAGCATCTGCGCCTCTGCAGAGGAACAGGCCATGGGAATGCGACCGAAGTGTTCCATTCCAGTTTGACCTACCAAGATTGCAGTCTCCAGCGCGACGCGCTCGGGGATATGCCCCACGAGAGGCAGTCCGGCTTCTGTTGCGGCCTCGGCCAGTGCGCGATAGGTCTGCGCGTCCAGCATGGAGTAGGATTTCACAGCGGCCCAGCCTTCGTCGGCGATCTGCGCCACAGCCGCGCGGGCCTCGTCCGGTGTGTTGGCCAGAAACATGCCGGGCCATGAGCCAGGGGCAGCGTCGACCCAGGCACCAGACAGGATCAGGCGCGGTCCGAGCACTTCACCGCTTTCAATTCTTGCCTGTAAGGCTTTCTGTTCGGTAATCGGCCAGAGCGCACCCATATCGCGGATGCCGGTCACGCCATTGATGAGATAGAGCGCAAGTGCGGTGTCGGGTTCGGTTGCAGAGGAGAAAATGTGAACATGGCTGTCCCATAGGCCGGGGATGAGGAAGCGTCCCCCTGCGTCCACTCGGTCGACATTTTCGTTGCTTGTGATCCCTGGACCGATGGCGGTTATCCTGTTGCCTTCGATTAAGACCGACTGCCCCGGTGACAGCGAGCCAGTCTCTAAGTCTACAATGACAACATTGCTCAGAAGCACATCGGCCTTGGAAACTGTCGCGATGATAAGCGTGAGGCAACCAACCAATGCACCAATCCAGATTCTTGTCATTGCACGCTCTCACATTTCATTTGAGGCTTTATGTCGATATCTATGGGGTCGTCTTCATCGGTGGTTGTTGACTTTGATCAATTCATTCGGCTGTCCGGTCGCGATGTCAGAGTGGTCTTTGAAGGCAGGATCAGAGGCGAGACCACAACTTGCGGTGATCTATCAAGGCACATACCTAGAGGGCGGCGGGTCTTGCAAAGTCTCCAGGTAATTGGCCATTGCGATCAACTTCGCAGGCACCAGAGTTGTTAAACCGTTACCAGTTTCGAAATCGACCATGCGGCCAACTAGAAAATCGTCGAAAACAGGCATGTCGTTTCGTGGGTTTGTCTTTTTCAAATAGCCATCAAGTATCGACATGACCTCAAGCATCGGCCAAACGCCGTCCCTGCGAGCGGCAATCTGGGTAAGGTCTGCTGGAGCCGTTCTCAGACCTTTGGCAAGCGGTCCGTCGCCGCGTCCCGTGACACCATGGCAGGACGCACAGTTGCTCTCAAAGAGCTGTTCTCCGACGCTTTGGGCGTCAAGTGAGGTGCCGATCAGCAAAAGAAGAAGCAAAAATGTGAAACGCATCATGTCACGGATATCTCATTATGCGTCTGTTGACCTCTCAGGTGCTTATCTCTGGCTTTTACGCCGCCGATCATCAGTCCCCCGTGGAGGTGCAGAGGCATCTAATGCGCCATGAAGATGGGTACGGTTTCCTGCTCGATGAGCGTACGGCTTGTTCCGCCAAAGACAGCTTGGCGAAGCCTCGAGTGACCATATGCACCTGCCACGACGAGATCTGCCCCGATTTCATTGGCGTGATCCAAGATGCAAGAGCCTACTTCCCGTCCACCAGTCGGGAGTTGGGTCAAAGTAACATCACAGCTGTGATGGCTTAGCCAGGCGGCCGCTTCGCGTCCCGGTTCGATCTTGCCTCCGATTGCAGTTGATGGCGCGTCAAATCCCACAATGTGCACGTGTTCCGCGTTCTGAAGATAGGGCAACGCGAGGTGTGCGGCCCTGGCGCTTGCGAGGCTATCATTCCATGCAAGAAGGACAGTGTCATGGGCCATGTCCAACGTTCCATTGATCATGGCCGGAACAGGAGACTCGAAAAGGACGCCATGCAGCAACTCTTTGTAAACCGTTTCTTGCAGCCGCAGGTCGGATGAGAAAAAGACGATGTCGCATGTTCGAGCCACTTGAGCGACGCCTTGTCGTATATCTGCTTCCGCGGCGAAGAGCGGAATGACATCTCCAGAGACATTCTCGGCGGCGAGTAACCTTTCAATCGCGTTGACGCGGTCCTTCAAACCGGTTTGAGCAGACTTTAAAGTCTCTGACCATGCATCTGGGACTGAAATGCCACCGTACGGCAACGCGCTATAGGCCCCAATTGGAAGCGTTGGAAACTCACCGTGAAGCAGCACTGCAATGTGTGTTCCATGTTTCGCGGCGTCCTGAATGGCCGTTTGAATTGTTTGGTCAGGCGTGCTGACATCGACACAGAAGAGCGCAGTCGAGTTTTGCATAGCAGTCGTCCTTTCAACTTTGATGAATAGGATTCCGCATGTCCGCGCGTATCGTTCTGACAAATATCAATTCCTCGCAGTGATGATTTGCGAAAGTCGGCTAACCTGATTTGGAAACCGAGTATGAGCGAACCTGATCCCTACAAGACCCTCGGCGTTTCGCGTACAGCCAGCGACAGCGAGATCAAACGCGCGTATCGCAAGCTCGCGCGAGAGTTTCATCCTGATGTTAATCCCGGAGAAGAGGCAGAGCGTAGGTTTAAAGATATCAACGAAGCCTATGATGTTCTGAAAGACCCCGAGAAGAGAGCCGAGTTTGACTCCGCGGGTCGACCTCGCAGCGAAGCGTCGCAGTCGTCCGACTGGGCCGGTGGTTTTGCTTTTTCAGATCATGCGGGTAGGCGGGGCGATCCATTTGCTGACATCTTCGAAGCTTTCGGGCGACGTGGCCCTGACCCAACTGCGCAAAGACATGGAATGTTTACGGCGGATCAGCACGTCCGTTTGAGTATTTCACTTGAAGACGCCGTGAAGGGCGCAACACGAGAGATCGCTCTCCAACAGCCAAGCATTGATGCCAATGGGAACGTCGTTTTGCAGGATCGGCGGGTGGTAGTTACAGTTCCGAAGGGCGTGGCATCTGGTCAATTTCTGCGCCTGCCCGGTCAAGGGTTGTTGGCTCAAGAGGGAGCGCAACCCGGAGATCTGTTTGTCGAAATCGTTCTTCAACCGCATCCGGTGTTTCGAATAGACGGCAGCGATTTGCTCATGGATTTACCTGTGACGCCTTGGGAGGCCGCTTTGGGAACGACACTTATGTTGCCCACACCGGCCGGACCCATAAATCTCAAGGTGCCGGCCAATGCGAGATCTGGTCAGAAACTTCGGTTAAAAGAGCGCGGGCTGCCGACATCTCCGCCAGGGCATTTGTACGTAGTTTTGCAGATCGTGAATCCAGAGGCGAAAACGACTGAGGCAAAGGCCTTCTTTGAGCAGATGGCGGGGACCTTCGACTTCGACCCGCGTGCAGATATCCATAGGTGAACGATGACGAACGGCGATCATGAAATTCTCAACGCGCTGAGCGTCACCGACCTTAGCCGTGTTTGTTGTGCTGACCGTTCGGTCATCATATCTTTGGTCGAATTTGGTGTCCTGACACCTACGGGGCGATCAGAAGCGGACTGGATGTTCGATCAAACAGGGATTCAGCGTGCTGTGCGTGCCTGCAGGTTGGCACGAGATCTCGCCTTAAACACCGCGGGCATTGCTCTTGTCCTGGACTTGTTGGAGGAGCGATCCAGGCTGTTGGGTCAGATTCAAACACTCTCGGGTCGCGAAATCTAACGCTTAAGCCGGTCAATCGCCTTGCGGTAATAGGTCTTGTTGAGGTTGATGAACTGCTCAATCGGGCGGCTCAAAACGCCCACAGCGCGGAAGCGTAAATAGAGGAATCCGACCAAGCTGGCCAAAACAGCACCGATGCCGTTCACGATGAGATCGCCCATCGTATCCATGAGCCCGGATTTTTGCATGTTGAGCCCGAGAGTTTGATCCATTGCGAATTCGAAGATCTCCCAGCAGGCTCCAAGCGTCATTGCGACGCAAAATGTGATGAAGGCGAGGGCTGAGGGTGCGGCGGCGAAGCGATCCCCTTCGAACAACATGAATACAAAGAGAAAACCTAGAAAGCCGAACCCTATAGCGGCCGATCCGTGCAAAGCGAGATCCCACCACCAGACCCTGTTGTAGAAGTCAAAGGCCTCGCCGAGGAAGATCGAAGCAAACACAAATACAGTTATGAACAGCAGGAAAGAGACTGGTAGCCGCACGGACAAACGATGGGCCAACGCCAAAGGCAGAAGCGACAGACACAAGGTTGCGGTGCTGACAAAAGCCAAAGAGAACCGTCCGAATATCAGCGCGACAATCGCACTGACCGCTAGTCCCCACCAGATCGTCTGCAGAACAGCGCCGGATGATTTAATCAATTGCCAGATGTGCCAACCTCATGGTTGATGAAATTTCGGAACCTCTTTCCTATATCAAAGAGATGAAACCACAGCACCTGCGCATAGCAAGTTACAACATCCGCAAAGCAAGAGGTCTCGACCAACGCAGAGACCCTGGTCGGATATTGGATGTTATCAACGCTGTGGACGCGGATATAGTTGTTCTGCAGGAGGCGGATTTGCGTTTTGGAAAGCGCAAAGCGGCGATCCCGCGCCAAATGATCGCGCAGAACACTGATCATGATGTTGTGCCACTAGCACAGTTTGAAGAAAGCCTTGGGTGGCATGGAAATGCGGTTCTACTGCGCCGAGATCTTAGTGTTTCAGCAACAACTTGCATGGAGCTGCCGGGATTGGAACCACGTGGTGCGGCCAAGGTGGATGTATCGGGAGCAATCCAATTGACACTCGTCGCGGCCCATCTTGGATTGCGCCGACGGGATCGCAGAGCGCAACAGGCAGCGATCTGTGCAGAACTTCCGGCACATGGGAATTCGATTGTCGCCGGTGATTTCAATGAATGGTCGCCTTCAAACGGGTTGGAAAACTTTAAAAAGGAACTGAGAGTTCACGCCCCAGGGCCAAGCTTTCCAACCCGGCTGCCGGTGGCAAGATTGGACAGATTTGCCATGAGTGCCGGTCTGCAAATAGTTGCGTCCGGAACCTATAGCTCGAAAGAAGCGCGCCGGGCATCGGATCATCTTCCAATTTGGTGCGCCGTTGCAGAGACGGCCCAAGTTACTGCTGCTTCATGAGTTTACGAAGTACTTTTGCGGCAGATCGGTAGTGGCTTGCACCAGCAGCTTCGGCATAGCGTCCGCGCGTCCATTTAAGACCAGGAGCGAGTGGCGTGCCATAAAGTTCAGCCTCTGATGCACTGTGAATATCTTCCGAAAGCCGCAGATGTGCACCTTCCAGAGCCTCGCACGTTGCAGACCATGTCCAGCCTTTCTGGTTTTGGAAAATTGCCTCATTCAGATCATTGAGTTCGTTCCATTTGTAACCTGGCGCGGGCATTTCCGGGGTGTTGCCGGATGCGGCACTCTTGCGCCACGCGAAGTACAAATCGATCCAGGCTGCGCGGTGACCCACGATGCGAATGGCCGACGCGCCTTCACAATCTGCAATGGATGCAGAGGTTTCGTCAAAGTCGGCCAGCAGCTTTGAGAACGTTTCCCATTCTTTTTCGGTGACGGCAATGAGGTCTGCTTTGGTTTTCGCGGCGGGCATTTAAGTTGCCCCAATGTCGAGAACAACGCGACCGTCGATTTGGCCCGCACGCATACGGTCAAAGACAGCGTTGATATTGTCCAGTTTATCCCATGTGAAATTCGTCTCAACAGAGCCATCAGCGGCGAACGCGAGCGATTCCGCAAGATCAAGGCGTGTGCCAACGATGGAACCTCGGATTGTGATCCGTTTCAGAACAACCTCGAATATGGGAAGCGGGAAGTCTCCGGGGGGGAGACCAACCAGTGACATGGTGCCGTGCCGCCGCAACATCCCAGTGGCCTGAGCAAAGGCTTTGGTCGAGACGGCGGTGACAAGCGCGCCGTGAACACCGCCAAGTTGTTTCATCACCTCGATCGCCGGGTCAATCCTCGCGGCATTGATAACCTCATCGGCCCCCAGTTTTTTGGCAAGCGCCAGTTTGTCATCTGCGATGTCGACGGCTACGACATGCATGCCCATGGCCTTGGCGTACTGAACGGCCATGTGGCCAAGCCCTCCAATCCCTGAAATGGCAACCCACTGGCCTGGACGCACCTCAGTTTCCTTCAGTCCCTTATAGACCGTGACGCCTGCGCATAGGACCGGAGAGGCAGGGCCGAACTCCAAACCGTCGGGAATCAGGCCAACGTAGTCTGCATCAGCGGCAACGTACTGAGCATAACCGCCATTGACGGTATAGCCGGTCATTTGCTGGCTTTCGCAGAGTGTTTCCCATCCGCCTGTGCAATGCTCGCAGCGTCCACAGGCGGTGTGGAGCCAGGGGACACCGACGCGGTCGCCCTCTTTCAGATGCGTGACACCGGGTCCCACTTCGGCCACTTCGCCAACCCCTTCATGGCCTGGAATGAAAGGTGCGGTCGGTTTAACCGGCCAGTCACCTTCGGCCGCATGGAGGTCTGTATGGCACACTCCGCTGGCGTGGATGCGGACAAGCACCTGGCCGGGGGCAATTTCGGGCACATCGACTTCCTTTATTTCAAGTGGCTGGCCAAGCTTGGTGACGACGGCGGCTTTCATTGTGCGCGGCATGTAGAGTGCTCCTATTGAAGACGTTCCGTCGCTTTTCGCAACTCAGTGCCAACATGGATTGATATTCCTCAATACCGCCTGTGATGCGGCCCCGTATGCCATTCTCATGCCACAGAAACCGTCGTCGATTTTGATCTATGTATATTCCAGGTCCGGGCACTCGCGTCGGGTCGCGGAACATCTTGGCAATTATCTTGGTGTCGCTCCGTTCGAGGTGACGACCTGCAGATATTCATGGCCGGTTCTGAGTTGGATAACCGCCGCGCGCGACGGTATGCGGGGCAGGGCGGTTCCACTGGATCAGTCGCTTGACTTGCCAGAAGGCGGTCTTGTCGTCCTGGTCGGCCCAGTTTGGGCAGGCGGGGTTGGCGCACCGCTTAACACTCTGATCGATGCCTTAGCGAATGGGGAACAGGACGTTGCCGTGCTGTTGACCTGTGACGACCCAAATGAACTCACTGCCTCCTTACACAAGATCGCTGAACGTCTGAGGCGACCGTTGAAAGGCAAGATGGTTCTGTCGAATGGCGTCCAGGATACGTCTGAAGGTCACGAACGGATACGAGCCTTTGCCGAAGCTCTGGGTGTTCAGGTGACTGCACAATGAAGGACGCCGACGCAGCCCCAGTCTTTCGGACCGAAAACGTCTGCAAGATTTACGACACGGGTGAGGTCAAGGTTCACGCTTTGCGAGACGTCTCGGTCTCTCTCTTTGAAAAAGAGCTTGCTGTTCTTTTGGGACCATCAGGATCAGGTAAATCCACGTTCCTCAACATCTTGGGCGGGCTTGACCATCCGACTACGGGGCGCGTGTGGTTTCGTGAGACAGAGTTGACCACCGCTAATGATCGAGCCTTGACCCGATATCGCCGGGATCATGTGGGGTTTGTTTTTCAGTTCTACAATCTGGTGCCAAGTCTGACCGCTCGGGAGAACGTCCAACTGGTGACAGATGTCGCAAAGACACCGATGCCCCCAGCGGAAGCCTTAGCCTTGGTGGGTCTTGAAGAACGTATGGATCATTTTCCCGCGCAACTCTCCGGGGGGGAGCAGCAACGCGTGGCGATTGCCCGAGCCGTCGCAAAACGGCCGGATGTCTTGCTTTGCGACGAACCGACTGGGGCACTTGATAGTAAGACGGGGACGCAGGTGCTTGAGACGCTCAAGCACATCAATGATACCTTCGGAACCAGCACAGCCGTGATTACGCATAACGCGGCTATTCAGCAGATGGCTCACCGGGTCATCCGCTTTCAGGACGGTCGCGTGGATCGCATTGACGAGAATGCGACACGCGTGTCCCCGGCCGAGATTTCGTGGTGACTTTTATGCAAGCCATGGATCGAAAGCTGCTGCGTGATTTTGCCCGATTGTGGGCGCAAGGGTTGGCGATTGCGCTCGTTCTCGCCGCAGGTGTGACGGTCATCATTATGTCGGTCGGCATGAGCCGCGCGTTAAATGAAAGCCGCGAGGCTTACTATGCGCAGAACCGCTTTGCCGATCTTTTCGCAGGGGCACGTCGTGCGCCGGATGGGTTGCTCGCGGAAATTCAGGGCATCCCGGGCGTTATGGAGGTAGATGCGCAAGTTCGGCAATACGCGACGCTCGACATTCCCGATCGCACAAGACCGGCTACAGGGTTGCTGCTATCCTTCAGCCCCTCCGCGCGGCCAGCATTAAACATCCCCATCTTACGGTCCGGGAACTGGCCAGAGCGCGCGGATGAAGTCGTTGTCAATGAACCCTTCGCCGAAGCAAACGGGTTGCGTCTTGGCGATGTGTTTGCCGCAAATCTGAACGGTCGCAAGCGCGAGTTGCAAATCACCGGAACGGCTTTGTCACCGGAGTTCATCTACACGATCGGTCCCGGCGCTTTGATGCCGCAGAACGAGACATTTGGCATTCTATGGCTGCCGGAAGAGGTGTTGGATGCGGCGTTCAACATGGAAGGCGCATTCAACGATGTCTCGATTGCGTTACTTCCGGGCACGAATGCCATTGATGTCAAAGAAGAACTGGATGTTTTGCTGGAACCGTATGGTGGTCGCGCAACAGCAGATCGGGGTGAACAGCAATCAAATGCATTTTTGGATGCCGAGATCCAGCAGCTTGAAGTCCTCGCTTACGTTTTGCCGCCCGTATTCCTGGGAATTTCTGTTTTCCTTGTGAACATGGTCGTGGGCCGGATCGTGTTCTTGGAGCGCTCCGAGATCGGCCTTATGAAAGCGATCGGGTACTCGAGTTGGGGCATTTGTCTCCACTACCTGATGCTGGCCGGCTTGATTGCGCTTGTGGGCATTGTGATCGGCGTTATCGCAGGAAGTTGGCTGGCGCAGTCTATGGCGGCGCTCTATGCGACGTATTTTGACTTTCCGTTTCTCGTTTTTGGCGTCCCCGCAAGTATCTACGCTGTCTCGGCCCTACTGGCCTTGGCGGCGACATTCGCGGGAGCGCTGCGCAGCGCGATCAAGGCTGCCGCGCTTGCGCCAGCAGTCGCAATGTCACCCCCGGCCCCGCCAAACTTTCGGCGGTCAGTTTTTGACGTCTTTGCTGCGGCTCTTCGGTTGTCGCAGCCATCACGAATGATCCTGAGGAGCCTTTCACGTTGGCCTGTGCGCGCCGCGACAACGCTCATTGGTGTGGCTTTGGCTGTCTCTACGCTCGTTGCCTCGAGTTTCTTCCCTGATGCGATGGACGACATTATCGACAAGGGGTTTTACCAGTCGAACCGGCAAGATGCGTTGCTTCTCTTCGATCCCGACGTTCCCCAATCGGCCCTGGCGGAAGTGCAGGCGTTGCCTGGTGTCCTGCAAGTCGAGCCGCAACAGTACCACGCAGCGATCCTGCGCCACGGGCATCTGGAAAAGCGTGTGTCGATTTCAACGGTTGGCGGTTTGAGCGACCTTGCCCGTGTTGTGGACGACGCAGGTCGTCCAGTTGCCCCGGATGGTACCGGCCTTCTCATCTCGCATCGTTTGGCTCATGCGCTGGATGTGGGCATTGGTGATACGATCCGGGCGACTTTTGAGTCTGGACTAAGAGAGACCTACCAGATCCCGGTGTCGGGAGTTGTCACACAGTATTTTGGCCTTGGCGCTTACATCAGCCACGACCATCTCAATGCACTGTTTCGGCAAAGCCCACGCATGACAACGGCCAATGTGACCCTGGCTGATCCCTTTGGCCCGGAGGCATTCAATGAACGTGTAACCGACCTGCCAGCGGTCACTGGCACGATCGACATGACGGAAAACCGGATGAGTTTCGTCGAGACGATCAGCCAGAACATTCTGGTGGTCACAACAATTTACGCCATCCTTGGAAGCATCATAACGGTCGGGGTTTGCTATAATGCAGCACGCATCCAGCTTTCCGAGCGCGCGCGCGAACTCGCCTCTTTGCGCATTCTGGGGTTTTCCAAGTTCGACGTTGGCAAAGTGTTGGTTGGTGAGGTCATGATACTGGTCCTGCTGGCACAGCCCTTAGGTTGGTGGTTTGGCACGGAAGTGGCGCGATGGATGACCGAAGGCTTCTCCTCCGACCTTTACGCCATCCCGTTGGTTTTGGAGCCGGCGACATACGCACGCGCCAGCCTGATCGTTCTGACGGCGGCTGTGATCTCGACGCTCGTTGTTGCGCTCAGACTTAGTCGGCTGGACCTGATTTCCGTGATGAAAACGAGAGAATGATCCGATGTTTTTGAGCCCCCGCACAGTTATTGTTTCTGGTCTTGGTCTTGCTTTGATCGCTGGCCTCGTCTTGACCGCCTTTAAGGACGACCCAATCCCCGTAGATATTGCCCAGGTTGCAAGGGGTGAACTGAGTGTCACGGTGAATGCTGACGGGGAAACACGGGTCCGAGAACGATATGACGTCACAGCGCCGATAACTGGCACGTTATTGCGCATGCCGCTGGATGTTGGCGATCCTGTCGTTGCGGGGGAAACGATTGTTGCGCGGATTGAACCTGCTACCGCGCCGCTCTTGGATGCCCGAAGTCGTGCCGAGGCGCTTGCAGTCCTTCATGATGCCGAGGCTCAGATCGCGTTTGCCAGCGCTGAGATCGCGCGAACTGAAGCGAACGTAACCTATGCAAGAAGCCAGTTGAAGCGGGCAAAGGCCCTGGTTGGGTCTGGCGCTGTCACGATCACACGGGTGGAAGATGCGGCAAACCTACTAGCAATTTCTGAAGCGGAGAACGTGTCTGCTCAAGCTCGGATGTCGATGGCATTGGCGGCGAAAGAACGCGCGCAGGCTGTCCTACAAGACCCAGAAATTGGCGCCGCCACAGGTGTCTGCTGCGTGCAACTCCCGGCTCCGTCAGATGGTGTTATCTTGACGCAGGTAAATGTAAGCTCTCGCCCAGTCCTTGCCGGCGAAAACCTGGCGGTCGTTGGGGATCCACGAGACCTGGAGATCGTTGCAGATATACTATCGTCCGATGCAACACGTTTGCGTGTCGGCGCCGACGTCATTTTGGAAAGATGGGGTGGTGCAAAAGCATTGAAAGGTGTGGTTCGTAGAATAGAGCCAACGGCGCGCACCGTGGTGTCAGCCTTGGGCATTGAAGAGCAGCGAGTGGATTTGCTGATCGACATCACGTCACCGACACAGGAATGGGCTAGTCTTGGACACGGGTTCTCGGTCTTTGTGAGGGTGGTCGAATGGCAGGCAGATGATACTTTGCTGATCCCATTGAGTGCTGTATTTCAGTCAGACCAAGGATGGTTCACTTTCCTCGTTACCGAAGACTTCATTGCCGTCCGCACACCCATCGAACTGGCCCAGCGTGATGGTCGCATGGCGATCGTTGCAGTTGGGTTGAGTGCTGGTGACCGCGTCGTGACCCATCCGCCTGATACGCTACGGGATGGCAGCAAGGTGGCTGAGAGGGAGCGGTTCTGATGGCAGAAACGTCACTGGATCGCAGGGTCAACGCCACGCTTGCAAAACTCACAGGTGGTGTCTCGCCTGCGGGTTTGGCCGTGGCTTGGACGGATTGGGCCACGCATGTTGCGCTGTCCCCGGAACGACAAAAAGAAATCGGATTGGCTGCATTTGGCGGAGCGGTTGCGGCTTCTCTGGAAGACGAGAAAGCGGATAAGCGCTTTTCGCATCCTCTTTGGTCACTGCCGCCCTACGCCGCGTTTAAGACGGGCTTTCTCGCCGCGCAAAACTGGTGGCAAACGGCGCTTGCGCCGATGTCTGGTTTTGACGCCAAACACCAGCGCGCATTGGATTTCTATGCCCGCCAAGCGCTCGATATGTGGTGTCCAACGAACTTCCCGATAACAAATCCGGTTGTCGTAGCCAAAGCGATAGAAACACGCGGAGCGAGCTTGCAGCAAGGTTTGAAGAACTGGCTGGATGATCTTGGCTCAACCCTGACAGGTCATCCGCGATCGGTCCCGGGCTACGATGTCGGAGAGACACTTGCGGTCACTCCGGGTGATGTCGTGTATAGAAACCGCCTCGTTGAAGTAATCAGATACCATCCGACTCAGGAAAAACGCAAAGGTCCGCCCATTTTTATCGTCCCTGCATGGATCATGAAATACTACGTTCTGGATCTCTCACCGCACAATTCGATGGTGTGGTATCTGGTCGATCAAGGCTTCGATGTTTTCATGTTGTCCTGGAAAAACCCGGGTAAAGAAGAAACGGATCTGGATCTGCAGGACTACCTCGATATAGGCATTCGCGAACCGCTGAACTGGCTGCGTGAAGAACACGGCATTGAGGCAGTACACGGTGTTGGCTACTGTCTCGGCGGCACACTCCTTTCAATTGCGGCATCAGCATATGCCCGGGAGGAGGCGTCTTCGCCTTTCGCGACACTCACCCTTCTCGCCAGTCAAACGGACTTCACCGAACCCGGTGAGCTGGGAACTTTCATGACGGAGGCGCAAGTTGGCTTCCTAGAAGACCTGATGGAGGAGCAGGGGTATCTTGAGGCTGGCCAGATGGCCGCGGCGTTTCAGATGCTCAGGCCTGCTGACCTGATCTGGAGCCGTGTGATCCGTCACTATCTTCTGGGCGAACGAACTGAACCCAATGATCTTATGGTTTGGAACGCGGATGCCACGCGAATGCCAGCCAAGATGCATACGACATACCTTCGGAAACTCTTCTTGGAAAATGCGCTTGCGCGTCGCACGTTCAAAGCGGACGGGCGGCGCATCTCATTGACCGACATCCGTGCGCCGATCTATTGCCTAGCAACGGAAAGCGATCACGTTTCGCCTTGGCGGTCTGTTTTCAAATTGCTCGCCCTGACTGACACAGATGTGCGCTTCGTGCTGACGAAAGGTGGCCACAATGGCGGTGTTCTGTCTGAACCCGGTCACAAAGGACGGCACTTCCGCGTCTTTGAAAAGGTCGAAGGCACCCGGTTTGTCGGACCGGATGCCTGGCTGGACACTGCTGTCACCGAAGATGGGTCCTGGTGGCTTGATTGGGTCGCATGGCTGGTAGACCGATCTGACCAGGACGTGGTCGAGACGGAGTGGAGTGCCCTGTATCAGGCACCAGGAACTTACGTCTTCGATTGAGCTTTGTCGTTACCTGGGACGTCCATTTGCTTGCTCGCATGTTCCTGAATGTCGCTCATGGCTTGCGAGCAGAACTCGACGATCTTTCCGGTCTCGTCACGATAGTCATCAATTGCCTTTTGAAGAAACTGCGCCTGGCTGTGCTGAACTTCGCCGATGTTCTTTGCGTGCAAGAGCTCATGCTGCGTCTTCACATCCTCTTTGACGCGTTCTGCGACAAAACTTAGCCATTCGGCGCCAACATCGCTCATCGTCTCAACCCACTTGGTGCCCAGCCAGGATAACGACCCGAGGCCAGCAGTTTGGGCATTTGTCAAGGTTTGAAAGATCTTCTCAGGCTCCAGCGGCGAAGTAGATGTGGGCTCTGTGGATTTACTCATGGTGGGTCCTCCGTTTGAGATGCCACGGAAGATATCAATCGCTTCAGCCCATTGGTTGATATTGATCAATAACGCCCACCAAGAAAGCCTGCATTCCAACCTCATGAAAGATTTGATGCAATCCGGTCTGACGGCTGGTGAGGTCGCTGTAGCGCGACAAGAATTTGGCCCAAACGAGATGCCAAAGCTGCCACCGCCGCCGTGGTGGAAGACGGCGTTGCGGCAACTTGAAAGCCCTCTTGTTTGGATACTGGTTGCAGCGGTCGTCGCGGCCGCCGCATTGGGGGAAACCATTGATGCAGCAGTGATTGCTGCCGTAATTATCCTGAACGCAGCACTTGGTTTCGCGCAGGAGTGGCGTGCTGAAAGGGCTCTTGCTGCTCTCACTGCAATGCTCGATCCAATGGCAACCGTTCGCAGAGATGGTCGAGAAACCGTTATACCGGCGCGCGAGATCGTACCGGGAGACATCCTCATACTGTCGACGGGGGATCGGGTTGCAGCGGATGGTACGATCGTAAGCGCGCAATCTGCAGAGGTGGATGAAAGCATTCTGACCGGAGAGTCTGTCCCGGTCTCGAAAAGCAGTGGTGATCTCGTGTCAGCAGGAACATCTCTCGTGGCGGGTCTTGCTGAAGCTCGGATCACAGCGACTGGTGTGAACACCGGCTTTGCCGAAATCGCAAAACTGACTGGCGGATTGGACAGGCGTCCGACGCAATTGCAGGTGGCTTTGGCACGCTTGGCCAAATGGCTTGGCTTCGCGGCGGTTGCCGTCGCTTTGACAGTGGCTGCAATTGGGATGATCGCCGGGCAAGATCTGTTGGACATGACACTGACGGCGATCTCATTGGCCGTTGCTATGGTACCTGAAGGGCTGCCCGCCGTCGTTACCATCACTTTAGCGCTTGGGGCTGGGGCGATGGTCCGCCGTCAAGCGCTTGTGCGCCGTATGCAAGCAGTGGAGACGCTTGGTGCATCTTCTGTCATCTGTACCGACAAGACCGGGACCCTCACGGAAAACAAGATGGTTGCAACGTCCGCCTGGGTGGATGGAGCGCTTCATGAAATTGCGACTTTGTCGGATGAGCCAGCGGCACAAGCGCTTTTTGGACGACTTGGAAGGGTGGGACGGCTCTGTTCCCATGCGTCTGTTTCTGAAGATGCGCACGGGAATGTGCAGGAAATTGGAAGCCCAACCGAGATTGCACTTCTGAGATTTGCGCAGGCCGCCCCAGATATTGGCTCTGGCGATATTCTGTTGGAGGTGCCGTTTTCGAGCGAGCGAAAGCGTATGTCGGTTTTGCTTCGCACTGATGATGGATTTCGACTCTTGGTTAAGGGCGCCCCAGAAGTGGTTTTGGAGCGCGCGACACATATTGCTTACGCCGATGCGGACCGCAGCCTGGACGGCATTGAGCGTGGCAAACTTGAAGCCGCGCTGCAATCTATGGGCAGCAAAGGGTTGCGTGTCATAGCGCTTGCAGAACGTAGTGCAAATTCCGACTCTGATACCGAAGAAGAGGGCCTAACCATCCTTGGGTTAGTGGGTTTGATTGACCCGCCTCGCAAGGAGGTCGCGGATGCCATTGCCTTGGCTAAAGCGGCGGGGATACGGGTCATCATGATCACGGGCGATAGTCCTGTGACCGCTGGGGCAATCGCCCGTGATCTTGCCATCGCTTGCGACACAGTTCTCACTGGGCTGGAGCTGAAAGACCTCTCCGATGACGATTTGGTCTCGTTGATGTCGAAGGACGTGCTGTTCGCGAGGACGCGTCCTGCGGACAAACTCCGGATTGTGACAGCCCTGCAAGCGCGTGGCGAAGTCGTTGCCATGACCGGGGACGGGGTAAATGACGCGCCGGCCCTCAAACGGTCGGATATTGGGATTGCCATGGGTCAGCGCGGCACAGATGTGGCGCAAGAAGCGGCGGATGTGATCCTCTTGGATGACAACTTTGCAACCATTGTTGGCGCAATCGATGAAGGGCGGCGACAGTTTGCGAACATCAAGAAATTTGTTCGCTACCTTCTCAGCTCGAATGCGGGAGAGGTGGTGGCACTGGTCGTAAATCTTCTGATCGGAGGACCACTGATTTTTTTGGCGACCCAGATTCTGTGGATGAACCTTGTGACAGACGGTGTCACCGCGGTCGCGCTTGGGTTGGAAAAAGCAGAGCCTGACCAAATGAAGGCACCTCCGCGCAAACCAGCGACGCCAATTCTCGGTTTGTCTGGTTTGGCCCTCATAGTCACATTCGGCCTCTATACTGGCACGGCGAGTTTGGTCATTTTTTACACGTTCCTATCTGTCGATCCGGCCTTGGCGAATACGATGGCGTTCACGGCTATGGTTGTGTTTGAGAAGGTGTCTGTCTTTGCGTTCAGATCGCTGACGTCCCCGGTCATCCGGATCGGCTGGACCAGCAACCCCTTGTTGCTGCTGGCATTGACGCTGACGTTAGGTTTGCAGGTTGCCGCGGTCTACCTGCCTTTTTTCCAGACGATTTTGCACACCGTGCCATTGAGCGCATCAAATTGGCTCTGGATCATCGGGCTTGCGCTACCCTTGATTATTGTACCCGAGCTGGTGAAGCTCGCTCGCGTCGGTAGGCAAAAGAGGTAAGTCTGGCTGAGACAGCCTGATACGTGCATCGACGGCGCAAAATCCTTGTGGTGATGCGATTAGAGGGTTGATATCCATCTCTTCAAGGTTTGGGAGTGCCCTCGCAAAGTCTGATACTGTCAAAAGTAGTTTTGCCAATTCATCGACATTGACAGGCTGCCAGTTCCGGAAAGGCCCCAACAGCTTTGCGATCTTGGTGTCTGCCACCAAGCGTTGCGCTTGTTCGAAGCCGATCGGCAATGTCGCCGTTGCGACGTCGTCGAGCAACTCGACAAGTGTTCCGCCGGCCCCGAAAGACAAGACAGGGCCAAAGGCGGGGTCTTGGCTCACTCCGATCAAGAGCTCGCGTGCGTCCGGCAGAGTGATCATGGGTTCGACCGTAACCCCGGATAGGGTGGCGTCCGGCCGTAGGTTTCCTACACGTAGCAACATGTCGTGAAAAGCAGTGACAACATCTTCCTCGGATTGGAGATTTAGGCGCACGCCGTCGACTTCGGACTTATGTGAAATGTCCGGGGAGGCGATCTTCATCACAATAGCAGAGTCGAGGTCCTGAAACAGTCGAACCGCTTCGTCGGCCGTTTCCGCGAGACTTGGTACCGGGCAGCGGATCCCAGCAGCTGAAATGAGTTGTCGCGATTGGGTGTCGCTTAACATCCCGGAAGGCAGTGGTGACATCGCATCCAGGACTCTATGGGTTATTGAAGTGTTCTTGTCTTCGAAAAGCGTTGCGCTGCGTGAATTTTGAGCCGCTCGCATCGCCTGGACCGTTTGCGCATAAGCTTGCACCGCATGCTCCGGCAGTGTGAAATCGGCAATACCTTGTCTTCGCAGTTTGGCCCTTGCAGAGGCAACGGAGGGGCCGCCGACAAAACAGGTCATGATCGGTTTGGATGATCTTTGTTTTGCCGACAGTATGGTGTCGGCAACCAATTCAGGCGCGGTCATGGATTGCGGACTGAGCAGGACGAGAACGGCATCAAAAGCTGTGCTTTCTATACATGCGTCAATCGCCACTTGATAGTCTTGCGCACCCGCATCTCCTACGATGTCGAGCGGGTTCCGCCGAGACCAGTTTGTGCTGAGAACAGGGTTCAGCGTATCTATGGCGGTTTTTGGCAATTCAGCGAGAGCGAGGCCTCGGTCCGCGAGCCGGTCGGCACTTAGCACGCCGACTCCACCTCCATTGGTCACGATGGCGAGGCGATCTCCGAACAAATTTGGTGCTGTGTTCAGCAGCCGAGCCGTCTCAATCATCTCACCAAGTGTGGAAACTTGTACCGCGCCGCAGTCAGCGAGCACAGAACTGAAGACTCGGTCTGATCCGATGAGGGCTCCGGTATGTGTCGTCGCTGCTGCGGCCCCATCAGCATGACGTCCAGCTTTGAGGACGATCACTGGTTTTCTCTGGCACGCATTTGCGAGTGCTGCGCGAAACCGTGCGCCGTCGCGCACCCCTTCAACATAGATAAGAATGACTTTGGTTTCGGTGTCCGCGACCGCCATCTCCAAAGCATCGCCCATACCAAAATCTACCGAGTTTCCGAGAGACATCATCAGACTGAAGCCGAGCCCTTCGGTCTCAGCCATATCGGAAAGACCTGAACAAATCGCTCCGGATTGAGATATCAAGGCTAGTCCGCCGGTTGGTGGAAGCGCTGGTTGGAAAGTAGCGTTCAGTCGTTTAGACGGGCGGATCAAGCCGAGGCAGTTCGGCCCCAGGAAACGAATACCTGCGGTTTTGGCCGTTGCCGCCAATCTTGTGTAGCTTGCTGACCCATGATCATCCTCAAATCCCGCTGAGATCACAATTGCGGAGCGGGTGCCAACAGCTTCGCAGTCTTGGAGTGCGGTCGGGACAAAACGTGGGGGGATGGCAATAACGGCAAGGTCCGCGGCTAACCTACCGGCGACCTGTGAAGGATAACAGGGCAGCCCAGCGATCTGCTGATACTTTGGATTGATCGCAAAGATCTGGCCCGGAAAACCCTGTCCTTTCAGATTGCGCAAGACATGAGCAGCGGGCGAATTCTGTCGTTCTGATGCGCCGTAGATCGCTATCGCATGTGGGTCGAGAAATCCTGAAAATGACACGAGACGTACTCCGTTCGGTTACGTGGAGCCAAAGGATTTCGACTAATGCGGCTACTTGCTGAACAAGACAGGCACTTCGGCCGCCTTCAAAAGCGCCGAAGTTGTCGCACCCACAACAAAATCATAGGCTGTTGAGTGACCATACGCTCCCGTTGCAATCAGGTCGGCTCCCGTCTCAAAGGCTGTTTTAAGGAGTACATCCGGTATACCCGTTCCCGCGGTTTCCGTGTGGCGCACATCGACTTTGTGACTGTGTCTGGCGAGCGCCGTGGAGAGGTTGACCTGCCCCCCGAAACTTCCCTCGTTCTAGCGTAGAGTTTGCTCA
>NZ_AQQZ01000027.1 GCF_001205715.1 Pseudaestuariivita atlantica
GCAGCCTAACTATTGAACCAGAAACTCTCCGGTAAACCCGGGGCGGTTCAAGGGGCGCGAATGCGCGGGGCTCATCCTGGTGAACTGGCTGGCTGGACGCAGGAGGGCGATCTGGGTCTCCAAATCCGCCACGCTCATCGAGGACGCGATCCGCGACTGGACCGATCTTGGCGGCTCGCCCGCCGAGATCCAGCCGCTCTCCAAATGGAAACCGGACCAGCCCATCCCGATGGGCGATGGTATCCTGTTCGTGACCTACGCCACGCTGCGCTCGGCGGGCAAATGCGGCAGCACGCGGCTGAGCCAGATCCTCGAGTGGATGGGCGAAGACTTCGATGGCGTGCTGGCCTTTGATGAGGCCCATGCCATGCAGAACGCGGCGGGGTCCGAGCAGGGCAGGGGGGTCAAACCCTCCCAGCAGGGCCTTTCAGGCCTGCGGCTGCAACTCGCGGCCCCGCGCGCTCGCGTCTTCTACATCTCGGCCACGGGCGCCACGAGCGTGCACAACCTAGCCTATGCCGCGCGGCTGGGGCTCTGGGGGCAGGGCCCCGAATACCCCTTCCCGAGCCGCGAGAGTTTCGTCTCGGCCATGGAGGCGGGTGGTGTCGCCGCCATGGAGGTGGTCGCACGCGATCTCAAGACGCTCGGTCTCTACACGGCCCGTGCTCTCAGCTTCGATGGCGTGGAGTATGATGTGCTCGAACACGCGCTGACCCCGGCCCAGATCGAGATCTACGACGCCTATGCGGGTGCGTTTCGCACCATCCACCACAATCTCGAAGCCGCGCTGACGGCGACCGGCGTCAACGACGCCTCTGGCGAGACCAATGCCTCGGCCGCACGCGCCTCGGCCAAGTCCCGCTTCGAGAGCACGAAACAGCGCTTCTTCAACCATCTCCTGATGGGGATGAAAGCCCCAAGCATTATCCGCGCCATCGAGGACGATCTGGCGGCGGGCAAGGCTTGCGTCATCCAGGTGGTCTCGACGGGTGAGAGCCTGCTGAAACGTCGACTTGAGACGATGGATCCCGAGGGTGAACTCGTCGAGGGTGCCTTGACGCCGCGCGACTATGTTCTGGGATACCTCGAACAGGCCTTCCCGATTCATGCGCAAAAGCTGGTCGAGATCGATGGCAATATGGTGGCCGAACCGCTCCGCGATGAAACTGGCGCGCTGGTCGTCTCGCGCGAGGCGCTCGCTCTGCGTGACGCGGCCATGATGGAGTTGATGACGCTGGCCCCGATCCCCTCGGCGCTCGACCAGATCCTCTGGGCCTTTGGCGACGAGGCCGTCGCTGAAGTCACGGGCCGGTCCATCCGGCCCCTCAAGGCCGAGGATGGCCACCTCTTCATCGAGAAACGCGCCGCCAGCAGTAATTCGTCTGAGACCCAAGCCTTCATGGACGGCGAGAAGGATATCCTGATCTTCTCCGACGCGGGCGGTACGGGCCGGTCCTATCACGCGGCGCAAACGGCGAAGAACCAGAAACGGCGGCGGCACTATCTTCTGGAGCCCGGCTGGCGCGCGGATGCGGCCATCCAGGGGCTGGGCCGCACGCATCGCTCTGCCCAGGTCAGCGCGCCGTTCTTCCGTGTCTGCACCTCCGATGTGCATGGCGAGAAACGCTTCACGTCGACGATTGCCAAACGCCTCGACCAGCTGGGGGCCTTGACCAAGGGTCAGCGCGAGACCGGCTCGCAGGGCATGTTCCGCGAGGAGGACAATCTCGAAAGCCCGATCGCACGGGCGGCGCTGCGTGGGTATTTCGCCGATCTTGCCGCCGGACGCGCTGAGGCGATGAGCTACGAGAGCTTCACCGACTGGACGGCCCTGCGGCTGATCGACAAGGACTGGGTGCTCCTTGAGGAGCTTCCCCCGATCCAGCGGTTTCTGAACCGGGTTCTGGCCCTTCCCATCCACATGCAGAACGCGCTCTTTGCCGAGTTCATGCGCCGGATCGCTGATCAGTCTGAGCGCGCGCGCGCGGCCGGCACGCTCGATCTCGGCGTGGAAACTCTGCGTGGCGAAAAGATCGAACAGGTATCCACAGAGGATCTCTGGACCTGCCCGAAATCCGGCGCGGTGACGCGGATCATCGGGCTCGAGGTCACCGACCCGGTCCACGTGCTATCAGCGGATGACGCCCTGTCGCGCAATCCCGACAAGCTCCCCATGGTCAACCGCGCGTCTGGCCGCGCGGCGCTCATCTCGGCGCGGCCCATGCAGATTTATGACGAAGATATCGTCACCCTCATGCGCAAGGCCGTGCGGCCCAACGGGTCGAGCTATCTGGAGGAAACGCGGTTCGAGTCCTCGGCCTGGGAAGAGATCGGCAAGCCCGAGTTCGTATGGCTTTGGGATGAAGAGGCTGCGTCCCTGCCGATAACCACCACGACCAAGCTCTACCTGCTGACCGGGCTGCTGTTGCCGATCTGGAAGGACATTCCGACCACGAATGAACGCATCTACAGGGTCACGCCTGACGGGGCGACGGCTATGATCGGGCGCACGCTGAGCGAAGAAGGCGCGGCCGCGCTCCGCGCCCGCTTCCTCGTCTCCAACCCGCGAACGCCGCAAGAGATGCTGACCGCCGCCCTCGGCACCACCGCGCCGGTCGATCTGGGCCGGGGTCTCACCCTGACCCGTCGCCGCGTCGCAGGCGAGATGCGTCTCGAGCTCTCTGGTGCGGATCGGGGCATGATCGAAAGCCTCAAGGCCCTCGGCTGCTTCACCGAGATCATCGCGTTCCAGCTGCGGGTGTTCCTGCCGCATGGGAACGGGATCGACACGGGGAACATTCTGGCCCGGATCGTGGGGCAGAGGCCTGCCATCAAGGCAGACCAAGCCGCCTGAAAAGCCAAAGCAGGCTTTGGGTGGGGCGTCGCAGATCGGGATTTGACCGGTCTGCGCGTTCCGGGCGCGCGCGGGCCAATGCCGCGCCCGGCCCCCACCAATTGCAGACAAGAGGACAGACCCATGACCAATCCCCAGATCGATTATGCCGCGCTGGCGGCTCAGTGGCGCGCGGAGCGCGAAACCGCCCTGAAGGCGACCCGAGCTGAGCTGATCGCGCAACTACGTGCGCTTGGCATCAGCGAGGTCACCGCCGAATACGAGGGCTACGGCGACTCCGGCAATGTCGAGGATGTGACCGTGCAGCCTGCAGAGGTCAAACTGCCGGAACCGCTTGCCACTGAGGTGGGCGATTTCGCCTGGTCGCTCGCCTATCACCATCACCCGGGGTTTGAGAACAACGAAGGCGGCTATGGCACGCTGACCTGGGACATCACGGGCGACAGCATCACGCTCGATCACGCGGACCGCTACGTTGAATGCGCGCACAGCTATGACGAGGGACTTTGATATGGCCCATCCGCTTCATCATGCTGATAGCTCTGCCCGGAAATTCGGCGGGGTGCCGTCTGACTATCAGGCCGTGCACGATTGGTTCGACGCCTCGAAAGAACACCTCGCCCTCTTCACGCACCGCGCCTTGCGTCACCATGCCCAAGGCCTGTTCGAGGCCGAGCGTGTCTTTGGCCTGACCCTGACCAATAGCGCAGGTCGGGACATACCCGTGCGCTGGATCGGCGAGCAGCATATCCGTGAAGACTGCCAAGGCCGTATCCCGAGCATGGCGGACTGGCTGCGTCGGATCCAGCCTGAGCCATGGATGGCCAACGGCCATATCGCCCGGCATTCTGGCGATGAGCCCTGCGGCGACCCAAGGGCCGCCTGGGCCTCCGAAGTCGCCGCCGGCAGAACGGTCCTTGGCCTGAAGGATTGGATGGCAGCGCGCGCAAGGCCAGCCACGCAAGGTGCCTGACAGGTCTCGGCCGTTGGCCAAACAAATGCTGCATGGAAGCCCGGTTGGACGACCGGGCTTCTTGCGTCGTTTCCCCACCATTCTTCGTAAGGAGGTTCGCATGACTCTCGAAGACATCAAGGCCGCCGTCGATGTCGGCCAGACCGTGCATTGGGCCAATACCGGCTATGTTGTCCACAAGGACCGGCTCGGTCGGTACCTCATCACCTATTTGCTGAATGATAGCTGCATCGGCCTGACCGACCGAAGCGGGCACCGGTTGAACGGAAAGGAAGCGGAGTTCTTCATCGCGGGCCCGGCGGAGAACCACGAGGAAAACCCCGCCCGCCAATCAAGATGACAGGGGCAGGGGAGGGGCGTGGCACCCGGAGGCGCAGGGGCATTCCCACTCCGACGACAGCCCTGACCCGCGGGCGGGGCTGAAAGGAAAGCAGGCTTTCTGATTTGCGATCCCATGAGGGGTCGAGAAAGCAATCCCGGATGCTCTGGCATGGACGTCAGTCACCGCCAATCGAAAAGGAACTATCCCATGTTCGCAGGAACCCTCACCCGCAACGTCGAGACCGCAGCCGCCGAGTACACCGGCATGATCCATTCGACGCGCTTTGACATCGCCATCCAGCTCGAGGCACGGGTCAAGATGTCCGAACGCAGCCCGGATTTTGACGTTACGGCAATCAACAAGTCGGGCCGCAAGGTGCGCATCGGCACGGCCTGGAACGAGACCGGCAATGCCACCGGCAACCCCTACATCTCGATGCAGCTCGATGTGGGCCTCGGCCCGTTCCGGGTCAACGCGGTGCAGACGAAAGAGGCGCGCGCGGCCCAGAGCGGCGAGTTTGAGATCATCCCGCTGGTCTCGAACGGCATGATGAAATCCGGCTCGATCTCGGGCGAGCTCACCGCCATGGACGCTGACAACGCCTTCACGGGCTACATCGCCAACATGATGTTCGATCTGGAGTTCATGCTGATCGAGAACAGCTATAAATCCGAGGAGACCCACCCCGATTACCGGATCGAGGTCAGCTCGCCCCGGGGCACACCGATCCGCGTTGGCTCGGCCTGGATGGCGAAGAGCAGCCGCACGGGCAATGACTACCTGTCGCTGCTGATCAACACGCCCGATGGCGACCTGCGCGTCAACGCCGTGCAGAACGAAGAACAGCGCGGCGGGCAGACCTTCTCGATCATCCCGTTCATCGACAGCGGTGAGCAGCCGCAGGACGCAGGCACCGGGCTGTCGCTGGTCGCGTGATCAGCGTCTGAGACGGAATATGCTGAATTGACAGGGGAACCGTGGTAACGCGTTTCCCCTTCATTTGTTTAGTGGTGCTCAGAAGCTGCACCGATGAACCAAGCAGTGCTTCAGGAAGCTATGGGTGATCAAAATGAGGTTCCAGATGATTGCCTGCCGCCGATTTCCGGCAGTCTCGTAGACTTCGCCGAGGTCGTCAGTTTGAGCGAGACCGATGCCATCAGAAATAGAACAAACAGTGAAGACATTCTAGATTCTTTCATGATATCCAAGGAAGTGTTAAAGCTTCGAAAAAAAACGAGGAGCGGTCTTTTGGGCGAGCAGTACACATCAATCGACTTGTTTTCGGGCGCCGGTGGGCTGTCTGAGGGACTTCGGGTTTCTGGCTTTAAGTCATTGTATGCCAATGAAATCGTTGCGCGCCACGCTGAAACGTATGCCTTGAACCATCCGGAAGCCATCGTTGAGTCGCGAGACATCCGACTAGTTGACGCTTCCGATGTTCGTCGTCGCTTGGGCCTCAAGAAGGGTGAATTGGATCTTGTAGCAGGTGGTCCGCCTTGTCAGGGTTTCTCAATCAATGCGCCGAAGCGTTCAGCGGACGATGATCGGAACAGCCTCTTTCTAGAGTTTTTGCGCTTTGTTGATGAGTTTGAGCCGAAGGCGGTTTTGATTGAGAATGTCCCTGGGCTTGTTTCCTTCGAGGGAGGAGGCACCTTGCAGGCGATCCTCTTGGCGTTGGGTCACCATGGATACAGCGCCGATGTGAAGATCCTCTACGCGCCTCATTTTGGCGTGCCGCAAACGCGTTGGCGGACGGTCATCATCGGGATTCGAGGTGATCAAGCCGATCCCTTGCGAGCCTTCCCAGAACCTGTTCGTAACGCACCTCTCCGGGTAAACTTCACCTCTAATTTCGAGGGTAAAAACATCGTCGCTCTTCCTACAAACTTGGAGCTCCCTTCTTTTGTTAGCGTTCGTGATGCGATTGATGACCTGCCTGCGCTGGCAAATGGAGAAACCGGCAAAGAGCGCAAGAACTATCGGAGCGGGCCTCAAAACGATTTTCAGGTGGCGATGCGCAATGGCAGCGACTGTGTGCTTAATCATGAGGCGCCCCGGCTGGGCGAGATAAATATCAAGCGGATGTCTTTCATCCCTCCGGGCGGCAATTGGACGGACATCCCGGAAGATTTATTGCCAAGAGGCATGCGGCGCGCGCGTCGTTCTGATCACACAAAGCGTTACGGTCGAGTTGCACCAGATGGCCTTGCATCTACAATTCTGACGAAGTGCGATCCACATTGGGGAGCGTACTTTCACTACGAACAGGATCGATGCTTTACCGTCAGAGAAGCGGCTCGAATTCAGACTTTTCCAGATAGCTACCGTTTCGTCGGTTCTCGAGTGGAACAGTATGAACAGGTCGGGAATGCCGTCCCATCGCTATTGGCCGCAGCAATAGGGCGATCGATTCGAGGCGTCTTGGAGGACCTGCGCAAGCACGCCAAGAAGGTCTCTTAGAAGCATGGCGGCGACAATATTTGAGTTCTTTGGGTATCGTGCGGATGATAGGTCCGACTTAGCGAAGCATGCCGCTGATACTGAAGTTTGCCCGATCAGTAGAGAAACCTGTCAGAAGAGTTTCAATGACGGAGTTGTGTCGGGCGTTTGCGCCATTAAGCCCATTACCAGCGAACCCGTTATCTGTTGCCCGATCCGGCTTTACGCGGATGACTACCGAATACTATCGGACATAGCCGATCGAGTCTTTGGACCAAATTTGAAATTGGTCGCGGGGCGGGATGCCGTAAATTACTCAATCGATAATCGAGAACCTTGCGTCGCCGTTTTTGGTAAAGGATGGGGGGGCGAACTTCGCCTGCCACAAAAATCGAAAAAGGGCGGTTACTTCGTCGACTGGGTTCTTGCGAAAATCAGCGAAGAGGGAGATTTGGTTGAGTTCGTGGCCGTTGAGGTGCAAACGATTGATACGACGGGTACCTATCGCCCAGGCTACGATGCACTGAAGCAAGACGGGTTGGTTGAAAAAACAACCGCCGGGTTAAATTGGGAAAATGTTGCCAAGCGTATCCTTCCACAACTTATATACAAGGGCCAGATTTTACAGCGTGAAGAGTTGTGCAAAAGCGGATTGTTCTTTGTTTGTCCAGAGCCTGTTTTCAAGCGTATCATGGAGCGCTTGGGCGGACAGGAGGGGTTGGTTCGATATGCCTTGCAACCCGCGTCAATCACCTTTGCTGTCTATGACTACGATTTGTCGTCTGAGCCTCCTAATGAGACGTTGATTCCTTTGAAGAACACGCTCAACCACTCGACCACTGTCTATAAGGTACAGGAAGCATTCAACAATGTGACCTTGCCAATTGAGAACGTTTATCGGGATGCAATCCGGCGTGCGTTAGGTATCGAATCCGAATAGCAGATTTCCGCTTAGACGTTTGGGGATCATGAACGGCCCTTCGGTCCGTCGCGCATTCGGCCATGCGGCCTCACCGCGGCGTCGCACCCGGCATCCCGGTTTTCCCGCCTCGCGAGCACGTCCCTCCCGGCCGCTCCGCCGGATTGCGCTCTGGTCTGTTTTGGCCCGAGGCCAAAACGATCCCGCCGCTTCATCCGTCTCCCGCGTCCGGTCGGGCCGTTTGCCTGCTCGTGTCGGGCAAACCTACCGTCAAAACACACACACATGAGCGCGGAAGCATATCCTCCGGATGGCCCCCAAATCAGCCCGCGTCAAGGATCGCAAAACTTTTCGGCGAGGGCGGGGCCTGTGGCGCGGGGCGGTCCCGTGCGTGAGGACGCGCATCTGTCGGGTGCTGCACGCGGAAAACTTTTGCGCCCGGCAAGCCGGCGGCTGCGCCGTCCCTGACCCAGGCAGATTCGGAAACCAGGCATTCGGCCATGCCCCCACACTCACGTGGTGGCTCCACAACCGACTACTGGAGACCAGACATGGCTTACGACACCGCAAACACCTACGAGACGATCGAGCTTTTCGGGCTGACCGAGAAGGACGCACAGCTGCCGATCCCCGAGGATCACATCCTGACCGACCGCATCATCCGCGAGAGCTTCGAGGCTCTACTTGGTCAGTTGCGCGGGACCGGGCTCGAGGCAGAAGTCGAACCGCTGGCTCATGGGCTCGCCACGATCCTGCAGCGCCGCAAGGTGGCGCTCGGCAAGGAGGTTGACCGCACCGCCGACAAGATCGGCGCGCTGGCAAAATCCCACGACGGGTCGGAGATCGCCGAGACCGCGCTCGAAGAGGCGCAGGCGCGCTTCCTGCAGTTGCGCGAGATTGTGAGCGCCATCGAGGTGATGAGCGAGGCAGCGGCGGAATGCTACGAGATCGAGACGGGTCACGCCTTCATCCCGGCAGCCGGGTCGCGCGCAAGCGTCCGGGCGCAAGAGACCGGGGCGGTCTTCGAGGCCCGGCAGCTCCTCGAGCAGCATGATCGCGAAACCGCCGAGAAGTCGAAAGTCGAGGGGGTGCCCCTGATCGTCTCAGGTGCCACCGACTGGACCGATGTCGATGTGATCTTCAACACGCTCGACAAGGTTCGCGAACGGATCAAGCAGAACCGCAACCAGGAGATCTTCCTCTGTCACAAGGGTGGCAAGCACGGGGCGGAGATGATCGCGGCCCGGTGGGCGCGCGCACGCGGGGTCGCGCAGGCGCGCTTCGATCCGCGCTGGTCCGCACACGGGCGGGCGGCACCGTTCAAGTGCAACGACGAGATGCTGGACGACAAGTTCGCGGCGACCGGGGTTGTACTCTTCGGTGGCAACGGGGTCGCGCTGAACCTCGGACAGAAGGCGGAAGCGAAGGGCCTGACGGTCATGCGGGTTGCTGACCCGGCGAAGAGGTCTGCGGAGAAGTGAATTGAGAGGGTCGCCTTCGGGCGGCCCTTTCGTCGTTTTCCTAGATGTGGGCGAACATCGGCGGTGTCGCAGTGAACTCCAGCAATGGGCTTTGACTGGCGTGGTGATCGCAATCCGGTCAATCTGGTTTCGGGAATGGCTGGATGGTATCTCTATGCAATTACAGCTAAATGTGGCCCTGCGGCAGAAGACATTTGTTGCACATCTCAACACCCGCCCAGGTTTTTCCTAGATGCCTTTTTCCTCGGAACGAACCAAAGAGATTCAATCGCGCATTGATGCGCGTTTGCGATCCGGGCAGGCAAACGAGTGGGAGATGTCTTTTCTCACAAACATGGCTGAACGGTTTCAGCGGTATGGGACGGAGACGCGCCTGAGCAAAGCGCAGTTTGCGAGCCTGCACAAAGTCCTGAAACTGGAACGGGAAAATCCGGCACAGAAAACGGCAGCGACTGACCACGGAACTTCTCAACCAGCACCGAAGCGCAGTACCAGAACCGGTCAGGCAAGATCCCGTCCGGTTTCCGTGACCCGCGCTATCAATGCACCTCGGCGTGCCGCGCGCAAGGCTCAACGCCAAATCATGGTGCCGTTGGTGATCGCTGTCGGATTCTTCGCATTGGTTGGATCAGTGTTTGAATCATCGAACTCGCGATCCACACCCTACAGTCCGTCAGCCGTTCCCTCATCGCAAACTGCCGACGCCGCTTACGTCTATGTGACAGGGACACGTGTCAATCAACGTGCTGGACCGTCTACTTCGAATGCCGTGATGGGTGTCTTGAGCGAGGGAACCCGCGTCGAAAAGCTTCGAGAAGAAGGGCAGTGGACACAAATTCGATCCAACTTTGGTACGGGCTGGATGGCTACAAGTTTCCTGTCACTGGTCGCGCCGCCAACAGAGCGACCCACCTCACAGGACCGGTCGCTTCGCGCCAGCGATGTGCGGATCATTGATGGTGATACGATCGATGTTCGCGGCCTGAGAGCGAACGTGCGTCTCGTCGGGTTTAACGCACCTGAGACATGGAGACCCTCCTGCACCGTAGAGCGTGAGATTGGGGAGCGCGCGACCGCGCGTCTAGGTCAATTGGTGCGGGGTGCGACGTCAATTGAATTTGAGCGCGTGGCCTGTTCCTGCCGGCCCGGGACAGAGGGTACGGATCAGTGCAATTTTGGGCGGTTCTGCGGTTCTGCGGCTCGTTGTTCGTTGACGGTCAGGACGTCGGCAGCACGCTCATTGCTGAAGGTCTGGCCGTGCCGTACCGATGTGGACGCACCAGCTGTCCCCCGCGCCCTCAACCCTGGTGCCGATAGCAGACGCGCCCATCCGACACAGACAACGGATCTTCCCTTGCGACGGAACGCTGACCCGCCACATCGTGAGCGTGACGGATCGTTATCCAGATGCATTGGATCAGAACGAACCGGGCCATCTTCGGTCACGATCGACGGGTTCGATGGCGGCTTCTAAGTGCTGGCACAAATTCGAATCACTCCTTCTTGCTCATAGATGTGGATCGCACGGGGTCGGCCCAATCGTGCCCTCAGCTTACGCTTCGGCAAGCACAAATACGGCTTCCACGGCGGAGCCGCGGACCCTCCGTGTATGGACGCCCCCAGGGATGCAAGCGATTTCTTCCTGTTGGGCATGGTGGAGCGGTCGAGTTCTTCCGTGTATCCGGCCTCCTTATGCAGCAGTGTTCGCTGCGGGCCCTCATGGTGAGTTCGAGGAACGGGTCCAAAACGCATTTGCGGGGTCTAAGCCTCCGGGAGGGTCACTGGTTTTCCTATTCCTGATCTCGTCGACGCTTTGCCATGACCTCCGTTCAGAACTGCCGCTTCCCTTTGGGCCCCATCGCGCTCAGGCGCGCGCCGGGGTTTCGTAAGCGCCGCCTCGGGTCATCAGGACCCAGGCGATGCGCGCCATCTTATTCGCCAAGGCAACTGCCACGAGCATCTTCGGTTTGCGGGCGAGCATGCGGGCAAGCCATGATCCTTCGGGCGCCCCGCCCCGCCGCTCGGCGGATTGGATCGTAGACATCGCGCCGATAATCAGCAGCCTCCTGAGATCGCGCTGTCCCATCTTCGATGTTCGTCCCAGCTTGGTCTTGCCTCCAGTTGAGTGCTGGCGCGGGGCAAGACCTATCCAGGCGGCGAAATCTCGACCTTTCGAGAAGGTTCCGGGTGGTGGTGCCAAAACAGACAGCGAAACCGCCGTCACAGGGCCAACTCCCGGCATGGTCATTAGACGTTTTGCGACATCGTCTTGCTTGGAGACCTGCTTCAGCTGCAGCGATAGAGCTTCTATGCGCTCGGAAAGAGAGCTGATAAGCACGAAGAGCACGCGACAAACCGAGATGACCGTGTGCGGCAAGATATCTTTGCGAGCATTCATCTCGTCTTCGAGGCGCGGCAAATGCTGAGGGCCTTTTGGCGAGACAATCCCGTGCTCCGAAAGATGTCCGCGGAGCGCGTTGATCGTTTGAGTTCGCTGCGCCGTCAATAGGTCCCGCACCTTCAGTACCATCGCTTGCCCTTGTTGTTCAGGGCTTTTCACGGCGACAAAGCGCATGGAAGGGCGGGAGGCTGCTTCTGCGATGGCTTCAGCATCAGAGGCATCGTTCTTTTGTCGCTTCACATACGGTTTGACATATTGTGGTGGGATTAGCCGAACTTCATGGCCGAGGGCCGTGATCTCGCGGCCCCAGTGATGCGCGCCGGCACAAGCTTCGAGAGCAACGATGCATGGTTGCAGCTTGCCGAGTACGTTCAATACCCGACCCCTCGGAAGAGCTTTGCTAAAAAGTGCAGTTCCGTCGACCGCAGCAGCATGTGCGTGAAATGAGTTTTTCGCGATATCCAGTCCGATGATGTGAACGTCTTGCATGATTTCCTCCTAACCTGGTTCGACTTCCGACATCGCTACCTTGGCACATTGCGATGCCGGGCGGGGGCGTCCACACCATCGCATTTGCGCTTGCGACCGGTCCTCTTGCCCCCGTGCCGGGTGATCCCCATCGCAACAAGGAGTAACCCAAATGACCAACCACTACGTCGCCACCGTCCCCGTCAAGTTCACCGATACCGATGGCCAGGAGCGCACCCGTTTTCAGCGCGTGGGCGCGATGTTCCGCAACACCCGCAACGGGGACGGCTCGGAGTTCTTCAGCCTCAAGCTCGACTTCCCGGTCGCGGTTTCGGAGCTGGTGATGTTCCCGCCGAGTTCGAAGGAACCGCAGGACTAAATCCTCTGACGAGGATGGGCCGCCATCAGGCGGCCCTGTCCCTGTTCCAGGGACGCCGTTACCGGCGGTCAGATCGTCGACAGCGACCTCCCCTTGGTGTCGGTCGCTGCGCGCTCAAAGGACGAACACTGCCCGGAATGATCAGGCCGCGACAGACCGGCCAGTCAGCCTCAAGGGGGCCATCCACAAAAACCTATCGGCCAGGGCCTCCTGGTTTTTGCGGCAAAGATTTGGCGGAGCCAAATCTGGCCCTCCTTGACCCTGCCTGTCCGCCCTGTCGGTGGGGTTTGTGCCCGCCCGTGTTTCCGTCCGAACACATGCGTGTTCGGCCAGACCCTCGGGCGGTGCTGGAACACGGGGTCCTGGAATTGTGATGGTGTGCCGGTGGTGAGGGCAGTAGGGCCGCGCCCCTGCGGGCCGCGGCGTGAAGCGGAATACAAGGCTGCCGAGACCAGAAGCAACGCAAGTATATTATTGACAGTTCGGTATAGTTTCGTATGGTGGGGCAGCCTTGTATGAAGTTGGCAGGAAATAGGGGGTCTTTCTTCCGCATGTCCCAAGCGAAACGACTATCCGAGATCGAGAAGATGGCGATCGTGCGCGAGGCGGCGGACGGCGTGTCTTCTTCAGAACTGGCCAATCGGTTTGGGGTCACGTCGCGCGCCGTCCGGTATGTCGTGAAGGCAGATGCAGAGCGGCAGAGAGATACCGCTGTCGCGACCGCAGCCGTGACGGTTAAGCTGACACCAGACGAGCTCTGTGCCTTTGATGGGGCCTTGGCCGCCGCGGGCATTGAAACGCGCTCAGAGGGGCTGAGACGGCTCATTCAGGCCGCTGGTGGGGTCTTTGTGCCGGATGCCGCGCTTGCCGCCGAGATGGCGCGCTACAGGGCCTCTCTGCACGAGGTGGGCAATGGTGTCGTACAGATTGCCAAGCAGATGACGCGGGCCAACCGGATGGGGCAGGGGGCCGTAGGGGGCACCAATGCAGAGTTCTCTGAGTTGCGTCTCGCGCAGATGCGCGGGCTGGCGCGGTTCATTCTGGATTCCGCTGACGAGATCGATCTGCTTCTGCGCCGTCGTCGCGACGCGATGCAGCTCGAGGCCACGGCCGCGCTGAGGGAGTTTGCCCATGCGGCTGAATGATGCGGTAGATGCGGTCACCGGCGAGGTGTTCCGGGATGGGTGGAGCCGGATCCGGGGCTCGATGCAGGGCCTGCACGTGGCCAAGCAGAAGCAACTCGTGCGTGCTGCAGCAGGGCACCGGCCGGCGGTTTTTAAAGCGATCCGGGGTGGCGGCACGCACACGAAATCACAGCTCAATAACCAGCTCGAGTACCTCACCACCAAGTCCACCCATATCGTGGATTCGAGCGGCTTCCTGGATGGCAAGGCGAAGCTCGAAGCGAAGGACATCAAGGACCTCACCGAGCGCTTTGCCAAGCGGTGGGATGCGGGCTTCAAACCCAAGCTCGGGCAGACCACCCACATGCTCATGTCTTTCCCCATTGGCACGCGCGGAGAGGATGTGCGCGACCTCGCAACGGATGTGGCCGAGCGGTTCTTCCAGACCGACGAAGGGCACTTCGACTACATCATCGCGGTGCATGAGGACCGCGATCACCCACATGCGCATCTAGTGCTGAACCGCGGCTCGCAGGAAGGTGAGTTCTTCTTCCTCGGGCGCAACCATCGGTTCAACTATGACGATTTCCGCCTCGCCATGGTCGAGGAGGCCGAAAAGTATGGCGTGCGCTTGGAGGCCACGCGCCGGGTGGATCGCGGGGTTGTGCATTACCCAGCCCGGACCAGCGAGGTCTACGCGGCCAAGGACGAGGGTCGCGCACCCCGCGAGCGGGAGCGTGTTGGGACCGACCTGACGCGGACGCTGGCGGAGATCGCCAACACCAGAAATGTCTACCACTCGCTTGCCGCGGAGGCCTCCCGGGAGGCCCGCGAGGATATTGCCGCAGCCCTCTTTCGCGCGGGCGAGGTGCTGGCGCATGGCGGGCAGGTGGACCGAACAGGAGATGTGTATATGGCCGAGGATCAGAGTTTCGAGGATCTTAGAAACCTCTATGCGGAGAAGCTTGCGCGGGTGCAGGGCATGATCGCCGAGAAATCTGACGGGGCACGTCCCGTGCTGGAAAAGCGCCTCATCGAGATCCAGACGCAGGTTCAGCACATGCAGCCGCTCGGATTGCGTTCGAGCACGTTGTCTGAGCCTCCGTCGGAAGGCGGGGTCTATTCTGAGACCAATATCGACACCAAACAGCTAGAACGTCTTGCCGAGCCGGACTTGCGGTCGCGCATAGACACCGCGCTGCTTGGAACCGGGATCAGCACATCGGAAGTGGTGGCCCGGATCGAAACCAGGGCCTCGAGTGCTGCGCTTGAGCATCAATGGATCGCCGATGATCTCTCCAAGGTGGCCGAGGCGCGCGATCTGAACCTTGAACGCCGCGCCGATCTGGAACAGGCGCGCGACATTCTCAACGATGTGCATGTCGCGCTTGGCACGCTTCTGGAACGGGAGAACGTGCTGCGCCGGGACGGTGTAATGGAAGCGGAACCGGTCAGCGAGCGGTTCCACTATCACGAGGGCGCGGTCCGGGCGATGGAAGGGACAATCCGACAGGAGATGCGCGCAGACGGCCTAACCGCGCAGCAGATCGAGGACCGGGACTGGGAGGTTGTCTCGCGGGCAGAGCGCCGGATCGAGACCGAGCAGCGCGCGTATCTCGAGGCGCACCCGGACCTGCTCGCACGCCCTGGCGATGTGATCGACCGGTCCGAGCCATATAGGGAGACCATCACCGATGCGGCCCTCGCCAGCGAGATCACTCGCGAGGTCTACCGGATCATGGAGGCACGCGATGTCCGCACGTCCGTTGCGGATGCTGTCGCCGATGACTTGCGCGCGCGCTATCCGGACATGCCGTCCCACCTCGCCCGTGGGCTCGGCGCGACCTATGCCGCCGTCGTCGAGATACGGGACACGGAGGCCATCAATCAGGTTCGCCGCGACAACGAGTTGCGCGAGGGGCTTGAGGTTGGCACGCGCGACGACCTCCTCGCAGCCCGCGGTGAAACTGCGCCGCAGTCTGACCGTGCCGACCGCCTTGCAGACGCTATTGCGCGTGTCCTGGACCATGAGCGGGCGGGGGAGTTGTCCGAGCCCTTCGAGACCGAGGCGGAGCGGGACGCCTTCCGCGACGAGATCGCGCGGGTGCTGGATGACCGTCAACTCGAGCGGCTCACATCCGGCGATGCCGATGCGCTGGACAAGGTTCTCGAGGACCGCCTCGACCGGCTTTATGTCGCCAAGGTCTACCTGCAATCGGATGCATCGACGGCCAACACGGAGGCCTTGCGCCAGGTGGTCGATGATCTTGCCGACACCGAATACGAAAAACACCGCGCGACAGAGGTGAATGGCGAGACCGAGCGGGGTCAGGTCCATTGAGCGCCTCCATGGGAAAAGCGCGGATCGCGGCCGGTGTGCTTCTCGTCACGCTGGTAACCGCCGCCATCGGCTATACCATCGCCTCGGCGGTTCTGACCTACCAGGATCTCGGCTTCGGGGCCGAGATCGACTTCGCCTATATCGCGCAGAACTATCTGGCGATCCTCGATCGCCGCCCGGAGGATGCCCAACTCATCCACCTGATCATCGGCAGCTTCGCCGCCGCCGGCATGATGCTGAGCCTCGCTCTCTCAGGATCCGCCCTCACACGCTTTGGCCAGACGCATTGGCAGAGCGCGCGCGAGATGAAGGCCAACGGGTTTTTTGGCGCACCCGGCACCGGGTTCATTCTCGGCAAGCTCGGTACTCCAAAATCCCGCGCGAAGTACATCTGCTCGAAAGTTTTCCCGCACGCGCTGATCGTGGCGCCCACGGGCCGCGGCAAGACCACGGGTTTCGTCATTCCGAACCTGCTGACCTGGCAAGGCTCGGCCGTCACGCTCGATGTAAAGGGCGAGTGTTTCGAGGCCACGGCCCGCCATCGCGCTGCCCAGGGCGACAAGGTCTATCGCTTTGCCCCCACCGATTGGGAGGGCAAGCGCACGCATCGCTACAACCCGCTCCTGCGCATCTTTGAGCTAAAGGACCCCGCGCGCCAGCAGATGGAATTGCAGCTTCTCGCGACGCTCTTCCTGCAAAGCGACAACGACCGGGTGCAGGGCCTCCTCAAAGGCGGGATCGATCTCTTTGTGGCAGCAGGCCTTTTGGCCTTCCAGCGCAAGCGCCCGACCTTGGGCGAAATCTACCGCATCGCAGCCTCGGGCGGGAACAAGCAGAAGGAGTATTTCGCGCGGGGGCATGAGGTCGACAACAGGGCCGCGAAGCTGATCTTCACGCGGCTGGCGTCCACCAACAACGACACGCTGACCTCTTACGTCTCGCTCCTGATGACCTCGGGGCTCGACCAATGGCAGAACCCGGCGATCGATGAGGCGACGGCGGTGTCGGATTTTGATTTCCGCACGATCCGCAAGAAACCCTTCTCCGTCTATCTCGTGGTCCAGCCGTTGATGGTGAAGCCCCTCGCGCCCCTTATCCGGCTCTTCTTCTCTGATCTCCTCTCGGCCATGCAGGAAAAGGATCCCGGGCCGGATGAGCCCTGGCCCGTCATGATCATGCTCGACGAGTTCAACCGTTTGGGCAAGATGCCCATCGTGGTCGAAAGCATCGAGACCCTGCGCACCTACCGCGGCCACTTGGCCGTGGTTACCCAGACGATCCCCGCCCTCGATGAAATCTACGGCGAAAACACCCGCCGCGCGCTGCAGGGTAACGCGGGCGTAAAGCTCTACTTGACGCCTTCCGATGAAAAGACCGTCGAGGAACTGAGCAAGGCGGTCGGCAAGACCACGAAAACCGTCGTTACGCGGTCTCAATCCATCGGCAAGAACCCCTTCGAAGGGCGCAGCCAATCCACACGGACCGAAGAGAGCTCTCTGCTACCCGAAGATGAGGCCCGCCGCCTGCCGCTCGACGAGATCGTCATGGTGATCGATGCGCAAATGCCGGTCCGGGCGAAGCGGATCCAGTATTTCGACGACCGGCTGTTCAAGGCGATCCACGCGGCGCAGACAGGCGAGTTGCCATTTCCGGAGCCGGGGGGAGGCGGATCACAGGGTACGCTGCCGCTGAGTATGCGCGCCATGCCGATGACACCGCCATCGGACGGGCCACGTGGATCTGAAGCCGATGTGGTGGCCGGACGCCAGGCCGCTGATGGCCAATCGTCAGAGCAAACCCATGTCGCCCCAAAGAAGACCGCGCCCGTCGTTCAAGCCGTTATCGCCGAGGAACAACGACAGATGGAGATGGATTTTGGGGGCCAAGTCACGGATGCCGAGTGACCTGCCCCCCGAAACTTCCCTCGTTCTAGCGTAGAGTTTGCTCAACCTTTTGAAGGAGCAAGCGAATGCGAAAGAGCCGATTCACCGAGGCGCAGATCATCGGGATGATCAAGGAACAGGAAGCCGGGATGCCGACGGCGGAGGTGTGTCGCAAGCACGGTCTCAGCCAGGGCACGTTCTACAAATACAAATCGAAGTACGGCGGCATGGAGGTGTCCGACGTCGCGAAGCTGAAGGCGATGGAAGACGAGAACGCCAGGCTCAAACGCCTGCTGGCCGATACGATGCTGGACAATGCTGTTCTGAAGGATCTTCTGGGAAAGAACTGACGACGCCGAACGAGCGGCGAGAGGCAGCGCTGAGGGCGATGCGGGATCACGACATCTCGCAACGCCGGGCCTGCCGACTTGTCGGTGTCGATCCGAAGACGGTCCGGCGCGAACGCCCGCCGGATAATCCTGAGATACGCAAGGAGATGAAGACCGTCGCTGCCAAGCGCCGTCGGTTTGGCTATCGGCGGATCGGCGTGATGCTGGAACGCAAGGGAATGATCATGAACCACAAGAAGCTCTATCGGCTTTACACGGATGAGAAGCTGGGCGTCAGGCAACGACGGGGCCGCAAACGGGCGCGGGGATCGCGGACACCGATGCCGAAGGCTCTCAGGCCAGGTGAGCGCTGGTCGCTGGACTTCCTGTCCGACACGTTCGGGGCGTCCCGTCGGTTCCGCATCCTGGCGGTGAACGATGATTGCTGCCGTGAGAACCTGTGCCTGATGGCTGATACCAGCATCTCGGGCGCTCGGGTTGCCCGCGAGCTGGATGCGCTGGTCCGGGTCTATGGCAGACCTGCCAGCATTGTCAGCGACAACGGGACCGAGTTCACCAGCCGGGCAATCCTGAAATGGGCGAACGACAACGGCGTCGATTGGCACTACATCGACCCGGGCAAGCCGCAGCAAAACGCCTTCATCGAAAGCTTCAACGGCAGTCTGCGTGACGAGCTTTTGAACGAGGAGCTGTTCGACTGCCTGGAAGATGCAAGGCGAAAGCTGGCACTCTGGAGATACGACTACAACAACGTCAGACCGCACTCATCTCTCGGCAACCAAACACCCGCAGAAGCGCGCCGGACGCTTGAGCAATTTGAGGGCTCCGCGCCCGACGCGCTTGCCCAAACTGACGACGAAGAATATGAAAACCAGACCCGCAAACTCTCGTTATGAACGAGGGAGCCTCGGGGGGCAGGTCAGTC
>NZ_AQQZ01000028.1 GCF_001205715.1 Pseudaestuariivita atlantica
TTCCATGGCCTTGTCTTTGGTAACCACTGTGCATACCCAGCATCCGAAGCGCGAATTTCCGCAACTTTCAGTATTTTTGTCGACCACCAAGGGACATTCGCCCGCCTGCGCGTTGCGATACATTTGGAGGAGCTGGCGATTGTCAGCACCCCATGGCGACGGGGTTTGCAAGACATAATCCCAGACATCATCGACCGATAGTGCTTCGATTGGTGTGAAGACATAGGCGCCAAGAAGCGAAGAATGCCGGGAAAACAGACTCCCTTCCAATCTGTGAAGCGCCATGACCTGTGCTCGGGTGGCACTTTCAGCGCTCCTTACACCAAGAACCATAACGACTTCGCCAAACTCAGCGACCCGACTTTTGATAAACGCGTTGGCGGGATCGATCTTCAGCCGCTCTGTACACCACCGGAACCGTCGCGAGGGCGCTGGATATCCTCGACCGATGAGATTGACCCAAAAGCTGTCCTGGACATCTGGAACAACTTTATGAGCCGAGATCGGCATGCCTTGAGCGGTCGCTGCTTCATTAATGCGAGCAAGAGCCGTGTCGATATAATCCACAATAACGGGTGTTTCCACCAACGTGTCAGAACTCAAAACATAAATTGGTTTTTCGCGCTCTGACTTCGGAAGAACTTCTAACGCGCGCCAGATCATTTGCAGCGCGCATGTCGAATCCTTGCCGCCGCTATAGCCAATGACCCAAGGCCGGTCGTCGTGTCGATACGCGACGCGGATTCGCTCCTCGAGCGCGTCAAACGTAAGGGCCATTTCTGAAGAGCCGCCTGATCCAGGTCCAGTCATGCCGCGACCTGTGTCTGCGCATCCATGGCAGCCTTCATCCTTGGTTCCAGCGGTAATCCGACGGCCTCGAAGAGTACCGCCGCGCCAAGCAAGACGCTTCGGCGCTGGCCATTCATACGCGCTTCATTCATTACGCGCCCTTCCCAAAGTTCCGCATTGCGACGTGACCAATCGACCGCGGTGAAGGCCTGCAATTTATCGGCCCAATTTGTTGGGAACGACTCGAACAAGGCTCCCCCAAGTATGCCAAATGCCTGCAGCAAAACGCCATGTGCATGAACAGTATTCTGCCGCAGATCGTGTGCGTTTAAACTGCCGCCATCCAATCTCTGCCAATCCTCGAGGACGCCATAGAGGGCATTCCAGTATTGGATTACGAAACTTACGGTCTCTTCCCCGAACTTGTCGCCAGCTGGCCCCACCATCCATTCGTGCGCTTGCTGCAAACTCGACAGCGTGTAGAGCTTCGTCGTGCGATTGGAAAGCGACTTCTTCTCAAGCTCCAAAAACCGGTTGAAGAATGGCACTTGGCGAAAAACCTCAACCGACAAAACTGCGAGCGGGTCACGTTTGTCATAAAGAATGTTTAGCGAATTCGATGGACGCACCGCGTTCATATTCAGATCGGCGAACATCTGTTGACTTCGTGCTAGGCCACGATCGGCAAAAATGACAACGGAAATGGTTTCATTCTCCAAGGCCGGCCGCGTTTTCAGTGCATCTTCGATGGCTGCACGTCGGTGTTGTCCGTCGTTCAAGACAATCCGCGCATCCATTGCGAAGCTTAACGTGCCTACGTTCTTCAGCGCTCCGTTCTTGCCAGCCGGGGAAAAAGTAAGATCACCGTCCACGGAAGCACACAACGACGACAGAATGTAGTTATCCCAATTTTCGGCAAGGTAACTGGCGATCTGTGGCACTCTCGCCTTTGACAGCACCCGCTGTGCGCGAAGATCCGGTGGCAGGTCATCTCCGTCGAAAATGAACAGCCTTGGGACCATTTTCATGGGCACCATAACGGTGTAATAGGCGGTACGGGACTGCACACCCCGAATTGCCTCGAAAGTAAGTTCATTCGCCATCGCCACCTCCTCGCTTGGAAGTTAGAGGAAGTTAGCTTGGAAGTCCATACGTCATTACAGCGATGTTTGGACCAATTTGCTCTTATTATGGGTGCATCAGCTAATACGCCGGGCCCGCCAAAGACGGGACACCTATACGCGTGTGATTTCGGGAGTGGCCTCTCCTCTCCAAGCAAAGGTCCACGTATCGCCTTGGCGGACGTTCTGGACCAAGTGCGGGCGAAAAGCGACGAGGCAGCGCCCGCCGTCTCGGCGTGTCGACGGATAGATTAGACCATTGCCGCCTGAACCCAGCACGTCCTGCGCAAGCGTTTGGCCGATCGGATAGGATATGTGAGGTTCTGTGCTCATGACCACGTCCCCTGCCCTGTCCGTCAAATCATGCAAGCGCGTCGTGAAACCAGCCAGCAATTCGCGATAGGCCGAGAGATTCTCAAAGACGCCTGTCGCTTCCAACTCGCGCGTCAGATGCCAGGACACTTCAGCTTGCGCAGTCAGGGCCGCGTCCTCTCCATAACTTGCATACCAGGCGCCTCGTTCCGGACCGTTGAACCGGTTGCCTGTCGCCCGCGTGTAGCAGAACGCGGCATTGATGTAGGTCCATCCATACCCGGCCGCGGCGGTCAGCAACTCGGCGGGGTCAAGCCCGCCCGGGACCGGAAGCGTGACCGTCCGGCGCGCTGACGTCAGGCCTTCAATCTCTTCAAGGACCGCCAGATCGTCCTCATCGTCTGCCAAAGGCGCCATCGCCGGCTCGTCGATATAGGCTGTCGAGATCAGACGGATTGTCGCCGGATCGGTGAAGTTTACTTGATTTAGGTCTTGGGCCCGAATCACACGCCGCCCCGGAGGGCATCGATGTGCTGCCTGACCTTCATCATCGCCGGAATGCCGCCATCGCACATGACCTGAACAGGCGTCCTGCCATTGAACCCTGGGCCGGTGTTCGCGGATTTTGGCCAGCCATATGTCAGCGGACCGTTGAACAAGAGCCGGAGTCCTTTGAAGAGACCGATCAGAAGGCTCGCCCGAGTGACTTTGTCCTGATCGAGCGTGCCTTTGTACGTGCCGGCCTTCATTCTGCTCCACGTAGCACTGGGAACATCAAAGAGTGCCGCAGCCTCAGTGTTCGACAATCCCCATGCGTCTGCAGCGCGGACGACAGCCTTGACGATAGCCGTAATCTTGTCAGCCTCGGCAACGGGTTGCACGGTGACATCTTCGGGAGCGAACTGGACGGGTTCTAACATCGATATCTCCATATGATGCGATTTACATAGTCATATGATGCAAAATAGTCAAGGAATCGTTGACTGGTAGTTCGATGGGATCTCAAACTCTGACCTGCGGTATCAGACAACAAGAAGCATCGACACCGAACTGAAAAAAGCACTTTTCCAATGCACTCTTGGTGTGGCAATCGCCATTGTCACCTCAAAGCAAGACTACAAGATCGACGCCGCGCTTGACGCGCATCAACACGCCCCGAACGTCCATATGTATTGGATTCCCGGCAACATGATGCTTAATGCTATCAGCGGAATCGCACCGATATCATAACATCGTCGCTGCTCGGCTGAGACGTGACATGGGGCGGCCGACCTTTTCAAAACGAAGGGGTAAAGGCTGGCAAGGGGGAAGGAATGACGTTTGATCTGGGGAAGACCGCACCGAATGTGGTCACCGAAGGTCGTTTGCGAAGCCTGATGGCAGAAGGGTTCAATGCAGAAGTCATCTGCACATCGTCGGCCACCCGAAAAGCCGCAGTCTGGTATGGGAAATGGGTCATTCGCGGTGTGAGCCAGGACGGCTCATCGGAACGCTTGCTCGTTCTCTCAAGAGCCTCGGCTGACAAAGACGAAGTTCAGATCCGCGAATTCAAAACCGCCAACGGTTTGATCTCATTCCTGTCTGATCTTGGATGCAGTCACGCCAACATCCCTCTCAAAGAAGGCGGACGGTCAACGCATACCCTGCAGCAGGGCGACGCAGAGTAACGCCGCTCAACGGTCCTTAGATACGCTCTCGAGGAAGCGACCGTATTCCTGGCTGACCTCTTGGGCTTCCGCGAAAGCGCGGGCGCGTTCTTCATCGAGGCACAGGAAGTATCGCTGGATATCAGCGATATAAGTTTCGAAATCCTTCTGGATGATATCCGCGAATTCGCGGGCTTGTGCCGGATCGCTTGGAACGAACGGTCGTGGTGGCGCAAGGCAGGTCATCGCATACGACTGCGATCCGCAGAAAACCGCTGATACTATAAAGATGAACAGAAGCGCTTGTGGATTGCCCACAGCCACAGACCTCACTTTCACGTTTGAAAACCGCGTATTAGACCTTCGTCGGAAGCTCGATCAGACTAGTTTCAATATTATATTGCTGTCAATATTATAATCTCATATCGTAAGCATATCCGTCACCAGGGCCCAGCCTGCAAACCAAGAGGTACGTCCGCAGACATGGGGTCTCAGTCAAGCGAAGGTGCTCCGAATGTGGTTACAGAGACTCTGTTCAAGACCCTCATTGAGAGTGCATGCAGCGCAGAAGTCGTCTGCATCCAAACTGCCGAGAAAAAGTCGTCGGTCTGGTATGGCGCGTGGATCATTCGTGTCGTTGATCCGGCGCGAACCTTCGAAAAACGCCTTGTCCCTGCGAGACATCACACGGCCCATGGTCCTGAGATCGTTCCGCGGACCTTCAAGACCGCCAACGGCCTCATCTCGTTTCTTGGAAGTCTTGGCTTCACGCATATTACGATCCCGCTTTACGAAGGCGGGCGCGCATCGCACAGGCTTCCATCTGAGAATGCGTCTGACCCGTCGCATCGTTAGTGTCTTCGCAATCTGCTTGGCACCTGCAGCCGTGCAAGGCGAAGGGATGGTTCTCGTCATGCAAGGCGACGGCTCGCTTCGGGCCTCCACGTCGCAAAGCAGCTTTGCGCGAAACTACAACGACGGGATCGGCCAAGGATCGGCAAGCAAAGAGCTGGCGATCCTCGGGAATGAAGAGAATGCACCCGCCGATGGGTTCAGAACCGGCGGTGTCAGCCGAAGAGCTCTTGCCCCAACCCCAGAAATCCTCACAGCGATTGACGACACTGCGCTCCGATATGCCGCCCACCCCGGTCTCAGGCGCGCCGGGATCACTGTCACGGAATGGCGGCTAGTCTTCCGGTCCAATATCGAGATCGAAAGCGCCTACAACCCGGCCGCCCGCAGCCGGGCTGGAGCCATTGGTCTCGGTCAACTGATGCCGGACACGGCCCGCGCGCTTGGCGTCGATCCCCATGACTGGCGCGAGAACCTCGACGGCTCGGCCCGGTATCTGGCCCAGATGATGGCGGAGTTCGGCGATGTCCGTCTTGCCCTCGCCGCCTACAATGCCGGTCCCGAAGCCGTGGCCCGCCACGAGGGCATCCCACCCTACCGAGAAACGCAAAACCACGTCAGCCGCGTGCTGGCCGTGTTCAACCGGCTTGAAGGAGAGACCTCGTGAAACCAAACCTGACCGCCACCCTGGCTCTGACCATGCTGCTGTTTGCCATGGCCTCCCCAGCCCTGGCACAGAGTATCGACCTGTCACCCATCCAGACCCTCCTTCAGGGCATCGTCGACGCCATCACCGGACCACTTGGCATCGTGATTGGCACCCTCGCCCTGATCGGTGTCTTCCTCTCCTGGCTCTTCGGCATCCTAGATTTCCGGCAGGCGCTGTGGGTCCTCGTTGCCATCGCGGGCATCGCCGCTGCGCCGACCATCGTCGCTGCAATCTGGACCACCTGAGGATCACCAATATGGCAGCGGAACAGTCTCCCCTCTTTATCGGCCTTGTGCGCCCTCCCAAATTGATCGGCTTGCCGATTATGTACGCCATGGTCTGGCTGTTCGGGTCTGTTTTGCTATTCTTGTGGATCCAGCATTGGGCCGTCGCCATTGCTGCGGCGGCGGCCTATCCGGCCCTTTGGAAGGCGGCGGATTGGGACCCCAATTTCCTCGATGTGGTGGCCACCACTCTGCAGGAAACCCCACCGACCGCGAACCGCCGAATACACGGAGGCGACAGCTATGCCCCGTGACGACGCCCAAGTGCAGGACACTCTGCTTCCGACATGGACCAGCAGGGAAAGGCAACTGGCCCATATGCTGCCCTATGTGAGCCTGGTCGATGGTCAGACCGTTCGCACGCGCGGCAATGAGCTCTTCCAGTGCCTCCGACTGAAAGGCGTCAACAGCAACACAACCGATGATACGTACCTCGACAAAACACGGGCGCTCTTTGCGCAGATCATCGCCCAGATCGGTCCGGATTTCGGGTTCTACATGCACAAAGTCTCGAAGGGGATTGAACATCACCTTAGGCCAATTGAGGGTGATGATTTTGCTGCGGCCGTAGATGTTGCGTGGCGGAGATCGCTGGAGCAACGTGGCCTCCGGGACAAAACGCTAACGTTGACGGTTGTGCACCGCCCTGCCCTCGTGTCACGTCTGCCGTTCTCGGCACGCAAATCCGTCTCGCTCCTTGCGACCCAGACGGAGAAACGCTTGCGTCGCCTAAACGAGGTTATCGGCTTCCTTAAATCGACCTTCGCGGACATGTCCCCGCGCCTCCTCAAGGCCAGTACGGGTGAGCTGCTGGGCTTTCTTGGCGGCATGAACACCGGCCAGGAACTACCGCTCTTCCTGTCCTCCAAGTACGGTTTCGTGGCGCATGATGTTGCCAACTGCCGCGTCACTTTCAATGGATCAACCTTTGTCGTCTCCGATGGCGCGGTCGGGACGCGCTACGGGACTACATTCGCCATCAAGACCTATCCTTCGAAGACCGCCTGCACGATGTTCGATGACCTGAACCTGCCGGTGGACATGGTCGTCACCCATTCGTTCACACCCATCAATTCGAACATCATGGCCACTAGGATCAAGCGTCAGCGGCGGCTGATGCGCGCCGCGGATGACGGCGCACTCTCATTGGAAGCCGAACTCGCCGACGCGCTCGACGATCTGGAATCGAAACGCCTCAGCTTTGGCGACCACCACATGACCGTGACGGTCTTCGGTGACACGCCGGAAGAACTCAGTGCTATTGCCGGGGAAGTGCGCAACATCGGGGCGTCCGAAGGTGTCAATCTGATCACTGAAGCCTTCGCGGCAAAGACCCATTTCTTCGCACAACACCCCGGAAATACCGCTGCGCGGAGCCGCAAGGCGACGATCACAAACCGGAATTTTGCCGACCTTGCTGCCTTTCATCGCACCCAACTCGGGAAGACCAATGATCAAGTGCCCTGGGGCCAGACAATCACGATGTTCCCGACACCGGAGCAATCTGCCTATCGCTTTAGCTACCATGAACAAGGCGCGGCGACGGCAGAACCAACCGGCGGACACACTCTTATCCTCGGTCGCCCCGGATCAGGCAAATCCGTTCTATCTGCCTTCCTGCTTACGCAGGCGCGCCGCATCGGGGCGCGTGTCTTCGTCTTCGATTATCGCCAGGGAATGGAGATGGCTGTTCGGGCAAACGGTGGCCGCTTTTCCGCTGTAAAGGCTGGCGAGCCGACCGGCCTCAATCCGCTCCGCACCGAGATCGATGAGCGTGGTCAGGCCTGGTTGTCCGATTGGCTGGCGGCCCTGATCCATCGCTCCGACAAGCCGCTTACACCCGCCCAAGCCAACCGCATTCAGGAGGTGGTCCGCCAAAACGCAACTGCGGCCCATGACGAGCTTCGAAACTGGTCTGATCTCGCATCGCTCTTTGGATCGACGGATGACAATGGCGACCTGCACGAGCGGTTCCAGGAATGGGCAGAGACCGGGCGATACGGCTGGATCTTCGGACAGACCCAGAAGGATACGTTTTCTCTCGAGGGCGAGATCGTCGGCTTCGATCTCACCGGCATCCTCGACAGCGAGAGCGAGAAGGAGCGTATGGCCGTTCTGTCCTACCTTTTTCGACGGGTCGAACGGAAAATCGAGGATCGGAAACCCACAATCATCGTCATCGACGAGGCGTGGAAGGCGCTGGACAATCCCTATTTCGCCGAGCGGTTGTCCAACTGGCTGGTCACCGCGCGAAAACAGAACGCGGTTGTCGTCATGATGACCCAATACGCCAGCCAGCTGGAACAGACGCGGACCGGCAAAACCATCATCGAAGCCGTTCCGACACAGATCCTGCTGCCCAATATTCGGGCCAATGCGTCCGACTACGCGATGCTCAATCTCAACGACAAGGAGCTCGATGTTCTGCTGAACACCGGGAGCAACTCACGTCTTGGATTGGTGCGGGATGATCAGGGATCGGTCGTCGTCGACACCGATCTCAGTGCCCTGGGTCCCCTGCTCACCATCCTCGGCGGGATGGAAAAGGGCGAACAGCTTGTCGGCTCGGACTACCGAACCCGTCCCGACTTCTGGAGGCTGCCATGAGACCTTTCGTTCTCATCTTAATTTTTCTCTCAACCGTTGCGGGCTGTGAGCAGTACAGACCGTCCGAGGCCAACTGCTTCAGTTTCGTGGCGCGAGGGCCTGCTGACAAGAACTGCGACTTTGAGCCGTTGGACGGTGCCAATCTCAGCTCGGGGCGGCTCGAGTGATCTCCAGATGCGCGGCATATCTCTGCTGTGTCTGCATCGGCGCAGGAACGGCGCAAGCGCAAGGTGTGCCAACCGTGGATGCGGGCTTGGCGGCGCGCAACCAGGCAGCAAATGCGCATCGCGAAGGTGATCTGGCCGTTCAACGCGAAAAGCTCACCGTCAAGGAGCAGATCGCCGAGATCGAACGCGAGCAATTGAAGGTGCTGCAACAGATCCTCGATGCGCAAACGAGCTTTGGCGGTCAGGGTATTCCGGGCACCATCGAAGCCCTCGAAGCCGGCGGAACTCCAGAGCAATCTGCAGATCTTCTCTACGGCGCGGATGATCCCAATCCAGGCGCAGATCAGATGTTTGGCGACGCCGCGCTCAATATCGAGCAGCTCATCATTCGCGTCGCACAGGAGACCCATGGTCTTGGGGGCGTCGCCCGCGCAGGGCTAAGTGTCCGCCAGTGGCGCGCCCTGCTGCAGGCTTTGATCTGGCAGGAAAGCCGGTTCACCATTGGCGCCCGTTCACCGGTCGGCGCATTCGGTCTGACACAGATCATGCCGGGCACGGCGGGCGATCTCGGCATCTATCCGGATTATTACGACAACCCCTACCTGCAGGTGCATGGCGGCGCGCGGTATCTCGCGGCACAACTGGCGCGCTTCGACGGCAACATCATCTATGCGCTGGCCGCCTACAATGCGGGTCCGGGGCGCGTCATCGAATACAGCGGCGTGCCGCCGTTCACTGAAACCCAGCACTACGTCACCGTCATCCCGCAAAAGTACAACGCCTATCTCGCCCGCATGGGCGGCGCCGAAGCGCTTGGCACCATCGACCCGGCCTTGCTCGCCAACTCGAACCTGTCTCTGACAAGCGCAGGGGCCGCGACCTACGGCAATTATTCGATGGCCTCCATTCAGGCCGCCGCCATACGGATTGCCAGTATCGTCGAGCGGATCGGTGAAACCGCGGACCTGCAGGAGTCGATGGCATTGAACGCCTACGCACGCGCTGAACTTGTTCGGCTCATCGCCGCGCGCACACGCCTGCAAGCGACCCGAACACGACCCTTGAGTGCCGCAGAGATCGCCATGGCCTCTGCGCAGCTTGAGGAACAGCAGTTCATGGATTTCACATTGGAGGACTTGGAATGACACATCGCAGTTTCAGTTGGGCGCGGCGCCGTCTTTGCCTGACCGCAATGGGTCTGGTGATGGCAACGGCCCCTGCACCTTTCCTGTCTATTCCGGCGGTCGCCCAAGGTGTGCCGACGGTCGACACGCAAAACATCGCGCAAGAGATCCAGCAACTCCGGCAGATGATCGAAGATGAGGTCCTGCAGAACGAACAACTCGTCCAGCTGCGCGAGCAATTCGCCACGCTTCAAGAGCAACTCGCCCAGCTTCAAGACACCTATGCTGCGCTGACGGGGCTCATAGAGCTTCCCACTGTCATCCGCACCGAAATGGAGGACGAACTGAATGGGCTTCTTGATCAGGAGTTCGGCGACATCCTGGCAACCATTGATGCTATTCGCGAAGGCGACTTTTCCCGGCTCGCGGGCAACAGCGCAGGACGGATCGAAACGCAAATGACGCGCGTTCTGGCCGAGGCCGGGTTCGATGAAGACACGCTGCGCGCGATGGCGACGGGCGGCAATGAAGGGGCAAGTCGAACTGCGACGCGGGCCACCACCGGAGCCGTTATGTCCGCCGCGGCCCAAACCTCCTACGAAGAGGCGGGCCAGTCTCTGCAACGGGTGGACCGCCTTGTTGGCATGATCGGCGACATGGAAGAGCTGAAAGACAGTGTTGATCTCAACACACGTGTCACGGCGGAACTGGCGATCGCGCTGGTCGCGATGTGGCAACTCGAAGCCGTGCAAACGGTCGGAACCGGCCAAACCGGCGTCATCGACGCGGCCACCATCGCCGAAGAGCAACGGTACATGGATTTTACCTTGCCCGAGCTTGAGGCCAGATAGGAGAGGCTGGCCAGTGACTCGCGAAGCCGAAATCGTCGAAGAAGAACTGATCTACGGGGCTCGCCGCCGGGAACAGTTGTGGCAGCGACTTGCCTTCGCAGGGCTATCCTTCGGCGTTCTGGGCTGCCTGTCGGCCGCACTAGTCTCAATCCTTGATGTCGATCCGGCACCCGTTGTCGTTCCCTACGACCCCGAGACGGGACTGGCGCTTCCCAATGCATCGGTAGGCGCAGTCTCTGTTACGGAAAACCAGGCCATCATCGAAAGTGCCGTATTTCGCTACGTGACCGACCGCGAAACCTACAATCAGCTCGACAACGATGTCCGCGTGCGCAGCATTCTCGAGCGCTCCGATGGGGCGGCAGAAGCGTCCATGCGCAACATCTGGAACAGCGCAAACACCGATGCTTATCCACCCAGTGTTTACGGAGCCAATGCCCGCCTAGATGTCGAAATTCTCAGCATCAACCGGATCGGAAGCAATCGCGCGACAGTCCGCCTGCGCAAGCGCCTGACTTCGCCTCAAGGTATCCAGGCCGGCCTTTTCACGGCCACCTTGCTTTTCGGGTTCCGTCCCGAGGAACGCCGGTCCATCGACGATGTCTGGACCAACCCTTTCGGCTTCACCGTCACGGAATACGCCATACGTTCCGACAGGCTGGAGAATTGAACATGCGCTTGATCCTACCGGCTCTTCTGTCTGTCTCGGTATCGGTCACGGCCGGCGCCGCCTTTGCCGAGGCCATTCCGAGATCAGGGCCGAATGACAACCGCGTCCGTGTGGCCACATACCAGGACGGGCAGGTCTATCGCCTCAAGGTCAGCCTGACCCATGTGACGACCGTTGAGTTTGGCCAAGGCGAGACCATCCGCTCCATCATCGCCGGCGACACCGAAGGCTTTCAACTCGACGGAGTGCCTGGCGGACGGGCCTTTGCGGTGAAACCCAACGCCCGAGGAGTTCACACCAACATCACTGTCTATACCAACCGGCGCAGCTACTACTTCAATGTAACGGAAAGCGCGTCACCCACATTCTACGTGGTCCAGTTTCGATATCCCGAAGACAATCGGAGGCCCGCAAACGCCGTCGCGCAGCGCGCTCCGAATTACAACTACGCCGCCAGCGATCGCACAAACTTCACACCGTCTTCGGTGTGGGATGACGGCACGTTCACCTTCTTCCGATTTCCCCGCAATGCGCCCGTTCCCGCGATCTTCCAGCACAACAATGGCCGCGAGCGAACCGTCAACAGCACCCAAGTCGAAGACGGCGTGCTGCGGGTCTCGGGTGTTGGTCGCGAATGGGTCCTGAGGCTGGGGGACGAGATCGTCTGCATTCAATCGACCAATGCGGGGGCATCGTCATGAGTGATATCGACGATCTCAGCAAACGCCTCGCCGCCCTCGAGGGCGCGCAACCGTCCAAACCGAGATCGAGGCCCTCTCTTCTGGTAGCACTTCTTGGAACGAGCGCGATCGCGGTTCTGGGCCTGCTTGTTTACTCAGCTCTGCAGGACACACCAGACAACCCGCTCCCGACCGCGCAACCAGAAGAGTTTCAGATGACTGGGGACGGGTTCGGGGAAATCGAGCCCTTCGTGCCCCCTGCCCCGCCGGAGCCCGAGGTTGTGGTTGTCGAGCCGGACCCGAATGCGGAATTGCTCGAGCAACTTGCAGCCCTGCGTGCCGAGATCGAAGCGCTGCAGAACGCTCCGGAACCGGTTGTTGAAAAAGACACCGCAGCCGCGGATGCCATCAACGCACTGACGGCACAGATTGCCGCGCTGGAGGAAGCCTCACAACGCGCGCAGGACCAGTTCGCCGAAGAACTGGCCGCACGAGATCGGGAGCTTCAACAACTGCGCATGGATCTCGACCTTGCAAAACTGCAGGCCCCCGCGCCTGCTCCTGGACCATCAGAGGCCGATCTCCTGGAGGCGGAACGCCTGCGGTTGCAACGCGAGGAAGAAGCAAGACGTTTGGCTGAGCTGCAGCGTCGGCGGGACGAGGAAGCGGCGTTTCAGGAAGCGCGGATCAAGTCACCGACCATCGCATTTGGCGGCAACAGCACGGGCGAAGGCGAACTGGCGGAACGGACCTTCGAAGACGTGACCGACTTCGTCCTGAACGGCGCCCTACCCTCAACTGTCACGCAAGCCGAGGTTATCGCGAATCCTGGCAATACGATTGTGCAGGGCACGATGATCCAGGCTGCGATGGAGACGGCAATCTCGAGCGAACTCCCCGGGCAAGTCCGCGCTGTCATCACCGAAGACGTGCACTCATACGACGGGTCCCGCACTTTGATTGCGCGGGGATCGAAGCTGATCGGCCGATATCGGTCAGGTGCCGACATTGCACAAAGCCGCATCACGATCGCTTGGGATCGCATCATTCTACCCACCAGCCAAACGGTCACCATCAGCTCGTTTGGAGGCGACGAGCTTGGACGCGCCGGTACTACGGGGTTTGTCGACACGCGTTTCAAGGAACGTTTCGGCTCGGCGGCCCTCATTTCACTGATCACAGCCTTGCCCGGCGCCGCCGCGGCTCAGGTCGAGGACGAAACATCTGCTGAGATCCTTGAAGATGTGGGCGACGATTTTGCGGACAGCGCCGACAGTGTCATCGACGATTACCTGTCCATCGGTCCTGTGATCTACGTCGAACAGGGCGCGCGGATCACCGTGATGGTGGACCGTGATCTGGAGATCTTCTGATGTCGGGCGCCTACCTCCAGGCCTCTCTCGACAAGCTCACCGATGCTTCTCGTGAGGACGTCATCGAGATTTGCATCAACCCCGACGAGTCTGTCTGGGGCGAATTCCAGGGCGATAGGTTCATGTCGCCATTAAAATGCAGCCTGACGCGGACCGAGATCAAGGACCTCGGCACGCAGATCGCATCGGCCTCAAACTCGACGATCAGCAAAGACAAGCCAATCGTATCCGTGAGCATCAAATACCGTGATCGCCCGGTCCGCGCACAAGTCATCATGCCACCGGCAGTCAGCGACGGGATGTCCATCTCGCTGCGGTTTTTCACCTCCCTGCCTCTCGACGACGTGGAGCTGAAATTCCTTTTTGGGGCCGAGCGCAGCCTCGAGACAGACAGGCTGAACAGAAACCAGGAACTCCGAAATGTCGTCAAAGGTGGCGATATCTACGCCGCGATCCGCTTCTGCGTCACACACAAGCTGAACATGATCGTCTCGGGCGGCACATCGACCGGCAAGACGGTGGCAGCGCGCAAAATCCTGTCCTTCGTCCCGCCGGAAGAACGCATCATCACCATCGAGGAAGCCGCGGAGCTAATCCCCGCCCAACCAAATATCGTGACTCTCCTGGCCAGTAGGGAAGAGAGAACACGCAGCGCTGACACCCTCCTGACATCGACTTTGCGCATGCGCCCAGATCGCATTGTTCTGGGCGAGGTCAGAGGATCTGAGGCGATGACGTTCCTGGAAGCGATTAATACCGGCCACGGTGGGTCCATGACCACTTTGCACGCCGAAACGCCCCAGTTGGCAATTCAACGCCTAGCGATCGCCGCTCTCAAGACAGAAGTGCCGATGACCCACACCGACATGGTACAATACATCGAAAGCTCAATTGACGTGATCATTCATGCCGCGCGCCATGCAGGCGACCGCGGGATCACGGAATTCTATTTGCCCGGACAGACGGGAGGAACCGCAACATGAAGACCTTTGAACACGAAGTCCTGACGTTTGATGCGAATGACAAGAAGAGCTTTGCTGGTATGCAAGAAACGCTACGTGAATGGGGCGCCGCGGGCTACGAAGTCGTCTCCGTAGTTGGAACTTCAGTGAATAGTTCCAACTTCACAGTCTTCCTCAAACGTGAGCGGCCGTCCATTGAACTTGAGGCCGCCCAATGACGGCTCGTTTCGCAACCATTTGCGTCATCCCGTGCATCATTGCCGGAACCGCCGTCGCTCAACTTGTTCCAGAAGCCGTCGAAACTGGCGAAGTTTGCCCAAACCGTCCAAGCGAGCCAGCAATCATCGCTGACATGGATGTTCGAGAGTCACATAAGAGGATTCTAGTACAGCGAATGTACCGGGCTGCAGCTTTCCAAGATATTGCCGACACGGGTCTTTGCACCTGTGAAGCCCGCTTTCCGAGTTGGGACGTCGCAGTCGACTATTATCTGGAAAACTACTCTCGCATCGACAACCAGTACGAAGTCCAACAGATCACCAAGACCTATCGCACATCGATTGCCGCAAATCGCGCAATGGTACGCGAACTCTGCGAAGCCCAAGGCAACTGGGATTGATCCATGAGTATCGTCACCTTCTTTGTTGAGACGGCAGATGGATATCTGGAAGACGCGGCAGAGACGCAGTTTGGCGCGGTTGCGTCAACGGTAGGCAGCATCCTTCTGGTCTCGATCACGCTCTTGGTGATCTTGGTAATCATCAACATGGCTTTTCAGGTACGTTCGATGGACGGTCGGACAGCCTTCTGGTTGGCCGTTAAACTCATACTTGTTGGTGTTTTCGCGACCAATTGGATCCAGTTCAACGCATTCTCGACGGCGGTGCTTACTGGCATCGACAGCATCGCCGGAGCGCTAGTCGCTTCCGTCGGAGGCGGTACACCAGGCCCATCAGGCACGTTTGCAGAAGCGTTCGACGGGATAATCGCGGAATTTTCCGAGTATCTGAACACCATTGGCGATGGAATGCACTGGATGGCTGGAGCGGTTATGGGTGTTGTAGGGACCGTGCTGTTGTCGCTTCTCGGAGGGCTTGCAGCATTCTTCTTGATCGCAGCGCGCCTGATGATTGCACTCCTCGTTGGTATCGCCCCAATCATGATCTTTCTGACGCTTTTCGATGTAACTAAAGACTACTTCGCGCGTTGGTTATCGGCGTTGATTTCGTTTGGGATCTATCCAGTCGTCATTGCGGGGGTGTTCGCGACGATTATAGGTGTTTCGAACGCGTTGATTGCCGAACTTGGCGATCCGGACAGCGCATCAACTATTGGAGCGGTCGTCCCTTTCTTCATGATGATCTTCATGGCAAAGGGCTTCATAATCGCAACGCCATTCCTTGTTAGAGCAATTTCTGGAAACATTGTAGTGCCCGCCCTTTCAGGCGGATTGGCAGGCGCTTACGTCTTCGGCAGAGCAGCCTCAGGAAGTCAACAAGCCTACAATCGCTACAACGTCGGCACGGCCTCTGCGATCGAGTACGCCGCCTTACGCGGAAGGCACCTCATTGGACTTCAGAGCATGCCGAGCCGAGGAGGACCTTCTGTTCCCGCAAACAATTCAGCCCCATCCAATCCTGTTCCAGCTACGACTGGAACGGCGGCTCGAATGGAAGCTCAGAAAGCCCGCGCGCAGCGGCTGGCGGATGCAAAGTGAACCGCCCCGGGTTTACCGGAGAGTTTCTGGTTCAATAGTTAGGCTG
>NZ_AQQZ01000029.1 GCF_001205715.1 Pseudaestuariivita atlantica
TCAGCCGTTTGGGCCTCGATCAAGGCTAGAGTTTTTCACCAGCATCGACCGTTTGTGCCGGTCCAGCTATGCCCGCTGTGCGGGACTGAGCTGCCAATTGTCCAGGGGGCTTTTGTGATAGGTCTCAGCCCAAAGTGAAGAGATCAATCATCGAGACCCCGATCTGGATCGAAGTCTATGGACAGCATTTGCGATGCCGTTGACGCAAAGCTTCGGTTCGCTCCTCGTATGGTCTGCGCGGCTTGATGCCCTTCATCCCGAAAGCGTTGCAACTGTTCCCGGAGTTCTGGAAGGCGGTGGGTATTGAGCAACATGCGAACGGCTGTTCCCGGCATGTTGCAGGGCAGTTCGGTCTTGTTTGCTTGGTTTAAAGAAATGGCGGAGTCGCCGCTGCATATCATAAACCGCCCGCCGTTGCGGCAGATGCGATTGGTCATGTAGAGACCGTACCCCGAGTTCTGCCAGACCTCCTGGCCTCGACCAGCTTGCGGGTTTCCCGAGACTCCAGGCATAAGAGCCGTTTGCAGCGCGTCTCTGTTTGTAAGGCCGCGATATGAGGGGTTGTTGGCAAGCCCTTGCTGAATACCGACACCAGCATCTGCGATCCCAACTTCGACTTCATGCCTAGTCGGCCAATGCTGAGCGCACAACAGAACAGCTTCTGCGCCGCTGTGCTCAACCGTGTTGCGGATAATCTCGCGAATTGCGTAGGACAGCGTGTCGAACAGCGGACCGCTGTCTGTTTGCGTCAAGACGCCGGATAGTTCTCGGGCACGAGCCTCGATGATCTCTCCGGGTTCAACCCAAGCAGCGTCAGCCTCTGCCTGTATCTCCGCAACATCGAGACGTGTGATCGGAACGTAGCTGTCGCTGCCGGGAGCTTCTCCGGGTTCATTGCCGTGTCGAAGGCCAAACGACTGAAAGAAGCCAAGGTATGCCGCGTAGGTGTGGTTCTCATGGTTGCGAGCTCTGCATCGCGAGTCTGGCCGCTGATCGCGAAACCTCTTCAATAGGACCGACAGTAACAGCATCGAAAACGGCGGAAACCAGCGGGCGGCGCCAAAGTCGAACTCGTAGAGCTCGTCATCTGGGAGATTGTCGAGGGTCTGCGAGAAGCCAAGCAACGACGCCGGGGTGAGATTATGCGGTATCTCAACAATCATCGGCAGTTAGAACGGGAGGGGCAGCGAGGCCACCCAGTTCTGGATCGCTTGAGCTGCGTTGATCAGTGCAGCTTTCGCAGCTTCGGGGTTTGTAATTCCATAAACGGCACCAAAGGCTGCCCCCGCATCAACTGCGGCGTTGAATCGGTTCTTTATCCAGATGCCGAGTGCTTTGGCGGCCGAGATGAAAAGGTTCTTGCCTCCATCAACGACCTTGAGATCGGGTTCCTCGGAGGTCACCTCCGTTCTAACTACCTCAATAGTCAGTTTGATGTTTTGCCATTCCTCCTTGGAAACAGCCTGAACGACCTCAAGTTCTTCCGGCGGGTTATTGTGCCCCATCATCGGAGGTGCTTGCGTGTTGGCTTGGTCCAAGATCGGTTGGACGAGTGCTTCCAACTCGTCGAGGCGAGCTAAGACTTCGGCACGGGCCTCAGGTTCGTTCGGGACTTCCTCCGGCGTATCAAGCGTAAGCTCTTCTTCTTCGATCTCTTCGTCCGGGTGTTCATAGAAGTCACCGCGAGTCGTCGGAGCCCAATCCAGTGTTCCGTCGCGCTGGATGTGATCAACGGCAAGCATCATAGTGTCGAAGTTCACGGCATCCGAAAAGAAGTCTTGGATCGTCTCATTCGCGTCGAATGGGCCACCCCAAAGGAAAACGTAGCCACCCAAGTCTTTGTTGTAGGGAGTGTCGTTTTGAGGGTCCTCGAAATGATAGTTGAACCAATCGACTATCATGTCGACTTGCTCTTCCGTGCTCATTCCCTTCACGTCGTCCAGCGTGAAACCTTGAAAGTCCCCATAAGATCCAAATGCTTCTGCCATATGCCTGCCGACTGTGTGCCGAAATTAAAGACTAAATCTCAGCGCAATCATTGTTTTTTTGATACTCACAACGCCGAAGAGAGTAGCGGCAATCGAGAAGTAACGTCCAGCGAACGATTCTGGTTTTCTTGAACTTTACATCTCTGCAATGCCCGCTTTTTGCGCATTGCAGCCATTATGCCAACGACCACGTTCGTCACTCTGAGCTATCTCCGGACTTTCTCCGCACCGCAGGATACACAACTTCAAGGCATTTCATGCCAGTCCGCGCGAAGCGCCGGGCCTGTCGGCGGGTGGCCTTCAGGTTGCCCGCCGACAGGTCACCCTAAAACCGCCGCCACCTGGATCACGCTAGAACGCAAAAGGCCCCCGCCTGCTGACGGGGGCCTCGATCATTGCGGCGATGCGGGCTGTTACTCGGCGGCCATCCTGTTGGCCTGCGTGGTGCGGTCCATGATGTAATCCACGGCTTTCTGCGCTTCGGACGCGGCGCGGAAAATCGCGCGGCTATCTTCCTTCATCGCCTCAAGCCATCCTTCGACATAGGCCGCGCTCTGGTCGAATTCAGGCTCCACCCCGATCTGCGCGCAAAGCATGCAGTTGCCAATCTCCGCGACCAGTTCCTCGAACGCGTAGGCCTTGCGGTCGTTGAACCGGCCCAAACGGTCCAGCCGCTTTGTCGCGCCGGTCCAGTGGATTGTCTCATGGGCCAAGGTGCCAAAATACCCTGCCGCCCGATAAAACGTGCCAATCGGCGGCATGTGGATGCGGTCGGTCTTGATGTTGTAATAGGCGCGCGGCTCTTCGGTCACGTCGATCTGCGCGCCGGTCGCGGCAAAGAACGCCTCCAGCTCGGGGTCGGCCACGGTGCCAAGATCACGGGGCGGGTCGGGCAGGATGTAGAACTCGGCAGGCAAGCCCTCGATCTGGTCGGCGTTGAACACGCGGTAAGCCTTGGCATAGGGGATCTGACGTTCCTCGCCGTTCTCGTCCTCGCGCTCGACGGTCCCATACTTCACGACGGTGGCGGATTTCTCGCCCTTTCGAACATGGCCCCCAAGCTGCTTGGCCTGATTGAACGTCATCCATCGGGCTGAACTGTAGTCCTTGGCCATCGCTGTCGCCCAAAGCATCAGGACGTTGATGCCCCGATAGGCCTCGCCGTTGAACCGTTCCGGCAAGCTGACCCCTCCTCCGCCGCCAGTCCACGGTTTACGCCAGGGCGGTGTTCCCGCCTCGATCTGCGCGATGATCTGGTTGGTGACATGGGAATAAACGTCAAACTTCTCTGCGGTCATTTGTGACCCTCCTTCGAGTGACGCGGGCCGGGTCTCTTCCCCTTTCCGCCGATGGGCGGGCCTTCCTTCTCTGTTGTCTGGAATGCCCATGCATTCCGGACGGCAGAGCAGGTAAGGGCAAAGCCCGTCCTGCGGCCTGGCGGGGCCGTGACAACCGGGTGGAGGGCGTGAATTTGGGAGGGAACCGCGCGCCTGCGCGTGGGAGGAACCGGAATTCTCGACCGGAACCGACGCCACCGGCGGCGCTTGCCGGTTTTCTCGGACCCGCCGGGATGGCAGGCGGATCAACAGGATTGGGAAACCGTCAGGGTAGGGGTGAGCGGGCGTCAGCCCGTCGATCCCCTGCCCTGGCTACCACTCAAAGCGAGACCGGCACCCAGCCGGGATCACTGAACTCTATCAGCTTTAAAGGCGTGAACCGAAGCGAAGGGCGGTCATAATCTTTTCAAAGTCTTAGGGTATTGTTCTGGGATAGGAGTTTCAAATGACAGCCGACGTACTAGGGCCAGACAACGCATTTTGGATTGATGGCGAATGGCTTGGTTGGGATAGCATTATCGACCCAGAAGAAACCAAGTACAGCCGTCTCGCTGAACTTGAGCGCGAGGCTGAACTACGCCTGAAGTACCCGAACGCTGATCCAACTTTAGTTCCGTACTTTCAGGACCTGCTGACGCTTGCAGAGGCCTATTTCTGCGATACTGGACAGCACCTCAACGTCTACGGCGACATTGGTGAACTTTTCGGTGCGATCATGTATGGAATCAAACTTCACAAAAACCATGCCCAAGGCTCCGATGGTAGATTGGGAAACGACTTCGTTGAAATCAAAACAATTTCGCCGATCAACAGCAAAGAAAAGACCAGCGTGCGTCTCGACAGGCATTTCAGCAAACTGCTCGTCGTAAAAATTGACGATGACTTTGAAGTTTCGGGACGCCTCGTAAAGCGGGCCAACTTGCCAAAAAGAGCGGGCAACAGTCTCCGGCTATCATGGGCAAACATGCCCGAAGCCAACTGATCTGAAAATGCATACCTCTCCAATAATATACTATTGAACGCATTGCTGAATTCCGCCACACTGAGACATTCTCTCCTTTCTCAGTTTATGCGATGAACCAAACGACTGAACTCGAACTCAACGTGACCACCGAACAAGGCCTTCGGGCGCTTGCCGAGGAGGGGCATACGGTCGAAGTGCTGTGTAAAGCCGATCCTGAACGCAAAGGACCAAGCTGGTACGGTCTATGGATCATGCGGACGGTCGGAAACGATGGACAGGAGAAAATCCTTGTCACAGCCAGGACGCGCGTGACCCAGAATGCGATCAGGGTGCGCGAGTTCAAGACTGCAACGGGCGTTATTTCGTTCCTCGTCGGTATTGGGTTCGCACAGGCGAGCATTCCCATGAAAATCGGGGAAACGACCTCGCATCGCCTCGTCAGTGACTGAGGCCCGGATCACGGTCGATGTCACGATCCTTCTCGACCTCTTGATCCTTCTCCTGGTCGCGCTCGTCCTCGATCTCCAGCTTCTCACGCGGCTTGTTCAGCACGTCCTTCAGACGCTCGTTGACGGAGGGCTTGCGCGCCTGGCGCCCTGTGTCCTCGCCCAGATCGTACTCGCTGTGACCGTCCAGCTTGTGAACCGCCGCCTGGCCGTCTCGCCCGGCGTCCTTCTCCATGATGTCTTTCAGCCGCTCCCGCGCATAATTGCGGCCTTCCGGCTTCGGCGTGTCGTCCTGATCCCGTGACCCGCCCACGACGCGCGCCAGCCGCTCCCGGAAATCCTCAGGGTTGCGGTCGCGATCTTTCGCGGTTGCGGCCCTGAGTGCTGCCAAACCGGCAGAGACACGGCCCTGCCCTTCCTCACGTGCCGTCCCGTAAGTCTCCCGCGCAATGTCCAGGCGTTCGCGCATTTCGCGGAAGGCCGCACGAGCTTGGCGGGCGGCATGGACAACAGTCCCGCGCTCCGTGACGGGGACATATTCCTGGCCCTGGCGCTCGGCCATCGCCTTCGCCCGGCGCTCCATGGAATTGGCCGCCGGTCCCAGCTTCAGCTCCGGATCGCGGGCCAGTTCCTCGGCGGCCAGCTCGTCACCGCGCTCAACTGCTGCCTCGCGCTGCGCTTCGAGCGACCGGTGATCGACGCGCTCCACCTCCCCTGCCCGCTCCAGCGCCCGGTTCTGCAGCTCGGCCCAGAGGCCGCGCATCTGCTCGATCTCGACGCCGCCGGTCTTCGCGGAATCGAGCACGCGCGTCTTGGCGGTGAAGCCGTCCGCTTCGAGCTTGCGGGTCGAAGTCAGGACATGGGCATGGTGGTTCCGCTGATCGCCTTCCCGATGCGGTGCATGGATCGCCACATCGACGGCCACGCCATAGCGGCTGACCAGCTCTTGGGCGAAGTCGCGGGTGATCTGTGACCGGTCCTCAGCGCTGATCTCGGAGGGCAGGGCCAGCTCCCACTCGCGGGCGGTGACGGAGTTGCGGCGGGTCTCGCTGGCCTCGGCCTCGTTCCAGAGGCGGGACCGATCCGTGGCCCAGTCCGGCGCGTCCTTCGGGGTCAGGATGAAGGTCTCCTCGATACCCTGCTTGCGGGTGTAATCGTGGACGCGACCTTCGCGCTGGCACTCGATGCGCTCCCCGACACGGTAGGCCGCGGCTGCCGTGGCAGAGCGCCCGGCGCTGCGTTTGATCGTCTTCACGGAGAGGTGGTAGCTGGCCATGCCCTCTATCCTCGTCCGTGACGTGAACGACGAAAAGGTGCGCCGCTGCTGACCCCCGCCCATGCTCCGACATGGACCATCTGGTCAGCCGTCTTTTCCCCGATGGATCGCGCCCTGCCCCGGCGCGATACGAGTGGAAAAGACAGCCCGGCTGAAGGGGTGCAACGCACGGCTGAGGCGCGGGCTTGCCAGTGAACTGTCCCCATATCCCCAGCCTCATGGGGGGCGGGATATGGGGACAGTTCACTGGCGGTTTGCCCGGGGCAAACCCGGTATCGCGAAGGGGCGTCAGCACCCGGGCGCGATACCTCCCGCAAGGGAGACGCCACCGGCAGACCGGCCCCCACCGTGGGGCATCGGGCGAGACGCTGGCGCGACATTGCGGGACGCAATCCAACTGCCGAAGTTGGCCCTGGAGAGTTTGAGAGGCCGGGAGGGCCTTTCATTCCGACGCGCATCGCGTCGGACGGAGTTCGCCATCGGCTGAGGCCTTGCCTCAACGAGATCGCACGCAAAGCTCGGAACCACAGGTGGAGAGTTTGCATAAGTGCGCCCTTGTCCTTTACAGGCCTACGGGTAAGCGCTATCGCTGGTTGTGGCAAGCCTAACCTTTACACCTGCCCTTTTTGAAGTGGATTCCCGAATTGGCCGAGACTGAGCTTGAACGCGCCGAGAAACGATATGCCCAGGCCAAGGCCCGCCTTCAGGCTCTGAAGAACCGGGAAGCCACCAGACAGCGCAAGCTGGATACACGCCGCAAGGTGATCCTGGGCGGGGCGCTCATGGACCTGGCGGAACGGGATTCCAATGCTGCCGCCGTGCTCGACCGGCTGATCCGCAATCTGTCCCGTGAACAGGATCGCAAAGCCTTCGCAGAATGGGACGCCCCTACCCCTACCGATGAGGGCGCGTCCTGATGCGGAGCGTGATGCTCGTCTTCGGGAGGCTGTTCCGCTTCTTCGGTCGGTTGATCTTCACGCCCATCCTGTTGGGCTGGATGATCGGCGCTGTGCTGTTCGGGGCGATGCTCGGCTCCCTGGTGGCCACGCCGTTCATCTTCGCCTTCTTCGATCAGACGCCCGGCGAAAGCGCCTGGCAATGGCTGGTCTTCGGTCCCTTCATGCTCATAGGCGCTGTCTTCGGCTTCCAGTACTGGCGCATGGCCTCCGGGGCTGATGCCTATTTCGGGCTGACCGGTGACAGCCACGGCTCGGCGCGGTTTGCGAACCGCAAGGAGCTGAAGAAGCTGGAGCGGGGCAAAGGGCAAGAAGATGCCGGTCTTCTGATCGGGCGCAATCCACACACCGGGCGGCTGCTGCGTTATGACGGCCCAGCCCATCTGATCACACTCGCCCCGACACGGGCTGGGAAAGGCGTCGGTACCGTGATCCCAAACCTGCTGGCGACGGAAAGATCGGTCCTGGTGATCGACCCCAAGGGCGAGAATGCCCGGATCGCCGGGGAAGCTCGGCGGCGGATTGGGACGGTCCACGTTCTCGATCCGTTTGAGGTCAGCGGCCACCCCTCCGCCGCCTACAACCCGCTCGACAGGCTGACGCCCGACAGCCTCGATCTAGGCGAGGATGCCGCCTCCCTGACAGAGGCGCTGGTCATGGACCCGCCGGGACAGGTGACGGAAGCACACTGGAACGAGGAGGCCAAGGCGATCCTCGGCGGGCTGATCATGTTCTGCGTCTGCCACGAAGATCGCGACCGCCGGTCCCTCGCCACCGTCCGGGAATATCTCACCCTGCCCCCGGAAAAGCTTCGTGCGCTCTTGGAGCTGATGCAGGACAGCGACGAAGCAGGCGGGCTGATCGCCCGCGCCGCCAACCGCTTCCTCGGCAAGGCAGACCGGGAAGCCGCCTCGGTTCTGTCGAACGCGCAGCGGCATACCCATTTTCTGGACTCGCCCCGGATCGCTAAGTGTCTGGCGCACTCGGACTTCGCCTTCTCCGATCTGCGGCACCGGATCACCTCCGTCTTCCTGGTCCTGCCGCCGAACCGGATGGACGCCTACAGTCGCTGGCTGCGCCTGCTGGTCTCCCAGGCCCTCCAGGACATTGCGCGGGACGCTGAGCGGCCTCAGAGTGCGTCAGAGGGCCGTTCTGAGCGCCTCACGGCCCCTACCCTATTCCTCCTCGATGAATTCGCCGCCCTGGGCCGTCTGGAGGCCGTAGAGCGCGCCATGGGGTTGATGGCAGGTTATGGGCTTCAGCTCTGGCCGATCCTGCAGGACATGAGCCAGCTCAAGGACCTCTATGGCGAGCGCGCTGGCACCTTCATCGCGAATGCCGGAGTGCAACAGGTCTTCGGGGTAAACGACTTTGAGACGGCCAAGTGGCTGAGCCAGATGATTGGCCAGGAAACTGCCGGATTCCAGACTGACAGCTTCAAGCCCGGTGACGGCCCCAGCTTCTCGAACAACCTCACGGGCCGCGATCTTCTGACCCCCGATGAAATCATGCAGCTCCCCCCGGATCGTCAGCTCCTGCGCGTCCAGGGGCAGGCCACCGCCGTCGCGCAAAAGCTGCGCTACTACGCCGACCCTGAATTTGCCGGGCTGTTCATACCTGAAGCCCAATAACCTGAAAGCAATCCGCCATGTCTGACACGCCTGCCTCCCCTGCCCCGCTTTCAGATGATGATTTGCGCGAAACGCTCGATCTACTCGCCACGGCGGTCGCCAGCATCTCGGATCGGGTGGATGATCAGACGCGGGTCCTCGACCGCGTGAACAAGACGGCGACGGAAGCCCGCTCTGCCGCCTTCGCCGCTCAAAAGCAAACCAACCCGGAACACTATGGCGAGATTGTCGGCGCAACCATCGACGGCAGGATTGGCGATACCCTGACCCGCGTTGGCCAGATGGCCGGTGATCTGCTCCGGGCGTCCAACCACACTCAGGAAGCTCTCAAGAAAGCTGAGGATGCCAAGTCGGACACCATGCGTCAGCTCTGGGAACGGGAACAGAAGCTGGATCGCTTCAAAAGCCGTCTTCCATGGTTCGGCCTGGGTGCTGTCGTTCTGGCTCTTGTCCTGACGTTGACGCTTCCTCGTTTCTTAGTCAGCAACGCTTCCATGTGCACTGTCCTCGGAGCGTCCTGGACCACGACAACCACGGGCGTCGATGCCTGCGTGTTTTACCAACGGTGAGCGGTGAAGTGCTGATGTCGGCCAGGTGTGGCTGAGATGCTGTGTGTTATATCTGTGTTATAAAGGGTGTTACGAGAATCGGTGGACTCGCAAGGCGCTGATATTATTCGACAATACTGCGGTGATTTTGGCTGTCGGTGTGTAGAGTATCGAAAATTGGTGGGTAGACTATCGAAGAACGGTGTGTAGAGTATCGAAAAACCTGCCTTCTTGGTGGGCAGACTGTCGAATAATGGTGGGTAGAGTATCGAATAATGGCGAGGCCTCGTAAACGCACTGCATTGCTTCCGCAGCGGCATACAGAGCCGGACCTGTTCGTGTGCGATATCCTCGATGCGACACCGAAGAGCGACCGCGCCTCAATGGAGCATCCGCTCTTTTCCTTGTCGGTCAAAAAGGACATGGCTGCATTTGAGTATGAGCAGGGCAATGTGAAGGTGAAGATCACACCTGCCGCCGAAGAAGGACGCGCCAATGTTTTTGACAGAGACATTCTGATCTATGTGCTTAGTCAGCTCATGGCTGCGAAGAATGAAGGTCAGGAAATTGGACGCCGTGTCCAGATTTCAGCCCATGACCTTCTGAAGGCCACGAACCGTCACACCACGGGCCAGGCTTATGCCACGCTACGTCGTGCTCTCACCCGGCTTCAGTTCACTCAGATAGAAACAAACATCCATGATCATGGTGTTGGGGAGTGGCGCTCGATCTCGTTCATCACGGATGCTCGGATCGTCAAAGAAGACTCCACAGGGCGCTTGCTTAGCGTCGAGCTTGAAATGGGTGATTGGCTGGTAAAAGCCATTGAAAACAAGAATGTGCTTACCCTGCACAAAGCCTACTTTCAGCTTAGGAAGCCACTGGAGCGGCGGCTCTATGAGCTGGCCCGCAAGCATTGCGGCAAGCAGGACGTTTGGCGGATCGGCCTCGATAAGCTCCAGCACAAGACCGGCTCGACCTCCACAGCAAAGGAGTTCAAGCGCCTCGTTAAAGCGATTTGCAAGGCGGACGAAGATCAATCACACATGCCGGATTACTGTTTCAGGCTTCTACACGATGTTCTGGAGGTCACGCCAAAACCCGAGTTTCTGGACGTGTACGGCGACAGTTCTGCAATTGCTTCAGAGGTTACGGTGCGTCTGTCGTCCGATGCTTACGAGAAAGCCCGCGAGGCTGCTCCGACCTGGGACGTGTACTTCCTTGAGCAAGAATGGCGGATGTGGATGAACGACCCGCCGCGCCATCCGGATGCTGCGTTCGTGGGGTTTTGCCGAAAATGGTACGAACGAAAGGGACGCGCTCCATAGCAGATAACCCATATCACTTAACAGTTATCTGATAATAGTTATTAGTTGACAGTTATTGGTTATGAGTTAAGGGTTGCGAAAACAAGAAAGAGGCAGGCGATGACCCAGGTCATAAGCGTAGTGCAAGAAAAGGGTGGAGCGGGCAAAACAACGCTCCTAACAGCAATCGCCAGTCTGATGGTTCAAGACGGTGCCAGGGTCGCTGTGATCGATACTGATCCTCAGCGCCACTTGGAAGCATGGGCCAAGAAAGAACAGACTGATCTTGATTGGCTCTACGAAGAAGACGACGAAAAGCTGATCCCCACCGTCAAAGCTTTGAAGAAGGCTGATCCTACTTACGATGCGATCTTTGTCGATACTGCGGGGTTTAAGTCGGCTATGGCGATGCATGCTATCGCAGCCGCAAATCTGATCTTGATCCCATCGAAAGCCAATGAAGCCGACGCCAAAGGGGCCAAGCGAACGTTTTCGCACGTCCAGAGTGTTGCAGAGACGATGGAGAAGGAGATTCCGGCGCTAGTGGTCATGATGGATGTGGATACGCAGACCAACATCACACAGGCTATCGTTGATGCACTCGACGCACAGAACGTTCCGCGCCTCAATGCTATGTGCGCCCATCGAACGGGCTTCAAGGAAATGACTTCTACAGGCCAGGCTCCGCAGGGATCGGCGCGGCGGTCGGCTCAGTCGGTGCTTGCAGATTTGCAGGGTAGGGGTCTCTTGGGTTTCTATAGGAGCGGGTCATGGCCAAAGTCAGCGTAAACCTTGACGACGATCTGGATGCGGATGACAGCTCGAAGAAATTGAAGGCAATGACGGCACCTTTGCCGAGTGTGAGCAGGGCCAAATCTTCCGCATTAAAGGATGCACCACGCGTCCAGTTCTCGTTCACGAATGTACCACAGCCCATAAAGGAAGCCTTCGCGGCTGAAGCGAACAAGCGCGGCATCACAAAAAAAGAACTTCTATATCATTGCCTTAGAGCTGGAGGGATTGATGTTCCTGAAGCCACAGAAATCGATGGTCGAAGAAGATAACAGTTAACAGTTATCGCTTATTCTTATTGCCCTGAACTTCACTGAAAGTGCTTTTCCAACCAGGACGAAGCCAGGTTGAGTCAGAGCATCGTGGCCTCTGTATGAACACAGAGGCCGTTCAACATCACATCATAATCATAGCTCTTCAAAGTGAACTTTTCTTGCTCGCGCTCGGCGCAAAAGAGAATTGGGTAAGTTAAGTTTCCAAACGTGTTTCTGATATCGTTCGTATCTTTTCCTCTAGGGGGATGGAGTTGAAAGTTGGTACTCTTTATCCGTCCATCGGCACGGGCTTCGTACCACCCCGAGCACATGTCCCTAAAGATTGGATCGACTTGCGGACGCACCGTCCAAATTCGGCACCGATGCTTGCCTAGTGCTGAGACATCCCACAGAACAAAAAACAGAAAAGGCATTGTATCAAGGTAGTCAAGGCTATCTGAGTGACTTGCATGCGTGCCTGCCTTGATGACGCCATTAAATCTGGGTGTATCGATTGCTTCCCAAGTGTTGGCACCCTTCACATCCGAACCGTCATCCAGATCGGCACCCTTCTTGCGCTCCAACCCCTTAATCCCGGTCAGTACACTTACTAATATTTGTGACCATCCCCTGGTATCCATTGGAACAGGGTGTCCGGTTTCCTGTGCGATTTTCGAAACCGAGAAAAACGCGTCATAGTGCTCGTTGAGCAGATAAAGTGATTGCTCGATTCTTTGCTTTTCATCGCTGTTCATATTTTTTCATCAATTCACTCAGCGGTAACCCCAGGCCATGTGCCGTCGCTTCAAGCGCTACAAACGAAACCTTTACTTCGCCGCGCTCGATTTCGCCTATGTGGGTTCTGGATAAGCCTGCCAACTCAGCAAGGGCTTCTTGCGATAGCCCTCGCTGCTCCCGCTCTGTTCGTATGATGTCCCCAAGTATTTGTAAGTTCGACATTTTTGAATGTTTGCCTTGGTGACGAAAAATGAGCTACAAGCTATAGACATCAATACTGATTGTAATCAGAAAGAGGCGAGCGCTGATGCTGGACATGTTGAAGAGGGCGGACACACCTTACCTGAAGATTTACGAAGCACTTCAGGAGGTTAGGGAGACCTTTCATCGGGAGGGCCGTATCAGCGATGCAAACGCGAAGCTTGATGAAACCGTCAAGCTTCTGGCAGTCCATTATGCTCACATGAAAGGCATAGTGGACAGCGCTAACTTTCAAGCGCTGTACGATCGAAAGACCTTCACTGTTCAGGCTTTGAACGAGCTTTTCAGGACAGCTGCGGAGCACGACGCATTTAGACGAGAAGGGATGGGTTCGATTTTCGGTTCGACGCCTTCGATTGCATTCGAAGAAGGTGATGAGAACATCGCATACGAGTTATTCCAAGCCTCAGGTCGGGCATTCGACGCACAAAGCTCTAAAGAACATCAGCTCGACATCCTAAATGAAGCCTTCGGTCATCACATTAGAGATAATTTCCGCAGTCATGTTGAAGATGCACAATACATGACTCCACCCGAAGTCGTGGACTTCATGGTCGATCTTGCTCTCGAAACACTCGAACCAAGCCAACTTGATGGCAACCTAATCGTTGCAGACCCTTCGTGTGGCGTTGGTTCATTTCTCACATCTTGGAGGTCTAGGTTTGAGGAGAAGTACGGCAAAGAAGCGGGAGCACGCCTCAACTGTGTCGGCCAAGACAAAGTTGATCGGATGGTGCGGCTTGCAGCGGTCAACCTAGTCTTTTCTGAAAGCAGCGCCGATGATGTTTTCATGGGCAATACCGTTCAAGATGACACACCAATCAGCAAATTTGACGGCAAAGTCGATCTGATCCTTACGAATCCACCGTTTGGCGCTCGTTTTCCCGTGGAAGTTCTACAGCGGACCAGCCGGTCCAGCACTCCGTTCTTTGCAAAGAGCCTATCCACTTCGAAAGTCATCGATTCCGAGCTTTTGTTCATAGACAGGTATCTTAGCCTGTTGAGACCTGGAGGACTTTGTCTCGCTGTTGTTCCAGACGGCGTGGTTTCGGCCAAAGGCATAGCAGCCGTATTGCGCCAACATCTGTCGCGATCAGCTGAGCTTGTTTGTGTCATAGAGCTACCTCCAGTGACTTTCGCGCAAGCTGGGACGAGAACAAAGACAGCGGTGCTCGGGTTTCGCAAGAAGGCTCCTCAACAGAGCTATGCAACCTTCTTTGCTGAGGTGAACGACCTCGGCTTTCAGGTTTCGAAGCGCAAGGGGGTAACCGTAAAAAAGATCGAAGGGATGAACGAGCTTCCGTCTGTGTTTGAAGCTTTTGCCAATCGCGACGATACGACGACAAGTAACGGACCTGCGCGTGCTGTCTGGAGAGATCTGAATCCTTCAGCGTGTGACGCCTGGACTCCTAGGACAATGCTGTTTGATCGGGCAGCGCTTGAGTCTAGGTCACCGTTCCCGCTTAAACCACTAAGTGAACTTGCAAGCTCTCCGCAAAAAAGAAGAGCGGCAGCCTATACCGAGGAGCACTATTTTATCAGTGTGCTTCATGTGATTGGTGACGGGATACTCGATATCCCTGGGATCAAGTCATACCAACCGATCACACCAGGGATACCCGTAGAGCCTGGAGAGGTGATCCTCTCACGCATCAATCCGCGCATCCCGAGAGTTGCCGTTGTTCCTGATTTGGGAAGAAAACTGCTCTGCTCTTCGGAGTATGAGGTCATTCGACCCAAAGAAGGAGTCTCACCTTATCTAATATCTTTCCTGCTGCTGAGTCCGTTTGTCCAAGAGCAGGTGCAATCTCTTACTGCCGGTACATCTGCATCACACAGCCGTATCAAGCCCAAGAAAGTTTATGATGTCCTTCTTCCGAATATCACGAATGACGTTTCTGCAGATGTGCTCTCTCAGATCAAAAAATATGAAGACGCATGCAAGCTTATGACCTCATCGCTTATCGCCATAGAGGACATACGAACTACCCTCGAAGGCTTCTAAGCTCGCCGCACTGTTCGCTCGCTCACCTTGAACAACCGCGCGATCTCCGCGATAGCGCGGCGTTCATCGTCTCTCATACGCCGCACCTCATCTTTCTGAGCGGCTGACAGGGCAGGGGGCCTGCCTCCGATCCGGCCTCGCTTGCGAGCTGAAGCCAAACCTTCTCTGGTGCGCTCCGAAATCCGCTCTCGCTCAAACTGGGCAATGGACGCGAAGACATGAAACACCAAGCGGCCTGCCGGCGTTGTCGTATCGATGTCTTCGGCCAGGGACCGGAAGCCGGCACCACGTTCCCGGATCACCTCTACGATCTCCAAGAGGTCCTTCAGAGACCGCGCCAGGCGGTCATACTTCGTGACCGTCACAACGTCGCCGTCGCGGAGCTGCTCCAGCATTCTGTCCAGTTCCGGGCGGGCGCGCCTCGATCCGCTGATCTTGTCTGCGAAAACCTTCTCGGCATCGGCTGCCGCAAGAGCATCCGTCTGTGAATCCAGACTCTGGTCGTCAGTGCTGACGCGGGCATATCCAATGATCATGCCTCACTGTGACAAAAACCTGCCAAAACCGCAAAGGTTTTGCCGGGGGTTTTTGGCCTGGCTAAGCGGTTGATCTTGGATAGGGTAGGGCACTCGGACAAAAACGACCGATTTAGG